>CAYPKD010000011.1:0-1653 GCA_964411255.1 uncultured Gammaproteobacteria bacterium | reverse complement strand
TGGCATTTTTCATATTCCGGTTTACAAATTTGAGAAAAACGAATCTACAAATCAAGTTATCGGACATTTTTAATTCTTTTTCTTGCAACCTTTCTCATGTTTATTTTTATTATCCAATTTTGAGCGGTACGCACAGATATTTCAATATTCCATTTTTCTTTCAGGTATCGACATACCATTTTCCCATCCCAATATTTCTCATTATATCCTAGCTTTTGGGGTGGCTCAAGCATTACATTTTTTAAATCCTTCCTAATTGTTTTTGTTAAATAAGACTTTCTGCCCTTGTTTTTATGAGCAGTAAAACCTTCCAGACCTTCTTCTCTAAGTCGTTTTCTCCAAAGCCTTAGGCTTTCCCTTGTAACATCCAAAACTTCACATACCTCAGTAACGCTAACACCTTTTGTTAAAGCAATTAATGCTTGGCATTTTATTGCAGCTTTTCTGGTTCTGTCTTGTCGAATCCATTCATCTAATTTATCAGGTCTAATCCCTTTTAAATCAACTGATCTTCCTTTTTTTGTTTTCATTTTGCAAAGATAAATAATTTTACTAATTTTGTCAAATTATCAAATACGTTTATATAACTAAATTTTAAATCTCATGGTAAATTTAAATATTTGTCAGCCGCCCATGTCCAAGGGAGTGAAATTTTTACGCCGCGGCGACCTGACCGTAGAAATCAGGCTTCATATTGCTTTCATGGCACTGCTATACAATAGATGGGGCATTATAACCAGTATGGCAAAAAAATATGCAATATCCAGAACTTTTGTTTACATGCTTTCTTCACAACTTAGCAGTGCAATTGAAGATTATTTCTATGTGGAAAGCACACCCTCTAAAAAAGAGCTTATGATCGAGGAAAAAACAAAATCCATGGAGTGTTCCCTATTGTTGAGAATGGAGGGAAAATGCAGTATTCCTGCTATTTCAGGTATACTAAAAAAAATGGGCATGAAAAATACCTCTGTGGGAACAATCAGCCAGAATCTAAATAAAATCGGGAAGTACTTGCCTGATACATTTCATGTTGATGGTGGCACTATTTTGTATGTCTCTCTGGCGGTCGATGAGATGTATTCGTATTCGACACCGATTCTGATCACGGTTGACCCGGTGAGTACAGCCATATTAAGGATTGAACTGGCTGAATCAAGAAAAACACAAGACTGGATAAATCATTTTAATAAGCTCAGGGAAAATGGCATTGAGGTTATTTTGGTGGTTAGCGATGAAGGACAGGGTATTTGTTCGGCCACCGGTTCAGCGTTGGCCGGGATTAACAGGCAGCCTGATACCTTTCATGCTATTTCCCATAGGCTGGGAAAATGGGTCAATACCCTTGAGCGATCAGCTTACGCTGCAATTGAAAATGAATACCATTGCCTGGAAGTATTTGAATCGGCAAAAGCCGAAAAGGTAATACAAAAAAGAATGGATGCATATTTTGAGGCAAAAACAAATACGAACAAGGCTATAAGTCTTTACGAGATGTACAAATTTCTATACCATTGCATTATAGACAACTTGCAGGTATTTGACAAAGAGGGTAATCCCCGCGATAGGAAAAGTGCCGAACAAAATATACGCATAGCTCTGGATTACATGATAGGTTTGCCTTTAAGTAAAATCAAAAAAGATATTAATACC
>CAYPKD010000010.1:0-2217 GCA_964411255.1 uncultured Gammaproteobacteria bacterium | reverse complement strand
GCAAAGCAACCAAGTCTTAGAGGTAGAATGATAGGCGCAGCTGCAACACAAGCCGGAATTGAATCACTACAACAACAAATGGGTGGCGATGCTGATCTATCAGAGGTTGCACTGGCAGCAGCAGCCGAGCCAGTTGGAGAAGTTATTTCAGCAGTTCCAGGAATAGCAAAAAAAGGAATTGGATTAGCTAGAGAAGGACTAGAAAAGCTAGTTCCAGCAACAAAAGAAACGATTGAAGATGTTGCTACTCGTGGGGCTGCTGAATTTGGCGCAACTTCAAGAGCGGCAGCGACAAGCAAATTCACAAAACAAAATGAGATTAGAAAATTAGCCCAGGAATTACCACTTGATGAAGATACTTTTATTGAAGCTGAAAAACTAGGCATAACAGAGCATCTACAACCGGACCACTTAACTACTAACCAAGCATTTAAAAGCTATTCTCAAGCAATTAAATCATTGCCGGGTTCAAAAGCTCAGCAGTTAGAAATTGAAGGTAAAAAAAAGATAGTCGAAAGAGGGATTCAATTAATAGAGGAATTGGGCGGTACAGAGGAGTATTCAACTTTAAGTTTTGATATAAAAAACAGAATGAAGCAGGCTGCAGATGCATTAGAAGAACAATCAAATAAAATGTATTCAGATTTAAAGAAAAGTATTAATCCAAAAACAAAAGTAAAAACAGATAATGTAATTTCTTTCATAAATAAACGTGCAGGCGAATTAAATGGGTTTGATAATTTAACACCAACTGAAAAAATGATTTATAGAAAACTATCGCCTAAGAAAAAAACCGTAAAAGAAACAATTGATAATGTGGTTGCTGATTACGATCAGGGCGAATTTGTTTCTGAATTTGGAGTACCCCAACCAACACAAAGAGCTATTCAAGAGGTGCAAGAAAAAACTATTGATGAACTTCCAACATACGCACTACTGGACGATGTCAGAAAAGAATTAACACAAGCAAGAGTTAAAAAATCAGGCCCATTTAAAAATGCTGAATCTGGATTGATAAAAAAATTAGAGTCGCAATTATTGGATGATCAAAGGGCGGTAGCTGAAAGCTTTGGGCAACTTGAATTGTTTGATACAGCCAGAAAAACAGTTGCAATAAGAAAAAGCCTTGAAGATGATATAAAATCTATTTTTGGCAGAGAGTTGGATAAATCTATAGTGGATCCACTAACAAGTGCAATAAAAAAATTGCCAGATGGTAACGAAGATAATTTTATAAACTTTATAAAGCGAATACCAGAAGACCAAAGGCAAGAAGTTGTAGCATCTGGCTTGTCTGTGGCTATGGGAAGACAATCAAAAAGTGGAAAACTTTCATTTAAAAACTTTGCTGATTTTTGGGAAAGATTAAGAAGAGAACCACGAGCATATAATGCTTTAATGAGTAATTTACCAAAAGAAAACAGGGATTTATTGAACTCATTCGCAAAGGTTTCCAGATCAATTGCAGACACAGAAAGATTTATAGGAACCGGAAGACTAAACGCAATTGAAAAAGCTATGGATGGAGCAGCCGGATTAACAACTAAGCTTTTGAAAACTGGAGGGATAGCAGTTTCTGCAATGGTAAGCCCAAGATTTGCTTCAATGATGGCTTTAGCTAAGTCAATGGCTCCTGGTGGAAATAGAGGTATACTGCAATTAGCAGACGATTTAATATCAAGTGATGATTTTATAAGAGCAGTTAGAACATTGCCGGACAATGAAGATAAAGCGGTAAATATAATTTTAAATAGCGCAAAGTTCAAAAAGTTTCAAAACTTTGCTAAAGAAACAGATAGATTTATAAAAGAAGATCCTGACAAGTGGATTAGATCAGCAATGCAAGCAACCAGACAACAAAGAGAGGATCAACAAAATGACCGTTAAAAAGATTCAGCAACCATTTGATTTCTACCATGACGATTCTGGAAACGCATTAAAAAACGGCAAAGTATATTTTGGAATAGCTGGGCAAGATCCAGAAACAAACCCTATAACGGTTTATTGGGATTCCTCACTTACTACACCCGCAAGCCAGCCAATCAGGACGCTAAACGGATATCTAAGCAACAACGGAAATATTGGAAACCTTTACATTTCAAGTGAATATTCAATAACAGTCAGAGACAAAAACGATAATTTGATTTTCACTCAGCTAACAAGTAAATTTGTCGATACTCAAACAATCGATGTTGTTGGTGAATACATTGCAGCAGG
>CAYPKD010000009.1:0-14963 GCA_964411255.1 uncultured Gammaproteobacteria bacterium | reverse complement strand
AGAAATTTGGGGCATAGTACGAAAAATGTGATATGAAAGATTTATTAATTGACAAAGATTTTTCTAAAATAAAATCACAAATTGCAGGCTATAAAAGTATTGTTTTAAATAATAAGCAGATTTGCGATTTAGAATTATTAATGAATGGCGGTTTTTTTCCGTTGGAAGGTTTTTTAAATTTAAATGATTATAATTTAGTTTTAGATCAGATGAGATTGGCAAATGGCAAATTATGGCCAATTCCAATTTGCCTTGATGTTGAAGAGGATAAATATGAAGTAGGGGAAAAAGTTGTTTTAACTGACAAGTTTGGTAATCCATTGGCAATACTTAGCGTAGAATCAATTTATCAGCCAGACAAACAAAGAGAAGCTGAAAAAGTTTTTGGCACATCAAATAAAAATCATATTGGCGTAAAAAGATTTTTTGATAACACAAAAGATTTTTATGTCGGCGGAAAAATTCAGGGAATTGCTTTGCCAAAACGGTATGACTTTTTAGAGCACAGACACACGCCTAAAGAATTAAAACAAATATTTGATGAAAGAAATGTTAAAAATATAGTTGCTTTTCAAACACGAAATCCAATGCATAAGGCCCATTATGAATTGGTTATGAGGGCTAAAGATAAAATTGAAAATAGTTTACTTTTGATACATCCGGTTGTCGGTCCAAAAATTGGCCAGGACATTGATTATGTAACTAGGGCAAGAACCTATAGAATTATTCAAAATCAATTAGATAATTCAATATTAAGCTTATTGCCATTTGCGATGAGAATGGCAGGGCCACGTGAGGCTTTACTTCATGCAATTGTAAGAAAAAATTATGGCTGCACTCATATGATTGTGGGCAGAAATCATGCTTCTCCTGGACCTGATGAAAACGGACAGCCTTTTTATGTAGAAGATGATGCAATTAACTTATTTAATAAATACAAAAATGAAATGGGTATTGAGCCTGTTACATTTGAAAGAGTCGTTTATGATTCTGTGCAGAAAAAGTACGTCCAGGTCAGGGAGCTTTCACATGTAGATAATGCGTTGAATCTTTCCGGCACTGAATTTAGAAATTTGCTCTATCAGGGAAAAGAAGTGCCAGAATGGTTTTCATTTCCTGAGGTAATAGCTGAGCTTAGAAAAAAACATCCTCCAAAACATAAAGATGGTTTAACAATATTTTTTACCGGCTTATCAGGCTCAGGCAAAACTACATTGGCAAATATTCTAAATCAGAGATTAATGGAAACCGAAGACAGGGTAATCACCTTGCTTGACGGGGATATTGTCAGAAAAGATTTATTTATCAATTTGAGTTTTTCAAAAAAAGACAGAGATATAAATATTAAAATAATCGGCTATATTGCCAGCCAGATAACGAAAAATCGGGGTATTGCGATTTGTTCAGCTATTGCACCTTATCAATGTTCAAGAGAATATAATCGAAATTTAATTAGCAAATACGGTAATTATATTGAAGTTTATGTTGCTACGCCACTTGAAGAATGTGAAAGACGTGATGTGAAGGGTTTATATGCCAAAGCCAGGCAGGGATTAATTCAAAATTTTACAGGCATTGATGACCCTTATGAGATTCCAAATGCTCCTGACTTAACTATTAATACAGAAAACCAGGAACCTGAAAAATGTGTTGAAGAAATTTTAAATTATCTAAAAAATAATGAAATTATTCCGTATGAATCTTGATGAGATATTAGAAGATCTGAAAATATTAATTAAAAAAGCGGGTGAAGAAGTTTTAAAATATTATGATCAGGAATTTGAAACTGAGAAAAAAGATGATTCACCAGTTACTGCTGCTGATCTGGCTTCAGAAAAAATAATCTTAGATGGATTAAAAAAGTATTCAGGATTTGGGATTTTATCAGAGGAAAACAAAGAAGATAAAAGTCATATTGGAAAAGAAATGGTGTTTGTGACTGACCCTTTGGACGGAACAAAAGATTTTATCCATAAAACAGGGGATTTTTCCATTTTACTTGCTTTACTTAAAAATAATCAGCCAATTATTGGTTTAATTTACAAACCTTTGGAGAAAAAATTATATTTTGCATCTAAAGGGAAGGGAGCTTTTATTGAAATTGAAAATAAAAAAGAAAAAATTGAGGCTTCAAAAGTGCAAGATTTTTTAAAAATACGAATATTAATGAGCATGTTTCATTTAGGAGAAACTGAAAAGTCATTGGCAGAAAAATACAGCTGGCAATACAAAAGAGTTGGAAGCGCTGGACTGAAATTAGCAGCATTAGCTGAAGGTCAGGCTGAAGTTTATATTAGCAGCAGTTCAAGAACAGGAGAATGGGATGTGGCTGCGGGTAAAATCATTTTGGAAGAAGCTGGTGGGAAAATAACTGATATAAATGGCAATGAACTGGAATTTAATAAACAAACACCATTTAATACAAACGGATTTGTCGGGTCAAATAAAATTAATCATAATCAAATTATAAAAGCATTAAAGGAGGCAGGGAATAAAAATATATGAAAAAAGCATTGATCACAGGTATTACTGGCCAGGATGGTTCATATTTAGCAGAAATGTTGTTAGAAAAAGGTTATGAAGTTCATGGTATTATCCGTAAAGCAAGCGATTTTAACACCCGAAGAATTGACCATCTTTATAAAGATCCTCATTTAATGAACACACAAATGTTTCTGCATTATGGCGATTTATCTGACAGCAGCAATTTATTTCAGCTTTTAACAAAAATCAAACCAGATGAAATATATCATGTGGGAGCTCAAAGCCATGTTCGAGTCAGTTTTGATATTCCAGAATATACTGCCAATGTTACAGGACTATCTACTGCCAGGATTTTAGAAGCAATGCGCCAGCTGAACCTAAATTCAAAATTTTACCAGGCATCTTCTTCAGAAATGTTTGGAAAAGTGACAGAAACGCCGCAAAGGGAAACAACACCATTTTATCCAAGAAGCCCATATGGATGCGCAAAAGTTTATGCGTATTGGATTACGAAAAATTACAGGGAAAGCTATGATATGTTTGCCTGCAATGGTATTTTGTTCAATCATGAATCAGAGCGGCGCGGTGAAACATTTGTAACAAAAAAGATAACCAGAGCTATGGCCAGAATATCACTGGGCCTTCAAGACGCTTTGTATTTAGGAAATTTGGATGCAAAAAGAGACTGGGGATATGCGAAGGATTATGTAGAAGCAATGTGGATGATGCTTCAGCAAAGCGAACCAGAAGATTATGTGATTGCTACAGGAGAGACTCATTCAGTGAGGGAATTTGTGGAAGAAACGGCTAAAAGACTGGGATTTGATATTGTCTGGGAGGGGATTGGACTTGAAGAAAAAGGAATTGATAAAAAAACAAACAGAACGATTATAAAAATTGATCCCAGGTATTATCGACCAGCTGAGATTGATTTGTTGTTGGGAGATCCATCAAAAGCAAAAGGAAAATTGGGCTGGCAGCCAAAAGTTACTTTTCAGCAATTAATTGATATAATGATAAATTATGATTTGGAGGAATTAAAAAAAGAGAATAATATTTGTTCTATTAAAAAATACTGATTCGAATTTACAATCCGAATGACCCGAATTGCTATCAGAAATTCCACAAATGAGCTGAATTATTAAAAATGATCCTAGTAATTTAATCATTTATATTCGGTGTATTCGGGTGCATTCGTAGATTCGGATTATAATAATATGCAGAAAGATTCAAAGATTTATATTGCCGGACATGGGGGACTTGTCGGTTCAGCAATAATGAGAAAATTAAAAGATTTAGGATTTGAAAATTTGGTATTTAGAACCAGACAAGAGCTTAACTTAATGGATGAAAAAAAAACACAGGAATTTTTTGAAAAAGAAAAGCCGGAATATGTTTTTTTAGCAGCAGCAAAAGTCGGTGGGATTTTAGCCAATAAGGAAAATCCAGCAGATTTTATTTTTTCAAATTTAAAAGTTCAAGCTAATGTAATTGACAGTGCATATAAAAGCGGGGTGAAAAAATTATTGTTTTTAGGCAGCTCATGCATTTATCCCAGAGAATGCGCTCAGCCGATTAAAGAAGAGTATCTTTTGACCGGGCCATTAGAAAAAACAAATGATGCGTATGCGATTGCCAAAATTGCCGGCATTATAATGTGCCAGTCTTATAATCGGCAGCATAATACAAATTTTATTTCAGTCATGCCCACTAATTTGTACGGTCCAAATGATAATTTTGACTTAAAAACCAGCCATGTTCTGCCAGCTATGATTCGCAAATTCCATGATGCAAAAGTGGAAAATAAGCCAGAGGTTAATTTGTGGGGTACAGGATCTCCAAAGCGGGAGTTTTTACATGTTGATGATTTGGCCGATGCCTGTGTTTATTTAATGCAAAATTATAATGATTCTGAAATTGTAAATATTGGCACAGGAGAAGATCTTTCGATCAGAGAATTAGCAGAAATGATTAAAAACATTGTTGGTTATCAGGGAAATATTAATTGGGATTCATCAAAACCTGACGGAACGCCACGGAAATTGCTTGATGTGTCTAAATTGAATAATTTGGGATGGAAATATAAAATTTCATTAGATCAGGGAATTAGATCTACTTATGATTGGTATATAAAAAAAAATTTAAATAGCGGAGGGAAGAAAAATAATAGTCATATGAAAAAAGCATTAATTACTGGAATTTTAGGCCAGGACGGGCCGTACTTGGCAAAGCATTTAATTGATAATGGATATAAAGTATATGGATTAATCCGACGCTATACAAATCCAAATTTTAGTAATTTAGATTATTTAGGAATTACAGATCAGGTTGAATATATATCTGGAGACATGACAGATGAGAGTTCTTTAATGAATATAATAAAAAATTTAAGGCCTGATGAAGTATATAATTTGGCAGCGCAGTCATTTGTCGGTGCCTCCTGGGAACAGTCAAAATTGACTACAGAAACAAATGCTCTTGGAGTGTTGTATTTGCTAAATTCAATAAAAAACTATTGTCCAAATGCTAAGTTTTATCAAGCTTCTACCAGTGAAATGTTTGGAAACAGCAATGAAGAAGGATTACAAAGAGAAAATACGCCCTTTCATCCCAGAAGCCCTTATGCGATATCAAAATTGTATGCTTTTTGGATAAGCGTTAATTTTAAAGAAAGTTATGGGATGTTTTGCGTTAATGGAATATTGTTTAATCATGAATCGCCGATCAGAGGAAAGGAATTTGTAACCAGAAAAATTACTGATGGGGTGGCCAGAATAAAATTAGGTGTTGCAGATAAAATCAGTTTAGGTAATTTAGACAGCAAGCGAGACTGGGGATTTGCCGGAGATTATGTGGAAGCAATGCATTTGATGATGCAGCAATCGGAACCTGATAATTATTTAGTATCAACTGGCGAAACGCATTCTATCAGAGATTTTTTAGATGAAGCATTTAGGTGCGTTGGGATTTATGATTGGAATAGATACATTGCTATTGACCCCCGGTTTGCCAGGCCAGCAGAAGTGATGGCTCTTCATGGCAAGTCCTCAAAGGCGAAAGAAAAATTGGGCTGGGAACCAAAAGTTAAATTTCCAGAATTAGTTAAAATGATGATGGATGCAGACCTTCAACGGGTTCAAAATGAAATAAATAATAAAAATGCTTGATAAGATAAAAAAAATAATAAAAATATTCATTGAAACGTTTAAAAATGTTTTTAGCAAAGCAGACTTGTTATATATTGGAGAAAATGTAAATTGGGTGACTGATTGGATCGGATTTTCAATAATAAAAAATCTGCCAACTAATTTTAAAGCCAGGCAAACTGTTTTTACCCCGTTTATTAGAAATAAAATTCTCCATTTTGGATCAGTCGGTACTTTTGTTCGAAAAAATGGCATTAGAAAAATACACAAGTCAAATAAAGTCGTAGTCACCTGGTTTCACATAATTAATAATGATCCACGACTGAAATATATTTCAGAGTTAAATCAAAGAGCTGATTTTATCCATACTGCATGCCAGAAGACAAAAGAACAACTTATAGGGCATGGTATAAGCTTGGAAAAAATTATTGTCATACCTTTAGGTATTGATTTAGATAACTTTATTTGCAAGAGCAGGGAAGAAAAAGAAGAAATCAAGACCAGGCTTAATTTGCCTAAAAATAAAACGATTATTGGATCGTTTCAAAAGGATGGCAGTGGCTGGGGAGAGGGGAATGAGCCAAAAATGGAAAAAGGTCCTGATGTTTTTTGCGATGTTATGGAAAGACTGGCCAAGGAATTTAATATTCATGTTTTATTAACCGGACCAGCCAGAGGCTATGTAAAAAAAAGACTTGAAAAAGCAAATATTACCTATACTCATAATTTTTTTAATAATTTTTTAGATATTGTAGATTATTATAATGTTTTAGATTTATATATTGTGGCATCCAGAATTGAAGGTGGGCCAAAAGCAATTGCTGAATCAATGGCCTGTGGCGTGCCCATAATTTCAACAGATGTTGGGTTATCTCCTGATGTTATTGATCATCAAAAAGACGGAATTTTGTGTGAAGTGGAAGATAGAGAATGTTTGGTGAAATATGCAAAAGAAATATTAGTAAATAATGAACTTAAAGAAGGATTAGTATCAAACGGATTTATAAAAATAAAAAACTATTCCTGGCAAAAAATTTCAGCACAGTATTTTGAAAGAATTTATTCAAAATTATGAAAGTGAGCTTTAATATAAAATTCAAACAGGGTCCATATGGCGGCGGAATGCAGTTTGCCAATTTTTTACGAAATTATTTGGAAAAAAATAATATTGAAGTTGTAAATAATTTGAAAGACAAAAATATTAATATTATTTTTCATATCAGCCCTTTTTTAACAGAATCATCAGCATATTCTTTTTGGGATGCGTATTTATATAAAATTAAAAATCCTCAAACTGCTATTATTCATAGAATAAATGAGTGTGATGAGAGAAAGGGCACTGATTTTGTAAATAAAAAACTTGTTTTGGCCAATAAATATTCAGATTATACTGTTTATATTGCCAGCTGGTTAAAACCTTTATTAGAAAAGGCAGGCATTGATCCAGAAAAGCCCTGGCAGGTTATTCATAATGGAGCTGATCAAAATATATTTAATAGACAGGAGAAAGCTTTTGATTTTAAACAAGATAGAAGATTAAAACTTGTAACTCATCATTGGGGCGCAAGCTATTTAAAGGGCCATGATATTTATAAAAAAATAGATGATTTACTTGAAAAAGATAATTTTAAAAATAAATTTGAGCTGACTTTTATTGGAAATTATCCAGCTGATATCAATTATAAAAATGTTAATTTAATAGAGCCTTTATCTGGACACGATCTAGCTGGAGAATTAAGAAAACACGACGTATATATTACAGCCAGCAGAAATGAGCCAGCAGGAATGCATCATATAGAAGGGGCAATGTGCGGTTTGCCACTTTTATATATAAATAGCGGAGCTTTACCTGAGTATTGCAGCCAGTACGGTTTGGAGTTCAATGAAAATAATTTAGAAGAAAAATTATTTGAGATTTATGAAAATTATCAGCATTATTTAAGTAAAATTGAAAATTATAAATTTACTGCAGAATTGATGGCAGAACGATACATGAAATTATTTCAGGATGTGTTTGATAAAAGGCTGGATTTTTCATATAAAAAGCATGGAATATCCAAATTAGTTGATTTAAATAAAGCTAAAGTTAATGCAATTTTATACCATTCTAAATTTTTTAGAAAATTATGAATAATAATTATGAAACCCAGGTTCCAAAAGAGCATTATTATTCCAATTATGATAGTTTGAGGCGTTTTATTACATATTATTATCAAATTGACTTGGTTAGAAAGTTGAAGCCAGATAGAATATTAGAAATTGGAGTAGGGAATAAGACAGTTACAAATTATTTGCGACAAAATAATTATAAAGTAATAACCTGTGATTTTGACAAGCAGTTAAATCCAGATTATGTAGCTGATGTACGAAAATTGCCATTTGAAAATGAATTGTTTGATGTTGTGCTGGCTTGCGAAATTTTAGAGCATTTGCCATGGAAAGATGTAGGTAAAGCTTTAAATGAAATATTCAGAGTGACGAAAAAATTTGTTATCGTGTCTTTGCCATATTCAAGTGTTGCTTTTGAATTTATATTTCGATTTCCTTTGATTGAAACAATAACAGGCAGAAAGTTAATAAAATCATTTGTTAGAATACCTTTATTTAAAAAAGCTGAAAATAGGGGAGAGCATTATTGGGAATTGGGAAGAAGGAATTTTTCAAAAAGAAAAATAAGAAAAAAGTTTGAAGAAAAATTTAAAATTAAAAAAGAACTGCGACCAGTTCTAAATGCAAAACATTATTTTTTTGTTTTAGAAAAGAAAATTAATTAGATTCAATAAATTGTTCTAATTGTGTTGCCATTTTTTTTGCATTAAATTTTTGCACATGATTATAAGAATTTTCTGCAATATAAGTTTGTAAATTATTGTCATTATATAAAGTGATAATTTTTTTTCGTAAATTTTCAGGATTTTCCGGCTGATAAGTAAGATAATGTTTATTATCTTCAAATATTTCAGATATTGGAGGTGTATTGGAGATGATAACCGGCTTTTTGCAAGCCATTGCCTGTAAAGTACAGCTCAGCCCTGAGGATTCATTTTTAAGCTTTATACTTGGAATGACAACAAATAAGCATTGATTGTATAATTTTCGTAGCTGTTCATCTGAAATATCAGACAATATTTCAATATTTTTATTTAGAATATCAATTTTTTTTCTAGTAATTATTTTTAAATGAATATTTTCAGGTAATGCTTTTATTAGAGTTTGATAATCTCTATTCATGTCATTTCCAATGGAGAGAATAAAATTTTGTTTTTCAATATCAATAGGTTTCCAAAAATTTAAATCTACTCCAAAATAAAATGTTTTTACTTTTTGAGCATTTAACCTAAAGTCTTTGATTAAATCTTTTTGGACAAAATTTGATAAAGTTAAAAGCAAGTCTGCTTTTTTAAGCATTGCATTTATAAGCCATCGAATTGGCCAGCACCATCGAAAGTATTTTATTCTTTCTGGCAAGCTCATTATTAAGCAAATTACTTTTTGCCTTTTTAATTTGCCAATGAACTTTGCAAATAAAATACCCATACTGGTTTGATCATTTACACAGAATATATAATCAGCATTATTGAGCCTGTCTTTATATAAAGAATATATTTCTGAAGGTAATCCTATTTTACTTATTCTGGCAAAGGGAAATTCTAAAAGCCAGGTTAATTTTCTAATGCCTTTTCTTTTTTCTGTGCGAGGAGCAATTATATAATCTGTTTCAAATTTTTCTTTATCTAAAAAATTCATGCCATATAAAAATTCAGTTGGCATGTTTTTAAAATCTGGGACGGTGTCCATTATTTTTTTTTGAAATTGCCCGCGATAGACAAAAAGTATTTTTTTCATTTATTTTATATAAATTGATTTGAGTATTTTTTGAACAATATCATGAGAATATTTAAAAAGTCTATATGTTATAGCTTTAATAAATTTGCTATTGGTTTTTTTATAAATATAGTTTCTTCTCTGCCAGATCCAAAGTTTGTGTTTGAGGTTTACAAAAAATGACATTTGATTTTGATAATCATGTAGCACTTTTTTTCTGGATTCAATTGCCCGATCAGTGGAGCTTGATATTCTATTTGGATCACCACTATAGTTATAATATTTCACTAAATAATTATCTGTGATAAGGATTTTTGTATTTGGCGCTAACTTTAGCCAAAAATGCCAGTCCTGAGAGCTTTTCATATCTGGCCGTATACCTCCATATTTTTCAAATAATCTTTTTTGAATTGCATTAAATGAAAAACTTCCCAACGTATTTTCTAAAAGCAATGTTTTCAGTGATTGTTTTTGAGGCAGTTTTATTTTTTTAATGTGATTTTTTTCAACATCTATCCAAAAATAATTTGTACCAACGATCCCAACCTCAGGATTTTGTTTAAATATTTCAATTTGCTTTTCAAGTTTTTGCGGCAGCCATTCATCATCATCATCAAGGAATGTAATTATTTCACCCTTTGCCTGGCGCATACCAATATTTCTGGCTTCAGCGCCGCCAGCTGAATTTTCATTTCTAATATATCTAATGTTTTCATTTTCATCAATAAATTTTTGACAAATATTTTGAGTATTATCATTCGATCCATCATCAATAATAATTATTTCAAAATTTTTATATGTTTGGGATAAAACACTATTAATTGCCCGTTGAAGGAGTTTTGAGCGGTTATGAGTTGGGATAATAGCTGAAACTAACATAATAATTAAAGTAATTCATCAATTTTCTTTTCAAACTTTTCATTTTGTTTTTCTCTTTGCTCTTTTGATGCATAACCCTGAAATTTTCGAAAATTGCTATTTGTTTTTACAAAAACTATATCTACTTGGCATAATGCATTATCATATGGGCGGTATAAAAATCCGAAAATATCATATGGAACAAATCCAATATTTTTCATATATGAGATAATATCAAATAAATCATGGCCGTTAATAAAAGACTTAAATAAGGAGACTTCAAGTATAATACATTCAGTTTTATCAAAAATATTCTTAGCGCCTTCTAATACGTCTAATTCTGCTCCCTGAACATCTATTTTTATAAGAAAGTCCCCAGATAGATTATTTTGCATACAGGCATCATCTAATGTAATGCTTTTTACCTCAATTTTTTTCCCATCAACTTCCTGGCCTTCTATTTCATTTTTTAATGAAGAACCGACAAGATCTTTATGCATGTTAAAAAAAACTGTACCTGTTGTGGAATTAGCTGCTGTATTGATCGTAATTATATTATTTTTTTCATTTTTTAGTTTGTCTAAAGATCGGTTATATTCTGTCAAAGGTTCAATTAATAAGTATTGTGCTTTTGGAAAAATTTTATAACATTCTTTAGTCCAGGTGCCAAAAGCTGCGCCGACATCAATCACAACCTCTGGCGTCCAATTTTTTTTGATTTGCTGAAGAGCTCCTTTTAATGATTGCCTTTCTGAAGCTTGTTTATTTATTAAATCATATCCGAAATTCGAGAAGATTTTTTTAATATATTTTTTCATAAATATCTATTTGATAACAAATTTATTTTTTTCAAAATTGTATGTTATCAATTTTCTTTTTATAAAATGCTTATTATACTTATTTGATTTTGTAATAAATCCTGGCAGAATATTATTCGCAAAAGTTTTAGTTTTATAAGACAAATAATTGATACCTTTTATTTTCTTTTTATATTGATTTCTAATTTGATTAACTTGCTTAAAATATTCATCTCTTTTTTCTTCAGTCAATTGATAATCATGTTTTCGAAAACATCCCAATAAAGCATTTATTGTATATAAATCTTCATATAAAAAAAATCTGGCCCATAATTCATGATCAGCTGCCAGTGTATATTGCTCATCTAATTTGCTGCCAGCCTTTTCCCATAAAGATCTTGTCCAAAAAGTTGATTCTTGCTGAATACTTTTTAATTGTCCGATATAATATTTTTCTTTTGACCAAATCGGCAAATCCGCTACCTTACAAGTCCTGCCCTGTGAGTCACACTTGGTTGGTATGCCAGTTACCCAATTTACATTATCAAATTGACTGAAAATTTGATTTATGACTGACAAGCTTCCCGGATGAAGCAAATCATCTGAATTTAGCCAGCCCATAATGTCACCTGTTGATTTTCGAAAGCCTTTGTTTATTGCATCATACATACTGTTATCCTTTTCGCTTGTCCAGTAGGCTAGGCTATGCTGATATTTTTTGATAATATCAACGGTTTTGTCAGTTGAGCTGCCGTCAATGATAATATATTCAAGATTTGGGTAATTTTGACTTAAAACCGAATTTATTGTTTGTTCAATAAATTTTTCACTATTAAATGAAGCGGTGACAATGGATATTTTTTTCATAAATTTAATAGTTTTGTCATTTGATTCCAAGTATGTTCTTTGTTAAATTTTTTAACTGCATCAAATGCTTTTTGTCTTTTTTTATTATGATTTTTTTCAGAATCTTCTACTGCTCCTTTGGTTTTGGCTAGCAGGGAATTGATATCGCCGTCTTTTGCCAAATAAATATTTTCATCAGTCATCCATTCAAGTCCACCGCCCATGGCAAAGCCGATTACTATTGTGCCCAGCCAAGCAGCTTCGCAGGCAGTCATTGGAAAGCCTAATAATGGTGGCATCGGCTTCACTAAATTTTTTTTTCCAAATATCTTATTTTTTAATCTAGTTAATTGTAATGAGTATTTTTCAAAACGGTTTGTTGTTAATATATTGCCATTTACTCCAGCATCAGATGAAATAAAATATTTGTGATTTATTAATTCTTTATATAATGAATTGTCTGTAAAAGTTTGATTCATTATAGTAAGTTTTTCTTTTGGAAATTTTTTTAATATATCATGAATAGCTTCTTGCCCTCTTCTTCTAACTATTAATATTCCTTTTCGTTTTGAGTCTGAATCTATATATTGGAGCAGAGTATTATCATCAAAAAAGGGATGAACAATTTCCATTTTTTCAAGCTTGTATGTTTTTTTTATAAAATTTGCGCATGCCTGGCTTACATTCCAATATTGATTATAAGTATTGGGATCATAAATTTTTTGATTATCAAAATCTTTGTCATAAGGTATGTGTACGCCATGCTGCCAAAAAATTTTATGTTGGCTTGAACATTTCATTACAGCTTGATGTGTGTTTTTGTTTTGCCAGCAATTAATAACAATGTCATTTTTTTCACATTTATTAACAAAATCATCCAATGTTATGGCTGGGCTTGGGTTTTCCATAAAACTTGCCGGCTGGGCCTGGTTTTCTGCTGTTACATAGTATGACTCAAATCCTTTTTCAATACATAAATTAACCATTTGGTTCAAAACCTTGGTGCCGCCGCTAGGTCTATTGTGTACACTTAAAAAGAAAAATTTCATAATTATATCTGATCTAGATAACTTTGATGGACAAAGTATATATCCTGGCTTTTAGTTTGAACATTTAGTGTTAGTTTATTGTTGGATAAATTAAATGGTGAGTAATTTAAATTTTTCAGAAAATTGATAATTGATTCTTTATTAGCATTAAACGGCCTGAGATTATCCTCGCATAGTTCAGCTAATATGATTTTTGGTCTCAAACTGTCTAATACATTTTGAGCGCCATCTAATACTAATTTCTCAGCACCTTCAACATCAATTTTTATAAAATCAATTTTCTCAATCCCTTTTTCTCGTACATAATCATCAAATTTTTTTGTTTTGACTTTAACTGTATTAATAACTTCTGATCTTTCAGTATTTTTAAATGATGCAAATGCACTATCTTTGGTAATTTTAAAATTTTGATAATTATTTTCATTGCTTAAAGCAATTTGATTTGTAATTACATTTTGAAAATCATTTATGTATACATTTAAGTTTAATAATTGAAAATTTGTAGAATTTGGCTCAAAAGAATAAATTTTTCCGTTTCTAGCCAGTTTTGATAATAGCAAAGTGTAATAACCAATATTTGCTCCAATATCCAGGCAAATCCAGTCTTTATTAATAATTGTTTTTAAAAAATCAGTATGTACTTTTTCATATTGTTTTAAGCCGTAAATTTGTCTGCCAATTCCATCATTTAAAAATACTGCAATTTTATAAT
Organism: uncultured Gammaproteobacteria bacterium; assembly: GCA_964411255.1. Taxonomy (GTDB): domain Bacteria; phylum Patescibacteriota; class Patescibacteriia; order UBA11705; family DATKZF01; genus CAYPKD01. The sequence goes on along the minus strand of CAYPKD010000009.1, from coordinate 1,246 downwards.
TATTAATTTTTGTTTGTTTAAGTGTGGGTTGGGTATATTGCTTTTTTAAGTAATTTAAAATGGTTTTATTTTTTATTTTATTATATAAAATTTTTATATATTTAATTTTAAAATAGTTTTTCATAAAGCTAAAAAAATATACACATTGTTTTATATACTGCCTTGCCAAATAATTTGGTGATAATATTTATTTTTTTATTAAAATTAATCTGATCAAATAATTTTTCAAATCTCAATTCATATGTATAGTTTTCTAAGACTTTTTTTCTGCCGGTTTGAGCAATTTTTTCTCTTTCTTCTTCATTCTCTAAATAATACCTGGCTTTTTCTATTAGTTCCGTAGAATTTTGGAAGATTACAATATCTTCATTATCTTTATAATATTTTTCAATACCATCAAAATGTTCTATAAAGGTGCAGACTCCATGGGCCGGTGTTTCAAAGACACGCGCCTTAATTTGTTTTTTTCCATCAATGCCTTTGGAAAATACTATAGCAATTTTGCTTTGGTTGGTAATTAACAACATATCTTCCTGGGAAAAATCAGTTTTTTTTATGTCTAAATATTTTTCCCATTCTAAACCGCCAAATTTAACATTAAATCCTTCGTTGATTAATTTTTTTATATAGTCCATCCGATCGCCATATGCAACACCAATGAAAGATAAATCAAATTTCTTTTCTGTCTCTAATTTTCTGTTTCGTTTTGGATTGCATGCCCATTGGCTTAATAAAATATTTTTATAGCCCTGCTCTTTTGCTTTTTTATAAATATTTTCATAGGTGGTAATCATATAATCATATGCATCAGCATATTTTTTTGAATAATCATCCCATCTTCTATCATCATCACTATTCCAGGCAATAACTGTTGTATTGGTGAAATTTTTTATAAATTTTAGGATTTTTTTTGGTATCTCCCCTCGGCAAGGTACAACGAAAAGTATATCTGGTTTATATGAGAATATATATGATAATAAAATTTTTGAAACTAATCTGGCCCCGCCTTTTTTCTTTAACCCTTTAAAATCCATGGTTTGTACATCATGATCCATTTGTAAAAACGTTTCAGTAAAAAAATAATATGAAGAATTTAAGTTTTCTGTTCCATAATAGTATAAATTATATGCACAAAGTATTTTCATAGTCAGTGTTTTTTCCCTAAAAGATAAAAGTTCCCTGGTAAATGGCTGATTTCCTTATTTATCCATTGGTAATTATTTCTTTCATTTATAAATTTTTTAAA
>CAYPKD010000008.1:0-59172 GCA_964411255.1 uncultured Gammaproteobacteria bacterium | reverse complement strand
TTAAAATATTCAATATTATTTATTGATTTGAAATTTTCTTGATATGCAATTAAATAATATTTACAATTTGGAATTGTATTAATAATTTTTTGTCTGGTATTTATCGGTACTTCACTTAAAGACCAATTGGCAATGAAAATATCAACATTATTTTCATCTAAAATTTGTGATAATTCCTGTATAGAAGAAACTGTAGACAGGTTCTTATTTTCATCAATACCGGATGCATTTAGATAATATTTTTGCAATGCAGCAAATTCCGGCAAGTCAAATATTATATATTTACCGGAAAATCCATAATTAAATAAAAAATATGACATTGCTCCATAGCCGCCACCAAATTCAAAAATTGTTTTTATATCATTTATTTGAAAATCAAATTCATTTAGTATTTGTGCAAAATTGTATGCCTGATGAATTAAATTACCACTGCTTGTTGGCAGATGTTTATAAGGCAATGGATTACCAATCCTCGATTCTGTTAAGGCTTCATTGAATTTGTCCCATCTTTTCATTTTTTTTAAATAATCCAATTCTACTTTTTTGCATTGATGAAACATTGTATGTTGAATAACATCCCAATTTAGAAAATTACGGGGATCTTGATTTATAATTTTTTCCCTTAGCTGCCTTATGTTTTTAAGCCAAGCATCTTCTGTATGTTCGGAAGTAATTGCATCATTTTGGTCTGTTTCTAATGTTTTGATTTCTTTTCTCAAAGAATCAATTTGTTTTTGTTCTAATTCACTCAATGCTTTCAATGGCATTTTATGTTGTATTTTTTTATATATGTATTGCAAATATGTCATAACTTAATCAAAATTTTAATTTAATTACTAAATGAAAAAATACTTAATTCGTTTTAATAAATTTTTTTCAGGCTGAACATCAGAATATAATAATGGATAACCTAAGAGTTTATTTGCCAGTTTTATTTGCTTGTTTTGATCAAATAATTTAATCATTTTTCGAGAAATAATTTTTCTTGGTAAGGGTTGAATCCTTTTTTGTTTTATGCCGCGAGAAGCTTTAGGATTCTGTACATCACCATTAACTTTATTAAAATTCAAATAGTCCTTATATGAATGACTGAATTGTAGGTTAGTATAATGACAAATAGTTTTTAAACTATCATTAGGATTTTTACAAAAATCTTCATATTTAAATATTTTTATATTTTTATTAATTAATTCCTTGACATAATTTAAATAAGTTGGGGAAAATTTGTTAGGTGCAATATTCCTGGATATACAAACATCTATTGCATCACGTACAAAAGCAAAAGGAATTATTTTACAATGACTGGTTAGTTGTTCTAATGTATATAATTTTTTTGGTGGATTAAAATTATTGTATTTTTGCGGTACAAAATTAATAAAGCTCCATTCTCGGATAACTAGTTTAAGATTGTGCTTTTCGCAATATTCATGTAATTCTAAGGCACTCTCAATATAGTCATCATTTTTTAGATCAATATTGTACCAAGCTTTTGCTTGCTCTTTAATGGTACGGTGTGAAATCGGGCCACTTCCTTTTCCACCGCCAAAAGAGCTGACTTCTGACATTATTACCACATTTGGTAAAGATCCTATGCATTGGTTTAAAACAGTTCCTCCAGATCGGGCAAAGCAGTGCATTAAAATTATAGACATATTATTTATTTAGTAAGGCCAGATTTCTAAACCGTGAATGGCATTCCGTATATCAGTAGTTAAATTGATTGTTTTAATTGGTTTACTCTGGCCGATTTTATATATTGATATTGTTGCTGGCGAAGAACCGCCTATTACCAAATCGTCATATGTTGTTAAACCCCTGCCAAAAGCCTGTTTTGCATGTATATCAGATAATTCGTTGTGTAATAAAACGTCACTATTATATTTTTTTATTTCAAATGTATCTATTATGTTGCCTTTAGTATCTTGATGGATGATTTGTTCTTGGTTTGTGCTGTTAAAGAGTAAATTATTTTTCCAAAACATAACATTGTGAGTTGTTTTTGGAATGGTAGAATAATATTTTATTTTATTATTTTCAATATAGAATAGCCCATCTACTTTTGTTCCAGATAAGAATATTTTATTATCTTGAAAAAATGTATTATTAATATGTACTGTCTCTATTGATTTAGGTCCATTATTTTTATTGGGATTAAATACATGCAGTTTTAATTCCAGCGTTGCGCGATATCGGTTCCGTAATTTTTTAAATAAAAATTGAAAACGTTTTGATCTTTTTCTTATACAAAATCCCTTAGTAAAAACTCGTTGTTCTAAATCAAATATGAGAATTGAATCAAATCCGGTTGAGGTTATAAAAAGTTTATCTTGATATACAAATATCTCATGACAATGTTTTAGATATTTATTTTTATACGATTTTTTAAGATTAAAGTTTTTATCATAAAAAAATATTTCATCACTGGCGGCTAAAATAATATTGTCTTTGTAAAATGCAATTCCTCTTAGACCACGGTCACCACCCCTGCCTTGCCAGTCAATTGTCTCATTATTAAAATTAATTGTTTTTTCGAATTTATTTGTATTTAAATCAACAATATAAATCCCGCCATGACTTTCTCCTTTATTGCTGGAACGGATAACTGAAGAGCAAATTATTTTAGGAAAATTTTTTTCATCCATATTTAATCATTCAATGACCATTGGTGTTTAATTAGTATATATCCTTGCTTTTTCGTCATCAGATGCCCGGTTTTATAAAAATCAGATGGTTCAATATCAAAATTATATATATCTGTTAATGGCACTAAAAATTTAATTTTTGGTTGAGATAATCCAAAGGCTAGTCTATATTGCCCGCCAGAAAACGGTATTTGTTTTAGTGCTATAGAGAAGTTGTATGTTCTTTTATCAAATTTTGGTATTTTAATCCCAGCAATAGGATAAGTTGAAAATCGTGAAAGTTCCATGCCTGAATCTGTTTTTATCGCAAGTATCAGTGCTGGATTATTAATTTCTTGTTTAAATGATATTGATAATGCAATTTTTATATCTGCTCCTGAAACAATTAAATCATTATTGATTGGCATTATATTAATTTTATTAATTGAAAAATATTCATTTTCAATTTTACTTGAGGCGTTATTAATATCTATTGAATGAATATATTCATTAATAATGTCACTTGATTTGCCCATGGATTTAATTTTTCCGTTTTGCAGTAAGATACTCTTTGGACATAGATTTTGTACTGCCCCCATATTATGGCTAACGAAAAGAATCGTTCTTCCTCCCTGTTTGGTCACTTCATCCATCTTTCCCAAACATTTTTTTTGAAACTCCGCATCACCAACTGCCAAAACTTCATCAACCAATAAAATATCTGGTTCCAGGTGAGCGGCAACAGCAAACCCCAGTCTGACCATCATACCTGAGGAATAGCGTTTTATTGGCGTGTCAATAAATTTATTTACACCTGCAAAGTCAACAATATCATCAAATCTTTTTTTAATCTCCTCTTTAGTCATTCCTAAAATGGCGCCGCTTAAATAAATATTCTCCCTGCCAGTTAATTCCGGATTAAATCCAGTACCGACTTCTAAAAGTGAAGCGACTCGGCCATTCAATTTGATTTTCCCAGTTGTTGGCGGCGTAATTTGCGATAAAATTTTGAGAAGAGTTGATTTGCCAGCTCCATTATGTCCGATTATTCCAATTGTTTCTCCTTTTTCAACTGAGAAGTTTATATCTTGCAAAGCCCAGAATTCTTCTTTACCTTTGATAAAGGATTTTGTTTTGTCCTTGGCATATTTAAATGGATTTCTAAAAGCATTAGATAAAACATCGCGTAAAGCAACATAATTACCGCGATTGGTATTTATTTTATATTTTTTAGATATATTAGTTATTTCAATAATTCGATTCATAATTATTTAATATAAATCAATGTTGCAATTAATCAATTATCAAATTATCCTGTTCCCAGTAATATTTAATATTATTTTTTTGATTTTCAGTTACTTGATTTTTAATTATAGCGTTTTGAATGTTTAGACCATCAAATGAATAACCAAATAAATCCAATTCCCTTTGCCAGGTATCATTAACCAATTTAATTAATTCAGGCGTATAATATTCTCGATGATCTTTTTTTCTAGTACCTAATCGTTGTTTTTCCTTTTTTTTATATGATAAGTTTTTATATTTAGCTAATTCTGAAAGATCTTTGTCTAGGGTTTCGATTCTATTTAGCCAATCAACAGCCAAATCTCCATGGTAAGAAAATATTGCAAAGTGTATGAATTTTCTTGAGGGCCATTTATCAGTTCTATTAACAATGGTTTTTATTAGATAATCGAATCCTTTTTGCGCTATTTGATAATCGTAGTGATTGGTATTTTTGTATTTATTGTTATGACCACCAGCATGGCCCCAATAACTAACTAGCCAATCGAAAATATTACGAACGGTAGCAAAAGTAAAATAATTATCTTTTAAGAGATTTATGTCTATTATCGGTTTATCTTTATATCCCCTTTGGGGTGGATAGTTTTCTGCAATTAGTTTATCAGTATCTGCAACACAGCAATGTCCAAAGTATTTCATCGGCCATATAACCGGTTTTTTAGTTGTTTCCAATTGTGAAATATAAGTGCCTCCAGTTTTTGGGATATGGATAAAAGCCGGGAGTTTTTTATTTTTTTTAAGCCAAAGTTTTTTTTGAATGTTTTGTATAATTGTCATATATTTTTTTACGCTATATCTGCAAAATATCTCTCAGTCTTTTTGAAATAAATGATTCCAATGACTAAAATGATAATTCCGGTTAATGCAGAGATTCCCAAAAGCTCCCAATTGATCGGCGCATTGCCCAAAATTGCTGCCCTGGCAGCTTTGATTACCCCAGTCATTGGATTTATTGCCAACAGCCATGAATAATTTCCAGCAATACTGGTTGGATATATAACAGGAGTTAAAAATAAAAGCATTTGGATAAAAAACGGTAAAGCATAGCGAACATCTCTGTATTTAACATTGACGGCTGCTAAAAACATCCCAAGCCCGATTGAAACAATAAAAGTAATAATTAATAAAAGCGGCAATATTAATAATCCGGTTAAATTTGGAGTATATTGATAATAAATCATTAAAGCGACTAATATACCTGAAGCAATAATAAAATCAACAAATCTGGTGACTGTTGATGAAATTGGTAGAATTAATCTTGGAAAGTATACTTTAGTAATAATTGCTTTATTTGATACTAAAGAATTGCTAGCCTCAGATAATGCTCCTGAAAAAAAATGCCAGATTAGTAGACCTACATATACAAATATTGGATATGGAATTCCATCAGAAGGCATTTTGGCTAATTTTCCAAAAAATACGGTAAAAACAATCATTGTTATAAATGGCTGCAACAGTGCCCATAGTATTCCAATCACTGTTTGTTTATAACGAACCTTAAAATCACGCCAAGTAAAAAAATATAACAATTCTTTGTATTGCCATACTTCTTTAAGGTCCTTAATACTAAACCTTTTTTTCGGCCTTATTATCGTAGTTTCTGACATTTTTTCTTTTAATTTTTTTGAGAATTTTACTCATCTATTATATTAATTTTACACAAAAAAAGCAAGTTTGATTTTTATTTATTATCTGTTAAAATATACACACGTTTTAAAGAAGGCTTAAGAAGGCAAAGAAGGCTTAAGAGGTTTAGAGGTAAAGGTGTCGAGGAGGCAGCATCAGTATTGGTAATGCCATATTTACATCTTTACTTCATAGCCTTTTTAAGCCCCCTTATGTCCTCTAAGGCCTTCTAAATAATCTATGTCAATAGCTTTATACAGAAAATACAGGCCGCAGAATTTTTCTCAGATTTCTGGCCAAAATCATATAAAAACCACGCTTCAAAATGAAATTGAAGCTGATAAGCTTGGTCATGCTTATCTTTTTTGCGGTCCCAGAGGTACTGGAAAGACAACATTGGCTCGGCTTTTGTCAAAAGCAGTAAATTGCCTTGACCTTAAGGAGCATGGTGAACCGTGCAATAAATGTGATTCTTGCCTTGAAATTTTGGAAAGTAAATCTTTGGATGTGATTGAAATTGACGCAGCATCTCATACTGGAGTGGATAATGTGCGGGAAAACATTATCAATAATGCCAGATTCACTCCGTCAAAGCGGAAGTACAAGGTTTTTATAATTGATGAAGTACACATGCTGTCAATCAGCGCTTTTAATGCATTGTTAAAAGTTTTGGAAGAACCGCCAGCTCATGTAATTTTTATTTTAGCCACTACTGAGGTTCACAAAGTCCCGGTCACTATCATATCCCGCTGCCAGCGGTTTGATTATAAAAAAATTAATGTTGATAATTTGCTTGAGAGGTTAAAATGGATTGTAACCGAAGAAGGGGTTAATGTTGACGAGGACGTGTTAAAAAGAATTGCCAAGTACTCGTTTGGATGTGTCAGAGACTCCGAGAGTTTGCTTGAGCAGGTATTGTCTTTGGGTGAGAAAAAAATAACATTGGAATTAGCTGAACTGATTTTACCAAGATCAAATTTTCAGTCAATGTTTGATTTATTAAAATTTATCAGTGAAAAGAATACTAAAGGGGCTATTGAATTAATTAATCAGCTGATGGAAGAGGGAGTTGAGTTGAGTCAGTTCACCAATGACTTTATAGAATTTTTACGAAAATGTTTGTTATATAAAGTAAAAAAAGATGTTTCAGAATTAGCGCAGGAAGTTGAAGAAAAATCCTTAGATGATTTGATTAATATGCTGCAAAATGTTTCCGCTGCTGATTTGGCAAAAATTATTGGTACTTTAATGAAATCAAAAGAAGAATTTAGACAAAGTTATGTTTTGCAGCTGTCATTAGAGCTGGCCATCGTTGATTTATGCGAACAATCTTTAACCAGCGCAGACCTGAATAAACCAGCATTAAAACCTGAGACTAAGATAGAACCTCAAAAAATTGAGCAAAAAGAAAAACAGGACCCGGTTATTAAAAATGAACCAGAAGAAAAAAGGGAAAAGGAAGTAAATTTAAATAATCCAGCAGATGAGAATAAACTTTTAAATGCAGCTTCAAAAGATTCTGATCATTTGGATTCAAATAACGTCACTTTAACTTTTTCTCAGATAAAATCACGCTGGCCTGAGGTAATCAAAGTAATAAAAAAAGATAATTATTCACTCAGTATGTCACTTCAGGTTGGACAGCCGGTGAATTTGGTGGGTAATAAAGTAATTGTTGCTTTTCCATTTAAAATCCAATTAGAAAGAGCTGATGACATAAAAAATAAAATGATTATCGAAAAAGCATTGGAACAATCTTTTGAAAAAAAATTAATTGTAGAGAATAAGATCGATGAAAATATGAGAAAAGATCTACCAGAGAAAAATGAAAATGTTAATGTTAAGACTTCTAATGTTTCTGATAATGAATTGAAAGATGCGCTGGATATGTTTGGTGGAAGTGTTGTAGAAAAGTAAAAAGCAAAAAGAAAAAAGAAAAAATATGGAGTCCCGATTTATCGGGACATTTTTTATACGCAAAACAAAATTAAATCAATAATAATCTCTACCCGCCTATGGTGGGAATCAACTTTTGACCGAAATAAAAAAGTCTGCGAAGCAGACTCCAAAATTTTACTTTTTGCTTTTTTATTTTTGCTTTTAAAAAAAGTCCGCCGAATATTACGGCGGCTTTTTTATTCTGATCTTTATTAGAGTACTGAGTCTTTTGCAGCCTTTGCAACTCTGAATTTAACAACTGTTTTTGCAGGAATTTGAATAGATTCGCCTGTAGCTGGGTTTCGGCCCATTCTAGCTTTTCTGTGTTTTTTAACTAATTTGCCAATTCCTGGAATAACGAATTCACCATTGGTTTTGACTTCATAATAAGCCATTTCTGCAAAGGTGTCCATGAATTCTGCTACGTCTTTTTTTGACATCCCTGTCTTTTCAGCTAAGGCTGTCAACATTTGAGATTTTGTCATTTTTGCCATAAAAAATTATGTTAATTATCTTGTGATGATATAATAGCAGGTTTTTTAAAAAAAGTCTATTTTTTGGGGATAAAATATATACAGGTCTGAGTTGGCTTATTTTTTCTTTTAAAAATCTAGCATGGGACATATTTTAGACTATTTATATTTATGATTTATGTAAATTAAAGAAGTGGTTGACAAAAAATGTGTTTTTTGCTATTTTTTTTTAAGGTACTAAATAGCCATAGGAGGAAAAAGTGGCACCAAATAAACAAGTTTTTGCTGTAATGTGTGATCTGTCTATGCTTTATATGTCTACAAGAGACATGGGACGTGTTAAATATTCGGAAATTACAGAGTACTTGAAAGATAGGTTTTCAGAATATGAAGTAGAGTTTTTTGGTTGGACAAACTTCTTTGCGGGAAATGCTGGCCAACTTAAATTTATTAACATTCTGAAATCAATGGGTTGGACTATTAGAAAGTTTTTGCCAAAAGAGACTTCTTTGATATCAGGTTCTGAACAAGAAATATCAACAAAATTTATTGAAAGACTGTGTTTTCGGCATGATGCTTCAATGGCATATGCAATGGCAGCTTTTACATTCCAACAAAAAAGAATTTGTCTTATTTCAGGATCTTTTCCTTTGGCAGAACCGTTGATGAGAGCTGCTAGAATGTTAGATTACAAACCATTCATAATGTTTCCAGCAAATGTTATGGATCTCAGATGGTGGGGGCTTATTAATCAAGATCAACTGGAGTTTATCTCCTTTGATGACTGGTTTTTTAATGATACATCATCTGAACAGGATCAAAAAGTGGATAGCAGTTTTGCAGATGATTTTTTGGTAAAATAAGGAAAATCCATATACTGATTATGCTCAAATGCTGATCAGTTTTTTATTAGATAAAATAAACAGCTTATTTGGCTCGGAGACCTGGATTCGAACCAGGATTACCAGGGCCAGAACCTGGCGTCCTACCATTAGACGATCTCCGAATGAAAAAGTTAAATTTCTAAATGACAAATTACAAACAAATATGATCAAATTTTAGCAGATTTATAAGTATAAATCAAGTATATGGTCAAAATAATTTCCCAAAGATGTTCTTTTTTGATAGATTATAACTATACTTTCCATTATAAATAACAATACTATGCAAGAAGAATATTTTGATATAGTTGATGAGAATAATGTAAATACAGGTGAAGTAAAATCCAGATCGCAAGTTCATAGCACAGGGCTTTGGCACAGAACTGTACATATTTATTATTTTAGAAAAGAAAATGACAAATATTATTTTTTAGTGCATTTAAGATCAAAGACAAAAGATCTGCATCCAAATTGTTGGGATACGCGCTTTGGCGGTCATGTAAAAGCCGGTGAAACAATTGAGCAAGCGTTAACAGATGAAATAAAAGAAGAGATTGGACTTTCTTTGAAATATTCAGATTTTATAAAAGGATTGGTTAGAAAAAGAGATCATTATCCAAATAATGAATTCACCCACATATTTTTTTATAAAGGCCCAGAAGATACAAGTAATTTACGATTTGAGGATGATGAAGTACAGAAGGTGAAATGGATGGATAAATATGAAATTATAAAATCTATGCAGACAGAGCCAGAAAAATGGTCAGGCAGCGTTGAAAGTTTCAAGCTAATATCAAATGAGTTAAAGAAAATTATTAAGTAATTTATAAATAATCTAGTTTATATAAATTCACCGTTTTGGTGTTTTTTTGTTGACAAATTCAATAAATTATATTATTATATTTTGTTCTTGTTTTTTGAAAATAAATGCCACTCAAGGAGGCAACAATGGCAGATACAACAAAGACCGGATATGGTATTAAAACCTGGAGAAGGATTAATTTTACTGATTTGCTTTCTGATAGAAAAACAAACAGAATCATTGGTATGACTTTTCCAAGATCTGATTTTAATCTTGGGCTTGAGCCGTCAGTTTTGACAGTTTTGCCGCCTGGACAAAACGTTGAATATAATATGTCAAATGATGATTTTAATGATGAAGATGTAGAATGGTATGTGTGCTCAGTTTATATCAGCGGCTATGATGAATTTATTCGATGGGCATTAAAACATGACAAAGAAAAAATTGTTGTTGGCGGATATCATCCAACCTCATTTCCAGAAGATTTTGAACGATATGCTTATAAAATAGTTCAGGGCCCTTGCGATGACTTTTTTGCCACTATTGAACAGTCAGGACAAATTGTCCAGGGAGTGACAGTACATAAAAATCTTCCTCGAAGAGATTTATATGATATTAGCTGCAATCAGCAGATTATTCCAGATAAGAGACCGTCAGATCGTGTTGTTTCAATAAATACATCAATTGGCTGTAGTATGAAGCCGCCCTGCGATTTTTGCTGCACACCAATGATGTGTCCGAAAATTCTTTCTAAACCTTTGGAATTTGTAGAGAGAGAAGCGAAAAGTCTGAGAGTTTATAATCCAAACTTTATTTTTTTTAGAGATGAAAACTTTACTATGCAAAAAGATTGGCGAGAACGGCTGGCAGCTGTTCACCAGGCTCTGCCAAATACTAAGATTTATCTTTTTGCCTCTGCTAATACTTTGAATGAAGAAAAATTAAAATTTATGGCTGACCACGGTGTTTACATGATTTGCCTTGGACTTGAGGATCCGACAGTTGAATATAGAAAAAATAGCAAACTTGACCAGGTAGTCGCCTGGATGAAAGAACATGGCATAATGGCATATCTTTCATTTATTGTTGATCCTTTACGTATTATTAGTCGTGAGGCTGGAGCTGAATTTTATCAGATTTTAATGGCTCGAATTGAAGAATTGGCGCCGGAAATGATATGTGGTAATTTCCTCATGCCATTTAGAGGAACAAAAATTTGGGATAAGTATTATGCCCATGTTTCACCTGAAGATTATAAGTATTATGATTCAAAAACCCCGTTTCTTATTCGAAATCCAATTGTTCGAGAAAAAATGAAATTTTTCATGTTTTGGCATCAGTGGCAATACTATACTTCTGATTTTTACAATACAAAGGTTAGAGAATTCAAAACAGGAGATACGCTCCACCTAAGATTTGAAGAACTTTATAAGCATTTCAGATCAGTTTACGAAAGGCTTTGGAATGTGAGGCCATAGGAGTAAATAAAAGGGATTTAATATAATCCCTTTTTTAAATTTGACAAAATATAGTTTTGGGTATATACTCATAATAGGAGAAGTAATTAATTCATTAAGTCCGGATTCATGCAATTATATACTGATTGCCTGCGATCCTGGGCTTATGGCTAAAAATATGCCAAATCAAGATGGAACAGGTCCTTTGGGAAAGGGTGCTGGAACTGGTCGGGGTTTAGGCCCCTGCGGCAATGGTAGTAAAAATGGCCGTCCAGCCAGAGGCAGAGGTATTGGAAGACGGTTAGGACTTGGAAGGCAAGCGCAGAATGATGAAGACAAAAAGGACCAGTAAGATTTATTTTAAAAATAAGGGCTTTTATATGGCAGATTTATATGTTATAATCACCAATGAAATAGCCCTTGTTTTTAATTACATATGACTCCAAGACCAAGACAAAGACGATTTATTAGATTTCGTCCAAATGTAACATATTTTAAGCCACATGGGATACCTATGAGGCATTTAAAGTCAATTGAATTAGACCGGGAGGAGCTTGAGGCTTTAAGATTAAAAAATATTAAAAACTTTGATCAAAATCAGTGCGCCAAGCAAATGAAGACTTCTCAGAGTACTTTTCAGCGAATATTAAATTCAGCATATGTCAAAGTAAGCGATGCATTAATTAATGGAAAGGCAATTACCATTAAAAAATCAGATGAATAGATAATATGCAAAGAATAATAGTTATACCAAACCTTCATCTGCCAAACTCTCAGTTTGCAGAATGGGCAAAAAGCATTGCAAAGCCAAATGTTGAAGTTATTGAATTTGGTAAAACTCCTCAGGATCTAATTAACATGGAATGGAAAGGTATTCTTAATGAATTAAAATTATTAAATGAAACGCATAATCAAAGAGGTTTTGAACTATATTATTTAACAGAAGGCTGGGGATTTTTACCTGTATTAGAAGCTGTTGAATCAAATCAGATTAGTGGTATTTTTTCAATTCAGCCTATTATTATAAAAGAAAAGAAAATTCGAGAACATTCATTATATTCAAATAGTTTGGATATAAAACATTTGCTTGAACAAAGCAGTTCTGCAATGCATTTATTTTTTCCAGAAAAAGGATTTGAAAATGATTATAAAAGATCAATAAAGCATTTAAAAAATATTGGTAAGCCAAATATTTGCGTTAAATCGTATAATGAAGCTTCTTTACTTTCTGAGCATGTTTTAGATGAAATAAGAAGTTATATTTTGTATAATTTAGGACATTAAAAGAACTTAGAAATAATCAATGATATTTTTCGACCAAAAGGTCGTTTTTTATTTACAAGACCTGCTATTTTGGGTTATACAAGGCTGTTAGATAGATCTCTCGACGGAGCCTGTCCCGAGCGTAGTCGAGGGGCTCGAGATGACAGACTGGACAGCGGTCATTTTGTAATTTTTATTTAATTTGTTCACTTTTCGTTTTTTACGATTCAAGCCTCCATACCTCTGACCTAAACTCGCCTTTGCCTTTGCTATGTGTTATATGATATGTGCTACATGACGGAAAAGAATTGTGGATAAAGACTTGAATTATTCTCAAATAGTAATATACTGTATATAATAATGATAATAACTTGTATTTAAGAATGATTACTTGTTAAAATATGTTAAATAAGCCAAAAATTAGATTAACAAACCAAAGAAAGATGATCATGAATTTCCTGCTTAATACTGATAGACATCCAACAGCTGAAGAGATTTTTTTAGCAGTTCGTAATTTATTGCCTCAAATAAGCTTTGCTACTGTTTATAGAAATCTTCATAATTTGGTTGAAGAAAATATAATTTCCGCATTAGATTTTGATAAGGGTCCGACAAGATATGATGCAAAAAATAATGATGCTCATTTTGTTTGCAGAAAATGTCACCGGATCTATAATGTAAAAGGTATTGATACAAAAAAAATCAATAAAAAAGTGTCAAAAGACTTGAAATCTCAGATTGAAACAAATACTTTTTTCTTTTTTGGTATTTGTGAAAAGTGTGTGAATGAGATTCAAAAAGCAAAAGAAAATGGATATTTTGGTAAAAAACAAAAAAAATAAGTAATTGACTTTTTTAAATAAATGTGCTATTTTATAAATATGAAAATAGCTTATATTGGACAAAAGGGTTTACCCACAAAATTTGGCGGTATTGAGCGTCATGTAGAAAATTTAGCAATAAACATGGCTGAGCTTGGCCATGATATTTTTGTATATACCAGGCCCTGGTACACTGATAAAGAGTTGAAGGAATTTAATGGCGTTAATTTAATATCATTGCCATCAATTAAAACAAAGCATTTTGATGCTATATCCCATACCTTGTTTGCCTCTATAAACGTCTTATTTAAACAATACGATATAATTCATTACCATGGTGTTGGGCCGGCATTGATGTCATGGATTCCGAGAGTTTTTAAATATCGGGCAAAAGTAATTGTAACTTTTCATTGCAAAGACCGGATGCATGATAAGTGGGGAAGTGGTGCCAGATTTTTTCTACGGCTTGGAGAATTTTTTGCTGTAAAGTTTGCTCATGAAACAATCACTGTATCTAAGGTATTAAAAAAATATTGTTACAATACATATAAAGAGGAGACAACGTATATCCCAAATGGTACAATTTTGCCAGAAATAACTGGCGAAAATATTATCAATGAAAAATTTAATTTAAAAAGCAAGGAATATTTTTTTATTGCAGTGCGATTGGTTAAGCATAAAAGATTGGATTTGCTAATTGAAGCATTTAAGAAAATAAAAACTGATAAAAAATTGGTAATAGCTGGAGGTTCAGCTTTCACTGATGAATATGTTCAGCAACTAAAAAAAATGGCAGCAGATGATTCAAGAATATTATTCACCGGATATCAGTCAGGTGAGGCACTTGAGCAGCTTTTTGCAAATGCATTATTATTTATTCACCCGTCAGATTTAGAGGGTTTGCCAATCACTGTGCTTGAGTCAATGTCATATGGAGTGCCGGCGGTTGTTTCAAATATTCCAGAGCATTTAGAATTAATCCCAGATGAATTAGAAAAATTTTTAGTTTTTAAACAAGGAGATGCAACTGATTTAAAAATTAAAATTGAGAGACTGATGGAAAATAAAAACTGGTTGCCAACCTTTGGCCAAAGGTTAAGAGAGTCTGTAAAAGAAGAATATAATTGGCAGTCTATTGCAAGTAGAACTGAAAGGCTTTATAAAGAAGCAATGAGCAAGGGGCAATTAAGGAAGACAAAACCAATTAAGATAAATGGTTAAGGTAAATATTTAAAGGATGCAATTTTCTGTTGCATCTTTTTAAAATTAAAAAAGCAAAGCGGGAATTACTGGTTTGCTTTGCTGAATATCAAGGGTTAGATTAAATTTTTTTAGCGCTTCATATCGGGATCTTTATTCTTAATAGCATCTGGATTTGGGGAGTATAATTTATTTGAAATTTTCCATTTATCTACATATTGACCTATTCCGTCTTTTTCCATTTTATTTTTTATCCTGATTTTTCTTTGAGACCATTTAATTAAACCTTCAAAATTTATTTTATATCTTCCTTGGACAACAACATATGTTAATTCACCAGCCTTAATAGCTCGTCTTATAGTATGTGGATCAACTCCTAATAACCTTGCTCCTTCAGAAATTGATACCCGAATTATTTTTTGTTGGTTATTTACCATATTATTCATTTGTATTTTATCATTAAAATATATAAAAGTCCACACTGGTGTATACTTTTGTAGTATTTTATAGCATATGTAAAGAGATTTGTCAATGTAGGTTTGCGTAATATTTACAGTATTATTGACATACTATTTACAAAATTGTCTTGTTATAAAAAAAGTCTTTACAAAGTTATGTAAATATTTTATGATAAAGACTGTAACAAAATTAACTATTTGGCGACATATTAAATGAAAAGTAAAATTTTAAAAATCAAATATTTACTTTATCAGGCAAAGAATCAAAAAGACCCAGAGGCATTTGGTAAACTTTATGATATGTATATTGACCAGATTTTCAGATTTGTCAGATTTAAGGTCGCCACTGATGAGAATGCGCAGGATATAACTTCAGATGTTTTTTTAAAGACATGGCACTATTTACAAAAAAGTGAAAAGAAGATTGAAAATTTTAATGCATTAATTTATCGAGTGGCTAGAAATTGCATAGTGGATTATTACAGGCAAAAATCAAAAGATTCTGTTGTCTCAAGCTCTGAACAGTTTGAGGAAATTGTAAAAGACAGAACAAGCATAATTGATGAGCTTGATATAAAAATAGATTTGGAGCAAATCGAAAGCAAATTAAAATTATTAAAGGAAGAATATCGCGAGGTAATAATATTAAGATATATTGAAGACTTAAATATTTCAGAAATTGCTGAGATATTAAATAAGACAAAAAGCAATATTCGGGTACTTATACATCGAGCTTTAAAAACATTAAAAGACATTTTCCATGACTGAGAAAGATCTAATTAAACAATTAAAATCGCTTAGAGCTCTAGGCGCAAATTCTGATTGGAAAAAAACAAACAGAAGTCTTTTGATTTCTCAAATAAAAGGACAGGCAAGCGCTACTGAAGCATCAGCCGTAAAGAAAACATGGTATGGCTTCAAGGCTTTTATGCCATCAAGTATAAAAACTTTTGTATACAAACCTGTTGGCGCGATCACATTAATTATCGCCATTGTATTTGGAGCTTCGATATTTAGCGTGAGCGCATCAAAAGGAAGTGTGCCCGGAGATGTTTTATATAAGGTGAAATTAACCCGGGAAAAGATTCAGGCTGGCATGACAGTAGATGATAGAAAGAAAACAGACTTGTATATTGATTTTGCCGATGAAAGATTAAATGAAATGGATAAGTTATCAGATAATCCTAAAAAGCCGGAAAATCAAAAAGAAAACATGAAAGTAGCTGCCAATGAATTAAAAAATCAAATGGATAATGTTAAATATCATTTAGAAAAAGTAAAAATGAAACCAAAATCAGCTCAGGAAATCGTTGACGTGGCAGAAAAAGTGGATGAAAAAGTAGAGGATATTTCAAACAAAATTGAGAAGAAAAAACAGGAATTAATTGATATAACTGGAGAAGATGAAGTGATTGATGATTTGGATGATGCGCAGGATGCTGCTGAACAGGCTTCTGACGTGGCAATTGATGTAATAATTGAAAAACACGTTTCAGGAGAAGTTGAAACGTCAATTGAGGAATTAGCAGATAAAATTGAAAAAAAGATTAAAAAAGCAGAAGATAAAATTGATGAAGTTACAGAGGATGTAGATCAATTAAATGTTGAAAAAGAAGAGGTGGAAGAAGTTAAAGAAGAAAAAGAAGAAGAAATAATAATAGATCCTGAGGTTGTTGATGAAGAGACGGTAGCGACAGGGGAAGTTGTAGTTGAAGAAGAGGCGGTTGCAGAAGAGGTTGAACAAACTGAAAGTACTATGGAAGAAGTTATTCAAAAGCCAGATGAAGCGAGAAAATTAGTAGATGAGGCTAAAGAGCTGCTTGAACAAGGTGATATTACAAATGCATTTGAAAAGGTCAAAGAAAGTAATGTTATAACAAAAGAGGTTGAAGACACAATCGAAACAATAGAAGTTAGAGAAAATCCAGAAGAAGAGGAGGCTATCCTTGAAGATAGTGAGGAGGAAATTACTGAATCAACAGAGTCTCAATCAACAGACAATGAAGAAATAAAAGAGGTTATAAGTGAACCTATTCAATAAAATTTATTATTAATTATTTATAAAAATCCTAAAGATATATATTTATTATTAATCAAGCTCTTTAGGTTGTCAGACCCAGAAAGGTCGATTTGCATAAGCAAGAGGTCCTGACATAATTAAAGATATTATTAGCCTCGAATATATTTTTACAAACTATAGATGTAAAAATATACCTAGAGGTGAAGGAGATTAAAATTATTATGAATAACCTAAAAAAAGTTTTTACTTTTGGGGTTGTCCTTGCGACTATTGTTTGGTCAATGGGCATCGCTACTCTAGTTCCAGTAGCAAGTGCTGCAACACTTGCCGGTGGTGATACTATCATGGGTAGCTTTGACGCTGTCTATTTCAATGCAGGCGATGGAAATAGATATGTATATCCTCAAGACAAGTATTATTTCACTTGGCAGTATGACTTTTCAGGCGTGATTGTTATAACAGACGCAGAGCTTGCAGCTATTCCGTTAGCAGGCAATGTTGTTACTCGTTATGGCACCAAACTGATAAAGATCCAGTCTATTCCAAAAGTTTATGCAGTTGGTAGAGATGGTAAATTATATTGGGTGAACAGTGAAGCATCTGCTGTTACTATGTTTGGCGCAGATTGGGGCTCTAGAGTGATTGATGTTTCAGACGCTTTTTGGCCAAATTATACTGATACAGGTGTTGAATTAGATGGTACTTGGTATCCAGACGGCTTTTTAATACAAGCTTCTGGAAGCCCAGATGTATATTTAATCTGGGATGGCATGAAGAGAAGAATTGCCTCAGAATCAGCATTTTACGCAAACAGATTCTATTGGGAATATGTTAACGTAACTACACAAGCTGTATTAGATTCATACAGTGATGGTGCTGAAATTACTGGTGGCGAAGCTGATTTAGTAGATGATTCTCAGGGCGGCGGTGCTGTTGTTCCAGGTCCTGGAACAGGCGGAGCTTTAACAGTTGCTTTGGCAGCTGATACTCCAGCAGCCCAGTCTGTACCTGATTCAGCTATTGATATCCCTGCTGTAAAAGTTAATTTTACTGCTACAGGTGGTGATGTAAAAATCGATAAACTTAGCTTCTTACGAAGCGGTTTAAGTACAGATGCCTTAATTGCTGCTGCTAAATTATATGAAAACGGCACAATGGTTGGTACTAGCCAAACATTGAATGCTGATCATAAAGCAGTATTTAACGTATCAGGCGGTTGGACTGTGTCTGATGGCGCTACACAGCCATTAGAATTAGCCTTTGACGGTCCTGGTTTTGGTGGCGGTACTGGTGAAGTAGTATTTGGAATTGAATCTGCATCTGACATTGTTAGTAATGCTTCATCTGTATCTGGTGCTTTCCCAATAAATGGAAACACTATGACCCTTACTGCGATTAATGTAGGTGGTCTTACAGTTGACAATGGTACTTTACAACCATCAGGTACTCCAACTGTAGATATTGACGCTACTGATCATATCTTTGTACACATGAAACTTTGGGCAAATGCAGTAGAAGATGTTAACATCGACTACGTTACTCTTATGAGAGGAACTGCTTCAAGTTTCATCACATCTGATTTAGATGACTTAGAATTATATAATACTACTGCTGGCATGTCATATGGTACAGCTGATTGGACCACTGATGACAAATTAGTCTGGGCTACACCTGGATTACAGGTCACTCAGGGTAATTATGTAGAATTAGGCGGTAGAAGTGATGTCGTAGGCGGTTCAGGACGAACTGTTGGCTTTGATATCTGGGATGGTTCTGCGTGGACTATCCAGGCTACTGGTGCTACATATGGTTATGGCGTACCTTTGACTGCAGGTACTTGGGCTGGTGTTGGTCCTTTGACCACTATCAACCAGGGTACTGTAACAGTCAGTAAAGGTTCAAATGCTCCAGCAACTGGAAATATTCCAGTTGGTTCATCTGATGTAGAACTTTGCAGCTTTGATTTCTTAATCAAGGGTGAAGATGTCAGATTTGGACAAATGGCTGTAACTGTTACAGGTATTGGCGGTGCTGAAACAGTAAATGATATCACTTTGCTAAGAATCTTAGATGATACTGGCACAGTATTGGGCGGTCCTGTTAACTTGACAGGTGCATGGCCAACATTTACTGGCACTTTCTCATCAAGCTTTGAATTGATGAGCGGTACTGATGAAGTCTTTGTAACTGGTAAATTAGCAAATGGCACTGCTGGAAGGCAGTATCAGGTCTCAATGAACCCAGCTACTGCTTTAACAAATGTTAAAGGTTTGACTTCAAATAAGACTATTACCCCAACACCAAACGCAGTTATTAACTGTAATGTTATGACTGCCCAAGGCCCAGCATTAAATGCTGACATGGGTGCAAACCCAATTGCCGGTACTGTAATTGCTGGTTCACAAAACCATGAAATGGCTAATATTGAATTAGATGCTACTGGTAGTGGCGAAGACATAAAAGTAACATCTATTACCATTACTAACTGGGGTACTGAAACATGGGCTAACTTAAATAATTTTGAGTTATGGGATGGCCTAGTTCAAATCGGTGAAACAGAACAGTATTCTGCTACTGCTCCTGAAACTGTTGTCTTTAACATTGATGACGGCTTTATTGCCTCAATGACTGATATTGAAAATCTTGCATTATTGGTTGACAATACCAATCCAACAGCTACCAATACCTTTATCGCCAATGTCACAGCAGTTACTGCTGTCGGTGATGACAGTGGTGTAGCTGGTACTTTAACTTTACCAGGAACAATCAGTCCTGTTCAGACATATCAAGCTAATGGTGAGCTTCGTGTAACATTGGATGCTGATACTCCAGTAGCTGCGCAATTAGTTGCTGGATCAAGCGGAAATCCTGTGTTTAAATATAAGCTTGAAGCTCGATATGAAGATGTAGACGTTACCAAGATTTCAGTATTTGCTGGCCAAATGGCTAATACTGCAGCAGGTGCAGTTAACTGTGCTGCTAATGTGAGTGATGTAACTCTATGGGACGGTGCTACACAGCTTGGAGCTTCAGTTCCATTAGATCCTGTAACCTGTTTAGGTGTTCTTAACCTGACATCTGGTACATTAGTCGTACCTCAGGACGGATCAATGGTTCTTACTGGTGAAGTAGGATTAAAGGATAAGACTCAGTTAACTTCAGGTGATGACTTTGTTATGGGTATTGCTGATGCAACTACTCAGACAGGTGCTAACTGGAGTAACTGGGCTGCTGGCGGTAATGATACATACTTGATGGAAGCTGTCGGTATGGATTCAGGAGCTGCTTTGCAGACTGTTGATACTATTGACGATACTTGGGGTAACCCAGTTGTTCCTGGCCTAGTATATGGTGGAAATGACTTCTACCAATATGACGGTTTACTAACTGTTACCAAGAATGTAAATTCACCTGGTGGCAGTGCAACTGGCGCTCCAGACCAAGAAGCATTAAGACTTGACTTAACAGCGACTGGTGATGACATTACTGTCATGAATATGGAATTCTATTTTGGTGGTACAATTGCTGGTGGTGGTGTTAATAATACTGAATTGAGAACTCTTGATAATTCAGTAGTATACTGGTCAGCTCTTCCATTAGGAGCTTATATGGGTGGATATGCTGATGTCGTAGGTACTACTGGCTGGAATGCAACACTATCTGTCTCTTCTGGTACAACTAAGAGTGTCAAATTAATTACTGATACTCAAGGTTCTGTAAATCCACAGAGCTTTACTGCCAGTTTGACAGGTGACCTTGCTGTTACTTCTGTAACACAACGAGGTATTGACTGGTCTGATACTGAATTACTTCCTATAGCAGGTCCTCCTTGGGTTGATTCTTCATTAACCAAGGAAACACCAGTTAATGGTAATACCTTCACATACTAATTTGTTTTAACAGATTAGATAGTCAAAACCCCGCCATTTGGCGGGGTTTTGTTTTCCTGCAACGAATATGGGCGGGGAAACAGAGTTTTCCCTCAGCATTTTTGAGCAGGAGAAACTAGACTGCCAAGCGGGAATCTGCCTGCGAGCCGAAGCCTTGGCGTAGGCTAGGGATTCCCCGAGTACATGTCTCGCTCATCGTACCTATTATTCAACAACGATTCCACCTAAAAATATCCGAATGGTAAGTCACTTTGGCCAAAGTGACTTACCACGTCAAAACACTGAAAATAAAGTTTCCCCTTTTTTCCATTATATTTGATTTTTTTCGATATTTCTGGTAAAATTTTATTACATAAAAAAGTATATTATGAATGAAAAAGTAAAAAAAATCCTATTTATTTTACTAATAATCCTAATTATTTTAGGTTTTGCAAGTATAGTCTGGTGGGTAAAAGTAGGTGAGCAAAAGTCATATATAAAATCTTTTGCTGTGTATGAACAAAATGACACAGATGAGATTAAAATTTTAAAAACAGAATTAGAGCAGGATTTACATAACAAAGATGTTTTATTTTTTATTGCTGAGGCTTATGAAAATGAGGGAGATTTAGAGCGGGCAATAGAATATTATATACGCTGTACTGAAGTTAGAAATGACAATTTATATTATATGAATCTGGCTTCTTTGTATGTAAGAACCCAGAATTTTGATAAAGCTGAACAAGCAAATAAAAAAATTATAGAAAATAATGTGAAGCAGATCAGCGCGTATCGAAATTTATTAACTATTTATATTGATGTTAAAAGGGAAAAATTGCCAGAATTCATACCAATCGCTGAATATGGCAGGCAGTTTATGCCAAATGATTCAGAATTGCCAAAAATGATGGCATTGGCTTATAGAGAAATGGGAAATATCAGTAAGGCAATTGAATTTTATGAAATCGCTTTGCAGTTTGAGCCAAATAATGAGGGAATAAAAGAAGAAATTGAAATATTAAAAAATAAAAAATAATTTATGTTTAAAAAATTTTTAGTATTATTTCTCTGCTTGGCTTTTATCTTTTTAGGATTTGAAGCCAGGGCTTTTACTTCATCAATGGTTGAAGTTCATCCGATTGGTACAGCTTATGTTTATTCAGAAAATTTTGATTTTTTAGTAATGGATTTTACTCTCCCATGTGATGTAATGGGTGGAGATGTTTTGGAAACATTAACACTCCAAAATATTGGAACCGCAAGTCTAAGTGAAATTGATCAAGTACAATTATGGTCAGATGACGGTCCAGAAGGATTTCAAGGAATGGGCATAGATAATTTAATACTGGCTGGCGACTGGAAAAATGAAATAAACGGCTGGCTTTTTGATTATATTTATGAATTTATTTCAGCTGAAGGATTGCGCATGTTTGTCACTGTCACTACAAAGAAAAACATTGCTTCAAACAAATCATTAAAATTCAGAATCCCAATGCTTACAGATTTTAATGAAGATGGCATGTATGATCCAGGAGATTTGGGTATTTTTACAGCACTGGGTGTTAATGGCCCGACTGAGAATGTTGTCATCGGAAATGACCAGCTGAGTACACGCGCTAATCAGGATCCGCTTGGCCCAAAGGTAAATATTACAAATTTATTTGATGGCGATTCTTATTCAGCCAATTCTTATCAGATTGAAGGAATGGCCAAAGACCAAGGCGGAGCAAATGTTGAAATTGTTCAGATTAGCATTACCCAGCAGGGTGAATCTGATACCTGGATGGACGTGACAGGCATTGAACCATATTTTTTAACTTGGAAATATGACTGGTCAAATATTGCGCCAGGTGAATATATAATTAAAACGAAATCAAAAGATTCAAGAGGAACTTGGTCGCAGCAAGAGCCAATTACAGTTAATATCACACCTTCTGACACTTTGCCATATGAAAATTCAACTATTATACCAGACCGAATTATTGGTACAGTGGGAGAAGACATGGAAGTGACAGTGACTGTTCTTGATGAAAATGAAAATCCTGTCAGTGGCAAGCATATTGAATTGATTTCAACTAAGGGTTCATATGATGAAATATTATACATAGACAGCCAAGAAACAAATTCTATGGGTGAAGTGCACGTAGTGGTTAATTCAAACCTGGTTGGTTTGTCATTGTTTTTTGCCAAAGCAGATGGAGAATTTCTAAAAATGCCGTTTTTCGGTATAGATTTTCCAGTTTTTGGTTTTGTTGAATTTGAAACATATGAAACTTTAGATGGACGATTGGTAAAATCCCCTGATTTTTCTACAGTTTATTTCTTGGATTCAAGTGATGTTAGGCATGTATTTCCAAATGAAAATATTTTCTTTTCATGGTTTGATGATTTTAGCAGTGTAGAAACAATATCAGCAGAAGAATTAGCATCATATCCATTAGGTAGTAATGTACAATATAAACCAGGAAGTTTATTTAAGCTACAGTCAGTACCAAAGGTATTTTTAGCAGCTGAAGGCGGAGAGCTTCATTGGCTGGAAACAGAAGAAGATGCAAGTATGCTGTATGGTACTGATTGGGCAGATGAAGTGGATGATCTTTCAGATTCATTTTATACTGATTATTATGAAGGTGAGTCTTTTGCCAATGCTCAAAACCTATTGGAAATGTTGGCTTTGGAATTTGAGGATTTGGAAGAATTTCAAGAGCAGTCAAATCAATAAAAATTATAGATAAAAAGAGGCAAAAAAATAGCCTCTTTTTTGATATGTGGATAACTTTACTAATATCGATAAAATGTTGTATAATTAAAGATAGAAAACTAATATTTTTATATATTTATAAAAGGCAAAATTGCCTAAGTTATTTTAATAACTAATTTTTATTATTCTTATGACAAAAAAACAAATTAACAAAATTATGCCAATTGCATTAATCAGTTTAATGATTTTTGTAATGGTATTCGCATTTGCTTTTAATTTTTCAGTTAATGTAGCCAGCGCAGCTAATTTTGATACTGCGACTGTAGCTATTATTGGTGGAGTGGTTGCTCCTGGCGGAGTTCAGGCTATGTTGAGTATTGACTTACAAGATGCTGATAATAGAAGTTTAGAGAGTATTATTATTGACGCTGGAGGCACAGCACCAGAAGCTGATGTTGATAGAGTTTTATTATATCTTGATGATGACGGTTTAGGCTGCGGAGGAAATGGAAATGCGTTATTTAGTCCTAGTTCAGATACCTTAATTGGATATTCAGGTACTGCTGGTGGAGCAACAAATGCATTTGACGCCACTCCGCAAGTGTTTTTTGATAAAGATTTTATTGATGGTTCTGCTGCTTCTGGTGATATTAATCCAAATTGCGCTTTAGGTACTACAGAGAGATATTATGTGGCTTATGAAATGAATGCAGGAGCTACTGACACAAATACAGTTACTGCTGCTGTTTCAGCAGGTAATATTTCAGATACTGTGGATACTGGTCCTGCAGCAGGCTCAGGTATTGCAACGGCAACAATTGACGGCACCCCCCCTGGTTTTACAATAAATGATGGTACAGCTGCTGGCCCTGTGCAGACAGACACTATAAATATAACTGTAACCGATACAAATTTAGTCGCTTCAAGTTTGAATTACGGCTATAGTCCTGACAGCACATGCGATGGTTTGGATACTTATGGTAATCCATTTACCAATAGTACAAATTTTAATATTACAGGTGATCATACTGATTATTTATGTGTTGTTGCATATGATCAAGCATTTAATTTCGCATACCAGTTGGTAGGACAGTTAAATACAGATAATACACCGCCAGCTCAGCCGCCAGCACCAGACCTAAATGCTGGAAGTGATACAGGACCATCAAGTGTTGATGATATTACCAGTGATACTACTCCTCAACTGGATGGTACAGCTGAAGCAGGATCTACAGTCGCTTTTACCAGCAGTATTGACGGAGCAGTTGGTAGCACGACTGCTGGTGGTGGAATCTATAATTACTCAGTTTCTGTATTATCTGAAGGAACTCATAACATGACCGTTGTGGCCACTGATGCAGCTACTAACAGCAGTCCGGCATCTCCAGCGCTGACTATTACGATTGATACATCAGCTCCTGGTTTTACAATAAATAATGGTACAGATGCTGGCCCAGTACAAACAGATACAATTAACGTGACCGTTACTGATGCTAATCTAGATGCTGGTAGTTTAGAATATGGATATAGCGCTGATAGCACATGCGATGGTACTGATACCTATGGTAATCCTTTTACTAATAGCACTGATTTCTTTATTACTGGTGACCATACTGATTATTTATGTGTTACAGCTGATGATTTAGCAGGTTTTACCTCTTATCAGTTAGTAGGTCAGTTAAATACTGATAATACACCACCAGCAGCACCTTCAGTTCCAGATTTAAATGCAGCAAGTGATACTGGCGCATCTAGCATTGATGATATAACTAACGATGCCACTCCTCAGTTTGACGGAACTGGTGAAGCAGGGTCAACTATAACTATAATCAGTAATGTTGATGGCAATATTGGAACTGGAACAGCAACTGGAGGAAATTATAATGTAACTGTTGGCGGTATGACTACTGCCGGTCAGACTGGTACAGCTCATAATATAACAGCAACAGCTACTGATGCTGCTGGAAATACTAGCGTAGCATCAGCAGCATTACCAATAGTTGTTGATGTAACTCAACCATTTTCAGTTCCAGGCGCTGGCACTAATCCAATATATGATGGGGATTTAACTCAGGAAGTAACATTTACATATAATGAAGCAATGGACCCAGCTTCTACTCCGACCAGTAATTTTGGAGCCACTGCTGGTGTCATTACATCAAATTCTGACGGAGCGTGGGGCGGCGGTAATACAATTTGGACAGAGACTTTCAATATCACTGATGCTAATGAAGATGTTTTAGGTGTAAGTTTAGATAGTTCAGCTGCTTCAGACGTGGCTGGTAATGTTGAAGTACTAACATGGGTTGCTTTCTTTGATGTCGATACGCAAAATCCAACAATTACTGCAGCCTATACCCAAGATACAGACGGTGTTGGCCCTCCAAGTCCGGGAATAATTGATACTTATCGCGTAACATTTAATGAGCCAGTTATTGATGCTTCTTATAATGGGGGCGGGGCAGGATTAGCCTTAACAGGAGAAGCAGGAATACCATCCTTTAATACAAATCATCCAACTGCCAATGTTGCTAATGATCAGTATGCTACATTTTATTTCCCAACTCCTTTAGGAGGACAGGATACAGGAGCTATCCCTGATATTACAACTGTAACCACAGGGCTGATTACTGATTTAGCAGGCAATCCAATGGTGACAATTGGCTCAGGCACTGTGGCAGAAACAGATGGCGCAGCTCCAATTATTTTGTCAACAAATCCAGTAAGCGGAGCCCCAAGCGTATTTGTTAATCAAAATTTAATAGTTACTTTCAGTGAAGCAATGAGTACAGGAACAGTAACTCAAGCTCAAACAGCTGGTCCTGATCCAGGTGGCTGGGCAGTGTCTTGGAGTGCAGGAAATACAGTTGCTACTTATTCACATAATTTATTTGATTACGGAACGTCATATACTGAACAGATTACGGCCGGACAGGATGTAAATGCATTGGGATTAGCCCCTGGTCCTGTAGCTAACCCATGGAGCTTTACAACTTCTTCTCCTGGAGGAGGCGGTGGTGGAGGTAGTGCTGTATATCCGTCAAATGTTTCTGTCATTATTAATAATGATGTTGCTGAAACAGAATCTCAAGTAGTAACATTGTCAATTGTAGCAGCTGATGCAGATGAAATGACCTTATCAAACGATCCTAATTTTGTGGGCGCAGTTTGGGAACCATATGCTAATTCAAAGACATGGACATTGACCAGTGGTTATGAAACAAAAACAGTATATGCAAATTTTAAGAGTACTTCAGGTAATACGGCAAAGACTATTGCCCAAGACAGCATTGATTATGTTGAAACAGCAAGTGAACCTGAAGAGCCTGGAGAAGAACCAGAACCAGGCGAAGAGCCAGTTTATCCTTCAGAATTAAAAGTAGGTGATTTGATAAAGGGCAGCAATTCTTCAGCCGTTTATATATTAGGATCAGATGGCAAAAGACATGTATTCCCAACAGACAAAGTATATTTCAGTTGGTTTAAGGATTTTTCAGCAGTACAAGTTATTTCAGACGCAGACTTAGCAGCCATACCATTAGGTGCAAATGTAACAATGAGACCAGGAACATGGTTGGTAAAGATTCAATCTTTAGCTCCAGTATACGCTGTTGAACCAGGCGGAGTTATTCGATGGATAGCTAATGAGGAAATAGCAGAACAGCTTTACGGAAGTATTTGGAATCAGATAATAGTAGATGTATCAGATGCATTTTGGCCAAATTATATCAAAGGAGACGGCATTACAACTGTTAGCCATCCAAGCGGAGCATTGATAAGTTATGAGGGAGATGGAAATAATATTTACATTGATAATGGTTTAACAAGACTGATAAGCTCAAGCGTATTTGATGCAAATATGTTTAACAGCGACTTTGTAATTCAAAATGTATCAAATTCAATCGTATATCCTCCTGGAGCAGACTTGCCTTCAATGTCAATTGTTGAAATGATGGGTTTGTAATAGAAAATTAGTTTATATAGAAAAAGGTCCTTTTGGGCTTTTTTTTATGTGGATAAGTCTATATCAGCAAATTTTGTATTTTAGTATAATAAATACACAAGTTAAATGTTATTTTGTCAATTGAAAAACGACATTATTCGTTTATTTTAGCTTAATAAATTAAATATAATCTTACTTAATTATTAATAAAACTTTAAACAATATGGAAAAGAAAATATTTTTAAGTTTATTTGTTTTTATCTTTATTTTGGCATCTACTTTTATATTTATGCCAGTAAGCCCTGCAAATGCATATACATCATCTATTGTATATGCAATGTTCGACAGTGCAGCGCCAAACAGTAATTTACTTTTTGTAAAATTTTTAAATCATGTATGGTCTGATAGTGCCAGAACAGCTGGTTTACAAAAAAGTGATTTTATTTATACCAATAATAATGCTGCAGGTATGGGAGGTATTTCCAGTGTTAATCATACACCAGGAAATGACTGGGCAATATTAACCATGAACGCCGGAGCGGTTGCTGGAGATTTTGCTGATACAATTGAAGCAAAGCAAGCGTCAATTTATACTATTGGCAGCGCATTGCCAGGTGGCGCACAAGTTTCTCCAACTGATAATTCTGGCGCACCTATAGGACAGATTTTTTATCCGGGAACAGGTATCCCAGGCGCATTAGTTTCGGGCGGCCCAGGTTTTAATAGAAGTGTGTTAGAATTTATGAATTTTAATACAGGTCAATTTATACCAGCTTATGGATCAAATCCTGATGGATCAATTGCCAGTGCAGATTTATCATATATTGATAACCCAGTGCCTGCGCTTGAAGGAAATGGATTGGCAAATGCATACCATACTCCAGGTGATTATAAAGTATTTTTAACCTTAAATATTCCACTTGTAGGAACAGAGATAGGATCTGATATTATTGATTGTGTTGCAGTTACCGATTTATGGGGCAATCCTTGTTTGCCAATTGGAGCTCCTCTTCAGGTTGATGCTACACCACCAACTTTATTCTCAACCGAAACTACTACTAATGCCACAATGGGAGAGTTTGAATTTTTTGATGGTGTTCGAGGTGTGCCAGAAGCTGTATTTGGCACTAGTGGACCTTTTCCTCCAGGATCCCCACTTCTAATAGGCTGGGATATAGGTTATGGTGATGGCAATGGTGGCGCTGGAGCAACTGCAATGACTTCAGTTACTCATATACCTGGAGATACTTGGGGAACATATACAACTGACTTACCGATCATTCCTGGTGATTTAGGAGCTGATATGATAGTGCCTGGAGCGTTTCCTTTAATTGATTTTCTCGGCAATTTCTTGGCTTTAGCTACACCAATTGCTGATAATGTAGATCCAGTTGTAATGAGTACCACCCCTGCTAACAATGCCATTAATGTTCCAATAAGCCAGAATATTATTTTCAATTTTAGTGAATCTATCAGTGCAATTGCTGTAGCTCCTTCAGCACCAAATCCAGGGGGGTGGGCAGGTTCATGGAGCTCAAATAATACTGTGCGAACATATACCCATAATGATTTTGCTCTAAGTACACCTTATCTGGCTACATTAAATAATATTACTGATTTTTCACCTGCAGCCAATACAATGGGTGATCCTTCGCCATATCTATGGAATTTTACAACAGCTGGCGGTGCTGGAGGCGGTGGAGGTGGTAGTGCTGGCATTTATCCAAGTGAAACGTCTATTGAAATAAATAGTGGAGATGCTGAAACTACTTCTCAAAACGTAACTTTATCATTATTTGCAATTGATGCTACGCATATGGTCGTTTCAAATGACCCAGACTTTATTGGAGCCACTTGGGAAGAGTATGATACTTCAAAAGCGTGGACATTAACTGATGGTTATGGCGAAAAGACTGTTTATGCCAGATTTAAAAGTTCAACTGGAAATTTATCATTTAGTATTAATTCAGACACCATTGATTATGTCCAAACAGCTGGTCCTGATGAGCCAGGAGAGGAACCCGGAGAAGAGCCCGGAGAAGAACCTACTGAACCGTCTTTCCCAGCAGGTTTGATGGTAGGCGATTTAGTAAAAAATAGCAGCATGTCAACCGTATATATATTAGGATCAGATGGTAAGCGACATGTCTTTCCAACTGATACAGTATATTTTAGTTGGTTTAGGGATTTTGATGATGTACAAGTGATATCTGATTCAACTTTAGCCTCAATTCCGCTGGGCGCGAATGTGACAATGAGACCAGGAACTTGGTTGGTAAAGATTCAATCATTAGCGGAGGTATATGCAGTTGAGCCAGGTGGTGTTATTAGGTGGGTAGCAAATCAAGGTTTAGCAGAACAATTATACGGAGGTATTTGGAATGAGAGAACTGTAGATATTTCTGATGCATTTTGGAATAATTATATTAAGGGAGAAAGTATTACCACGGCTAGCCATCCGAGCGGAGCATTGATCAGTTATGAAGGCGACGGTAATAATTATTATATTTATAATGGAGAAAAACAAATGATAAGCTCAAGCGTGTTTGACTCAAATATGTTTAATAGTGACTTTATTATCCAAAATGTACCGACTTCAATTACATATCCTACTGGAGCTGATTTAACTTCAAAGACAATAGATGAAATGATGGATTGGTAAAAATTATAAAAAAAAGAGAGAGGTTATGGGCCTCTTTTTTATTTGTGGATAAATAAATATTTGAAAATTATATCATTTAGTATAATACAAGTAACAAAGAAATTTATATTTAGTATTAAGCGAGAAGGATATCGCTAATTTTAGCTTATTAATCAAATCTTTAATTATGAAAAAATTTTTTATTAGTCTATTAATTGTTTCGTTTATTTTTAGTTTATCTTTTTTTGCAGGGCCAAGGCCGGCAGAAGCAATTTCATTTACAGCTGGCATTACAATGGCTTTATTTGATAGCACTGCACCAATAAAAAATATGATTTTAGTAAAATTTACAAATCATGTTTGGGGAGATAGTGCAAGAACTATTGGTTTACAAAAAAGTGATTTTGTTTATACCAATAATAATGCTGCCGGTATGGGTGGTATTGCCAGTATTAATCATACGCCAGGAAACGATTGGGCAATATTAACGATGAATAATAATGCAGTTGTGGGTGATATTGCTGATACAATTGAAGCAAAAATGGGATCAATTTATACGATTGCCGGTGCTCTGCCTAGTAATGTACCGGTCGGTTTAGTTGATAATGGCGGAGCCTGGCCAGTAGTTCGAACTTATATCCCAATTGCTCCATCCCCAGGAAGTGTAACCGTAGCAGGCACACCAATAGCTTTAACAGAATTTGATAGTGTAAATCCAGCTATTGGTTCTATTCCAGTTTTTGGTTCAAACCCAGACGGTTCAGTTAATGTTCTTGATTTGTTTCATACAGATTTGCCTCCTTTAGAGGGTAATGGATTGTTTAGTGTAACTCATACTGCTGGCGATTATTTTATTATTTCAATGATGAATTTATTGGTTACGCCTCCTGAATTGGGGATTGATATATTAGATTGTAATCCTACAGTGGTTGATTTATGGGGAAATTCTTGTATTGCTGGTGGTGCCTCATTGGTTCCAGATATTGGTGGCCCGCCTGTACCAACAATTGTCGAAACAGCAGAGAGACAAAAGTTAGCTGAAATTGTTTTTGTTGATCCATTGACTGGATTTCCAGAACCAGTATATGGCAATGCTTGGAGTACTCCATTATCTCCTCCTGATTTTACGTATAATGACATAAGTGGAGGCAATGTATCGAGCATATCAAATGTTACTCATATCGCTGGAAATTCCTGGGCAGCTTTTGAATTTAATAGAAGAGTAAATGCAGCTGATGTTGGTGTGGATACTGTGACTCAGTCAGTAACACCGCCATTGGATATTTATGCAGTTCCGATAGTGATTCCTGCAATATTTTTAAGAGATAATATTAATCCAGTAATAATGAATGTTTCTCCGGCAAATGGTGCTGCTGGAGTCGGACTATCTGCAGACCTAGTTGTGACTTTCAGTGAGGCAATGGCTTCAGCAAACAGATCAAGTAGTCCAAATCCAGGCGGTTGGTCAGGAAGTTGGAGTAGCAGACGATCAGTGAGAACATGGACTCACAATGATTATAATCCACTTACTCTTTATACAGCATCAATTAATACTGCTTCAGACAGATCAGGCAATATTTTAGGTGACGCACTTCCATGTCAATGGAGCTACACGACTGGCGCTGTTGGTGGCGGAGGTGGAGGAGGAAGTTCAGCTGTCTATCCTTCAGAAACATCAATAGAAATAAACAACAATGAAACTGAGACTACTTCTCAAAACGTAACTTTATCATTGTTTGCAATAGATGCTACGCATATGGTCGTTTCAAATGACCCAGACTTTATTGGCGCAACCTGGGAAGAATATAATACTTCAAAAAATTGGGTCTTATCTGATGGGTATGGAGAAAAAACTGTATATGCCAGATTTAAAAGCTCAACTGGAAATTTATCATTTAGTATTAATTCAGACACTATTGATTATGTCCAAACAGCAGCACCTGAAGAACCGGAAGAAGAGCCAGGCGAGGAACCTGGAGAAGAACCCGGAGAAGAACCATATGAACCAAGCTTTCCAGTAAGTTTGAAAGTTGAAGATTTAATTAAAAGTAGCAGCATGTCAACAGTCTATATTTTAGGATCAGATGGAAAGAGGCATGTATTTCCAAGTGATACAATTTTCTTTAGCTGGTTTAGAGATTTTGACCATATAAAAGTCATCTCAGATGCTGATTTAGCTGCCATTCCTTTAGGGGAAAATGTAACTATGAGACCAAGTACATGGTTGGTTAAAATTAAATCCTTAGCTCCAGTCTATGCAGTTGAGCCAGGAGGAGTGATCAGATGGATTGAAACTCAAGAATTAGCTGAGCAGCTTTATGGAGATTTATGGAATGATAGGATTATGGATATTTCAGATGCATTTTGGTCAAATTATGTAAAAGGAACAGGTATCACAACACTTTCTCATCCAAGCGGAGCATTGATAAGTTATGCAGGAGATGCAAATAATTATTATATTGATAATGGAGAAAAAAGGCATGTTAGCTCAAGTGTATTTGATGCAAACATGTTTAACAGTGATTTTATTATTCAAAATGTTCCAACATCAATTGTATATCCTACTGGAGCTGATTTAACTTCAAAGACAATAGATGAAATGATGGGTTGGTAAATAAATAATTTATATAAAAAGCCCTTGATTTATAGGGCTTTTTTAATACTTGAACTAAATGCGGAATAATGCTAAAATATGAAATGTTTTATAGTATAAATTGTATTATTTAATAGAGAGAAATACATGGATAATGCGAACATAACGGACAATCAAATCGTTAAAAAGATAATAAAAGAAGATAAAGACGCGTATTCATTGATTGTTGAACGATACCAAAGTAGGCTCTATACCTATATTTTTAGGCTAACCAATCATCGGGAAGAGGCGACTGATATTTTACAAGAAGTTTTTTTAAAAGCATATAAAAATATAAAGGGTTTTAACCAAAAGAAAAAGTTCTCCAGCTGGATTTATAGGATTGCCCATAATGAATCTGTTAACTGGTTGAAAAAGAATACAAAAGTAAAAAAACAGTCAATTGATGATGATGAAAATAAAATTGACATTGCAGATGACCTTGATTTAACTCAGCAGCTTGAAACTGATACTGAAAAAGAAGAATTGGTTGAAAAGATGCATAAGTTGCCATCAAATTATAAAGAAGTTTTAGTCTTGCGGTATATGGAGGAAAGATCTTATGAAGAGATAGGGGAGATAGTTAAGAAATCAACAAACGCAGTAGGAATTTTAATAAATCGTGCCAAAAAACGATTGGCAGAAATCTATGATAATTCTGAGATTTAGTTTAAAATAAGAATATGGATAACTTTGAAGAACAACTAAAAAATCTAGCCAAAGAAAAAAAAGAGGTGAATATTGCAGATTCTATTATGAAAAAAATTGAAGATAAAGATGTCAAGATGCGCTCAGCTTGGTTTTTTCATTCAAAAAAGTTTACACTTACTTTTAGTTTTGTTTTGATTTTTATTGCCATGGTGTTTATCGTCAATTTGGCTTTGTACGATATTAGAGAAAGCAATAGCTTAGAATATACGACTTTTGGAGTTCAAGGCTATAGTTTAATATTAAAAAGTTTACCATATGTGTTAGTAATAAGCTTTTTAGCTTTGTTTGTTATAGCAGTATGGATGATGTCTCGGTTTGAAATTTCTTATAAAAAACCTTTTGCATTGTTTGTTGTAATATTGGTAGCAGGCGCTTCAATGGGTGGAACAGCAATATTTGCATCAGACTTTAATGATCAAGTACAGGAAAAGGTTGATAATGAAGAATTAAAGGTTCCGATTTTCAAACCAGTTGCTAAAATGATTTATAAAAAACACGGGCCAAGTATGATGAAGAATAATGGTCTGATCGGAAAAGTTGTAGTGCCACCATTAAATAGCAATGAATTCATTATTTCCATACCTCAGGGAAAACAGATTAATGTAAAGCTAATGCATAATTATAAAATATTTCCTGAAGATAAACGGCTAGCTACTGGAGATTTAATTGTTATAATGGGCAGGCCAATTGTAGATTTCCATGCTGAGGGAATTAAAGTGATTGAGGACCAGAAAAAGGCTATGGAAATGTTGGCAAAATTAAAAGATAGAAATTTTCAAATGAAGTTTAGACAAAGGGCGCCATTAAAGGATTTTACCGATTTTCCCAATAATCCAGAAATACAAAAAGATTTTTTGGAAAATATGGGCGGAGTTTTGCAGTCAGGACAGGACATTAAGCAGGCAAATATTATGTTTGGGCATTAAAAAAGTTATCCACAGCTGTCAAGAGTGTTTGACAAGATATAAAAATAATTTAAATAAGACTAAAAAAACTGCTTGGAGAAAAGCAGTTTTTTGTTTTGTTTGCTCGACAAAAAAGTCTATTCAATTTGAATTGAAAACGAGACAATATAAGTGGAGGGGTTCCCTGTGAAGCGGGTGACGCTTTCACCAGAAAAGCTTCACAGGGAACGCAATTGAATAAAATTAAAAAATCAAAAAGCAAAAAGTAAAAATTTGGAGTCGCTTTGCGACATTATTATAAAAAAGAAAGAGAACAATAAAAAATATGGAAAATAAAAAAGATATAAAAAAAAGAACATATAGTTTAGCAATTAATTGTATCAATTTCATTGATGTCCTGAATAAAAAAGATTTGGGTGTACAAGTGATTAGTAGGCAATTATTAAGAAGCATAACAAGTATTGGTGCAAATTTTATTGAAGCCCAAGCAGGAAGTACGAAAAGAGATTTTACAAATTATTTTAATCATTCTTTGAAGTCTGCAAATGAAAGTAAGTTTTGGTTGGAATTATTAAGGGATGCTAAAAAAGCTAATCAAGAAAAGGCCGAACAATTATTAAAAGAAGTAACTGAAATAGCAAATATTCTTGCCTCTAGTATTCTGACATTGAAGGGAAAGAAGAAATTTTAATTTTTGATTTGTTATTTTGCTTTTTACGTTTTGCTTTTTGCTTTAATCTTTTCATTTTAATATTTGATATTAAGTCGCAAGCTTGCAAAATATAATTAATAACTATTAAATTTTATGCCAAAATTTATAGAAAAACAGCCTGGCGGCACGTACTTTTATTCAAGCAGTGTTGCTGGCAAAAAAAATCTATTTGTTAATCAAGTATATCTGGATTTGATGATTAGAAATTTAAAAGAAGTGGCTAAGGAAATGAATGTAAAAAATATCGCATACTTGATTATGCCCAATCATTTTTACTGGCTTTTTCAGCTGCCAAAAGATAAGGATAATCCAGTCTCTGTTTATGGGGAATTTAAAAAGCGAATATCCTATGAGATTTTGGACAATCTGCGGGCAGAGGCAAAAGATGATGAGAAGCAGCCGATGATAGAGCTTTTTGAAAAAAATGAAAAAGTTAACCGGTCTCATGCCCGAAGGATTATTTGGTTTTTTAAAGAAGAAGCAAAAAAAATAGATAACGGAAAAAAACTTAAAATGTGGGCAGATGATTCAAGAGTCAGTTTGATTAAAGATGACGAATATCTTCAAAAGACATTGGATGTGATGAAAAATGGACCGGTAAAGGAACGATGGCAATTAGTAAAGAATGTGAAAGAATATCCATATTTTTTTCTATCAACAAAGCCTAGTTTATAAGTAAGGGCATACGAAACCTACTTGCCGGCTCAGGCTGGCAAATAAGAATGTTTGCGGCTTGCAGGCTAAATATTATAGCGCTCAGCGGGTCAGTTGTTTCGTACGGCTGACCTGTTGAGACTAGGAGATAATTAATAAGTTTAAATTCCAATTTACGAATTTTTAAATGATTTTCAATTATCAATTTGTTAAACATTTGTAAATGAAAAATTGTTAAAAAC
This sequence comes from uncultured Gammaproteobacteria bacterium, assembly GCA_964411255.1. Taxonomy (GTDB): domain Bacteria; phylum Patescibacteriota; class Patescibacteriia; order UBA11705; family DATKZF01; genus CAYPKD01. Next base: position 23,297 of record CAYPKD010000008.1, on the reverse strand, counting down.
ATATGCAATATGATTTAAATAAAAAAATATTTATCCTGGCCTTGATTGGAATATTACTTTGTGTTTTTTCATTTCTATTTGGTTTTAATGCTCAATCACAGGGAATTACTGTTGTAATAAATGAATTAGCCTGGGCAGGCTCTAGCTATTCTGCTAGTGATGAATTTATTGAATTAAAAAACTTAACGAACGAAAATATTGATTTAGGCGGATGGTATTTAACAAAATTAAGCAGCGGAGAAGAAAAAGTAATGCTTGAAATTTCGCAAGGATTGGAAATTGAAGCAGGAGGATTTTTTGTTATAAGTAATTTTGATAAAGAAAATTCCGTTTTAAATATTGAGCCAGATTTAATTGACAGTGACGTTAGCCTGAGTAATAGCAGTTTGCAAATCAAACTTTATAATTCTCAAAATGAATTGATTGATGTTGCTGGAGGGGGAGATGCTCCTTTTTTCGGAGATAATGAATGGAAAACTTCAATGATTAGAAAAAAAGATATTGAAGCAGGAGATCTGCCAGATGCCTGGACAGAAAGTTTAGTTTCACAAAATTTAGATGACAATGTATCTGATTTTGCAACGCCAAAAGCAGAGAATTTTTTAGAAAATGAATTAGATGATGATGAGGACGAATTTGCATCTGATGATGAGATAATTATTGAATATGCGTCAGATGATGTCATTATTGAAGATTTTGCTTCTGAAGATATAACTTTCACTTCTAATGATGTTATTATTGATGATTATGACTCAGATGATGAGCAGTCAGAACCTGAAGATGAAGAAGTCGTTGAGGAAGTCTTGGGCAAATTAATGATAAATGAAGTGGCATTTAAAGAATCTCAGGATTGGGTTGAATTAAAAGTAATTGAACAGGGTGATTTTAATCATTGGAAGCTATTTCAGGGAGAAAGTTTGATTTTTGAAATAGATCAGGATGAAGTTTATGATAATGGAGATTTTATTTTATTAAATTTAGAAAAAAATTTAACTGGTACAGATAATATATTGGTTTTACGTAATGCTGAGTATCAAACGCAGGACGTATTAATTTGGTCAAACAATGACGGTAAATTTACAAAAAGCAGCAACCAGGCAAACTTTTTGGCAACCGCAGACCATTGGCTGGCTAATAATGATTTTGAAAATGATGACAGCAGCGCCTGGCAAACGAGCGATGATATTGAAGAAAATATGTCTTTGGCCAGAGTTTCAGATATTGATACAAACTCAGCTAATGACTGGAGTTTTACATATACACAAACACCAGGATTGGAAAATGAAATTGCTTTGATTCAAACAGCTGAGCAAGATGAACAAATTTTGGAGGAAAATGATGAAATTGAAGAACAAACCGAGCAATTGGAAAATGAAGCATCAAATAATGAAGCAATTAATTTAGTAGGAAAGCTTTTTATTAATGAAGTTGTAAGCCAGCCATTTTCAGGCCAGACAGAATGGATTGAAATTTTTAATTCTTCTGATTTAGACATTGAAGTGACAGATTGTTATCTGCAAGAGGGGAGCGGCACAAAGTTTCATTTAAAAGGCATTATTCCATCAAAATTTTATATGATAGTAAAAACAAAAAATTTAAATAATGCCGGCGACATGGTCCAGCTTTATTCAAAAGATGATCAGCTTTTAGACCAAATGATTTACGGATCTTTTGATAAAACAATGGTTGATTTTGATAATAAACAAGTTGTCTTGCCATACGCTTTGGTCAAGGATTCTACTGGTTTTTGGAAATTAACCACTTTACCTACACCTGGTACAGAAAATATTGTACAACAAATAGCTGAAGAAGATGAGAATATTTCTGAAAAAAAAGAGGCAGAGAAAAAATTAACCAGCTTGACAAAAAAAAGTTCTGAAAAGAAAATTACAACAGAGAATCCAATTGAATATATAGCATTAACAAAGGAAAATATTGGTCAGCTAAAAGATGACGATTTAGTTTTATTTGAAGGAGTGATTACAGTTAATCCAGGATTATTTTTGAAACAAAGAATGTATTTGCAAAGTGAGGATCTGGCAGTTGAAGCGTATTTTTATAAGGCTGATTGGCCCAGTTTGCAAATCGGGCAGAGAGTAAAGATTAAAGGCAAATTTGCAAAAAAAGAAATGTCTCAAATAAAAATAAGTTCTGCTGAAGATATTAATGTTGTTGAGGGACAGAGTTTGGCAGATCTAAAAGAATTCAGTTTCCAAGAAGAGCAAAACTTGATTGGTTTTTTAATCGCAGCAGACGGAGAAATTTCAGAAAAATTAGCAAGCGGGTTTAATTTAGTAACTGAACAGGGTGATTTACCAGTTTGTTTTAGGAAAAACGCAGGTTTAAATACAAAAGATCTAGAAAACGGGCAAAGAGTATTTGTCAGCGGTATCTTATTACCATATAAAGAAAATGTTTGTCTTTACCCAAGGTTGAACGAAGATATTTCTGTTTTGCCATCTGAGCAGGAATTAGGAGCAACCGTTGTTGAACAAGTGCCAATGAAAAAAACATTGCCGGTTAAAATAATTTTAACTGTTGTTGCCGCCATGTTAAGCGCAGGATTAGGATTTTTATATCTTTTAAAGAAGGGGAAGCTGAAAATATTTAATTTAGCGAAGAGTAATTGAAAATTTGTAAATTGCAAATTGAATATTTTTTAATAAAACGGCGCATCTGCCGTTTTATTTATTCCAACCGTTCTTGTATAATGGAAATACGAATATTAATGAATTTTTATGCAAAAACGATTTATAAAATTCCCAGTAAATTTTCTCTGGGGCACAGCCACTTCATCTCATCAAATCGAGGGTGACTGTCAAAATAATGACTGGTCGCATGAGACTTTTCGAAAATATAAGGATAAAGTTCCTTGGGTGAAGCAGGCTTTGGAAAAAATCCCTGATGTGGGAACATCTTGCGATAGTTTTAATCGCTACAAGGAAGATTTTGATTTAATCCAAAAAATGAATAATAATTGCCATCGTTTGTCAATTGAATGGGCAAGAATTGAGCCAGAAGAGGGAAAATTTGACAGCCAGGCAATAAAGCATTATCGAAATGTTCTTGAAGACCTGAAGAAACGTAACATTAAAATAATGCTGACGCTTCATCATTTTACAAATCCAGCCTGGTTTATGTTAAAAAAAGGCTGGGAAAAAGGAAAGAATAAAAAATATTTTCTTAGATATGTAAAATATGCAGTGGAAAATTTAGGTGACTTGGTTGATTTTTGGGTAACGATTAATGAGCCAGATGTTTATGTGTTTTGCAGTTATTTTCATGGCTGGTGGCCGCCAATGAAGAAAAAGACTCTTTTAGGATTTCGAGTATTTTGGAATTTAGCAAAAGCGCATAAATCTGCATACGTTTTGATTCATAGAATTGTGAAACAAAATTTTAATAAACAAGCTGAAGTGGGAATTGCCAATTCTTTGCAGGCATATTCAAATTATATAAAACACAAATTATTTGATCAGCTTCAGCAATATTATTTGTACAAATTTTCAAATCATGGTTTTTATATTTTATCACGGCCTAAATACCATGATTTTTTTGGTATAAATTATTATTTTCAGGTTAGATTGAAAAAAAAATACCGTTTTGGCAAACGATCTTTATCAATGCAGGAAGACCCTGCAGTTGAAGGCCGCAGAATGACTGATATGAACTGGTTGGTGCATCCGCACGGTATTTATGAAGTTTTAGTTGATTTATCAACTTACGGGAAGCCAATATACATTACAGAAAATGGTATTGCCACGGAAGATGACAGTTTTAGAAAGCAGTTTATTCATGAGCATTTGGAAGAGATTTATTATGCGATAAAAGCAGGAGTAGATGTTCGCGGTTATTTTTACTGGTCGCTGCTAGATAATTATGAATGGGCAGAAGGTTATAGACCCAGATTTGGATTGGCATCAGTTGATTTTGAAACCAAGCAAAGACAATTAAAGGAGAGCAGTGAATATTATGCGAAGATTTCTAAGCAAAATGGCATATTTTTATAACATTTAACTGTTGATAAGTTAAAATTTTATTTTGGATGCTATCGTAATTTTGTGTTATAATTAAAATAACTAGGATTGCGCCTAGATTTTATTAAGATTTAAAAAAAATCTGAATATCAGGCATAAAATCCAGAATGCTTTGGGAGGATTTTTCAAATCCCTCAAGCCAACAAGAACACGAATTATTTCAGTGCTCGTCATTTTATTTTTGATAATTGGCATTGGAATTTATATTCCTGTTTATGCTGGCGCTGTCGGTGATTTTTTCGGCCAGGTTTTTGCATTAATGTTTTACGGCATTGCATATATTTTAGGCTGGTTAACCATGCAGGTGTTTTCATTGGTGATTGCTGTTGCTGGTTTTCAGGAATTTGTAGATAATCCAGGAGTTGTTACCGGCTGGACTATTATTCGTGATATTTGCAACATGTTTTTTGTTGTAATTTTGTTGATCATTGCTTTTGCCACTATTTTACGTATTGAAAAATATTCGATTAAGTCGCTTTTACCAAAGGTAATATTTGCTGCGGTCGCAATTAATTTCAGTAAATTGATTTGTGGTTTGATTATTGATTTTGGACAAATTGTAATGCTTACTTTTGTAAATGGGTTTCAGGCTTCAGCTGGGGCAAACTTAATCAATGGCTTACAAATGGATACCTGGATGAAGGCAAAGGACGGACAATTGGAAGAAATAAATTTTTGGAAAATTGCTTTAAGCTTAGCATTAGCAGCATTCATGTTTTTCTTTGTGTTAATGGTTAGCATTTTAATGCTTGTAATTTTATTGGCCAGGATTGCATTTTTATGGATATTAATTATTTTATCTCCATTTGCCTTTGTTGGATCTTTATTGCCGTTCACTCAATCATTGGCTAAGCAGTGGTGGCAGAAATTTGGAAATTGGGTAGCTACTGGTCCGATATTAGCTTTTTTTCTTTGGCTGGCATTATTAATGATGCAGGCAGATGGCGGTGTTAGTCAAGAAGCGCAGGAAGTTACAAAATCAGCGCAAGAAAAATCAGGTGTAACTGGTAAACAACTTCAGGAAGGAACTAAGGCTATTGGTTCCACCATGCCAAACATGGCCCAATTTGCAGTGGGTGTGGCATTATTATACGGAGCAGTCGTAATAACAAAACAAATGGGTGGCGCTGTTGGAGCTGCTGTTGGCGGTAAAGTATTGGGTGCAGTTAAGGGAGCTGCTTATGGCGCAACTGGCGCCAAGTTTGTAGGTGAAAGATATGCGGCAGCAAAAGGTGTTTTACAAAAACGGCGTGCAGAAAGGGTTTCTGCCTTTGGAGCAAAATTTGAAAGAGGCTGGGAAAGAACGGCAGGCGTGGCCAGGGAAGCGGTGGCCGGCGCAGTAAAAGCTCCGTTTCGAGCGCCAGTAGCTGCTGCCAGAAGAGGCAGGGCTGAATATAGAAGAAGAAGGGAAGAATTTAAAGAAATGGGCTTGGGTGGCTTAGGAGCCGTTGCCGGAGTGACAGTTGGCATCGCTACTGGAACTTTAGCAGGATTAAAGAGATTGGCCACAATGGGCGCTCCAGAATTAGCATCTGATGTCAGAAGCCAGGTAACCAGATCCAAGGGTGCTTCGAATGAAGCAGCCAAGGCCAGAGTAGGCAAGGAATTTAAGCAACTGCAAGATTCAAAATATGATGCGAAAAAATCTGCAAAAGTAATGACTAAAGAAGCGAATATGGAAAAAGCTGCTGCTCATTTAATAAATGCAATTAAAGGAGGCGCCATTAATGAAGACAATCAGGAAGATATGATGAAGGTATATAGAAGCTTAAAAGGCACTGCAACTGAAAAGGCTGTTGAAGATGAAGTTAATAAAAATCATGCATTTGCTAAATATGATCTTTCAACTCATGAAGGCAGAAAAGGGCTGATCGGCGATCAGGATAAGAATAAGACAAATTTGCGTGACCAAGCTGCCAGCTTTTATAAAGACGGAAATGCTATGTTGACTTTATCTCAGGCATTTGGCAAAAATTTTGATGCTGAACTAAAAAGAATATTTGGCAAAGGCGGAGATTTTGCGAAAAATGCCAAGCAAGGTTTGTCTGAAGCGCAAAAGATGAAAGAAGGCATGACCACAAAAGACGCTGCGGGGAATGTTGTTCCTACAGGTAGATTAGCTGAATTAAGGGATTTGTCTCCGGCTGAAGGAACTGATGAAGCTGCAGAACTGGATGCACTTGAAGCATTTAATAAGACGAATTTCAAAAGCGTTGAAGCAAAGATTACTGAAAATCCATTTGATGCTTTTGGCACAGACTTGGAAGGTTTGGGAAATCATACAAGTAAGTTAGATGTCCGGGCCTTGGCAGACGCTTTGAAAGTGGATGACAAAGGTAATTTTACAAAAGGTGATGATGCTCAAAGAATGATAATTGCTCAAAATATTTCAACCAGTAAATTATCAGGATTAATGAAAACTGGAAATGATAACATTGTAAAAGCTGTATTAGGATTAAAATCAAAAATGGCTCAGGGTGATCCAAGCGTGCCTGCTCAGGTTACCAGTCCTGAGGTTCAGAAAAACATGAAAGCAGAATTTAAAAATATACAAAATAATAAATCATTTTATAGCAGTTTGCCGCCAGAGATGCAAAAGACAGTTGATGATAACACATAATATTTATGGCAGATAAATTAAAAAATAAATTGGCACAAAGCGTGTATGAATCTGATTATGGAGCGCGGATTAATGTTGCTTTGATTAATAAGTATAAATTGCCTGCAAAGAAGAGTTTAATATTTCGCGATATTATTAATGATGTTTTATTTAATAAAATAAAAGTCAATGATTTAGATAAAGAATTCAAAAGCAAACTAAAAATGGCGCCTCAGAAAGCAAAAGACATTGCTAAAGAGATAGTAGGGAGGAAATTTTTAATTTTAGATAAATATTTTAACGGCGAGGTCAGTAAATATTTAACAAGTTTAGGCTCAAAACCGGAAGACTATTATGAAGTGATGGATGCTTTTAAAAAAGAATTAAAAAAAGAAGAGGGAATGGTTAAGCAATTAAAATCACCAGAAGATGAAATTTTAGAAGATAAAGTTGAGGCAAAAAAAGAAGTCGAAAAAGCGCCACCGCTTGAGTTGCGCGATCCTGAAAAAGAATCAAAAGACATAGGTGCAATTTTTAGCGATCAGGTGGTTGATATGCTTAAATGGGCTGATTTTCGAACAAAATTGGATCTAAATGCGCTGGTGGTAATGTTATTTTTAGAAAAAGAAGAATATCAGATGAGTATACTCCAGAAATTAGTTAATAATCAGGAAATATTAACCAGAGATAAAATTGAGGTTAATAACCAAATGGTTGATCCGACAATTGGAAATTGGCTTAAGGATTTTATTGCCATCGTCGGAGTTGAAGGCACTGTATCTTCCATAAAAAAAGCTAAGTACATGGCTGAAAGCCATAATGCAAAAAAATTAGACCGGGAACAAGGTCAGCTTTTAGACATGGCATTGGATTTATATGTAGCAATCCGAAATTTCTTTTATGATGCACAAAGAAAAAATTTAGAAGATATTGCCATATTTCCTTTTACAGATAAGGATGTTGCAGACATTGAAGCGTTTGTTAAAGAACATGAAAAAGTTGAAAAAGAAAAAGCTCCGCCGCCAAAAGACATTTTTGAATTGTATGTGGGCAGCAAAGAAGAGCAAAGTCGGATTGAAATAATGAAAGAAAAATTGTTAGAGGCGACTAATAATGATTTGAAAAAAATATCTGATGAACTGGAAGTCGGATTTTTGAAAAAAGACAAAATAAAAACAATCGCTTCACTTATGATTTTGGTTGAAAAGGGAGGATTTATAAAACTTTTAATGGAAGATATTAGATATCGGGATTATTTAACCAGCTATTTAAATCGTATTGGAAAAGCTAATTTGGTAAATGATTTCGTGGTTAATCCAGCACAGCCACAGTTTGTGGTATATATGTTAAAGTATATTTTGCAAGAGCGTTTAGAATTAACTGAAGAGGAATCAGCCAGGATAGCCACTCATTTTGATACACATTATACCAGACGAGGAGAAGAGAAATTTAGTAGACTGGCATTTTATGATATGGCTGAGAAGAAATTTAAATGGGCGTGATATAGTATGCAAAAAAAAAAGAGTAAAAAAAATGTAGAATTTAGTCCTAAAGCAGAGGAATTTGTTTTGGTTAGAGATGAAAAAGGCGAGTTTAAGTATTATTATCAGGGAAAATTTTATTCTTATGATGAAGCTGTAAAGTTATTAAGTCCAAAAGAAGTTAAAAAATTAAAAAAAGAAGAAAAAAAAGTGGTAAAGGAAGAAAAAAAATCAGAAGTGGAGGTGGTTAAAGAAATGCCGCTGGAAAAACGGGATATTGAACAACAGATGCTGGAAGAAATAGCAAAAAAGATCATTGATGAATTACAGATTTCAGCTGCACAATATGACAATGTAAAATTAACCAGTGTAATCATATCAAGGTTACGGGGAGTGAGAAAAGATATTGAAGTTAAATATATGCTGACCGCTTCAGCAGTTGCTGGTGGAATAGGATTTGACGAGCAAAAGGCAGAGACTATTTTAAGCACAATAAAAAAATATTTAAGAGAGGTTGAAAAAAAACGGCTGGCTATTATTCGCGGAGAATACGAGCCAAAGCAGCCAAAGCAATCAGTGCCAGCTGTGCAAAAATCTTCAGTAGCTGCCCCAGCTCAGGAGGTATCAAGAAGGACTTTAAGCGGTTTGGATGAGCAAAAGCCGGTTTTACAAGATGTCACATTTGGCCCGTCTTTGGTTGGGCCGGTTGATGAGTTAAGATCAATGGATTTGGTTAATTTGCGCCGGCTCGGATCAAATAAAGAAGAAATAATGGGTGAATTGATGGAAAGGATTGGCCTGTTAGCAGAAGAGTCAATTCAAAAAAAAGTTGACGGGGTCAATGCCTGGCAGCAGTCGCCTGTTTATCAAATGTATTTAAATATCGGCTATGAAAGCATTAAGCAGAACAAACCAATTGAAGAAGTGATAAATGAAAAAACTGAAAAAGGTGAAAAAATTATGACATATGAAGAATTTCAGGCAATAATGGAGTCAAATGAAAAAATGCAGTTTTAATTTATATAATTATTAATTAGGAAAAAACAGATCAACTGATCACAACGGATGAAACAGATACTTATTACATTTATGGCATTAGCAAAGTATATTGTTCCACAATTTATAGATGTTGAAGATAAAATTATCGGCCCGATAACAGTCAGGCAGTTTATTTTAATTTTAGCAGCCTTTTTAATTGGATTTTTGCTTTATCGTTTTGGCAGCCTGCTTTCTTTGATTGCCGGCGGAATTATTGATTTTGGCATATTTGGAACTTTAGCTTTTGCAAAAATTAATGGCAGACCGATTCATTTCTTCTTATTAAATTTTGTTCAGACATTGTTGCGCCCAAGGCTGCGTATTTGGAATAAAGAAGCTTATATTATGCAGATGCATGAAAAAGTTAAGTCTGATATTGAGGAAAAACCAAAACTAAGCATAGCTAGAAAAGAACCGGTTACTGGTTCACGCTTATCAGATTTAACTTTAATTGTTAATACAGGAGGTATGTATGCTGGTGAAGTTCAGGCATCCAGTCCAGCTCCAGTATCTTTGGGGCAGCCGGTAAAGAAAAAATAATTAATATATTATGGCAAAAAAGAAACGAGAAATGCAAAGTGATAAATTGAAAAAAACAAGTGTTTCTGAAAGTACTCAGCTTTTTTTAGATATTGCTGAAATAAAAAATGATACAGTTATTTTAAAAGACAGCACATTGCGATCTGTTATAATGGTTTCCAGCGTGAATTTTGCCTTAAAGTCAGAAGAAGAACAGGAAGCAATAGTTAGTGCTTATGTTGGTTTTTTGAATTATTTAGAATTCCCTGTTCAGATAGTAGTTCAATCAAGAAAATTAAATATTGACGTTTATCTTAATAAATTAAGAGAGCATGAAAAAGAAGTAACCAATGAATTGTTGAAAAAACAAATTGATAATTATATTTCTTTTGTTAATGAATTGGTTGAAATCGGAGATATTATGAGTAAAAAATTCTTTTTAGTGGTGCCTTTCAGTCCTTTGGCAGAAGCTGGCAAGCCAAAAGGATTTTTTTCAAAAATGTCCGAGTTATTTACACCTGGCCAGGTGATTAAGATAAAAAAGGAAAAGTTTGATAAATATTACCGTGAATTAATGCAAAGAGTGGGGCATATTCAGGGAAATTTGAATAGCATGGGATTAAAATCAGTAATTTTAGACACACAAAGTTTAATTGAATTATATTATAATGTGTATAATCCTGGAATTGCAGAACAACAAGTGTTAGTGGACGTTAATAAATTAAACGTAGATAATACTTAATATGATAAAACCTATTGGCATGGAGCCAAAAGAAAAAAAAGAGCTACCTCAACAGAAAAAACCTGAGGAAATTAAAGCAGAGAAGACTAAGAAATTGATTGAAGAAAGGCGTTCCTATAAAAGAGGGGTCGTTTCAATTTTAGATTTGATTGCCCCAAGCGCAATGGAGGTTAAGCCTGACCATCTGCGGCTTGGAGGCAAATATTTGAGGACATTGTTTGTTTTAACCTATCCAAGATATATTAGTGTTGGCTGGTTTGCTCCAATTATCAATTATAATGCCACTTTAGATATTAGCATGTTTTTCTATCCATTAAAGTCTGAAATTGTATTAAAACAATTGAGGAATAAAGTTGGAGTTTTAAGGGCACAGCTGACAGCTGATGCGGAAAAGGGCGCGCCCAGAGATCCGATGAGAGAAACCGCTCTTCAAGACATTGAAAAATTAAGAGATGACCTGACTCAGGGTATTGAAAAGTTTTTTCAATTTGCATTATATACCACTTTGTATGCAAACAGTTTAAAGGAATTAGATGATCTGACAGCTGATATAGAGGATGTATTTGGTTCAAAATTAGTATATACTAAACGCGTATTATATCAGGCAGAGCAGGGATTTGTTTCGACCGTGCCTTTGGGCAATGATGAAATAATGATTACCGCAAACCTTAATTCTTCGCCAATCGCCTCTTCTTTCCCTTTTGTTTCAGCTGAATTGACTTCTGATAAAGGTGTTTTATTTGGAGTTAACAGGCATAATAATAGCTTAATAATTTTTGACCGGTTTTCGCTTCAAAATGCAAATGCAGTGGTTTTCGCCACTTCTGGTTCTGGAAAAAGTTATGCTATTAAGCTTGAAGTGCTGAGAACGCTAATGTTTGGCACTGATGTGATAATTATTGATCCAGAAAGGGAATATAAGCATTTAAGCGATGCTGTCGGCGGAACATATGTCAATATTTCCCTGGCTTCTGAAAGTAAAATTAATCCGTTTGACTTGCCTCGGCCTATCGGAGAGATGACTTCTACAGAAGATATTATTAGAAGCGCAGTTATTACATTAAAGGGTTTGGTAAGATTAATGATCGGGGATTTATCATACCAGGAAGACTCAATTGTTGACCAAGCATTGCTTCAAACATTTGCTAAAAAGGACATTACGCCGGAAACCGATCTAACTAAGCCATTTGATCCGCCAATAATGCAGGATTTATATGACGTTTTAGATGGAATGGAAGGAGGAGCTGATTTAGCTATTAGGTTGCAAAAATTTACAACAGGTACTTTTTCCGGATTATTTAATTCACCTACAAATGTTGACGTTCGAAATCAGCTGATTGTGTTTTCTGTCAGAGATTTAGAAGATGAATTAAGGCCGATGGCAATTTATAACATTGTTAATTATATTTGGAATGTTGTCCGATCTGAATTAAAGAAAAGGATTTTAGTAATTGACGAGGCTTGGTGGTTGATGAAACGAAAAGATTCCGCTGACTTTATATACGCATTGGTTAAGCGTTGTCGAAAATATTATTTGGGTGTGACTACTATCACCCAGGATGTAAATGACTTTTTAGTTTCCAATCAGGGGAAAGCTATTTTACAGAATTCTGCTTTACAGCTGCTTTTGCGGCAGACACCCGCAGCCATTGATTTGGTACAGGAAACTTTCCAGCTGACTGAAGGCGAAAGATATTTATTATTGGAAGGCGGAGTAGGTGAAGGCATTTTTTTTGCCGGTGACAGGCATGCTGCTATTAAAGTGGTTGCATCTGGAATGGAAGATCAATTGATTACATCTGATCCTCAGCAATTGCTGGAGATCGAGCGAATGAGAAAAGAAATGGAAGAGGAAATGGCCCAAGGAAAGGGGCAGCTGGAATCTGAAGAGAAAATTAAAACAAAGTTTACAAAATAGTTTTTTAAGGATAATATTGAGTTAAGAAATAATCTAATCGAATATGCTTGATAATTTATCAGTTGGTGCAAAAATAATTATTTTAATTATGATCGCCGTGGTACTGGTGGTTGCAATTGTTTTAGGATTCTTATATTTTCGGCAACAGCCAGAAGATGTAACACCGCCAACTGTAATAAATGAACAGGAACCGCCGCCAAGGCAGCCGATCGTCCCAGAGGTTGAAAGAAAGACAATTGATTTACCAAAAATGACTGAAGAAGAAAAAAATGAAGAGCAGCTTCAGACATTGGCCAGGGTTTTTGCAGAAAGATTTGGCAGTTTTTCCAATCAAGCTGGTTTTATAAATTTAGATGATCTTAATAGTATATTGACAGAACAGATGCAACAGTGGGTTATTGGACAAAAAAAAGAATTATCTACAAAATATCCGCTTAACGGTGAATATTATGGTGTAACGACCAGTGCGCCAATCGTTAAGACTGAGAGTTATAGTCAGGATAAGGCTGTGATGGTGGTTACCACTCAGCGGACAGAGAAAAGAAATAGTGAATCAAAAACATTTGAACAGAATATAAAGGTCGAATTTGTAAAAATAGACGGAAGTTGGCTAATTAATGGCGCATACTGGCAATAAAAATTTTGGAAAAAAACTTATATCCCCCTTCCTTGATTTGATATTTCCTAAAACGTGTTTAGGATGCAAAAAGGAGGGTTCTTTTTTGTGTGAAGATTGTTTAAAATGTTTGGAAGTTCCAGTTGGTCAGAGTTGTGTTGTTTGCAATAAACATGCAACAGTTTCAAATCAGCTATGTGATTCGTGCAGACATAATTTTAATTTTAATACTGTTTTTGTAATGGGTACATATGAAGGAGTTATTAAGCAGATTATTAGTACTTTGAAGTTTGATTATGTTGAAGAAGTAGCTGAAAAGCTGGCAGATATGTTTGCCCAAGCAGTTGACATGGCTGATTTAGATGATAAACTGAACGGAAAGCAGTTGATTCCTGTTCCTTTACATAAAAAGCGTTATTTAGAGCGGGGATTTAATCAGGCAGAGTTGATTGCCAGGCATCTTAGTACGCATTTGAATATGAATTTTGATGCAAAATCCTTGCAAAGAATTAAAAATACAAAACAGCAGGCAAATTTGAATAGGGAATTAAGATTTGAAAACATGAAGGGTGCTTTTTACGCTCAGTTTGAAAAAGTACCGGAAATTGTTTATTTATTTGATGATGTATTTACGACTGGACAGACAATGAATGAGGCGGCAAAGGCGATAAAACTGGCAGGTGTTAAGGAAGTGAATGTATTGGCGTTGGCTCACGGAAATTGATCATGGCTTTATTGTTTCATGGTTTCATTGTTAATTAAATGCTATAGTTAACAAATCAATGAATTCAATATACTAATTTTTAACAAAAATAATTCAGTGAAACAATGAGACAATGAAACAATATGAAAATATTATTTTCCGGAGGTGGAACAATGGGATCAGTAATGCCGCTTTTGGCATTAAAAGAAGATTTGCAAAAAGAAGATGCAGAATTTCTTTGGATCGGCACCAAAAAGGGTCCTGAGAAAGAAGTGGTGCTAAAAATTGGTATTGCATTTAAGGCTATTAGTTCTGGTAAGCTAAGGCGGTATTTTAGTTTGAGAATTTTTATTGATCCTTTTTTACTTATAGCTGGATATTTTCAGAGTATTGTTATAATTTTAAAATATAAACCAAATGTAATATTAACAGCAGGTAGTTTTGTATGTGTGCCAGTTGTCTGGGCTGGATGGCTTTTGAGAAAAAAAATTATTGTTCATCAGCAGGATTTAAAAGTAGGTTTAGCAAATAAATTAATGAAACCTTTTGCCACAAAGATAACTGTTAGTTTTGAAGAATTGAAAAAATATTTTTCAAAAAAGAAAGTTGTAGTTACAGGAAACCCAGTTAGAAAAATGATTTTTTCCGGATCAAGGCAGTCAGCAATAAAAAGATTTGACTTAGAACCAGATTTACCAATACTATTTGTTATGGGTGGTGGAACTGGCGCTCTAGCAATAAATAAGCTTGTCAGGCAGACCATAGCTGATTTAGTTGAATTTTGCCAGGTTATTCATGTGACAGGTAAAGGAAAACAATTTTATTTCAAACACCCAAGATATCATTCATTTGTTTTTTTAACACAAGAATTGCCTGATGCTTATGCCGCAGCTGATTTGGTCGTTTCCAGGGCAGGATTTGGATCTTTAACTGAATTATCAGCGTTGTCAAAGCCTACAGTCTTAATTCCTCTGCCAAACAATGATCAGCTTAATAATGCCACCTATTTTTCTTCAAAAAAAGCGGTATTGGTTTTAAATCAGATAGATTTAACAGCAGAGAAATTTTTAGAATATATTAAAAAATTAATTTTTGATAAAGAACGGCTTGGTTCATTGTCAGAAAATATTAAAATTGTAATGCCAGCTGAAGCAAATGATAAGTATATAAAAATGATTAGAAAAATTACATAATTATTTGACTATTAGGGACCCTCTGAAAAACATATTTTCTACTGCAATTCTTAAATTTTAGCTTTAAAATTTGAAAATTTCGTAACGAAATTTTATTTTTCAGAGGTTCCTTAAGTAATCTCATGATATTTTTTTTGTCCTTTGAAAGGGAGGGGAAATGGTACCTGCATTGGATAGAGAAGTAATGATTGAAAAAGAACCGGTTGTTATCGGATGGGATGAATCCAGAGATCATTTGATAAAAATGAATGCTGTTAATATACTTAAAAACGAAGGTATAAAAAGAATAAATGTATTGCCAGTAAAGGTTAGAATAAAATCACAAATGAGAGTAATTGAAGGCTGGGCTTTTCTTACTCATTCAAAATGCTGCATTGTTATCATTTCAAAAAAACACGTGGCAGATACAAAATCCAGTAATGGTACGATTGGTATATCTGTGTGGAAAAGCATTTTAGTATTTAGAAATAATCCATATTTTGATGAAGTAGCTGTTTTTCCAGATAATCCAATGACTTTTGAATGGAAGACCAAGATTTTGGCGCCTTTTCAAGAACAATGACCGCTAAGCATAATTAGCGGTTTTTTAAAATAAAAAAACAAGCCCTAGTTAGGCTGTTTTAATGGCTGTGCCATCCGAAGCGAATGAAATCAACACTTCTTTCGCTTAATTCGAGCCCTTCTTCGCTATCGCGAAGGATGGTGGGTCCTCTGGGATTCGAACCCAGGACGCCCAGCTTAAAAGGCTGGCGCTCTAACCGACTGAGCTAAGGACCCCTGATAAATTTCTAATTTTTACATCGCGTACCTGATTTTTCATTTCATATTTCCTAAAAATAAACTCGATATCTATTATACAGTATTATAATTGAAATGTCAATATTTTATTAAAAAATTTTATTTGACAAAATATTTATTTATTCATAAGATAAATATGCTAAAAATATAAATATCCTAGTAATGCTACTAGGAGAAGGGAGGGGTCGGAATAATGCCAATACCAGGTAGAATGGAGGATGTATTTGAAGGTTATTATAAAACTATAATTGACCGCAGAATTGAGATGTTTGCTGGTAAAGATATTGTGCGGTTTGGCATTGTCGCTTTAACTTCAGAAATGGCTGATAGAATTTCTGATGAATATCAAAAATTGGGATGGACAGTTGATTTTGAAAAAAGATCAAGATTAACTTGGTTTACCTTTATCCGAGAAGGTGCTGATCTTCAGGCTGAGGAGGAAGAGCAAGTTGAAGAACCGGCTGAGGATGACCCTGAAGAATCTGAGGTTGAGCAAGACGAGGCTGTTGCATAGGAGATTAAATACTAAAAACTGCTTAATGCATACTTTGGGCAGTTTTTTATTTCTAAATGACTTCGGAAACAAACTAAAATTTGTCAGACCAAATACCAAGACTAGGTCTTCTCTTTTTGATTCATGATCCAGGATTCAGGATGTAGGATGCAGGAATAGAGGAAATATGGTAAAATATATGTAGTAATCTGTAATTGGTAATTGGTAATTAGCGATTAATTTTTGTGTTTATTTATGCCAAAAAAAATAAATTGGTTCAGCCTTTCAGTGCAAGAAGCTTTTAAAAAGTTAAAAACGAATAAAAGCGGGCTTTCAAATAAGGAAGCTTCAAAAAGGATTGATAAGTGCGGATTAAATGAGTTAGTGGAAGAAAAACCATTATCTGAGCTTAAATTATTTATATTTCAGTTTAAGTCAGTTTTGATATATATTTTGCTAATAGCCGCTATAATCTCAGGTTTTTTACAAGAATGGGTGGATTTTGGCATAATACTTGCTGCAGTATTGCTTAATGTGTTTTTAGGATATTTTCAGGAAAGTAAAGCGCAAAAGGCTCTTTTTGAATTAAAAAGATTTTTAAAATTAAAAACTATTGTTTTTCGGGATGGGAATAAGGTGGAAATTCCGATGGAAGAGCTTGTCCCAGGTGATATTGTTTATTTAGAAGCAGGCAATCAGGTGCCAGCAGATTGCCGTTTAATTGAATCCCACCAGCTTCAGGCACAAGAGGCGATTTTAACCGGAGAGTCTGAGCCTGTTTCAAAGCATATTAATGCCATTCATAAAAAGGATTTAATCACTGCTGAGCAGAAAAACATGGTCTTTATGGGTACTTTAATAAGCCAGGGTACAGCATTGGCCTTAGTTGTAAATACAGGAATGTCCACTGAGGTTGGTAATATTGCTGATATTCTGCAGGAAACTGAAGAAGAACAAACGCCTTTTCAGATGCAGCTTCAAAGTTTTGGAAAAAAAATAGGAATTGTTTTAGTAATACTTGCTTTTCTAATTTTTATTGTTGGACTATTACTTGGTAGAAGTTTTAATGAAATTTTTACAGTTTCAGTGGCCAGTGCAGTGTCTGCAATTCCTGAAGGCCTGCCAGTAGCAGTGACGGTGATTTTGGCAGTGGGAATGCAGCGGATTTTGAAAAAGAAATCTTTGGTTCGAAAATTGGTTGCGGCAGAGACTTTAGGCAGTACTTCAGTGTTATGCGTTGATAAGACAGGGACTATTACAACTGGCATAATGAAGGTTGAAAAATTAAGCACTTTGCATAGGGAAAATAGTTTGAAAAAACACGATTTGAATCAAATAGAAAAAAAATTACTAATGGCTGGCATATTGTGCAATAATTCAACTATTATTAATCCAGAGGAAGATCAAAAAAAATTAAAGATTATTGGTTCACCAACTGAGAAAGCTATTTTATATTCAGCTATTGAGCAAAATATTGATGTTATCTCATGGCAGGAAAAATTTCCTAGATTAGCTGAAATTCCATTTGCCTCTAGGTTTCGGATGATGTTTACATTAAATAAATTTGATGAAGATAAAAATGCAGTTTACTGCAAAGGAGCGCCTGAAAATGTTTTAGAATTATGCAGATATTATCAAAATGGCAATCATACACCATTGCCTTTAACAAAGGAGATAAAAGATGATTTAAAACAAAAATTTTTAAAATATAGCAGCAAAGGTTATCGAATTTTAGCTGCAGCCTATAAATATCAAGATTCAGAAGATAAAGAGATAAGCAAGTCAAAGAATTTTATTTTTTTAGGATTTTTCATAATTCGTGATCCTTTACGAAAAGACATTAAAAAGATTGTTAAAGATATTAGAAAAGCAGGCATTAGAATAGTGATGATTACTGGAGATCATGTGCTTACAGCCAAATCAATAGCTGCTGACATGGGATTAAAAATTTCAGACCAGACTATAATTGACGGTGAAAGTTTGGCAAAGATGCATGAGGCAGATTTGAAAAAAGTGATAAAAAAAATCAATGTTTTTGCCAGAGTCAGCCCAAAGGATAAATTAAAAATTGTTAATGCTTTCCAGGAAGATGACCAGGTGGTGGCAATGACCGGAGATGGAGTGAATGATGCGCCAGCATTAAAAACAGCAGATGTGGGTATTGCTGTTGGTGCTGGTTCAGAAATAACCAAACAAACTGCTGATTTAATATTATTAAACAACAGACTATCAGTGATAGTTGATGCAATCCGAGAAGGTAGAGTGATATTTTCTAATATCAAAAAGGTAGTTGTATATTTATTATCTGATTCATTTACAGAAATAATATTGATTTTAGGAAGTTTATTATTGGGACTACCATTACCTTTGACAGCAGCACAGATTTTATGGGTGAATTTAATTACTGACAGTTTGCCAGCTGCTTCTTTGACATTGGAAAAGGCAGATCCTGATATTATGAAACAAAAGCCGCAGCCTAAGACGTCAAGGATTTTAGATAAGGAAATGATCACTATAATTTTTATCATTGGAATTTTAACTGACTTAATCTTATTTGTATTATTTGTATGGTTATATAAATGGCAATCGATTGAAATTAATCATATAAGAACTTTTATGTTTGCTGCTTTAGGTATTGATTCATTGTTTTACATATTTAGTTGTCGCAGTTTGCGCCTTTCAATATTTAAAATTAAATTTTGGTCAAATAAATGGTTATTAGTTGCTGTGGGTTTTGGCATGTTAATGAATATTTTACCAATTTATATTCCAATCACACAAAAGTTATTTAAATTTACCCCTCTTAACGGCCTAGACTGGATTTTATTATTTGGTTTGGGAATTGTAGCAATTATATCAATTGAAATAGTAAAATACATTTTTGTTGGCAGGAAGTATAAAGAATTGTATAAATAAATATCAATTAAATAATTGTAATTATATAAGTACTATGCCAAAATTTAATACCCCAATTCAATTAAAAGATGATGAGGAATTGGTTTTGGAAGTGAGACATTATTTTTTAATGTTTTTGCCGCACTTGATAATAAGTGTATTAATTATTATAATTGATTTTTTCTTATTATTCTTTTTGTTTAACAGAGGTACCTGGGGCGTGTGGGTGTTCTTATTGATTTTATTGATCAGTATTTTATATATTTTTAAGATCGTCTTTTTTTGGAAAAAGAATTATTTTGTAATTTCCAGCCAAAGAATTATTGATTATGATCAGCAGGGATTTTTTAATAAAAAAGTGTCTGAAATACCTTTTGAAAAAGTCAGGGACATGTCGTTTAATTCAAAGGGCTTGTGGCAAACTTTGTATAAATATGGCAATATCCGGATTAAGTTAATGGGCAGTGAACGGCCTTTAGTTTTGTATAATATAAAAGATCCAGAAGATATTCATAAATTACTTAGTGAATTGGTGAGGAAATACAAGCCAAAAACGGAAATAGAGGAGGGAAAAGAGGATTTGGAAACCGCGCAGGAGGTGTTGAATTTATTGAAAAAAATTAAGACTTTAAGCACAGATGAACAGGAAAAAATATATTTTGCGTTAAAACAAAGTTTAAATAAAAATAATAAGGACAAACTTGTTATAAAAGAAAATGGCAAAAAAGTCAACGATAAGATTTTAGAAGACTATTGGAAAGAACAATCGATTTGAAGCTAATAATTGAATTTGCTATAATTATTATATGGCAGAAAAAAATAATTTTTTGCAAAAGATAAATTCAAAGGTATTAATTGCTTTTGGAATAGTTTTAATAATAATTTTTTCAGTAGCGGCCAGTAAGGAATTTGTAAAAAAGCGGCAGTTAGATAAAGAGATATCAGATTTGCAGCAGGAAATAGATAATCTAAAAGTGGATCAGGATGAGTTTATAAAATTAATTGATAATTATAATTCAGAAAGTTATATAGAACAGGAAGCCAGAGTAAATTTTAATTATAAAAAAAAGGGAGAGAAAGTAGTGGTTATAAAAACTGAAAATAATAATTTAGATCCAAATATTAATTCAGCCAATGAGTTAGCCGGAGAGCAGTCTGAAAAATTCAGCACTACAAATAATATCAGGCTTTGGTGGAATTATTTTTTTGGAGAAAGGAAAATATAATTTATGGAAAATGATGTAGTAAGAAGAGAATCTTCTATTGATAAAAAGAAAAATCACAAAAAGAAAAGTCTTAGCCATCCGGTAATGTATGTTATACTCGCCGTGGTTTTTGTTGTTTGCCTGTTTTTAGCTTCTGGCATGTTAGCCTATAAGTATGGCACAGACAATGTTTATTTGAAAAAGGTAACCCAATTAATTCCATATCCGGCAGCAACAGTAAATGGAGATGTTATTACGTTATCTCAATATAATGAAGAGGTTGAGTTAATAAAAAATTTGGTGATAAGCCAGCAAGGACAGATTACTGAAGATCTTGATAAGCAAATTAACAGTGATGTTATGGATAAGCTGATTCATGAAAAGATTATTAAACAACTGGCAAAAAAATTTAAAATTAAACTAACTGATGAAGAGCTTGAAATTGAAAAAAATAAAATAGTTGAAGAATCAGGTTCTTCCAAAGAAGAGCTGGAACAAAAAATTCAGGAATTGTATGGATGGGATTTTGATACTTTTTTCAATAAAATAGTGTTAACCTCTGTATATCAGGAAAAGGTGAGAGAAGCTTTCTTAAGCGATGAAGATGTCCAGTCAGAAGCTGAAAAGACCGCTAAAGATGTATTAAAATTGGTTCAAAAAGGAGAACAATCTTTTCAGGATATTGCAAAGGAACATAGTCATGATACTCAATTAGCTGAATTAGGCGGTGATCTTGGGTGGATGAGTAGAGATGCTATGCCCGAGGAGATAGCAAATGTGGCCTTTTCTTTAGAAAAAGGTGATGTTAGCGAATTAATCAAAACAGAACAAGGTTATCATATAATCAGAATTGAAGATAAAAAAGATGGTGAAAATCCAGAAGTATGGCTTTTTAATATTTACATTATGTTTGAAAATTTTGAGGAATATCTGCAAAACATAATAGCTGAGAGTAAGGTAAGAAGATATATTGAATTTTAAAAAAGCAAGCAGCGCTTGCAATTAATAGCTTGCCAGCCGTAGTTCTGATTTATCAGAACGAAGGCTGGAGCCAAGAGCGGGAGTCGAACCCGCGACCTCTGCTTTACGAAAGCATTGCTCTGCCAGCTGAGCTATCTTGGCATTAATTATTGAATTATTAAATATAATATCATTCAATAAGAATTATATCAATTATGATTAAAAAAATATTTTTTCTATTTATGGTATTTGCATTAAGCTGTGCAATTCCAGTTCAGGCTAATATATTTCAGCCAATCACTTCTCAATTGTTTATTGACGAAGTTACTTTGAGCAGAGGATACACCATTACCAGCCAGGACCAGATGTTTTATGTCGGCGTAACCCCTGACGTTTTAACTAAACCTAGTTATGTGGTGACTAAGCATTTTAGCAGGGAAATTTTTGACTTTCCCGAAGGAACTGTACCATTAACCGATGTATATGAGTTTGATTTAAAAAATAAAGAGGCTTTTAACAGCGAAAGGCCGGTTTGGGTTAAAATTAAGCCATTTCGGCAGACCAGTAGTACAAAGGCCATGTTTTTCTATAATGGTGTGAGTGAAAGCTGGGAAGAATTACCAATATATAAGACTGATTCTGAATTTGTAAAAGCAGCTTTTCATTTGCCATATGCCAGATTGGTTGTATTAGAAAGAAATGGGGCAATGACATTTGGCCATGCCAGCTGGTATGCATATAAAAATTGTAATTGCGCTGCTTCTCCTGATTATCCAAAAGGCAGTCTGCTGAAAGTGACAAATTTAGATAATCAAAAATCAGTTACTATAACAGTTAATGACTATGGCCCGGTTAGATCAATTTTTCCAGAAAGAGTTATTGATTTGGACAAAGTTGCTTTTTCCCAAATCGGAAATTTACGAGACGGCGTATTGTATAATGTGAAAGTAGAATTAGTTAAATTACCACAGTAGATTATGATTAAATTTAAAGGCGTAACAAAACATTATCCACCTGAAACCAAAGCTTTAAATGGTGTTAATTTGCATATTAAGCCAAGAGAGTTTGTTTCAATAGTGGGGCAGAGCGGTACTGGAAAGACCACTTTGGTTAAGATTTTAACGGCTGAAGAAAAACCTACTAAAGGAGAAGTGATTATTGGCGGTTGGAATATTACCAGAATTAAATATCGAGATGTTCCAATCCTGCGCAGGCAGATTGGTGTTATATTTCAGGATTTTAAATTATTACCCAAAAAAACAATTTTTGAAAATATTGCATTTGCTCTGGAAGTTTGCGGAGCACCATATAAAAAGATTAAAAAAATTGTGCCTCAGATAATAAAAATTGTAGGACTTGAAGACAAACTAGATAGATATCCTCGCCAGCTGTCTGGAGGAGAACAGCAACGGGTGGCTATTGCCAGATCACTTATTCACCGGCCAAAAATTTTATTAGCAGATGAGCCGACTGGAAATTTAGATTCGATTAATACAAAAGAAATTATTGAGCTTTTGGTAAAAATTAATGAGCTTGGCTCAACAGTATTACTGGTAACACATAATAGAGAAGTTGTTAATTTATTAAAAAAACGTGTAATCACTTTGGAAAAAGGAAAAATAATCAGTGATCAAAAACACGGAAGGTATATTTTATAA
Source organism: uncultured Gammaproteobacteria bacterium (assembly GCA_964411255.1). GTDB lineage: Bacteria > Patescibacteriota > Patescibacteriia > UBA11705 > DATKZF01 > CAYPKD01. The sequence goes on along the minus strand of CAYPKD010000008.1, from coordinate 442 downwards.
TAGTTGACAGTTGGTAGTTGAAAGTCGATTATTATATTATTACAAATTAAATTATGTTCGTCGCCTTAGCAAGGGTATTAAAATTTGCAGTTCAGGATTTTTGGAGAAATATTTGGCTGTCATTAGTAACAGTCAGTATTTTAACTTTGGCTTTACTTTCAGTTAATGTGTTGATTTTTATGAATGCGATGACAGACGAGGTTATAAGTTCTGTTCAGGAAAAAATTGACGTCAGTGTATATTTTAATGAAGAAGTAAGCCAGGCAGAGATAAATAATTTGCAAAATAAATTAACTGAAATGCCAGAAATCAGAGAGGTGGTTTTTGTATCAAAAGACGAGGCTTTGGAAAAATTTAAGGAAAAACATAAGGATAATCCAAAAATTCAGGAAACACTTGAGGAAATTGGAGATAATCCGTTATTAAGTTCAATTGTTATTAA
>CAYPKD010000007.1:0-85930 GCA_964411255.1 uncultured Gammaproteobacteria bacterium | reverse complement strand
GTAGACGAATGAAGATATTGAAAATAAAAGACTCGCCCTGCCCTTCGCGAAGGGCAGGGCGAGATAAAAACCACCAGCATCGCTGGTGGTACTTTATTTGACAACGTGTATTTTTTATAGTAAGGTATTATTCAAAACATTTGTTGTTCACCAGCCCAATATTAGGGCAAGCCTTTGGAGGAGGGAAGATGGGAGACGATCGAGCTATTGATGATGTTACAGGAGATGCTGCTGCTGGAGATAGTGGCCAAGAGGATTCGGCAGCTTCAAACAGAAGATTTAGGCTTGCGGGAAGAGCTACTAGTACTGAATTTGATGATAAACAGCTAAATGTTCATATGCTGAATTTTTGGAAAAAACAAGTTGAACAGCAGCTTCAATCCTTTGTTCTTCGATTCTTTAATTTTTTCGTTACGTTTGTAAAAGAAGACCAGCACTTTGTTCAAATTATGAAAAATCTTTCTGCATTGTATGCTAAGACAGAATGGAATGGGATCGTAATTATTCGAGGTGAAGGCATTGAAGTGGCTGTATATTATGAAAAGTTGGAATTTAGAGTTTCTGGTGAAAAATTTGATATGGAAATAAGTGTTGCTGATGCAGATAAGCTTGAAGGCGCTGGTTTTGTTCAAAAATTAGAGAAGCTGGTTGAATTTTTGACTGATCATGTGTCAACTCACAGTAAGGCAGTAGAAGTTTTTCCAAGCAGCGCAGATGAGATCAAATCAAATATCTGCAGTTTTAATCCAGTTTAATAACAAATAGCCCAACGTGGCTATTTTTTTAAAATTAAAAAGTAAAAATCAAAAAGTGAAAAATTGGAGTCCCTCTGGGACATTTTTATTATTATTGACAAAATTTCTAGGTTTTGATATAAATAGGTGAAGTTGGGAGGACAGAGTAAACCTAAGGGCAAGGTCAGACTCTTTCGGAAGGAGGGACAAATGGATAATTCAACAGATGTAATTCAATACCCGCCAATTTTGACATATTTACGCAGAATATCTACTGAGGTGGTTGAGCCTCCAGCAGATATTGATGATCAATTCAAAGTATGGCAGAGAAATGCTTTACGAGTTTTGGTGGATTCATGCTGGGATGCCTGTTATATTGATTTTCATAAAGCCTTGGTCAGGGTTGTTCAAACAGAAGAATTTGGCCAGCTCTTTGAGGCTCTTTACGGTATTTATAACAAGGTGCCAGCAATGACCTTCCCAGGAGTGAAGATCGCTGAGTTTGAATCGACTTCAGTCTGGTTGAAGAGAAATGCTTTTGTGGTCAATGAGGATGGCACAGAAATTCCGTTTGAGTTGAGTGCAGAGACTGAGCAACAGGATATTTTTGAATTTTCAAGAACATTAAAAGACAGCCCGCGTATTCTTAACGGCATGTTGACTGAAGATGATAGACTTTTAGCCTTTATTCAGGAAAATGTAGATGAAGAAAAATGTTATATGGAATGCTTACCCAAAGCCATTGAGCTTTTCGCTGAAGCATTAAAACATCTTAACTATGAAGGCAGTGGAATGATGGAAGAGGTAAAAATTCTGGGTAAGCATGATAAAACTCGTTTTGTCTCAGGATTCACCGTTTTTGACATCAGCGGTGTGAAAGTCACCTGGTTTGACAAAGAAGTAATTGTATTTTTAGGTATCCCCATGAAAGCACATAAATTAAAAATTGCAGATGAAGATCTGGCACAGCAATTGAAGGATCAGCTAATACCAGCTGCTTCATCTGTGAGTGAGCTTTTTGATGCAATGCCAACATCACTCAAACATTTGAAGCATACAATTATTACCCAAAATCAAATGCCTGAGGGATTTGAAAAAGAAGACACAAGTCCGGGAACATAACCTTCTATTACAAAAATAGAGGGTTTTTTATTAAAGGAAAAAACCCCCAGCGTAGCTGGGGAGTGCGTTTGATGGCATCGCCCTTGTTTAATAAAGATGATCTTTTACAAAACAGGCCTGGAGCCTAATTCAGGCAATACCGATTTCGGCTTGCGCCGACCTACTTTTTGATGCCAAAAAGTAGGCAAAAACCATTGGGGGGCTTCAAATGCGAAGCAATGACAAAGTTAAAGGATCGCTCCGGGGGCAATCAGCCCCCCAAACCCCCGATTCTGTAGACGAATGAAGATATTGAAAATAAAAGACTCGCCCTGCCCTTCGCGAAGGGCAGGTTGGGCAAGATAAAAACCACCAGCATCGCTGGTGGTACTTTATTTTATCTCTTGACAAATTTACTAATATTCAGCTAAAATAATATCTAAAATGGCATAGGTGAAAAGGAGGTGAGAATGCCTAATATAGAAGATCAAAAATGGAAAGAATTAGATTTTCCGCCTATTCTTGAACATTTACAAGGCTTGACTCCCAAAAAAACAGGAGTTGTAGTTGATTCTGCTATTGAATTTCAGTTTGGAGAATGGCTTCAAAATGTTGTTTTAGATCATGTAAGAAAGTATTGGCCCAAGTTCTTTTTTGAATGGTATGTTAAGCTTCATCAGCTGATTGCCCAGCAAAAAGGGTTGTCAGCAATTATTCAGCAAATCTATACCATTTATGAAAAAGCTGGCAAACCCCAGGATTGGATGGGTATTAAAGTAGTTGGTCATGGAGATCTAAGTATTTGGCTTACAGAGTCAAAATTTATTTTAAGGGAAGGTTCTGAAATAAAGTACTTTCCGATTATTAGCGGTCAGGAAAGAGAATCAGTTATCCGGTTCGGCCAGGCATTAGCTCTTCATCATCCAGTACTAGGAATGAAGACTGATATTGAATCAATTCTTAAATTTATCAAAGGCAATAATGATCCTAATGAACACATGGATTTGTGCTGGCCATATATCGTTAGCAATTTTATTTCTGCTCTACGGGATGTGAACGTTGGAAGTATAATTCAAATTACAGAATCAGAGATTTTACGCAAACATGCGGGTGAAAGGCCGCTTCAATTCCAGGTTGTAAAAAAGGCAAATCTGATAATTTTTTTCTCATATAATCAACTGATTGTTTTGAATCGAAAAAGTCAGGAGTCAAGATCGTACCGGCTTGATAATGAAAAACAAGTTAAAGATTTCCAAAATACGCTACGAGAGTCAGCCAGTAGTATTTATGCAGACATGCCTGTTACCAAACAAGAAGTTAGACAAGCTTTGGCAAATCTGAATAATTTAAAGTCTGGGAATTTAGATTCATCACCGCCAAATAATGGCGGGGGAGAGACAGATCCCACCATGGTTCAGATCCCCTAACATTTTAGGGGACTTTTTATTTCATTTTGACGAAAACATTGATATTTGCTATAGTATAATAACTAATAAATATTATTGAAGAGTGTTAAAAAACAAGTGAATACCTTAATGAAGTTGTTTTTTTGTTCATTTGTTTTTCAGTTTTTCAGTTTAAATATATGTATTCAAAAAAAGTAATAGAGCATTTTACAAACCCGCATAACCAGGGCAAACTTGAAGATGCTGATGCAATTGGTGAGGCAGGTAATATGAGATGCGGAGATATTATGAAAATTTATATTAAGGTTTCTAAAGATAAAATAAAGGATATTAAATTTGAAACTTTAGGCTGCGCAGCAGCCATTGCTACTTCTTCAGCAATGACAGATTTAGCTAAAGGCAAAACATTGGATGAGGCCAGTCAAATAACTGACAAAAATATAGTAGATTCACTTGGCGACCTGCCGCCAGTAAAACATCATTGTTCAATCCTGGCGACAAAGGCTTTGCATGATGCGATAGAGAAATACGGGGAAAACAAATAACAAAAAAACAAGCATTAAATATTTTTTAGTTATTGGTTAATGGGCGTCGCTGCCAGTTAGGTTTTTAGTCATTAGGCATGGGTTTATACTAATGACCAACAACCAGAGACTAAACTGGCCGCTTTAAATCAATGACCAATAACTATTACTGATTAAACATTTGTGGGAGACTGTAATTTATTTAATATGAATATTAAGCAAAAAATAGAACAAATAATCGACGAAGATATAAGGCCCCATCTTAAAGCAGATGGCGGTGACATTAATTTGATTGAATTTGATGAATCAAAGGGTATTGTTAAAGTAAGTTTGGCTGGACATTGCCAGTTTTGTCCTATGGCCACGATGACATTGCAGAATTTAGTTGAAAAAAGATTAAAAGCTGAGATAAAGGAAGTTAAGGAAGTGATTAATGTTACCATTCCTGAGTAATTTTGGTTAAATACGAGTTGGGATACATATTTCAATATTTTCTAATTATGAAACATAGAATTCGCATTGCGGCAATCATTGTTGACAATGAAAAAATATTATTAGTTAAACATGTTCATCCTGAAACTGGAAATGAATGGTGGGTTCCTCCTGGTGGGGGCATTGAAGAAAAAGATAGTTCAATATTTGAATGTGCAAAAAGAGAAACTTTCGAAGAAACGAATCTAAAAATTTCCTCTGCCAGAATTATTTATATACGAGAATTTTTTGATAAGGAAAATCAAGAGCTAAATATTGAAATTTTTGTATTAGCTGATAGTTACATAGGTAAAATAAGTTTAAAAAATTTAAAAGGCAAAGGACCTGATGAGCTGTTTATTAAAAAAGCTGAATGGCTCTCAAAAGAAGATTTGAAAAATATTAATGTTTTCCCCGAAGTATTAAAAGATTCTTTTTGGGATGACTATAAAAATAATTTTCCTAACACCAAATATTTAGGCAGACAGGTTTAACAACAAAATCTTATTACCCATTACTCATTACTCGTTACTAATTATTATTATATGACCCGAATATATTTTGATAACGCAGCCACAACTCAAGTAGACCCGCAAGTATTGGAAGCAATGCTGCCTTATTTTTCTGAAAAATTTGGCAATCCGTCTTCAATCCATTCATTTGGCCAAGAAGCTGAAAGCGCGCTGGAAGAAGCCAGAGAACAAGCAGCTGAAACATTGGGCTGCAAACCAAAAGAAATTATTTTTACTTCTGGCGCTACAGAAAGCAATAATTTAGCAATCCTGGGTGTTGCAGAGAAATTCAAAAATGACAAACCTCATTTTATTACTTCAAAAATTGAGCACCCGTCAGTTTTGGAAACATTTGAAACTTTGCGAAAAAGAGGTTTTGCAGTTGATTTTGTTAATATTGATAAAAAAGGAATTTTGAAATTAAGTGAATTAAAGAAATTAATTAGAAAAAATACTGTGCTTATTTCAGTGATGTATGCAAATAATGAAATCGGTACTGTTCAGCCAATAAAAGAAATTGGAGAATTAATTGTCAAAGAAAAGGAAAGCAGAAAAGAAAAAAATCTGCCAATATATTTGCATTCTGATATTGCCCAGGCATTTAATTATTTGCCCTGCAAAGTTGATTATTTAAAATGCGATTTGATAACTGTTTCTGGCCAGAAAATTTTTGGTCCAAAAGGAGTTGGCGTTTTATATATTAAAGACAATACGAAAATTTCTCCAATAACATTTGGCGGCCATCATGAGCTTGGTTTGCGGCCAGGTACGATTAATGTCCCATTAATAGTCGGTATTGCAAAAGCAATGGAAATTGCTGAAAAGGACAGGGAGGCAAATATTAAAAAAGTTAAAAGTTTAAGAGATAAATTATTTGAACAAATTCAAAAAATTAATGATACGCAGCTTAATGGCGATTTGGAAAAGAGAATTCCAAATAATTTAAATATTAGTTTTAAAGGTGCAGAAGGGGAGAGTATTTTAATGATGCTGGATATGGAAGGAATTGCGATTTCTACCGGATCTGCCTGCTCATCCGGATCTTTAGAGCCTTCTCATGTATTGACTGCGATGGGCATAAAGCCTGAGTGGACTCATGGAAGCGTTAGGATTAGTTTGGGAAAATTTAACACTGAAGTTGAGGTTAATCAATTTTTAAAGGTTTTGCCGCTTATTATTGATAAGTTGAGGGAAATGGCACCGAAATGAAATAAAAAGTAAAAAGAAAAAATTAAAAAGAAAAATTTTGGAGTCCCGATTTATCGGGACGTTTTTTTAAAATAAAAAAACAGAGAAACTATATTCTCTGTTTTATTATATATTTATTTATGATTAAGAAAGAATAGATTTAAGGCTGCCACACTGATTCCGCATTCGATTTTGCTTTCTTTAAGCATTTTTTTCAGCTTTGAGATTTTAACCTTAATGATTTGACTAATATGTTCATCTCCTTCTTGAAACCTCGTTTGCAAATTTGATGTATCCAGATTTTTTGCTAAAAAGCATTTTATATATGTAGTTTCATGACCTGCAGCTATATAAAATTTCCCTAAATATTTCCAGGTACTGGCTTTGATACCAGTTTCTTCAAATAACTCTCTTTTTGCATTAGCTAAAGGTTTTTTCCCATTAAAAGTGCCGCCAGGTAATTCAAGGAAAAGTTTTTTAATGGAAATCTATATTGCTTGACTAGATAAATTGAATTATTTTCATAAGTAATAATAAAAACTCCAGGAGGTTTTTCCAGCACGCCATATAATCCTTTTTTACCATCAGGTCGCCTTACATTATATTCCCTGACTTTTATCCAGGGATTTTTATATTTAATTTTTGAGTTTATAATTTTCCAAGGAGAATTTTTCATAAAAAATTATTTTTTACGCCAATTGAGTGAAGGGGCAGAATTTGAGGTTTGTCTGGAAATGTTTATAATAATCCCAAAAGCAGCCATGCCAATGGCTAACGCAGTTCCGCCATGGCTGACAAAGGGTAAAGGAATTCCGGTTAAAGGAGCAAGGCCGATCATGGCTGAAATGTTGATAAATGCCTGAACCACAAACCAGCTGCCTATTCCAATTGCTACCAATCTACCAAAAGGATCAGCACATTTTTCTGCTATTTTTAATATTCTAAAAAATAATAATATAAATAAAACAATTAGCAGTAGAGCAAATAAATAACCAAGTTCCTCGCAAATTATTGCAAAAATTGAATCACCAGTCACCTCAGGCAAATATTGAAATTTTTGTCTTGAATGTCCAAATCCTCTGCCAAAAAGCCCTCCAGAGCCAATTGCCAGAAATGCCTGATTAATATGATAGCCAATTCCCTGTGGATCTAATTCAGGATGCAAAAAGGTTGTTACTCTGGCCGCACGGTAAGGGGATAATTTTATAAGTAATAAAATCAATCCTGCTCCGCCTGCAGCAATTGCCAGCAAATGCGAAAATTTTGCCCCAGCAGCAAAATATACAATTATTGACGTGCATAAAATTACAAATAAGGTTCCAATGTCAGGCTGCAGAGCCATTAAGACTGAAATTATTAGCAGAATAAAAATAAATGATAAAAATCCTGTCGAAAAGTGTTGAATATCTTTTTTATCTCTTCTCGACAGCCAGATGCATAAATATAGTAAAAAAGTCAGCTTTACCAATTCTGAAGGCTGAAATGATAAGCTACCCAGATTTATCCAACTTTTTGCTCCACCATATTCAGCACCAATTCCAGGTAAAAATACACTTATCAAAAGTACGACTGAAATTCCAAAAAGCGGCATGATAAATTTTTTCCATTTTTTATAATTAATGGTAGCTGTCAGCATCAATAGAATTATTCCAGGCAAAAATCCATGTAGTAGCTGTTGTTTTATAAAAAAATAGCTGTCATTGAATTTTTCAAAACCAGTAGCTGAGCTGGCTGAGGTTAGAACGACTAAACCAAAAATTAATATTAAACCGAACAGGATAATTAATATATAATCTGGGTGGTGGTATTTTGTTTTTAATTTTTTTATCATTGAAAATTTAAATTCAAATATCGAAATCCTAAATAATTTCCAAATGTGATAAATTTAAATGACCAAAATATTTTAAAAATTTAACATTTTTATTTTGAACATTGTTTAGAATTTAGTATTTAGTGCTTAGGATTTATCGTATCTCATCCGTATCTTTTTCAGTGCTGCCATGCCTTCCCCAAAGAATTTTTCCAAATTGGGTTTCAAGTTGTTGTTTGCCTCTGCCTTTTTCATGCTTTTTTAATTTTTTTACTGCTTTTATAAATTGTTCGCCCCGGTCATACTCGTTTTTAAATAATCCAAAACTGGCAAAGCCAGGGGAGAGAAGTATTACATCTCCAACTTCACTGGCCTGGAAAGCATCATTAACCGCTTTTTCCATATCTTCATAAATACTGGCAATCATTTCCCCTCCATATTTTTCAATTTTCTTTTTAAATTCTGAAGTCGCTGTGCCAGCTAAAAGGAAAATACTTTTTGTCCGGCTTGAAATATCTTTTGCAAAATCATCAAACTCAATATTTTTATCATTTCCGCCAGCAATTAAGAGTATTGGAAACTCGTCAAGTGCATCAATTGCAGCTTGAGTAGCCACTGGTGTGGTGCTGGTTGTATCATTGACAAATAAGACGCCATCAATTTCAGCAATTGGTTCCAGTCGGTTTTCTACTCCTACAAATTGTTCGCAAGCTTTTCTAACAGCTTGCTGGTTCAAATTAAATATATCTGCCACTTGTAGTGCAGCTGCTACATTTTCCTTATTATGGTTGCCTAAAATTTTTAAATCCCAGTCTGCAGGTATATCATCTTTTTCAAACCACAAGATTTTTGAGTCTGCTTGCTGGTTCATTTTTTTTGTTTCTGCATTTGTATTATTTAAAATTAAATAATCTGATTTTTTTTGAAATTTATAAATATTTTTTTTGTCTTCAATATATTCTTCCATGTTTTTGTATCGATTGAGATGATCTGGGTAAATGTTTGTCACTACTGCAATGTGCGGGCTGATTTTATCAGCGCCAAATCCCTGAAGCTGCCAGCTGGATAATTCTAAAACTATTAAATCGTCTTTGGTCACCTTATCAATTAAAGGCAGAGTTGCTTTTCCTGCAATATTCCCTGCCAAATATACTTTTTTGCCAGTTAGTTTTAAAATTTCAGCAATTAAAGTTGCCGTCGTAGTTTTTCCGCGCGTTCCAGTAATGCCAATGATCGGGCAAGGACAATAGCGGGCAAATAAAGATTCATCCATTTCTACTTCTATTTTAGCATCATGGGCGATTTTTAAAAATTCAGAACTGGCTGGCACGTCTGCATTTCTAATAATTAAATCCGCATTTTCAAAATCTTTTTTATCATGTTTGCCCAGCGTGTACTTGATTGGCATGCCTTTAAGCTCTTTAAGTGAAGAGGCAAGCTCTTTTTTTGTTTTTAAATCAGTAACTGTGACTTCTGCTCCTTTTTCTACAAAAAATTTAGTATCATTAAGACCGCGGCCCAAAAGCCCCAGTCCCATTATGGTTACTTTTTTATTTTTAAAGTCTGGGAATTTCATATTATTAAAATTAGAAATTAATACCATCCTTTATCTAATAAAGCGAGAATAATTCCAATCACAGCAGTTACTCCAGAAATTAGCCAGAATCTCATCACAATTTTTGGCTCAGACCAGCCAACTGCTTGGAAATGATGATGGATTGGCGCTGATTTAAATACTTTTTTCTTTCTGATTTTTTTGGAAAGCACCTGAATAATAACTGATAAAGATTCAATTACTGGAATTAAGCAAATAATTATTAAAAATATAGCTGTATTTGTTAACATGGCAACAATACCTAAAGTAATGCCAAGCGACATTGCTCCAGTATCACCCATAAAAAATCTGGCTGGATTTATATTAAACCATAAAAATGCCAGCAATGCTCCAGCGATTACTCCGCAAAAAGTGGCCAGCTCAAATTTCCCCTGGGTAAATGCAATCGCTCCGAAAGCGCCAAAAGCAATTGCTAGAATTCCGCCAGCTAATCCGTCAAGGCCGTCTGTAACATTAATTGAATGCGAGGTGGCAACGATTACAAACACAAATACCGGTATATACCACCAGCCAATAACAAAGTTGCCTAAGAACGGAATGTGAAATACATCCCAGTCAAGTTTAAAATAAAACCAAAAGGCACCGATTAGGGCAATTACAGCATAAACTCCCAGTCTCATGCTCATGCTTAACCCTCCGCCATGCGGGCCAATCTTTTTTACATTTAAAAAATCATCGACTAAACCGATTAAAGCGCTGGCAACCAATGCACCCAGCGGTAAAAGCGTCTGTGCCCGGGTCAAGAAATTTAATTTTTGAAAAATTTCAATGTTTGTAAAAGTGCCGAGTAAATAAAAAACAAGGGCAATAATCAGTACAGTTAACCAGATTAAAATTCCTCCCATTGTTGGTGTTCCAGCTTTATCTTTGTGAAGTTTTGAAAAAACCGGAGTTTCTTTGCTGTCCCGAATTTGTTTACCCAGTTTGAATTTGTATAAAAAATGAGTCAAAAGAGGGGTCCACAATATTGCAAAGACAAATGATAAAGTTGAAAGTACGGCAATTTTAAATACAATGGCTGTTTCCATATTAAATGTTTATTAAAATGATTAATATTGAGGCGATTAATAAAAATAATTGAACAAAAACAGATGAGATTGTAAAAAAATAACTGGCCATTATTTTTTGACTATATAAAAATATTGCCAGTATGAAATTGATAACCAAAATTGCCAGCCCTAGAATTGGCAGTATAAGGCTTTGATACCATTGGCCAAAAAGATCAATGCCCCAGTAAATATTATAATGAAGAGGCAGGCTGGTGTTCTCCGGATTTGCCAAAGCAACCGGTCTGAATTTAAAAATTAAAAGCGCCCAGATTCCCAGATTCACAATTATACTGATTATCAAACAAATCAAAATAATTTTATTTTTTCTGGCCGGGCTGTTTTTGAAATTTTCAAATAATTGATGAAAAAATGCTAGCATAAAATGATTCTATATGCATTATTGTAATTGACTGCGAATTTTATTTGCCAAAGATTGCCATTCATCATTCGTTAATTCTAAGAGTCCTACCTCTTCAAACATCATTGCAGCCATTTGTTGCTTGTCAATTGGTATGCCCTTTGGCAATGGAACAATATGAAAATGAACATGTTTATTCATTTGCTGGCTGCCAAAGGATGCAATGTAAAGACGTTCTGGTTTTAGAACAGCTTGAATCGCTTTGCTTACCTTGAAAATTATTTTTTGTAAATTCAGGTATTCTTCTTGATTTAATTCTTTGGCAACTTGCTCAACATGTTGCTTTGGGCAAACAAGAGTTTGTCCTAAGTGAGTGGGGAAAGCTGATAAGAAAACAATTACTTTTTCATTTTCAAATATAATATAATGTTTATTTCTGAGAGGCTTTCCCTTTACTATCTCACAAATGAAGCAAGGTGATTGTTTGCGCTCTTTGATGTATTTATTTGATTCTTCCTTGCTCAATAACATTCTTTTCATAAATACAAGATTATTTTTGTCATATTCTAAGTTTGATTTTAGCATTTATTGATAAAAAAATAAAGTGCAAAAACTTGATTTTTTCCTAGATTTTTGCTATAATTACACAAGATATTCATAGGGAACCTCTGAAAAACATAATTACTACTACAATTCCCAAATTTCAGCTGCAAATTGTTTAAAACTCGTCTGCTTAATTTTATTTATTAAGCCTCCTCGCTTTTCACAATTTTCGCTTTAAATTTGAAAATTTCATAACGCAACTATGTTTTTCAAAGATTCCTAAATTACTATTATATGGCTTTTGAAACAGCAACACCTGTTCCAGCAGGTGATGAAAAATCAGCAGCAAAGAAAAAAAAGACAAAAAGTTTGGCACAGATTTCACAGCCAAAAATTTCAAAACCAAAAATGCCCAAGCAGGCTGAAGAGGCATTTACAGAAGAAATGGAAATTCAACCAGAAGATATTGAAACTATTTTAGAAGTGGTTGAACCGCCTCCATTACCAAAGGAAGCAGGTAAAAAAATTGAACCGCCGCCGATTACAAAAGAAATGCAAGAACAGATGATTCAAGATAAGGTCAGGCGAGATTATCAAAAGCATGTAGAATCACGAAGGAATGCTCATGAAGAATTTAATAGAGACTTTAATTGTGAAAAATTCGTGCCAGAAAGAAAAGTTGTTGCTGAGCAAAGTTTTGTCGCAGCTGATGATCAAAATGTTTTTCAATTAGATTATTTAGCATATACTCAAGAGAAAATTCCAGATGAGAAGCATCCACTAAATCAGGATTGCGCTTTAGTTGATTCTGAATCCAGAATGATCGCTGTATTTGACGGAGCAGGTGGAGCAGAAAATGGTGAAAAAGCAAGCAGGCATGCAGCAAAAACTTTTTATGAAGGATTTAAAGAAGAAAAGTTCCAGCATTTTGATTCAGAGCAGGATTTTGAACAATATAAAAGAGAATATGAGAAAAAATTAAAGAGTCAGGCAAAAAAGGCAAGTAAACTGGTTTATATAAAAGCACCGCGTTCTGGCACTACTATGGCTTTTGCCCAGGTTGTTGGCACCAAAGAAGGTAAGATGCAGGTAGCCGTGGCCTCTATTGGCGACAGCCCGATTTATTTAATGGATAAAGATAAAAAAATAAAGCAAATGAATGAAGACCACAATTTGATATCAGAATTGGCTGTGATGCCAAAGGAAAAAAGAGATAAAATTTTACCAAGAGCTGCTATGGATATGGCCGTAAAAAATAAAGAAATTAAGATTATAAGAAATAAGGCAGGAGAAAAAGAATTTGTTCAAATCATGGAAAGTTTATTGGACGTTCACTCTCCAACTGAAGCAATAAAGCTTGGTTTGGAAAAAAAATATGAGGGATTGACTCGTGATAATATATTGGGAGTATATGTAGCAATGAGTAATCGGATTACACGTTCTTTGGGTCAACAAAATTTGGATCCAAATCAGGTAGATATAAAGTGGATGGAAATGGATCCAGGAGACACTCTTTTAGTTTTTTCAGATTCTGTTTCTGATAATAGAACTGAAAAGCAGCTTGAAAAAGAACTTAATGGTAATGTTAAAAATTTAGGAAAAGTAACTCAAAATTTACAAAGAGATTTTAATAATAAAAATTTGGTAGATAAAAGATTGGTAAAGCCTGATGATATTGCAGAATGCGCTTTAACTGTCAGTTTGGCTGCTTAATATTTTTAAAGAATTAAAAAAAGAGAGTTAGTGTGACTCTCTTTTATAGTCTGTCAGCATGGCTGACAAGTGTAAGAAGCTTGAAAAGCTCTTGCAGATAGATTTTTTCTTCCAGATCTGTGAAGTGTTCTAGCTTTTGCTGCAGAATATCAAACGCTTGCTTGATATGCGTAAAAGTTCTTTTTAAATGATCGAATGCCTGATCGAGCGACAATTGATCATTTCTATATGCACGCACCATTGAGTGCTTTTCAAGTGCTTGTACAAAGCTGTCATCTGGCAGAATATTAGCCAGTAAAGATATAAGGAAAAAATATCCTTGTTTGCTAATATTATGATCTTCTTCTGTATATTTTCTTAAAAATTTTGATGTATCTGGATTCAGTTTCATCCATTTTAAGGATCTTTTACTAACCTTTCCTACAAAAATAGCCATTTTCACCTCCTGTTAATGGATACACTATTGTATCATATTTTATCAAAATGTCAAGGGTTTGAAAAGAAAAAAGTTGATTTTTTATTAATATTGCTATAGAATAATATAATTGAATATGGGAAAAAAGACATACAAATTATTGGTTTTAGGCTGTCAGATGAATAAGTCTGATGCAGAAAGAATAGAGGCTGTTTTGCAGAGCTTAGGCTATTTCCCTACAGAAAAGGAAAAAGACGCTAATATATTAATGATTGTGTCTTGCTCTGTGCGGCAAAAGGGTATTGACCGTATTTTCGGTAAGGTTCGAGCATGGCAAAAATTGAGAAATCAAGGAGCAATAATAATGCTTACTGGCTGCTTATCTTTAGCAGACAAGAAAAAGCTTGGAGACAGATTTGATTTTATTTTTGATATTAAAAATTTATGGGAGCTGGAAAAGTTTTTATTTAAAAAAGAAACTTTACCAAAAGATTATTTGAAAATTACTCCAAAGTATCAGTCAAAGTTTCAGGCTTTTGTACCGATCATGACTGGCTGTAATAACTTTTGTTCATATTGCATTGTGCCATATGTTCGGGGTAGGGAATTGAGCATTGATTTTAGAGATATCCTGCAACAGGTAAAAGATTTGGTAAAAGCAGGCTACAAAGAAATTACATTACTTGGCCAGAATGTTAATTCGTATGATCCAAAAGATAGTACAGAATTTTCATCTGATAATCCGTATAAAAATAATTTTGCCAAACTGCTTTGGGAATTAAATCAAATCAAAGATTTGAAAAGAATTCATTTCATGACTTCGCATCCAAAAGACATGTCTGATGATTTGATTGAGGCTTTAACTTTGCCAAAACAGTTAAATTATTTACATTTGCCAGTTCAGTCTGGTTCTGATAAGATTTTAAAATCCATGAATAGGAAATATTCAGTGGAGGATTATTTAAAAATTATTGAAAAGATAAAGAAAGTAAAACCTGATATTGCCATTGCTACAGATTTTATTGTCGGTTTTCCAGGCGAAAATGAAAAGGATTTCCAGCATTCAGTTGATTTATATAAAAAAGTAAAGTTTGACATTTCATATGTTGCTCAATTTTCTCCTCGTCCAGGCACTGCTGCACAAAAGTTAGAAGATAATGTTTCACGTGCAGAAAAGAAAAGGCGATGGGAGATTTTGCAAAAATTAAACGAACAATATTCTTTTGAGAATAATAAAAAATATTTTGGAAAAAAAGTTTCAGTTTTAATTGACAAAAAGGTTCAAGAGAATTTATGGGAAGGGAATAGCTTGGAAATGAAAAGAGTAAGGATTAAAAGTGATAAAGAATTGATGGGTGAGATTTTGAAGGTTGAAGTAAAGGAAGCGAAGGAATGGATATTAATTGGAAATAAGAAACACGAAATTCGAAATTAGAATTTATGAAAAAAAGAAAAGTAATAATTGTTTTAGGTCCAACTGGATCTGGGAAATCTAATTTAGCTCTTGAAATTGCCAAAGAGTTTGATGGTTTTTTAATTGCTGCAGATTCACGCCAGGTTTACAAACACATGGATATTGGAACCAATAAAGATAAGGGAGTCTGGAATAAGAAAGGTTATTTTGTTGATGACATTCCAGAATATGCTGTTGATATTGTAGATCCCAAAGAGGATTTTACAGTGGCTGACTGGATCAGTGAGGTTAACAGGGTGATTGATGAAAATCCTGATAAATTGCCAATCATTGTGGGTGGAACAGGATTATATACTTCAGCATTAACTCAGGGATTAGAGTTAGCTCCTGAAGCATCGAAACGATTTAGGGAAAAGCTTAATAAAAAATTTGAAAAAAAGGGACTAGAGTATTTAGTTGAAAAATTATTAAAAGAAGATCCTGAAGCCCAGGACTTGATTGATTTAAAAAATCCACGAAGAGTTATTCGCGCTCTTGAGGTTATTAAAAAAACAGGCCGAAAATTTTCAGAATTTCAAAAAGCAAAAAAGCCTTCTAAGTACAAATTTTTGCAAATCGGCATAGATGTTGACCGGGATGCGCTTTATGAAAAAATAAATAACAGGGTTGAAGAAATGGTTGAGCAAGGCTTGGTTGAAGAAGTAAAAGAGTTAAATGAAAAGGGTTATACATGTGATTTACCAATAATGAAAAATACAATTGGCTATAAGGAAATATGTGAATTTGTTCAAGGCAGAACAGGTTTGGATGAAGCAAAAGAGGACTTAAAGCAGAATACAAGACATTATGCAAAGCGCCAAATTACATGGTTTAAGCGCGATAAATCAATAATATGGGCGAGAACTTATAAAGAAGTAAAACCTCTTGTACGAGCATTTTTAAGCTAATAAATAATGTTGATTTTATTAATAAATAAGGAAAAGGGTATAATCCCTTTTTTTGTTTAATTTTAGGTTAAAAAAAGGCTTTTTCGTTGACTTTTTTAAAAAAATATGATATAATATAATAATTTGAAGTTTACATTCACATTTTTTCCAATTGGAGGATCCCATGTATAAGCTTTTTTCTGCCATGGTGTTGGTGGCCGTGATGTTGTCTGGTTGTGAAATCGACAGCCGGATGACTCTGCCTTGTGATTATGACAGGGACTGTCCAGTCGACATGTACTGCGACTGGCACGGCTACTGTGAGTATGAGCCAGGTGTTGTCGTAGTTGAGGACCATGTATATGGTGCTGAGTGCTATGACGATTTCGACTGCATGTGGCATGAATATTGCTCAGCAGGATTCTGCTACCAAACCCCAGAATGCTACGACGACTTCGACTGCAATGCCTATGAGGCTTGCTACGAAGGCGAATGCATTCCAGCAGTCGAATGCTTCAGAGACACTGACTGCTTCCCTGGTGAGTACTGCGAAACTGACGGCTTTTGCTATCAGTATGAAGTAGTTGTCGAAGGTTGCGTCTATGACGCTGACTGTCCGGTTGGCACATACTGTGAAGCTGATGGCTATTGTTATGAACACAACGACCAGTGCGTTGGCTCATACGATTGTCCAGAAGGCACAGTATGCGAATATGGTCGATGCGTTGTTCCTTATGCTGTTTACAGCTGCTGGGACAAGTTCGACTGTCCGCCTGGAAACTATGTCTGTGTTCAGACCGTATGCCCAGGCCAGGAAGCTTGCCCTGGAGTGTGTGAATTCTAAACCTCAAAAAAAGGCGTTGCAAACTTGCGACGCCTTTTAAAGTTTAAAGCCCGACTCAGTCAAGGAAACAGAGCTTCCCCTCCACGTTGAGTAGGTATTATTTTATTTTTTTCTTTAAAATTTCTTCAGCTTTTTGAGGATTGGCTTTTCCTTGGGATAATTTCATAACCTGGCCAAGTAAATATTTTATAACTGGTTCTTTACCTGCTTTGTATTCAGC
The DNA here is from genome assembly GCA_964411255.1 of uncultured Gammaproteobacteria bacterium. Classification (GTDB taxonomy): domain Bacteria; phylum Patescibacteriota; class Patescibacteriia; order UBA11705; family DATKZF01; genus CAYPKD01. The sequence continues at coordinate 69,087 of CAYPKD010000007.1, read as the reverse complement.
TACCTGATCTGGATTTTGTTTGATCACAGTATCTACTACAGTTTCGATTGATTCATCATCATCAAGCTGTTCAACGTTTAGTTCCACCATTGCCTGAGATGGATCGATGCCGGTTTTTACCATTTGTTCTAATATTTTTGAAGCACCAGCACTATTGACTTTATTTAAATAAATAATTGAAATTAATTCTGCAAAATTTTCTGAATTTATTTTAGATTGCTCTAAGCTAATTTTTTGTTTATCTAAAGCTGGCAAAAGCTTATTAACTAACCAGTCACTTACCATTTTTATTAATTTCTTTTTATTTTTATTCCAAATTTCTTGTTTTGTGCCTTCAACTTCAGGCAGGGTTGTAATCCATTCCTGAAGCTCAGAAATAGTTCTTTCAGTAAAATCATCAATATATTTATCAGTTGTTAAAATTTTTGCAGCTTCTGAAGTAAAGCCAAATTCTTCAGTAAATCTTCTGCGCTTACTCTGTGGCAATTCTGGCAAATATGATTTTATATCATTTATATAATCATCAGTAAAGGTTAATGGCGGAATATCAGGTTCTGGAAAATATCGATAGTCTTTTGCTTCTTCTTTTATTCGGCGAATTACAGTTTCTTGCAGCTTATCATCCCAGCCGCGGGTGGACTGTTTTTTTGGCTCTTTGCCTTTTTCATAAAGCAAGGTCTGTCTATTTATTTCAAAATTTAAAGCTTTTTCTAAAGCTTTAAAGGAATTTATATTTTTTACTTCAGTTTTTGGATTTAAGATTTGGTCATTTTCTGGAAGTAATGAAATATTGGCATCACACCGCAAATGGCCTTTTTCCATGTCAGCATCAGAGATTCCTAATTCTCTGACAATTAGCTGCAATTCTTGCGCAAAAGTTTTCGCCTCATGCGCTGAACGCAGATCAGGATAGGTGACTAATTCTAAAAGAGGAGATCCGCTGCGGTTAAAATCAATTAAAGACTTTGATTCTTCTTTAGAATGAACCATTTTGGCAGTATCTTCTTCCATGTGAATTCGGATGATTCTTATTCGTTTTAATTCTTCTTCTTTATCCAGCCGGCCAGCTAGACCATCGATTGCTTTATAATTGATAACCAAAGAACCTTCTTTGCCTAAAGGCTGGTCATATTGGGAAATTTGATATCCTTTTGGCAGATCTGGATAATAATAATTTTTTCTGTCAAATTTTGTAAATTTATTAATTTCACAATTTAAAGCTAAGGCAAGTTTTATTGCATCATCCACAACCTTTTGATTAACTACTGGCAAAGTACCAGGATGGCCCATGCAAATCGGACAGACTGAAGTGTTTGGCGCATCACCTTCGTTTTGATTATTGCAAGTGCAAAACATTTTACTTCTGGTATTAAGCTGGATATGGAATTCAAGGCCAATTATTGGTTTATATTTCATATAATAAAATTAAATTTATATTTGGTCATTAGTTTTTAGGTATAGCTGCCAGTTTGGTTATTGGTTTTTGGGTTTTAGTATTTTTTAATGACCAATAACTATTTTTTTTCACTTTAGCTATTTATATTTGTTATAGCAATTCCGGCAAAGCGGAATATATTCATTTTTTCCGCCAAGCATTACTTGCTCAGCTGAATCTGTTTTTCGGAAAGTTCTTTGAGCAGATTTACCGCATAGCTCACAAATTGCATGAATCTTTTCAACTTTTTCCGCTTCTACTAAAAGTTGGGGCATGCTACCAAAAGGAATGGTTCTAAAATCCTGATCTAAGCCGGCAAGTATAACAATTTTTCCATCATTGGCTAATTTTCTGCAAATTTCTGTAAGTTTATCATCAAAAAATTGTGCTTCATCAATTCCAACTACTTCAGTATCTGCTTCCACCAGATCAAAAATAGCTGAACTGTCTGGTACAACTTTTGCTTCCATTGAAGATCCATAATGAGTACAAACAGAGTCTTTTGAATACCTTGTATCTTTGGCAGGCTTGAAAAGAGCAATTTTCTTTTTTGCAATTTCAGCTCGTCTTAAATAAAAAAGTAGTCTTTCAGTTTTTCCAGAAAACATTGGCCCGCAAATTACCCTGATAAATCCACCAGATGGATCGAACATATAAAAAGAAAAAATCAAAAATTAAAAATCGAAAAAATGGAGTCGCTTTGTGATATTTTTATAATATTGCTTGTACTTTTTGCCAAAGTTCATGATGAATTTGTTCAATGGTCCTTAATTCATTATTTGGCGCGCAGTCAATAATAATCCAGTTAAATTTTCTTGCTATATATTGGTATGCTTCTGCAGCTTCTTCTAAATGTTTTATATCAGCTTCATGAATATCTCTTTTTTTACCATTTACATAATCGCGATGCCCCTTTTTATCTACCAGCTGCTGGCCAATTGCCGGAGGCATATATAAAAGAATGTTAATGTCTGGTTTTGGAATTTTAAAAATATTATATTCAAGATCTTCAACCCATTCTAAAAATTTATCTCTTTCTGTGGTGTCTTGAATTTTGCCTCCTTGATGCCCCATATTTGATGAAACATATCTGTTACTTATAATTATTTTTTTTTCTTCAAGCCATTTTTTTAATTGAAATGAAGCTGCATATCGATCGCAAGCATAAAATATTGAGGCGCGGTATGGCCCGACTTCTTTTGCAGTACCATAGTTGCCATTTAAATATTCTTCAACCAAAGCAGCGCTTTTTTGACCATATTGCGGAAAATCTGCAATTTCAACATGAAATTTCTCAGCCTTTAGCTTTTCCACCAGTTTATTAGTTTGTGTTCCTTTACCACTGCCATCTGTACCATCGATGACAATAAATTTTCCTGCCATATTTTCATTTTAATTATAAACGTCATCAATATTTTAACATATTTTCATACAATTGTTTAATTTATTGACAAATATCTAAATATCTGGTAAATATATATTATTGCCTGAAGGAAAGGGCAAAGTGCAGTTAACCTGTACACTTGGTAGGAGGGGATCCAGGTGTCAATTCAGCCACTTTCCATGGTTGTCATTGGAGAAGATTGTAATTCCAATGGCAGGGATCTTTTGAATTATTTTTCAAAAACTGAGCATAGATGTGATTATTTATGCGCCAGTTGGTTTAATAAAAAATATCCAAAAATTGATTTTAAGGAATATGATATTGTCATTTGTTTAGCTGATGATGATAAGATTGATGGCCTGCTCAGTATGAGACTGCTAGAGCTTTGCCAGAAATTGAAAAAGCCATTGCTTAATATAAGTGAAGAGAAAAAACCAGATAATATTGATAAATGCAAAATGCGGCAACAAAAGGAATTGCCTGATATTTTGCGATTTGCACCAAGCTTGCTTGGCACATTTTATGAATTGATTTTTTCTTTAGACTGTAATTGGCAGAAATGGGAACAACCGGTGCTCGAATATGCTGCTCAAGTAGTAAAATTTTCAAAAGACGGTACAGAGCCGATTCATATTGAAAATGTAGAGCCAGTGCCAGATAAAGCATCTGTAGGATAAAAATAAAGAGTTCAAACAATTTGAACTCTTTTTTAGTTATAAGTTTTTATAAATTATTTCCCAGTTGATCCAAAGCCGCCCCTGGAGTTTTTTTCTATTATTTCAGCCTCTTTGAATTCTACTTTTTCTATTGGCATTAGCATTGCCTGGCAAAGACGTTCTCCTTTTTTAATTTGAATCTGATCATTTGTAAAGTTGTATAAACTTAAACTGATCTCATCTTCTGGCCCGCAATAATCCTGGTCAATTATACCAATATTATTTGCTAATGTTAATCCGCGTTTTACTGCCAAACTCGACCTGTTGGCGATTATTAAGGCAAAGCCCTCGGGAACCTGTATAATAAAATTGCTGGGCAGCTTTTCCAGAGTTTTTGGTTCGATTGTTTTATCAATCCTGCTGTACATATCAAAAGCAACTGAGCCTGGCGTTAGGTATTTAGGTAAGGGCAAGTCTTTATCTATTCTTTTTATACTAATTTCCATAAATTAATAAAATTATTTACATTTTGTTTTAATTCTTTAATGGTACCTTCATTTACAAAAATATAGTCAGCCATTGCTATTGGTCCGCCTTTTTCAATATTTTCAATTTCAGCATAGTCGCGGGTTTCTGCATCTTTTTTACTAAATGATCTGTATTTCATTTTTGGATCATCTCCGTGTTTGGCAGCTCTGTTTTCCAGCCGTTGATATCTGGTTTTTGGAGAAGCGTAAACAGCAATGATTATCAAATTTTCTTTGTATTTTTCTTTTAATGTTTTATATTCAGACCAGCTGTATAATCCATCGCCAATAACATTGCCTTTTTCAAGAGCTTTATCAAATTTTGGAATATTTAAAATGGCAAATGCTGCTGGGCCGTGCTCTTTTCTAAAACCTTCCCGAATCGGCCTTTCATTTTCCTCACAAGGCTCGAGGCCGCGTCTTTTTACTTCATCTAAAGTAATTTGTCCAAATCTAATGTATTCATATCCTTTTTCAATGAATACATCTGCAACCTCACTTTTCCCTGCACCGCACATTCCAACAATGCAGACAAGTTTGTTTGTCATAAATTTTATTTTATTTTTTTTCTGTAATACTTTGCAAGCCGCGCCGAATATCCCAGTCGCTTTTTTCCAAATCAGAGTGGAGTACTAGATTTGGGAATTTCTCAAGCAGAGCATAATGCATTTTGTGCGCAATTTTTCTTAAAGTCGGATGAACTGGCTTGCCTGATCGAAGTTCAATTACATAAATTGTAGCTGGCAGGCCATAAGTTATCCGGCAAGGCATATTAAATCCTAAGGAAATATAATATTGTTTGATTTCTGCAACGGTTGGCAAATTTGCTATTTTTATTTTTTGATCAGCAATTAATTGCTCAGCTTCCTGCCTGATATCATTTGGCAGCTGGCTCAGATACCACTCATTAAATCCAAAATTAGTAGTTAGTAGTGGCATTCGGCAAACACCATTTCTGTGCCTTTGAACATCTCGAAATGATCCAAAGTCTAAAATAAAATCAAATGTAATTAATCCCAGTTCAGTTAAAAAGTGCGGCAGGTTTGTTTTTTGCGGACGTGAATCAATTATATCCTGATACTGTGATAATTTTTCAGGATCAATTGAGGTGGACATCTTAAAATCAGAACTGGCAAATTGCGGATTATAGAAATTATATTTTTGTGTTGATGATTTTCGAAAACCTTCCTGATCTTTATATTCCTCGTGGCAAAAGCTGTTTGGATATTTTTCTCTTAGCCTGGTAATCATATTTTCTGCTATTTCCCGTGTTTCAGGCAGGGGATTATAACGAAGCAAAGCTAATTTATCCCAAGCCTGACGAAGATTTGTATGCCAGCTTAGCTGTGTGGTAATTCCAGCTGGCAAAAAGCCACGCATAATGTCAAATGTCCTGGCTTCTACAGCCTTGTTATAGACACCTTCTTTTTCATCAGGTTTTTTGGGATAAAGACTTTTAATATGTTGATTGACTTTATTCTGGCTTTTTACATAAAAGTCCATCCAGGCATCTAAAATTTGTTTTGACTCAGGCGTTTTCACTGGATCAACAATTGGTTGCTTTGACATGTCTACATAGCGAGTGCTGGTTTCTTGCCCGCTGTATAAAGGCCAGTCCTGAATCGCTTTGTCAGCCAAAGTGCTGACCTGTTCTGTAAATATTGTTGTACTGCCGCAATCTGCAATACTCTGATGGCCATAGCCAACATAAAATTTTTCCATAAATTTGCCTGATCCGGTTTGTTCAACTTTTTTCACATGTTCTGTTACGCTTTGCGGGCTTCGAGAATATAGAGCCTGCATCATTGCATTGTCTTCTGGGTTATACTGATCATATATATAAACATCGGCCATACTGTCTGATTTTTTCATCTCTTGTTGTCTCTCTGGAGGCTGTTCAGTTTTTTCTGTTTCACTTTCATTTTTTGGTTTTGTGTCATAAAGTTGAACCCGATCTAATTCTGTGATTTGGGCATCTGGTTTTTCATGCTTTTCAAATTTTATTCCTGCCTCTAAGAATAATCTGATAAAGTCCTCATCATTATAAGCGCGGTATGAAATTATTTGTTTTATACCAGCATTAACTATCATTTTTGCGCAAATAATACAGGGCGTGTGCGTACAATACATTGTTGCCCCCTCAAGATTTATTCCGTGATAAGCTGCCTGAATTATTGCATTTTGTTCAGCATGCACTGCACGGCAGACCTGCTGCTGCGTGCCTGAAGGAATTTTTAACTCATCTCGTAAACAACCAAGCTCAAGGCAGTCTTTTGTTTTAGCAGGAGCGCCATTATAGCCAGTTGATAAAACGTGTTTATTTTTTACAATTATAGCACCAACATTATGCCGCCTGCAGGTTGATCGTTCTGCAACAAGCATTGCTAATTTTAAAAAGTATTGGTCCCAGGAAGGTCTTTGCATTATATTTTTTTCATTTTCCATAAAATTGTTATTATTTTTTTCAAAACCCTCCTAATAAGTACAACTATTTTATCAAATCTTGTTATTGCAGGGAAGTGGAAAAGCTGGTGATTGCTTTATTATTTATATTGTATGTGAAATTTTACTTGACAAATGAACAAATATTTGATACAATAGTTACAGAAGCTCAGTTCACGGGCTTTTTTCTTTTTAAATGGGAAGGAGAAAGCAATGGTTGCGCGTTTAGGTACTTTTTTGCCTCGCAGAAGTAGTAAACCTAGGCTAAGGCCAGTAAAGCTACAGCAAGTACAGGAAAATAATAATAATAAGATTGAGAAATGGATTAAAACTGGTCTAAATTCCCAAAATAAAAAAGAAGTTCAGCAGGCAGCCAGTGACTTAGTTCATATAAAAGGGTCAATAGACAAAGAAACTTGGTCCAAAATACGAATAATACTGAAAAGGCTAAATGACTGGAATGCACAAGCTGCATAAGCTGCAAATCAAATTTTTGCAGCTTTTTTAATAAATTAATTGAATCAGAACAACAATTTTATTCAAAAATATTAATAAGAATATTTGACAAATTGCATTTAATTTGCTATAATGTTTACAGAAGCTCAGTTCAAGGGCTTTTTGTGTTTTTTAAAGACACAAACCTCATATCCAAGGAGGTAAAAATGAGCTTTGAACCGGAAAAAAACTTCTATTACTATTTTAAGCGCTACGGAATAGGTTTTGCTGTACTAATTTGTGCATCAAGCCTCTCTGAGGAATTCTTTGACAGATTAACTTTTTCCCAATGGAAAGAAATTGCTGGATGCGCTGCTCCAGATAGTCCAATCAAAGCAAGGGCCCTGGAACAACTGACAATTCTTGCAGATAGTTTTTCAGAATGGCTGGAAATAGCTGAATGTGCTGCTCCAGAAAGTCCAATTCGAAGAAGAGCTGTGAAAGAAGTGACAATGCGTGCATGTGAACCAAAACATATGCAGGCCCTTAGAGGGCTTTTTTCCAATCGTATGGCTGCATAGGCTGCAAATCAAATATTTGCAGCTTTTTTAATATAAAGGTGAGGATAGAACAACAATTTTATTCAAGCATGTTGATAAAAATACTTGACAAATTTTATTTTATTTGCTATAATGTTTATAGAAGCTCAGTTCACGGGCTTTTTTCGTTTTAAAAGCTACTTGGAAAGGAGTTACTTTGTGACTTTTGAGGTTTGTCCTAAAAATATTTCTGCTAAAAAGCCTCAGCGCAGGCGCAGAGATACAGTAAGAATTAAAACTGATAGCCGAATAGTTGATATCCCTGTGGATTCAAGAGAAGCAATGGCTGCAGTCCATGTTTCAAAGTGGGCTGAAATGGCTAAAAATGCTTATCAAATCGGTAACAGTTTTTTACTGGCCAAGGCGATAAATGGTATTATGATATCATGTCCGCCTGGCAATGATGAATACTCAATGCGTTATTGGAGACTTGTTTCTAAGTACTTAAGACGTTTGCAGAAAATGAGCCGAAGCAAGGCAAAAGTTGATACGAGCCAAAGCAAGGCAATAGCTGCTTAAGCTGTAATGACATTCATTGCAGCTTTTTTATTTCATCTCAAAGCTGCCAAAATTAAAGGGTTTTGCAATTCAGGGTTATAAATGTGTACAAATGCTTGACATGAGCCTGTATATTTGATATAATTATTATAGAAAGACTCGAAAAGAGTTTTTTATTTTTTTAAAGCCAGAAAATTCTGAATAAGGAGGATTAAATGACCATTGAAAATGCTAGAAGAATTTTTGGTATAAGTACTACAGTAAAACTTTTTGGGCACAGGCTGGATTCTTCATTTTTTAGCAATTTGACTGATGAAGAATGGGCAGAAATTGCTCATACAGCTAATCCAGGAAGTGAAATTCATAGGAAAGCGCTAGAAGCAATAGCTCTGGCAAAAGTATCAGCGGTTTCAATCGCTGCATAACTACTGCAATGACATTCATTGCAGTTTTTTATTGGAGTCAAAACTGACAAAAGCAAAAGGGCCTTGCAAGACCATATTACGAATAAGGGTTTTGAAAGTACTTTTATCAGGGGATTACAAATATATTATTTTATTAGGATTGACAAAACTAATAAGTCCTTGCAATGTTGGCTTGCCCAGAACCATACGGTTCTGGGCTTGCGCCAAGTTACTTTTTGGCGCCAAAAAGTAGGCAAAAACCATTGGGGGGCTTCAAATGCGAAGTGTCAATTATGTTTAACTTTCTTGTTATGGGCAATCAGCCCCCCAGACCCCAGTTGCTATAAATGAAAATATGTCCTGAAATAAATTACGAAAAAATATTTTGTCTATACTTTTATCAGATATTACAGATATTGACACAATTATTTGTTTATGCTAATTTTAATTGATGAAAAAGGAGGATTTCAATGGCTGCTGGTAATGAAAAGAAAAATATAGGATATTATGTAAAATTGATAAGAGCAAAAGATAAATCCAGCGAGGTTCATGAACGGCTTGAAGGAATTGATAAGGTTGAAGGATATATTGTTAAGGATAGTCAAATCAATAAAATTTTATTTATTTTTAGAAGTAATGATAAATTTGACGTTGCACTGGGATTTGTCGGCAGGGGATGGAGATCTGTGGAAAAGAAAAAAGTTGAGGTATCAGAGGATCTTATTCGCTCAGCCAGATTTTTTCTCAATGATATTGAGGCTTTGAAACTTCATTGGACCCCTAAAAAAAAATAGTTGTCTACACCAGACAACTATTTTAATTTATATTTTTTCTTTTTATAATTCTACTTTTACGCTTGGCCCCATACTGGATGTCAAATAAACGGTTTTGATAAATGTGCCTTTTACTCCATCTGGTTTTGAGTCTTTCAGTGCTTTCATTAAGGTGTTATAATTTTCCAGTAATTTTTTATCATCATAAGAAGCTTTGCCAATTAATTGATGAAGATTTGCAGTATCATCATTTTTAAATGCAATTTTTCCAGCTTTTAATTCAGTAACAGTTTTTTTAATATTTGGCGTTACAGTTTCGTTTTTTGGACTTGGCATTAGGCCTTTTTGACCTAAGACTTTTGCTACTGGCGCAAGTTTTTTCATCATTTCTGGCGGAGCAATTGCAATATCAAATGCAATTTTTCCAGTTTTTTTAATATCAGCAATATCTTCTTCATTATAAACAAAATCTGCTTTAGCCTCTTTAGCTTCCTTTGCTTTATCTCCTTCAGCAAAAACAGCAACTTTTTGTGTCTTGCCAATGCCATGCGGCAAGACAACAGTTCCGCGGACTTGCTGATCGCCTTTTTTTGGATCTATACCTAAACGAACATGAACTTCAATACCAGAATCGAATTTAGTGGTTGAAGTTTCTTTAATAAGCTTAATTGCTTGTTCGAAAGGATATGCTGATTCCTTATCGATTTTTTTTAATAAATTTTGATAACGTTTAGAACGTGGCATATATAATGACAGAAAAACATAGAAACAGAAAAATATTTATCTATTTTACTGTTTATGCAATCTGTTTGTGGTGCGAGCGTCTGAAATCTTTATAGTTAACAGACTCCCACAGTTATTAGTTGATAAAATTTACCAGTCTATTTAACCTTTACTCCCATTTGTCTGGCTGTGCCTTCAATAATTTTTACTGCCTGATCAATATCGTCTGTATTTAAATCCGGCATTTTTATTTCAGCTATTTCTTTTGCCTGCTGTTTGGTTATTTTCCCAGCCTTGTCTGTTAACGGATTACCAGCGCCTTTTTTTATACCTGCGGCCTTCATTATTAAAGTTGATGCTGGTGGCGTTTTTAATATAAAGTCAAAAGATCTGTCTTTGTAAACAGAAATTTCTACAGGAATAATATCTCCACCTTTGTCTTTTGTCGCTTCATTAAATTGATTACAGAAATCTTGTATATTAAGACCATGCTGACCTAAAGCAGGACCAACAGGCGGAGCTGGATTTGCTTTTCCAGCTGGAATTTGTAGTTTAATTTTCGTTAATACTTCTTTTGCCATAAAGTTACAAATTTTACGAATCAATACAAATAGTCAAATGGTTTCGAATAATTTAACCATAGGACCATTTAATTTAAATGTTTTAAGATTATACCTCCTTTATTTGCAAGGAGTCAAGCTCTACAGGAGTTTCTCGACCAAACATTGAAACCAATACTTTAACTTTGCCTTTTTCCTCATTGATTTCATCCACTTTGCCTTCAAATCCCTTGAATGGACCATCAGTGATTTTAACCGGATCACCAGGGTTGAACGGAATTTTATATTTTGGTTCTTCAACTCCCATTCTTTTCTTTAAGGCATTCACTTCGTCATTGGAAATTGGCGTAGGCGTGTTTCCAGTACCGATAAATCCTGTTACATTTGGAGTGTTTCTTACAACATACCAGGAATCATCAGTTACAATCATTTCAACCAAAACATAACCTGGAAAGATTTTTTCAGTTACAATTTTCCTTTTTCCGTTTTTAATTTTTATTTTTTTCTCTGTTGGAATGAGGACAGTAAAAATTTTGTCTTCCATGTCCATTGATTCGATTCTTTGCTGCAAATTTTCTGCAACATTTTCTTCATAGCCAGAATAGGTATGGATTACAAACCAGCGTCGCCCTCGTTCTAATACTTGTTTTGGCATAATTACAAATAGTTAATTTTATGCAAAAATATATTATAATTTTTTAAAATAACCGTGGAATTCGAATTAAATTATTGCACCTATAACCTTTGAAAAAATATAGTCTAAGGCGCCTAAAAAAACCGCTACACCCAAACTAACGCCAATCACAATAAGAGTGTGTTTAGTGGTTTCTTTTTTTGTTGGCCAAGTGACCTTTTTCATTTCAGATTTAGATTCTTTAATGTACTGTAAGATTCGGTTTGTTTTTTCCATATAATTGAAATTTGGAATTTGGTGCTTGTTATTTGTAAATTTTGGTCTTAAAAACAGCCCTTGGACAGGCTATTTATTACAAATATAATATACACTATATATAAAAAGAATGCAAGTTATTTGCGTAGGTTGACAAATTTAGTTTTTTTTTGTATATTTTAAGAGTTCAACTACATATTTTGAAGGGGGGAGAATGTGTGACATTGATCATTATCCAAATTTGAATGATTTTCGAATAATTTCTTTTAAAGAATTTATGGCCAGGCGCCATAATTTATCAAAGATGGGAACTTCAAATGATTTTATTGGTCCAAAGGGCCAGCGAGTGCAAGTTGACTGGCATTTATTCTGCGATAGGAAAACAGAAGAATATGTCAGACTGTTGCAACAAAGACCGGCTTAGTAATACTAAGCCCTTTTTTAAAAAATCAAAAATGAAAAGGCAAAAATCAAAAATTTAGAGTCCTGATAAATCAGGACGTTTTTTATTGTGTAATAAAATTATTTTTTAAAGTAACAAATCAAAGTTTGTCAGACCAAATTCGGATATTTTTTATTGTGCCCGTATTTGCTGCGTGCTATGTGAGCTGTGTTTCATTACATATGATTAATTCCTTGACCATAAGGTCAGATAAGTGTAAATTATTTATATAGGTATTAAAATAAAAAATATGACTTCCAGTTCAAAAGAAGAAAGATTAAAAAAATTAAAATTATTAGAAGCAAAAAAAATTCAGGCTTTTGCTGACAAGTTTGATAAAAAAAACAATGCAGCAGACATTACTGAAAAGATGATGGATAAAAAAGTCAAAGTTGCTGGTAGGCTAATGCTTTTTCGCGACATGGGCAAGTTAACCTTTGCGCATATCCAGGATTTTTCCGGCAGGGTGCAAATTGTTTTTAAAGCTGATGAATTGGGAAAAGATAAATACAAAGAATTGCTTCAAATTGTAAATATTGGAGATTTTATTGGAGTTGAAGGTCCTGTATTTAAAACGAAAAAGGGTGAGATTTCAGTTTTGGTAAAAAAATATAAATATCTTTCAAAGTCATTGCGAGACTTGCCAGAGAAATGGCATGGATTAAAGAACAGGGAAGCTTTATACAGACAAAGGTATTTAGATTTAATAATGAATGAACAAACCAGAGAAAGATTTAAATTTAGAAGCGGTTTGCTGCAGGAGCTTAGAGATTTTTATAAAAAAAATAATTTTGAAGAAGTTGAGACCTCTGTTTTGAATAATAGCGCCTCAGGCGCATTGGCCACACCCTTTACCACCCATCACAATGCATTAGATACTGATGTCTATTTGAGGATTGCACCGGAAATTCAGCTAAAGGAATTAATTGTCGGTGGTTATGAAAGAGTTTTTGAAGTGGCAAAGGTTTTCCGAAATGAAGGAATGGATCCCAGTCATTTGCAGGAATTTACAATGATTGAGCATTATGCAGCTTATTGGGATTATAAAGACAACATGAAGTTTACGGAAAAGATGCTGACCAGTGTTATCAAAAAATTAAAAGGCACATTAAAGCTGAAAATATTAAACCGGGATGAAAAATTAGTTGATGTTGATTTTACAGCACCCTGGGATGTAGTTTCATTTAGAGAATTGTTAAAAAAAGACTGCGATATTGATATTGATAAATTTGAAAATGCTGAAGATTTGCGAAGGGAAATTAAAAAGAAAAAGATTAATATTGAAGATATGGATAAGCTTGGCCGGGGCAATTTAATTGATGCATTGTATAAGGCAGTTTCCAGACCAAATATTATAAAACCAACATTTTTAATAAATCATCCAATTGACTTGTCACCATTGGCCAGAAAAAATGATAAAAATCCAATGGTTGTTGACCGATTTCAATTAATAGTTAATGGTTGGGAAATTTTAAATGCTTACAGCGAGTTAATTGATCCAGTGGACCAGCAAAAAAGATTTGATCAGCAGATGAAAGCCAGGCAAGCAGGGGATAAAGAAGCAATGCAAAAAGATGAAGAATTTGTAAAGGCAATGGAATATGGTATGCCGCCAACTTCTGGCTGGGGCATGGGAGTAGAAAGACTTGTAGCATTGCTTACTCAGCAGCCGAATTTAAGAGATGTGTTTTTATTTCCATTGATGAGGCCTGAAGAAAAAAATAATTGATAAATATAATTAAAAAAGACTGGGTATTACCCGGTCTTTTGGTTTATTTAGCAGTTACTTTGAAATATTCATTTCCCAGTCTGCCAATATATGAAATACAGCCTTCGTCAGGCAGATAACGCACATCCTGAATGCAGTCAAAGGCAGGTCCTTCATCTTCATCAATTACCACTCGGTTTTTATTGTCATCAAGAACAGTCACTACCAGCTGACCATTTGGAGTGTAGAAATGATCAAGGGCTTGATGATATGCTTTTTTCCACATATGTCCATTATCAACGACATACCAGCGTTTTGACATTTCAGCCAAGGCGTGTAATGGCCCAAAGTATGGATTATAAAGTAAAGTAAGTGGCTTAGCCCACCAAGGTACCTTACCTGTTTTGTCCTCAATTTCAAATGCACGTTCAAGTGCTTTGCCGAAAAGAGGAGCTATTAGATTTGTAATTTTTGCATATCGAATTCCCAAATACGCAAGTTTTGATTGATCATCAGTAAAGGCAAAGGTTCTGAGTCCGCCACCGCTTTCAATATCATCAAACCAAGGCCCCTTATGGCCATTAAAGACCACTCGCACTCTGTCAATTTGTTCATTATATTCTTTTTCAGGTTGTGGACTGTCATCTGTTGTTGTAGTCGGTAATCCAAATGGCCAGTGTTTTCTCAGCGGCTGAACTTCAGAGCGGCTGCCATCATCAAAGACAATAAATTCTTCATTACCTGATTTAACAAAAATTTGTGAAGTGCGACCATAACCAAAGGGAGTGATGCCAAAGTCAGATACTTTCTTTCCGTTAATATATTTATGATTTTCTTTGATGGGGCCGTTATTGTCTTCAAGAATCCAGGCTTCCCAAGCCAGTTCATCATTTGAAATCCACATGAAGTGGTAGAGATTATCATAAATCGGATCAAGCTCATAGAACTTTGCACCATTTATATAAATGACATATCGAAGCGGATTACCTTCTTTAATAGCCACTGCCATTTTTTTACCATCAAATGAAAAAGCAGATTCTACATTAGCTCCATGTCCATCTGCTAGAACTCTATCTTTAAAGATCACTCTCATATGTTCAGTATTGTAATCTCCAATATATGTCATAAAAGCAATAGAGCTGTTATCAAAAGCAGAGAAAACTGCATATATATGTCCCCATTCAGGATTAAAAGTGCCAATAGGACTTTTAGAATGCTTAAGTGCAACCATTTTTTTCCTCCAATGGTTGTGAGTTTGAAACGAACAACGATGTTTTATTTTATCATAAGCCTTTATTTTTGTCAATATTAAAACCGCTAAGGTCAATCAGCGGTTAATTTGTATAGGTATTAATTAAACGTCTAAATTTTCAACAGATTTAGCATGAGTTTGAATAAATTTTTTTCTAGGAGCAACATCAGAACCCATTAACACATCAAATATTTCATCAGCCTTTTCAGCATCTTCTATGGTAACTATTTTCATTTGCCGCGTTTCAGGATTCATTGTTGTTTTCCAGAGCTGCTCAGGATTCATTTCACCCAGACCTTTATATCTCTGAACTGAAACGCCAGTTTTTGTTTCAGCGCTTTCATCAGCTTCTGCGCCTGCCTCGCCTTCATCTTCTTTTTTCTTTACAGCCTTTGGCTTGGCACTTTTCGTTTTTGACATTTTAGCAATCATTTCATCTTTTTCAATCTCAGAATAAACCCATTCCATTTCCTTGCCTTTTTTAATGCTGTAAAGCGGCGGTTGGGCAATGAAAAGATGCCCTTTGGTAATTAATGCTGGAAAATATCTATAAAATAAAGTTAACAGTAAAGTCCGGATATGAGATCCGTCTACATCAGCATCAGTCATTATAATAATTTTATCATATCGCAATTTGTCAATTTCAAATTGTTCGCCAACATTTGTTCCCATTGCAATGATTAAAGATTTAATTTCATTGTTTGCCAGTATTTTATCTAAGCGAGCTTTTTCGACATTAATGACTTTTCCGCGTAATGGTAAAATGGCCTGAAATTCACGATCTCTGCCTTGTTTAGCACTACCGCCGGCTGACTCTCCCTCAACAATATATATTTCACATTTTTCAGCCGTCCGGCTTGAACAGTCAGCCAGTTTGCCTGGCAGAGTCAAACCGTCGAGTACGCCTTTTCGAAGAACTGTTTCTCTGGCCGCCCGAGATGCTCTTCTGGCTTGAGCTGCTAATAAGGCTTTGCCAATAATTGCCTCAGCATCTTTAGGATGTTCTTCCAAAAATGCTTCTAGTGCTTCAGATAAAACAGTATCAACTGCAGGCCTAACTTCAGTATTTCCCAGTTTCGCCTTGGTTTGTCCTTCAAACTGCGGATCTTTTATTTTTACATAAATAATTGCAGTCAGGCCTTCGCGTACATCTTCACCTGTTAGGTTTTCATCTTTTTCTTTTAAAATATTATGTTTACGCGCATATGTATTTAGCGTTCTGGTTAGACCGGTTCTGAATCCAACAATATGCATGCCGCCTTCTGGGTTTTGAATGTTGTTGGTAAAGGCCAGCACTGTTTCCTGGTATTCAGAAGTGTATCGGAGTGCAATCTCGACCTGTATTTCATCTATTGTTTTATCAACATAAAAAATATTTTCATGTTTTGATTCGTCTTTTTTGTTCAGCATCTTTACATAAGTAGCTATACCTCCTTCAAAATAGAAATTATGAAGTTTAGAATTTTTTTTGTCCCGGAGATCAATAACAGTAATTTTTACTGCTTTGGTTAAGTAAGCCTGCTGGCGCAGGTGAGTTAACACCTTTTCCCATTTGTATTCGGTTTCAGTAAAGATACTGTCATCAGGTGTAAAGGTAATTTTTGTTCCTTGTTGAAATGAAGCTCCTGGATCTAGCGGATTGACTTTTGAAGTTTTGCGTACAGGGCCAACTTTTTTTACTTTTTTTTGAGCTTTACCTATTTTATATTCTTGTTCGTATAAACTTCCATCCCGTTTTACTTCAACCTTAGCCCAGCTGGATAGGGCATTTACCACACTGACACCGACACCATGCAAACCGCCAGACACTTTATACCCGCCCTGTCCGAATTTTCCACCAGCATGAAGAATGGTCATAACCGTTTCCAAGGCTGACTTTTTGGTTTGTTTATGAATTTCAACTGGAATACCGCGACCATTGTCAGTAACCTCAATTATATTATCAGGTAAAATTCGAACAACAATATGATTACAAAAACCGGCCATTGCTTCATCAATGGAATTATCAACTACTTCCCAGATCAAATGATGGAGACCTTCTGAGGCGGTGTTTCCAATATACATTCCAGGTCTTTTTCTAACTGGGTCAAGACCCTCCAGTACTGTAATTTCTTCAGCAGTGTATCCTTTTTTTCCTTTTGGTGTTTTTTGCTTCGATTTTGTTGCTTTTTTAGGCATATTTAGCAATTCTTTTTTAGTAAAATTACATAATTATTATAGCAAATATATTACAGTTTGGAAAGAGGAAAAGTGGGTAAATAAAAAAGCTTTCAGAGGTGTCTGAAAGCTAAAATATTGCTTGAAATTAGGTTCTTTTTCGCATTTTATAGAGCAAAGCAGTTACTGAATCTGAAGATTGATCTATAACAGCAGCTAAAACATCACGGTGATTGGCAATTGGTCCGATCATTTGCCTAACTTGAGATCTGGGAATATGACCTGTGATAGTTGTTTTTCTATCATCCTGAATAGCGATTGAAAATATCTGACCGTCAGAACTGGTGACTATTGGAGTCTGCTGATTGCGGCTGATATAGGTTACTTTGCCCAGATTTGTATTACTTATAATAGGATGCCAGGTTTCTTCAAATGATTTGAGAAATTTTGCCACATCATGAAAATACATTACTTTTAATTGCCCATTAATACTTGCGAGGATAGATCCGCCAGGCAGGCTGATCGCAGTATCTATGTTAGTTTGAAATTTTTGCCATCTATTTCCATTTGAGAGTAAAAAGTCAACCGGCCGGTCTGGACAGATAAGATATAAATCTGACAGATGAGCAAACGTTTTTTTTAACACATTAAGAGTTTGAATGATTATTCTTTTGTGATTATCAAAATATCCTCTGTCAATCGCGGTTAAATAATGGCCCTGAGGCAGTTGAATCATTCCTCTGATGTAAATAAAACGTGGTTTTGTGGTAAAGGTAAGATTTATCTGAGCTCCGCTTGTTGCTTTTTGAATAGCATTATTTTCCAGAATTGTAATTGACAATATTTCAGCCTGCGGATCAATGCCGATTGAGCATATTAAACCAGGGTCAAAAGCTGAAAGTGCACTTTGCAGATCTTCATCTATTCTAAACACAAGTGATATGCTGTGGTCAGTTTTGTCTTGCATGGTGTTGAGCCTTTATATGTTAAGGAACTAATTTCAAGCAATAAAGGACTCCGGTTTTGGAATCCTCATTTATTAATGATAGTATTTTCGTTTGGAATGTTCAAGGGTAGTGTGGATATTTTAGGATGCGGTTTTGATATGTGGTTTAATTTTCAATTTACCAATTTTTAAATAATTTACAATTATCAATTCTAAAAACAAAGCCATTTAATACAGTTATTGACGAAATCAAATATTTTTATTAAAGTTATATGACCAGATCACTTCTGGTTGTACTTTCAAAATCCGTTTCTCAAGAAGCGGCATTGGGTGGGTTTTCCATGCAATGAACATACATACTTCTCAAGAGGTATGGCTTCAGATGTGCTTCAAGGAGGTGGATTATGCCACAGAAGCAAGTGCCTGAAGGTCAAGTCCCGAGTAAGGATGAACAACATCAGCTGCTGCTTGAAAAAATGGCAGGCAATGATGTGTTCAAACGCCAACGTGGAAAATTGGGTGCATCTGTTTTAGATGTGCTGCTTGAATTAATCAAAACAAGCACAAGTCGATCAGAATTCAGAAAAAGATTTGATGATTTGCATGGTGATCTAAGGGTGCTGGGCAACTGGCTGGCTAAATATCATTTAGACGGTTGGGAACATGCTTTTGAAGCTTTGGTCCCCAGCCTTAGAGAAATAAGTATACTCTTGCCAAAGGAAATTGTCTCGCTGGATGAGACAATTCCAATTACTGTAATAATGTTTGAACCAGAAAAGACTATAATGCTGTTAAAATTTTTGACAGCATGTAATAATCCTTTGCTGGTTTATCAATATGCAGAAATGTATATGCAAAGAAAGGCATTATTTGATCAGCCAATAGAAGTGCAGGAAGACTTTCCGGATATATTAATGCCCGTTATTACAGCATTAAATACTTGGCATCAGATTTTAGAGGCTTTCCCTACGTTGAGGAAAGCGTGTTTTGACGATCAGGTTATCGATTTTAATCCTGATCCTGATGATTTAAATGCCAGGCCAGTAGATGATTTACAAAAGGCAATTGAAAAAGCATATCAACATGATATCCTTGATAAATTTGATATACAAGAAAGAATTCGAGATGGTTCGCTTTATCCGATACGCGAATCTGGTCAGTCGCGTTTTCATCCAGCACCAGGTATTTTTGATAGCACTACCAGAAAATATGACCTCCGAATACAATGTATGATCGGGTGGGATGCAGAGCCAAAACAATTGTTAAAATTTTATACACGTAAGCAGCAAAAAAGGATGGCTGTTTGGCATATTGATTTACCAGGAATTCTGAAGGGTCTAGGTCTTGTGCTCGGTGTACATGAAGAGGGCGTACATTTAGTATGGCAGAAAGAATATCCAGCAATTTGCAGCAAGGGTGTGTCTCATGGCCTTGGAGCAATAACTTTAATGTCAGATAAAAAAAGATTGGTTGAAAAATATAAGAAATCGAAAAAGGAAAATTCCTCAGTATTGCATCTTCTTTTTGAGTAAGTAGTTTGTATTAGTCAGTCTTAAATAGGCTGACTTTTTTGATTTATGCTGCATGTTCCATGCTTTATGAAATTATGTTATAATATATGCGTATGGCATTTCAGATTGGAAATCAAAAACCTAAAGACGAAAAAACTGAATCGTCCTTCGCTAAAGCTACGGCGGACAAGTCGGACGACAAGAAATCCAAAGAACAGAAGGCTGAGGCTCCAAAACCAAAGGAGATCAAAGCAGCTCCTGAATTAGAATTTGGTTATTGGTGGCTTAGCCATAGACAAACTGTTAAACAAATGGCAACAGTAACTGCAATTGTAATTGCTGGTGCTTTTTTGATTTATGGGACATACGGGCTTTTGGATCATTATTTAATAAGTTATTCAGCAAACCGCCAGTTGTATGCGCCCCGGACTGTATCATTGAACTGGGATTACATTAATCGGGTCAGTACACCGCAGAATATTTTAATAGATGACGTAAAGGTCATTAGGGCTGGAGAAAATTATGATTTATATACTACGGTTACTAATCCTAATGATAAATGGTATGTAGAAGAATTAATGTATCATTTTGATTTTGGCGGCGCATCTACAGATTTAGAAACAAGCTATGTGCTTCCAGGGGAGACAATGTATTTAGTTAATTTAAATGAAGAGAGAACAGGTAGCCTGAGCGCAGATTTAGTAATTGATGATCTGAAATGGAAAAAGGTGCCGGATTATAATGAATTAAAAGAGCAGCTAATGCAATTTGAAGTAACAGACATTTTATATTTGCCAGCCAGACAAACTGGAATTGAAGGAGAGAATCCTATAAATCAGGTAAAGTTTACAATTGAAAATAATTCGCCGCAGAATTTTTGGAATATTGATGTTATAATTTTACTTTATTCTGGACAAAATTTAAGGGCAATGAACACATATCATTTGAGAAGCCTGGATGCTTTAGAAGAAAGGGAAGTGATTATGAACTGGCCAGGATCTTTGCCTGCAATTAATAGGGTGGCTGTATTACCTCAGGTTGATATTTTAAATCCAGATTCATATAAAGGTTTTGGAGAGGTTATTGGAGAACAGAAATAAAATCAAAAAGTAAAAATTAAAAAGTAAAAAATAAAAATATGGAATCCTGATGAATTAGGATTTTTTTATTAATAAAAAAATAATCTTTTACAATACAGGCAAAAAGCCTGCTTTGCCTTTTTCAATGTTGGCTTGCGCCAAGTTACTTTTTGACACCAAAAAGTAACCAAAAACCGCTGGGAGGCTTCAAATGCGAAGTGATGATTGAGTTCCAAGATCGCTCAGGGGGCAATCAGCCCCCCAGACCCCCGATACTATTGACGTAAAGATGTTTTAAATTAAAAGCTATAGCAAACGAAACCTCAACTATAAAATCACCAACATCACTGGTATTTTTATATTGATTTATTAAAGATTTTAGAATAAGATGAAATTAAAGTATGAGCATAGTTTTGCAAAAATTAAGAAAATTTGACTGGATTTTATTTACAGCTATTTTGTTATTAATTATTTTAGGATTAAGCGCTATCTATAGCGTTAATTTAAGCTATGAAGAGGGTGATGCGTCAGGATTTAACAGACAAGTAATTTTTGTAATTATTGGCTTGGTGGTTTTTTTATTTTTTAGTCTGCTAAATTATAATTTTTTTCGGTCATATAGCAGAGTGATTTATATTGTTACATTGGTGTTGCTGGTTTTAGTTCTAATTTTTGGTAAAAATATCAGAGGTACTACCGGATGGTTTGCCATTGGAACATTTGGATTTCAGCCTGTAGAATTTGCAAAGATCGCTCTGATTATTTTTTTAGCAAAATTTTTCAGTAACCGTTATCAGCAATTCAACCAAACAAAACATATTTTTATCAGTCTTTTGGGTACAGTTATTTTTGTGGTATTGGTGCTGATGCAGCCAGACCTGGGATCAGCCGCGGTTTTATTAGCAATTTGGTTTATTGTTTTAATGCTAACCGGAGTTAAAAAAATGTATATTACATTTTTAGTATTAATAGTTCTTTCTGTTTTGCTTTTTTCCTGGCTTGTTGTTTTACAGGATTATCAGAAGGAAAGAATATTGACTTTTACAGATCCGGGCAGGGATCCTCTGGGCAGCGGTTACAATGTGGCTCAATCAACCATTGCGATTGGTTCTGGAAAAGTTTTAGGCAGGGGATTGGGCTTTGGCTCTCAGAGTCAGCTGCGATTTATTCCGGAAAGCCAGACGGACTTTGTTTTTGCTGTAATAGCAGAGGAGCTTGGACTTTTAGGCGTAATTTTAGTGCTTGGATTATGGGGAATTATTTTTTGGAGACTGGTCAGAGCGGCGCAAATGGCGGAAAATGATTTTGCCATGTTTTTCGTTCTAGGGGTGACCAGTTTGTTTGTACTGCATATTTTTGTAAATATTGGCATGAATATGGGTCTAGTGCCAGTGACAGGGATTTCCTTACCTTTACTAAGTGCTGGCGGTAGTTTTTTTATTTTAACTTTAGGCTTATTAGGCGTATGTCAAAGCATCGTTGTTAGAAGTAACCAATAAAAATGGCCTACTCTTGACTAATAGATTATTACCAGCTATACTTTTTAAGTAATATGAAAATTGGGTTATGGATCCAAAAAATCCTCAATTAAAAATCATCAGTAATTGCCCTGTTTGTAAGTCAGTTTATTATCCTTCTGAAATTAATATTTTAGATGAAAAGGAAAATGCTCATCTTTTGCACTTACAGTGCAGGAAGTGTAAAAGTTGTCTTTTAGTGCTAATTGTCGCTGGTCCACGAGGTGTTAATAGTATTGGTTTGATCACAGATCTTCAAAGTGTAGAAACGATTAAATTTTTAGAAAGTAGCCCGGTTTGTGCTGATGATGTTTTAGAAGCAAAGGAAATAATTAATAATCCAAAAGAATTTATACGAATTATTAGAACCAAAAGTTATTAATAATAAAAGATATGCCATATTCATTAATTGTAAAAAAAAGGGAGGATAAAAAAAATGGAAGTCCACATAATAATATGAAGGTTCCAGGTGTTATTTATGGGCCTGAAGTAAAAGAAAATATCTTAGTTGAAATCGGAGATCAGGATTTAAATAAGGTATATGATGAGATTGGAGAGAGTGGGCTTATTGATTTATCCGTTGATGGAGAATCAAAACCGTTTGAAGTTTTGATTAAGGATATCCAGTTTGATCCGGTTTCAGAAAAACCTATTCATGTTGATTTTTATCAAATCAAACGAGGTCAAAAAATTGATACTGAAGCTAGCCTGGTATTTATTAATGAAGCTCCAGCTGTAAAAGAGCTTGGCGCTATTTTAGTAAAAACCTTAGATAGTGTTCCAGTTCGTTGTCTTCCTAAAGATTTAGAAAAAATTGCAAATGTAGAAGTTGACCTGGGTGTATTAAAAGAGTTTGGCGATTTTATCTATGTAAAAGATTTGAATTTGCCAGAAGAAATTGAGATTTTAATCAATGTTGAGGAAATAATCGCATCTGTAACAGAGCCAGAAGAAGAAGAGGTCGAGCCAGAAGCGCCGACAGAAGAATTAGAAGAAGGTCTTGAAAAGATTGAAGATGCTGAAGGAAAGGAAAAAGAACCAGGTGAAGAAGGCGAAGAACCAAAGAAAGATGAAGCCCCAGCTGAAAAAGAAGCTGATAAAGGAGAAAAGAAAGAATAAATTAAGTGAAAAAAAATAAAAAATATGATAGAATAAAAGTGTCTTATAAATTAGACACTTTTATTTTTATATGATTGAAAACAAAAAAATTATTTGGTACAAAGACAAAGAAATAGTTTCTTTGCTGATTTTTATTTTAGTTTTAGGTTTAGCCATAACAGCTTCATTTCTATTTGCTCCAAAGACAAATGGAGTAAATGGCGCAAAGGCAAATGGAGAAGAATTCGTAGTTGAACAGAAATGCAAATACAAAAGATTATTAGATAATGCGTGTGTTGAAAAAAAAGGAATGACAAATCTGACGCCGTGGGCAGTGATGATTGAAAATCATATTGAAGCCAGGCCTCTGGCTGGGATAGATAAAGCAAGCGTGGTTTTTGAAGCAATTGCTGAGTCGACTATTACCAGGTTTATGGCAGTTTTTCCAGGTGATGCTGAAGTTGAAAAAATTGGTCCGATCAGATCAGCCAGGCCATATTACTTGGATTGGGCGGCTGCATTTGATCCTGTATATTTACATGTAGGCGGCAGCCCTCAGGCTTTAGAAGAGCTTCGGGTATCAGGTATGAAGGATTTGGATCAGTTTTTTTGGTCAAAATACTTTTGGCGGTCAAGAAACAGATACGCACCTCATAATGTTTATTCTTCAAGCGATTTGATCAAAGAGGCTATTGATGACAGAAATTGGGATGAGAAAGCTGAATTTGATACTTGGATTTTTAAAAAAGAATCTGATTTAGAGGATAGACCAGAGGAGCAGATAGTAAAAATCAGTTTTAATAATTATACTTATGACGTGGTATGGAATTATGACAGGGAAGATAATGTTTATACCAGATTTCAAACTGGCAGATTGTATAAAACTGAAGATAATGAGGATATTTCTGTAGAAAATTTAGCAATAGCATATTCCAAGCTGAGCGTAATTGATGATTATGGCAGATTGTTTACAAAAACAATTGGAGAAGGTGAGGCAATAGTTTTTCAGGACGGGAAGGCAATCGTTGGAGTTTGGAAAAAACAGAATAGCCAGGATCGTTTAAGATTTTATGATTCAGAGGATAATGAAATAGAAATGCTTGAAGGGAAATTTTGGATAACTATTGTGCCAGATCATTTCCCAAAAGTTCAGTATTAATTTATGGCAAATAAAAGAAATAAAACAAAAGATTATATTTACGTCATCGGAGTGATTGTAATTTTTGTTGCTGGTTTTTCTATATACTTTTATCATTTTGTAAAAGGAGAGAATTTATTTTCAAAAAAGCCAGATTTTGATTTTAGCCAATATTTAGATACAGACAGCTTTAATCCAATCCATGAATTAGAAATGATGGAATTGGCTGAGGAAGTGAAAAAGAAAGCAGGGCAACAAAAATATGTTCAAGCTGAGGAAGAAGACGAAGGAATATATTTTACAAAATTTTTTCTCAAAGAAGATCCAATCGCCACTCATAATTTTATAAAAGATTTTTGGCAGGATTTTAATGCATCATCAGACATTGTAATTGAAGATTTGTATGCAAAAAATTGTTTTTTAATTGAAATTCCAGTTGAAGATAGAGAACAGACATTGGAAAAATTATCAGCAGATGAAAACATTCAGGAATTAAAAGTGGCTGAACCGCCGTATTGGCAGCTTTGTTATAAAAAATCATATTATCCAGAACAAGTTGCAAATAATTATGCGTCAGATGATATAAAATTTATTATTGAAAGCACAAATGATGAATATATTGCCAGAATTGATAATGATTTGTCAGATCAGGATTTGGAAAAGGTGGAGGAATTGTATAGTGATGTAATAGAAATTAAAGAGTAAAGTGTAATCGGTAATGAGCAATGAATTATAGTCCGCCTATGGCGGACGTTTTTTTATAGCCGGGGCATATCCGCCCGCCAGGAGCGGACGGATGGTAGGGACAGAATAATATTCTGTCCCTACACAGGCCGCGCCTATGGCGCGTGCCTGTCTGCCCCGGACGTACAAATTAAAAAACGCGCGATATATGATTTCGCGCGAATTGTCATTATACTCGAGAAGCTTGAGCTTCAATTTTTTTCTTTACTTGCTCCATTTTGTGTCGATCCCATGCAAATTCAAAAAGGTCACAGCAACTATCACAAACTCTATTCCCATTTAAATAGAGTTTATTTTTTAATGCACGTGGGTCAGCACGAAATTGATCAGAAAGTTCAGGCACTGTCAGACAAACATGGTCAGCTTTTTTGATAGCCATTGCTCCTATTGGATCAAAAGTGGATGGAATATTTCGTAATCCATGGCCTCGAAGGCCATCAAGAAATGCCCCCACTCTATGATTGCATGGAAAGCATCTAGCAGCAAATTGAAATTCATCAGGTACTTCTCCGGTTTCTTTAGCTTTCTGATATAATTCGATCATTTCATCGACTGATGGATGCTCGCATTTACGTGCCAATTCAATTCTGGTTTGTTTGTCGTTCATGTCTTCCTCCTATGGCTTTGAACCTCTTAGAAAACAATAACATAGCAGTGAAAGAAAATCAACTGGATTTTGTATTAATATACAGAAAGATCAAATTGTACAATTTACTAAAAATTAACTAAAAAAAATTATGAGTAAGAAAAAAGCATTAATCATCTCAATTGTTCTTTTAGGTCTATTATTAACCACCCCAGCATTAGCTTATGACGGAAATTTATGGCAGGGCTCTGAAATGGGCGAAGGCATGGGCCATAAATTTGATAAAAAAGCATTTGGTCCTGGGATGAAAATGGGTCATAAAAAGCAAATGTTCGGTCATGCAAAAGATATCAGTTCTGAAATTCTGGGTTTAAGTGCTGAAGAAATTAAATCAAAAATTGATAGTGGTATGACAATGAGAGATATTATTGAAGAAGCTGGCTATACACAGGAAAGTTTTAAACAAGCGGTTCAGGCAAAAGCTGAAGAGAAAATGCAGGAAAACTTAAATCAGCTGGTTGCAGATGGAAAAATTACTCAGGAAGAAGCTGATGAAAAATTGGCATTGATGCAGGAAAAACAAGGATTGATGGAGCAGCAACATGAGGAAATTTTAGCAGCCCAGGCAGAACTTTTAGACATGTCAGTAGATGAACTGAAATCGACTTTAGAAAGCGGTAAAAAGATGCAGGAGTTAGTTGAAGAAGCTGGATTTACTTTGACAGAGTTTCATGAAAAAATGGCAGAACGAAGAAAGTCCATTGAAAAAGCACGATTAGAAGATTTGCTAGAACAAGGAAAGATTACTGAAGAAGAATATGAGAAAAAATTAGAATTTATTGAAAGCGGTAAAATGCTTAAAAAGCCGGGTAATAAAATGGGAAATCGATTTCAAGGTATTGAAAAGCCTTTGCAGGAATTAGTAGATGAAGGTGTGATAAATTCAAGCCAATTGGACAAAATATTGGAAAAATTAAAGACCATGGCCAAAAATATGTTTGGTGGGGAAAATAAAAAATTTATGGGTCATGGTGGACAAGGAAAATTCATGGGATCAAAAGCCCTTGGTGGAAATAATGATTAAGGAATAAATGGGGATAAAAAATCTGCTGCATTGTGCGGCAGGTTTTTTTATATCAAAAAAGGACATTTGATGCCCTTATAAATTTAGTAGTATTTATTATGAAATACGATCTCAGACATTTCCCATTCTTTTAATTCAATAGCTTTAACTAACTGGAATTGTAATCTACACTTTTCAAGATTTTGTTCAGGATGAGTGGTTTTAAAATATATATCGCCTAAAAGATAGTCAGTTAAATATCGAATTCCTAATTCAAATGTTACTACCACGGGTGAAAAATGCAGAAGCTCTATTTCATCTGAGCTAAGAACCATTCTCATGGAAGTTAAATATCCTATAACCAAAACCTTGAACAAGTCCATGTGCTCATTGACTGGAGCCAATTTCATTGCACTTCTGACCATGTCACCAAAGTCATACAGTGATAAACCTGGCATTACAGTATCCAGATCAATTACGCATATACCTTCATTAGTTTCGTTATCAAAAAGAATATTATTGAATTTTGTATCATTATGAACAATTCTTTGAGGGATTTTTCCACTACTATGTAGCTTGGCTAGTTTTTGGGCAATTTCTATATTTTCTTCTGCAAATTGAACCTCGCTCTTACAGGTTTTCAGGCGTTGGCAAACATCATCAGCACATGCTTTTTGCAACACCTCAAATCTTTTTGGTGTATTATGAAAATCTGGGATTGTTTCAAATAATTTTGAACTTTCGATGTCAGCGATTCTAGCCTGAAATTCTCCAAATGCTTTGGCAGCTTCATACGCTTGATGTAATGTTGGAGTGGTTTCACAGGTCGACGTCCCTTCGATAAAAAGGTAGAGTCGCCAGAAATTTTCATTTTTATCACAATAATATAAATCACCATCTTTAGTAGGTACGAGAGTTAAAACTCTTCTTGCTATATCTTCAAATCCTTGCTGTTCTAGTTTATTACGGACATGAGAAGTTACACATTGAATATTGTGCATTACTTGTTTAGGATTTGAAAAGACAGCTTTATTTATCTGCTGACAAATATAGCGAATAGTCTGATTCTCATGTTCAAACACGACAACAAATGTGTCATTAATTAAACCATTTCCAAAAGCTTGTGCAGAAATATATTTTCCAGGAATTTGGAATTGCGAGATTATTGATTTGATGTCAATGGACATTTTCACCTCCTTTAGGTATTGACCTATGTGTCTATTACGTTACATGTTTTTATTGTTATGTCAATAGTTCTATGATTCACTTCTTGCTTTAATAAACTTGGCTAAAGGCTGAAGCTCAATCCCCATGTCAAAGGTTTGATGCAAAAATGCAATGACTGTATCAATTGGATCATCCTCAGTGTAAAGGACTCGGAAGAATGGAGAGATTGATCCGTCTAAATCAAGGCATTCTGTGTGATGAACAGTAATCACAACTTCATTAGCGATTGGTGTATTTTTTAAACCTTTAATGATTTTCTGGCATATTTCTTCAGAAAGAAGTTTGTGAGATTGTAGATAACCATGAATCTCAATGTTTGGCATGTTGCACCTCCTTGCCAGAACAATTAACAATAGCGCATTTTGTTTTTAATGTCAATAACTATAGTCTTACAATCACCAGCCGTTTTTTTCCACACAAGTCCTTTTTTATTTGAATTGATTTGGGTTTAAAATAGTTTTTTATCAGCCTTTTCATTTTTTCAGCCTGATCAGGATCAATTTCTATAAATATATATTTTGGTTTGTATTTGGCATTTGAAAGCTGTTCAAAAAGCTGCTGAAAATAATAAAGCCCTTCAAGCGGTGCATTCAATGCGGTTTTCGGTTCATATTTCAGTGAAGGAAACATTTTAATATGAGTTTTAAATACTTTATTAGAAAGATAGGGTAGATTGGCTGCTACAATATCAATTTTATTTTTTTGAAGAGGCTTGAAAAGATTTCCTTTTAAAAATTTAATTTTTCCTGAGACTTTATTAGATTTTGCATTTTGTTTGGACAGATTTAAAATTGAATTTGAAATATCAGTTGCATAAACTTTATTAAATCCATTTTTTGCCAGAGCAATGGCAATACAGCCTGATCCTGTGCCAATGTCTGAAACTGTCCATTTTTTATTAAGTTTTAAAACCTCATCAACCATTAGTTCAGTTTCAGGTCTGGGAATCAAAACTTTTTGATTGACTTTGAATGGCAATTTATAAAATTCTTTTTGACCAATTAAATAGGAGACAGGCCAATATTTTAATCGTTTGGAAATTAATTGATTAAATTTTTTAAGCTGAGCAGAAGTTAATTGTTTATTTGGATAAGTGTAAAGAAAAGTTTTGTCTTTTCTCAAAACAAAAGCCAACAAAACCTCAGCATCTAATCTTGGACTGAGGATTTTTTTTAATTTTAGTTTTTGAATGGCTTTTTGTAAAGTTTGCTTGATTGTCATAGTCAAGGCCAAATGATTATTTTTGCTTTTCTAATTTCAATTTAGTATCTTCTTCCCTTATTGTTTTAATAATTTCCTCAATCTCACCATCTAAAATCCCATGAATATTTGCCCAATTTTTTTTGATTCGGTGGTCAGTGATTCTGTCCTGCGGGAAATTATAAGTACGAATTTTTTCTGAGCGGTCGCCTGAGCCGACCTGAGATTTTCTGGCTTCAGCCATTTCTTTATGCGCTTTTTCCTGTTCAAGATCATAAAGTCTTGATCGCATGACCCGCATTGCTTTGTCTTTATTTTGAGCCTGAGATCGTTCATCCTGGCATGAAACTACGGTGTTTGTAGGCGTATGAGTTATTCTGACCGCTGAATATGTAGTATTCACTCCCTGTCCGCCATGGCCGCCAGCGCAGAAAGTATCTATGCGTAAATCTGTTGGATCAATTTTAAAATCAAATTCCTCAGCTTCTGGTAAAACAGCTACAGTGGCAGTTGAAGTATGGACCCGCCCTTGTTTTTCAGTTTCCGGTACTCTTTGCACCCGATGAACGCCCATTTCATATTTCATGTCAGCAAATACATTTTTTCCTGTGATTTCAAAAATGACTTCTTTAAATCCACCGATCCCAATTCGATTGGCGCTTAAGAGCGACGTTTTCCATTTTTTGCTTTCTGCATATTTTGAATACATGCGGAAAAGATCAGCAGCAAAGAGCGCAGATTCATCACCGCCTGCTCCAGCTCTGATTTCCATAATTACATTTTTAGCATCATTTGGATCTTTGGGTAGCAAAGCGATTTTAAGTTTATTCTCCAGCTTTAAGATTTTTTTCTCAAGATCTTCAATTTCCTGCTTAGCCAATTCTTTTAATTCATCATCAGCAGATTTGTCTTTTAATGTGTCCTGAGCTTGTTTTAAATTATCTTGCACTGTTTCATGCTTTTCAATTATCTCAACTAAATCTTTTAAATCAGCATGTTCTGAAGAAATATTTTTTAATTTTTGAGCATCTTTAAGCACAGCCGGATCAGAAAGCTGGTCTTCCAGTTTTTTAAATTGTTTTTTGATTTTATCTATTTGTTGTTTCATATAATTAGTATAACATGTTAGAAGACTTGAGAGGGTAGAAGGGGGCATAAGAGGGTGAGGAGGTAGATAGGTAAAGAAGGCAGCCTCCTTTTCCTCTTTTCCCCTAAACCTCTAAAGCCTTCTCAGGCCATCTTAAGCCCTCTTCTATCAAAAAATCTCCCTTAACTTCAGGCAATGAAAACCAATGCCTCTTTTTGGGAGATCAATTTAAGATAGCTATTTTTTGGCAGTTGCTTTTTTCTTTGCTGCTTTTGCTTTTCGTTTTGCAGTTTTGCCTTTTCGTCCTGCAGCCACTTGTTTTTTCTTTGCCATTTTTTCCTGGAATTTTTCTACTCTGCGGGCAGTATCGACGATTTTTTGTTTGCCAGTAAAGAAAGGATGGCACATTGAACAAAGCTCAGTTTTTATTTCTTCCTGAGTTGAGCCAGTAACAAAATTATTACCGCATGCGCAGGTAACTTTTGCATTTTTATAGTATTTTGGATGTATGTCTTTCTTCATATTGGTTACGGATCTACGGATGATTACTGATATTACGGATATCTGTATTATCTGTAGAGGATCTGTAGATCTTGTAGTTACAGTAGTGATATTTTAGCACAAGTCTAAAAATATTGCAAGAGAGTAAAATTTGCATAAAAATAGCTTATAATTGACATAATTAGTGTATTGAGCTAAAGTAAAATCTAATGTTTTTTGACATCAACTGGTCAGGAGGGGCCTAATGAAGATCACTGGCAGAGAGTATTGGGATATTACAAAAGCTGGCCTGATTACCTGGATTGTTTGTTTTGTGATATTTCATGCGTCAATAGCAATAGTTTACTCAAACTATATGACAAGGATCTCAAGTTTTAACAATATAAAAATTGAGCTGGCAAATAAGCAAAATGCAAAAATTATTTCTGAGAATAATAAAATCAAGGAAGAAAATGATTTTTACAGCTGTATTTCAAATCTTGATCAGGCTGAATATGATGAGTCATGTGTTCAGTTTGAAGGCATTTTGTCTTTATTTGTTAAGGCAATGAGTAAATTCGAAGATAAAACTGCTGACTTTGTTGAAATGATTGCATTAATAAAAAGTATAGAAGCCCAGTCTCCAGGAGATCTGGAAATGATGGTTAAAGTATATAGCACAAAAGAGCATGAATCAAAAGAACTAAAGGCCACAGCAGAACCTATCTTATCAGAAAAATTGGGCTATTGGGTGTATATATATTCAGCTGAATGGCTGCCGCAAAGTTTTGGAATAATTGGTATGGTACTTCTTTTCTATATATCAATTCTGCTAGTAGTCGGAATTTATAATTGTGTTTGGGCATATGATTATGAAAAGATATATAAAGGATTTGGATATAGTAAATACTTCTTGTTCTGGTATGTGCCAGCAGATTTGACCGCAGTTGCATTTTCGGTTTTCTTTTTACCTGTTATTATTGTAACTGGAATAATTAGATTTATAATGGTAGTGTTTTCATTTAATTTCCTTCATTCTTTTGAAAAAAAATCTAAAATGAAAAAAGCAGAACTTGCCAGGCTCAAAAAGCATGAGCAGTATCTGTCGCAATTTGATCCTGATCTGCGTATGATCGCAGAGAGGCTGACAGATTTTGTGGAACGTATTAAAGACCGTAACCCTTCAAATAGAAAAGAATTGCTCGATAAGCTTGAAGGATTGAAGGAAAAATTGAAAGAATCTCAGCAAGGACGTGGTGAGCGAACAAATGCTCCTCTTGAAGATGAAATGCAGGAGATCCTGCGTTTATATGAATCAGTAATTGAGCTAGACAAAGATGTGTATGAAAGAAGTTCATTAGGGGGAGTATAATATAAAGAACGAACAATTCGTTCTTTTTTAATATAAAAAAACTCTTAGAATGTCTAAGAGTTTTAATTATTCCCCATTAGCTTGCTCAAGCTGTTCTACATTTATATCAAAAGTTGCTTTTATAATCTCAGCTCTGGTGAATTCGCGCATGCAGTTGTCACACATTGCTTTTGAAGTACGAAGACAAACTGTAAAACTGGATTCAGCTTCTTCCTCATTTCTGGAAATGCAGACTGGATTTGGACAGGTCAGAGCATTCGGCATAGTAGCACCTGAAATTCTGACTTTTTGTTTTTCAAACCAGCCTTCATCTATGATGTTAAAGGTGGTGTTAGGATTTAAAAATTCAATGATAGTTTTAAACCAAGGCTTAGGAAATTTACCCTGAAGCACGATTACATCTTTTCTTCCTTCAATTTCCACTGAATGCACAGTGCCCTGGCCTTCAGCGCCATTGAATTTTTTCATAATTCTTTTTATAGGTCCGCCCAGACCTAATGTAATATGATCGATAATTGTGCCTCGCCTGCGGATTGGCCTGAAATATTCATCAGTTTTGCCTTCTTTCTCTCTTTTTTTCAATCTGTCTTCATTTGGTTCTTTTTCTTTTTCTTCAATTCGGCAAGGCTTAATATCATCAAAAGTTGTTTTTTCATCAAGCAGATTATAGCTCCAACGGTCCAGCGCCATTCTGGTCGCCACACCAATAAACATTTGTTCCCACATTACCACTCTTGGGTCTAGAGAAATCGCTGCGTCAATTTCCGGGCCGCGAGGACCAGGATGCATGACTACAACATCGTCTTTCATTGAATTAAGAATTTTCAAACCTAAAATGAATTTGCCCATTACTCTGGCTTTTTCCATTGGATCTGTATATCTTTCTTGCTGAATTCTAATGCCGCTTATAACATCGCATTGTCTGAAAGCGTCAAATGAATCATATTCTTCAATTTCCAGCCCTTGCCGACGATAATCTGGAATACCTGTGCCAGGAGCGCAAACAGTGATAACTCTGATATTCCTATATTCATTATTTAATATGCGAAGAGCGTCAAGGTCTGAATTAAGAGTTCTGGAATATTTTAAATCACCGAAAAAGCCAATGGTAAAGTCATTGAGTCTGCCCAGCTTGTGCATGATTGTTGTCAGGTTTAGTAAAGCCTGCGTCGGATGCCTATTTGCGCCATCTCCTGCATTGTGCACAGCGCATTGATAGCCTGATTTTGCCAAAATTTCTTTGGCAAATCTTGCACTGCCTTCAAATTTTGTTCTTAATACTAAAATATCTGCTCGTTGAGTGCCAGCATGGGTACGCACTGCATCTGCTAAGCTTTCAGATTTTGCCAGGGACAGGGCTTCCTTGCCGGCTAGCATCATTACTTCAAACCGGTTAAGTTTCCCTCCTAGCCAATTTGAATATCCTGTGCGGCTGGTAGGTTCGAGCATCATTATAAGTTTCAATGCCATTTTATCTTTAAAATTAACATATAGTCTATCTTTTTTTGGCAGAAATCTTTTTTCCCAGGCAAACGGAATATAGCCAATTGAATCAGCTACTATTTGTAGAATTTCTTCTAAAGTAAAATCATCTAAAGTTATGAAATGCTTCAAGCTTCCCCTTCCTTTCCGGCTCAGCTCATAGAGTCAAAAAAAGAACAGCTTTTTGCTGTTAATTTCAAGGAACTTCCTCCTTGTGGCAAGATATCAAAGATTTACAGTTTTGTTAAGTGGATAAGTCTTTTATTAGATCGGTAGGTTGGTAGGTCAGTAGGACGGTAGTTTGTAAAAAAATGACAAATACCTTATAATATTACTGAGGAGCAAGCGCATCCGTTGCGTATTGAGACCTGTTGTCAATGTACATCAGGTCTCCTTCTTTTAAAAATCTTTCATTTTCAGTGATTTGTGTTAGAATTAAAATGTATATGAAAAATAACCACCAGCCAATTCAGTATCAATTTTTTTCAGTTTCGCGCGATGCCTGGGATGCTATGTATGAAGAAATGAAAAAAGCCCAAAAAAGCATTTATTGGGAGACTTATATTTTTATTGATGACGAAGCAGGACAGAGATTTGTGGATTTGCTTACAGAAAAAGCAAAGCAAGGTCTAGATATAAAAATGGTAATAGACGGAGTGGGCAGTTTTAAATTATCTTCTTCATCTATTGATAGATTAAAAAAGGCTGGAGTTGATTTGGTAATATATAATCCAGTTACTTTAGGCAAGTTCATGAGATTTTGGCGGGCATTTTGGGAAAGAACTCATCGCAAGATCATGATTATTGATAATGAGATTGGATTTATCGGCGGAGTTAATATTCAAAATTTCATGGCTGACTGGCTGGATTTGTTATTAATGGTAAAAGGGCCAATGGTTCGGTCTTTAACCCGCGCATTTGCAAAATCATACGTCAGAGCTGGTGGTGATAGAAAAAAAGTTAAAAAACTGCTTCATCCAAAATTAGAAAAAAGTAAAAAATTAAAATTTTTATTTCAGTTTCCTCATGCCAAAAGATCAAAAGTGCATGCCAGTTTTTTAAAATCAATTAATAAAGCAAAAAAGAATTTGAAATTAGCTGTGCCGTATTATTTGCCTAACAGAAAATTGGTCAAGGCCTTGGCCAGAGCGAGAAAGAGGGGAGTGAAAATTGATTTGATTATTCCATTGAGAACAGACCTAAAAGTTGTCCAGTGGGCTGCCAGAAAATATTATAATGCAATGCATAAGCTCGGAGTAAAAATGTATTTTACCCCTCAGATGATGCATGGCAAAGCTTATGTTGTTGACAGCAAAGAAGGCATGGTCGGATCAAGCAATATTGACAAAGGCAGCTTTTACAGGAACCTGGAAGCCAATGCGTATTTCACAGATAAACAAATGGTCGGAGATTTAGAAAAAATTTTTACAGAGTGGAAAGAATATTCTGAGCCTTTTGAAGAAAGTAGATGGAAAAATAAAGGATTGATTCAGAGGTTAAAAAGTGCTTTTGCAGAGATACTCAGCCCTTGGCTTTAGAATATAAAGCTAAAATATTTCTTGTACATATTTTTACACAAATGATATAATACAGACATAAAAATTAACAAAAATAATTTATGGGTAAAAAGAAATCATTTCTAGCAGGAGCGGCGATTGGCGCTGTGATTGGAACTGTGGCTGCATTGCTTTTAGCTCCAAAATCAGGAAAACAAACCCGGGCTGACATTAAAAAGTTAGCTAAGGAAATGAGCAATAAAATTTTACGTGAAGTGGAAAAAGCAAAGAAAATGACAAAGAAAAAGTACGATGACGTGGTTGACAAAGTAGTTGATGATTATAAAAAGAAAAAGAAAGCAGCTGATAAAACTATGGAGGAAGTTCGGAGAGAATTAAAAGCGAGATGGAAAGAGGTTGAACGAGAATTAAAGAAGAAGTAGTTATCCACAAAACATCTTGGCTTGGTTGACTAGCATAATTAAAATTTGTTAGAATAAATTAAGCAAAGGTGAATTGTTTCCCTTTGTTATATAACAAATTGTTGCTAATTGCAACGAAAAGCCTAATGAGAGAGAAAGCCCCGTTTTTACGGGGTTTTTTCTTTTAAAAAATTGACACGGTATACTTTTCTTGATAAGTTTTATTCAAATTCAGTTCTTTGATAGAAAGGAGGTAAAAATTGATAATCAGCCTTAGAAAAGTTATAGGTTTGCTTGACCCTTTACTTTATACTTTAGATGCGTCTACAGACGAAATATCTGGTATCTGCCTTGATTCCAGAAAAGTAAAGCCTGGAGATTTGTTTGTGGCTATAAATACGGGAATTAATTTTATTCCTCAAGCATTGGAAAATGGAGCCGCTTGCGCTATTACAGAACAAAAAATTTTGGGAATTGAAAATATTATAATTGTAGAAAACATGATTGAAGCGCTTGGTAGATTGGCAAAGCTTTGGCTGTCAGAGTTCGACTGTCAGGTAATTGCAGTTACTGGCAGCTGTGGTAAGACAACAACTACTCAAATGATTGCCCATGTTTTGTCAGCAAAGCATAAGGTTTGTTCAACATATAAAAACCATAACAATAAAATTGGTGTGCCTGAAACAATTTTTGGCATTAATGAAGAAACAGAGTTTTTAGTGCTTGAATTGGGTACGAGTGAAAAAGGTGAAATGAGATATTTAGCGACAATGGTCACGCCTGATGTTGGGGTGATTACTAACATTGGCCATGCTCATTTAGAAGCCTTTGAGACTCTGGACGGAGTAAGAAGAGAAAAGTCAGCATTATTAAAGCAAGTAAAGCCAGATGGCTTATTTGTCATAAATGGTGATAATGAGCAATGTGAAAAAATAATTGCAGATTGTGATTATTCCAGGCAAGTTATTACATTTGGAATTGCTGCGTCTTGTAGAATGAGAGCTGATAATCTTACTGTCATTGATGAGTGGACGTCTTTTGAAGCTGTCCATAAAAAAGGTAATGCAGTTTTGCAGTTTGATTTGGCAATTGCTGATCATAATATAATGAATATGCTGGCAGCAATTGCAGTGGCCCGGCATTTTAACATTGATTGGCTTGATATTCAGGAAGGTTTTGAAAAATTTGAATATCCGAAAATGAGATTTGAGACGCAAATAGTTAATGGAGTGACAATAATCAATGATGCTTATAATGCCAATCCAGATTCAGCTATGGCAGCAATATTATCAGCTAAATCATTGTATCAAGGACGATTCTATTTTATTTTTGGTGATATGTTAGAATTAGGCGAGCAAACAGAAGAATTACATATAAAAATATTAGAATTTGCTAAAATGCTTGGAGTTGATGTTGTATATGGATTTGGACAATATGCTGGCGCAGCCACAGCTCTAATGGATGATACTGAAAGTGAATTTATAAAAGTAGAAGACAGAGAATTAATTGTTTCGAGGTTGATTGAAAAAGTAAATCCGGGAGATGTGGTTTTATTTAAAGCTTCAAGAGCTATGCAATTTGATGAATTACATGATAAACTTTGTGAGAGATTAAGCCAGCTTGACAGATAATAATTTGTTTGATAGTTTAATTTTGTAAGCAGCCCATACGAAAGGAGGGGGAATGAAGGAGGAACTGCTACGTAAACGGGCTCGAATTGATGCGCAGGATGCACAAGCGCAATTTGAAGAAGCTTTGGCAATTCCATCAGATGATGAAAAATTTGGAATAGAGGAAAAAGCACCCATTGGGTCTGATGGTCTTGTTGCTTTTTCTGGCAAATTAAATAACAGCCTTGGCCTACAGCTTGAGGCTAAACTTCAAGATTAACATATCCTTGGCAATGTCCAGGGATTTTTTTGTACAAGATCTTTTCCGGGAATTTATTTATACGAGATTACATGATTAAGATACAAGATCTTTTCTGACCCGAGGATTTATTTGTACAAGATTACAAGACCAGGGATTTGGGATTACAGCATATGGCGCGGTTTAAATTTAATGATATTGCTTGTAGGGACAGAACATTGTTCTATCCTTTAATATTTCCGCGCCATGTAGGGACAGGTCGCGACTTGTCCCTACGTAGGCACGCGCGGTTTGCGTGCCTACATGCTGTAATAATTTGAAAAATATATTTTTTGTGATAAAATTGTTTTGTCAGATAAATACTGGTACTGTGGGGGTAATGATGCGGGAGAAGATTGAAAATTTTAAATGCAAATATTGTGGATGCACTTCATGCGTCCCAGCTACCTCAGGTTCTGATATAATTGGCAGCAGCACTGTCGTATCTGGAATTTTTAAATGCTTGGAATGTGGCAGGCAAACGAGCAATCCACAAGATATTTCTGAAACACAAACGTCAAGGGATGTAGATTTGGGATTTGATCTACCGCCTATCAAATGACTTCCTATAAATATAGGAAGTTTTTTCTTTTTTTGCTATAATTGTTATAAGCTAAAATCAATAATATGTTTTATTTATTACACACACACATTCCAGATCCAATTTTGTTTTCAATTGGAAAATTTGGCATTCACTGGTATGGTTTTTTAATGGTTATAGGCGGATTGCTGGGTTTGACATTGGCTTGGTATTTGGCAAAGCAATTTAAGGTCAGGCGGACTTTACTTTTTGATTTGGCATTTTGGTGGGCAGTCTGCGGGCTGATTGGCGGTAGAATTTATTATGTTATTTATGCCTGGGCTTTTTATAAAGATAATCCGATTGAAATTATTAAAGTTTGGCAGGGAGGCTTAGCAGTTCATGGCGTTATGATTGGCGCGTTTTTAGCAACCTTTATTTTTGCCAGAATAAAAAAGATAAACTGGTTAAAACTTTTTGATTTGAGTGTGATTGGCCTGGTAACTGCTCAAATTATTGGCAGATGGGGA
This sequence comes from uncultured Gammaproteobacteria bacterium, assembly GCA_964411255.1. Classification (GTDB taxonomy): domain Bacteria; phylum Patescibacteriota; class Patescibacteriia; order UBA11705; family DATKZF01; genus CAYPKD01. Next base: position 30,797 of record CAYPKD010000007.1, on the reverse strand, counting down.
AATTATTTTAACCAGGAGCTTTTTGGCAAGCCAACTGATGCAGCCTGGGGCATTCCAATTTTGCCAGCAAACCGGCCATTTGAATTTTTATCCAATCATTATTTTCATCCAACATTTTTATACGAGTCGTTGTTAAATGTTTTATTGCTTGGAATTTTGCTAGCATTGGTCTGGCTGAAATTCAAAAAAGACATTAAAATTAAAAATGGAATTTTTTTCTTTTCATATCTAATAGGCTATTCAATTATTAGATTTAACATGGAATTTTTGAGAATTGATTATAGTCCATTGGTCTTTGGCATTCGTTGGGCTCAATTGTTTAGTGGAATATTAATTATTGCATCAATATTTTTTATAATATTTTTATCGATTAAAAAGAGCAAACGAACTGAAATAAAAAAGAAGGCGAAAAAAAAGATAGAAAAATTAGCAAAAGATTTTTAAAATAAAAAAAGGCTTTATGTTATGAAGCCTTTTGTTGCATTGGTTGAAAAATATGATCCTGAAAAAAAGCAAAATAGATATCAATGCAATCCTTCAATGACCAGCCAGGCAAAATATGTCTGCCAGCAATGGCTAATCGAACAGAAAAACAGGTTACATATCCTTTACCAAGAATAATAAGATAAACATCCTGATCCCTAGTATCAACCACTACTCTGGCATTTTTATTTAAAAATATTCCGTCTACAAAGAATTGCTCATTTTGCTTATCAATAGCGCATAATGTATACATGGCCCCTCCTTGCCATATGGTCGAAAATATTATATAAAGAAAGTATAGAATTGTCAAGTAAAAATTTCTATTTTTTCAAATCTATGTTTCGTTGGCTTATATTTGTAGGAATGTCACTTTTAACGGTTTTAACCGGTGGCGCAGTCACTTGGCAGCTTAATAATGGGGAAATTACACCAGATGATGAAAAAATGATTGAAATCGTAGATACACAAATGGATCAATCTGTAATGAAATATTTTATTATAAAATACAGTGTAGAGTGGAAAAATGACGATAAAGCAGTCATTTCAGGTAGAACAATATTTAACATGCCTGTGGTTACAGCAAAAGTTGATAAAGAATATATAAAATAGTAAAAAAATAAATAGGCCTTTTTTGAGGTGTTTTTTTATTTTAAAGAGGGTAAATATAAGGTAAATTTAGGTAAAATACTTGACTTTTTTAACAATTTATGATATAATAACAAGTATTTCACAACTTGGAGGCATAATGAAAAGGAATAGAAAAGGAACGATCCGGGGAGTTTTGGTGGCTTTGATTCTGATGCTTTTGTTGACTTGGCTATTTGATATCACCATTGATATTGATGGTTTGTCAGGTCATCAGATCGCAGAACTTTCTATTGCAATCTGGCTGGCATCCTGTCTTGGCGGGCTGCTGGTCCACTTTCTGGTCAACCGTAAACCAAGTCGAAGGGCGTACAGATAGGAGAAAGAAATGATGAATCAACATTTTGAGGTAGGTCAGGTCCTTGATATGTCTGCGGCAGAAGGCTGTGGGATCAAGGATACGACAGTACACCACAAAGTCATTGGAGTTGTCCATCAGTTTGGCGACAGATTTTTGGTGAAAATTCGTGGGAATGGAAAACACCAGCAGTTTACCACCGATAGCTCAGCATCAATTTATGCTCGCATTCTTCCCCAGATTTTCATCAGAAAGGATTCTCATGGCATGGCAGTGATTCGTGCCAAATCGCCTGTTGAGGCTTTGAAGCTGCTCAGATCCTATGAAGGTGAAGATGAATTTCTGTCCTTTAAGGCGACTGATGCTGACTTTGTCAGTGTGGCAGTTGCTGCTGATGATAAGCCTTTAGCAGTACTTGCCCATATGTCAAACTAAGCAAGGAGCGCTGGATAATTAATATTGTTTCGCAACAATCCCTGAACTGAACATTTGGTTCAGGGCACTACCTTCAGCTTAATACAAATTGAGATGAGAGTAGTGGAAATATTCATTTGAAATTTTGGAGCATTCGAATGAGAAGACACTATCTAAGACAATTGACCAGATGGACTCTTGTTCTGCATAAATGTGACTGCAAAGCAGATAAAATCGTCTGGAAGTGCGGTCAATGTGGACGAGAAGTCACCTCTGGGATCATTCCGAGCGTAGGCCATGCCTTGGCTCCGTCATCATGCCCACGTTGCCACCGAAACACAGTTTATGATCAGCGTCCTGATGACGAGGAGTTGAGAGGTATTTTGGGGGAAGAGTTCTATAATTTTCTTTTTAGATAATTCCCTCAAGGCTTTCATTTTCCCTGAACTTAGCAAATTTGTTCAGGGCATCACTTTCATCTGAACAAAAGTTGAGATGAGAGTGGTGTCCAGTGCGGCAACCCAGGTATAAGGAGGTAGAAAATGTACTTGGACTTTTCAGAAAAGACGCACACCCAGGTAGTAGTTGTCCGAGATGGCATGGTAGTCATTTATGACTTAGATGAGCAAATTTTGCGATTTCTCATCAGCCATGTGCTCTGGCTTCGCAGCCAGATCTTGCGGCTTTTGCTGGTTGAGCCAGCAAACCGAGACTTGCTGATCACTTTGCTAGCAGGCAAGTAGCGCAGACTTCATCAGTCTGGCTATTTTATTTTTAAAATATATTTGACAAAAGTTTTTAAAAGCGTTATTGTTTTATGTTGTTATTTGACATCAAATTCAAGCAGGAGGAAAAAATGAATCAAGCAATTGATAAATTTGAAATACTTGAAGGCTGGAAAAAACAAGAACACAAGATTGTTTTATGGATAGGTAGAGCAAAGCTGCCGCATATTGGACATATTGCATTTTTAAAGGCCCTTTGGGAAAAAGGCTATAAATTAGTGATTGGTAATGGGTCATGCTATACCTTGAACAAAAATAATCCCATCCATGTTTTTCAGGTTCAGGCAATGCTGGCCTTATCGCTTCGGCTTGAAGGCATTCCAATTGATGACTTTATCTTTGTGCCAATTCCTGACTTTGAACAGGACGAGCCCTGGAGAGAATATGTATTTAATATACCGAATTTTGATTTAATTGATGCCATTGCTACAGATAATCCCAGGGTGACTGAAGCTCTTGGCAAAAGAGTCGATAATTTAGAAAAAGTAGGACGTGAAATTGTAAAAAATCCAATTGACATTAGTGCAACCCGGCTGCGTGAAGCAATCCGTGATAATGAAGTAGAGATTTGGAATACATATGCTGCTGAAGGTACAAAGATTTTTATTGCTAATAGCGGTGACTTTTATACCATCACCAATGCTGTGCTGGGCAAAGAAGTAAATTATGAACCAGGCAGGCAATGTGTTGATGTATTCATGTTTGTTTTTGACGGATTTGAATGGAATGTTGTTTTAGGCAATCGACGGCCAGGTAAAGATTTTGCAAACATGCTGGCTACCGTTGGTGGTGGCATTGATGATTATGAAAGTCCGATTGATTCAGTTAGTAGAGAATTGTTTGAAGAGTCAAATATTAGAATGGAAATCATTACTCATCATACAATTCCAGCACAGGTAAAAATTGATAAAATGGCGGCTCATCTATATTTTGTTGATATGTTTAGCACACCAGATGAAGATCTGGCTGGCAGTCAGGGCGGATCAAGCCTGGCTTTTATGACAATATATGATGGCAGCATCAGATCTTTGAAGTATTTGATCAAATCAAAATCTGATTTGCTTAATGTCAGACCAGTGCCTGTGGCAAAAGCTTTGGAACAAGGCTTGGCATATCAGCAGACAGAGATGCTGGAAAAAGCTTTTCGCATGCTGGAAGGTATTCGACGACAACAATAAATAAAATCAAATCACTGCCAAGCAGTGGTTTTTAATTGACAAACTATTTTTTTCTGATATACTTATGAGACTTCACTGGAGGCTAAGGAGGTAGATATGTGGTTTGCAATTGTGGCTTTATTGAGTATTTCACCAAGACTTGTTTATTTTATCTTATGGTTGGTTACTGACTATACAGATAGAGCATTTGATGGCTGGTTTTGGCCATTTATGGGATTTTTGTTAATGCCATGGACTACACTCTGGTGCGCATATGTTTATAATAATGGAGATTTTGGCACTTGGCGATATGTAGTCTTAATCTTTTGTATCCTGGTTGATCTTAGCTGTGATGAACAGGTGGGTGAAAAGACTGCAGAACAAGTTTAAAAATTAAAAAACTGCCAATCATTTTGGCAGCTTTTTAATTTGAAGTTTTATTCTGACATTGCCTCTTCCAGTTTGTTTGTTTTGTCTTTTAATAATTCTCTTTGCCTAATGTATTGCAAAGCGCTTCGTAAATCTTTGCCGAATTTTGTCCTTTCATAAGAGTCTAATGGCGCATGTTCCTGGTCCCAGTTATAAGCAAAGGTTGCCAAGTCTTTTTTACCAAAGATTTGTTCAGCTATTTCTAATTGCTTATCCTCTGGCAGAGCCCAGAATTTATCAATTGGAGATTCCTCTCCTTTTGGCATTGCTTCTGCTGGATTCATAAGTTTTTATTATTGATTAGAGTATTATTATATAAGTATTTTTATTATAACAACATTTTTAAAAAGGTACAAAAAAACAAAACTCTGGCTGGCGGACCGGACGGGACTCGAATCCGCGATCTCCGCCGTGACCCCGCACTATTTGATGAAAAAGGATTTAAAATATAAAATTCTGGCTGGCGGACCGGACGGGACTCGAACCCGCGATCTCCGCCGTGACAGGGCGGCGTGTTAACCAACTACACCACCGGTCCAACAGCCAGAATTTTATAAGTAAGAAAAATTATCAAAAATGCGGGGCAGGCAGTGCGGCGTGCTTGTCCCGCACTGAACGGAGTTCTAGTGCGGGATTAACCAACTACACCACCGGTCCAACAACCAAAATTTTGTTTTATAAATAAAATGACGTTAACATTATATCTTATTTTATTTAGAAAGTCAAGATTAGTTTGTTATTTTTCATAAAATTAAGTTATAATGTATAAAAGCATTAATTTTAATAAATATGGTTATAAATCCAGATATATCCAAATTTCAGGAATCTACTGAAAAATTGGAAAACCCAGAACAAATAAAAAAGCAAATTCAGGTTGAATTTCACAAATTAAATAAACTATTGGAGAAAATGATAAAAAGGGCTGATCGTGATTTTGATAAGGAAAAAGAAGTTGAGGCAATACGAACTGATTGGCAGACGCATTATCGGGGGTTTGTGAAAAATTTTACCGATAATAATGTATCAGAAGCCCTGGAATCCTTGAGGCTGATGCTTTTACAGGTTGATTTTGATAAATTTACCAGAAAAGTAAAAAAGCAAATGGAAATTATTGAAAAATGGCATGGACCCGTTACTACCAGTATAGAAATTATTCGAGGTTTAGTAAATAAGCTTAATAATTTTGATAAAGATGAACTAAAAGAAGCTAAAGTACTTTTAGAGATTAAAGATTTTGAGCTTATGCCTTTATGGTTCAAAAGTGACGCAGATCTTCAAAAAGAAGTTAATGAAGCTGCAGAAGGAAAAATAGACCTGTCTAGACTTTCCAAGGTAGATACAATGGAATTTCCCAGATCAGCTTTTGATGTATCAAAAGATGTGCCTGCTTCAGAAGATATTACTCGAGATGATATAACTGATGATAGAACAGTCAGGCATGGACCAACTACTTCTCAGGATGAAGAGACTCGAGAATATCCGGCAGGAGATATTACTCAAAGAGCAAAGCCAGTTAAAAAGACAAAAACAAAAAAATAATATTATGCCCAATGCTAAAACAAAAAAGTCAGCTGAGGATAAGCTGATTGAAAGCATTTTAAAAAAAATTAGGAAAAGATCAGGGAAAAAAAGTGACTTTATTGAAGAAACAGCGCAGAATGAAATATCAAAACCAAAGGCTGCTGTAGAGCTGAAAAAATTGCGAATGAATAAAGAAAAGCTTGAGCAAACAAAACAAAAGCCTTTAAAAAGCATGGAGGATTTGGCAAAAGAGTTTATGGAGAGTATGAGTGAACGTGAAGAACAGTCTTTAAATGAAATGATGGAAGCGGTAAATGTGGAAAAAGAACAAAACAGGGTAGATAATTTAGTGCGCTATATTAAAAAACAGAAAAAGAAAATCCCAGAAAGGCTACTTATGCATTTAAATTATTTTCCTTCGCTACACAAATACTTTTTGCTGGCAGAGGCTGAAATAAAAGGCAGGGGAAGATTAAGGCTGATTTCTAAAAATAAAAAAAATTATTTTAAGCTATTTCCCAAAAGTCAGGGAAACAGAAAGGCCGTGATCAAGGTTGCTCCTAGAAAAAATATCAGGCAAATAAAAAAATTGGAGAAAAGGATTGCCAGAGATTTTTATATCCATATTGGTAATCCTTCGCCTGAAGAAAAACAGGCAATAAAAAATTTGCTGGAAATATCAGAGGAATTTCAGGGTTTGTATGATCAGTATAAAAATTTGAAATTTTCATAATAAATTATATATATAAAAATCGTTGCTTTGTTAAGCAACGATTTTTTTTTCGAAAAAGAGGTATATAACTAATACAATAAGCTGTGACATGATTTTTTCTTTTTCTGTGCAGTCAGGATTTTTTAAGATCCTTTCTAAAGGCAATGGAATATTATCAGCAGCGATTGTTTTATTGATTATTTTGCTGAGAATTCTATGTATGATGTGATAGGGGATATCACCAGGAAATTTATTGACATAGTTGACAATCTTTTGCAGAGTTGAAGGTGAAAAATATTTTATTCTTTTATCAAAAAATTTCTTTAGGTTTGGTCTGTTTTTAAGCTGACTTAATATTTGCAGTTTCCTACGTGTTAAAAAATCAGATTTATTCATCAGGTCCCCCTGTTACCCTTAGAGTACATTAATATAATTATATAAATTTAAATTTTTGTCAATCAAAAAATCAGCAATTATGCTGATTTTTTTATAAAGTAAGTTATGCTAAGCTTTTTATAATTTTTTCAAAAATTTTCGGATTATGTTCAGCTATGTCAGCCAGTACTTTTCTGTCTAGCTCAATTTTCTTTTGTTTTAGTTTATAGATAAATTGGCTATAACTCATATCATAATTTCTAACTGCAGCATTAAGTTTAACTTGCCATAATCTTCGAGCAGATCTTTTCTTCGTTCGTCTGTCCCGATAAGCGTATTTCCCAGCTTTAAGAACAGCAGTCTTTGCCAGTCTAACTGATTTTTTTCTTCCATGCCTGTAACCTTTGGCTTGTTTTAATAGTTTCTTTCTTTTTTTTAGGTGAGTTGTTCCTCGTTTTACTCTGGGCATATTTTTAAATCACATATCATGGATCAAAAAGCATTGTTTTGATATATGATCCATGTTCCATGACCATGATCAATGATTAGTTATATGGTATAAATGTTTTAATATTCTTCTTATTTACATTTGCAAGTTTTTTATCTCGTCTTTTATTACGCATGGTTTTTCCTGATTCTCTAGAATTAAAATGATCTTGCCCGCCTTTTCGGACAATAACTTTACCTTTTTTGGTTATTTTAATTCTTTTACTTACTGCTTTAATGGTTTTTAGCTTGGGCATATAATTATGATTCTTTTGTTGCAACTACAGCCGTCAATTTACTCCCTTGTTTTTTTAATTCCTGTTCAACAACAGTATTAATCGATAAATTATTAATAAATTTTGTAATAACTTCTCTTGCTATGGGTATATGTTTGTGTTCGCGGCCTCGTAAAATTATTTCAACTTTTATCTTATGTCCTTTCTCTAAGAATTTTTCAGCTTGTTTTTTCCTCATTTCCATATCATGTTCACTGATTTTGACAGATAAACGTATTCCTTTCATCTCTAAATTTTTTTGTTTGCTTTTTTGCTTCCTTAAAAGCTTTTCTTGTTCATATTGCATTTTGCCATAATCTGTAAATTTAGCAACTGGTGGCTGAGCTTTAGGAGAAACAACTACTAGATCATAACCTTTTTCTTTCGCAATTGCAAGCGCTTCTGAGGTTCGCATAGCACCCAGCATTTTTCCCTCTTCATTAATAACCTGAACGTCTCTTGCTCTGATTCCTTCATTAGTAGGGTATTTTATTTTTTGTTTTTTAGGCCTTCGGCCGAATTTATAATATCTTCTCATTGGTTTTTGATAATTAATTTATTAATAATGCATGGTAATTCCATTCATTCTTCGCTAGCGCGAAGAATGGTGGAGATGGCGGGAATTGAACCCGCGTCTGGAAATTAAACTATAAATGCTTCTACGAAAAGTAGTTTGTTTATAAGTTCAGCATAGAAGGTAGAAACAAACAAAATCCTAATAAGCTAAAGCCAAGTTAATTTCAACTGCCAGTCTGGCACCAGACAGCCTATCTCGATAATGGCGCTTATACTACCTATCGAGTGTCAGCAGATAAGCGGTTGTATGCTATTAAGCAACAACAGGTGCAAAAGCTGGAGCAGCAAATGCGCTCTTTACTTTTGCTAGTACATTTTTAGCACTTATTTGATTGCCAAAGTTTTAATGAGCATTTAGCAGCTCATATTCGCACATTTATAATTTTTGATTCCCATCGAAGCCGATCATCCCCTTTAGTCATGTATCATGTATCATACATCATAGATCAAAAAAATTGCCTTGATCCATGATTCATGTTCCATGATCTATGATTTAATGTTGCTTCATCGCTCTTTGAATCTGGCGTTTTGTATCTCTTTTTTTCATTGATTCCTTTTTTTCAAATTTCTTTTTACCTCTGCCAACTCCAAATTCCAATTTAATGCGATTGTGCTTAGTATACACCCGAAGTGGTGCTAATGTCAAGCCTTTTTGCTGCAGTATACCCAATAATTTATTGATTTCCTTCTTATGCAAAAGCAATTTTCTTGAGCGTGTTGGTTCATATTTTGGCTGCTCTCCTGCAGGTTTGTATTTTGAAATATGTGCATTTATTAAATAAATTTCAGATTTTGGTTCATGTTTTACAGTTACATATGATCCCTTTAGGTTAATTTGTCCATTTTTTACAGATTTTACTTCTGGTCCTGTTAATACTAATCCAGCCTCGAATTTATCCAGGATCTCATAATCAAATCTTGCTTGTTTGTTTATAATCGTTTTCATGTATATATTATAATTTTTTTTTAAAAAAGAAGAAAGGACAGTGGGTGGAAATAGGCGGTGAGAAAATAAAGAGGAAATAATACGAGAGAGAAATGAAAGTAAGCATGGGGGTTTGGGGGGGCAAGCATGGGGTGGAGGAGTGGGGTAAAAATTCTTTCAAAGCTCTGGTGTGTGTATTATTATTCTGTGTTTTCTCTTGTGTTATTTTGTGCCTATTTGTTACTGTCCTTCTTAAAAATATGTGCGTCACATAGGAGGGAAGGCTTGATGCCCAGCTCAGACCCGAAGGTCGTGAGTTAGATGTAATTCAAGCATTCGTCCCCCCTTTAACGGGGGCCATACGCCCCTCCGTGGGCACATGTTTAGAGGTTATTTACTTAGAAACAGCGTCTAAACGTATGCCCACGTAAGGAGAGCGTATTGCTCGATAATAAAGAACGATTATTTGTCTGCTCATAGCAAACACTTCATAGTAGCAGAAATTAAAAATTTTGTCAAGCGTTTTTTAAAATATGTAATTTTTTGGCTAATTTTAGCTAAACTAAATAATCATTAAGAAAAAAACCGGAAAATATTATTTTCCGGTATGTAGATTCAAACAAAGACGCTTTACTTTGAGTTTTCCCTATTCTCCATTTAAATAGGTGTCAGAATAAAGCCTAGTTGCTCGAATTTTTAGTGTTTTGCAGGAGTTGGAGGTGGATCAACTACAGGAGTAGTAGGTGATCCCATACTTTTCAGGTGGTCAGCAATTTGTTCAGCCATTTCACCTGCTTCCTTGGGTTTCATCCCGCGTTCTTTTTTCAAAAATTCAGCCAAACCATCTACCAATCCAGTAGCTGACCCGACAATTTTGTCTACCAATGCTTTTGCCTGACCATTACCATTGCTGTCTTTTTTCAACCCAGCAAAGAAACCTTCAAGTCCAGTTGACATACCCATTGATCCCATGAACTTTTCATGCATGCTTGCCATAGTGCCTGGATCTCCGAAGACGGTGATATCTGCCTTATGCAGGAATGTAGCCATTGCTCTGGCAGTTTCAATACTGACTTCAGCAGACCTGGAGATTCGAACCTTTTCAAGTTCAAAGTCCAAAGCTGCTCGTCCGAATTTTTCTCTGTTTTCCAGATCTTTTCGTTCAACAGCCACCCGGGCATCCTGAACTTCAACAGCCTGGCGATCGACTTCGACCTGCTTTTCAGCAACATCGACTTCAATCTTGGCCTTGGCACGCTCAACTTCAACCTGCTTTTGAGCAACATGGACCGGGACCATTTGTTCAGCCTGTTCACCAAGAGCACGCTTCTCAGCCGCTTCTTTATCAGCTTCTGCAGCTCTGGTCTTGGCAAAAGCATCTGCATCAGCAGCTTCTTTCTTCCCTTCAGCCAGAGCTTTAAGTTCATAAGCCTGAGCATCAGCATCACGTTGTTTTTCAACATAGCGTGTTTCAGCTTCAGCCTGAGCTTTAATAACCTGCTTTTGCTTGTCACGCTCAGCAGTTTTTACTTCTTCAACTGTTTTTACACCCTGAGCCTCAGTTTCCCGTTCTGCTTCAGCAGACAGGCGCTGGGCTTCAGCTTTGGCTCTCTCTTCTTCTTTTTGAGCAATAGCGATTTGCTGGTCGCGGCTAGCAACCTCAACAGCTTTTTCGCGCTGAACATCAGCTACCTGCTTTTTTTCTTCAGCTTTAATGATTGCTGCCTGCTTTTCACGATTAGCAGTTTCAATCGCCTTGGCTTTTTCAACCTCAGCAAGTTCTTTTTCCCGTTCAGTTAAAACCAGTTTTTGATTTGCTTCAATTTGAGCAGCCTTGACTGCCCGTTCTTTTTCTACGTCACGTTCAGAAACTTTCTGGTCCTGCTCAATTTTAAATTCAGCAGCTAGACGATCAGATTCTGCCTGAGCATTAGCTACATCACGGCGCTGCTCAGCTTCTGCCTGCCGCTGTTCAAGCTCAAGACTAAGAATTCTTTTTTTCGTTTCAACGTCTTTGGCAGCAATTTGCTTTTCTGCATCTCGCTCTAATTCATTAGTATCAGCAAGTGCGGCTTGAGTAATTTCAGCCACACGCTTCAAACCATTAGCATCAAAAACATTATCTTTTCTCATTTGACTAACATCAGCCTGGTCAAGTTCTGAAATGGTAACAGACTCAAGAGTCAGACCATTGTGCGTAAGTTCTTTTTCTACCTGCACCTTTACATCTTCACTAAATCTTTCTCTCTCACTATTAAGCTCGAAAAGCGTAGATTTAGCAGCTACAGTACGAAGAGCTGAAACCAATTTTTCAAAAACAAGTTCTTTTACCGCATTAGGCTCAACTGACTTTTCACCTAAAGACCTGGATGCATTTGTAACATCTGTGTCTTCTGCCTTTACTTTAATATAGAATTGACTGGCTACATTGGCTCGCAAAGAGTCACTGGTGATCAGCGCATCTTTGCCGTCTCTCTTAACATCAAGCCGCATTGTTTCCAGATTGATACGTAGAATTTTATGTAGGACAGGAATATAAAGGATTCCACCGTCAAGAACAACCTTTTTACCGCCCATGCCTGTTCGGACCAGGGCTTCATTTGCGCTTGTCTTTTGATAAAGCTTGGTAATTACTACCAAAATTACCAAAGCCAGCAGAGATGCAATTCCAACAACCATTAAAATCATTTGAGTTGATCCTGAAAATTCAATTGCTGTAAAAGCTGGTAGAATAAAAGGTAGAGCAATAAAAGAGATTGAAACTAAGAACCAAAGAATGAATCCGATCACATCGGCCCCCTCTCCGTTTTTTCAAACGAGGCTAGTTCTGGTGGTAGTTCATCAATGATATAAATTTCGTTTTCTCTGTCATACTGATAAACTAAAACTTTTTGTCCTCTTTTAATTTCTTTGCCAGAGGTATTTCTGGCTCTTACTTCATGAAGAGTTTGGTTGTCGTCAATCACCTGAATGAAGCCTTCAGGTTTTGTGAAATCATATACTGCTTCGCCGATTTTACCAAGCAGGCCTTTTTTGCCTTGAATGTAAGTTTCTTTTGTGGGCAAAAGTTTACCAATGCCTCTGGCCAAAAGACCGGTTAAAAAGAAACCAGCAATGGCTGCGCCGATATAGGATATTGATCCAAAAATTACAGGCTCAAACAGAATATGTTTTAAGATCATATTGGAACCAATGCCGATTAAGGTGTACAGTAACAGAAAGCTCATGATTATGATTGAAAGCGGACATTTTCCAATGCCAATCAAAGACATCAGAGCATGGCCAAGACCAGCACTTTCTACATGCCCTTCAATATCATGATCAACATCATGATCAACATCATGATCAACATTATGATCGAGTTCAAGATCATGATCTATGTCATGATCAAGCTCAAGGTCATGATCTACATCTGCGTCAGTATCATGTTCACCAACGCCCATGATTGCTAAAATTAAAAAAAGCACAGCTAAAGAAAAGGCTCCAAAGTAGCCTACATTATACCATTCGAAAAGTTCAGCAAGGGTCACCTCTAGACCTCCTTCCTATTTGTGGAATTTTTCTTTTCAGTGTCATATCCCCTCCACACATTGTTAATGGACTACACATCTTGGCAACAGAATGAAAACCATTCTGACCCAAGAATATTTTAGCTTATCAATATTTAACTATAAATGTCAATAAAAACAAATTAAAATACATTTTGTTTTTTTGTCAAGTGAAGTTGGAAAAAATCTATGATTCATTGTATAATTAAAACATAAATTATTTTTTTAATTTTTATGAAAAATTATAAAACTTTTAGCATTTCATTTATTTCAATTTTGAAATTTTTCTTAGTCATATTAGGGTTGTATTTTTTATATTTGATTAAGGATGTATTAGCTCTAATTTTTGTATCTTTAATTTTTGCTTCAGCCATTGATACTTGGGTAGATTATTTGCAAAATAAAAAGATCCCGCGCGGAGTCAGCGTTTTAATCATTTATTTAGTGGCAATTGCCGTGGTTGGTTCTGCTGTTATTTTAATCATTCCGCCAATTGCAGAACAGATTTCTGAATTAGCTGACCAGGTGCCTCAGTATTTTAATCGGGTAAATGAGGCTTTTTCATTTGTGCAGGATTATGCTTCCAGGTTTGGATTTGAACAAAGCCAGGACAATGCGGGCGCTATCAGCTCAGGCTTGACCAGTGCGGTTGGAGGAATTTTTTCAACTATAGCAAATATCTTTGGCGGTTTGCTTTCATTTTTATTGATTTTAGTCATCACTTTTTACATGACAGTAGAAGAAGATGCTATAAAGAGAACCACTCGTTCTGTAGTGCCGGCAAAATATCAGGATTTTTCTGTTCAGTTAATTAATAAGATTCAAAAGAAAATCGGTTCCTGGTTAAAGGGCCAGTTAATCCTGAGTTTAATTATTGGTATTTTGTCATATTTCGGGCTATTGATATTAGGAGTAAAATATGCTTTAGTACTAGCATTGATAGCTGCAATTGGAGAATTTATCCCCTATATTGGTCCGGTAATTAGTGCTATCCCAGCGATATTTTTGGCATTTGTGCAATCTCCGATAAAGGCTTTATTTGTATTAATATTGTTTGTCATTATTCAACAGCTTGAAAATCATTTGCTAGTACCGAAAATAATGCAAAAGGCAGTGGGACTTAATCCAATTATAAGTGTAGTGGCGTTGTTGATAGGCGCAAAAGTAGGAGGTGTGCTTGGCGCAGTACTGGCCATTCCAGTGGCGACTGCTATCAGTATTGTCATCAAGGAGCTTTTTGAAGAAAAAGAGTCATTAGGTAAATTACAAGCCAAGCCAAATAGTTAATTATGTTTTTGTTAAACAAATTACTGCAATTTTTGACCCCGCTTTCTTTATTACTAACATTTGAAATTTTAATATATAAAGAGAAGTGGCTCTGGATAATTTCACCAATAGTTGTTGTTTTGGTGATTTTAACTTTGTGGTCATTTACCAGAAAAAAAATAAATATCGAATTTTTTAGTTTTTTAATCAGTCCTTTGATTTATGTTTGTTCTTGCATAGCGTTTGTACTGTTTGTTGAAAATAATTTGTTCTATCATGTGTTTGCCGCCGCAGTAAGCATTTTTCTATTTATATATTTAGGAAGAATATTAGACTACAAATTTTATCCGAAAAGATATCAGCCGTATTCTTTGGAAAATTTTTCATGGTATTTGAATTTAATAGTTTGTTTTGTTTTTTTCGCATTTATATACGCCTTAATAATTTTTATAAAGGTAAAAATAATATATTTGGTTGTTCCAGTACTGGCTGTTTGTATGCTTTTGTCATATCAACTGTTTTGGGTGAATAAAATAAAATTCAGGGAAAGCAATGTTTTCGTTTTTACAATTGCTGTTGTGTTGGTCGAACTTTTTAGTGCGATTTATTATTTGCCAACCAGTTTTTTTATCAATGCTCTGATCTTGACCGTAGCCTTTTATCTGATGACAGGGTTGTCTCGGTACTTTTTGTTAGGGAATTTAAATAATAAAAAGATTATTAATTTTGTAATAGTAAGTGCAGTTTGTTTAATCGCAATTTTAGCGACTGCACAATGGGTATAATATGAATAAAAAAAGTTTTAAATTTTATAAGCAAATTTTAATAGTGGTTATCATCTCTATTTTAGTTGGTTTTGGCGCTGGACTGGTAGGACAATTATGGCTGAATGATTTTTTATTAACCGGTACTGCTGATGACCAAAAAATAGAAACATTGACTCAGCGGCTTAATGCTTTAACAGAAAAGCAGGAAAAAAAGTTAAAAGACATTTTAGCAGAAAAAGATATTTCGATCAGTCAGACCATAGAAAGCGTGCGTCCGGCTTTGGTAAAGTTTTATCTTGATAAAAGCAGAATTGGCGCCTGGAGCGATATTATGCTGGATAATGAATTTATAGGCAGCGGGATAGTACTGACTGCTGATGGCTGGATATTGACTGATAAAAAAGTTGTCACCGAAAACAGAGCTGAGCTGGTGGTTTCTTTTGAAAAAGATATTTATCAGGTTGAATCTTTTGTATGCGACACCAGCACTGATGCCTGTTTTGTGAAAATCAAAACAGACAATTTGCCAGTTGCTAATTTAACTAATCGTGATTTTTTAACCAGCGGACAGACAGCTTTGATTGTTTCAACAACTGAAATTTTTCCGAGCAGCATTGAGTGTCTTTATTACAATCCAATAAATAAACGAGGGGATTTAATTCACTCATCTGAGACGTATTATAAAAATATTGCACTCACTGATGTTCTTGATAAAAAATGGCTTGGCGCGCCAGTAGTGAATTTGAATGGCCAGGTTTTTGGTATTGTCACCTCAGATAATTTAGTTATTCCAATCGATAATATACAAAGCATTATAAAGCAGGCAATATCTGAAAGTACAATTGCTAGAAATATATTGGGCATTCATTATATTGATTTGAGTGAAGCAATTGGCTGGGAAAAATATGCTGAACAAAATAAAGGCGCATTAATATTCGGTGCTGAAGGAAAGGTTGCTGTTTTGTCAGACAGTCCGGCGCAAAAGGCGGGTTTAATGGCAAATGACATTATCCTTGAGATTGAAGGCGAAATAATAAAAGAAGAAAATTCTTTAACAAATATAATTCAGTCTTATAAGCCTGAACAAGAACTTACATTTACTATTTTAAGAGAGGAAAAAGAAATAGAAATAAATCTCTCTTTGACAAAATAGTGGAAAGGTGCTATAATTAGGAGGTATGAATACACAGGACACAATAAATTTTTCATTACTTTATAAAAAGAAGGGGACTATAATCATAGTGACAGCTGTAATTTTACTTTTGTCATTAATTTTTAGTTTAATTCAGCCAATGAAATATTCTGCTTCAACCAGCCTTTTGGTCATTCAGACAGGAGATCTTAATTTAGACGTTTATAGTGCAAGTAGATCTGCTGAAAGAGTGGCTGATACGCTTTCTCAGTTGGTATATACTTCAAATTTTTATTATAAAGTAATGGATGCAGGTTTTGATATTTCAGATGATATGCTTCCAAAAGAAGATTATGACAGAAGAAAAGAGTGGAACCGAACTGTAGAGACCAGAGTAAGGCAGGGAACGGGTATTTTGGAAATAATCGTATATCATGAAGACAAATACAAAGCCAGTGAATTAGCAAATGCCATTGCATATACTTTAACTTTGCAAGGCCAGGAATATATTGGCTTTACAAATATTGAAATAAAAATAGTGGATGCCGTATTGGTTTCTCAGTATCCGGTCAAGCCAAATTTTATTGTGAATGCCTTCTTGGGATTATTGGCTGGCTTGATTATGAGCATTTCAATTGTTTTGCTTTTTTCAGAAAGAAAGCCAAAAGTTGAGGTCGAAGACCAAAAGAGCATAGGACAGATACTTGAAAATGAAGACGATGAAGAAGCTTTTGAAGAAAAGTCAAAAGAGGTTTTTAAGGAATATGAATATTATCCTGAAGAAGAGACAGACACAATGCCAAAAGACAAAACAGAATAAATCAAAATAAATCAAAGAGTAAAAAGCAAAAGTTAAAAATTTGGAGTCCCTGATGGGACTTTTTTTTACATTATTTTATATTTTATATTTTTTTTAAAAAAAGACCACCAGAAATATTCTGGTGGTGATATTTATTTCACACCATGGTATGCCTTGAGCATTTTTAGCTGCCCGTCAAGCATATCCATTTTTTTAACTAGGAAATCAACTGTTCGGTTGTTTCTGTCAATTTCCAGCTGCTGGGCAAAGTTTTCGTTCTCCAGCTTTTCCAGCCTGATAAAGATTTGATTCATTGCCCGGCGCATGCTGTTGTAGAACCCATCCATTATCACTGCGAACCAGCGCTGAGACATCATTGCTCCAAAGTATTCTGGAGAGGTTTTAATCTCAGGCCTGGTTAAAAAACCGAGCAGCCAGGCTGACTGGAAAATGCCTAAAGAAACGAGCGGCATAATCCAGTTGCCAGACAAAAGTCCAGAATTGACATAGTCGCCGACCCGGTGAATGATTTGCTCTAAGGCAATCACTGTTCTGCCAATGTGCTTTTGCTTTTTGAGAAATTCTACTCGTTGCCTCAGTACCGGGCTCATTTTTGCCAGTGCCTGTGCAACTGCATTGGCAGTGTCTTCTCGAAAGTCCCAGTCTTGTTTACTATTTCCTTTTACTGCCAGGATATATTCTCCTGGTTCAATTTTATCAGCAATGTCCAGCTCATTGTATTTTTTTAACCAGTCAAAGTCATCATTGAGCTGAATGGGAAATTCCATACCTGAAGTATTATAGACATGAGCATTGCCATTGTCCTGATCATGAGAGAGTAAGAGAATTCTTGCTTCTCGCTTCATCAGCTCTTTGATAGTCATTGGAATTGGTGCATAGAAAGTAAAATCCAGAAAACCAGTTTTATCGCGTTTCTGAATTTTGTATGCCCAAAATTCTTTATTTTCCCATTCTTTGCCTGAGTCATCCTTAAGATGAACAACCACTTTCCAGCGAAGGCCCTGCTCTCCATATGCCAAACGACGAAGAGGGCAGTCTATAGGACGAACCCAGTATTTGACCATCACATATTCATTTTCCAGCGGCATGATTTCAGGCACCCAGGCATCCTCAGGCAGGTCTAGCTCATGAGGCGGACCACAGCTTTGTGAAATAAGTATAAAGAACATAATTGCTGTTTTATGCCATATTTTTAGTGTCTGCATCTTTAGTCTCCGGTGTTTGAATTTAGCAAAAAATTAAGCAAATACCTTTTAGTTTAACATAAAATGTCAATTTTGTCAAACGCATTTACTTGACTATATGATTGTTTTCTGCTAAATTTAAGTGAACTTTGAACATTGACAATCCAGACTTTTGCCAGGAGGAATGATATGGAACGCAAGATAGGAATTGGTTTTGTAGCAAGATTTTTAGAACATGGTGGCAATGATCCCAATTCAGGTGAAATTAGTATAAAACCTGAAAAAGAAGATAAAACGAAAAAACGAGTAGCAGATGTTGGAACAAGCACTGATAGTAAGACAAATAATGATGAAAAATGTCCGAAATGCGGTGAAGATGTATACGTTGATTATAAAGGTGATGAAAAGATTACAACCTGCATGTGTAAAACTACATGCGGTTTTGTAAAAAGAGAAAGGATATCAGATCCTGAGTTAAAAGATTCTGATAATGTACCAACCTGCATATATTGTAAAAGTGAATTTGTGATAGAAGAAAAAACAACAGACAAAATTAAGATCACATGTAAAGATGGATGTGGTTTTTCATTTGTTCTGGAAAAACTTGAGCCTATAGGCTGGACAGCCCTTGATAGCTGGACACCAAGGCAAAAAGAAAGAGTTAGTAATGTTGCCATTCCCAGTTCTTGCCAACAATGCAAGCCAGGTACAGATATTAAGGTGATAAGAGATGGTAATAGAGTAAATTTCAAATGCACGAAATGTGATTATAATGGAATGATTGATCCTGATAATGGACTGTTTACCAGTACATGGAATATGACAGAAAAAGATGTAGATACTGTAAGAATATTAATTAGAAAAGTTCAAGGCAAAGATCATCGGGCTGATGATTCTGGAATTGAAGACAATAGTGCAGTTAATATTGCACCTGCTCATAATTGCGAACATTGCAATCAGATCATGGAGATAATTGATGTTGAAGAGATGTTTGATAAAGATGGAAAATTTAATGTATATACTCTGGAATGTAAAAATCCTGAATGTGCCTGGATTGTAAAAAAAGGTTCAGGCATTCATGAACAAGTTCGGGCAAGTAAATTGCAGCCGCCCCAACAATCGGAAGAAAAAGAAGAAAAGCCAGAATTTGAACCAGAAGAAGCAGAAAATGAAAACATTTCAGACGATCAATCAGTTGCTATGCCTATAGAATGTTCATACTGCCCGGCAGAATTAAAACTTGTTGATGCAAAAGATGATTTTGTAAAGTATGAATGTAAACAAGGATGTGGGTATTCAGTATCAATTTACCCAAGCGAGCGTCCAGAACATTCAACTCGTAGAGTGGTTAAAGAAGAGTGGCAAGCGCCTGCTGGAAGTGATACTGTGCTCAGGATTGCTCAGGATATGCAACAGTCAGTTGATGCTAAAAATGAGCATGCAGATTGCCCTCATTGCACTGGCAAACTTGAAGAACGAGACATATTGCCTTATATAAATTTAATTACTGGACAAAATATTGATAAGCCATATTTGTTTAGATGTAATAATTCAGATTGTTTGTATAACATTCATTATGATCATAACGAAGGTACGATTGTTGAATTTTGGGAATTAGATCCTGATGAATATATCAAAATAGTTGAACAAGCAAAAAAGGAATTCATCAAGCAAATAAAACAAGATCTGAAAGATAAAAAATATATCTTAAATGAAGGCGACCGCTGTCCAGTAGAAAATTGTTCTGGCACTCTCATTATATTGCCCACAGTGGCAAAGGCTAATGGTACAGGGGATGAAGAAGCTGTTATTTTGTCATGCTCATCATGCAGTTGGTCATGGTCAACAGCTGAACCAATCGGTGATGCGCTTAATGTTACTCCAGAAAAGTGTCCAATTTGCACTTCGTATTATAAAGTACTTAATGCTGATGGACAAAAGTGGTGTCCAGCATGCTTAAAATCCAAAGAAGAACTGATTGAAATTAAAAAGAAAAGAGATGAAGAAGAAAAGAGAAGAAAAGAAGAGGAAAAGAAGAAAAGGGAGCAAGAGGCTCTTGAAAAAATGAGAGCTGAAGGAAAAGATCGACTAGCGGCAGAGGGAAGTAATAAAGATGATAAAAAGCCTGAGGCTGATGATGAATTAGATGATAACTGGTTTAACGAGGAGCCTGAAGACAGGCCTTTTGATGCTAAAGCGTTGAAGGATCCTGCTGCAGAAGGTGATTCGAAGGCAATGCCAGATCCTCAGCTAATTCCTGAAGATGGTGAGCCAGATCCAGTAGTTGAATCACCATTGGGTTTAGATGCACAACCAGCATTTGATGAATCAAATGCTGAATCTGATACTGATGAGCCTGATCGCTCAGATACTCAGACTGATAAGGCTTTAGATGAAAAATTGCAGAGACTTGAGGCCCATTTATTAAAATTTGGGCCACTGCTCGAAGATTTTGTGAAAAATAAAGCGCCTGATCTGGTTAGGAAAGATCAGTTGCAAAAGCATCAGATACGAATTGATGAATTAAATTCACAATTTGATGAGGCAGGGAAAAGCCTAGCTCAACTCAGAAAAAAGATGCTCACAGGTGATGCAGCAGCTAAAAGAATTCAGGGTGTTGAAAATTCTGTTACTTCACTCAGAGAAGATCTGGATGAAGTCAATGGGAAAGTGCAGAAAAAACTTGAAGAAAAGAAATTCTGGCAGCCGCCCAGAGTTTATAAGTTTATTATCCCAACTGTTTTAGGTGTATTACTCTTTCTGTTCATTTTTCTAGGTCTTCCATATTATATGGTTGACAGTAAAGTGGCAGAGATTGAAAATTTAAAGACATCCTTTGTCCAAAAAGAGGATTTGGTAAAGTCTGCAGCAAGTTTTAAGAATGCAGTTAAAGAAATGCAAGCTCAAAATGCTCAGAGAAAAGCTGATGATACAAAACTGGAAAATAAAATTGCAGATATTGATAAAAGAATTATCGCAGCTAAGACTCGAGTTGATAGGATTATTACCGTAGTAAATTCGCAGGCTGATATTCTGGCTGATATTCAGATTGAGACTGATTTAATTCCATTGCAGAATCAGCTTAATCTATTATCAGCTCAGGTTAATGACCTAAAAGCAGAATTGGCTCAGTATGCAACGAAAAAAGATTTAAGTGATTTACCTGCAAATCAAGTCAATGCAGATAAGCTGGATCAAATGCAAAAGGACATTGCTGCTTTAAAAACACAGGTTCAAGGCCTGGTAAATGTTCAAAAGCAGCAAAATGATGCAATCAAAAAACAGCAGACCACTCTAGCTGCTAGGCAACAAGCTGCGCAAACACAACCAGCTCAGCCGCAGGCTGCGCCAGGGCCTCAAGTTGCACAGCCAGCTGCTACTCCGCAGCCTGCGGCCAGACCGCAGGTTGCTCAACCAAGTCCAGCAGCACAACCTCAGCCTACAGTTCAGCCTGCACCAAGATCTAGAAGGCCATATTCTCGACCTGCATACCGTTCAAGGCAGAGAAGAGAATCAGGGGCATTGGTTATTTCTGGCCAGGGAAAAAAGTCTGGCAGGTATAAAGGAATCGGGTTTGAATATGAATGTTATGGAATGGCAGGGTGTGACTCTCCATTAACAATAAAATAAAAGTAAGGGACTTTTCATATAAAGTTCCTTTTTTATTGACAAAATTGTCATTTTATGATATAATGTGGTGATGCTGAAATTTCAATAATTGGAGGGAAATCATGGCAAAAGGCAGAAGAAAAGCAAGAGGTCGTCGTGCAGCTACTGCTGCTGATGTTGATGATCTGGATGCAGCTTTGGGCGCTGGAGATGGTGTAAAATCCAGTAAACAAGGTGATCAGAAACAGGATCCGCAGCCTGGAAAAAAAGGCGAAAAAAAGGCGAAAAAAAGGAAGAAAGATGACCATAAGCTTCTCCCAATTACAAGAAAGGCCATTCGAGAAGTTCATCTGTTGAAGGTTAAGCATAGCCAGCCAAAACAGCATGAAATGGCAGCTGGCATGGACTCTGGAGATGATGCAGCAGGTGAGCAGATTGGCCAGAAAAAAGCTGTTTTTTACGGACTGATTGCAGGTATGGGTGCTGTTTGCCTGATTGCTGCTCTGATCCTCATTCTTTCTTGAAAAAAGGGTGCATTTTAACCAAAATGCACCTTTAAAATTGTCACTTTTGTTGTGTAAAATATAAGAAAAAAATAGTTTAAAACATTGACAAAAATTTTTAAATGTGCTATATTGTAAGGTCAGAATTATAAGGGAGAAGTGTAATTAAATTCAGCTAAATTTAGGGGAATTTGAGGATAGATTATCTAATTTTGGAGGTTAATTTTTAAATTAATTGTGAATTACTTAATCTGTCCTGAAATGACAGATCAGTTCTTCAAAAATAAACCAGATCAAACTCATACTCATGGAGGAAGAAAAATGAGAACATGGCAGATCGTTTTAGTTTCTGCGCTTGGATTGGTCATGGCCTTTTTAGTAGGCTGGGCCATCTATTCTTCAAAAGCTGCTGGCGCAAAGACAGCAGAAAACAAAGAATCAATCGATAATCTTGGAAAGCAATTCGTTGCCTTAAATACCAAGGTTGACGGTTTGCCTGAGGCATTTGGAAAGTATCTTGATGAAAGAGGTATGGGCCAGCAAAAGCCGATTGATCCGGCACAGGTTGCTCAGAACATCAAGGTGCAGGTTGATACTACAGCCATTGCAAAGACTGTGGTCTCTATTATGAGGCAGGATGAGTATTTTGCTCCTCCACCGCCGCCTCAGCCGCAGCAGATGGCCAGGCCTGGTATTGACATGTGTTCAGTGGATGACCAGGTTTGCCTCAGTCTGATGGTAAAGGAATGCAAATATCCTGAAGTCGGGCGAACCAGAGTGGTCAGAAAAAATGGAAGACGCTTCTACTATGTGGACTGCGTGGTTCCAGGTCCGAAGAGGTCTCGAACACAGCCTCCGGCTGTGGCTCAGGCACGTCGGCCGCAAAGGATTGAGGATTCATTTTCAGTTCATGTGCATGGCGGTTTTCCAAAAGGAAAAGACGGTGCTAGTGGATCTGCTCCTCAGTCTCGTAGCTCATCGCAGCCTGACAGCAGCGATTATGTCGCAATTCCTGTGGAATAGAATCAAATTCACATAAGGAGGATCAAGATGAATAGTCGAAAAGGAAAAAAGGCACTGAAAATCTGTGCTATTGTCACAAATGTTTTCTTCTTTACAATGATTTGTTCACAAAGCTATGCGCAGTCTGTGACAGCTGATGAAATGCATCCTGGTATTGCCAGAAGCATTCGTCTGAATGATCCGCAGATTCGTGCAGACAATGAAGAGTGCAAACGAATGTCTCTTCGAGAAGGTCAGGCAGTGCGGTTGGCATCGGGTAACCTCTGCGCTATGGACGGCTTTGGCCGACGAAGCGTGGTAGTTCACCGAAGCAGACTGTCGATTGACAATCCTTCGGGAGCAGATGTGAACATGGGCGGAAAAACCGTTCATGTCTGGATTGATCAACAGCCTCCGCCTGAAGGCGAAAAAGAACCCAGCGTTTGGGATTGGCTTGGCCCGTTGCTGATTGCGTTGGCAATTACCGGAGGAGCCGTCACCCTGGGTGTGCTGGCTGATAGAGGCTATTTCAACTCTGGTACGCCGAATACAAAGCATGAGAGTATGAGTCGGGGACTGACCGTCTCTTTCTAGGATCTGGTTTTTTTAACAAATATGCCTTAGTCATCTTTATGATTAAGGCATTGATCAGAGTTTGTTACAATATAAGTAGCATGTTCTGACCAATGGTTGCTCAATTTCAAGAACAAAGGAGAGTTTAGGATGAAAAATCACAAGAGAAACACAGGAGGATAAGATGAGCAGCAAAGGAACGTTCGTTACAATTTTCTTATTTTCAGTTCTTGCAGCCACTGTAGGCTGTGAAGACAGATGGCAAGGTGATGAAACCGTTACTGAATATTGGGAAAACACTATTCATGACGGAAATCTAATTGACTGTACTAAGGATATCAATCCTACGCAGCCAAATAATAATGCATGTCCATGCGCTATGACCTGCCAGCCTGAAAGTTTTTTCGGAGGCAGTGGTGACACTTATTACTGTGCAGCCAAACCATTGGCTAGACAGGATTGTCCTCAAGGATCGCGTTTTGATGAAGAAACCTCAGAGTGCGTGACCACTGGCGTTACTGACGCCAACGAAGGTACTTGTACATGGGATGCGATCCGTGGCATGCGAGTTGTTCGGGTTGATATTGATGACATTGACGTTAACGTCAATAGTCATTCTAGCGCTGATTGCGGCGATGATGTGTGCGATCTTGGAGAAAATTCAGATAACTGTCCGCAAGACTGCGGTACTGATCCGCCTACGCCTGTTTGTAACCAGAATGGCGTTTGTCAGCCTGGTGAGACTCCGGTCAATTGTCCGCAGGATTGCGGATGTGATCAGGATGGCCTTTGCGAGCCGTCGCGCGGCGAGCATGCAGGCAATTGCGTAGACTGCGATGGACCTGATCCGCCAGATGACTGTGGAAACGGTGTCTGCGATCAGGATGAGACAGCTCTGAGCTGTCCGCAGGATTGCGACAATGATGGTGATGGATACGCAGTCAAAGAAGGCGATTGCGATGATAACGATCCGGACGTCCATCCGGACGCGCCTGAAATTTGCGACGACAAGGACAATGATTGCGACGGTGAGACTGACGAAGGATGTCCGCCAGAAGTAGTCTGCGGTAATGGTATTTGCGAAGATGGTGAAACTGTTGCCACCTGTCCTGAAGATTGCGATGAGGGCGAATTCTGCGGTGACGGACAGCTAAATGGCAATGAGCAGTGCGATGGCGCTTTGCTCGGCGGCCAGACTTGCCAGTCTCGCGGATTTGATCAGGGTACTCTGGGTTGTATTGCAGGAAGTTGTGTGTTTGACACATCTGACTGCTCATATGATCCTGATCCATACTGTGGTGACGGTGTCCGAAACGGTACTGAACAGTGCGAAGGCAGTGACCTGAGTGGAAATACATGCTGGTCAGTCGGGTTTGATGGCGGCGATCTTCGCTGTAACAATCTTACCTGCACGTTCAATACCAGTGATTGTTTCTATACTCCTACTCCGTTTTGCGGAGATGGTCAGATCAATCAGGTGACTGAACAATGCGAGGCTGGGAATCTGAATGGCCAAAGTTGCTACACAGTCGGGTTTGACAGTGGTACTCTTGCCTGCAATTCAGCCACTTGCATGTTTGATACATCTGGTTGTTCGAACAATCTTGACCCCTACTGCGGTGATGGAGAAATCAATAACAGCGAGCAATGCGATGGCGGACAGCTTGGTGGACAGACCTGCCAGTCCCGTGGTTTTGACAGCGGTACGCTAGCCTGTTATCCAAATACATGCACTTTTAACGACACAGGTTGTTTCAATTACAATAACTGTGGCAATGGAGTGTGTGATTCTGGAGAGACAGCTGCTAACTGCTGGGATGACTGCGGCTGCGGAAATGGTATTATCAATGTTGGCGAACAGTGTGATGACACAAATCTGAATAATCAGACGTGTCAGTCTCTGGGGCATGATGGCGGTACATTGTATTGTATCTATGCCAGCTGTACCTTTGACACTTCGTCATGTACTGATGATCCTGGTGGGTACTGTGGTGATGGTGTTTGTGGCGTTGGTGAGCACTGGGGTAATTGCCCTGCTGACTGTCCGTTCACGGACGATAGCACCCACTATGTAGCCAAGCAGCATGAGACAAAGCCTTACTGCATTGACCTCAATGTGTTCAAGTATTTGGCTGGAGCGCCAGAGGTCTTTGTTAAAGGTGATTGTCCGCCGCTGGGTCTCAACGGTTGGGAAAACGAAAAGCAGATTTACGATCCAGACGGAGACGGCTGGTTTGAACTTTGCGGTTCAGGTAATGAAGGATCATACGAGTGCAAGATTTCATTTGTCATGCACGATCCAAATTATGCCAACAACCTTAGTTGGGCTCAGTATGGTGCTTGCCAGGCAGAAGCATGGGAGTGTGAAGCTTTCTACGGGCCATATTACCATGGAGACTGGTATTGGGTTGAAGAAGAGCAGTTGAATCGGTATCTGGGAAGCATCTGGTTCATGACTCCTTCATTCAATGCCAGCCCAAACGCTGGGTTCATTAACTGGGATTAAGAAATCACGAACATAAGTCCTTGATTTAATACAATCAGGGACTTTTTATTTTTAAAAAAATCGCTAAATTAAGACAAAAATAGGGTTGACAAAAATTTATGAGTATGATATAATACAATAACCGTTATTTTCAAAAAGGAGGGCTTTGATGAATAAGACAGCATATGTGGTAGTTGTTTTTGCGCTTGTTTTTACAGCTTGCGCCTCTGGTAATACAGTCAGGAAAGAAGAAGAGTTTGTTTCTGCGCAGACTTTGCCAGCCCCTTTGATTAAGAGTCTGAAAAAAGACAGACAAATCAAAGAAGACATGGCAATATGCAAGGTAATGGAAGTAGAAGCAAGCTCATTTATGCCAATCAGAAAAACAGGAAATTACTGTGTGACTGATCGGGCTGGTAAAAAGAGTTTGTGGATCAAAAAAACATATGTTGAAGAATTGATTCGCAAAAGTGAACGTAAGAAACAAAGACGGAAGAAACGTCAACATAAAAAGCAAAGAAAAGCTCCAGCAACTCCAGCAACTCCTGCATTGCCTGCAACTCCACCGCCAGCAACTCCTGAGCCCTCTAATACACCTCCCTCGACACCGCTCGTTCCAGTAGTTCCGACAACTCCAGTACAACCTTCTGCAACACCCCCGGCAACTACGATTCCGCCAGCCACAACTCCGCCTGCAAAACCTGATACTCCAGCAAGGCCTGCCCCTCCGGCAAAACCAGACCAATCTGCTCCACCACCTCCAGCAAAACCTGCTCCTACATCTACTGAGCCAAAAACTCCAGTATGATATTATCACTCTCCATTGGTTCATAACAAATGGAGAGCTGCACATAGCTCATTACATTAGTAGTGAATTGTGATCAGTTTCAAACAACAGGAGGAAAGAGGATGAAGAAAACGCCCAAAATCATTGTTATTTTGATGAGTGTATGCATGCTGTGTACATCATGCGCTACAACTTCTTTATCAAGTTCATCCAGAGAATTGAGCGATTGTGAACAGCTTCAGCTTTCAGGACATCCAATCTATTGTGTTCCAGAAGAAGATGATACTTCTACATATGTGGCATTGGGTGTGGCTGCTGCTGGAATATTAATGACTGGAGTGATATTGGGTCTTTCAGTAAGTGGAGAGTTTGATAAGCATAGGACAATTGGTCCTCATGCCCTTTCAAATCCATAAGGATGCGAATTTCAATCTTTTTAATGATTGTTATTTGCATCAGCCTGGCATGTGCTTGTTCTGCAGCAAAACGAACTGTTAGAAAAAAAGAAAATGTTGGGCCGGATCTGACAGACCCTGAAGTACAAAAGATCATGTCAGTTTGCAGGAAGATGCCTCTTTCTTTAGGAGACGAAAAGCAGATACGACCAGGCTATGTATGTGTACATAGTTTGGATGGGAGAAGATATCTTCGGATATCAGAGGTGTACGCAGGCATTCCAGCTCAGCTCATCATGCAAAGTCAGTCTACATTCTGGTCTCGAAAATTGACTTTGTTATGAGATCACAAGTACTGCTTTATGGCACATTGCCATTTTTCCTGATTTTAAATGCTAAATACCTATTGGTTTTTAGCATTATCATAATACTTTTCTGGAAGTTTGCTGATGACATAGTCAGTGAGCACTAATGGTACAAACAGTTTTCAACACATTGAAGGCTGTTTTTTAATTATAAAAGTGTAAAGAAATAGAAAAAATATCGTCATCATTGGTGAGGAGACCTATTCATTATATATAGTGATAAATGGGCTGTTTTTTACATATTTTGACATTTTCTAGACAGCTTGACAAAAAACTTGACAAAATACTATGTATTTGTTAAGGTTTAGTGTCTTATTAGAGTGGGCGCATAGTATCTAAATTTAGCTAAAATTGTCTGAAATGAACTCAAAATTTTTGTTTTTTTTGGGTATTTTTCAGCCAGTTTGGCTGGACAGTTGGACTTTGAAAATCCAAGACGAAACTTACAACATACACAACACAAGGAGGTTCGCCATGTCAAAGCGAACAGCGCGAGTAGTATTTTCGATTTTTTCATTATGTTTATTCCTTGCAAATTGCGGGGACGACTCAAATCCTCAGTGCGTTATGCACGAGGATTGTGAACAAGGTTATACTTGTAAAGAATCAGAATGTGTGCCAGTGGAGCTCAACACAGAGTCCCATTCTCCTGGTACTGTCCCAACGTCTTCTACAGACGTGACAGATGGTCCCAGTGGGACAGATTCGACAACTCAGCCTCCACCTGCTGAATGCACGCCGTCCATTGAGACCTGTAATGGTCTTGATGATGACTGTGATGGTGAGGCTGATGAGGATGGCGTTTGCGATCCGAAAGAATGCTATCCTGGCGAGCAGACCGACTGCAATACCCTGATGCCAGGGATTTGCGAAGACGGTACTGCTGTATGTTTTGATGATTATGAATTCGGTTTCTGTTTGCCTGATGCAGATCCCAGCCTGGAGCTTTGTGGCGACGGTCTGGACAATGACTGCGATGGTGAAGCAGACGAATCCTGTCAGTGCCCTGTAGTGGGTATTACCGCTGCCTGCGATACTGGTAAGCCTGGTATTTGCAACACTGGTTCGATGTATTGTCGAAATACCCATGAATGGGGCGAATGCACTCAGGTTCATTTTGAAAGCCCTGAAGTCTGCGGTGACGGTCTGGATAATGACTGTGACGGTGAAGCGGACGAAGAATGTTACTGTACGGAAGGTGAGACACTTGCTTGTGTCACCGGATTGTATGGTGCGTGTTCTCAGGGTCAGATGACCTGCACGTCAAACAACACATTCGGTGATTGTTTGCCAGTTACCAATATGACTGCTGAAGTCTGCGGTGATCGGCTGGACAATGACTGCGATGGCCAGATTGATAACAATTGCGCCTGCACGTCAGGAACTCAGACCTCCTGTATTACTGATCTGCCTGGTGTATGCTCTGCTGGAGTTGCCACCTGTTTGCCTGATGGCACAGGATATGGCTTCTGCGTAGCGAGTGTATCGCCAATCATTGAAGTATGCGGTGATGGTCTGGATAATGACTGCGATGGCTCAGTTGATAATGGCTGTTTCTGTGATCCTGGTACTTTTTCCTCATGCGTAACGCCCATGCTCGGCGCTTGCGCCTGGGGTAGTGCTGAATGCGCAGCTGACGGGATGGGTTATGGCTTCTGTATGCCTACCACAATTCCTATTCCTGAGCTGTGTGATGATGGCGTTGACAATGACTGCGATGGGGTAGTTGACAATGGCTGCACTTGTCAGCCTGGAACTGTCATTACCTGCGACACTGGTTTGCCTGGATTCTGTGCGGTTGGTAATTCGATTTGCTTGGATGATGGGTCTGGCTATAGTCCTTGTCAGGTAGTTAACGGACCTGGCGACATTGCAGAAATGTGCAACGATGGAATTGATACAGACTGCAACGGGTTGGTAGATGATGGTTGCGATTGCGTGCCTGATTCTATTGCCTGGTGTAACACAGATCAGGATGGTGAATGCTCAAACGGTCAAATGGTCTGCCTGTCTTCAGGCAATGGCTATGGTCCTTGCGAGACTACCTATATTCCTGTGGTGGAGGTCTGTTTCAACGGCTTAGATGATGACTGCGACGGCCTAATGGACAATGGGTGCACCTGCGTGCCTGGATCCAGCGTGGTCTGCAATACCGGCCTGTTCGGTTTTTGCGGAGCTGGTTTACAGCATTGTCTTAATGACGGGTCAGGCTATGGTCCCTGCGAAGTATTGTTTGGACCTGGTGATATCGCAGAAGTTTGTTACAACGGATTTGACGACGATTGCGACGGTCAAATCGACAATGGCTGCACTTGCGTGCCTGCCTCTGTTGCCTGGTGTAACACTGGTCAGGATGGCGAGTGTTCAAACGGCGAGATGGTCTGCCTGGATTCAGGTGATGGCTATGGGCCGTGTCAGCCAATTTATACTACTTTGCCGGAAACGTGCTTTGACGGCGTTGATAACGACTGCGATGGCATCGTAGACAATGGCTGCACTTGTGTGGCCGGAACGAGTTTGGTCTGCGATACTGGTTTGCTCGGCTTGTGCGGTGTGGGACTTACCACCTGCCTTGACGATGGATCAGGGTATGGTCCTTGCGAAGTATTGCTTGGACCCAATGATGTCGCAGAAGTATGCGATAATGGGCTTGACGAAGACTGTAACGGGTTGGTGGATGACGGATGCACTTGTGCTCCGGGATCTACGGCTTGGTGCAACACTGGCCAAGACGGCGAGTGTTCAAACGGCGAGATGGTCTGCCTGGATTCAGGTGATGGCTATGGGCCGTGTCAGCCAATTTATACTACTTTGCCGGAAACGTGCTTTGACGGCGTTGATAACGACTGCGATGGCATCGTAGACAATGGCTGCACTTGTGTGGCCGGAACGAGTTTGGTCTGCGATACTGGTTTGCTCGGCTTGTGCGGTGTGGGACTTACCACCTGCCTTGACGATGGATCAGGCTATGGTCCTTGCGAAGTAATGTTTGGACCTGGCGACGTTGCAGAAGTATGCGACAATGGGCTTGATGAAGACTGCAATGGGTTGGTGGATGACGGATGCACTTGTGTTCCGAATTCTACAGCCTGGTGCAACACCGGACAGCCTGGCGAATGCTCAAACGGTCAGATGACCTGCCTGTCCTCAGGAAATGGTTATGGACCGTGCGAGACGACGTATACGCCCTTGGCTGAAACGTGCTTCAACGGCCTTGACGACGACTGCGACGGTGTCGCTGACGAGAACTGTGCCTGTGTTGCCGGTAGTACGGTAACCT
>CAYPKD010000006.1:1687-131500 GCA_964411255.1 uncultured Gammaproteobacteria bacterium | reverse complement strand
TAAGGCTAATTCAACTGAGGATTATGATTCTATTTTAGCTTTTTTAGAAAATCCAGAATATAATAAATTAATCCATGATAAGAATTTTACAGATCATCGATTGATTATTGAGAGAATAAATACTATTACAAAAAAAGTTGAAACGTTTGGTATTACAATAAGCGTGGTATTTGGAATAATTGCTGTATTAATTGTTTATAATGCAATCAGAGTGATAATTTATACCCATAAGGAGGAAATCGGTGTAATGAGGCTTGTTGGAGCTACAAATTGGTTTATTAGAGTGCCGTTTTTGATTGAAAGTTTAATTTATGCAGTAATTGCCGTTGTTTTGGCTGTTACTGTATTATATCCACTTTTAGGATTTGTTCAGCCATATTTTAATAATTTGTTAGCAGATTTTGGATTTGATTTAGTGTCATATTTTAACAGTCACTTTTTGTTTGTTTTCGGATTGGAATTGATAAGTGTGATAATTTTAACTGCAATAAGTAGTGGTCTTGCAATAAGTAAATATTTAAGAGTATAGTATTTACATTTTTATCAATTCGTGTTATAATGATTTATCTTGCTGAACTGTTGAAAAATTTGTTATTTTACTGTAAATTTAGTAACAGTTGGATAAAAGACGTGGATATCAGATGTGGGAAAATTTTACCTTATTTTATATATATAAATATTCACTCACATCAATTCCGCTTCTTCATCCAATTTTGCAAAAGCAAAATTTGGAGAGGTGGCAGAGTGGTCGAATGCACTGGTCTTGAAAACCAGAGTCCCTTCACGGGGACCGTGGGTTCGAATCCCACCCTCTCCGCCATCCTTCGCTCTTTTGGAGCTACGGATGGCAGACCATAAAGTCAATTTTTTCTTTAGTTTTATTCATGACTTATACCCTTTTTATGGAGAGGTGCGCCGAATGGTAAGGCAGCGGTTTGCTAAACCGTAACCGTGTAAAAAACGGTTTGCGGGTTCAACTCCCGCCCTCTCCGCCAGCCTTCATTCTCACTTACGTTCGAGTTTCGGCTGGCAGGCCAATATTGTAAATAAAAAAAAATAATATAAAAAATATGGAGGAAATAAATGATAAAAATTCAGAGCATGAGGACTTGCTAATTAATTGGCATTTCCCAGAGTTTGCTACGCATGAAAGAAGTAAAAAGTGGTATATCGCAGCTGTAATAGTTTTGGGTATTTTAGTGATTTATGCTGTTTGGACAAAAAATATTTTGTTTGCAGTTATTTTAATTTTAGCAGCATTTATTGGAGTGATTCAGCATTTTCAAAAACCTCATGACGTTGAAGCGGCAATTACAGAAGACGGTATTATAGTTGGCAGGAAATTTTATAGATATGAAGAAATTGAAGGTTTTTGGATGATTTATAAACCTCATATTGCCAAATTACTCTATCTTGATTTTAAAAATAAATTCAAGAAAAATCTTCCAATTCCTTTGGAAAATGTTGATCCGATAAGGATAAGGGAAATATTAAATCAGTATTTAGAAGAAGATTTGGAAAGAGAAGAAGAAGAATTGTCTGAGAGACTGGCAAAAGTTTTAAAGATGTAAAGTCTAAATTAAATTTGATTCTTTAATAAAGATTCCATTTTTGGAATTTTTTTAAAATAAGTACCCGTAGCTCAACCGGATAGAGCGTCAGCTTGCGGAGCTGGAGGTTACAGGTTCGATTCCTGTCGGGTACGCCATCCTTCACCCTTTGGGTTTCGGATGGCAGGCCATTTTGAAAGTAGATTTAATCTGCTTTTTTTTTGACAAAAAATTTGTATTATGGGACAGTTAAAGTAGGATAGGCGAGAGGAGGTGCGTGATGAAAAAAGACCGAATTGAATCTGCAGGAGTAGTAATTTTAGTAGTTGCAGTTATTGCAGCGGTAATATTTGCCTTTTGTTGGTATTTGGGGAGATTTTTTATTAATAAAGAAATAGTTGAAACGATTATGAATACTTCTTTTGCAACAATATGCTGCTGCGGGGCACTGTTGTATTTTGGAGGAATTTTAATGATATGCCTAGATGGTTTAAAAGAGTCGTATGAATGGTTTATGAAAAAAAAGCTAAAAGGAGAGTCATGATGAAAAGGGACATAAATAATCTGCCATATTTGGTAATGGTGGGAGGAGCGGTGATTTGTGGGCTTAGCCTTGTATTTGTTTTCGGATGTTATATTATAGGCATGATTATTATAGAATTTGGATATGAACCGGTCGATTTTATAAATTATGTTGTTACAGATGGTGTATATTATGTCTTGCATATAGCTGTAGTATGTGCTATAGCTTTATTTGCCTCACTCATATTTGTTGCGTTCTTGGATAGCCATAACGGAGCAAATCAGGAAAACGGTTCCCAGTGACATTGCACTGGGATTTTTTTTGTAAGATTACATGTTTTATAAAAACAGATTAACGGATCGTAACAGATACAACGGATACTAATATTGATTTGAAGAATTTGAAAATTAGAGTAAAATATGAATATGCGCTTAGATCAGTCAATTGAACGGCTTCACCGGGTTGGAAAGACAACAGTGAAGCAATTGGAGAAATTAGGTCTTAATACTTTAGAAGATCTGCTTTATTATTTTCCTTTCCGCTATGATGACTTTACTAAAGTGCGGACAATTGCTGATTTGACGCCAAATGAGGTGGCAACGATCAAGGTTAAAGTAGATTTGATAGCTAATCGAAGAAGTCCAAGGCAGAGAAAAAATATTACTGAAGCTGTTGTCTCTGATGATAGTGGTCAGCTTAATGTGGTTTGGTTTAATCAGCCTTTTTTGACAAAAACTCTGTCTGTTGGCAGTGAAGTTTATTTAGCTGGTAAAGTGCATGATAATTATAATTTGCAAATGGTCAGTCCTTTTTACGAAAAAGCAACCAGCTTTAGCACCATAACAAAGAGGCTGCAGCCTGTATATTCTGTGCCAGGAAGATTAACTCAAAAGCAGTTTAGATATTGGATAAAGCAAGCTTTGCCCTTGGTTAAGAATTTAAAAGAATTTTTACCTGAAGATTTAATTAATCGTCCTTCGCCAAGGCTTCGGACGACAAGAAAAAATAAGTTTTTACATTTAAGCCAAGCAATTGAAAATATTCATTTTCCAAAAACAAAAGCTTTATTAGTAAAAGCAAAAGACAGGCTTAAATTTGACGAATTATTTTTAATTCAATTAAAAATTCAAAAATACCGTGAACAATTAGCAAAAGCAGAGTCTCCAAAAGTGAAATTCTTAGAAAAAGCTACAAAAGATTTTGTAAAAAAATTGCCTTTCACCTTAACTGATGATCAGAAAAAAACTGCCTGGGAAATTTTACTTGATCTGGAAAAAGAAAAGCCAATGAACAGGCTGCTTGAAGGAGATGTTGGATCTGGCAAAACAATTGTAGTCGGCTTGGCAATACTAAATACAGCATTAAATGGATTTCAGAGCGCATTAATGGCGCCGACTGAAATTTTAGCTCAACAGCATTTTGAAAGTTTATCAAAATTTTTATCACCAAAAGTAAAAGTTGCACTACTGACCAGAGCAGATAAAAGAATTTTTGGTGATGAGAAAGCAAGTAAAAAGAAAATTATAGAGGGTCTTTCCAGTGGAGAAATTGATTTAGTGATTGGAACACATGCTTTAATTACAGAAGAGGTTAAGATCAAGGATTTAGCATTGGTGGCAGTTGATGAACAGCATCGATTTGGAGTTGAACAGAGGAAAAAATTGATAGAATCCGGAGTAAATTTAGTGCCGCACTTTTTATCTCTAACAGCCACGCCAATTCCGCGTTCTTTAATTTTAACTTTATATGGTGATTTGGATTTATCAATTATTAAGGAAAAGCCAAAAGGAAGAAAACCGATTATAACCAAGCTCGTAACTGAAGATAAGCGAGCCCAGGCCTATAAATTTATAAAAGATAAAGTGAAGCAAGGCCAGCAAGTTTTTGTAATTTGTCCATTGATTGAGGAAAGTGATAAATTAGGAGTAAAAAGTGTGACTGAAGAATATGAAAAATTATCTAAACACATTTTTCCAGATTTAAATATTGGCATGCTGCATGGGAAATTAAAGTCAAAAGAAAAAGATGAAATTATGCGGAATTTCTCCGCCAAAGGCGGATCCGCCTCTGGCGGGAAGAATAAAAAATTCGACATATTAGTGTCGACTTCTGTGGTTGAGGTTGGAGTTGATGTGCCTAATGCTACAATTATGGTCATTGAAGGGGCGAACAGATTTGGATTAGCTCAGCTTCATCAGTTTCGAGGCAGAGTAGGTAGGGGAGAGGAGCAGTCATATTGCTTTTTGTTTGGCGAAGATTTAACTGATATTGCTTATAAAAGATTAAAAGCTTTAGAAAAATATAATGACGGATTTAAGCTTGCAGAATTGGATTTGGAATTGCGCGGACCTGGCGAAGTTTATGGCACGCGCCAGTCTGGTTTGCCAGATTTGAAAATCGCCAGTTTGACTGATTTGGAATTAATAAAAAAAGCCCAGAATGAGGCAGTTGAGTATGTAAATCGTTTGGATGAGTTTGAAGAGTTGAAAAAGAAAGTTGAGGGAATGGATATATCGCTGCATTTTGAATGATTGTTTATTTTTATAATATATTTGACATTAAGCAAAAAACAAGACTATCAGGCCTTGTTTTAATATTGAGAAGATTTTCATTGTTTATTTGCTTTTAAAATAATTGCAATGTCCTGTTGGTGAGACCTCGCCGTATTCAGATAAGGCCTGCTCAAAACTTTTATCTTCAGGCACACAGGCGCTTTTGCCTTCTCTTTGCTGAAAGCTTTTACAACTTTGGCATTGAGTCGCTTTGTCTTCCCAATTTTCAACATAATTTACTTCATCAGACATAAAAATATATGTTAATAATTAAAATTAATCTTTTGATAATTTTTCAATAAAATCGTCAATTGTATTTGCCTTTAATAGATTAATTCCTTTGTTGTCAGTTCTTTTTATAATAAGCAATTTGTCGCCTTTGTTAATACCTAAATCTCTGCGCAATTCAATTGGAATGGCGATTTGTCCTTTATCAGTGATTGTAATTAATCCGTAAAATTTCTTTTTTTTACTGCAGGTTCCTTTTTTCATAATTTTTGAAATTAAGATAATTAAGATATTTCATACTTATCTTACATTATTTAAAAAAATATGTCAAGTGCTAATAATTTAGGCTTTTTTCAGGTTTTTTTAAAATAAAAAACAGCAGAAATAAGTTCTGTATTTTTTTAATCCCTGGCGGTAACGACGAATTCGAATTCGTCGTTACCGCCAGGGAAAGCGCCCGCGTATGGTCGGGGAAACAGAGTTTCCCCTCAGCATCAGCATGGCGGGCGCGGTTTTACAAAAGCTGCACTCCTTCTGAAATTGTCTTTATTTGATGTATTTTAAGGTTAGCAGGTGATTTTGTATTAAATGGAACAATAGCGCTCTCAAAACCCAATTTCTCGCCTTCTTTTAGGCGTTTTTCAGCCTGTTTAACTGTTCTAACCTCTCCAGCAAGGCCTAATTCACCAAAAACCAGAGTCTTTGGATTTAATGCCTGATTTGATAGGGCAGAGGCGCAGGCCAGAGCAACTGCTAAGTCTAGAGCAGTTTCTTTTATTTTAAATCCACCAGTGACATTTAAATGTACATCCTGATTATTAAAATTCAAATTTGCCCGTCTTGTCAGCACAGCTAATAGCAATTGAAGCCTGTTCAAATCATAGCCGCTGGACTTTCTCTGCGGATATCCAAAAACAGTCTGATTGGCCAGCGCCTGAACCTCAACTAAAAAACATCGTGAACCCTCAAGTACTGCGCTGGTTACAGTGCCAGCAACATCAATTGGAGTAGGGGATAAAAAGATTTTTGAAGGATTTTCAACTATTTGCAATCCCCTATTTGTCATTTCAAAAATTAAAAGTTCATTAGTTGAGCCAAATCTGTTTTTTATTGACCTTATAATTCTTAAATCAGAATTTCGTTCGCCTTCAAGATAAAAAACTGCGTCAACTAAATGCTCTAAAGTTTTTGGCCCGGCAATTGCGCCGTCTTTGGTTATGTGTCCAATTAAGATTAAAGCAGTATTTTGTTTTTTTGCCAGTTCTAAGAGTTTAACAGCAATTACTTTGATTTGCGAGACATTTCCAGGTTCGCTTTCTATTTCTGAAGAGTAAATTGTCTGAATTGAATCAATGATGGCAATTTTTGGTTTTGATGTCTGCAAATGATACAAAATATTTTCAAGAGAATTTGTATTTAAGATTTTTAATTTATCAATGCTTAATCTTTGAGCCCGAAGTTTGATTTGCTGCGCTGACTCTTCGCCACTGACATAAAGAGAGTCTTGATTGAATTTGCTTAAAAGCTGCAAGGCAATGGTTGATTTACCAATTCCTGGCTCGCCGCCAATTAAAAGAAGGCTGCCATCTACCAGCCCCCCACCTAGAAATTGATCAAAGTCTTCGAGACCTGTCTTTATGCGCTCCAGCTTGAGATTATCTATTTGGTCAAGTGAGACAATTTTCGCATCACCTTTTTTTACTTTTTGATTTTTGCTTTTTGATTTTTCAATGGTTCCCCAAGCCTGGCACTCAGGGCATCTGCCTGACCACTTTGTGAATTGCGAATCGCATTTTTTGCAAATAAAAATCATATTATTGTCCGAAAATTTGATCTGCCAGTTCTCTTACTCTTTCCTCGTATTCTGGGTAATAACGGCATAACCTTTTTGGTTTTTGTTTGTCCCGATCACTATGTTGCTGAGTGTTTTGCCCAATATCTTCCCATTTGAAATTTCTAGGGTCTGAATGGCCACCTCCTTCGCAATGAGACCAGGTATGTTGAAAATCAAATTTATATGCAGTTCTGGCAGCAATATTACTTAATAATTTTTTTAAAGATGAAATCTGAGCGGCTGTATAAACAGGCGTGCAATTTTTAATAGCCAGTTCTTTATTATTTTTTTCGCCTTTACAGGGATACACGCCTTTTTTGCAGTTTTCTAGGCATTCATCTATTTTTCCATATCTATATCCAGCAAATACATTTGTGGTTAGATCAATTCCAATGGAAATTGAATTTTGTCCTGGCGCATGAATTCCGACTTTAGCTTCATCCAAATGTTGATATATTTTGCCGCTTCTTTCAATAGTGTAATGGCTGCTTGTTACTTTTCCGGTTTTAACATATCCTTTTTTCCCATATAGCCATTGTTTGACATTTCTTTCAGCAGTATTGCCTTCATGAATTGTGACTTGGGAAATTGAAGCTACATTTCTGTGCCCAACTGCTAAACAT
Source organism: uncultured Gammaproteobacteria bacterium (assembly GCA_964411255.1). GTDB lineage: Bacteria > Patescibacteriota > Patescibacteriia > UBA11705 > DATKZF01 > CAYPKD01. The sequence continues at coordinate 124,190 of CAYPKD010000006.1, read as the reverse complement.
GCCGTATCCGGATATTTTTCCATTAGAGTCGGATCGCCAATACCGCTAGCTGTGTTGGGAATGTTGCATTCTTTGCCGCGGTGTTCAATGGGGATAGAAGCAAAAGCAATATTATTTTGAGAAGAGCTGGTTCGTCCTTCGATTTCAGCATTCATAAATTCTTCTTCTAGTTCGGCTTCAGTTACGGTTTTTAGTTCAACTGAGCCTAATTGAGTTAGCTGGGGGCTGATCAAATTTAAGATTGTATATGAACCTACAATGATTATTAAGCCTGTGATTGCGCCAATAATATAATTTTTTGCCTGACTGATTCTTTGGGGATTGCCTGCTGAGACAAGATATAAAATTCCTGCAGCCATTATCATAATAACTGCTAGAATTGAGGCAAAGCCCAATGCATATTTGTAAACAGCAATAATATATTGAGCAATCCAGGGAAAGCTAATCTGTACTGATTCATCACCGCCAATAGGAACTTTTAAATCTGAAAGTTTTAAGTCAGGGATAGCAACATAAATTTTTGGCTTTATTGCTTCTCCAAATTCTGGCGGCGCTGCTTCAGTTGTGGTCGTTGGCGTTGGCTTATCTTCTGGTTTACAATATTTTTCACATTCTGTTTCTTTCTCTGGCAAACTTTTTTCTTCTGCCAGTTTTGGTTCTTTCGTTGATTCAGTGCAGGCGCAGACAGTTTTGTCTTTAAATTCAGATTTAGCAGCGCATGTTTTTTTGCATATATCATCATCAGCATATGGAGTGCCGACTGTGCAATTACAAATTTTGTATTTTTTTTCAGCTACATTTTGAGGGTTATAGGTTTTTTCACATTTTTGTACACAGTCAGAAGTGCTGACAGAAGGAAACGTAACCATCGCACCCTCGCATTGGCAAACTGTGGCTTGGTTTGGCTGATTTTGACAAGCAGCTGAGCAATCATGGCCAGCAGGTACAGGGCAATTACAAAAAATATGGGCGCTACTTGCTAAAGGAGCGATTGATATAAAAGCAAAGACAAATATTAAAAATATAAAAGTTTTTTTCATAATTTTTTATTTACACCATCCTTGTCCCTGGCAGCCACATCCTTTTGGTGCTAAAACTCCTGAGACAGCTTGTACTGGATTAAGCGGCTCTGAACAGCTTCCCCCAGCCGTCCATGATCCGGATAAGCTTTGGCATGTAGCTTGACTTGTTTTAATTCCATCTTTTGAATTACTTATGCCTTTGGAATATCTAATTAAATCACTTTTACAGCATCCTGAGCCTTCATTGGCAGAATCTAATAGAGGGAAAAAGACAATACTTGCTTTTGAAGCAGCACCTGATTTTGTATTGACACATTGGTTTTTCCCTTCACCGCAGTCTTTGTAATTCTTAGAAGGAGACCCGGTTAAAGCATTCATGCCTGGAATTGAATTATCATCTGGTGCGCATTTGTCTTTTAAATTATTTTGTCCGCAAGTTTTTGAATTTTGTTTTGGACAGCCGGTTGCTGTACAACCAGAGCTCCAGTCAGTGCCTGATTCAACAATATTTCCTTGTCCAGTTGAAATAAATACATGCTGTAAAGTTCCTGTAGCATTACATTGAAATAAGACGCCTATCGGAATTTGGTTTGGATATTTACTAGAAGCACTACCATGAATTATTAATGCTTTCCACCCAATATTTTTTAACTGAGTTTTTAATGATTTAATCCATGGTGATCCAGGAATTTGGCAACCAGCATTTCGTAATATTCTCGAAGCTGTCCGGGCGCAACTGTTTGGCGCAGTTATCATATTTGTTTGCCCCCAAGCTTCAGCGACGTTTTTAATATCTTGAGGTGTACATTGCAAGTCAGCATTATAGCATCCAGTGCTTTTATCGTATGGAGAAAGATCAGGTACAGATTTGCAGTCACCAGCGACTATGCTTGTCTGACTTGTTCCCTGAGTATCTGCCGTTTGGAGGCTCGGAAATTCCCCATACGCTCCAGGTTTATAAAAATAAGTGACACTGTGAACAGCACATTCATCCCATATATCTGAAGCTGATGCAGTTTTTATGCCTGGGTGGCTTGGATCATTAATACCGAAAACACCACCAGCATAGTTTTTGACCACAATAAAGTGACCTCCTTTGGTAAATTTACAGTTTGGATGGTTTTGTCTGGTTGATACATGAAAAATCAAAGGTAACTTTTTTTGCAAAAGAGACATTACTTCAGGATTTTCTTTGGCGCTGCTCATTTTTTTTGTATCCAGACTATGATGCTGGGCTAATACTTTCATTCCAACAGGAACAAATCCACAGCATGTTGGAGGCTCAGAAGATCCTGGACTTGGGGAGCGAATTCCATTTTCTTGAATCCATAAAGCAACATCTGGCGGAGTAACCGATATGCCATAAAAATTCAGCACCATTGCTGATGAAGTCATTCCGCAGCCTGATGATTGAATAACATTAAGATTGGTGCTTTTACCATCTTTATTTTTTATTGTTACTTTTTTGCAATATTCAACAAAATTATTTTTTCCATAAGGGTTGTTTTCACACCAGGCAGAATCTTTCATGTTTGGATTGTTACACATTGCAGAAATTTGATATTGAGATTCAAGCCATTCACAATAATTCATTCCCTTAAATTCAATATTTTTATGCTTGCATCCCAATATGCCTCTTTCAGGTGGTGAACTTACATCAGGGAATGAAGCAGAGTAGCCATCAGTGCCACAGGCAAGCTTTGGCGTGACATCAAGCTGATAGCTGCATTCATTGCCTGTAAAAGGGAAACATGCCCATCTTTTATCAGTTTGGGCAAAATATGGGACATCACCAGCAACTGGTACATCAGTTGTTTCAAGAAGGCCAAATTCACTTTCGTCTATTGATTCTGCTTCAACTGATTGTATTACTATTGGTCCTAATTTAGTTAAATTCGGGCTGATAAGACTTAATATCATGTATGAACTGACTAAAATCACCAGCCCGGAAATTGCCCCAATAATGTAATTTTTGGCTTGTCCGATCCTTTGCGGATTCCCTGCAGAGGTTAAATATAATAATCCGGCAATCATTACCATTATTACAGCTAATATTGATGCAATTCCAAGGGAATATTTATATATGGCAATTATGTATTCTGCTATCCAGGGAACTGATATTTTATCTCCGCCTTCTTTAGATACAGTAATATTAGAAAGCTGAAGATCAGGAATAGGAAAATATAAATTAGGCGCTTCTATAGAAACTTTAGCTGCAGGCTGGCCAGCTGGAGTCGTTGTAGTTGGAGTTGCTGGCTTTGCAGCAGAAACACACTGGGTTTTGCATTTATCTTCTCGTTCTGGCTGAGTAGCATCAGTTAATTTTGTTGCTGTCAGGGGCGCATCTTTGCAAACGCAAACAAAGCTGTCTGCAGTAGATTGAAATTCAGCTTTGCTGCACGGAATTTTACACGGGTCTTGTTCACTGGTGTGTGGAATATCAGATTTGCAGTTGCATATTGTATAATCTGTTGGTACAGATTGTGCGTCGTCTGGTTTTTGCCCGCAAGCTGTATCGCACTGGGTTTGATTTTCAGTCCCAGTTTTAGTGGTTAAATCAGCGCATTGGCACACTTTATTGCCAGCATTCGTTTGGCAGGGACCAATACAGTTGCCTCCAGGTTGCTCTGGCGCTCCAGAAGCTGGACAATCACAAAAAATATTATCAGCTGCTATAGCAGAGCTTGTTTGCAGTATTATTAAAAAAAATACAATTACAAAAATGTTAAGTAATTTCTTCATTTATTATTTATTTTAACTGTATATAATGAATATTTTGAGTTGCCTTGTCTGTAAAATACAAATATTTTCCATCAACAGATACTTCCATTGAGTCAATGGTATAGGTTAATTCAGGCTCAGCAATGATTGCCTTTGCTCCAGATTTAAGGTCAATTTTATAAATATAATCTGGAATGTCATCTGCCACTGAAGGCTGGAATCCAGCATGATCTGGCAAATACTTTGGTACTGCGCAGTACATGGTTTCTTCACCTTCAAAAGTGCATTTATCAATCCAGGTATTGATTCCTAATGAATTATGATTATATCCGACTTTATCACCATAAGCATCAACTATGTGAAGCATTGGTTTGTTGTTATTATCAAAACTATAAGCATTGTATAACACTCTTTTACCATCAGGTACCCACTTTGCCTGTACGCCAAAACCATTACTGGTGATCGCGCGATAATTTTCATTATTTTGTCCGATTAAGTGTATTGATGTGCTGGTAGAGTCAGCTGCTTTGTAATAAGTGGCAACTACATGGCCACTTTTTGACCAGTTTGGCTGAACCCGATCTGATTTGTCCTGGAGCGCTTCTATGTATTTTTGCTGCGAGCCATCAGGATTGGCTGTGGCCAGCCAGTTGTAATCAAGTTGAGTATTGATGTCTTTGAAAGCGATCTTTGATCCAGTATCATTAAATTCAAAGTCTTGCCATGATTTTGGCAAAGTAACCTGCTTTTGGCTTCTAAAGTCATACATGACATTGCTGCCGTCAGGAAATTCAAGTATTGCCTTGGTTGTATCTGGAGACCAGGCAATATTATCAACATTTGGATATCTGGCTGATGTTAATTTGCTTAGATTTCCCAAATTATCAACCTGATAAAAATAGCCATCAGCCTTATTATACGTAACCGGATTATTTCCACCTTTAGGAATTGCCATTCCAGTTGAAATATTGGCAAAAGTAGTTGATACCTTAGTTACTCCTCCTTGAGCTACTCGAGATACTGTTTCCTCAGGTACTGTGATTTTGGTAACTGTTTGTGGCAGTGCAGCTGTTGGAGGCAAGGCATTGACTGGCACTTCATTGACAATTTGGTTGGTTGGAGGTTCAGTTGGAATGCCTGGCAGTCCTCCAATTTCATTAACCAACTCGTTTGATGGCGGAGTAGGGGTTTCTGCCCGGAAGAATAAGTAATAAATGCCAAATCCAGCAGCACCGGCAACTATTAGAATTGCTGCGCCAGCAGCTACTTTTTTAATTGGAATGGTTGATAAATCCATATAAAATTTTTATTTTTATTATTTAAAATTATAGAAGACCGAGTAAGGAGGCGATTATTAATACAATGGCCATAACGGCAATAATCCACCAGCAGCATGGGTTGCAACAAACCATTGGCACCAGGGTGGCAATAATTCTTGCGATAGCTCTGGCCAGTTTTTTTATGATTTCCATTGCCAAGTCTGTATCGCTTCGTTTTCCCTTTTTTTTGCCTAAGCCCAAAGCTCCTTTTATTCCTCCTTTTGTTCCGGGTACAGCTCCTTTGGCGCTGATTCCGCCAGGGATTGGCCCTTCTGCTTTTTTTCGTCGCCCAGGGCGTTTGGCAGCTTTTTTGTCTTTTTTTGCTTTAACTTGTTCTCTTTTTAACTGGCCTGCTTTTTTCGCTTGTTCGAGTTTCCCAGGTTCATATGAGGGAACAATACCCGGAGCTGCCGGAGTGGTTTCTTTAACTCCTGGAGCTGGCGGTATTGGTCTTTCTGAGGCAGTTACTGGGCTAGTACCTGGCGGTCCTCCTTCTTCAGGCGCTATGCCTGGTCTGGGCCGGGTTTGAGCTGGAGGAGTAGGGGGCGGAGCTGGCTCAGTTCCTTTTTCCGCACGTTCTTTTTCCCTTTTTTCCAGCCCTTTCCTAAATTTTTCATGTGCTTCTAGTTGTTGTTTGGTTACTGCTTCTGGTACTCTAGAAATACTGGGAGCAAAAGGCCCTTTACCAACTTTTTGCGGACCTTCATATTCTGATGGAGCTGCTTGCGCACCAGTTTCAGGCGTTCCAGCGGCTTTAGCCATAGACTGATCTGTTTGCGTTTCAGCGGTTCCTTGCATGGCTTGGTCTTCTGGCAGTTCTGCAGATCCTGTTTTTGGCATAGCTGCTGGACCAGGCTTTGGCATATCAGAAGAAACTGGGGCTGCTTTTGGCTTTTGAGCTCCAGCTTGCTGTTTTTTTACTTTTTTTGTTTCTTCATCAAAGACTTTTCCAGCTCTTTTTCGAATATCAGCTTTTTTTTTCGGATCAATGCGGCGTGAATTTTCATCTGCCATTTATTTTATATTTATTTTGTTATTTTGAGTTTCAATAACAATTTGTTTTTTTTGAGGATTGTTGATTAAATTCTCAGAGATTGGAGTAATAATTTTTGTTTCAATAAGTTTAATTAGGGCCCTGGCATTATTTGAATTTTCAGCACATTCAGTGGCCAGTAATTTGGAAATACCTGAAGAAAAATTAAGACTTCTACCAGAATTGGCAGTTTGTTTTTTTAGTTTATCTAATTCTATTGTAGCTATTTTTTCTAAATTTTGTAAGTCTAAACTGTTAAAAACTAAAATTTCGTTAATTCGGTTGATAAATTCAGGTGAAAAGAATTTTTTGATTTCAGACAACGATTGGTTTTGAGTTTCTTGAGCTGACTCTTTCCCAAACCCAATGGTTTTGTGCGAGTTTTTATTTCCCAGATTTGTAGTCATAATAATTATTGTCTGACGGAAAGAAATGATTTGTCCAGAAGCATCTGTCAACTGACCATTATCAAATATTTGAAGAAAAATATTAAAGACGCTTTGATGTGCTTTTTCAATTTCATCCAGCAATATTATACTGTGAGGTTTTTTCTTAACCTGGTCAGTGAATTTATTTTCTTCCTGATAACCCACATAGCCAGCTGGGGCGCCCAGTAATTTTGACATATTAAAACGCTCGGTGAATTCAGACATGTCTATTCGGATGAGATTGTTTTTTCCTTCAAATAAGGTCTCACCCAAGGTTTCAGCTAAATACGTTTTTCCCACACCGCTTGGCCCGGCAAAAATAAAGGTGGCCAGTGGCTGATTATTGTTTTGCAGGCCAGTGTATGACCTTTTTAGAATTTGGCAGGTTTTATCAATAATTTTGTCCTGGCCAATTACTTTATCAGTTAGTTTTTGCGGCAGTTCATTTAAATTCCCCTGTCCGAAAGTATTAATTTTTTCCAAATCAATATCAAGTTTTTGAGCTAATATTTGCTGAATGTCAGCAATTGTTAAAATTGGATAAGTTTCAGGTTGAGATTGCTTGTTTTTTTCTATGGAAAGACTTTTTTTCATTTTATTAATTTCATCCCGGATATTAATGGCCTGATGATAGTTTTCTTCTAAAATCGCTTTTTCCTTTTGCTCATGCAGTTCATTAATGCGTTTTTCAATTAATTTAATTTTTTTAAGCTTGTCGTTTATTTGATTGTTATTAATTTTGATTTTGGCAGCTGCTTCATCAATAAGATCCAAGGCTTTGTCAGGCTGGAACCTTTCAGGAATGTATTTAGTACTCAAATCAACTGCTACTGATATAGCCTTGTCAGTAATTTTTATCTGATGAAAATCTTCATAACATGTTTTTAATCCGGTTAATATATCAATTGTTTCAGTCCTGTTTGGTTCAGCCAAATGCAAAGCCTGAAATCTCCTGGCCAGGGCAGCATCGCGTGTAAAATGCTTTTTGTATTCCTGGTCTGTAGTCGCGCCAATACATTTTAAATCGCCTCTGGCTAAAAGCGGTTTGAAAAGGTTGGCAGCATCTAATGACCCATTGGCTGATCCAGCGCCTGTAATATTGTGAATTTCATCAATAAAAAGAATTATTTTTGGATCGTTTTTAATTTCTTCTAAAATTTGTTTTACCCGAGCTTCAAAATCTCCGCGGTACATAGTGCCGGCAACTAATGAGCCAATGTCTAAGGCAACAATTTTTTTATCAAATAAAACTTCCGGCACTTCGCCTTTGGTGATTTTTTGCGCCAAACCCTCTACCAGGGCGGTTTTTCCAACGCCAGGATCTCCTAAAAGCAAAGGATTGTTTTTATTTTTCCTGCACAGTATTTGAATCATCTGTTCAATTTCTTTTTTTCTTCCAATCAAAGGTACAAAGTCTTTTTGATTTTTCAGATCTGTTAAATCAATTGAAAAATAGCTTAATAATCCCTGTTTATTGTCTTGTTCTAATAAGCTTAAGTCTGAAATGTTATCTGATGGTAAAAAGTTAAACATATCTCTTATTTCTGGAAATCGTGAAGTCCCCTTAAATCGGGCTTTAATTTGATTTTTAATGTATTTTTGATTAATTTTTTTTGTAAAAATAGTTTTAAAATCAGTGTTAATATCTGAAATTAGAGCGTAGAATAAATGTTCTGTGCCAATGTACGGATGTTTTAATTCATAAGCTGTTTTTATTGCGCGTAGGATAATTTGCTCTGAAGATAATGCTAGTTTTGGCATTGATCGTATTGGTTTTTCACTTTTATATTGATTTAATAAATTGAGTATTTTATTTTCTAGAGATTTGTTACGCAAAATTTCATTGGCAATTGTTCCTTTTTGCTTTAATAAAGCTAAAAGCATATGCGAAGGCAAAACTTGAGGACATGAAGTGACTTTTGCCAATTGAAAAGACTTGGCAATTATATTTTTGAAGTTTTTGTTTAATTTGTCTTCTAGCATATATATAATCCGAATCCCCGAATGTATCCGAATGCCCTGAATCTGGCTTTGAGGTTGTGTCTATTCGGGTCATTTGGGGTATGTGGATAGGAAATTCGTATCATTCGTATTATTAATAATTCCGTTCCATGCCTCGAAGCTTTGAGATTCTTTCAGTAATCGGCGGGTGAGTGGCAAATAGTTTTGACATGAATTTTTTTTGTCCGAAAAAGGGACTGGCAATGTATAAATGAGCCATAGCATTGTTTGCCCTGATCATTGGCTTGTCATATTTTGAAATTTTTTCCAATGCTTTTGCCAAACCTTCTGGGTAACGGGTTAATAGAGCGCCGTCAGCATCTGCTAAAAATTCTCTTTTTCTGGAAACTGCAAGTTTTATGATTTTAGCCAGCAGGGGAGAGATTAAAGCTAAAACAATTCCGACAATGGCAATAATTGCTCCTGCCTGTCCCCCGCCTCTGCTGCGGCCTCTGCCGCCAAAGGATGAGAATCTCAGGAACCAGTTTGACATTAGGGCAACAGTACCGACTAAAACAAGCACAATCATCATTAATCGAATATCATAATTTTTAATATGTGACAGTTCATGAGCGATGACTCCTTCAAGTTCTTCGTTCTCAAGCATGTCAATAATGCCGGTTGTTAAAGCAATTGAAGCTAATTCAGGTTTTCTGCCTGTGGCAAAGGCATTTGGTGCAGGATCGCTTATAATATAAATTTTTGGTATTGGCTGGCCGCTGGTTATGCAAAGATTTTCAACCATTCGATAAACATAAGGATTGTCTTCTTTTTTTATTGGCCCTTTAGCACCAGCTGATTTAAGCGCAATTTTATCACCTTTGAAATAGCTGATTAAAGTCATTATTAGTGAAATGATTACTGCAAAGAAGATTAATTCGTAAAAAAATCCGGTTAAGTAACCAAAAACAACGCCTAAGGCAATTACAATTATAATAAAAAGGATAATTAATAGGGTGCTTCGTCTTTTATTTGAATCAATTTGTTTGTACATATAGTCCTGGATTTTTAATCCTGAAACCTGTATCAATCGATTCAGGATTTTGGTTTTAGGATTAAGATCAAACAGGCAAAAGCGAAAACACTTTTGCCTGCAATATTGTCAGATTTGATTTATTTTTATTCTGGCTTTTCTGGTTTTGATTCTTCTGCTTTTGGAGCAGGCGCTGGGGCAGCTGGAGCTTTTGGCTCATCTTTAAAACTGACTTTAACATTTTTTCTTTCTTCATCAGCCACCTCAAAGTATTCGAACTTTTTAAATCCAAGCATTCCAGCAATCATATTGTTTGGAAATACTTCAATTTTTGTATTAAAGTCACGAACATTGCCATTGTAAAATCTTCTTGAAGATGAAATTTTATTTTCAGTATCTGATAATTCATCCTGAAGCTGCATGAAATTTTCATTTGCTTTTAATTCTGGATAATTTTCAGCAACGGCAAATAATGTTTTCAAGGTTGAAGTAAGCATGTTTTCAGCCTTAGCCTTTTCTTCAGGTGTGTCAGCTTTCATTGCCATGTTTCTTGCTTCAGTAACTTTAAGAAAAGTTTCTTTTTCATGAGAAGCATAACCCTTGACCGCTTCAACCAAATTTGGGATTAAGTCATAACGTCTTTTTAATTGAACGTCAATATCTGACCAGGCTTCTTTCGTTCTGTTTTTTAACTTAATTAAACCGTTATACACTCCTATAAGCCAGAAGGCTATAACAGCAACAACGCCTAAGATAATCCATAGTGCTAACATAAATTTTTCACTTAATTGTTAATAATTTATTGGTTAATGGTTTAATTTATTGTATAATAAAAATATCAAAAAGTCAAAAGAATTGCAAGCATACAAATTATGTAATATTTGTATTATTTAAAATTAATAAAAATAAATTATGACAAAAACAAAATTTCTATTTTTAGGTGTCATTTTTATGATGCTTTTTGTCCTGCCTTTTTCTTTAAATGCCCAAACAGAAGCAATTGATGAGGCAGAATGCATAGGCGAGGACTGTATTGATGGAACAGAATTAGGCATTGAAGTAATTTTAGAAAATCATTTTGTTGCTGACGAGAGTGTTAATTTAACCGGTCATTACATGAAAGATGTATATGCTTTTGGTAGCACAGTTAATATTTCTGGAATTGTTGAAGGAGATGTTATCGCTGCAGGTTCATATGTTCGAATTTCTGGTGAGGTAAAAGGTAATGTCAGAGCTGCAGGTAGCACAGTTGATTTGGATGCCAGTGTGGGAAAAAACGCTTCATTGGTTGGCGGAATTGTCAATGTCTCAACAAATTCTGAAGTTTATTGGGATTTAATGGTTGCCGGCGGAATGGTACAGATAAATGGCCCTATTTACGGGTCTTTGAAAGCGGCAGCAGGCGAGCTTCGCTTGAATTCATATGTGGCTGAAAATATTGTTGCCAATATTGACAAAGAGGGAAGGTTTATTATGCAGTCAAATGCTGAAGTAAGCGGCGATGTCACTTATACCTGGGATAAAGAAGTAATTATGGATGAAGGAGCTGTAGTTAGCGGTGATGTTGTTAAAAAAGATTACAAATCAGGTAAAAAAGGAGCCTGGTCAAAAAAAGATACTGGTAAATTATTAAGTAAAGGTTATTGGGGAATGAAATTATTTGCTTTTGCTGCGCTTTTGCTTATTGGTTTGATTATTATAGCGATTTGGGGAAAATTCAGTGAAAAAGTTGCTGAAAGAAGTATGACAAAGTTTGGTATCAGTATTGGAGTGGGATTTTTAGTATTAATATTAACTCCTTTGGCCTTTATTATATTGATGATAACCATCATTGGTATACCTTTAGCATTGGTTTCGATGACAATCTACATATTATTATTTTATATATGTAAAGTTTTTGCCAGTTTGATGGTCGGTAATCTTATTTTAAAAGGATTATTTAGACAAAAGAAAGTTGATAAATATTTAGGATTTTTGGTTGGACTTTTCATTTTGTCATTAATTGGTTTAATTCCATTTTTAGGCGGTTTAATTTGGTTTATTGTCACATTAACTGCAGTGGGAGCATTTGTATTAATTGCAAAGGAATTGGCTGAGGCAAAAAAGAAAAAATAAATTGAAATAAATAAAAAAGCGCAGGCTATTATGTCCTGCGTTTTTTTATTATAAGAAACTTCTAAAAAAAACAATGAGGATAACTCTTTTAAAAATAAAAATTTATGGTATAATTATATTGACAATAATAATTGTTTTGTGAAAAGAAAACTTTTTTAAAATACCAATCATTGAGTGATAGTTTTTGGTTTTAAATAAAAAAAATGGCAGAAAGAAAACAAAAAAGAAAAACAAATGCATTTTTAAAAAAATGGAAACATGCAATTCTTCATTTAGCTTATGTAATACATAAAAAACAAAAACAATTACATAAGCAATCATTTATTAATCGTCTTAGTTCCATTTGGATAATTGCAATACTTGAATTGAAGCTATTAATTTTATCTTTGCCATTTTATATTTTATATAAACCGGAGAATCTTCACTTGTTTACAAAAAATATTGGGCTCGGACGACATCACAAAGTTCGCGCATTGAAAAAACACTATCATATTAGACGGAAGGTCGGATTGCATGGAATTAGTTTGGCTGTAATTATTATATTGGTGACTGGAATAATATCTGCTGTGCCATTCTTCTTTAGTAATGCCGCAACTGAACAAACCAGTTGGGATTTTAATGATGCCACCGAATATTCATATGACGCTGGTAAAATTCAATTTGTTTCTGGAAAAGCCCAGCTAACTTCGATAAATAACGATATCAATGATGATACCCAGGGAGAATTTGATCTGGGCACTTATGAAGATATTATTTTTAACACTGATCATCTGGAATTAGGCCCGAATGAAATTGTAGCTACTACAGACACATTAGTTTTATATCATCTAAACGAAGCCAGCGGAGATGCAATTGATGATTCTGGGCATGGGTATGATGCGGATCGATACGGCGCCGACCAGGGTGTTATTGGAAAATTTAATAATGGCATAAAATTTGATGGTATAGATGATTATTTGGAAATTACAGATGATTTGGGTAATCCAAGCGAGATGACTTTAGAATTTTGGTTTAATAAATCAAATATAAATGGAGGAGCGGAATATTTATTGGATGGCAGAAGCGGCGGAAATTGGTGGTTTCTACAGGATTATACTTCAGGCGCTAATTGTCCAGACACAAATGGAAATATTTGTTTTAATTCATTGGTAGAGATCCCCTCATCACAATTGTCTAATGATACTTGGTATCATGTGGCTTTAACTGCCAGCGTTACTGAGACAAAAATATACCTCGATGGAACTTTAATTGATACGGGTTCAGGATTTAATCCTGATTTGGGTGCAAATGTAAGGGTCGGTACTAGATATACTGGAGTAACATTCCTTGATGCCTATATGGACGAAATAGCAATTTGGAATACCGTTTTAGATCAAACAACCATCAGCGATCATGCTCAGGGTGGTTATAAGTCACCAGGAGAATATTCTTCTGATATATTTAATGCCGGTCAAATAGTTCCTTGGAATGAAATTTCGTGGTCTGATGATTTGTTATCAACGAACTGGTTTAGCTACTCATGGGAAAAAAGAAAACCAATAACAATTGACAATACATTAAATGGCAGTTCATTATCTGATCATCAAGTAAGAATTGAAATAATATATGATGCAGATATGAATTCAGATTTTAGTGATTTGAGGTTTACTGATTTTGATGGCACGACAGAACTTGACTATTGGATTCAAGAATCTACTGCATCAACAAATGCTGTGGTTTGGGTTGAAGTTCCGTCCATCTCTGCATCTTCTCTTCATACTATTTATGTGTATTATGATAATGATTCAGCAGTATCTTCTTCTAATGGATATAATACGTTTTTATTATTTGATGATTTTAATGACGGAGTAATCGATATTGCAAAATGGACTGAAACGGATATACCGGAAAATGAAATTATTGAAGCAGGCGGAGTATTAAATTTTATCCGTACAACAAATGGATCTTGGAATAAAAGTGTTATTTCAAATGCAACATTTTCAAGAAGCGACATTTCATTTGAATACGATTATGAATGGACTGCGAATAATGCAAGTTATGACGCAATTATGGTTGGCTGGCATGATAGCGGCACAGGCTCAAGCTATCCTAATCAAGTATATGCATTTTATAATCCAGGTTCTGGCGCTGCTTCCACTGTTAATGCATCAGTATATGAGGATGGTACCAGCCGTCCTGGAGTTACAGGTTCATGGACTGTTAATACTGATTATGATGTACGAGTTAGAATGAGAGCCAGTGGCGGTGCCTATTATGAACAAAGCACTGATAGCGGGGATACATGGACTACAAATTATACTTCCACATATTCTACAGAAAGTGATTTGAAACCGTCTTGGTCATTTTATTCCGGTACACATGAATTTGATAATGCTCGTGTGCGCAAATGGACGAATCCAGAACCAACTGCAGCTTTTGGTTCTGAACAAACTCAAACAATAGGAAATGCGCAATTCCAAACTCGCTCTTGCAATGATGCTTTATGTGATACTGAAACTTTTATAGGACCTGATGGTTCGTCATCAACATATTATACAACTGCTTCCGGTGAATCAATCAATGCTTCAAGTGATCAATATTTTCAATACAAATTATACTTGTCATCAATGGATCCTGATTTTTCAACTCCAAAAATAAATTCTGTAAATATTGCTTCAACTATTTATAATGACGAAAGCCCGACAGTAGTGCCGATGAATAATTTTTCTGCTCCGGAAGTAAATGCTTGGGATACTTTTGTTGAAACAGCAACAAAAACTGGAAATGCTGAGATTTATTACCAATTATCTGATGATGATGGCGCAACCTGGCAATATTATGACGGATCAAATTGGACCAGTATTTCACATGGAGCTACACCTGACAGTAATACAAAGGCATTATGGCATCTTGATGAAACCAGTGGCGCTGTTATTGACTCAAGTGGAAATGGATATAATGGGACAAATCAGGGAGTTACAACCGGCGTATCAGGGCAATATGATAATGCTTATAGTTTTGATGGTATTGATGATTATGTGAATTTTGGAACAGATACCATTTTAAATGGTGAAGCAGATGCGACCTGGGAAGCCTGGATATACCCGACAAGCTATGCTGGTACATATAGCGCCATTTCAACAAAATGGAATAATTCAATTAATACATATTGGTGGTTTGGGATAAAAAATACAGGACAAATTAGTTTTTGGACATCGCAAGGTGAGTATTTAAGTAATGCGGTTATTCAGTTAAACACATGGCAGCATGTGGCAATTGTTAAAGATGGTAATTCAATTGTTGCCTATCGTAATGGTGTCGAAGTCGGCAGAGATGATTCATATAATCTGGTAACAGTGACTGAGGCTACTGATGTACAAATGTTAATGGGAGCAAAAAATATTGGAGCTGGCGATAGGTTTACTGGAAAAATTGATGAAGTGAAAATTTCAGACAAATCTCGTTCAGTCAGTGAATTACGAACTTCGATTTCTTCGTATAATACGGCCACAGAAATAAATAATAATTTAAATACATTTCCAACAGATAATAATCAATTATTATTTAAAGCATTTTTAGTAAGCGATGGCTCAGGTCAAGTTAAGCTCGATAATGTTAAGATCACTTATGTTTCAGAATTAAATACGCAAGTTGATGTAAAAGATTGGCACTTTTTAACACCTGCTGAATATACATATGATACAAGTCTTATTGAGGTAACGGTCAGTAATGCAAGGCTTCTTCAATCGGGAGGGTCATTTACTGATTCAGATCAGGTAGACTTTACAGGAACTTTTCTTCAGACAACTTATAATACAGATCATATTGAATTGTCAGTGGGTAATGAATTGGTTGTAAATGCAAATACCGAAGCATTGTATCATTTTAATGAAGCTACAGGTGATGCGATATCTGAAGAAACTTCATTATATAATGGCATAGCGTCAAATACTACTTGGACATCTGGGCAATTTGGAACAGCCGCATTGGAATTTAATGGTTCTGATAGCATAGTATTGGCAACAACAGGTGAAGGTGATGGTATGCTTGATGCTCATACTGCTCATACTATTGAAGCGTGGGTAAAAAGAAACAATAATAATAATAGACAAGTTATTTTTATTGAAGGAGGAACTACTTATGGTTATGGATTATATTTAAATGACGATTCCGGCGATATTACTCACATAATTAGAAGCGCTGCCGGTACATCTGATGTCATTACATACCCAGTGTCAAATTTAAATATTGACGAATGGTATCATCTGGCCGGAGTTTGGGACGGTGGCACCGGTGAATTAAGTTTGTATGTTAATGGCAATCAGGTAGCGACAAAGATAACAGCAATTGCCAGTATTCCAAATCCTGGGAATGGATGGAGAATCGGCGGAACAACTACTGAAGTGGACATAATTGACGGCAGTACAAATATCACGATGGATGGAATAATTGAAGAATTAAAAATTTATAATGTTGCTTTAGCCAGTTCAGATGTTCAAGCTGATTACTCTTCAATTACAAGTGGTAATTACACTTCTGAGATAAAAGATGCCGGATCGCAAGTAGCATGGGATTCAATTTCGTGGGATCAGATTTTAACAGGCCAGACATTAAACGAAGCTCTTCAGTCTGCAGGAGGGGTTGCCACCGCGTCCGATTCAAATGCTGGAAATGCTGCCACATTGGTCAATGATGGCCTTTATGATGCCACACAGAACGGTTGGGGAAATGATAATGTTACTGATTCTCGTTTAATGGTTGATTTAGCCTCTGCAAAGGATATTGGTGAAATAAAAATATACTTTGGCGGTGATTCAACTCAGGGTGGCTGGGGTGCGCAATATTTGCCAAAAAGCTATAGGATTCAAGTCTCAACAAATGACAGCGCAGTTGTAACCGATTCAGTAAATGATTCAAAATGGTTAACTTTATCAAGTCTTGATAATTTGACAACTGATCAGGGTTCGGTTTCTGGAGATTCAATTGTGACAGGATTTGCATTATCTGACTATGACACTTTGGTAACTCATACATTTGATACTCAATCAAATATTGTTTCAGCCAGACTGCATTTCAATAATACTAATGTGGGTGGAGGCAATCGTATTGGCCAGATAGGCGAATTTATTGTAAACGTGGCGGATACAACTATTATTCAAGCGCAAGTTAGGTCTTGTAATGACGCCTCTTGTGATACAGAAATTTTTATTGGACCAGATGGTACTGCCAGCACATATTATAATGATTTAGTGATCGGACCTTCTTCTCCCTCATTAAATTTAACAAATGTATCTAATAATCAATACTTTCAATATAAAATTTATTTAGATAAAAATAATTTAAGCACTTCACCGCAATTTTCAGATTTATCAGTAAGCGCATTTGGCACATATTCTGAGATTAAACCATTTATTTATCCGAGTAATTCATTGCAGGTGCCTGGTGTTATCGAATGGCAGACTTTTGAGGAAACAGCAATAAAACCTGCTGGATCAGAATTATATTATCAACTTTCATTTGATAATGGTACAACCTGGTATTGGAATGATGGCAGCAGCTGGATGGACATCAATAACGGCCAAACCAGTAGTGCTGATACAATTCTTTCATATCATTTTTCAAATGATTCTGGAGATATCATTGATAATTCTTCTTATAACAATGATGCTACGAATTATGGAGCATCTCAGGATGTAATTGGTGTATTTGGTAATGCTATATATCTTGATGGGATAGATGATTATTTAGAAGCACCATACTTAGCAGAATTAAATTTAGAATCAACTGATTTTTCAATTGAATTTTGGTTAAAAACATTAGATTCTGATGGTTTTATTTTAAAAAAATATTCGGGTGAATTAGGCGGTGACGCTTGGGCAGTTGATATTGCCTCAAATAATTTACGATTTTATGATGGCACATCTTGGATAAACAGCGGTATTAATGTTGCTGATGGACAATGGAAATATATTGCCATTGTTGCAGATGATTCAGCAGATTCACTGTCTTTTTTCATTGACGGTGAGTTGATAACAACAGATAGTTTTAATGATATTTTAGGGAATTTATACCCGTTATATATAGGAAAAGAAGTGGATGATGGATTTTTTGAGGGGACAATAGATGAATTGCGTATAAGTAATTCCATAAGAACAGCCGATGATATTATTTTAGCTATGAATTTATATAATTCTGCAATTGAAATAAATAATAGTATTTTAGATTTCCCAACAACGAACAGTCAGTTATTATTTAGGTCATTTTTAGGAAGTGATGGATCAGTTACGCCAAATTTAGATAATATTCGTGTTAAATATAAATATGCAAACAATAATTCACCAGTAACCACTACTCCTGCATCAATCATGCAAGCAACTGATGGCAGTGGTTTTGTTTCTTTTGAAACAGATGTTTCTGATGCTGACAATGAACCAACCAGACTAATGGTGGAATATTCTGACGATAATGGCGCAAATTGGTATGATCCATGTTTAGATAGTGCATTAGTCGATTCTGGAACGGTTGATTTAATCAATGGAAATACATATCAAATCGGAACAGGCGATCCAATAGACACTGATACTGGGCCAATAACAGTTACAGTTGTATGGGACACAAAATCAGCTTTAAATGAAAATGGCAGTTTAGACGGGATAGAATCTTCAACTATTCAGGTGCGGGTGAGAGCATATGATGGAATTAGCGCAGGTTCATACACTGATTCTTCTTCATTCTCAATAGATAATGTAGTTCCAAGTGGTTTAGCTTCTTTATTTGCCGTATCATCTACTTCAAATAGCATTAATTATAATTGGATAGCCACAACTACAGAAACAAATTTTAATCATTATGAACTTTGGTATGGGACAGCGCAAGCTGCTGTACAAAACAGATCAGCAGGCGCATTTGAATGGGATAATGACAATGATGCAAATCTGCAAAATATGAGTGCATTTTCTACGGTTATAACAAATTTGGCTGCAGGCACTCAGTATTATGCAAAAATATGGGCTGTTGATGACTGGGGCAATGAGGAAGACGCAAATATAATATCTTATACCACTGACGCTGGCGGCGGTGGTGGTGGCGGCGGCGGTGGAGGAGGTTCATCTGCTCCATCATCATCATTAACATCAAGTATTGGAAGTGGTATTGATACTTTTTCCATCGTTGATTTTTCTGGCATAAATATTGGTGACATCGGCATGCTGGGAGTAAATATACTTGCGGATACAGGCAGTACAGCTCTTTTTGATATATTTGGAACACAAAAAATTAATATAAAAATGATAAATGATGATTCAATAAAAGTCACTTTGCCAAATGGGCAGGATTATATACTCAAAGTATCAGATCGCATACAAGTTGATTTAGACAATAATATTTGTAATGATTTTGAATTGTATTTAAATCGGATTGGCGGCGGTATTGCCGATATGACAATTAAAAAAGTTATTGGATATAAAATAGATGGGCTTAATCCAAATAGTTTAATAAAATCTCCAAATAATTCGGCTGTGTATTATTATGGCAAGGATTGCAAAAGACATGTTTTTCCAAATTCGTTGGTATATGAAACATGGTATGAAAATTTTGATAATATTCAGATTATTAGCTCAAACAATCTTGCATCCATTCCAATAAGTGATAATGTAACGTATCGTCCCGGAATTAGATTAGTAAAAATTATTTCAATTCCAAAAGTGTATGCTGTAAGCGCAAATGGCACTTTGAGATGGTTGTCAACTGAAGAAATAGCAGTGGCTTTGTATGGAGAAAATTGGGCGTCTTATGTTGATGATGTGCCTGATGCATTTTTTATAAATTACAAAATAGGCAAGGATATTGAATCCTCTTTAGATTATATTGTAAATGAAGAAATATTAGCTGCGGAAACAATAGATATTGATAAGGGTTTGGCTTTTACAGGGACTGAAGCCAGAGTGGGGGTTAATTTAATTGTTCAAAATCCTATACTTGATAGTAACGAATCAGCTTCAGTTCCAAAGGATCAGAGTTGCGCATCAAATATAGAATTCAAATCATTTTTAAGTATTGGAATGAATAGCAGTGAAATAAAAGAATTGCAAATATTACTTCAATGTCTAGGGTATTTTCCTGAAGACGTAATCGCTTCAGGGCAATTTGGCTCTACAACAGAGCAGGCTGTAAAAGAATTTCAGGCAGCTCATGGAATCGATATGGCAGGATTTGTTGGGCCTGGCACCAGAGAAGCATTGAATAAATATCAGTAAATTTTCATATGATTTCAGAAGTTTGGGGGTAGAAAGAGCTGAAATTAAGCTCTTTTTTTCTTGTATAAAAAAAATATTTATTGTAAAATTAGATATAGTTGTGAAGATAGCACTAATTTTAATTTAAAAATATGTTTGACTTAACAATATTTAAAGCCTATGACATCAGAGGAATTTACCCTGAACAGATAAATAAAGACTTTGCTTATAATTTAGCCAGAGCAGCAGTACAATTTTATCAGCCGGAAAAAGTAATTGTAGGTTATGATAACCGGCTATCAAGTCCGGAAATAAAAGAAGCGGTAATAAATGGATTGGTTGACAGCGGAGTGCAGGTTATTGATATTGGCTTGGCATCAACGCCGCTTTTTAATTTTTCTGTAATTTTCGATGATTATGCAGAATTAGGAATCATGATCACTGCTTCTCATAATCCAAAGGAATGGAATGGATTTAAATTTTTGGATAGGGAAGGCATGCCAGTAGGTTTGGAATTTGGTTTGTCAAAAGTGAGGGATATAATGGTTGAAGGAAACTTTGCTGAAGCAAAAAAGGGTGCTGTAGAAACAAAAGATTATAAAAAAGAATATTTGGAAAAAATATTTTCATTGGTTGAGGTAGAGAAGATCAAGCCATTAAAAGTGGTGGTTGATACAGCCAATGCAATCGGAGGCTTATTAATCGAGCAGGTGTTTGAAAAATTACCATGTGAAGTTGAATATTTATATAAAGAACTGGATGGCAATTATCCAAATCATGAAGCAAATCCGCTTAAGACTGAAACTTTGAAAGCTCTTCAGGCAAAAGTTTTAGAAACTGGAGCAGATTTAGGAGTGGCGTTTGACGGTGATGCTGACCGGATTGGATTTGTTGATGAAAAGGGCAATGTTGTGTTAGGAGACATTATTACTGCAATTTTAGCTGTTGAAATTTTAAAAGATCATCCGAGGGAGAAGGTTATTTATGATTTGCGCTCAAGCTGGGCAGTAAAAGAGCAGATTGAAAAAGCCAAAGGCTTTCCAATAATGTTTAAGGTTGGCAGAACATTAATTATTAAAGAAATGGCAGATGAGGGAGCTGCTTTTGCTGGAGAGTTGTCCAGTCATTTTTATTATAAAGATTTTTATAACATAGAATCAGCAGATTTATCAATGCTTCTAATGCTTGAAATATTATCAGAAAATGGAAGGAAATTATCAGAAATTGTGGGGGAAGTTGATAAATATTTCCGTTCAGGTGAAATAAATTTTGAAGTAGAGAATAAAGATGCAGTTTTGAATATATTAAAAGAAAAATATTCACAAGGAGCAAAAGATGTGTCTGAGCTTGATGGTATTCGGATTGAATTTGATGATTGGTGGTTTAATGTCAGGAAATCAAATACTGACCCGGTGATCAGGCTGAATTTAGAGGCAAAGACTGAGGAGATGATGAGGGAGAAGACGGAGGAGATATCTAATTTAATCAAATGAAAAAGTAAAAATGAAAAGTGAAAAACGACAATGAAAAAAAGAGTCCTGAACGAAGTGAAAGGACACCAAAATTTTTCCTTTTTATTTTTTCCTTTTTAATTTTTTATGATTGGCGTCTTCGATTCTGGTCTAGGAGGTTTAACCGTATTAAAAGAATTCATCCGTGAACTTCCAGAATACGATTATATTTATTTAGGAGATACTGCGCGCGTGCCTTATGGAAATAGGTCAAAAGATTTAGTCTATGACTTTTCCAAACAGGCATGCGATTATTTATTTGACCAGGGTTGTGAATTAATAATTATTGCATGCAATACTGCCAGTGGATTAGCTTTGAGAAGGTTGCAGCAAGAATATTTGTCAGCAAAAAATTCTGATAAAAGGATTTTAGGAGTGATCAGGCCAGTGGCAGAATTTTTTGCTGACAAACCCTATGATAAGATTGGCGTTATTGGAACCAGGGGAACCATAAGTTCTGAGGTTTATAAAAAAGAATTGGAAAAGTTAGGTTCAAAGGCTCAGATTTTTGCACAAGCCACTCCCCTTTTGGTTTGTTTAATTGAAGAGGATTATATAAACCGGCCGGAAACAATGAAGATCCTGCGAAATTATTTGCGGCCATTAAAACAAAAACAAGTGCAAAGTCTGATTTTAGGCTGTACGCATTATCCATTATTAATTAAACAGATCAGGCAAGTGATGGGCAAGCAGGTTGAAGTGCCAAATCCTGCGAAAATTGTGGCACAGTCTTTGAAGGATTATTTAAAAAGGCATGAAGATATTGAATCAAAATTAGGTAAAAATAAAAAAAGAAAATATTTAGTCACAGATTTGACTGAGAATTTTGAGAAAATGGCTGTGAGATTTCTCGGAAAGAAATTACAAATAGGTAAAACTGATTTGGAAATTAAGTAATATCTTATTACAAATAATTACGAATCATAACCGCTGCTTTGGGTTATACAAAACTAAATGAAAGATCTCTCGACGGAGCCTGCCCCGAGCGTAGTCGAGGGGCTCGAGATGACAAGTGAGACAGCAGTAAATTTACTATTTTATGCCAGAAAAACCAAAATCATTAGAATCCCAACTCCAAATGGCCCGCCCAAAACGGGCTGAGATTAAGCGTGTTCCGCTAACCCCAGAAGAAAAGAAATTCTTAGGTGAGATTATGGATAAGGCTGTGGCTGCGGAAAAAGCAGGAAAATTACTGGAAGCAATAAATTATTATACAGATTATAAAAATGAGTTGCTTAAAATAAAAGAAGTAAAAGAACGAAAAAAAGAGATTGAAAAGAATTTTGAATTGAAAGAGCAATATAAAGAGCAAATTGAAATTTTAAAAAAGAATGGACTGATTGAAAAATTACCAAGCGGAGAAATAGGATTTATTGATATCACTGGTACGCCAAGACCAATTCCAACGTATGAAGAAATTTTAGAGCGAGTTAAAGCGAAGAAAGAGTTGCTTGACAGAAAGCGAGAACAAGGATTCACCCAACTTCTTTTAGTTCCATTTGGTATGAGAATAGCGGACATTAAAAACCGAATTAAAAAGTTAATATTAGAAAAGTATGAACACGGGAAATTAAATGGAACAAATGGAGATTCGCTGGAGTTAAATACAACATTGCCGATTCGTATTGAAAAAGATTTTAAAAGCGCAGATCTAACTGGTGATTTGGTCTATTATCCAGAAAAGTTTGATCCACATGATCATGGTGGTAAAACTAAACAAGATATTTTAGCAGAAGAAGGCGGTTGGGATATCTTGTTTTTAGAGGATATGCCAGATTTACCATTTAAGGGAAGAGAAAAGGGAGGCAGAACACAGATTAGCCCAGGTATGAAACCATATGTATATTTGTATGATTTACAAAATGAAGAGCAGTATAAAGGAGAGTATGGTATGACACCTGAAGCTGAATTAACTTATTTCATGTATTATTTACAGAAAAACAATAAGGTAATTGACGATTATCAGGGAAGCGGTAAAGTAAATTGGAATTTAGGTGGATATTTTAAAAACAATGGAACCATATGTTTTTCTGGATGGGATAGAGATCATGAGACAATGTATATTGATTCGATCGTTCGGCATAGTCGCAATGTGGATTATAATAAATACTCAGCTCGAACAGCTGTTAGGGCTTAATCCTGAAGCCCAATTACTAATTACGAATTACAAATTACCCTTTACTCATTACAGTATGCCAGAAAAACCAAAATCATTAGAATCCCAACTCCAAATGGCCCGCCCGCGGCGGAGTGAAGTTAAGCGTGTGCCGCTAACGGTTGAAGAAAAGGAATTTCTCGGTGAGATCATGGATAAGGCAGTGGCAGCGGAAAAGGCCGGGGATTTGGAAAAGGCATTGGGATTTTATTCAGACTATAAAAACGAGTTATTGAAGATAAAAGGAAAAAAAGAAGGTGAAAAGATCTTTGAATTAAAAGAACAATATGAAGATCAGATTGAAACTTTAAAACAGAACGGCTTGATTAAAGAATTGCCAAGTGGAGAAATGGGATTTGTTGATATCAAAGACCAGCTCAGACCAATTCCATCCTATGATGATATTTTAAAAAAAGTTGAAGCAAAAAAAGAATTGCTTGAAAAAAAGAAAGAACAGGGTTTTACGCAGTTTTTAATAGTGCCGTTTGGGATGAAATTAAGCGATATGATTGAGAAAGCAAAGGAATTAATATTAAAAAAGTATGAGGAAGGGAATTTGAAAGGGACAAACGGAAATTATATAGGAATAGATGATGATAATCCAGTTTATATGAATGGGGACTATAAGGAAGGAAACGCGGACATCAGCGGAGATTTAGTTTATTTTCCGGAAAAGTATGATCAGGAAAATCATGGAGGGAAAACAAAGAAGGAGATTTTAAAAGAGACAGACGGTTGGGACATAATGTTTATAGAAGATATGCCAGATTTACCTGCAGAAGGAAAGGGAAAGACAATTGGCAACAGAAAGCAATTGGAAGCGAATGAAAGTCCGAATGAGTATTTGGAAAAAATGCAAAAAGAAGAGCAATATAAGGGCGAGAGCGGCATGACGCCGGAGGGGGAATTAACTTATTTTATGCATTATTTGCAGAGGAATAATAAGGTAATTGATGATTTTGAAGGAAGTGGCAAAGTAAATTTGAATTTGGGCGGATATTTAAAGACCTCGGGCGGCGTTTGTCTTTCGTTTTGGAATCTGGGCACTGGACGGATGGGCCTGGGTTGGGACTCTCCGGGCGGTCACAATGCCAATAAGGGCGTTCGATCGTCGGCCAGAATTTAGAATAATCCGAATGTCCCGAATTTCAACCCGAATGCCCCGAATATCCTGGATCCTGAATCCTAGATCCTGTATCCTGTAGCATGTAACATGTAGCAATCAACTATCAGTATCAATTCTTATGTGTAAACGACTAAAAATTTTATTTTTAATCTTAGGCATGCAGCTAAATGTGCTTGCCAGTTTTGTGGCATTTGTAATAAGTAAATACTTTTCAAAATTTTATAAAAAAGAAGATATTTTTAGATATGAAAGACTTTTATTATGATCATTAGACATGGAACATTAGTCATTAGGATTTCATTAGAAATTAATAATTAGAAATTTTATAAAATATGTTAACTTTAATCGTTTTTATCATAATCTTATCAGTATTGGTTTTAGTTCATGAATTGGGCCATTATTATACTGCTCGAAAATTTAAAGTAAAAGTTGAAGAGTTTGGTATTGGCTTTCCGCCAAAAGCAACTGGAATCAAAAGTAAAAAGACAGGGATCACTTATTCAATCAACTGGCTGCCGCTGGGAGGATTTGTGAAGATTAAGGGTGAAGACGGCGAGAACCGAGAGGATAAGGATAGTTTTTCCTATCAAAAAATCTGGAAAAGAATTGTAATTGTCTCAGCGGGTGTATTTATGAATTTTGTTTTGGCCTGCGTGCTGCTTTCAATTGGCTTTATGATAGGTGCACCTCAAATTGTGGAAACAGATATTGATAATGGCCAATTAAAAAATCCGCAGATACAGGTTTATGAAGTTTTGGCAGATTCACCAGCAATGGAAATAGGCTTAAAGGCAGGAGATTCAATTCTGCAAGTCAATGATACAAAGATTGATTCAATTGATATTTTAAGAGATTCGTTAAAGGATAAAGAAGATGAAGAATTGAATTTAAAAATAAAAAGATTGGATGAAGAAAAAGAATTTGCTATTACACCAATTTATTATGAAGATTTAGAAAGCGCAGGCATTGGTGTGAGTGTGGTAAAAACAGCAGTTGTTTCTTATCCATGGTATAAGTCTATTTGGCTTGGCGCAAAGAGTGGTGTATTAATGACCGGCCAGATTGTTAAGGGTTTGGCAGTTATTGTAAAGAATTTGGTAACCACTGGAAAAGCAGGTTTGGATGTGGCTGGTCCAGTGGGTATTGCTGTTTTGACTGGTCAGTTTACCAGAATGGGTATAACCTATTTAATTCAGTTTGCAGCTCTTTTATCCATTAATTTAATGATTATTAACTTTTTGCCAATCCCTGCTTTGGACGGAGGCAGAGTATTGTTTTTAATCATTGAAAAGCTGCGCGGCAAGCCAATTAAGCAGAGAGTTGAAAATCTGATTCATACAATTGGCTTTGCTTTATTGATTCTATTGATTATAATTATAACAGGAAGGGACATTTTCAAATTCAAAGATGTTTTTGTAAATGTTTGGGATAAATTTACGAATTAAATTAAAAAAATATGGTAGAAGCTGCGAAAAAAATGGAATTTCCTCCACAGCAAATTGAAGAGGATACTCCAGAGTATTATATTTATGAATTAGAAAAAGCAATGAGCATGTGGGAAGAAAAACCTGAAATGAGAATTAAAAAAGTGGTTGGCACAATTGAAAAAGATTATTCCAGTAAGGAAGTTTTGGATAAGAAAAGATTTAATAAATACAGAAGAACATGGGGTTCAGTAGTGTTCAATTGGATACGCATTGCAAATATGATGTATTTTGATGATGATTCTGAAACTGAAAAGCAAATTGCTGAAGCTGAAAAAAAATGGTTTGGAGTAAAAAATGTTACAAAAGAAATGATTGATGAAGCTGAAGATTTGGCTCGGAAAATGATTTTGAAATTGAAAAAAGTCAGCCAGGAAAGAGAAGCGGCTGCCTGATTTGTTATGAGATTCATTTATTAATTTCTTATTTAGAATTTTATAACGTCGTAACGTCATAATTTTTTTCATTTCTATAACTTTTTTAACTAATTTAACTATTCAATATGCCAACAAAAATCGCCATCAATGGCTTTGGCCGGATCGGCCGGGCAGCATTTAAATCTGCCTTAGAAAATAAAAATATAAAAGTGGTTGCCATCAATGATTTGGTTGATCCTGAAAATCTTGCATATCTTTTAAGATATGACACAGTTTATGGTCGATATGACAAGCAGGTTGTCTCTGGTAAAGGGTATTTGCAGGTGGGCAACGCAAAGGTTCAAGCCTTTGCTGAAAAGAATCCAGCGAAATTGCCGTGGAAAAAACTGGGCATTGATGTAGTTTTAGAATGTACGGGTTTTTTTACAGATAAAGAAGGAGCGACCAAGCATATTAAGGCTGGAGCAAAGCGAGTAATTATTTCTGCACCCACAAAGTCTGAAGATTTAAATACTTTTGTTGCCGGCGCTAATGAAGATAAAATTACAAAAAAAGATGTTGTTTTATCAAATGCCTCATGCACTACAAACTGTGTTTCACCTGTAATGGCAGTAATAGAATCAAAATTTGGCATTAAAAAAGCTTTGATGACCACAATTCATGCTTATACAGCTACTCAAAGATTAGTTGACGGTCCAAGTCCAAAAGATCCAAGGCGGGGCAGAGCAGCTGCTGAAAATATTTTTCCAACAACAACTGGTGCTGCAATTGCTACTACAAAGACTTTACCAAGTTTAGAAAATAAATTCGATGGTATTTCAATTCGAGTCCCAGTGCCCTGCGGTTCATTGTCAGATTTTACATTAGTTTTGAAAAAGAAAGCAACAGTTGAGCAGGTTAATAAAGCATTTATTGATGCTTCAAAAACATTTAGATATAAAGAGATTTTAGGAGTTTCAAGTGAACTATTGGTTTCTTCTGATATTGTTGGAACAAAATATTCAGCAATTGTTGATTTGCCATTTACCAAAGTGGTTGATGGAGATCTAGTCAAAATTCTAGCCTGGTATGATAATGAGTATGCATATGCATATCACTTAGTGAAAATGGTTGATTTTTTGTAAAAAATGTGCTATATTACATTGAATATTGGCAGTAACTGAAATTTTACTGCCTTTTTTCAAATATAGTTTATATGGAAGAAAAGCAAATAAAATATAATCCTTTGAAGACATTGGGTAAAGGAATGATTATTGTACTGATTGTTGCAATTTTATTATATTTATCACAGCCAAACGAACGAGATATAATAATAAATGCATTCGTAGGGAGTTTTTATTTTGTTTTTCCATTTGCTGTGGTAATAATGATTGGGAAAATGCTGTTTTTTTCTAAAAGGTCTAGTAAATTTTTATTTTTTTTGCCTTTAATATCCATCGCCGTGTTTACAGCATTCACACTTTTGTTGTTCATTCTTGGGTCATTAATAAAAGAGCTTTCTGGAGAAGGAGTAGGAGACATAATACTTTTAGTTATTGGAAATTTTATTTATCTAATATTTGGAATAATTTATTCAATAGTTTTGTATAGAAGAAAGAAAAAAATATTACATGAAGAAAAATAAATTTCAAATATTCTTAATTATAACAATCTTAATTTTGATAGGAGTTCTGATTTTTTTTAATGAAAAAAGAAAAAATGAATTTGAATTGGTTGAGGCTGAAGCAAAAGAGATTTTAAAATTAATAAATCAGGCAGGGGAAAAGGCTTTAGAATCTGAAAAGGCCAGACCAAAGCCAGTATCTTATGGAGTCTTTTTTGATTTTGATAAAGCAATTTTATTTGCTGATAAAAATGAAAATAAAATTTTTGATGATAATGCAATTGATCAATATATATTGAATGAGAAGGTGAGACTGAATCAGAAACGGATTGTATACTATATCCCCTATCAGGAAAATATTGAATTTTGTGATTCAAACGGGTGGTGTTTTGATGACATTCATCCAACAGTTTTAATTTCAGATATAAAAACTGGCAGGGCAATTGAGTTTAGGTTTACACAGAGAAATGGTAAAATAGAGTTACAGGAGGTTGTGGATCAGTATTAAAGTCTGGATTCCTGCCTGCGCAGGAATGACCGTGTCCGTATTGTGTCTCACCTGCGAAGGCAGGTGTCCAGGCCAAATATTATGGATAAAAAACAAGCTAAACAACGAATTGAAGCAATAAAAAAACAAATGCGCGGCATTGACTATGCGTATTATGTTTTGGATCGGCCAATTGTCTCTGACGCAGTTCGCGATTCATTAAAAGATGAGCTTGAAAAACTCGAAAAACAGTTTCCGGAATTTATTACCACTGACTCACCCACTCAACGAGTTGGCGGCAAAGCATTGGAAAAATTCAAAAAAGTTAAGCATGCAGTAA
The DNA here is from genome assembly GCA_964411255.1 of uncultured Gammaproteobacteria bacterium. Lineage (GTDB taxonomy): Bacteria > Patescibacteriota > Patescibacteriia > UBA11705 > DATKZF01 > CAYPKD01. Next base: position 95,282 of record CAYPKD010000006.1, on the reverse strand, counting down.
AAAAATATTCATTTGATGATGTTTTTTCTTTTGAAGATCTGGAAGAATTTGATAAAAGAGTAAAAAGATTTTTGAAAATGCCTGAAAGTAAAGATTTAGAATACACTTGCGAAACTAAAATTGATGGCTTAAACATGTCTTTTCTTTACAAAAAAGGTGTTTTGGATAAAGGTGTTACCCGGGGCGATGCAACATTTGGCGAAGATGTTACTCATACAGTTAGAACCATAAAAAGCCTGCCATTAAAATTAAAAGAACCGGTTGACATTGAAGTCGGCGGCGAAGTTTTTATGCCAATTAAAGTTTTTGAAAAGTTGAATAAAAAGCTGGACAAGCCTTTTGCCAATCCTCGAAATGCAGCAGCAGGATCAGTGCGCCAGCTCGATCCAAAAGTGGCAGCTGAACGTGAACTTGATGTGTTCATGTATGCTGTTGTTCAAGGGCCAAAAAGAAAAACTCAAAAAGAAACAATGGACTATTTGAAAAAATTAGGTTTTAAGGTTGAGCCGCACTATACTTTTTGCAAAAATATAAAAGCTGTCATTAAATACGCTGAAAAAATTCATCAATTGCGGGAAAAATTGCCATATGAAATTGATGGTATTGTGGCTAAAGTAAATTTAATTGCTTATCAGGAAAAATTAGGACGAACTGCCAAGCTTGCTCGCTGGGCCATTGCCTATAAATTTCCAGCAGAGGAAGCGACAACAATGGTTGAAAATATTGATATTCAAGTTGGCAGAACTGGCGCTTTAACTCCAGTTGCTCATTTGCGGCCAGTTAAACTGGCAGGATCAACAGTCAGCCGGGCTACTTTGCATAATGAAGATTTTATTAAAGAAAAAGATATTCGAATTGGCGATACAGCCATTGTTATAAAAGCTGGTGATGTTATTCCTGAAGTTGTGGATGTGCTGCCAAAAATGAGAACTGGAAAAGAAAAAAAGTTTCAAATGCCAGCCAAATGTCCGATTTGCAATGCAAAAGTTGAGAGAAGAAAAGGAGAAGCAGCAACATATTGTACAAATGAAAAATGTTTTGCCAAAGAATTTGAAAGTTTGGTTCATTTTGTGTCCAGAAAAGGATTTGACATTGAAGGGCTTGGCCCAAAAATTATTGAGCAATTAATGAATGAAGGTTTGATAAGCAAGTCTGCTGACTTTTTTGATTTAACTGTTGGCGATCTTCAGCCTTTAGAACGATTTGCAGAAAAATCAGCTGATAATTTGGTCAAAGCAATTGAAGACAGTAAAAAAGTATCTGAAGCAAAGTTTTTATTTTCTTTGGGAATCAGATTTGTTGGAGAGGAAATGGGAAATGTATTGGCCAGGCAATTTTCAGAAAAAAAGATTTCAAAATTGATTAAAAAGATTAAGTTAAAAAAGTTAGAAGAATTAAAGGAGTTAGAAGGGGTTGGGGAAAAAGTTGCTCAGAGTCTTTATGACTTTTTTAATGATAAAGAAGAGGTTGAACAACTGCTTGAACTTGAAGCGCGGGGAGTGGAATTAGTTCCGCCAGCCAGATTGAAAAAGTCAGCGTTAACTGGTAAGACAGTTGTTTTGACTGGAAGCTTGGAATCAATGTCGCGTGATGAAGCTAAGGTCACAGTACGAAATTTAGGCGGAGATATTTCAAGCTCAGTTTCAAAATCAACAGATTTGGTTGTGGCAGGGGAGAGTCCTGGCTCTAAATTTAAAAAGGCCAAGGAGCTTGGCGTTAAGATAGTTGGAGAAAAGGAATTTTTGAGGTTGCTCAAGTAACAAACTAAAGTTTGTCAGACCTGGTTCTAATTTTTAAATAAGGATTGACAAACTTTAGTTTGTTATTTTTTTATCAAAAAACCCACCAAATTGTTTGGCAGGTTGTCAACTGCTAACAGCCTTCATCGATTTGGCCGTTGCAATCGTTGTCCAGACCGTCAAGGCAGATCTCGATGCTTCTTCCTACAAATTCACCACCGCATTTTGACCAGATGCCTTGGCCTCGGCCATTGTCTTGGCAAATTTGTGTGCCTTTGACGCATTGGCCGAGATTTGTGCCGCAGTTGCGGGTCTCGCTAATAGTGCATTCTCCTAGATACTGATTTTCAGCAAGTGCCACTCGTCCTTCTTGTGGATTGTCATAATGCTTCCTGTAATCTGATTTGGACAATCCCATCCTCATAAGGGCGGCAGGACTATACGTTTCTTCCAAAGGAACTTGTTTCAGCTGAGCAGTTTTCCATTGGGTTTTGCCTTCACCCAGTCTGCCTGCCCTGACGCAGCGGTATGTATGATCATATTCTACGTACAGAGGAGATCCCATGGGATAACTATGCATCATGCGTATGTTCATAGCATCACCAATAGTGCAGTTGGTTTCACATTTGGTAAAACCAACACCGTTGTCATTGCAGCTCATGGTTCCAATTTTTTCATCATCGCCGGCAAAGCAAAGCATTTTGACGTCTTTTGAAGGATCACAGACATAGTCTTCGTCAACGAAGCCGTCACCGTCATCGTCTCTGCCATTGTATGTTGATTCGCCAGCCTGTTTTTCTCGTTTTATTTCTGGGTTTTCTGTTGAAAAAATCCTTGTAAAGAAATTTTGATTTTCTATTGAAAAATCTGTTGAAGAGTAATGTGTACGAATCACAACCAGAAGCATAATCAACTCGACTATTATTCCGATTAGTCCAACATAAATAATAACATTACTTGCTTTGTTTCGTTGTTCTCGCATTTTCCTGCTCCTGTTTTGCCTTTTTCAGTGTAGTTATGGATTGTAATTTTAGCATTTATATAGTGATTTGTCAAATTGTTTTTGTATTTTTTGTCTAAATTTAGTAAAATATGCAATTTTCACCTTTTGCCTCTCGCATTTCGAATTAAAAAAAACCCACCAAATTGTTTGGCAGATTAGTTTTATTCCACGCAATCTTCATCAATCTCTCCATCACAGTCAGCATCAAGATTATCACATCCGTCTTTTTTATCCCAATAAGCAGGTGTTGTGAAAGCTGATGTTGGATCAGCAGTGGAGCATTGAAGATACATATACCCATGGCCAGGTATTGAGTTACAAATAATTTCTCCTAAGTCAGTACAGTATCCGTCAAGGAAAATTTCTCCTTCCAGATAATAGCCTCTGCAAGGAGTACCAAGTTTATCTGCCCAATTTTCGTCGATTTCACAGTCGCAGTCATCGTCCAGCCCATTACATGATTCTTCTATTGGTGTTTGCCCTTGTACGCAAATTCCGCACATCAAGGGATCTATCCGATCTGTCATGTAAATATCTTTCTGAGTTTCTTCAATTTCTTCAGGCAAAGTGTTTGTATCTGGATATAGTATAGTATCCTCTCCAACAAATATTTCAAAATCTTCATGATTTGTTTCATCAAAATATTCATACGAGCCACTATATCCATGAGTTGGAATATAATTATTGCTTTGTGTCAATCGGGTTGATTGATTTGGATTTACATAGCACGCTGAAAAAGAAAACAGAATTAGTGTGAGGTAGACATTTTGCATTAGTGTCTCCCATGGATGATTGGAAAGATCTGTTAGATCCATATTATTTAGTAATATTACCAAACAAGCAGCATATAACAGCTAACGTTTTCAATTTTAAATATTAACAGATTTGTATGGTTTTGTCAATTTTATGTATATCTCTACTTTTATTATATCAAAAAAACCTGCCAAAATGTTTGGCAGGCAATTAAAGATTGTCAGGATAGAGAGACTTGTCATCAGGATCGGTTCCACCGCATCTGTGATCATCTTCGCCGTCATTGTCTCTATCTGGACACAAGACCATTACATATTCACCTTGCTGAGGGAAAGGCCGTCCGGTAATGGTATCTTTGCCTGTTACGATGAAATCCTCAAGTCCCTCAAATGAGATTTGAAGAGATCCGGCGAATCCGTGACGTAGGCCTAGAGAAAAAGTAAGGTATGGGGAGAAATTATTTGGAATTGGAATATATTCAAAAATAAAACTTCCGTCATTGTTTTGATAAGTTGAATAGGTTTGTTCTCCTAGTACTCCCTCGTCATTTTCATAATGCAAAGTACGAAGTTCAAGTCGTCCTTCGATTCCACTACTTTCATCGTAGAATAACGGAATTGGTGTTTCACCAATAATCTGTCTGACTACGAATCTTTCAATGACATCCCCAGGTTCTAATCCGGATACATCAAATCTCATTTTGTAGGCGTCTCCAATAATCATAAAAGGAGGTTCAAATCGCAAATAATTAGGACGACATCCACTCATGATTATGAATACAGAAGATTCAGTACTATAATCAGTCGTATATGCTAGGTTGATATTCACTTCATTTTCTGAATGTGATTGATCATATGTTACAAATGTATTCGTACATTCATAGGCACACACGCCTTCACCATCCATCTCACCATCACAATCATTATCTCTGGCATCACAAATTTCTTCAGCTTCAGGATTAACATCAATGCGTCTGTCATCACAGTCTTCAGGATAGGGGAATCCATCACCATCTTGATCAAGTCCTTCGACCTCATTGGCAACGCATTCATCGCCCTCAAGATGAGTACTTTCGCTACAAATCACAGTTTGCTGCGTTTCAGGTGCAAGTGAATAAACATCTTCTTCATTACAATCGCATTCATTTCCTGCGTCAGATTCACAAGTTGGTTTTGTTGTTCCAGATACACCACAAGCTGAAAAAATAAGAATTAGAATATATGCGAGGCTGATTTTACGCATGTTTTGCGCTCCTTCTGTTTTGGATTGGAAAGAACAGATAATTAGAAATTATAGCAGAATGGGATAATTTTGTCAAATAAGTCGTATCTCGCATTTCCTACCTAGCTTTTCGAATTAAAAAACCTACCAAAGTGTTTGGTAGGTGAATTATTTTTAATCAATTTTTATTTCTCTAACTTTTTTTGGAATAATCAATTGTCGCGTCACTTTACGTTTTGTGCCCTGAACGACCGCTATTATCCTGCTTTTTATAACCAGTAAATCCGGATGAATCCAAATTTGTCCTGGAATATATTGGCCCTTAGCCTGACTTTTATTAAGCACCCATTCAATAGTTGCTGGATTATCAGATTTAATCCTAAAAAGATTTACGTTTTTGTCAGGTGTTGTTGGCATTGCCATTTGATCAATGTCTTGAGCCAGCTCAAGCAGTTTTTCTTCAGAAATTTTTACTAATGATTCGTCAACAGTGAAATAAATTTGACTTTCATCACTGCTTTTTACAATCCAGACGCCCATGATTCCTCCTAGGTCTTACTTAAAAAAGATTATCATACTTATTTTATTTAATCAAAAAACCTGCTAAATTTTTCAGCAGGTTTGAAAGTTATTCTTCTAGCAGCCTCATTGCGGTTTGCCATTTTTCCAGTTCAGTAGGCGGGATATTGATCTTATCAGACAGTTTGTCCAGTTTTCCCTGAAGAACTTGGAGGATATGCTCTTTGATAGGGTCAAATGCCTTATGCACCCAGAGTTCACCAGGAATATATCGTCCGCCACCCATGCCGCCTGGGATAATGCCGTCGAATTCTTCTTTTATGATTTCCATCAGACGGATATCCCAGCCTTGACCCTCATTGCAATCCCAGGCATAGGTGTCCAGTTCTCGAACCAGCTCTACGAGTTGTTTGTTTGAAATTTTTACCATATCCTGATCTACAGTAAAGTAGATCTGGCCTCCCCAGTCGCCTTCTGCCATCCAAAACATGATAACTCCTATTAAATGTTAGTTTCAGTAATATCATAATAAAATAGCATATTATTTAAGTTTTGTCAAACCTGGATATCAGTTTTCTAAAATAAAAAACCTGCCAGTAATTAACTAGCAGGTTTTGTCGTTAGAGGCAAACGCCTCCTCCGCCCTGAGAATCATCTACCAAATCAGGCTCGCAGCCTGTGATGTCTGGTCCATCAGGGTAAAAGTCCAGCGTTTCCTGAGTTGCCATGGTGATGAATCTTTCCTGGAAACGATTATCAATGAAAGCCTGTTCTGAGGCAAAAAGTCGTTTTTGCTCATTCCAGATCAGGTAAACATCATCGCTTCCAGCAACCTGTAGCACAAAGCCATCAGGATACCAACTGCCGAACAGATCAATTCCTATGATGGTGTAGTTTGGCCAGAATGAATCAGGTACATCATAGATGCGATCTTGCCAGTTTGTGCCAAAAAGTTCTTGAGCTGATTGTTCATCAGCAATTTCGTAGATATTGCAGTTTGTGCTGACCGCATAGACAATAGGAATGGACTGGATTTTGACCAGATGCGTGCCATATCTCATGCACACATTTGCTGCCAAAGGCATGTCAGCCAGTTCCTGATCAGTGATGGTTTTGACACAGGAGTTGTCATAATGCCAGGAAAGATACATTGTCTCATTGGGTACAACATATCTGAAAACCTCCTGGGAGATGAAGTAGAGAGCATCAAATGTGCCTTTGACCACATCGCCTGGCTCAGCTGGTCCGGTTGGTGTTTCTGTGCATTCAGAAAGACAGCCGAGTTCGTTGCAGCCGAGCTCACATTCCATCACGTTTTGAGTGGTTTCGCATATTCCGTCTACACACAGGCCAGATTGGCCAGAGCAGACAAAGTTGCCGTCTGGATCACAGCCGCAGCCGCCACCAGCACCGCAGTCATCATCTGTCTCACATGAGAGTTGCTCGCAACCCTCATCCACCTGACCGTCACAGTTGTCGTCGAAGATATCATTACAGATTTCATCAGACAACTGACACTCTTCGAGCGTGGGTGGAGCACAGACAATGCCGCCTTCGCCGCAAACATAGCTGCCCTGGACGATAAAATACGTATCAGTGGCTGGATCGTAAAGATCTGCCGTACAAGGATGTCCAATGTTTGGATCATCCTCATTCATTAGGTCATCACAGTCGTTATTGAGCTGGTCGCACCAGTCAATAGCGCCTGGATTGACATTGGGATCATCATCGTCGCAGTCGCCGTCAAACGGCGAGTAACCATCATTGTCTTGGTCGTGGTTTTGGACAGGACAGCCTTCATCAGTGGCATTATCGCAGTCGTTGTCAATCCCATCGCAGATTTCTAAAGCATCTGGATGGATAGAACTATCTGAGTCATTGCAGTCTACGTCACTGGGATAGCCGTCGCTGTCAGCATCCTCGAAATTTGGAATGCATTCTTGCTCAAGGCACAAGTAGTTGTCTGGGCAATCTGTGCTATTGACACACTCGACGCACCAGTAGAATCCAGCAAAACCATCAGGCGTGATATCTGTGACTGGCACATCTTGAACTCCCCAGGCGCAGACAAGCAGATCGCCGCTGCAGCCAGGGCTGACACCATTAACTGAATGTTGCCCGCTTGGCGTATCCTGAAGACATGCCTGACAAATATTTACTCCTAGTATTAGCTCTGGAACGCAGAACGGCCCCCAGGGCGCGTCAACGCAGTCATCATCAGAATGGCAGAGAAGTGCCCCGCCAATATAACAGCCTTCATCTATGCTTCCGTTTCCGTTATTGTCAATGCTGTCACACACTTCTTGTGGAACGCATTGTCCGTTTTCAAATGCAAACCCCTCGTCGCAATGGAGTGTAATGTTGATTTCATCCCAATTGGGACAACCTTCATCAGTCTCTCCGTCGCCGTCATCGTCTTCACCGTCGCAGGCTTCATCCTTTGACCAGCAGACATTGTCAATCAGAATAGTATTGGGTCCGCATGAAATCTGCGGGCCAGCATCAGTTTCTTCTGATGTGGGCGGAGTGGAATCTCCGCCACCGCAGTTGCAGATTAAAAAAGACATAAGAATGGTGTAAAAAGCTCTCATCTTTTCCTCCTACTTTGGAAAGATTTGTTTGTCAAGAAACAAGTCCCGGTTTTATTTACTATTATTAGCAAACAAAACTGGGAACCCAACTGCATGAGTGCGGTTGGGTTTGATGTTTACCTGGCAGAAATAGAGATATTCAAACCAAGAACATCAGCGATTCGGACAATGGTTTTGAGCTGGAGATTGCCGCCGAGTTCTCGATGGAGCGCCCGTCTGACCTGAGTTTCTGAAACTTTGGCTGCTTTAGCCAGCTTTTTGATACTTAGGCCTTGCTGTCTGCGACGAATCTCAAACTTTTCTCCGAATTTTCGACGCAGGCGGTTTTCAATGGCTGCTGTTCTGGCAACCTGGTCTTGCATCACTTTTTTTTCAAGTTCCTCAAACGAATTTCCCATTATATCGTCTCCTTTGTATTGTGTCAACTTTGCCCAGCTTTGCACAGTAATTATACTAAACAAAGCTGGGAACCCAATCAAAGATGCTTGATTGGGTGATTAGGTGAGCCAGAGATCCATGAATTTTTTCCAGTTCTCATGGTTTTGCAGCTTTTCCATCAAAAACTCAAAGGCTCTTGAGGGGTCAGCTTGCAATTGCTCATGATGGCGGAAGAAAATGTCTTTGAACCTCTTGTCCATTGGCAAGGCCAATACTGCCTGAGCATAGGACTTGCGGTCTGGATAGGTGTTGGAAAATAGCTCTTTGGCAAGTCTTTCGATTTGCTCTGCGATTTTCCGTACCTTTTGGGGAAGTGAATCAGCCAGTTCCAGCAGCCTTTCATTGAGCACATGCCAGACATCATCGAGCTGTTCTTGAAAGAACGCTTCGACAACTTTTTTTCTGGCAAATGTCATGTCTCCACCGGAAAAAGAGAAAAACTGCTTGTAAAGCGCGGTTTTCATCTTAGCCACAGGCATGTTCTCATGCCAAATGACAAAACCTTCAAGCGGATCTGGGAATTCTGGATTTTTCGACTGCTGGTCAATGAAATCAGCGAGTTCATTGAGAGAAGACAGGCCCAGATCAGAAAGTTTTGCTGTGAACAGCTGGCCCAGATTGCAGCCAGTTTGCTTGAGAATTGTGGTCAGATCAGCGACCTGCTGAAGGGTGGCATAGTCTCCATTTTGTGTGTTTCTGTAGGTAAGCAGATAAGCTCGATCAGTTGGATACTTGGTCAAAATGGCGTTTTCTTTGGCGCAGAGCTCGAAAAGATACGTATTGTTCTTGTCGAGGATGCTGTCCAAATCTTCCAGCTTTCTGCCAAGCACTCGAAGAAAGAGCTGATCAATGATTAGGTCTGGAAAGTCATCCAATGCCTCAGCATTGATCCTACCGGTTGTGGAAAGCCTCCAGATTTGTCTTTCTGGATCCCACCAGAGCTGGATCATTGTGCCATCTGCCTTTTCAATCAAGGTAAATTCTGGCATTAGCCGTTCGAATTCACCTTTTGCATTGATCGGGCAGAAACCTTCGTGTCGGTTGAAAAATTTGTCAAACGGTCGCGAGCGAAATACCCACTTGCCGTTTGTAAAAGCTACAATGTGCCCTCTGCTTTGGCCAGTTACTTCGTTTGAAAACGAAGAATCGAATAGCCAGTACTTGAATTGGAACAGTTCATCCTGGCGTCTGATTCTGACACTGTGCTTTTTCCTGAAATCATCCTCTAAGGCTGAACAAAAGCCTTGTGGATAATGCTTGTTGAGATAATCGACAAGCGTTTTCATTTTATCCTCCAAAAATATCAATTTCGAATGTTCATTTCCCAAATTTATTTATAAATATTTTACAAACAAATTTGGAATCCTAACTGTTAGTGTACAGTTAGGACTCTTGGTTTAATCTATGTCTGAAGTAGATACACGTTTTTTTAGCTCTAAAGATTCCATCTCAATATCCCAGCTAAGCTGGCAGTCATATGTGTTGTAAGCTGGTAATTGAATGACTTGTGACCTCGTTGGGTCGTCTATTGGATGGATGGTTGATCTGTTTGCTTGTTCTTGGGCAGCTTTTTGGAGTGCTTTTTCTATTTTTTGAGTTTTATGAAAATGCAAAGTTACATATAGCGTTCCATAAAAGCAACCTAAGCAAACAAGTGATAAGAACATTGACAGTACAATTTTGACTGCATATTGGGGTATTTTCTGCGCAAAATTTACCCCAATGCAGACAAATGTCAGCATTAGGATAATCAGAAAGCTTAAAAACAAAAGGCAAATTAAATATTTGTTCCTTTCGTTCATTCTTCCTCCTTTTGCAGTGAAACCCCATCTTTATTTATTATTTTTAACAAACAAAGATGGGAACCCAATCAAAGATGCTTGATTGGGTATTAGGGAAGGAGTTCTAGAAGAGCAGGGCGCCAGCGTAGATGTCATCTCCGCAGGGGTTTGGCGTGTAGAGCTGGATCATGTCATTGAAGGACATTTCAGTCGTGTCTGCATAGACTTCGACTACCAACTCATCGGTTTTGGCAATGAAAGCGGGTGGATTCAGAATGAATTCCACCTGGCCATTTTCATTGCCAGTGATGTCTTCGATTTCCAGGGCGATCACTTCAGAAGTAGCCTTGTCTCGCAGAACCCATGTTTCATCGTTGTTATCAGGATAGGAAACCAATGAGGCTACATTGAAGGTGAGCGATTCGACATACATGTCATCAGACATAGCTACGATCCAGAGCTCAGCCAGTTTCATTTCTGGACTGGGAGCAGCCATGCCAGAAGGTGTGTTTGCTGAGATGAACATGTAGTAGTCGTCAGTACAGGTATTGGGATTTGCCTGGCAGATGAAATAGCCATCAATGCCACAGACCCATGAACCCTGGAGTACGGTTTCCTCACAAACCTCACTGTCTTCAGAGGGAAGACAGTAGACGATTTCGCATTCGGCCCCAACGTACGGATCATATTCGCCATTGCAGGGAGTGCCCTGTTCGATAGGGAAACACGCATCTTCGACCAACTGATAGCCTTCAGGACAGCATCCTTCGTCCATTAAGCCGTCGCAATCATTGTCTTTGCCATCGCAGAGCTCTGGAAACCACATGCCAACAGAGGGGTCATTGTCATCGCAGTCAGCTCCACCGTTTTGGTTATTTACCTGGCCATCGCCGTCCTCGTCGCAGATCATGATGTGTTCGCACCACTGGTAAACCCCGTCAGAGGTTGGTACATCGTGCGTGCAGGGATCATTATCATCGCAGTCAGAAGAGACTGTTGTCTGATCGCAGCCGTCGTCAATGACGCCGTCGCAAGTATCATCAAAGCCGTTGTTGCAGATTTCGTAATTCCGGCAGTGCTCAGGGCTGAATTTGCACCGCAGCTCACTTGCTGGAGCACATTCCCACAGGCCAACAACCGGCACAACATTGCCATTGATGGTGGTTAGATCGATACAGATCAAACCTTCTTGCGGATCGCTCTCGTCTGTCTGCCCGTCACAGTTGTTGTCAATATCATCGCAGTATTCGACAGCTGCAGGGCTGACATTGTGGTTGTTGTCATCACAGTCGCCATCAGAGGGACTGTATCCGTCATTGTCGTTGTCGTCATCGACAGGTTCGGAATTGTTACAGCCCTCGTCTTCGAGTCCATTGCAGTTGTCATCCAGTCCGTTAGAACAGACTTCAGAATTCAACTGACAAAGTTCGATTGGCGGAGGGGCGCAGACCAGCCCGAGTGAACTGCAGGCCAGATAACCTTGGACATGAACCATATTGCCTTCGAAAATGACCAAAGCAGTGCAGTCTTGCATCACATTGGGATCATTTTCGTCAGTCAGACCATCTTCATCATTGTCCTGGCCATCGCACAGGTCGATACGATTGTCCCCAGATCTACGGACGTTCTGTCCGGTGGTATAGATGTAGGCTGGGACGATCGTTTCTATTTTTTCCATGCATTCACCGTTCTGAGAACAGAAAGAGTTCTCCGGACAGTCATAGTCACTGCTACAGTCATTGGAAAGCGTAATGCCTTCCTCGCCAGCGCAGCTGGCAGTCCAAATCAGTGTGCAGACAAGAATGCTCTTGAAAATGGTGCTCATTGGTGTCCTCCTCCCCATTTTGGGGAAAATGATTGAATTGTAATTGAACTTCTCCCAGCTTTGCTAATTATTATTAACAAACAAAGCTGGGAATCCAATTAGCAGGTTTGCTGATTGGATTAAAGGGCAGGTTGTTGGGAAAGGTTGTTCTGAAGCTTATGATTCCTGTATTTTCTCACTCCCAACTGAGCAGGAATGAGAAGCGAGCCGCCTGGCGCAATGATAATGGCCAGCAGAATCAGCAGCTCGAACAGACGAAGAACCTGGTCAGTGTTCATCAGTTCTCCTTTTTTTATTACAGTTTTACAAGTGATAGATTTTGGTGAGCTTTACCTGGCAGTCTGAACTGCCTGTGAAAATATAGGGACCAAACTGCTTGTGACTGGCAATCCCAGTGGGATTGCCCACTCCCACTTTTTTGGAAGCAAAGTGGCAGCTGTCACTGGCTGGCTCTACCAGGAATTTGCCATAGCCACTGTAAGTTCCCCAGATCAGTTTGACTGGAGCTGAATAGATCCCAGACGATCCAGGTTCGATTGCCCAGCCACTGACAGTCTGAGTTTTCTGTTGCGCACTGTCAGTCTTTGCTGTTTCAGACTGGCTGGAACAGCTGAAAACTGCCATTGCAGAGATTGTCAGAATCAGGGTTTTGGTAAAATTCATTCTTTGTCTCCCTTGAGTGCCTTTTATAGGCACTTGTTGTCAATTTGGGATTATTCCCGTCTTTGCTCATTATTTTTAACAAACAAAGATGGGAACCCAACTGCAGAAGTGCGGTTGGGTAAAAGGGTAGGGTAGTTATGCAGGTTTTAGTAGCCTGGTGGTTCTGGCTGATGGAAGAGGAAGTTTGGCTCCAGTTCAACGTGCTGGCAGAGCTGCCTTTGAGCCAACTCTTTCTCTTCATCAGTTACGCAGCCATCGAAGAGTTGATGAATGCGAACCAGATGCTCAGCCAGCTGCAGAGGAGTGATACCAAAGTCCTTGAAGGCCAGATCTCCCTTTTCCATGAAATGGACGAAAAATTCAAATTCCATTTCTGGAGGGGTGATGAAAATGCCTTCTTCTGGAATTGGCCAGATTGTCAGAGCCAGGCGCCTTTCAGCCTCTGCCCGAAATCCGAGTTTGACAAGCTCATTGAGCTCATCTTCAGTAATGCCGAAATCCTCCAGGCAAAAGCCTGCAGCGAACGCATCTTCCTTGAATCCGGCAACATAGCCATCATTTCGGCCTTTGATTGCGCGGATATGCTGCAGCCTCAGATTCAGTGCTTCAAACTGTTCACATTTCATCATGACGAATACCTTTCCATATTGCAGGAGTGCGGTTGAGGTAGATGCTGGGAGGTGCGTTTGTAGCGGTATGCCTTGACGCCGAGAAGAGCAGTTGCTGGTGCACACAGACCTACGATGACGGAGTGAATGATAAGAGCAGCAATGTGTTCATTGGGTAGATCTCCACTGGCATACATTGTGAGTGCAAGTAGAGAAGTCATTGTTAGAGCTCCGAAAATACACATCAAAGTGATCCAGAGCAGTTGCAACTTTTCAGATCTGTCCATTTCAGTCTCCTGTCGTTAAGATACCAAAGGTACTTCCCGTCTTTATTTATTATTTCTATTAAACAAAGATGGGAACCCAACTGCAGATGCGCGGTTGGGTAAAAGGTAGGAGTTTTCTAGTTATGTCCCTAGATAATGGTGGGATTGGTGATGTTGGCCGGGACCAGGTCTTCTGGACGAAGATCAGGATCCCAATCCATAGCTGCCTGGTCAGATTCGGTGATTACGAACTCTAGATCCTCATCACCTTCGCCAGCCAGACAGGCTGGACAAGGGATAGAGGGAAGTTCATGCTTGAGGCAAACACCGTTTACTTCATCCCAATGGGGAGAGGTTGTCTTCATGATAATTCTCCAAAGATATGTGGAAAGTTCAAACTATATTCCCAGATCTGTTTAATATTTCATGCTAAACAAATCTGGGAACCCAATTGCAGATGTGCGATTGGGTGAATTTACTGCTGGGATGCAGTGCGGAGTGGCTTGTGAAGATATCGTCGGTCTTCTTTGCTTGCTTTCCACATTAGTTTGAGGAATTTCATATAGCAAATTAGAGCGAGAGGGGTAGTCAGAAAAGTCATAACTAGATTGAAAACCATCTGTGCCTGCGTAGCAGGCATGTCATCGAACCAGATTCCATTGAAAAGCAATACCGGAAATGGAATAGCCAGAACACATGTGCAGATTACGCCGAAGATGTGGAGAATTATTCTCTTATCTTCCTTGTGCATTTGTCCCTCCAGATTGCCCGCTTTAAAAGCCGGCGCAAGAAATATGGTTACTCTGTTTTTCTTTGATGGTGTTCTTTTAGGATCATAATCCCTGCTTTGGCAAGTGATGTTATCCCTTTGACAAAATCTTCTGTTGCTGAAACTCCTGTAGCGAAATCAATGAATTTACGTATATTCATATGTTTCAAAATACAGGAGATCATACAAACGAAGATAAAAAGAGAAAGGGGTAGGGAAATGATCATCAGAGAAAGCCATATGGTCAACTCTGAAGAGCTCAAGTGATGAGCTGTTCCATCAAAGAAGGGAGATGTCTTGTATGTAGCAATTAAGCCAATCACACAAGAAGTCAGCAATGCAGCTAGATACGTCAGTACTTTTTTTGTTGTTTGATTCATTTTCTCTCCATATACCCGCTTCAAAAGCTGGCAAATTTCCCAGATTTATTAATTATTTCTAATCAACAAATCTGGGAACCCAACTGCAGGTGCGCGGTTGGGTTAGAGAAGGAAGGATTGGTCAGGAACGTAATCGTTTGGAGTGCAGATGCCGTGCCAGCACCATTCATCAGGCAAACAGTAGGAATCGTCTTGACAAGTGAATTCATCAGCGCCGTAGCGCGAGCAGAATTTGTCAAAACAGAATTCGTTATCTCCACAATCAGAGTCAGTGAGGCATTCAGGCTCTCGCTGTCCAAGCTCGCAGAATTGCGCATCGTTACAGATCATGCCATTTTCACAATCCAGATCAGTTTGGCAGTAATCCTCCATGCATTGGCCGTAGTAGCAGAATTCGCCGATTTCGCAGTCGCTGGAGTCCAGACAACCATAGAGATCGTCATCTGCTGCTGCCGCTGACTGAAGCGATTGTTCATAGCCCTCATTGGCATAGTAGGTGAGCATGACCACTGAAATCATCAGGCTGATGCCAAAGGTGATAGGGGCAATGAATACGGACTTCTGGCTGTTTCCTTGATGCATTATTTATCCTCCCACTTGGGTTAAATGACTATGAAAAAAACCTCTCAAAAAGAGAGGTCCAAGATTTAAAGATTCTCCCCCTCATTCTTGAATATTGTATTATATCATATTTTTAGGTAAAAGTCAATGGAAAAAGAGGTTTTTTAGGCTAAATTTAGACAAATAATGAAAAAGTGGGTTAGGGGAAAAAGTGTGGAGAAAAGGCTATTTATTTTATTATTTATAAAGACCTAATATTATGTGTTTTCTTACACATAAGCCAGCCTTCGCACTGATAGGGGCGGGGCAGCAGAGCTACCCCTCAGCAATAGAGGCTTCGGTTGGTAGATTTAAAAAGTGAAAAGGCTTTTTCCAATTTCCAATAACCAATTTTTTTAAAAAAACAGCCCAGCCATAATGTATGACTGGGGTTAATGTTAAAGGGATGGAGCAAGGCAGCAGTTTCGTCAAATTCCAGTGGGTGCTATCTGAGTGCTAACAGCTCAGCTTTAAGCTCTAATTACTAAATCCTAACCATCTGAGTCCTGAACTCTGAGGCGGATATAATAATCTTTGCCCAGCATCGCTGTCGTTGTCATTGCAATAAATAATTTTATTGCAGTCTTCAATTGCTAGTTAGGCAATTGATAAATTTTTGCACACCCTGTCGCAGCCTAGGCTACATCCAAAAGGATTTGCCTATTAGTGCTTTGACTCTGGAAAATCTGAAACATGCTGCCAAGCCCCAAATGGTCAACCTAGACCTTACTCAACGAGATCGGTCCGGTGGTTGGCGCTCTCCACAGCGTCGTTGAGCTGACTGATCCGCTCCTCGAGCTTTTCGACCTTTTCGAGTCGCTCAATCTCCCTCATTGCTGAGTGAAGCTTGATATCATCGAAGATCGTCCGGCCAGTGTTCGGATCATGCCCCGCGTGTTCTTTGCGCACGCCCTCTGAGATTCTGAGACTGGAGTAGAGCTCAAGCTCTCCCTTCATCTCAGCCATCAGGAAAACTGCTTCCTGAATGGTCAGAGTGCTGCCCTCGAACTCGAGTGTGGCTGAGCAATTGGTTCTCATCAGACGGGTCTTCAGAGAAACCAGCTCTGCCACCAGCTCTTGACGCTGCTCAAGCACTGCCTTGAACTCAAAGGTAGGCTTATCCTCACCTTCCCAGCACACGCTCTGACGAACGCGCATGGTCAGCGTGGAAATTCTACCCTTGATTTCTTTGATTCGGCGAAGTGCCTGAGACGGAGTTTTCGGATTTTTCATCAGTATCTCCTAAAATGGTGTGTTTGGTTGTTGTGAACAAAAAAATATTTACTTTTAAGCAAACAATTTCCTGTTCGCAGCATGATTAAATATCCTAGCATAAATTTTTTCAAAAGTCAAGAATTAGAATTTGATTTGAAAATTTTTTGCTAAATTAAGCAGTTTGAATTTTTTTTATAAAATGAAAAAAATAAAATTAAATCAAATTTAGAGCTTTTTTTGACATTTTATGATATAATTCAATTAAATTAAGATTAATATTTAAGTACCAAAATACAAATAACAAATTTCAAATAAGAACCAAATAACAATGATCAAAATTCAAAATAATTCGATTGGTGATTTGAAAATTGGAACTTGTAATTTATTTGATTTTTGGTGCTTGATTTTTGTTATTTTATTCAATATATGATTAATAAAGATTTAGTGGAAAAAGTGTCTGAATTGGCCAGATTGGGCATAACTGAAGAGGAAAAGGCTAAATATACTGAACAAATTTCAGATATTTTTAAGTATTTTGAAGAGATAAAAGGGCTTGATTTGACACAGATTGAGCAGATTTCACAAATAACTGGCTTAAAAAATGTGGTTCGTGATGATGAAGTTCATTTAATTTATTCTATTAAAAAACTTATGCGCGAAGCGCCTGAAGTTGAGGGAGAACAGGTGAAGGTGCCAGGGGTAATGAAGGGCAAGAAATAGAAAATGGTTGTTTGGAAAATAGAAATTCGTAATAGAAAATGGAAAATAGTGATTATCAGCCAATTAAAAGTTATAAAGATTAAAGAGCTTATCAGAATTTATATAAAGCAATGATTTTGGTTCACAAGAAAATAATTCCATCACTTCTACAAGAAGAAAAATATGATTTGGTTAATCAAATGAGCAGAGCCTCAAAAGCAGGCCCAGCATTAATTGCAGAAGGTTTTGCAAAAAGATATCAAAAGAAAAATTGGAAAAAATATTTGGATGATGCACTTGGAGAATCCAATGAAATGATTCATCATTTATCAGCATGTATTGATTTATACGGTGATTTTGTGAATAAAGATACCTGTGAAAAGGCAATTGATTTATATGATTTAAGTTGTAGGCAAATGGCAAAATTATCAAGGGTTTGGCAAAATTTTCATGAGAAGAAATAAATCTAATTTCAATTTTCCAATTTCCAATACCAGTTTCAAATTTCTAAACAACTAATTTCTATGTTAAATAAGTTGACCATAAAATCAGCTCAACGGGGTTTGCAAGAGAAAGAATTCACTTGTACAGAATTAGTACAGGCTTGTTTGGATAAGATTAAAAAAAGGCAGCCAGAGGTTAATGCTTTTATTAATGTGATGGAAGAAAGTGCAATGGAGCAAGCAAAAGAGATTGATGATAAGATTAAAAATAATTCACCTTTGAAAAAGTTAGAAGGCATTCCTTTGGCTATCAAAGATAATATTTTAATTGAAGATTATAATTGCACTTCGGGTTCGAAAATTTTAGAAAATTATCGGGCGCCTTATGATGCATCCGTGATTAATAAATTAAAAGAAGCAGGCGTCATATTCTTAGGAAAAACAAACATGGATGAGTTTGCGATGGGTTCTTCAACTGAGAATTCAGCTTATGGCGTAGTAAAAAATCCTTTTAATCTGGAGAAAGTTGCAGGCGGATCTTCTGGCGGCAGCGTTGCAGCAGTTGCAGATGACCAGTGTATTGCTGCTTTAGGTTCTGATACTGGCGGATCAATTCGCCAACCGGCTGCTTTTTGCGGAGTTGTTGGAATAAAACCAACATATGGCAGAGTTTCACGACACGGATTAATGGCCATGGCTTCAAGCTTTGATCAAATTGGTCCAGTTGCAAAATCAGTGGAAGATGCAGCCATACTTTTGCAATTAATCAGCGGACATGACAGGTTTGATTCAACATCAGTTGACCAGTCATTTAATTATTTCGAAAATTTTGATCAGCCATTGAAAGGATTAAAAATTGGCGTTCCAGGTGAAGAATTTTTAAAAGGACTTGATCATGATGTGGCAGAAGATTTTTCAAAAGCATTGAAAATATTGGAGCAGTTAAATGTCAAAATAAAAAAAATTGATTTGCCAACTGCCAAACACAGCCTGGCAGCTTATTATATTTTGATGCCAGCAGAAGTTTCATCAAATTTAGCTCGATATGACGGAGTTAAGTTTGGTTTGCGAGAAAAAGAAATAAAAAATTTACAGGACATGTATTTGAAAACAAGGCAAAAGGGTTTTGGTGATGAAGTTAAGAGAAGAATCATGATGGGAACTTTTATTTTGTCAGAAGGATACAGCGATGCATATTATAAACAAGCTCAAAAAGTGCGGACTTTGATAAAACATGATTTTGACAAATCTTATAAATCAGTGGATGCGATTGTAATGCCTACAGCGCCAACTATTGCTTTTAATATTGGAGAAAAAACAGAAGATCCAATGCAGATGTATTTGGCAGATGTATTTACTGTGTCAGCAAATGTAGCAGGTTTGCCAGCAATCAGCGTGCCAATGAACGGACCTGGCGAATTTCCAACGGGTTTACAAATATACGGGAATTATTTTGATGAAGCAAATATTTTAAGGATTGCGCATCATTTTGAACAATCCTTTTAACAGAGAAACAGAAAAACAAAGAAACATAGAAACATAGAAACAGAGAAACAGAAAAACAAAGAAACATAGAAACAAAAAAACAAAGAAACAGAGAAACAAAAGAACATAGAAACATAAGAACATAGAAATGTATGTTTGATATAACTTGGGAAGCTTCTTGGTATGACTTGCTCATAGGAGTAATTGTTATTTTTTTGATTTGGTTATTTCTGGTTATTTTAAAAAAAAGAAGAAGAGATGACACTTTAGATTTAGCTCAAATACAGAAAAGATGGCAGGAAATTGAAGTATTAATAAACAAAGATAGTGAAGCAATGTGGCGGGTGGCAATTATTGATGCTGATAAACTATTGGATTTTGTTCTCAAGGGAAAAGTTTTTCCAGGAGAAACTATGGGCCAGCGCCTAAAAGTGGCCTGTTATAAATATCCAAAACTTCGGCAGGTATGGGGGGCTCACAAATTGAGAAATAATATTGTTCATGAGGCACATGTTAAATTGTCTCAGGGGCAAGCGAAAAAAGCGATTAGGAGCTTTCATGCGGCATTGTCTGAATTGAAGGCATTATAAACATAAAAACAGAAAAACAAAGAAACAGAGAAACAAAGAAACAAAGAAACAGAGAGACATAGAAACAGAGAGACATAGAAACAGAAAAACAAAAAAACATGATTTATAAAAATAAAATTATTTTCCTTGTTCTTTTGGTTGTGATAAGCCTGCCTTTTGTAATCTTTGCGTTTGAAAATGCATTACCTGTTGGAGATGTGTATTTACGAGTTCATCAGCTTGATTGGAATACATATAATTTTGAACCAAGACTGAATAATTTAGAACCTGGAGACATGAGTTATATCTGGGAGTTTAGCGATGGTTATAAAACAACGCAGAGGGAATTTATTAGAACATTTGAAAAAGGGGATTATATTGTAAAATTAACTGCAGTGGATTATTATGGCAGGTATTATTCTCAAACAGCTAAAGTATATGTGGCATATTGGACGATTATGAACAAATGGTTTTGGGGGATTCTATATTTAATTATTTTATTGCTGATTGTTTATTACTGGATGGCAAAATTAATTTACAGAGCAAACGAAAAAATAATAAGAGAACATGTTGAAACTTTTTTTGAGAGTTTGGATGATGTTCGTTTTTGGAAAAATTTGACTAAGGCGATAAAGAGTAAGATGTGAGGGGGATACGGACCTACAGAAATTTACGGAAGCTACGGAAAGGGGATACGGAATTATAGAAGACTACGAAAGATCTACGAATGCTACGAAAATAAGGGGATTGAGGTGACGGATTTACGGAATGTTACGGATATTACGGAAAATTAAACATTAGAAATCATTAATTATTAATTTTAAAAAATATGTATCTGATATTGCGATGGTTAATAAATGCTCTCGGTCTATTGGGCATTGCCTATTTAGTGCCAGGCATTGAAGTAGACCGGCTTTACATTGCCTTGATTTTAGTTGTGGTTCTTGGTATTGTAAATGCAGCATTAGGCGGCTTGATAAAGCTTTTGACCTTGCCAATTACAATTTTAACTTTAGGATTGTTTAATTTGGTTGTGAATGGATTGATGTTTTGGTTTGTATCCACCTTTATCAAAGGATTTGAAGTCAGCGGATTTTGGATTGCAGTTTTGGGCGCGCTGTTATATACAGTGGTAACGACTTTGACAGGTTGGCTTTTGAAAAAGGAAGAGGAATAAGTTATGAAAAAAGTTTTACTTCATACCTGCTGCGCACCTTGCGGGGGCTATGTTATTGAACAGCTAAAACAAATGGGCTATGAAGTAGTCTCATTTTTTTATAATCCAAATATTTTTCCAAAAGAAGAATATGAATTGCGTTTTAATGAAGTTAAAAGATATTGTGAAAAATATAAAATTAAATTGATTGAAGGTGAATATGATCATGAGGGCTGGCTGGAAAAAGTAAAGGGACTTGAAAAGGAACCAGAAAAAGGAAAAAGATGCGAAGTAGATTTTACTTTAAGGCTTTCTGAAACTGCGCAGGTGGCGCAGGAAAAAAATTTTAACGCCATTGCCACCACTTTAACAATCAGTCCGCATAAGCCTGCAGAAATGATAAATGAGATTGGGCATGAAATGGCACAGATGTATGGATTAGAATTTATTGATAATGTTTGGAGAAAAGGAGAAGGGTTTAAAAAGTCTTGCCAGTTGTGTGAAAAAGAACATTTTCACAGGCAGAATTATTGTGGATGTGAGTTTTCAATACGGGATTAATAAAAAAAATAATTATACAAAACAGGCCTGGGGCCTGATTTTATTTTTATTCAATTTCGCCTTACGGCGAGTTACTTTTTGTAACCAAAAAGTAACCAAAAAGTTCTGGGGTGGCCAATGCGCTATTGCAAATAATACGAGTTATGTTCTTGCCATGACGCTTAGTGACCACCCCAAACCTGATGATATGAATGATCGACAAATTTTTCAATATTTACTTTTTTCACAGGCAGAATTATTGCGGATGTGAGTTTTCGATATAGTTGAAAGATTAAAGTTGAGCGCTGAAAGGCGTTTTTTTGTTTAATATTGACATGTAGTGTTTTTTCTGTTATGATATTGTATTCAGATGTGGGACTGACAGGGGCAAATAATCTAATCCAGAGGAGGGCATAATGAGAGTATTAGTAGCATGTTTTTTTGCAGTTTACATGATGATTTCATGCTCTGCACAAGAGCAAAAAAAGCCGCTGGAATATGTAGCAGCGCCTTCAGTCTATAATTTTAAGGG
This sequence comes from uncultured Gammaproteobacteria bacterium, assembly GCA_964411255.1. Lineage (GTDB taxonomy): Bacteria > Patescibacteriota > Patescibacteriia > UBA11705 > DATKZF01 > CAYPKD01. The sequence continues at coordinate 73,487 of CAYPKD010000006.1, read as the reverse complement.
ATGTCTGAATGGATTTATCCCAACGACACAAAAATATCATGACTCTGATGGTAGAGCACGTTATACGGTTATATGTCTTCTGGCAAGTGATTTCCGTTTCAAAGATAATGCAGAAAGCATTGAAGAACTGGACGTAAGGGTGGAAAATTTACAAGTAGACGTGCCCAGTCTTTTGGATGAAGGCAAAAGAGAAAAGCCTTCGTTTGAGCAAATGCGCAGAAATAGAGGAAAGATCCGTCCAAAACCAAAGAACACTCAAATACCTAAGATCAAAGTGATCAAAGTGGTGACCACTACTCCAATTCTGGAATTTCCATATGAAGATCTTGTGTTGAGTCTCCTCAAAGCATCCCATCTACAACCGATCGAACACGATCATCAGCCAAGGTATCGTATTCCAATATCCTTCTGACATAATATATCCTCGTTATTAATATAGACGAGGATTTTTGTTTATTGCTTGACAGATTTTGAAAAAAATATTAGTATAAAAATGTTTCAGCTGTGTCACAGATGATACAGAGGAGGGGAACTGTGGCAGATAATGAATTGACCTATGCTGAGCTGCCGACTGAGACTTTGTTTGTTTTTGAAGACGAAGCAACTGTTAGAGAAGATGGGTTAGTGTTTTCTGATAGATTTCATATGAAAAAAAATAGTACATTTACTACTGTTTGCGGTCGAAGAATTGATTGCAGCCCAAAAGATGTATCAGGATTGTTAAACAAAAAAGTAATTCCAGTAGATTTTGGAATTGATAGTGATAAGCAGACTTAATTAAGTCTGTTTTTTATTAAGATAAAAAACTCTCAGCGTCAGCTGGGGTGTACCATCCTGCACTGAAGTTTCGTCTAGCTGGCGTTTAATGGCATAGCCCTAGTAAATTTAAATATCATCTTTACCAATGCAGGCCAAAGCCTGCTTTGTCTTTTCCAATGTTGGCTTGCGCCAAGTTACTTTTTAGCGGCCAAAAAGTAACCAAAAACCGCTGGGGGGCTTCAAATGCGAAGCAGTGATTGAGTCCAAATATCGTGCAGGGGGCAATCAGCCCCCCAGACCCCCGTTGCTATAAGCGAATATAAGCGTTGATAAAAATAACAAGCATAACTGGCTAAACTTTGTATTAAAAAACTATTAAGAAAATGATCTTAATAGTTCACTAGAACCAGCCGTCAAATTGTATTGAAGACCGAATAGTTGGAGATCCTGGTCCAGTGGATCTTGATACTGGATGGCTGCTTTGGTCAGAAATAGTAATGGTTTTACCTTCCTGATGAGAATAGCATATATCTTGCTTATTATAAATACTTAAACGCATATTACATATAGTGCATCTTCTGCCTTCAGGATAAGTTTGGATTTGTTGCGGCACTTGTTCCCCTCCTCCTTTTTTGGAACCACAAGAGCAGAATTAATTATATATTATATAATAAAAATGTCAAGAATACAGTAAAGATTATTATTGGAATTATTATATTTGCGTGGTAATATGGTTGTAATTGGTATTTTATACTTTGATTATGATTGATTTTGCAAAAGAATTAAATCAAGAACAATTTACGGTAGTAACTGAAGCCAAAGGGCCTAGTTTAGTCTTGGCAGGCGCTGGCAGTGGAAAAACCCGGACATTGGTGTATCGGGTTGCTTATTTAATTGAAAAAGGAGTAAGTCCGGAAAATATTTTATTAGTTACATTTACAAATAAAGCAGCAAATGAAATGACTGACAGGATTAAAAAACTTTTAGGATTTGAGCCAAAAAAGTTTTGGGCGGGTACTTTTCATCATATTGGAAATATTACTTTAAGAAAATATGCTGACAAGCTTGGTTATGAAAGGAATTTTAATATTTTAGACCAGGAAGACAGCATTTCTTTGTTAAAATCTGTCTACGCAGACTTTGGCATAAAAACAAAAGGCCATGATTTTCCAAAAGCAGAATTGGTTCACAAATTAATTTCATATGCTTTTAATACTCACAAATCAGTTTTGGAAATAGCTGAAATTAATTATGGGTATCCAGAGAATATTAGCCATAAAATTGATGAAGTAGCGGCCAGTTATCAGGAAAAAAAGAAAACGGCAAATTTGATGGACTTTGATGATCTTTTAAATAAATGGTTTGAATTGCTGAAGAATTTTCCAGAAGTCAGAGAAAGATTGTCCAAACAATTTGAATATATTCTGGTTGATGAATATCAGGATACAAATCATATCCAAGCAGAAATAATTCATCAATTGGCCAGTTATCATAACAATGTTTTGGTTGTGGGAGATGATTCTCAAAGTATTTATTCATTTAGAGCAGCTGATATTAAAAATATTCTAAATTTTCCAAAGAAATTTGAAAATACGAAAATTTATAAACTGGAAACCAATTATCGCTGCACACCGCAAATTTTAGATTTGGCAAATGAAAGTATTAAAAATAATAAGGACCAGTATGAAAAAGTTTTGAATACCCATAAGGATGACGGTATTTTGCCAATGTTAATCCCGGCCAGGGATGCTTATCAGCAGGCAGGAATGGTAGTAAATAGAATTATTGAAATACATGATAAAGGCAATGATTTGAGAGATATTGCTGTTTTATTTCGATCGACTTATCAGTCAGCAGAACTGCAGCTTGAGTTAAGCAAGCAAAATATTCCTTATGTTGTTCGCGGCGGATTAAGATATTTTGAACAAGCTCATGTAAAGGATATTGTTTCATATTTGAAAATTCTAGAAAATTTTCGAGATGAAATTTCATGGAAGCGTCTTTTAAAAATGAGAGAAGGTATTGGTCCGGCCAGTGCTGAAAAAATTTGGAAAAAAATCATGAAATATAATTCGCTTCGTGAATCTTTAGAAATAAAAATCCAAGTTAGCGCCAGAGCTGATGCCAGTTGGAGTGATTTAAATCATATTTTTCGGGAATTGATCAAAATTCAAGATGATAAAAAAGGAAATATTTCTAAAATGATTAAACATGTTTTGGATGTAGATTATAAAGAATATGCACAGAATACTTTTGACAATTATAGAGACCGAATTGATGATATCAGGCAGTTGATGAATTTTGTAATTACTTATGATAGTTTGGAAACGCTTTTGGCAGATATTATGTTAAGCGAAGGTTATCGTGGTCAGGAAGAAGAAGATAAAGATGAAATTGTATTATCCACCATTCATCAGGCAAAAGGTCTTGAATGGCCATATGTAATAATTATTGGCCTGAGCGACGGCGCTTTTCCCCATCATAAGTCAATGGAAGACAAGTCGCAGCTTGAAGAAGAGCGCAGGCTTTTTTATGTGGCAGTTACCAGAGCAAAAGAAGAGCTGGCCATGACTTTTCCGATCAAAACGATCAGTTATGAATATGGAGAAATTGTAAATAAACCGTCAATGTTTTTGCGTGAAGTTGATCCATCCTTGTATGTAACCGTTGGCGGTGATGATTATTTTAATACATATTTTGGAGAAAAAGAGGATGATGAGGTTATTTATTATGATTAGGAGGCGCAGAGGCGCGAATTCGTATTGGAACAGGGCGCAGGCCCTGTTTTTTAACTTTTTTATAGGACAGAACATTGTTCTGTCCCTACACGAAGCCGCGCCTCTGGGCGAATTTGACAAAATTTTATAAATCTTGTAGATTACATAGATATTTTAGCCTTGTCATCACCTTAACTCATATTTGAAAGGGGGAGATCATGGGAGGCTAATAATGTCTGCATCATACCTGTACATCATCATTATCCTAATCGGTGGAGGGATTGAGCTTTTCGCATTCAAAAAGAAAAATATAATCCTGCTCCGTTTTGCATTAGCTGTTGTAACATTTGCCAGTATCATATTGGGACTGGATCTGATACTTTCAGGTAGGATATTTTTAGCTGTATTGGGCTTTAGTTTTGTTGGTTTCTCATTCCTAAATTGGGATTGGGTAACCAAAAGAACAACCAAAGCTCAAAAGAATTATTTAGTATTGCAATTATTTGGTTCTCCAGATGAACTTGAAAAATATTTTCCAGTTGCGAAAGAGCAAAGCATTGGAAATGATACAGAGGATTATGAAATTGTTACTGTAGATGAAAATACCAGAGAGGGGATGTTTTATGAAGTTAAGTTTGAGATAGATCTTTTACCAGCTTTTGTCAAACCAGATTGGTCAATGCTACTTGATGTTTCGCCGGAAAATATAGACAAAGAGGGCATGTGGCAGCTCCAAGTATCTACTGATTTCGGCATTTCAGAAAGGTTAATTAGGGGTTTTATTGAAACATTTAATCTATGGGAAAAATCAGAAGACGCTTATTATAAGCGTGACTTCAAAAGCGGGAGATTGATTCACGTATTTGAATTTCCTGCTGATAAATGTAAATTATGGCATCAAGCTGGGTAACACCTTACTCAGTTTTTTAGTATAAGATTGTTTTGCAAAAGACAACTTGTAGGAGATTACAAGATCAGTAATCAGTAATTTGTAATTAGGATATAAGATTCAGGATCAAAGATTTTAGGATTTAGGATGCATGTTGACAAATTGAGTTAAAAGGACTATAATATTATGATTTGCAGTGTTTTTTGACAAACAATCCCTGACAAAGGGAAAGAGGAGACAGCACATGTATGCACTTCTTTTGGCTCTAGCAGTTACAATTATTGGACTTATTCCATTAATTTACAAAAAAATGCAGGTGGGTTCTGTTGTTTTTGGAGTAATTTCTCTACTTTTATGGTGGTTTTGTTTCTATGTGTTCTGTCCATCCACTGTCTGGATGCTTTTCGGCTGGATTGGCGGAGCAGTAGTGTTCAATGTGACAATTTCGTCAATAATTTCATGCTTAGATCTAAAAGGGTTTGGACAGGACTGGAAAACCAACTGGACTATTGCTATGCCACTTGTTGGAATCGTGTCTTTTGTGGTGGCATACTTTGTTGGTTGCCCTGCTTTTCGGTCTGGTGATTACCATGGACTGATTGGTGATGTGAAAACCAGTGAATGGACAACAGATATGCAGCAGGCTGATCCTGCTCATATTATGATTGTTCCTCGGCAGCTGGCCCAGTTCATGGCTGATAAACAGCTCGGAGATGCTGAGCAGGCCTTGGGCAGCCAGTATAAGGTTGCTTACGACTATATGACCCGTCAGAAGATCAATGGCGAACTTTGGTGGGTTGTACCGCTTGACTATAATGGATTTTCTATCTGGACATCTGAGGGATTTGTTCCTGGCTATGTCAAGGTTCATGCCGAAGATCCAAAACGTCCGGTCGAACTGGTATCTGATCAAAAATATGTCTATACTCCAGGTGCGTATTTTTGGGATAACCTGCAGCGCTATCTCTGGAGTAATGGATACATGAGTAAAGGCTTGACCGAATACTCATTTGAAGTAGATGAAGATGGTAAAGGCTGGTGGGTGGTGTCAGTTTTCGAACCAACAATCGGCTTTAGCGGAGAAAAAATTACTGGTGTGGCTGTGGTTGATCCGATAAACGGAGAAACTACATTCCATCCAAAGGACGAGATCCCTGAGTGGATTGACCGGGCAGTACCTAAGTCTTTTGCCCGGGAGTACATGGCCAAATGGGGTAAATACGGCCAAGGCTGGTGGAATTCCTGGTGGGGCAAGAAAGGCCTGGTTGATCCTACTCCAATGAATGATGTGGCTGATGCTGTCATGTTCGTATATGGCAGTGATGGTGAGCCGTATTGGTTTACAGGCATCACTTCTTCAAGCTCAAAGGACGAGGCGCTTGTCGGCCTGATGTATCTTCATTCTCGAACCGGCGCTGTTATGTATTTTAAGACCTCTGGTTTGAATGAACAGGCGGTTTTGAAAGTTATCAATAATGAAATTGCTTATAAGAATTGGACTGGTTCAGACCCGATTCTGTACAATTTCTATGGCCGAAAGGTGTGGGTATCCACAGTGTTGGGTCAGAACGGTACTTTCAAGTCTGTTGCCATGGTCGATGCTGAAACCAATGAGCTCTACATCGGTGATGATCAGCACATTGCTCTGCGTAATCTTCAGAACAAGACCGGCCTTGCTGGTCAGCTGATCGCGCCGACTACGGGCAAAGAACGCCGATCGTTCAAGGGCAGGGTGCGAAGAGTGTCAACGGAAATGACCGGTGATAATACAGTTTACTTCCTGCTGCTTGAAGGCCAGCAGCATGCTCTGAGTGGCATGTCTCAGCTCTCTTCTGAACTGGTTTTTACCCGCGACGGAGATGAAGTGGCTGGCGTATACATTGAAACAGAAGAAGATGTATATCCGTTAGCAGAATTTGACAATCTTGCTCTTGACCTTAAGCGCTCTGGCCAGCAAAAAGAAGTCCAGGAAAGAGTTGTAGCAAGGCAAGAAGAGGTAAAAAAAGAAAAAGAGGAAGCTGATATGAGAAGTCAGGTTGACAATATGTCTCCTGGGGAGCTCAAGAAGCTTCTTCAAAATCGCCCAGCTGAAAAGCCTGAGTGATTTCGTCCAGCTGGAAGGTTAATAACTTTCCAGCTTTTTTATTGACAAAAGTGTATTTAAAAATTATTATATTTTATGAAAAGGTGAGGAGGGGACATGTCGCTTTTTCGGCTGATCTTTTTAATAGCAGAAGCATCATTTATTGTTGGCCTTTTTATCCAAAACATAGGGCTTTCCAGAAGAGATAGAAAAATTGTAAAAATCGGGTTTGGAATGACAAGCGCATCATGCCTTTTCTTTTTTTGTATCTTTTCGCTTTTAGGCAATCTTGAAATGAAGCTTGTTGGTGTTGGGGCTTTGGCCATAATGTTTGTTAATGGAATAATTATTCAAAAAAAATTGAATCAAATTCATGTTGTGTTGAGTATTCAAGGAACAGTTGAAAATTTGAAAAAGTATTTTAAGACAGAAATTGAAAATGGTATATACAAGCCTGAAGATTTCGAACAAAAAGAAATTATGACAGGTGGAACGTTTATGAGAATAAAATTACCTGACTTTAATCTCACGCCTGAATTAGTGTTGAATTTATCTCCTGCTGATAAACAGGATTCCTGGCGCTTGCAATTAATAACAAACTTTGGTGTAAAAGAGGAAGATGCCAAAATGTTTCTTGAGCAAATGAATTTGTGGCAGGATTCAGATAAGGTCTATTATCATCGAGATTTTGTGCAAGGTAAATTGGTTCATTTTTTTGATTTTTCTCCATCAAATTGGAGATTGGCTGGATAAAAATATTCAGTCTTTTTGTTACTTCAAAGAGCCGCTGCTTTGGGTTATATTGTACTAGGAATAGATTCCTGCCCCCGCGGGAATGACGGGCAATTCATCGGTTTTTATTGACAAAATGTATTTATTAATGTAATCTGTATTATTGCAAAAGGAGGGGAACATGGGAGAGCAGCTAGCTTTTTATAATTTATTAGGATTATCATTTATTGGTTCAATGATTTGGGCGGTTGCTATAATGAAAAAAAATTGGATATGGATGGCTGTCGGTGCATTATCAATGCTTGGTGGCGCGGTCGGTACATCATTTGTCCTCTTATATTATTTTGATGCTTTATATAAGCAATTCTGGCTATGCACAATTGTTTGGCCAGTGATGGTCGCATCTATTCTATACGGAGTTATAAAAGTATTTTTAATTCGCAAGCAAAATAATCAAGCAAACTGAGCAAAATTATGCTCAGTCTTTTATTTTATGTTATAATATAAACAGTAAAACAAAAAAATATAAAAACAAAACGATTCTATGGAACAGAGTCTTTTCTTGAAATCTTTGAAATTTTTCTTCAAGGACCTTATTGGAGATGTTTTTTATTTTCCTATATGGTGGTACACCAAAGGTTTGGCAAAGGCTTGGAGAAGTTTTTCTGGAACGCTTCGTTCAGCTAATGAAAGTTTGGGCCTGACTATTTGGATAAAAAATGTTTTTACTCCAATGTTTGGGCAGACTGACTGGCAGGGCCGGATGGTAAGTTTTTTCATGCGCTTTATTCAAATTATTTTTAGATCAATAGTATTTATCGGCTGGCTTATATTTGGCTTAGTCTTTTTTATTTTACGAATAATTTTTCCGATTTTTGTAATTTATATGATTTTGTTTAATTTGGGGTTGAGTATAATAAAGTAAAAATGAAAAAGTAAAAAGTAAAAAAACAAATAAAAAATTAAAACTGACTGTAAAAGCTACGTTTATGGCAAAAGAATTACCAAAAAAACAATTGCCATTTCTGGTTTGTGAATCGTGTAATGGAAGTGGCACAAAAGACAATATGGAATGCCTGACCTGCAAAGGCATGGGCGTGGTTTTGTTTTTCAAAGACAAAGTTTTATATTGGGGCAGATTTATTGATAACTGGCATATTTATCATGAGAAATTTACAAAATCAATAAAAAATTTAATAAACATACTTTTAATTATATTTGGATTAAGCGGTTTTGCTGTTTTACTCTGGCATTTATACAAATTAGGATTTGAACCAGCATTTTCATATGACTATTGGTTTCGGCAGGCTAGTTTTGAAAAATTTTACTTTTGGCTGACCATTATTGGCGATTTGTATTTATACTACCGAATTGAACAGGAGCTTGATCCAAAGTATAAAGTAATGAAAAAAGAATTTCGGGATGAAGATTTGATATATTCATCTCCTGTAACTGACTGGCAGGATGTGATTGCCAGGCCGAAAAAAGATTTAATTGACATTTCAAAAACTTATGATGATAAAACTCTAGATTTGATTAATAAATCCTGGAAATTAGCCAGTAAATTAAATGAAAATTTTGTAAATGAGCTGCATCTATTTGTTGCTCTGCCAGAATCAGATCAGGGTTTAATAATTTTTGGCAGACTGGGCATTGCCAAGCAAACAATTCAGGATAAAGTAATGAATATTTTATCTCAGAAAACCGCTGTTGGCGGTGTGCCAAAATTTGAAATTATTTCAAAAAAAATATTGATATTTGCATATTGGGAAGCAATGCTGGCCGAAAAAGTAAAAATTGGAGTAACTGAATTAGCTTCAGCGTTCACCTGGAAAGAATTATTTAAGGATTTAGAAAAAGATTATGTGGAAGACATTTTAGTAGATTTAGAATTAAACAGGCAAAAATTAAAAAATGTAATTATTTGGATAAAAATTCAAAATCAGCTTCGGCAACGAGTTTCCAGATATAGGGCTAGGGGCAGATTAAAGCCAAAGAGCGGTATTGACCGGGCAATGACTGCAGTTGCTACTCCTTTTTTAGATCAGATGAGTATTGATTTAACTGGCGCAGCCAGAGCGGGTGGTCTGTTCCCAGCTGTTGGCAGAGAAAAAGAATTTGAAGATGTTTTTAGGATTATTGAAGGTTCAAAAGATTCTGTGCTTTTAATCGGTTATCCAGGAGTGGGTAAAACCTCAATTGTAGAAGGGCTGGCGCAAAAAATGATTGCTGATGATGTGCCAGAAATGCTAAAAGATAAGCGTTTGGTTAGCCTCAGCGTGCCTCATTTAGTCAGCGGCGCTACACCAGCGCAGGCAGAAGAAAGGCTGATGGCTGCATTGGGCGAAGCAGCTAAGGCAAAAAATATTGTTTTAGCAATTGAAAATGTTCATGATATGGTTGGGATTACTGCTGGCCAGCAGGGAGGCTTGGATTTATCAGAAGTTTTATCGCAGATTTTATCAAAAAAATTATTTTACGTGGTGGCAACCACAAATCCCCGAGATTATACTGAGGCAGTTGAACAAAGCTCTCTTGCCAATGTTTTTCAAAATATAAAAGTGGAAGAGCCTGAAATAAATGAAGCAATACAGGTTTTGGAAGCAAAAAGCGGATCAATTGAATTTCAAAATAAAATTTTCTTTTCTTATGACAGTCTTGATAAGGCGGTTGCTTTATCTGCTCGATATATGCATGAAAAATATTTACCGCAAAAAGCTTTAGAAATTATTGAGCAAGTGGCAATTGCTGTTAGAAAAGAAAGGGGAGAAAATCAAATTGTAACCGGTGATGATGTGGCAAAGTTTATTTCAATTAAAACTTCAATTCCAGTGGCAAAAATTACTGAAAAGGAAGCGCAAAAATTAATTAATTTGGAAGAAGAGATACATGGCCGAATAATTGGTCAGGATGAAGCAGTGAAAATGGTTGCTTCCAGTTTGCGCCGGGCCAGAGCAGAGCTTCGCGAAGGCGACCGGCCAATTGCCAGTTTGCTTTTTCTTGGCCCGACCGGTGTGGGTAAAACAGAATTGGCAAAGACAGTGGCTGATATATATTTTGGCAGTGAAGAAAACATGGTCAGGCTGGATATGTCAGAGTATCAGACACCTGAAAGTATTTATCGTTTGATTGGCGCGCCAACAGCTATATCAAAGGAAGGAGGCTATTTAACTGAAGCAGTAAGACGAAATCCTTTTACATTGCTTTTGGTTGATGAAATTGAAAAAGCTCATCCAGATGTTTTGAATCTGTTCCTGCAGGTAATGGAAGATGGCCGGTTAACTGACAATGCTGGCCGGACAATTGATTTTACAAATTTGATTATTGTAATGACCTCAAATGCAGGAACTCCATATTTACAGGATGCGGTTGGTAAAGGTTTGTCAATTGAAGAAATAAAAAATCACATGATTAATGAAGAGCTGCGTGAATATTTTAGACCGGAATTTTTAAATCGATATGATGGAATCATGATATTCAAACCTTTAACAGAAGATAATGTATTTGAAATTGGTAAATTAATGATTGCCAAAGTGGCCAAACGGCTTGAAGCAAAGGGCATTACATTTAAAGTATCAGATGAGGCTCTTCGTGAGTTAGCTAAAAAAGGTTATGATCCGCAGTTTGGAGCGCGTCCGCTTCGTAGGGTAATCCAGCAGGAAGTTGACGATGCATTGGCCAATTACTTATTATCTGCACAAATTGGACGCAGGGATGTGGTTGTGTTAGAACCTGGCGGCAAATTGAGGGTGGAAAAGGCTGAGGCTATATAGCTTGTATCTTGTAACTTGTAGCTTGTAACAAAATAATGCAGAAATGCGTTTTTTTGTTTGTTGATTGACATTTTTTTGAGTTATTGATAATGTAAAGCATTGAATTAAGGTTTAACAAAACAAGCCAAAGGAGTATTTTGATGAAAAATCCAGTAGCTCTTGATTTGGCAATTGAAATTTTTGGTAAAGATAAGGTGATTACTGCTGAACAAGCAGCAAAGGCCTGGGAGCTGGAAGTACGGGCTGATGTTGAAATTCGATATTCTGAAGAAACTTTGCGCCATTGCGCTACACAGAATAGGGCTGATCAAGCTGATTGGCGGTTGATTTTTGTTAATGGATTGAGTCTGCACCAACAGCGAGAAAAATTGGGTGTTGATTCAGAGAATCAGCCTGGTTTTTCAATCAATGTTTGGTGGCTTAAGTATTTTGAAGACTGCTGGGCGAAAATTAGGCCTGAGGCTCAATATTACTTAGTAAATATGAAGCCTCAGTTTGCTGATATGGACTGGTATTCGCAGGAAAGGATAATCGACAGACTTGTCAAAGAATATGATCGCTGTAATGAAGCGGTTTTTGCTGAAGCTATATTGACTGTTTTTATGATAAGTGGTGAAAGAATTACTGATCATTGGTATCATTGGGGCAGATCAAGGTCAGTTTTCGGTGACCATATTACTATTGGCTTTCATTCCAGTGGAGAGGTTAGTGGTCTAGATGTTAACTTCTATTGGGATTCCATAGCTAATCCAGATGTGAGGGTTGTTCTTTGCAGACAGTTTGAGTTTTAATTCAGTTTAAGCTTTGCAACTTTTTGCAAAGTTTTTTATTATGAAAATGTAAAAATATACGTGTTTTCTTGACATTTTTAAATTTTTATTGCAAAATTGAGACAAAATATGAATTCTTATGATTATATTGCCAGCATAAGTATTGCTTTTTTAGTAGGTTTGGTGTTTTCAGCATTGGTAATGTGGGTGGCAAAAAAATTAAAAATATTGGATAGACCTGACAGTCCAAGGAAAATCCATAAAAAGCCTGTGCCCAAAATGGGCGGCCTGGCGCTTTTTTTAGCTTTTAATGTTGTTTTATTAATCTACATATATTTTAGCTCTGAACTGACTGGAAATCACATTTTAACCAAATACATTTGGGGAATGCTGATTGGCGGTGGATTTTTAATGATTGGTGGAATTTTAGATGATAAGTATAATTTAAAACCAAAGTACCAGTTTATCTGGCCAGTTTTGGCAGTTTTATCAGTCGGCATTAGCGGAATTGGAATTGATTGGATAACAAATCCGTTTGGAGAAGGCCTATGGCATTTGGCAAAATATCAGGTAGATTTGTTATGGTTTCATGGCATTCCGTACCGGGTGACATTTTTGGCTGACATTTTTACATTTGTCTGGTTAATAGGAATGATGTATACCACAAAAGTATTGGACGGCCTGGACGGCTTGGTTACCGGTGTTACAACTGTTGGCGCATTATTTATTTTTGCAGTTTCGCTTCTTGGCTCAGATCAGCAGGATGTAGCGCTTTTAGCAATAATTTTTGCTGGTGTTTGCCTTGGCTTTTTAGTATTTAACTTTAATCCAGCGGCTATTTTCCTGGGAGAAGGTGGTAGTACGTATACTGGCTTTATTTTAGGAACTTTGTCCATAATTTCAGGCAGCAAAGTAACAGTTACTTTGATGCTAATGAGTTTACCAATTTTAGATGTAGCCTGGTCAATCATCAGACGTAGAATGGATAAAAAATCATTTAGTTTGGCAGATAAAAAACATTTGCATCACCGGCTTTTAGATGCAGGTTTTAGTGTTAAAAAAGCAAGCATGTTTTTATGGGCAATCACTGCGGTTTTAGCTGGAGTTGGGCTTTATTTACAGCAGAAAGGCCTGGCATTATTTGTCTTAGGAATGGGCGCATTATTAATTTTCATGTTAGTAATGGCATTTATATATATAAAAGGCGTAAGCAATTAAAACAACTTGACGAAATTTAAAATACAAGCTATAATCGATCTTGTTATATTAATTTTATAATTACGCGTTACTCATTACTCATTACTCACTACAAAAATATGTCAATTGCAGTAATTAAAACCGGAGGCAAACAGTATAAAGTTAAGCCTAACCAACAATTAAAGATAGAAAAAATTAAAGGCAAAGCAGGCGATAAAGTTAAGTTTGAAACTTTATTAATTGCTGATGATGCTGGAAAGAGTGTTGATGTTGGTACGCCAAAAGTTACAAAAAAAGTTGAAGCTGAAATTTTAGAGCAGGGAAGAGCAAACAAAGTGACAATTATTAAATTTAAAAGTAAAACTCGATATCGAAGAAAGCAAGGCCATCGGCAGCCATATACTGAAGTTAAGATTTTAAGTGTTGGTGGCGCTAAGGCTGTAGCTAAGAAAGCACCGGCGAAAAAAACTGTAGCAAAGAAACCGGCAACTAAGAAACCTGCAGCTAAAAAATCTACTCCTAAAAAGACTACAACAAAAAAATAAATTTTTATAAAAAGAAGACAGGCAAATGGGGCCTGTCTTTTTGGTATAGTGAGATGATTAACCTCAACTGCCTTTCAGCTGGAGCTTAAGAGCTTTTGCTGTTTTTTTCGGACATGTGGTGTGCAGAATCACCAGTTGTTTTTGCCTGGACGCAAACACAATTATCTCAATCCCAGTATGTACTTTTTTTGCGCTGTACGGATAATTCGTCTTGCCTGTTTTTTTTGTAATAGGACCTAAATTAATACCTTGAACAGTAGGCTCTTTTTTTGCATTCTTTACGAATTTTTTCATCCAATTGGTATCTAGGTATGTTGTGTGCCTGCCCCGACTTTTAGCAGATTGGCTTTTTCCTTTTGGCATCAGATTACCTCCTTTTCAAATAGCCGGTTATTATATTATAGAATTAATTGAGTGTCAATAGGGAACCAAAATCCACGCAACATGTTGCGTGGGTTTTTTAATTTTGACGTATTTATATATGTCTGCTAATATTTTGAGAAGGCCAATTTGGCAAGAGGAGGGAAGAGATGAGAATTGAAAAGAAAATCAGTTTTGCGAAATTGATTGTATTATGGGAATATATCCAAGCTCCTAAACTCACATATAAGAAAAGAGCGATTGATGAGGATCTTGTTATTTTACATGAATGCATTTTTGATAGAGAGTCACAGACATTTTCAGTTTCAGTTGATATAGTTGAGACAATAGATCATGGAACAAGACGTGTACCAAAAGAATTTGTCAGAGAAATCCTGAAAACGGTATCTGAAATACTGGACATTTTACCTGGAGATTTTGATTTTAAAGTAGGCCCATCAGATGATGAGGATGAAAGATCCACGCAATAAATTTGTGTGGTTTTTTGTCTACGAATCTACCTTCCCATTGACAAAATTTAATAAGTGTTGTATAATGAATTGTTACTCTTTTGGCAACAAAAACGGAGGTATTTGCCATGAAGATCACTCTTGAAGGCATCAGCCATAAAGCGCTGGCAGGCGTGACTGCGCTGGTGAACAGTAATGATAATGATTTAAATAAGGTATTGGATGAACTTGATTTAGCAAGAGAGAGTTCAAATAAAAAAAGGCCAATGATGAATCTGGCTGAACTGGATATTCATTCAACAGGTGACTCAGGCACTACTTTCAAAGTTACTATTGAAATTGATGAAGAAGTTACTACCAGAAATAATGTGCCTATTCCTGTTTTAAGGAAATATTTGGATATGCTGCTTGACAGCCTTCAGATTTTTCCAAAGAGGCTTTGCCCAATCTCTATGGAGAGAATGGGATTAAAGCAAAAAGAAGAGGAATAAAGAAACCACACAATAATATTTGTGCGGTTTTTTAATTAAGTTAAAAGGTAAAAACAAATTTTTATTTGTCTTCAATGGCAAATTTTTCAACAATATATCCTTCTCCAATAAAATCCACTTTTACTGTACGCCCATCTTTTAATTTAATTTTATAAAATTGTCTTCCGTCAATATGTTGGATACTATTATTCACCGTAATTTTTGTGATATCGTCAGGAACGATTGAATGGCGTTTAAGTTCTTCCATAATCGGAGAAGGTAAATCTTCTGTTTTTAATGTTTCTTGGTTTTCTCGTTTAAATAACGATTCAAATGGATTTTTCATATTATTTAGTAAAGTTAGAATTAATACATTTGATTGTATTATATCATGAGTTTTTTATCTTTCCAATTCCACCACTTTAATTTTCCCGGATCAGGATTTTTTGTTTGAGCAAAATAAACCGCGCAGCGGCAGACATAAAGAACGCAGCGATCAACCTGATAACCTTGTTTAGCGCAAATTTTAAAAAATAATTTTTCTGGATCCTTGCCTTTTAGATCTGAGAATTTTTTTATTCCAATATCCCAAAATTTTTCTGCAAGGCTTTTGCCAACCCCTGGAATTGTCTGCAAATTTTTTAACGTATTTGTTTGTGTCATTTGATTAAGGGAATTTCTGAAGAACAGAGGTTTTTAAAATTTATTTTCACCTGCTAAATATCCTGTACTCCAGGCAACTTGCAGATTGTATCCGCCAGTTGGCCCGTCGATATTTAAAATTTCACCGGCAAAATATAAGTTGTTTATAATTTTTGATTTCATTGTTTTTGGATCTACTTCTTTTAAAGCCACGCCGCCTGAAGTTATAATCGCTTTTTCAAAACCGACCAGACATTTAACATTAAGTTCAAATTCCTTCAATAGTTTAACAATCTTTTTCCTTTCAATTTTTGTTATTTCATTTATTTTCTTATTTTTATCAACTCCAGATAATTTTATGATAACAGGGATAAGCTTTTTAGGTAGCAATTTGTCTAAGCTATTTTTAAATTGTTTGTTGCTCTGTTCTGCAAAATCTCTTTGGATTCTTTTGTCCAAAGTAGGGTAGTCAAGCGCAGGTTTAAAGTCTATTTTTATTTTTAAATTATTCGTTTTGCATTCATTTATTTTTTTACTTAAATTTAATACTGTTGGCCCACTTAAACCATTGGCGGTGAATAATGCCTCCCCAAAACATGCCTCAATCTTGCGTTTTTTCCATAAGCTTACTTCTACATTTTTTAAACTCAAACCTTCAAGTTCTTTTACAATTTTTTCTTTGACCATAATAGGGGAAAGCGCTGGCTTTGGCGTTACTATGGTATGACCAAGTTTTTTTAGCCATTTGTATGCATCACCGGTGGAGCCGGTTTTAGGATATGATTTTCCTCCAGTGGCAATGACATAATTATCTGCAATAATTTCTTTGCTGTTTTTCAGGATAAGTTTTTTGATTTTGTTTTCATTACTGATAAGTATTTTATCAACTGCGCTGTTAAATTTGATCGTAACATTATTATCTTTTAAATATTTTGTTAAACAATTTAGAATATCTTTAGCATTATCTGACGCCGGGAAGACTCTGTTGCCTCTTTCCACTTTTGTTTTAATTCCATGGTTTTCAAAAAAATCCACTGTGTCCTTATTAGAAAATTTGTTTAAAGCAGAGTATAAGAATTTTCCATTTATTCCGTAAATATTTATTATTTTTTTTAAATCATCTTCTGCGTTAGTGATATTACATCTGCCTTTGCCAGTGATTAAAAGTTTTGTTCCCAGCTGTTCGTTTTTTTCAAGCAAAATAACACGGGAGCCAAGTTCTCCCGCACGTCCGGCAGCAATCATGCCAGCTGGTCCGCCGCCAATTACAGCTAAGTTGTATCTGCTGTTTTTCATAAATGAAAGTTGGATAAACAAAAAAACATTGTTTAATTTATTTTTCCATTGCTTTAATAAATTCTTTTTTAAGTCTGATAACAATCTTTCTGGGGACATTATTTCGAATACCAATGTTTTGGATTAACCATTTTAGATTTTCTGGTTTTGACAAGTCTCTTCTTAGTTCTGGTAAATCAAGAGCGGGGTCGTTTACAAAATCCTGAAGTTGATCAAAACTCATTTTTTGTTTTTGAGTGCTTGGTTTTTCTAAACTCATAGAATGAATCAATTCTTTTTCAAAAGTTTATCAATAAATGTTTCTGCTAAATTAATTTGATTGTTACTAAAATATCCATTGAATAAACAGCTTCTGTTAACTTCTAATAAATATAAATTATTCTTACTTTTTGCTATATCTAAACCAATAAAATCAAATTTATTTTGCTTAATTATATTGTTTACAAAATTTGTTATTTTAGTAGATATCTTTTTATAACCAATCACTTTTACCTTTGAGTGTTGAGTTTTTGGACTTTTTAGCGATGCTTCTTTGATTATTTTATTAAAAATAACATAAACACGATATTCCTCATCTATTTTGATTTTTTTCTGAATTATATAATCTGACAGATTGTCACTAACCATATCTTTAGAATTAAAGACTATTCCTTTTGCTCTGCTTGAAATCCTTTGTTTGGTAATCAGCCTAGAATTATCAACATCCTTAGTGTTTGTTAAGAGTTTTGTCTTTGGCATAAATTCCTCAAACAATTGGTACTGTTTCCATTTATCCTCAAAATAGATGTCATCCAATATTTTAAGATTATCAACCAGATAACTTTTCTTTCGATTATTTAAAATAACATTAAATTTTTCTTCAATATTACCCTTATCATAAACATAATTAAAAGGATCTCTAATATAAATATAATTATAGTTATTAGCAACTAACTTTTTTTTAATTTCATCAGTGCTTTCATGAAAAAAACAAAAATCCACATTTATTTTTTTTTGTATTTTTTGCGTTAGAAACAGAGGAATGGATAGATCTTTAATAGTTGAAATTATTAACATTTTTTTCATAGTAAATATATGTTATGTATATAAAAAAATTAATGGCATTTTATATAATTAACCATTATATGTAACTATTATAACATAACATGAACACATCGTGCTTGTGTGATTAAGGTTGACAAAATAAGTATTTTATGATATAATGGGATATCCGTCTGGAATTCACCAGCCGGCATTTACCTCAATGGAGGGAGAGAATGTCTTATACAGCAGAACAGGCAATACGTGAACGTCTCGACACGAGCGGTCGACCCAGAAATCCCGAAAGCCTCTTCATTGGGGTTCGGAGATCTTTTCTGGAGAGGGTCAACTTCCGTAACATGGTACGCAAGGACAGGCACTTCACTGTGCCATGCCGTTTCCTCGGGCGTTGGGAGATCCTGAGCGGACAGGTGGCGCAAGTCACTGAGTTCTGTGATGGCACGCTTGTGCATCTAACTCCAAAGCGTAATCTCCTGAAGAATTGGCCGTGCGTCCTTCTTTGGATTCCGAATTTCGGATCCTGCGGTGTCCTGAGCTGACAGATATCTAAATGAAATATGGAGGGAATTATGTCTGACTCAGAAGAAAAGCACCGCAAAGAGGCGGCAGTCCGTCGTGGTCTGCCCGAGGATGCCACTTGGAAAGATATGGCTGATGCTTACGTAAAAAGTAAGCGGCCTTAACTCCTCAAGTTTAGCCCCGCGTGGAATTTCCCGCCGGGCTTTTTTTATCAAGCTCTTTTATTGGCACATAAACAATTTTAATATCTTTTGTTGCTTCGAGTTTTTGTTATTTACTATTGACATATATATTAATAATATGTAATACTTAAACGTCAAGATTTTTTGACAAAAAAGTACATTCATTCAACAATAGGAAGCAGTTATGTCAAATTGCATTCATGCCCGAAAGACCGAGAATGGAGAATTGCGATTTAGGGTTTGGTCGGATAATTCTGAATCTTATATCTCTAATGAGATGTCAGAAAAAGAATTGCGCGAATGGATACTTAAGGAAGCTGTATGCGAGACTATCGAACGGTATAATCGCGTAATCGACAAGCGTATACAAAGAGCATGTAAACAAGGAACATCATCTCATATGGGTGAAACCCGCGATCTGAACAGTCTGTGGGATCAGGAAAGGGAATAAACCCTGAATTGCCAAGACCTATTATGCGAATATTAACTTCGGGTGAGCGATGCGGCAGCCCCAACATACTATTTGGACGTTCAATGAACGTTCTTTTTTTTTAAAAAAATATTGTAAAACATTTCACTATTTAACCTCCTGCCGCCCCTTAAGCGCATTTGTCAAAGTGGTTTCATCAGTATATTCTAAATCACTGCCCATTGGCAGGCCGCGGGCCAGTTTAGTGAATTTTATGTCTAATGGTTTGAAAAGTTTTAATAAATAAAGCGAGGTGGCTTCGCCCTGAATGTCAGGATTTAATGCTAAAATTATTTCTGAAAATTTTTCTTTTTTTACCCGGTCAATCAGTTTTTGAATGTTAAGCTTTTCAGGAGTAATGCCTTCGAGCGGATTTATTTGACCACCGAGAACATGATAGACTCCGCGATACTCTTTGGTTGATTCAATGACTGCTAGGTCCTGTACATCTTCAACGATGCAAATCATTGATTTGTCTCTTCTTTCATCAGAGCAAATATCACAAAGAGTTTTCGTCCCAGAGAAATTGCCGCATGTTTGGCAAAAGTTCAGGTTTTTTTGCAGATTTAAAATGCTATCTGCGAATTGATTTAAAAATTGTGGATTTTGCCTGAGTAAATAAAAAACAAACTTCTCTGAAGTTTTTCTGCCAATGCCAGGAAGTTGATTGAATTTATCGATTAGGTTTTCTATTTCAGTTGGGTAGATAACCATATAATTGGCCGCTGCGTAAGTTCATTCAACACTAATTTGTGGATCCCCGCTTTCGCGGGGATGACATGCAAGTCAGCGGGGCTTACATTCCAGGAAGTTCACCGCCCATTTGGCCGCGCATTTTTGTGGCCATCTGGCGCTGGATTTTTTTTACAGCATCATTAACTGCATCTTTTACTAAATCTTGCAGTTTTTCTTTGTCAGATAAAAGACTCTCATCTATCTGTACATCCAAAATCTCCTGAACGCCATTGATAGTAACAGTTACTTTGCCATGCCCAGCAGAACCTTCTGTAGATTCCTGGGCCATTTGAGCTTGGAGTTGTTTCATCTGTTTGATTTGATTGAAGAATGACATAGTTGTTGGTACTGAGTAATGAATAAAGGGTAATGATATATGACTATTGCGGTGGAGGCGGAGTCATATTTTGTACATTTTTTCCTAAGTTTTTAAAACTGGCTGTTTGTTCCTGAAAAAATAGTTTTATCAGACCGGTTGGACCATTTCTGTGTTTTGCAAGATGAATTTCTGCAATATTTTTTTCATCTGGAGAAATTTGTTCTGGTGTGTAATTTTTATCAACCATTTTTCTGTAAATAAACATCACAATATCAGCATCCTGCTCAATTGACCCGGATTCTCTAAGATGAGCTAATTTTGGTATGGCCGGTTTACTCATTTCAACAGCACGAGATAGCTGAGATAATGCCAGTACAGGAATATCAAGCTCACGCGCAATACCTTTTAGGGCTCTGGTAATTTCAGCAACTGCCTGTACTCGGCTTTCTGCATTTGCACGACTTTCCATCAATTGGAGATAGTCAATTATTATTAATCCTAGCCCATGCTCTGCCTGAAGCCGGCGGGCTTTGGTTCGAATATCAATTACATTGCACATTGCTGAATCATCAATATAAATTGGAGCCTCTGATAAAATTCCCATTGCATGACCTATTCTTGGAAAATCATCATCTTCTTCTCTGTCAGAAAGTTTGCCAGTTCTCATTTTCCATAAATCAACATTTGCTTCTGAACAGAGCAGTCGGTCAACCAGCTGCTCTTTTGACATTTCCAGACTGAATAAGCCAACCGGTGTCTTTGATTTTATCGCAGCCTGACGCGCAATGTCTAGCGCCAGAGATGTTTTTCCTACTGAAGGTCTGGCCGCTAATATTACTAAATCAGATTTTTGCAGACCACCGAGCAGATTATCTAAATCTCCAAACCCTGTTGGTATGCCACGTAGTTTACCTTCCCCTTTGTGAATATCATCAATTCTGTCAAAGGCCTCGTTTAGGATATCATCTATTGGGACAAATGATTTTTTTAAATGTTTTTGCGATACTGAAAAAAGTTTTTGTTCAGCCATGTCCAGTAATTTATCAACTTCCCGTTCTTCATCATAGCCAATTTCCGTAATTTCAGTAGCAGCGTTTAACAATCTTCGGCGGGTTGCTTTTTTTTGTATTATTTTTGAATAATGAACTATATGGCTTGATGTTGGGACAGCGTTTGATAGCTGAGTCAGATAGCTTCTTCCTCCTATGTTTTCCAAAAGATTGTTTTCTTCTAATTTATTACTTAATGTTAAAAAATCAATCGGTTCTTGATTCGAATATAGTTTGCGCATTTGTTCAAAGATAATGCGATGCCTGTCTCGATAAAAATCTTCTGGCTCAATAATGTCAGCTATTTTTAAAAAAGCATCTTTATCAATTAAAAGAGAGCCAAGAAGCGATTGTTCTGCTTCTAAATTTTGTGGGGGAATTTTAGAAAGCTTATCATCAGCCATAGGGAAGTGGGGATTAATGCTTTTCTATTTTATACAATTAAGCTGTAATAGGCAAGTTAATAAATTGTTAGTTTTTACATTGTTGACAAAAAAAATATGATATAGTACTATTTTTAAGTTCAGTGAGACGCTGTCAACGGAGTGAGTGCGGGATTACCTGCTTTAATTGGGGCACATCTCCCCAGCTTCTTTGCAGCTCGCCGGCTCATTGGACAAAGAGCTCCAGAATGCATTGCATACTGGGGCTCGTTTTTTAGAATAACTAAATTAAGGCAAATTTTTAATATCATTATTGACAAAAGTAAAAACGTATGATATAATGTAATATTCAGTTAATCCAAAACTAAAGTAGTTACACATGTTTAGGAGGATAAAATGTTTTGTCTGCAATGGGCGCTTGATATTCAGTCCTGTGGTTGCTATCATGTTGTAGGAGATGAATCTGCAATTCGTCAGCTTTACGGAATACTTCTAGAGAGTCGCGAGAGGCTGTCGCATGCTGTCATTTCAAGTTTGCCTGATGGCACGGTGATTCAGGAGTATTCAAAAAAAGATCAAACAAGTCAGCAGCTGTGATTCTGCTTGACTAAAAAACCTGAGTTTCGCAAACTCAGGTTTTGCATTTTTTAAAAAAATGACTAAATTTAGGTAAATTTTTAATATTATTCTTGACAAAATATTAATAGTATGATATAATGCTATATTCAATTGGCAGTTACTTTGAGCATACGGAAAGGCGCAGCAATGGAGAAGGTCTTTAGGCTTTCAAATATTGTTGGGTGATTTGAAAGCCAGTAACACCTTAAAGTACTCTCATAATATGAGACCGAAAAAGCCACAAAGAGTACTTGACGCCCGTAAGTCCGGCAACCCTATCCTCGCAACGGAAGGTACAGGTGAAAACGATGTTGAAATGGGGTATACCTGGCTGATCCGCAGCCACATGAAAGACCGGAAGCCCGCGATGAGGGATGAGGTCCGATGACGAAGGCCCCGCCCAGTCTGATCTAATATTGATCCACTGGTGCGCGCTACAAAACTTTACTAGTAGGTACAGGCCTGTGCCTACTCCAAACCCATAGATAATAATTCAAAGAGGAGGCCCTATGGGACTTGAGCCGCCGCGCACGTAGCGAAGTTCGTCCCCGGTCATGCATTCAAATTTAAGGATACGGAATTGCATGGCCAACAACCCTGCCTCAACCCTGCCTTTTAGCCGCTTCTACATTTGGAGCGGTTTTCAATTTTTAAATTAAGAGGGCTTAAGAAGGTTTAAGGGGGCTGAAGAAGGCAAAGAGGGCAGAGAGGTAGAGAAGGCTTTTTCAATACATAAACATTGATATTGACAGAGTTTTATTAGTATGATAAAAGATTACTGTGTGGAATACGTCAGGCCATAAATAATACGGCTTAACTGAGTCTTGTCAGCAGTTCGTCAGATTCCCTCATCGGCGAATAATCTGCTGAAAGATTGGCCGGGTCTTGCTAGATGAAGCCAGTAGATGCAGCTGGAAGCAGAGGGTGCAACCTAGAGGACTTTCAGGAAATGAAGAGGCCTAAGCCTGTGATCGACAGGCCGGAGATCAGGAAAGGAAAGGCCTTAAGTTCAAGACTTGAACTGCATTCGATTCTATCAATGAAGACTACATAGCTGGCGTAAATCCTTCAGGTTGCCGGATTGTTAAGCTTCTACGTGTAGAGTCGGTCACTTCAAGTGAGCTTTCCTCTTCAGACGTATTCCATTTTTCCATAAAAGCCCTGAACGCAATGCGTTTCAGGGCTTTTCTTTTTAAAGAAAAAAAACATATCGATTGAAATACGTATTTAATATTATCTCTATCGTTTGATACGAAAATTTTTTACCAAACAGGCCTGGAGCCTGATTCAGGCAATACCGATTTCGGCTTGCGCCGACCTACTTTTTGCTGCCAAAAAGTAGGCAAAAACCATTGGGGGGCTTCAAATGCGAAGCAACGATATAGTTCTAAGATCGCTCCGGGAGCAATCAGCCCCCCAAACCCCCGATGTTGTAAACGAACGGAGCTATTAATAAAAACCACCAGTGTCGCTGGTGGATGTTTTTTTGAAAGTTTGACAAAAATTTAGGTTTTGATAATATTGTATTGCTCAGTCAAAGAGTTAGCTCATAGCTGAAAAAAGAGCGGGCAAGTATTAGGCAAGCCCTGAAAAGAAGTTGATAGCAAGCTCCGGGAGGTTGCATAGTACTATATGCGCGCTACCTACTTTGCTTCATCTCGGATAGCCCCCCTTTTTAACGTTTGTTCTCGATGTTCGTCACTGTTCAGTTGTCAAGCTATTTGATTGAGTTTAAGAGCTTCAGGCGTAACGCGTTTGGAGCTCTTTCTTTTTTAAATAAAAAAATATCTGCCCCCCGTTTGTCATTTCGACTGGAGTCCCGATGAAATCGGGACGCAATGGAGAAATCTCTTAGGATTATTCACTAGATTCCTGCCTTCCTTCGACTACGCTCAGGACAGGACGCAGGAATGACTGAGTGGGGGACAGATATTTTATTTATTGTGAAGTCTTAATACATTTTCTAAAAGCATAGCCACTGTCATTGGCCCAACACCACCTGGAACCGGAGTTATAAAACTGACTTTGTCTGCCACATCAAAGAAATTAACATCGCCCACTGTTTCATCACCCAGCTGATTGATACCTACGTCTATGACAGTAGCATCTTTTTTTATAAAATCTTTTTCAACAAATTCTGCCTGGCCAATAGCCACGATTAATACGTCAGCTTTTTGGCATTCTTTTTTTAGATTTTTATGGCTTGAGGCGATTGCTTTGACATTATTTTTTCTCAAAAGATAAATTAATGGTTCGGAAAAAAGCCTTGAATTGCTGACAATTAAAATATTTCTATCTTCTAAGGGCTGGTTGGTTGCCTTTAGTAATTCTAAAATTCCCAAAGCTGCAGGGGATATAATCTCAGGTTTTCCCTGGCGCAGCTTTTTTATATTTTCAGGATGAAAGCCGTCAACATCTTTTTTTGGCTTAATAGCAGCAATAATATTATCTTCATTGTATTGTTCAGGCAAAGGCAATTGGACCAGAATTCCATCAATATCTTTATCCTTATTTAAGAATTCAATTGCTTTGATTATTTCCTGCTCAGTACAGTCGCCCTCAAAATAATATCTATGAAAATTTATTTCCGTATAATTGCATGCTTTTTTCTTTAATTTTACATATTGATGTGAAGCCTTGTCATCACCAACTAAAATAGCTGCCAGACCTGGTTTTTTGTCCATTTTTTTTACTTTATCTCGTATTTCTTGTTTAAATTTTTGAGCAATGACTTTGCCGTCAATTATTTTAGCTGAGCTTGTCATAGATTGGATATTTTGAAGTTAATTCCTGAACAATTGATTTTGTTTCCATCTTAATTTGTTCATTATTAATGTTTTTAACAATTTTTGCAATAGCCAGGCTGATTATTTTCATTTCCTCTTCCTTCATGCCTCTGGTTGTCATTGCAGGTGTACCCAGCCTGATTCCTGAAGGATCCATTGGCGATCGCGCGTCATTGGGTATCATATTTTTATTCAATGTAATGCCAACCTCATCCAGGGCTGTCTCAGCTTGCTTGCCAGTAACATTCATATTTGTTAAATCGATGAGCATTAAATGATTATCAGTGCCATTTGTGATAAGTTTAAATCCTTCATTCATCAATTCATCAGCCAAAGTTTTTGCATTCTTTAACACTTGCTGGCAATAGGTTTTAAATTCTGGCTGAGCAGCTTCTTTAAACACGACTGCTTTGCCTGCGATCTGATGCTCATGCGGCCCGCCCTGAAATCCTGGGAAAACAGATTTATCAATTTGTTTGGCAAATTTTTCTTTACATAAAATCATTCCGCCTCGCGGTCCGCGTAGAGTTTTGTGAGTGGTTGTTGTCACTATATCAAATATTGGACAAGGATTATTTAATAATCCAGTGGCAATTAACCCAGCTAAATGAGCAATGTCTGCCATAGTCATTGCGCCCACCTCATCAGCAATCGCTTGAAACTTTTCATATTCCAGATCTCTAGGGTATGCAGAGTAGCCAGCCAGAATTAATTTTGGTTTTTTTTCTAAAGCAATTTTTCTGACCTGATCATAATCAATCATGCCTTCTTCCTGAATCCCATAACGAACAAAATTAAATATTTTTGAAATATAGGTAACTGGACTGCCATGGGTCAAATGCCCGCCATGTGAAAGTTCCATGCTAAGAATTGTATCGCCAGGTTCTAATATTGCAAAGTATGCGGCAATGTTCGCTGGCGCGCCAGATAAAGGCTGGACATTTGCATGTTCTGAATTGAAAAGTTTTTTTGCCCGGTCAATTGCCAGCTGTTCTATTTGATCAATTATAATATTACCGCCATAATATCTTTTTTTTGGATAGCCTTCTGAGTATTTATTGGTTAAAGGTGAGCCGAGCGCTTCTAAGACAGCAGGGGAGACAATGTTTTCTGAGGCGATTAGTTCAAGTCCGTTATTTTGGCGGTCAATTTCGTCCAGAATTAATTGTTGAATTTTCGGGTCGATTTTTTTTAGATTATCAAACATAAAATTTGTAATTAGTAATGAGTAATTAGTAATCAGTAAGTTGGAATTCAAATAATTTTTGTCTATATATAGCCATATTTTCATT
Organism: uncultured Gammaproteobacteria bacterium; assembly: GCA_964411255.1. GTDB lineage: Bacteria > Patescibacteriota > Patescibacteriia > UBA11705 > DATKZF01 > CAYPKD01. The sequence continues at coordinate 47,391 of CAYPKD010000006.1, read as the reverse complement.
TAGAAGGCTCGAGAAGGCTTAAGAGGGCGTAGGGCATAGAAGGCAGGCTCCGTTTGGTTCTTTTCTCAACGTCTTATAGCCTATAATAAGTCATATTCTTATACTATCAGAAAATTTAAATTGTTTAAAACTTATTCACAATTTCTCCCCTTTGTAATAATTTTTTTCAATAAAATCTGTTATAATTAAATCAGGTTCACAAACCAAAACAAAAAACCAAAAACAAAAACCAAAGCGAGCTCTCTGACGAAAGGAGGAGAGATGGATCCGTTCGCAGCAACAAAAGATGAATTATTGGTTGAGGTGATAAGATTACAAAGGAGAAATGAAGAATTAGAGCGATTGCTCGAAATAGGATCTTTACCTGAAAAAGTTTATAAGTTTTTACTGGATACGATTATTGCGCTTTCGGCAACGACCAGAGAAGTAGAGCCTGAAACCGGCGAGCATCAGGATCGGGTGGCATCGCTTGCAAAAGAGATGGCCATTACCTTACGACTTGAGGAAAATCAAATCGATGCTTGCAAAATTGGCGCTCAATTGCATGACATTGGCAAAGTTGCGCATAATATTTTGCCCCTGGTTCTGCTGGGCACAAGTCTGGATGCTAGACAATGGAGAAGTATGAGAAGCCATCCTGTGATTGGCGGAAAAATTCTCCAGGAATTTAGGTGTCCATGGAAATTAGCTGATATCGTCTGGGATCATCATGAAAGGCTGGACGGATCAGGCTACCCTGCAAAGAAGCACGGCAATGATATTTCCATTGAGGCTGGAATAGTGTGCGTTGCTGATGTGGTGGAAGCGATGAGTACACCAAGGCGATACAGGCAGCACACCCCTGGACTTGATGCAGCTCTTGAGCATATTTATGAAAACAAAGGTGTGCTGTATTTCCCTGATGCAGCTGATGCTTGTATAGCAGTTTTTGCAGATGGTTATATGTTTCCTGGCACTGAATGTGTCCAGTAATCCTGCACGTAATATTGCAGGATTTTTTTATTTGACAAAATTGAAGATTTTCGTTATTAATAATAATGTTTCGTAAAATTAGGAGTCCTGAAGTAGATGTTCACAAAGCTAGGCTCACTTCAGGGCGAGGAGGGGGCAATGCCGCAAATTGCAAAGCAGCGTTTTTCAGAATGTATAGAAACACTTCAGGTTATCTTGTCTGGCGCTAATAAGATAAATTATGATCACATTATTTTGGCAGATTTAGGTTATTTATTAAGTGTTTTAGGGGCAAATAAAAGGGTTTTTGTGCAAATACTTGAAGAGGATCAAAATAAGCATAATAAAGATGCTGAGCAGGCAAAAATTAAAGCAGTTTCATAAGCTGCTTTTTTTAATAATTATTAAACATATTTCTAGTTGACAAATCTTGGTAATTAGTATAAAAGTATTATGTTAAGTGTATATTGAAAAAAGGAGGGCAAATGAACGAGGAATTCAAAAAGTGGATAGATGATATAGGAATATATTGCCCTGAAATCATAGATAAGTTAAAGGAATTTTTTACAAAATTAGCTGAAGGTGAAAGTTGTTTGGGAGAGAATTTATCTGCCCATGAAAGAATGCTAATAGAATCACAGCTTAGTGTTCCAAGGGCGTTTTCATCCAGGTTGAAAATTGATCCAAATGAATTGGTAGGATTTTTAACGTTATTTACTGAAAATGCAAATACAATTGCAGCTATTTGTAGGTTTACTGATAATAATGATAGTTTTGTAAAATTTACAGGGCTTTTGCAAGAAAATCAGTCTGATGGCTTGCCAGTGGCTATTGTTGAAGCGCAGGAGAAGCCAACCGGTAAATCAGGACAAAGTTCTCATGGAACATTAATTGGTATGAATCCTGTACAAGCAGTGAAGATTGGTGGTCAGACAGAAGTTTTAAAATTTGTTCCGCCTGAACCTGTGGATTCACAAGAGCAATCACCCAGGCCAAAACCACCTGGATCAGATAATCCAGCTCTAGTAGAAGTTGAATATGAACCAGAACCGTCCTTTGCCGAGGCTACGGACGGCAGGCCCGAACCCGAGCCCGAACCCGAACCGGATATGACGTATGATCCGCACAGCTGGGAATGGCTTGAAACTTTTAATGCAAAAGAATGGATAAATTCCCTTGCTCCTAGAATTCAGATGGCATTAATGATGTATTATGCTGGTTTTGAATCAGCCTATACACTTGAAAGACTTCCGCAAATCATAAATAAGGGTTCAACGCCATTTGGAGACATCAGATCAACCAGAATGATAACTGTTTTAATGAAGGAACGTAAGTTTACTGGAATACATGCAGATCAGGCTCTTTTTACTCAGGTTGGAGAGCGAAAAGGTACAAAACATACACCTCATATACTTACTGAAAGAGGTATAGAAGTGTGTAGGGAATTGATAATGAAAAAGGTAGATGAACTTTTAGGAGAATAAAAAGCAGAAAGGCAAGCTTTCTGTTTTTTTATTTTTGGATATATTGTATTGTTATTGTAATATTATTACTATAACATCGCGATTAAGAGAAGTTTCTGGAGCGTAGCGGAAGAAATTTGGGAAAAATGCGGGCTGAGCATTTTTCCTCTTAATCGCTGTTAAGTGAGGGTGAGGAGTGAAACGACGAAAGCGCAGCGTCCCCCGAGTGGAATGAAATGGAGCGAAGGAGTAAATTTTGGCGCGCGTTACTTCTGACATACAAAAAAAACTGGTGGATGTTTTCTTGGATCTTTATCAGAAATCTGATATTCTCCATTAATTTCAAGAATTTTAAATCTAGCTTTCTTAATTTCACGCTCAACTTCTTTTACAGAAGGGATGTGGATGTATTGTTTGGTTGTGTAGGTTTTTTGAGTGTCTGTGGCTTCTCTATCAAAAAATCTATCTCCATAATCCAATTCCTCTATATTAAATCCTAAGGGTTTCAAAATATAAAATCTAATCCACTGCTTGATAAAAAAGAAAAAATACTTACTAAACCAAATTCGTGGGTGTGCCGTAAAAATAAAAATTCCATCTTTTTTCAAAACACGACGAGCTTCTTTCAAAGCTTTTAATTTATTTTCACTTCCAGGAATTTGTGTCCAACCTTGGTTTGAAAAAAGTGCATAATCAAATGAATTATCTTTGAAATCAAGATTAGTAGCATCACCCACACGATAATCAATTTTTAATTTTTTCTTTTTTGCTATAATCTTAGCATTTTTAATCATAGCAGGGGTAATATCTATTCCAAATATTTTGAAACCCATTTTTGAAAGAGGAATTGTAGTTCTTCCAGTTCCACAACCAATATCTAAAATTTGAGCATTTTTCTTTTTGAAGTATTTTTTGAAAAAATGCTCTTCAGAAATCCACAGCCCTTCTTCTACTTTTTTAATGTATTGAAGTTGAGCGTTCTTTCCTGAAAATTCTTGAACCACCAGTTTTTTTAAATCATTAGTCATAACAAATTAGTAATGGAAGAAGTTTATTAAGGTTTTCATTGTAGCGCGCCAAAATTTATTTCACTTAACTCGTTTTTATGTGTTAAATTTAATACATAAAAACGAGTTATGGTATTTTATGCGAATATTTGGTAATATTTAAATGAGTAATTTCAAATAAATCATAACATTTTTGAATTCATTATGCAAAAGTATTTGGAAGATGTTAAAAATGAGCTGAGGCTGAGAAATTACAGCCAAAGGACCATTAAAAGCTATGTTTTGTGCCTGAAAGATTTTTTTGGTTTTTTGAAACAGGATTTTGAAAAAGTTGATATTGATAAAATAAAACAATATCTTTTAAAAAAACAGGAAAAAGGTTATTCGCCGCAGACAATCAACCTTCACCTCAATTCAATCAAATTTTTCTACTGCGAGGTGGTTAAATCGCCCCAACAAATTAATATTAAATTTGCCAAGCGTTCAAAAAAACTGCCTATAGTTTTATCAAGGCAGGAAATAAAAAGGCTTATCAATTCAATTTCTAATGCCAAGCACCGGCTTATAATATCTTTGTCTTATGGCGCTGGCTTGCGGGTAAGCGAAACGATTAATTTAAAAGTCAAGGATTTAAATTTTGATAATTTGACTATTCATCTCAAACAGTCAAAGGGAAGAAAAGACCGGATTACTGTTTTTCCTGAAAAAATGAAAAATGATCTGCTAAATTTAACTGCTGGTAAAGGAAAAGACGATTTGGTTTTTGAAAGCGAAAGGGGTGGGAAGCTGTCTTCGCGCAGCGCGCAAAAAGTTTTTGAAAACTCCTTGAAAAAGTCAGGGATAAAAAAAGACGCCACATTTCATTCATTGCGCCATAGTTTTGCCACTCATCTATTGGAAAACGGTGTTGATGTTCGTTATGTTCAGGAGCTTTTAGGGCATCAGAATATTAGGACCACGCAGATTTATACCCAAGTGACTTCAACGAAATTAAAAAATATTAAAAGCCCATTTGATGTTTAGCTTTTATTAATTTTTTTCAGTTTGTAAACAAAAAGACAGCTAAATTAGCGGTCTTTTTAAATTAAAAGTTATAAATCAAAAATATGGAGTCCCTTAGGGGACATGCTTGGACTATGAGTTTGACTTATGAGAATTTTTTGTGATAGAGTCATATTAGTTCCCATACCAAAAAAAAATGGAGCGCGACATGGAAACACCATTACCAGAGCTCCCGTGTCCAGATTATCCTTGTCATCCTAGATATAAAAATTGTATTGGCAGGATCACTGCACTATATGGTTGTCCGCGTGGATATTTTCCATGTCAACATGATAGTTTTAATTGTTTTACTTGCAGGCTGAACAGCATGACGAGCCATGTACAATTTGAAGCTGAAAGAGCTCAACGAAGATGCCTGCAAAGTGAGAGAAATAAATATGATAAGACTCTCTGCGGACCGTGTTGCCCGAGTTGCCTTACAAATGCAAATGTAGGGCCAATAACCGGATTGGGTGAATGGTACTGTCATGGGTGTGGTTGTTACTTTTTTAGGTAATGTAAATTTAGGATTTTTATTCTATCGCTAAATCAAAAGACAACTGAACCAGCTGTCTTTTTTGTTTAATAAATTTACTTTATTGTTATTCCCACATCATTACTGTAAATTCCACAGGCGCCGCCAATGTATTGGCAGACTCTGAAATGATATGTTTTGCCAACATCAAGGCCTGTCCAGGTCCAAGAATCTGACCGGTTAGTTCTGGTAATGTAATGATATTGATTGCCAGGATATACTGGGTTTGGATTTTCTGACATAATTACTTTATATCCATTTTCTAAATTAACATTTCCATAAGTGGTCCAGCTTAGCAATACTTTACCTTCGCTGGTTGAGCCGCTTAATGTAATACTGCCGTCATCTGCTACTGCTTTTTCAATTGTAATAGTTATGTTATTACTATAAATTCCACATTTTCCTCCCAAATACTGACAAACTCTAAAGTGATATGTGCCAGCGCTTAATCCTTTCCAAGTATATGAACGGACGCCAGAATCAGAAAGGTATTTATAATCGTTTCCAGGATAAACCGGATTTGGACTGGTGCTTTTTACAAGCTTAAATCCTTTTGGCGCATCCAGGTTTGCAGTGCTCCAATTTAATGAGACAGAAGAGTCACTGACGGTTCCAGTAAGAGAGATTGATCCTTCAACTATTGGCTCATCAGTTTTTTCGATCGTGATTGTAATGTCATTACTATATAATTCGCATTTTCCGCCTTTGTATTTACAAACCCTAAAATGATATGTGCCTTTTGATAGATTTGACCAGGTATATGATGAAGCGCTTGAATTTGATAAATATTTATAAGTGTCTCCAGGGTAAACTGGATTTGGGCTGCCGCTGTGCACTATTTTGAATCCGTCAAATTCGCCTAAATTGTTTGTGCTCCATGATAGTTTTACTGAACCATCAGTTGTTTGCCCCTGAAGTGAAATTGATCCATCCTTGTCTTCAGGCTCTTCATCTTCTTTTTCAATGGTTACGCTTACATTATTACTGTATTCATCACAAGTGCCATTATTGGTAAAGAGACATACTCTGAAATGATGAGTTCCTTCTCCTAGATCTTTCCAGGTATATGCCCGGGCATCATTTTGAGTAATATATTTATAATCAGATCCAGGATAAGATGGATTTGACGTTTTGGCGCGGACAATTTTAAATCCTTTTTCTGTGTCGCCAGCGGAAGCCTGCCAGCTTAATTTGACATCATTTTTATCTACTACAGAAGCTGAAAGTTTTAATTCAGCAGATTCTTCTTCAGAGAAATCAATGGTTATGGTCTTTTTTGTTTTTTCACCATCTAATTCAGCCACAACGTCAAATTTATTCTCGCCTTTTTCCAGTTTTACTTCATGTTCAAAGACACCGTCTTTATTATCAACTTCATCACCATCGATTGTAATAGTAGCGTCCTCTTCGGTTTTTCCTTTGATTGTATAAGCATTTTTATCTGTTTTTGCTTCTAAATCACTTGGATCAGTTATTTCCAGCTTGACTTCATCAGCAAATATTCCAAGGGTGAAGTTTTGGTTTTCATCTTTTGTCTTATTCCATGACATCCAGTCGTCTTCTAGTAATGATTCTGCGTCAATTTTAGTTTCTTCTATAATTTCTTCCTCATCTTTTGATTTATCTATTTCAACTTCATTTCCTTCTTCTATGGTTTGCATATTTACCAATTGATCATCCTTGAATACTTTTACCCTGACGCTGCTTTCAATTACCGCTACCCGAGTAGTAATTGCTTCTAAATCAGTATCTTCAGTTTTTGTCCTAACATCAGTGCTAAAGGCTGTGCCTAAAGCTGTAATTTCATCCTCATTGGCTATGACCTTATATATGGCTGTGCCGTCTTTGTTTATCCGGTGGTAAGCTTTGCCGGATGTTTGAGCGATAATTATGTCTGCTGGACTGATTTCGGTAATTTGAATAGAACTGTTTTCATCCAGCCGAATCAGGCTGCCTTCAGGAAATATTAATTCGAGTCTGCTTTCACCTAATGTTTGGATGCTGGTGCCTGGCGTTATTTTTTTTGTAAAACTTAAATTGTTCCATTCGTTTTCACCTTGTTCCTGATATTGAGCTTCGCCTTTTAGGTAGTTAATGACAGCAACTTGTTCTGGCGCTTGCTGCTCAGTGTCAGTAATAATTTCCGGTTTGGTTTCTTCTGGACTTTTTAGGATTGACCATAAAACAAATCCAATAATTGCCAAGACGACAACAACAATGATGTAAAATAGAGGTTTTTTGAAAATTGGTTTTTTGTAATAATTTTTTTCCTTTGAAGAAGTAGAGTTCTTTGAGGAAAATGAGCTGTAAACTTTTGGCATATAATTTAAGTTATGACGTTATGATGTTACGGCGTTATGACGGTATTTGTATTGATAATAACTTCGTAACCTCGCAATGAATAAATATTATAATTTTTTAACCATGTAAGTTCCCTGGAGCTGGTAGCCTAGCTTTCGATAATAGCCTCGGACACCGATTCCTGAAATTACTACCATTTTATCATATCCATTGTTTTTGGCAATCATTTCAGCATGTTTCATTAATTTTTTGCCAAAACCAAGGTGCTGGACTGCTTTTGCTTGTTTTTTCTCAATTGGAACCATTTGACCATATGTATGGACTTCACGGATTATGGCAGCATTGCAAAGTTCTGGAATAAAATGTTTTTTTTGTTCTGGCAGTCTTAATCGTAGAAAAGCAAACAAAGTTTTTTTATTTGATGAGGCAAATTGCAGAAAATATTCTGTGCCTTTGCTGGCCTGATATTTTTTTATGAAAAGCTTTGCATTTTTTGCTCCAAATATATTTGTTCTCGCTTCGCGGCATCGAATGCATTTGCAGTGTTTTTTCTGTTTTTTGAGATCTTCTTTCAAATATTGCCTTAAATTTGTAATTTTATTTCCAGCCTCAATGCTTTCAGCAGGAATATCTCTAATTAAGCGGATAATTCTGACATATTCTGGAATACTTAATTTTATTTTTATTAATAAATCAACCAATTGTTTTTGCGAATAGGGCTTATATTGGCCTTTTTTCCACCAATTATAAAGCTCAGATCCTTTAACCACTGTGCAAGGATAAATTTTAAGCATATCTGGCTGATATTCTTGTTTTGAAAACAGTTGTTTAAATATTTTTAAATCTTTTTGGGGAGTGGATCCAGCCAGATTTGGCATCATATGATAAGCAACCTTAAATCCAGCATTTTTTAGTAATTTTGTTGCTTTAATAATTTCCTTTTGACCATGTTCACGTTTATTTTTTTTCAAAACTTTATCATCTGTTGACTGAACGCCGATTTCTACTCGTGTACAGCCAAGCTTTCTGAATTTTTTTATCTCATTTTCATTAATATAATCAGGCCGGGTTTCTAAAGTTAAACCAACAATTCTGTGTTTTGCTTTTTCATTTAGCTTTTGTGCTTGAGCTAAAGTTTTAGAAGTCTTTTTATTGCAGGCATCAAAGCATCGTTTGATATACCAATTTTGGTATTTATCTGGAAAATATGACCAGGTGCCGCCCATTACAATAAGCTCAATTTTATCAGTGGCATGGCCGTTTCTGGTTAAGGCATTTATTCGCACAGTTACTTGTTTATGTGGATCAAACTGGGTCATCATTGCCCGCATTACTGCTGGTTCATTTGACAGGTAGCTTTTTGGCATTTCAAATTCTGTTGGGCAAAAAGCACAGTTTCCAGGGCATGGGTGAGGCTTTGTCAAAACTGCCACTGGCGCAACCCCAGAAAGTGTACGAATAGCCCGTTTTTTTAACAGAGAGCGCAGAACTGGGTTGGCTTTGATATCATCAGTGGCAATTAATTTCTGATATAAATTTAAAAGCTCAGCATTGGTGATTAGTTTGCTGATTTTATTGTCTCTGGCAAATTTTCTTTTGATTTTGTTTAATTTTGAATGGGTTCTTGGCTTCTCTTTAAGTAAAATTTGCAAAAGTTTTGATGTGTTTTCTTTTGACATTAGCTTTATTTTATGGTAAATTTAGTTAAAAGTCAAGATAAATCCGAATGACCCGAATTTTAACCCGAATACCCCGAATTAATTATTGGAGATATTCGTGGCATTCGGATGTATTTGGGGATTCGGATTATAAAATATGCAGGATATAACATCACAAGGTTATCAAACAGTTGCCCAGGAATTCTCAGCCAGCCGTGAAAGATTATGGCCAGAGCTTAATATTTTAAAAAAATACGTAAAGGATGGAGATAAAGTTTTGGATTTGGGCTGCGGTAATGGTCGTTTGGTTCAGTTATTTGAAGATGTAAATGTTGATTATTTGGGTATAGATAATAATGAAAAATTTATTGAAATTGCAAAAGAAAATTATCCGGATCAGGATTTTATTGTTAAAGATATTTTAACAGCAGAGACAGACAAGCAATTTGATGCAATTTTTATGATTGCTGTTTTAAATCATTTTGACAAAGATGACAGAGAATTAATATTAAAAAAAGTTTATTCATGGCTGAAACCTGGCGGATTTTTATTAATGACAAATTGGAACATGCATAATTTGAAAAATAAAAAGTCAAAGTGGTATTCGAAAACTGAAAATGATGCTGTTATTACTGAATGGAAAACTGAAAAAGGCGAGATTGCCCAATTGGTTTATTATATTTTAACAAAAGGCAAAATTAAAAAAGAATTAAAAGAATTTGAGGTTTTAAAGAATAATTATTTTACAAATGGCAAAAAATCCAGTGTTTTATTTGGAAATAACTTGCTAACTGTGGCAAAAAAGATTAAAGTTGAAAGTAGAGTTTTTAATAAACAAAAAGTAAATAAGATTCAAAAAGAAGCATTAATTTCAACATAAAAATTATGAAATTTGATTTGGCAAAAATAAAAAAAGTATATTTATCCGGCATTGGCGGCATTGGCGTATCAGCTTTGGCCCGTTATTTTTTAGATTTAGAAAAAGAAGTTCACGGATCTGACTCAGCGCCTTCTGAAATTACACGTGACTTAGAAAAAAAAGGAATAATCATTAATCAATCTCAGGATGCAGAAAATATAACTGCTGATATTGATTTATTTATTTATTCAGCAGCTGTTCCCGAAACAAACCCGGAAAGACAAAAAGTAAAAGAGCTTGGTCTGAAAGAGCTTAGCTATAATGAATTTTTAGGATTTTTAACAGAGCAATACAAAACTGTGGCTGTTTCAGGTACCAATGGCAAAACGACTACCACGGCCATGGCTGCAGGTATATTAATTGACGCTGGTCTTGACCCGAATGTAATTATTGGTTCAAATGTACCAAGACTAAAAGGGAATTATAAAAAAGGAAAAGGTGACTGGCTTGTATTAGAAGCATGCGAGTATCGGGAACATTTTTTAGAATTGAGTCCAAAAGCAATTGTTTTAACAAATATTGAAGAAGATCATTTGGATTTTTTTAAGGATTTGGATCACATTATTCAAACTTTTCAAAAATTTATTAATAAGTTAAAAAATGAAGAAGACATTTTGGTTATTAATAAGGATGATGAAAATACAAAAGAACTTGTTTTACCAAAGTGTCAGATAATCACTTATGGATTTTTAGAGGACGCAGATGTAATGGCAAATGATTATCGTATTGAAGATAATAAACAAAAATTTTCAGTCAGTTATCAAAATAATGATCTTGGAGAGTTTGAATTAATGGTTGCTGGAAAATTTAATGTTTATAATGCTTTGGCCACCATTGCCTTAGCGTTGAAATTAAATGTCAGTTTAGCTGATGTTAAAAAATCTTTGGTTGATTTTTCAGGCGCCTGGCGCCGGCTTGAAATTATAAAAAAAGAGCCATTGGTGATTTCTGATTATGCTCATCATCCCACAGCAGTTGAGGTAACCAGAAAAGCAGTGGATGATTTTTATCCTGGAAAAAGAAAAATTATTGTTTTTCAGCCGCATCAGCACAATAGGACAAAAAAGCTTTTTGACGATTTTGTTCAGAGCCTTGAACCAAAAAATCAGGATGAAATAATAATTATTTCTGAAATATATGATGTGGCAGGCAGAAAAGCAAAAGAAGACGAAGATGTCAGCTCTGAAAAACTTGTTCAAGCAATAAATGATAAGAAAAACCCAGATTTAGGTGAAGTTATTTATTCTGCTGATTTGGAAAACACACTAAAGTTAATTAAAAAAAATGCCACTGAAGACGATTTGGTTTTAGTAATGGGAGCAGGGGATGTGTATGAAATAGTTGAGAAAATATGATCCAAATACCCCGAATTTTCGATCCGAATACCCCAAATGTCACGAATAGCAGGTAGATATTTGGGGGATTCGGATTATAATTATGATATAATTTAAATATGCTAGATAAACTCAAAAAAAATTTAATAGACATTGAAATTTTGGAAAACGAGCCAATGGCCAAGCACACCACCTTTAAAGTTGGCGGGCCAGCTCAGTTTTATTGTGAAATAAACAATAAAAAGGATTTGCATCAGGTTCTTTTGGCAGTAAAAAAACTTGACATGCCTTTTTTTATTTTTGGCGGCGGCAGCAATATTTTAGTTGCCGATAAGGGTATTGATGGGCTGGTCATAAAATTAACTGAAGGAGAAGTAGAGTTTTTTGGCAAACAAGTAAAATCCTTTACTGGCAATAATTTGAGAAAAATGATTATCACTGCGATAAATTCAGGTCTGACAGGATTAGAATTTGCTGCCAATATTCCAGGCACAGTTGGTGGAGGGATTCGCGGGAATGCTGGGGCTTTTGGCAAAGGCCTGGGAGATTTTGTCAAAGAAGTAGAAGTATTGAATATGAGCGGTGAGGAAGTGTCACTTGAAATTTTTCAAAAAGATGAATGCGGTTTTGACTATCGTCATAGCATGTTTAAACAAAGGCCTGAATTGATAATTGCTGAAGCGACTTTTAAATTAAGTGAAAGTCAAGATGATGTTAAACAAAGGTTGAAGGCAGTTCAGGATGAACTGGAAGTGCGGATGAAAAAACAACCATATGAATGTCCGAGCGCAGGCTGCTCATTTAAGAATATTGTTTTTAAACCAGAATACAAAGAACTTGAAGCCTGGCAAACTCATGGTAAGGTACCTGCTGCAAAATTGATTGAAGAAGCCGGATTAAAGGGGAAATCAATTGGCGGCGCAAAAGTTTCTGACAAGCATTCAAATTTTATATATAATAAAAATAAGGCCACAGCCAAGGATATTATTGACCTGATTGAGCTGGTAAAAAAAGAAGTTAAAAACAAGTTTGGTGTGGAATTGGAGGAAGAGGTGGAGAAGGTCGGTTTTTAATAACTAAAGAACTTATGAACTTAAGAACTTATGAACAGCTTCTTGTTTTTCAGTTCTTTTGTTCTTCAGTTCATCAGTTTTATGCATATTAATATCAAATCAACAAACATGGAGTTAACCCAGGCGATAAAAGATTATGTTTTTGAAAAAGTAGACAGTTTGGAGAAATTTTTTAACAATGCTCAGCAAGCTGATGTGGAAGTTGGCAAAACTACTCGCCATCATCAAAAAGGTGATGTATTTTTTTGTGAAATAAATCTTAGTGTGCCGCGTACTTTACTTCGGGCCAGAGAAGAAATGGATGATTTGTATAAGGCGATTAATAAAGCAAAGGACCGGATGCAAAGAGAGTTGAAAAAGTATAAAGGGAAAAACGGTTAAATGGTTACGAAGTTATGGTGTTATGAAGTTATTATTTTTTAAATGTAATATAGTAACTTAGTAACGTCATAACCTCTTAACGCAAATTCTATGTATCACCGAACCATCTGGCGTTCAATCCTAGAGTTTAAAATGAATTTGATCATTAAGATTTTAATTTTATCAGATTTTATAATTTGGTCTGTCAGTAATTTAACTGCTCCAATATTTGCAATATTTGTGGTGGACTATATTGACGGAGCGACTATTGGAACAGCTGGAGTGGCAGCTGCGTTATATTTGATATTTAAATCTATTTTTGAAATTCCAGTTGGTATTTTTTTAGATAAAATAAAAGGTGAAAAAGATGACTTATATACAGCAGTGATTGGATCTGTGGTAGCAGCGAGCGTTTTTGCTTTTTATCCATTAATCAATTCGATTTGGCAATTATATTTATTGCAAATAATATTAGGAATCTCAGCGGCTGTAAGTTATCCAGGCTGGTATGGAATCTTTACCCGCCATATTGATAAGAAAAAAGAGGCATTTGAATGGAGCGTTTATGATGTTGCTCTTGGAATTGGTATGGGCTTAACAGCCATGGTTGGTGCATATTTGGTCGATCAGTTTGGATTTGATATTGTGTTTTATATAACTTCTGGATTTATGCTGATTGGAGCATTAACTTTGCTAATTGTTCATAATAAAGTCAATAATAGATGATACAGTATTCAGGCTCCAGGATTTTTTTAAAAAGCCCTTGACAGGGTATTTTTTTTATGTTAATTAAGTATAATCAGATCAACCTGGAGGAAGGCAATGAAAGTGAGAGTCGGATTATCAGATAATTTGAAAAGAGATCCGCTTTGGCATAATATTTGGCATCAGCTTGCCACAAATCTTGGGGAATTTAAATTTGAGATTATTGATGTTAATTCAGAAATTAAGCCATGGCTAACAGTTGATTTGAAGAATGGACCGTTTGTCCTGTCATTAGCAACATCAGGAATAAATCTGGGCGCAAGCTTAAAGGCTTTTCAGGATTCTGGCCAACTTGAATTTTACTTTAGATCATTGTTATTAACTTTCCTAATGAAAAAGATTAAGAAATTTGTAATTAGGCGGACAGTATATGAAGTAGCGGTTGATCAGGGTATTGAAACTGAGTATAAAAACGAAGCTGCCATGTATTTAGCTCAGGCGAATTCAAAAGTTGTGCCTGATACTGGGAAAGTTGAATTTTTCAGAGATTCGGATAGAAGTTTAGTTATAGTTTGTATTAATATAGATGTGGATCAGCAGTTGTCAATTTTTTACAATAAAATGCATGATCAAGGTTGGAGGTTTGAATAAATTTTATAAGCAGTTAATATACTGCTTTTTTAAATTTGAAATTCAAAACTTGAAATTGGGATTTGAAATATTTGCTTTTTTACAAGAATTTATTTATTATAAACACATTACAATTGAAACAAGGAGGGAACAGATGATCAAAATCGCTCTTTCAAATAATATCCATGACACAAAAAGTATTAGAAAAAAAATGAAAATGCTCTGGAATATTTTTTGCAGGCATGTTGCTATGTCCAGTATGCCTTTACCAATAACTTTTTTATCTGCTGATACAGAGGAAGAAGTTCACTTTACTGTTTCAGGTAAAGACGCGGCTTATACTCTACTTATCCCACCATTATCTGTCGTCAGTATTGTACAAGGTTTTAGAAGTGATGTATTGCCAACAGATACAAAAATGCAAATTTTAGGAATTATATTTCAAGAATTATCCAAAAGGGTAATCAGATTTGAATATTTATCCAAGTCAATGCCAAAGGGAATATTTAGAACAATTCAAGATAGGGCAACAGAAGTTATTTTAACCAGTACAAATGCAGAAGTGGCTTTAATGGCAGAAGATCATGGACCACCGCTTAAGGTAATGAAAGATTTGTCAGATAATAAAATTACCATTATGTTTATGTACACTCGGCATAAAGACACTTTAATAGCACATGGTTTTTTTAATAAACTAATCCAACAAGGATGGATGTTTTGCTAAGTAGCTTCACAAGCTGCTTTTTAAATTGATAATGCTTAAAAAATTTGATAAAATAATATTAATAATTACATAATATGGAACCAAAACAAACATTTGAACAAGAAGCTGAACTGACTTTAGATCAAAAGCTCCTAAAACAACTCCCTCAGCTGGGCAAACTTTTTATTGAAAATATTCCTGAAAATAGAAATTTTCGGAAAAATCCAGATGATCCGTTTGAACATCATCATAAATGGCATCAGTTTGGCATTATCACACATACAGCAAAGTTTTTAGAATATTTCAACACCCAGGCTCAGGATTATTTTACGCAGTGGGGCATTGATAAAGAAATTAAAGAAAAAATGTCAGAGCAAATTGATGGAATGACAAAAGAAGATTTGCTTCGGATTGCTATTGTGCTGCATGATTTGGGAAAATTTGAAAGAGATTTTGAAGAAAAAAATGGGAAATTAGAACCTGATTATAAAGGACATGAAAAAAGATCAGAAAAATTTATAAAAGAAAACGACAAAGTACAGGAAGTATTAAAAGACGAATATAAATTAACCGATGCGCAAATTGAATATATTGCCAGATGTGCTGGTCTTCATTATGAGTTGGGAAAGGTGAGAAGCGTGGCAAAGAAAACTCCAGAAGGCTTTACCATTGCTTTTGCCAAAAGCGAAGGATGTAAAAAGGCCAGCAGGGAAATTGGAGATAAGTTTCCAGATTATAAAATTGAAGTTGGCATTTTATTTTTATGTGACAGTCTGGCAAAAACCGATGTCAGAGTAGCAGCCAAAGCAAAAACTGATTTGGAAGCTGAGGCAATGGCAGAAGAAATTAAAGAAGTAATTGAAGATCGGAGTTTAAACCCAAAATTAATAAGCGCAATTAAGCAGGTGGCACTAAATAATGAAATTGCTAAAACTTATTTAACAACAATACTAAATAAAGAATAATATGAAGAAAATTTTTTTACTGCTATTTATTTTAATAATATTATCTGGATGTACAGGAAATAATCTAAAAGATAGGTCAGAAAAAGAAATATCATCTTGCTATTTGATTCAGGAATTTGTAGTATTTGGCAGTCCAGAGACAGGGGAAAATGACTGGGTCGATTGTGATTTTAAAGATCCAGCTCAATATTTTCCAAATGATGACCGATGGGTAGCAATTCATCCGATTCCTTCAAAAAAGCATCCAAATTATGATACATATATTAAAAATGTAAAAACCAGAGAAGAGCAAAATATGGAAGTGCCTGAAGCAACATTACTAATTGACATTGAAAATCAGGTCGTTGTTGATCCAAATATTCGAGGCCAGATAAAAAATATCGTTTTTCAAAAGACAGAGGGGGGAGAAGAGCTATTTAATCGTTTATCAGATGAAGAGGCTGCTGAAATTTATGGTGAGGATTTTTTAAATAAACAATAATGATGAATATGTAAAAAATCAGCTAAATTTAGGCTGATTTTTTGATTTTAAGCTTGACAAATCAATAAATGTTTGATATAATAATAAGACTTTTTCATCAATAGGGCCTATAGCTCAGCGGTAGAGCCACCGGCTCATAACCGGTCGGTCATCGGTTCAAATCCGATTGGGCCCACATTGATTTTTGTTCTTTTTAAACGCGCCTTTAGCTCCCTGATTCGCTAATGCTACGGAGGGCAGGCAGTAGATGTGTAAGGCACATTTAAAAGCCAACATAGCTTAAATGGCAGAGCAGCTGATTTGTAATCAGCAGGTTAGGGGTTCGAGTCCCCTTGTTGGCTTTGATGACTGGGATGGCAGCCCCCTGAGATCTGTCCATTGTACGGGAAACCCGTGGGGATTACGTAAGCCCCCGGCATGATCCTTGGGCGTTGAGCCTAGCGTTGAAAAACGCGTACAGCGGTATCCAAACTCCGCAGATAGAATTCGGCCGAAGTCCATCCCAGTCATCTCGCTTTTTGCTTTTAGGTTGTCCCCGTCGTCTAGTCAGGTCTAGGATCTAGGACTTTCAATCCTAGTGCGCGGGTTCGAATCCCGTCGGGGACACTCGGGGCGTAGCGCAGTGTGGTAGCGCACCTGCCTTGGGAGCAGGGGGTCGTCGGTTCAAATCCGATCGCCCCGACTTTCTTTACCTAAATGAGTTGCTTATAGTAGTATTTTCCGCGGTAGCTCAATTGGTAGAGCGCCGGACTGTTAATCCGGTGGTTATCGGTTCAAGTCCGATCCGCGGAGCTGTTTCTGGGGCATCGTTCAACTGGAGAGGACGGCGGGTTTTGGTCCCGCTAATCTAGGTTCGAATCCTAGTGCCCCAGCTTTGCGCCTTTAGCTCAGTCGGAGAGCACTTGCCTTACAAGCAAGGGGTCACTGGTTCAAACCCAGTAAGGCGCACTATCCTACGCCCTTCGATAAGCTCAGGGCTTCGGATAGCAGGTTGGAGGGATGGCCGAGTGGTTTATGGCAGCGGTCTTGAAAACCGCCGATGTGAGAGCGTCCGGGGGTTCGAATCCCTCTCCCTCCGTCAGCCTTCGCCGAGGCTTCGGCTGACAGGCTCTAGAGCTGGATTTAAATAAATTCAGCTCTTAGTTTGCTCGGGTGGCGAAAATGGCAGACGCGCAGGATTTAGGTTCCTGTGGATTATGTCCGTGAGGGTTCGAGTCCCTCCTCGAGCATTGGAAAGGTGGCCGAGTGGCTGAAGGCGGCAGCTTGCTAAGCTGTTGTTCCTAACGGAACCGTAGGTTCGAATCCTACCCTTTCCGTTTTGAAGCTGTAGATATACATATCTGCAGCTTTTTCATTATAAAATAATACTAAATTTAGCTAATTTTAGCTTTATGATATTGACATTTAACCTGATATGTGATATAATAGTGTATTGATCCTACAAATTGTTTTACGTAGCCATCTGCTTGAAACGCAGAGGCATTAGGAGAAAAGAGCATGAAAGAGCAGGTTTTGTTCGTATTTTTGGCAATGGTCATTTCCGGCTGTCTGGGCGCGCCAACCCCCCAGAAGGGTGAATACACTGCAAATCCGGTTTCCTGGCTTCAGGAGAAATGTCCGGAAGGGACGGTGCTCGAAGAGTATCGAGTCCCAAAAGGGGATTTCGAGTGGGAGACAGAGCATAGATCCCAGTACTGTATTGATGGTTATAGGCAGGAACAAGGTCCTGTCAAAAGCTGGGAGGATGGCAAATTGTCTTATGAAGGGCAGTATGCCAATGGTACGCGAGTAGGCGAATGGACATTTTTCCTTGAAGATGGAAGGATTGAAATTCGTAATTACAACTCATTCGGTGAGAAAGACGGTACCCAGTATGGATATTTCCCGAGTGGACATCTTGAGTATACGAAGGATTTCACTCGTGGCATCGACGATGGCCTGGCCGTCTGGTATTACGAGAATGGTCTTATTCAGGAGGTCGCTCGTTTCTATGCTGGAACATTGCATGGCGAACATGTGTCGTTTTTCAAAGATGGAAGTATTCGCAGTGAGAGCGAGTACGACTATGGACGATTGGTCCGAGCATTCAACTCTTTCTCGGAAATCACTTTTGTCACCAGTAATGGTGACGGTTATGTTGAAAAGCATAACCGGGACGGACAGCTAATCGCTCGGGGCTATTATGAAAATGGCCGGTCGGTTGGATGCTGGGAAGTCTGGAATTCTCCTCACTATCCGCCACATACATTGCTCTACCGTAAGGGAGAGCTGCTTCGAACAGGATGTGAGCCGGACATCAGACTGAACTGATTTCACAAACTAAAGCTGCAGACATCAATTGTTTGCAGCTTTTTTGGTCTACGAACTACAAATCATCTATAAATTCTACGAAAACTAGCTTTTATACTACAAATTATTTATGAGTATTATTAGCTTATTTGTATTTATTTAAATAATTTTCGTAGTTTTCGTTATTCTATTTGTAGATTAGTAGCACTTTTTTTTATTGACAAAATTATCAGCAAGAGATAATATAACCTGAACATTGAAAACAGGAGGACAAGGTGGCTCTTACAAGTATATTACCAATTGCTGCGGCGTTTTTATATTTAATCGCTGCTATTTTATATAATGTTCAGATTATCAATGGTAAATCAAAGCCAAATGCAATTAGTTGGAGCATCTGGTCCTTGTTGGCAATAGTTAACGTCTTTTCTTACGGAGCAATGATTGATAATTGGGTCGCTGCTTTGCAGTTTTTTGCTGGGTCAGTAGCATGTATAATCACTTTTGTGATTTGTTTGATTAAAAAAAGATTTGACTGCCCAAGCAATATTGAATGGGCAATTGCAGCAATTTGTCTGATAGCCATATTAGTCTGGATAATTTTTAGAAGCGCAACTTATGCCAATATGGTCGTGGTTGTAGCATTCGTTTTTTCATTTGTTCCGACTTTAACCGGTGTTTTTAATGATCCGCGAAAAGAAAGGTCGCTCCCCTGGACTGTTTGGACAATTGCATTTTCGATAACCCTGATTAATATTGTTTTGATTGGAAAAGAGTGGATGGCTTATCTGATTCCAGGTGGTGGCTTAATAGGCCATGCGTTGGTTGGTCTTTTGGTGATTAAAAAGAGAAGAATGGCTTTTAAACAAAGTGTCATCGGATATGGTTCGTTTCCATAAAGCTGTTAGCGATAATTCGTTTGCAGCTTTTTTATACTGAAATTATAGCTGATAAAAGCAAATATTTTTTTTTAATAATTGGCATAGGGCTTGACAAATCTTATTTTTTATGTTAATATATAAAATTGAGATAATATCAAATTAATTATATTAAAAAAGGAGATTCAAATGGGATATTCATTTATTGAGCAGTGTATTTGCACTAATGGTCATTATTATACGGTTTGGGGCAATGAATGCTCTCATCCTGAAAATGATGATTATAGGTGTGAACAGTGTGATCAGATGCCGGTTTGGACAAATCATTTCGAAACCACATGTGACCCCATTACAGGTAAGGTACAGCTTTCAGTGGATGACAATCATAAGGTGGTTTCAATGCCAAATCCTGATCAAGGACAATGGCATAATCCATCACATGATTGGACCGACTGATTGAGGTTCTAAACCTATACTTCTTTTGCCCAGTGAGGAAATTGCCTTGCTGGTTTTATTTTTTTAAAAATTGTAACCTCAGGAAAATTTGTTATATTTTGGTTTATTTTTAGTGTTATTGTTGACTTTATTTTAAAAATATGCTATATTATTTTGAGCACTTTACAATTTTAAAACACTTAAAATAGGAAGATTAAAATGGGTACGAGAAAAGGAAAGAAAAGAGGGTTACTGAGAGGAGAGGTTGTCAAAGAGGAAAATGTAAGGCACCATTTTCGAGAGCTGGGATGTAGTGATGAGGGCGAGTACAAGCAATGGTGCCGGACACATGGTTTTAAACCGACTTTAGAGAAAAAGAAAGCTCATCTTCGAAGAGAAAAAAAATTATTACAAAGGCAAAGGGCTGCTGCCATTTTGGTAGAATCCAAAGCCAAATCAAAGAGGGAGAAGAGAAGCCGTCAACGAGCCTCGATCGGCCATAGTGGCTTGAACGAGATTTATCGAAAGACTAAGATTGACGCAAGGGCATTAAAAAGATTTTTGAATTATCAGCTGCTGTGGATTCGGCCGCCAGCACACTGGAGGCCTAAATTCCACAATGCTGACCGCCAGCTTAGCTCGCTTGTCCGGTATGTTTTTGCCCAATATTCTGTGCCCAGTTTTTTGGATAGATGTTGGTTGGAAGAAGGCCGGGAAGCTGAAAAGCACAGGAAGTGGTTTATCCATATCGGCCAGGGAAAAAACATTCGGACTGCTGATGATTTGCCCTTTCCGTTGACCAAAAAGCAGGCCCACTATTTTCTGGATGCACCATCAAATGTGACGCCTGAAGAGGCGATCAGATGGGGCCAAGTGCTTTCATTTGGCGGAACTCCTTTTCTGGCCAGAGCGATAATCAATGCAGAAGTGGACATGATTCCTTCCAGGCAGAAGTTCTGGTTGTCAGTGTTCAAATTCTTTGTAGACAATCCGATGCTGGATTTGGTTCATGTCAAGCCGATCATTGATTTCATCAAGCATCAGAAGTATCAGGTTGCGCGAGTGTTTGTCGCTCAGGGCAGGCTGGAAAACCAAGGTCCGCCCAGACCGAACTTTACCATGCGCGGCCGCAATGCTGATGCTTTGCTTCGTCAGGTCGAGCAGTGGCATGCCCGATTGGGCAAGCAAAAGAAAAGCGGGCCAGTCAAGTTCTGGGAAACGACTGACATCAGGCCGTTTGAGATGATGACTGGCAAAGAAGGCAAGAACCTGACCATCTGGACGATCAAAGAGCTCAATACTGACAATGATCTTCGCAGAGAAGGACGCGAGCTCAAGCACTGCGTGGCTTCTTATTACCATTCTTGCTCTACCGGTCAATGTTCGATCTGGTCGCTTTCCTGCGAGACCTTTGAAGGTAAGAAAAAGATTCTGACCATTGAGGTCAGAAACCGATCTCGCCAGATCGTTCAGATCAGAGGCAAGTGCAATCGGCTGGCTACCCAAAAGGAAAAGTCCATTATCAATCAGTGGGCAGCTAAGCAGGGCTTGTCGTTGTCTAGGTATTTGACAGGAGGATATTAGTTGTGCAAGCTGCAGGCGACTATTCGTTTGCAGCTTTTTTATTTCGATTAAAGTTGAAAGTTGACAGTTGGGGTAAATAAACATAAAGTATATAAACCTAAAGATAAGCGCACAGCTCATTGGTGAGCGCAGCCAGATCTTTGGGTTACTAACCTCAAAATCCGTAAGCGTAAAGCGCTGCAGGAAGGAGGAGAAAGATGGGAAAGTCAAGTAGAGTGCTTCAAGGCAAATGGTTCTTTCGTATTGATTATTTGAAAAACAAGACTTCGATATTTATTATTTCCTTCTATGACGGAGTAGATCTGCTGCAAGAAGTGACCAATCTTTATGCGGGTAGTAGACTTGGGGAAACATATTCACATGGAAAATATTTTTCTGTGCCACAGTTGAAGGCCAGGGCCCAAATCATAAGGAGCGTGGCAGATATTTTGAGAACAGTGACAATGCCCAATAAGTATGACGTCTCATTTCAGTCAGACAAAACTGTTGACGAATGGCGTGCTTCGCTGGAGGATTTTATGGCAGCAGTGATCGACTTTTTGGCGTGGGAAGACGAGGCTCATGCTATCCGCCAGCTGGATCAGGAGTTGCGTGAAGGCTCGACTCGGGAGATGGCCCAGCCTTTGCTGCAATATGTCCGCGTGCTTAAAAGTCTGCCGCACGTTGTGGCAATGCGGTTGCTGAAGAGTGACATTCACGAACAGCTGGGAATTATCAGCCAGGTAAAAGAATGGGCTGCAGAATAAGGGGTTGAGTAGATTTTAAACAGTACGGAGCAAGTTTGTACTGTTTTTTAATTGAGATTACGGATCTACGGATAGTTACAGATATTACGGATAAACAAGGGTTACGAAAAATACGAATCAACCTCAGATGCTACGAAAACAAATTTTTATTAATACAAATATCGTCTGCTTTTAGATTTTTTGTTATAATAAAATTAATATGGAAACTTTTTTGTATTATTTAAATGGCGCTACGATTGTTGTGGCATATGTTTACACAACATTGGCTTTGTATCAGATTGCAGTTAAGTTTAAAATGAAAAATGCTTGGTATGCTTATATTCCTTTTTTCAACTTTTTATTAATGTGCCAGGTGATTGGCCGGCCATGGTGGTGGGTATTTTTGCTTTTTGTGCCATTGGCCAATACAATTGTTTTAATTATTGTTTGGATAAGATTTCAAAAAGTAAAGAAAAAAGAGTTGCCAGATTTTGAACCAATAATAAAAAATTTGTTTGAAAAATAATGATAATTAAAAGACCAGTTCTGATGAAGAACCGGTTTTTATATTCTTAAAAAGAAAAAATGGTTGTTTATGTGATGGCCCCCTATGTCACAAGTTTCGCAGCTGTGTATGAGTGTTCCCAAAGGACAGACAGCAATTGCAGTATTTTTCCTTTGATGGCCATAATGCCTGCCCATATATTCTTTTGAGAGCCAGCGACTAAATTGATGGGGGAGCTGGGAATCATTATTAATGATTTTTATATCAGCCGTGTCTATTTTAAAATGTTCTTTTATATATTCTAATATTTTTTTAAAGTTTGAGAAAAACTTGGGTGGCTTTTTCCCATATTTCATCCTTAATAATGCATCTTTTTGCCATTGTGCTAATTTAAAATGAGCAAGCATCATGATTCCCTCCTCTGTATGTTTAAATGCAATGTATATTAATGACAGTCTATTGTCAAATTTTTACTTTTTCTTTAGCTCTAATATATCAGGATGACCATAGCCGCAATCAAGTTCTTCTAATTCCATTAGGAATTTTACTTCAATCTGATTATTTTTATATGTTATATCAGCAATTTCATGTTGTGTGCCTGGCTTATACATTGTTCCTTCATTGGCATTAAGCAAATCTATTTCAAAATCAAATATGCACATATGGCCTTCGCCATAGCCAGCATCCCAGTTGCCTTTGAAGGTCCCATTGTCATCCATCTCAATTTGCATATCAGCAGCAATAAATTCATTTTCACCGTAATAATGTCCAAAGAAATTAAAATATCCGTCTTTCATATACTTAATGCATTTTGACTCTTCGCATTTGTAACTAAAATAATTTTCCCATCTGTCCATTGATTTGAATTTATAATATGCCCAGTCCAATACTGCAGTATTGTAAAGTGACCAGCCGTTAGGTCCTTTTTTAAAACCTTCAACTAAAATGATAATTTCATTTTCTTCATCCCGGTCTAGATTTGAAAACATTACAGCAGCAATGCCAATATTGTCTACGGTTTCATTGTCAAACTGATTAAATTCTGGCAAATCAAGTTGTTTGTACTCATCATTTTTAGGAACTAAAACTTTGCCAAAATATTGACATTGAAAGCAGTCTTTTTCTTTGTAAAAGAAAATAATCGCGTCATTCCAGTTGCCAAAGTTTCCCTGAAGCACCTGGTGTTCAAGCTCATATCCAAATGGTAAATAATCCTGAGCAATTTGCTCAATTGTCGGTCCGGTAGGTTCTGGTTCTGGCTTCGGTTCTTCAGTGGCCACAGGTTGGACAACGTCAGGGGACGCAGTATCAGCAGGTGACACATCATTTGTAGGCACAGTATCTTTTTTATATTTATCAACTCCGATTATCACTCCAGCAGCAATTAGAATAATGATTGCGCCAATAGTAATGATAGTTGGCAATAATTTTGATTTTTTTATCATAGAAATTTTAGTTAATTTAAGTTTATTGTAACATTAATAAAAAATATTAAAAAGGCTTGTTTTTTCGAGATTTTTATGGTAAATTTTAAAAAGATTTTAATAATGGTCATTGGGTGTTGGGCTGGGCGGTCAGTATGGTCATTTGGTTAAGGTCAGTGGTTCTAAATATTAAACTAATGACACATGACTAATATCTAAACCAGCTGCTGTATCTAATGACTAATGACTTTTAAATTATAAATTAATTATGTCAATATTAAATAAAATCCTCGGCGATCCAAATCAAAAAGCAATTGATAAAATTAATCCGCTTGTTAATCAGATTGAAAAACTTGATCAGGAAATGACAAATATTTCTGATGACAAGTTGAAGGAAAAGACTGCTTATTTTAAGGACTTATTAAAAAACGGCAAAACTTTGGATGACATCTTGCCAGAGGCTTTTGCTGTTGTCCGGGAAGTAGCCTGGAGGACTTTAAAACAAAAGCATTATGCTGTCCAGCTTATTGGTGGAATTGCTATGCACAGAGGAAATATTGTTGAAATGAAAACCGGTGAAGGAAAAACTTTAACTGCCACAGCTGCAGTTTATTTAAATGCTCTGGAAGGAAAGGGTGTTCATGTAGTCACAGTAAATGATTATTTAGCAAAAAGAGACGCTATCTGGATGAGCCAGGTTTATAGCTTTTTAGGACTTTCAATCGGCTGTGTGCAACATGACAGCTCTTTTTTATATGATGAAAAATTTACTGGTGAACAAGATGCTGATGAAAAAAGAGATGAACAAGGTTCTTACAAAATTCAAGAAAAATTTTTACGTCCGGTTTCTCGAAAAGAAGCTTATGCTGCTGATATTACTTATGGTACAAACAATGAATTTGGTTTTGACTACTTAAGAGATAATATGGTCTCTGATCTTTCTAAAAGAGTTCAGCGAAAATTGAATTACGCAATTGTAGATGAAATAGATTCAATTTTAATTGATGAAGCCAGAACTCCATTGATTATTTCAGCGCCAGCAGAAGAATCAGGTGATTTATATAAAAAATTTGCACAAATGGTGCCGGGTTTGGTGGAAAATGAAGATTATAATATTGATGAAAAAATGAAAGCAGCCACTTTGTCTGAACAGGGCATTGAAAATGTTGAAAAACGTTTAGGCATTGGAAATATTTGGACAGAAGGCGGGGTACGAATGGTGCATCATTTGGAAAATGCATTAAAAGCGCATGCATTATTTAGAAAAGATAAAGATTATGTGGTTAAAGAAGGTGAGGTTGTAATTATTGATGAATTCACTGGCCGTTTAATGGAAGGCAGAAGATATTCAGAAGGATTGCACCAGGCAATTGAAGCAAAAGAAGGAGTTGAAGTCAGAAAAGAAAGCCGGACATTGGCCACAGTAACTTTTCAAAATTATTTTCGAATGTATAAAAAATTATCAGGCATGACCGGTACAGCTGAAACTGAGGCTGAAGAATTTTCAAAAATCTACAATCTTGACGTATTAGTTATTCCAACAAATAAACCAATGATCAGGCAGGATATGGCTGACAGAATTTTTGCAACTGAAATTGGAAAATTTAAAGCCATTGTCAGAGAAGTGAAAGAATTAAGTGAAAAAGGCCAGCCAGTTTTAATTGGCACAATATCAATTGAAAGAAATGAACTTTTGAGCAGATTATTAAAGCAATCTGGCGTTTCGCACCAGGTGTTAAATGCCAAGCAGCATGAAAAAGAAGCGCAAATTATTGCCCAGGCTGGTAAAGTGGACGCAGTTACGGTGGCTACCAATATGGCTGGTCGCGGAGTTGATATTATTTTAGGCGGCGCGCCTTTTGATGAAACTGAATACAATAAAGTTAAAGAGCTTGGCGGATTATTTGTGCTTGGCACAGAACGGCATGAATCCCGGCGGATTGACAATCAGCTTCGGGGACGTTCTGGCAGACAGGGCGATCCAGGAGCTTCGCAATTTTATGTTTCAACTGAAGATGATTTGATGAGAGTTTTCGGCTCTGACCGGGTGAAGACAATAATGCAGACGTTAAAAGTGCCAGAAGACATGCCAATTGAAAATAAAATGATCAGCCGGGCTTTGGAAAAATCTCAGACCAGAGTGGAGGGCTATCATTTTGATATTAGAAAACACTTGGTTGAATATGATGACGTGATGAATAAGCAGCGCGAATATATTTATAAAAAGCGTTTTAAAACTTTAGAAACTTTTGAAAAAAATCCAGATGAACTGGCTAATATTGTTTGGGAAATGATTGAAGACGAAGTAGAGCAGATTGTGGCCTTCCATACAGCTGGTGAAGATCAAAAAGACTGGAATTTAAAAGAAATTGCAGAAACTGCAAAGACTATTTTCCCAGTGCCAGATGTTTTAGACCGTCAGCTGGAAAGTTTGGAAAAGGTTGCCGGAGATAAATCCCAAGACGCAATTGCCAGGACTGAAATTATTGAGCATTTATTAAAAATCGCCAAGCAGGGATATGAAAAATTGATTGAACAGATAAATGAATCTGGAAAAGAAATAAATGTGACAATGCCAATGGTTGAACGGGAAATTTTAATTAGAAGTATTGATAATTTGTGGGTTGACCATTTGGACGCATTGGACGGCCTGCGCGCTGGAATTGGCTTGCGCGGCTATGGCCAGCGCGATCCTTTGGTTGAATATAAAAAAGAATCAAGATCAATGTTTGAGCAGCTGTTAAATTTAATAAACCGGCAGGTTGTTTACAGTATTTATAAAGTTGGGCTAATGAGGCCTGATGATCCAGGGGTGATGGACAGACAAAAGGCCACATATTCTGCGCCAGCTAAAACATCTGATTCAACTTCTTCAACATTTGATCAGAAAAAAATGACTGATCCATATAGACAGGTAAAGCAAACGCATGAGCATCCGGTTGGTGATAAGGTGAAAGACGCTTCTGGAAAAAAAGTAGGTCGAAATGATCCATGTCCGTGCGGATCTGGGAAAAAATATAAAAAATGTTGTGGAGGATAATATTTATGGATAAAAATTTAGAAAAGATAAAAGAGATAGTTGAAAAGGAATCGTCAGATTCTGGGCATAATTTTGATCATGTAATGAGAGTTTATAATCTGGCAATGAAGATTGCTGAAAAAGAAAGTGAAGAAATTGATTTAGAGGTGTTGCAGATTGCAACTTTACTTCATGATATTGGCGGATCAAAAGAAATGAATGATCCGACTGGCAAAACAGATCATGCAGTTGAAAGCGCAAAGATGGCTGAGCCAATTTTGACCCAAATGGGCTATGAGCCTGAGAAAATCAAACATATTCAGGACTGCATTATTTCTCATCGCTATAAAACAGAAAATAAACCAGAGACAATTGAAGCAAAGATTTTATTTGATGCTGATAAGCTTGATGCAATTGGGGCGATCGGATTGGCTCGAAGTTTTGTCTGGGTGGGAACGCGTAATGCACATATTTTCAAAAAAGTTAACATTGATGAATATATTAAAGAAAACTTAGGAGGAAGTATTAATGGCAGAATTCAGGATAAGACAAAGCATAGTCCGCAAATTGAATATGAAATAAAACTTAAATTTTTAATAGATAAACTATATACCAAAACAGCAAAGGAAATTTGTAAAGATAGAGCTAAGTTTTTTAAAGATTTTTTAGACAGAATGGAAAAAGAAATAAACGGACAAATGTAATCAATATGGCACAACAGCCAAAATTTAAAATCGGAGTTTTCGGAGTGATTTTAGACAAAGACAATCGGGTTTTGCTATGCCATCGGACAGACAGGGATCTTTGGAATCTGCCTGGCGGCGGTTTGGAAAAAGGCGAGGCGCCCTGGGAGGGCGTTGTCAGAGAAGTAAAAGAAGAAACAGGACTGGAAGTTGAAGTTGAAAAAATGACCGGCGTTTATGCCAAACCCGATCAGGATGAAATTTCTTTTGCCTTTATTTGCAAAATAACTGGTGGGAAAATGACTTTAACAAATGAGTCGAATAAAATTGAATATTTTAAATTTATTGATCTGCCTCAAAACACATCTCCAAAGCAGGTTGAAAGAATTAAAGACGCATTGGTTCAAAATGAAATATTAATGAAAACGCAAAAAGGCCCATCTTCAAAAGAATTAATAGATAAAGGAGTTTTATAAATAATTTTTTTAAAAATATGGACAATCCAGTGATAATAAATAAATTTGGCTTTCCTAAAAAGTTTGTTTTTGTTGGAATACCATTAATTATTTTTGTAGTTTTAGTATTGTTAAAAGGTTTGACTGTCATCCCTGCCGGAAGCACTGGCGTGACCACTCTTTTTGGAAGAGTTAGCGACAAGCCGCTGTCTTCTGGTTTGCATTTAATTAATCCTTTGCGGATCGTGCATAAAATGTCCATTCGAACTGAAGAATACACTATGACGATTGGAGAAGGACATCAGGATGATTCTATTTGGGCATTGACAAAAGAAGGTTTGAAAGTGGTTTTGGATATTACAGTTTTATATCATTTGGATGAGCAAAAAGCTCCAATGGTTTTTCGTGATTTAGGAAAAAATTATGAGGAAAAAATTATCAGACCTGCTATTCGGACTTCAATTAGAGATGTTGTAGCTGTTTATGAAGCAAAGGACATTTATTCTGATAAAAGACAGGAAGTAGCACAAGGAATGTTAGACCAAATAAAAAAAGTTGAAGAAAGGGGAGTGGTGATTGAAAATGTTTTGCTTAGAAATGTAAATCTTCCTACAGAATTATCTCAATCTATTGAAGATAAATTAAAATCAGAGCAGGAAGCGCAAGCAATGGATTTTGTTTTAGATAAAGAAAAAAAAGAAGCAGAAAGAAGAGTGATTGAAGCTGATGGTATTAAAAAAGCGCAGGATGTAATTTCCAGGAGTTTGACTCCTTCATATTTACGATGGTATTCAATTGAAATGATGCGTGATTTAGCAGATTCGCCAAATTCAACATTTTTATTTGTGCCAACAGATGAGAATGGCATGCCAATCATTAATGTAAATCCGTAATTTATGTCATCTATTGAAGAACTGCAAAAAGAAATTAAATTGATAAAGCAAAGAAATAAAAGAGTTGAACTTGATAAATCCTGGGAGACAAGTTGGCTAAGAAAAATATTAATTGCAGTATTAACTTATTTTGTAATTGTATTATTCTTTTTCTTTGCTGATTTGCCAAAACCATTTATTAATTCCATTGTTCCAGCTTTGGCATTTATCTTATCGACATTGTCGCTTCAGTTAATAAAAAAGATTTGGATAAAGTATAAGGATAAATAAGAATTCGCTGTTCGGCTTGCGCTCAGATCGTGGCTAGCAGCAGAAATGCTGCTTCAATTATTGCGGAATTTAAAAAGTATCATTTCTGATGCTGACCATGCAATACTTTCATTGAAAATGGCATTTCTGCTGCTAACCAAGCGGTGTAAGTATATAAAAACCGTCAGCATAGCTGACGGTTTTGTTTAATTTTAGGTAAAATACAGTATCTAGACTTGACTTTTTATTATAAATATGCTATAATGTAATAATATTTACTTGAAAATGGAGATATACGATGGCTATCAATATTGGAAGTAATGGCAAGTCGAGATGGGCAATTCTGTCCAACTTTCCTGCTGCGCCATTTGAAATTGATGGTGTGAAATGTGCCTCTACTGAGGGTGGGATTCAGGCAGTAAAGTTCAAGGATCCTGAAATGCAGAGGCATGTTTGCACCTTGGTTGGCAGAGCAGCCAAATTCAAAGGCAAAAAAGCAAACAAAAGAGTGAGACGGACTGGTAAGGTCTGGTGGCAGGGACAAGAAATGGACTTCCGGTCCAAAGAGCATTTTAAGCTCATCGAGCGGTTTCTCCGGGCAAAGTTCACACAATACGGACCTGCCCGAAGAGCACTGCTTGCCACTGGCAATGCTACGCTGACCCATAACCTGGGCCACAAAGAATCGCCTCACACCAGTTTGCCAGCTGCAGTTTTTATTCGGATGCTTTACAAGATTCGAAGAGAACTGCAGGAGGAGGAAGTAAAAGCTGTATAAATAACAGCGGAAAATCAATGATTTTCCGCTGTTTATTTTGACAAATTTTTATAAGTATGATATAATAAAAAACTATGGAAATGGAGGGGCAATGCCTATTAATCACAAAAGAAGAAAAAAAGAGCGCAAGCGAAGACAAATTCAAAAACAAAGACAAGAAAGAGCATTGAATCGATATATTTGTAAAGAATTAAAAAGATTTGGCCAAGGCAATATGGAGATGGCCAGACAAAGGATTTTGGATGAATTAAATAGCGGCAGATGCACCATTCCAGATAAATATTTTCGAAATGACCGCAAATAGTCAAATCTATTTGCGGTTTTTATTTAATTTTAAAACAGACAAAAGCAAAGAGGCTTTGCAATATTGAATTACAAATGAGGGCTATTAATATTTTTTTGTCTGGGAATTATAAATATATTTGCTTATTGCATTAAGTTTCTAGTTGATTTAAACTATTAGTAGTTTGAATTTGAAAGGAGGTATTTGATGCAAAAAAGAGAAGATCAAATAAAATGGCATAAAGAATTTATAAAAAAAGTTGCACAAAATGGTTGGTTAACTGTTAATATAGCTGAAGGAAGAAGAATAGCTGATTTAAAAAATAAATCTCCAAGAACTATTTCATTTTCGCCAGGCTATAATAAAATTTTTGCAGAAATAATCGCATCTACTCCTCAAGGTTCGCCTCGTCTTGAATAAAATAACCGCTGAAGAACATTATCAATCAGCGGTTTTTTGCTGTTAAAAAGAAGCTCGTGGAGCTTCTATGGTGATTCTTTTTCCAATCCTTTTTGAGCCAATTTCAGCATTTCTTTTTTTGATACTCTTTTTATAATATTTACTCTATTTTCATTTGCAAATATTTCATATCCTTTTTCTTTTTCTTGCTCTGCAATGTCTTCCACCAATAAATATGGTGGATTTTTTGGATCAACTGGAATGTCAATATTATTGGGAATCAAATTGAGCAGGCCTGACATGACTTTATTTGTCATATTAGTTCCCGGTTCAATAATGGTCACTGTACCAATTTTTTGATCTTCAAAAGTAAATTTAATTTGCATTTCTGAGAATCGCCAATTATCTTCTTCGTCTTTAATAAGAAGTTTCATTAATGAAATTGAAACGACTTTTGCGATTCGTTTACTCATCTTTCCCTCCTTTTGGGGCGATAACCTTAGTAATTAATCATAACAATTATTATTAAAAAGTCAAGAGGCTGAATTTGTTCACATTTTTATTGCAATATTTTATTAATTTAGTTATAATAATTTCACTATGGCAACATTGAAAAGCAGAACAAAAATTCGGATTTCAGTGGCAATTATCATTGTCATTGCTTTGTTATTGGCCATTGTTGATTTCCCTGGTCCGATTAATAAAACCATTGCCTGGGCAAATTCCAAATGGAGCTGGGATATTTCCGAACTTCATTCAAAGGATTTTCATTTAGGACTTGATTTGCAGGGAGGTACGCATCTTGTTTATGAAGCAGATACTTCTCAAATTGAAGAAGGGGAAAAAGGAGCAGCCGTAGAGGGCGTACGTGATGTTATTGAACGACGGGTAAATGATTTGGGTGTGGCAGAACCTTTAGCTCAAATAAACAGATCAGGCGATAAATGGCGTGTTATTGTGGAATTGGCTGGTATATCAGATGTTAGGGAAGCAATTAATAAAATTGGTGAAACCCCTCTTTTAGAATTTAAAGAAGGCAATACTCAGCAATCTCGTGATTTGACTGATGAAGAAAAGCAAGATATGAAGTCTTATAATGATGATGTGGCATCAAGAATTAGGGTTGTGTTAGAAAAAGCTTTGGCTGGAGAAGATTTTGCAGAACTGGCAAAACAGTATTCAGAGGATGAGAATACGAAAAATAGCGGGGGAGATCTTGGATTTATAAAAAATACTGACGAGATTTATGTAAACTTTTATTCGGTTGCTCAGAGTATTGAATTGGGAGAGGTTTTTGATGCGCCAGTCAGAGATGAGGAAGGTGATAACGTTGTTAAAGTTTTGGAAGAAAGGGATGGGGAAAAAGAAGTAAAGGCCAGTCACCTGTTGATTTGTTATCAGGGTGCGCAGTTTTGTGAGAATGAGACAACTAAAGAAGAAGCAGAACAAAAAATTAGAGAATTAAAAGAGCAGGCAACCTCAGATAATTTCGCTCAATTAGTTAAAGAGCATTCTACTGATACTTCTACAGTCCCAAATGGCGGAGACCTGGGTTGGTTTTGGCGTGGCAGGATGGTGCCAGAATTTGAAGAACCTGCATTTAATATGAGCGTTGGGGAAATTTCAGATCTTGTTGAGACGGATTTTGGTTTCCATTTGATTTATAAATCAGATGAAAGGCAGAGTAAAGAATATAAAGTTGCCAGAATTTTAATAAAAAGGAAATTAGATAAAGATTATGTTCCACCGTCTGAAGAGTGGATGAATACAGGCCTGTCTGGTAAACAGCTTAAACGTTCTCAGGTAGAATTTGATCCAAATACAAATATTCCTCAGGTTGGTTTGGAATTTAACGATGAGGGCAGACAGCTTTTTTCAGAGATTACTACCAGAAATGTTGGTAAGCCTGTTGCAATATTTTTAGATGGTTCACCAATCAGCATTCCGCGTGTTAATGAACCGATAAAAGACGGACGGGCAGTAATCAGCGGAAATTTTAACATACAAGAGGCAAAACTATTAGTCCAAAGATTAAACGCCGGTGCTTTGCCAGTGCCAATCAAGTTGGTTACCCAGCAAACTGTGGGTGCTACTTTAGGGCAAGAATCAACCCAGCAAAGTTTGGTTGCCGGTATTGTCGGTTTGATATTGGTTGCTTTATTTATGATTTTATATTATCGTCTGCCAGGATTGATTGCTGTGGCTGCTTTATTAATATATGGAATTGTTGTTTTATTTTTATTCAAATATATCCCAGTGACTTTAACCTTGTCAGGGATAGCTGGATTTTTATTGTCGATCGGAATGGCAGTTGATGCCAATGTGCTTATTTTTGAGAGAATGAAAGAAGAAGTTAGAGAGGGGAAACCCTTGGATTTATCGGTTCAGGAAGGTTTTAAAAGAGCATGGTCGTCTATTCGGGATGGGAATATTTCTACATTAATAACATGTTTTATCCTTGCTTGGTTTGGCACCAGTATGATTAGGGGGTTTGCCATTACTTTAAGTGTTGGTATTATAATTAGTATGTTTTCAGCAATTGTACTTACCAGACAGTTTTTGAAAATATTTGTCACTCCGAACTTACAAAAAAAACCTAAATTATTGTGGTTATTTGGAGTGAAAAAGAAATAGATCAAACGGATCAACAGATCGTCAACGGATACAACGGAAAATAAATTAGTATCTGTTTAATCCGTTTTTAATCTGTTAATCAGTTTTTACAATATGAAGAGTATTATCCCAAAAAGAAAATTGTGGTTTACAATAAGCAGCACATTAATTGTACTGAGTGTTTTAAGTATGATTGCTTGGGGATTAAGGCCGGCGATTGATTTTACTGGCGGTAGTTTATTAGAGGTGAAGTTTCATCAGAATGTGCCGACTTCTGACGAAATAAAAAATAAAGTAGCAGAATTAGAATTGGATGGCGATATAGTGGTTCAGCCAACTGGCGAAGATGGAATGATTATCCGCATGAAACCTGATGATGAAGAAACGCATCAGAAAGTTGTTGAAAAGTTAAAAGAATCTTTTAATACTGAACAAGAGCAAAATCTTGAAGAAATGAGATTTGAGTCAATTGGCCCGGCCATTGGCGCTGAACTTAAGAAAAAAGCAATTGTTTCAGTCGTTTTAGTTTTAATTGCTATTGTCTTATATATTGCCTGGGCTTTTAGAAAGGTTTCTTGGCCGATTGCTTCCTGGAAATATGGAGTAATCGCAATTATTGCTTTATTTCACGATATAATAATCACCATTGGAGTATTCGCTGTTTTGGGTAGGTTTATGAATTTAGAGGTTGGTTTGCCTTTTGTGGCAGCATTGCTTACCATTTTAGGTTATTCAGTAAATGATACGATTGTGGTGTTTGACCGGGTGAGGGAAAATTTGGCAAAACACGGCAAGGGCAATTTTGAGGATTTGGTAAATCGGAGTGTTAATCAGACTTTGGTACGTTCAATGAATACCTCAATTACAACATTATTAATTTTGTTTGTAATTTTCCTATTTGGCGGTGCATCAATTAAGTTTTTTGTACTTGCGTTGCTAATCGGAGTAATTTTAGGAACATATTCATCAATATTTATTGCCAGTCCTTTACTTGTTGTCTGGAAAAGAATAAGTAAAAAAATGAGAGAGTAAATTAATAAAATATTGTTTTTGTAATAGCTTGAATGGCTATTTTTTATTAGATAATTGTTACAATCTTGTAATAAAAATTATGAAAATATTATTAATACAAAGTAGAAAAGATAAAATGATAGAACATGAATATAATTGTTTTATTAAAGAAATGGATCTTAAACCTGAAGAGCTGATTGCTTATGATATGTTCAAAGAAAATAAAATTGATGCAAAAATTACAGATATATATGATGCGGTGATTCTTGGTGGTACTGGAGAATTTGCTGTTTATGATGAAGACCAAATGCCGTTTTTAGATGATATCTATAGATTAATTAGACATTGTTATGATAAAAATATTCCATTAATAGGTGTTTGTTTTGGCATTCAGCTGGCTGCAATGGCCTTTGGCGGTGAAGTTAAATATATGCCAGAAAATAAAGAAGCGGGCAGTTACTTGGTTACTTTGTCTGAAGAAGCAAAAAATGATCCAATTTACGAAGGCATACTTAATCCGTTTTATGCAGTAATTGGTCATATGGATTGTGTCACTCGCGTGCCAGAAAATGCAATTGTACAGGCATCATCAGAGCGATGTCCAGTGCAGGCGCTTACTTTTCCAGGTAAAAAGTTTTATGTTTTTCAATTTCATCCAGAATTAGACAAACAGGGATTAGTTGACAGATTAAAGTTTTATTATAAAAAAGGCTATGCAAAAGAAGAGGAAATTAATAATATTATTAATAATGCAAAAGAGGCGAATGATCCAAGGAAAATTTTGAAGAATTTTAAGAAAATGATAATTTAGTCATCTTTACATAAATAAAAAATTATGCTATAAATATTTATCAGCATAGTTTTTTTATTCGAAAGGCAGGTATAAGATGAAACTACGAAATGTTAAGAGAATAAGCGAGTTTTCGTTAAAAATTCTGAATGATCTAGGTATTGATGCAACTGTTTTTGCCAATGATAAAGTTCACCTTGAACAAAGTGCAGTAGATGAGCTTATTTCCCTGATGG
This sequence comes from uncultured Gammaproteobacteria bacterium, assembly GCA_964411255.1. Taxonomy (GTDB): domain Bacteria; phylum Patescibacteriota; class Patescibacteriia; order UBA11705; family DATKZF01; genus CAYPKD01. The sequence continues at coordinate 12,019 of CAYPKD010000006.1, read as the reverse complement.
AGCTGGCCCATACTGTTGAAAGAATAAAGGCTGCGAAAAGTGACTTTTTTGACGTTGATGATTCAGCAATCGTAAAAATTGCTGTCTGCCCTGACTTTCATAAAGGCGCTGGGATTCCTATCGGCACTGTTTTAGCCACCAAGGGTTTTTTCGTGCCTCAGGCCATTGGTAATGATGTTAATTGTGGCATGAGGCTTCATTTGACAGATTTAGACTATGATACGGTCATGGCTAAAAGGGATAAATTAGAAGCAGTCTTCAGAAAGATTTTTTTTGAAGGCGGTAGAGACATTCCAATGACCAGACATCAAAGGGAAAGCCTTTTCCTGAATGGACTTTTAGGTCTTATTGAAGCAGTTCCCAAAACGCAACGACAGGGCTTATGGGCTCATTTCCATGATTTGGTCAGTATGAGCACTTTGGAGAGAATCCATTCTCTTGGCTCCCTTGATGCTGAATTTACTCATGGGCTTGAAGATTTTCTGGGACGAGAAAATGAATTGTCACGTGACAATCAAATCGGTTCAATCGGAGGCGGTAATCATTTTGTTGAGCTGCAGGTAGTTGAAAAAATTATCGATAGATCCACTGCCCATGCATGGGGAATCCGCCAGGGTCAGGTGGTTGTCATGATCCATGCAGGGTCTGTCATGCTCGGCCATCATGCAGGGATTAAGATAAGAAACGAGCTTGGAAAAGTTTTTCCGCCAGATTTGACGCATCCAGACAATGGCATTTTCCCTATTTCCTTTGCTGGCGCTAATGCTGCTTCTGCTCAAAAAATCATGAATGCTATTTATAATGCTGCCAATTTTGCCTTTGCTAATCGCATGTTTCTTTCTTTGATGGCCTATGAAGGACTGCGACGCGTTTACGGAGAAGCCAGCTATGAGCTTCTTTATGACGCACCTCACAACATGGTTTGGAAAGAGGAAGTTGACAACGAACAAGTATTTGTTCATCGCAAAGGCGCAACTCCGGCCAGAAACATGGAGGCGATGGTTGGAACGCCTTTTCGTTATTATGGCGAACCTGTTTTAGTTCCTGGATCAATGGGTTCTTCCAGTTTTATTCTCCGTGGCCTTGGCTTTGCTGATTCAATGTCTAGCGCCAGCCATGGCGCTGGCAGAAAGCTTTCGTGCGGCCAGGCTCTTGGCGTCAGCGAAGAAGATTTTCAGGAATTTCTAGGTGAATTTCAGATCGTTATGCCGGTTAATCTAAAAGACCCGGCGATTGCACTTAGAAAGGATATTGTTAAAAAGAGGCTGGCAGAACTTAAAAAAGAAGCGCCTTTTGCCTATAAAGGTATTGGACCAATAATTGAAACTTTAAATGTAGCTGATATTGCAGCCTCGGTTGTAAAAGTACGGCCGATTATGACTATCAAGGCATAAGAACGCAGGCGGACTAAACTTAGTCCGTCTTTTTTATATATCTAGAAGACATTATTGACATATATAAAAATTATTGGTAAGATGAAGTCTTAACATAAATATATCAAATTTTTGCCTTAAATAAGGTAAATATCACCAAATTTACCTGAAGTTTACAATTTTTCTTGACAGGTTTCAGGAAAGGTGATATGGTATAAACATCATCTAATAAATAAGTAAAATTAGTAGTTGAGCTTGTCCGACACATAATGAACTTTATGATCAACTACAATGTACAAAATAAGCAAGCAGTAAGACAATTACTAGATAATCTTTTCTCCGAATTACCAAGTCGGGAAAAGGATGTTTTGATTCGGAGAAATCAACTATTACAAGAGCTCTCAAAAAAAGAAACATTAAAGGAAATCGGTGATGAATATAACATCACAAGAGAAAGAGTACGTCAAATTGAAAATGAAGGAGTTAAAAAATTACTAAAAGCTCTTGAAAGTGAAAAAGATTTACTAAAATTAATTTCAGATGATGTTTCAGTATATCTTGATCGAAATGGCGGCGCTGTATTAGAGGATCATTTGATTGAAAATTTTGTAGAACAATTAGACCTGCAGGATTATAATCAAAATGCCGTTTTATTTATCTTAGATCAATTAGTTGACATTGTTGAGAAAAATTCAGAAAATTCTGATTTTTACAGTCATTGGGTGAAAGCAAACCTTGATACTGATCATATTATGGAGCTGGTTGAATCTTTAGCATCATATTTAGATGAAAAAAAGAAACCACATTCATCTGAGGATATAATGAGTTTTTTAACTAGCCATGATTTAGTAAAGTCAAAAATGAACCATTATGATTCATTCCTTCAATCTCACGATGATTTAGAATTATCTAACCTTTTACAGAATTACTTAAATCTAAGCAAAAAGGTAAACAAAAATATTTTAGATCAGTGGGGTTTAAGTAATTGGCCAGAAATTAGACCTAAAAAATTATCAGATAAAATATTTTTGATATTTCAGAATTATAAAAAACCTCTTCACTTTACAAATGTTGCTGATCAGATTAATGAAGCTGGTTTTGATAAAAAGAAAATTTGCGCAGCTACTGTTCATAATGAATTAATTGCCAATAAAGATTATACTTTAGTCGGACGAGGCATTTATGCTTTAAAAGACTGGGGTTATGAAAAAGGCACTGTAGCTGATGTGATAGAAAAGATTTTGACAGAAAGCGGTCCAATGGAAAAAGATGCAATTTATGAGCAGGTATTAAAGCAAAGAGTTGTTAATAAATCTACTATTTATCTTTCATTGATAAATAAAGAAAAATTTATCAAAGTAGAAAATGGAAAATTTGGATTAAAAGCGTAATTAAATATACAATAAAAAAATCCGGGTACGAAGTCCGGATTTTTTTTGTATTTTAGTATCGTTGGTAAATTAGTCAGCAATTTATCTAAATAACAAATTACTGTTCCTTACAATTGACACCGTTAAAGTTTGCTGTTAATATAATATGATACTGGGCATGGGGCCTGGTTTATACGCTCCTAAACAATACAAGTGGCCAGTGTCAGCAAATAGTGCTTAAGCTGGTGTAGTATTGGTCAGGAGCAGGAGGGCAGAAAAATGCACGAAGCAGGTTCTCACCGACCGGATTTGAAAAAGGCAGTATGGTTGCTTCATCAAATGGTTGGGAGACATCCAATAACCGAAGATCAGGTTGATCGCTTTGCAAAACATCCGGCAGGTCCTATTTTACCTGATTTGTGTGTAGAAAGTAGAAGACTGCCAACAAAATTGGCTAATACACCAAAAGGATGGCGTGAAGACCCATTGGGATTTCACTTTAAAATAATTGATTTGTCTGTTACTCCTGATGGAAGGCCATGCATTATTATAAAAATTAGATATCAAGACAAAATTAAAAATGTGCTTCTCTGTGGGCAAGACCAATATGATTTGTGTGATGATTTTGAGGGATTCATTAGTGTTGTGCAGTTGCTTGGATTTGCTAATTCTGGAAAGCCTGTTACTTATATTTCGTATCTAAAAGATAAAGGTGATTATAAGGATATGCCCGATGATAAAATTTTTTATGGTGATGAAAAGCGACTTGAGGCAAGTGCATATTTAGGAGTAACTTTACTTAGTGATGGAAGTATTATGCATATTAGCGCTGGCAAGATTTTCAGAAATAATGGAGAATTGGTTGCGCAATACCCGTATTCATTGAGGGGTATATTTGAAACGAATGATAAGAGTGTTATTTGTGTGATGCAAGACCATAATCTCCCGATAATGTATATGTCTTATATAAATAATCCGGAGAATCTGGTGAATCTTGGTATGTTTCAAGGCAGATTGCGTATGTTCATGTCTAGTAAGGGATTGGTAGTTCTTAATCAGGGTACATATTATCTATTTAGTGAGGAACATCAGACTATGCGAATAGAAAGAAGTCCATTATCTGCTAATAATTCATATAGAGCTCATTATACTGAATTGCCAGGAATGGTATGTTATGTTGGTAAAACAAGCCGGCATAATCAAATATGTTGGGTCGTTAATGAAGTTGAAATGCCAGGATTTGAATATGTTAGTCCAGTATTTTATTTAGATGAAAAGTTGTTATATTATGGAATAATTGGCAGACATCTTTACACCATGGAAATTTCTAATTAGTAGAAAAACTTTAGCGGTAAATTAAATGTAATTTGCTGCTTTTTTATTATCAAAGCACTTGAATATATCAACTTTAATTTTTCTTAATAATAAATAATATGGTATAATAATATCAAACATGAATTTATGGAATTCACTGGATTTGAAATTGATTTAAGCTTTCTCCAGCAATTAGGACAGGTCCCGCTATATGAAGCGTTTTGGATTTTGTTCTCAAAAGGTGGCTGGATTGTTTTTTTAATTATTTTACTTTGGGGCCTTGGCATGCTGTGGATGTTTTGGCGTAGCAATATATTTGCTTCCAAGCAGTCATATGTACTGTTAGCGATCGATATTCCAAAACAAAATATTCAAAGTCCAAAAGCAGTGGAAAATATATTTGCTGCTTTGGCTGGAGCTCATGGTGAACCAAATTTAAAGGAAAAACTCATCGATGGTTATTTCCAGGTTGGATTTAGTTGCGAAATTGTAAGTATTGACGGTTTTGTACAGTTTTTAATCAGAACACCGGTTAAATTCCGTGAATTAGCAGAAGCCGCAATTTACGCACAATATCCAGATGCTGAAATTACTGAGGTTAATGATTATGCCAGTGCTGCTGATATTACTTTTCCAAACGAAGAGTATGGCCTTTGGGGTTCAGATATTACTTTAGTTCGACCTTATTATTTTCCAATTAGAACTTATGTAGAATTTGAACATTCACTTTCTCAGGAATTTAAAGATCCAATGGCTGCTATGCTTGAAATAATGAACAAAATAGGCAAAGGCGAACAGATATGGTTTCAGATTGTAATTATTCCTGTTTTGGGAAAAGATTGGAAAGATGAAGGCGTGAAGGCATTAAATAAGATTTTAGGCATTCCGGAAAAGGTAAAAAAATCAAAAACGCAAAAAATATTTGAAGCGCCGCTTGAATTTGCAACTATGGCTAAAGAGCAGTTAGTTGGCGGCGGCCAGGCAAGTGCCGATGATGTGAAATCAGAGAACAATATGCTTGCCTATTTGCCACCTCATCAAAAAGCAGAGGTAGACGGCATAGGAAGAAAAATCAGTAAAATTGGATACAGAACAAAAATGCGTTTCATTTACTTATCAAAAAAGGAGGTAATGAAAAAAGGTCTTGGCGTATCTGGTATGTTTGGAGCGATAAAACAGTTTAATACCGAAGATTTAAATGCGATGAAGCCGCATCCCAAAACCAAGACAGTGGCAGCATACTTTAGCGCAAAAAAGAGATTAGCCAGAAAACAAAATCAGATCTTGAAATATTATAAAGGCAGATCTTTGGATTCGTATGGAGATCCTTTTTATCTGAATATTGAAGAATTAGCCAGTTTGTATCATTTCCCAGACATTGAGGTAAAGGCTCCTTTAGTTCAGAAAATTGCAAGTAAAAAAGGCAGTGCGCCAATTGGTTTGCCAACAGAGAAGACAGAGGAACAGCCAGTCCTTGGAGCTCCGATAAAAGAAGAAGCAAAAGAAGAGAAAGTTCCAGAACCAGTGATTGATTTTGATACTGATGATTTTGAAAAAAGATTTGCAAAAGACAAGACAGGCCAAACTACACAGTCAAGAAAAAAATATATTAAAGAAAAGTATGATTTGAAAGATGAGATGGAAGAAGAAAGTGAAACAGAGGAAGAAAACCCAAAAAAAGATATTCCTGATAATTTACCATTTGTCTAATGTTATAACTTTGTAATATTAATTAATTATGTCCAACGTTAACCCAGACATTGCAGTTTTTGCAGAAACCAACTTTCGAAATGAAAGGCGGCGTTTTGGTATTAAAACAGATGACAGGCGGCGTCATACTTATGTTATTGGTAAAACTGGCATGGGCAAATCAGTGTTTTTAGAAAATCTTATTTATCATGATATTATGACTGGTAAAGGAGTGGCAGTGGTCGATCCTCATGGAGATTTAGTTGAGGATGTTTTAAAGTTTATTCCAGCAAACAGAATGAATGATGTTATATATTTTAATCCAGCTGATATCGATTACCCGATTGCTTTTAATGTTTTGGAAAAAGTTGATCCAAAATACAGGCATCTGATTGCTTCTGGCCTGGTCGGCGTATTTAAAAAAATCTGGGCTGACAGCTGGGGGCCTCGATTGGAATATTTATTAAGAAATGCTATTTTAGCCCTTTTAGATTATCCAGACAGTACTTTGCTTGGAGTTAACAGAGTTTTGGTTGACAAAGAATACAGGAAAAAAGTTGTGGCTAAGATTCAAGATCCAGTGGTAAAAGCTTTTTGGCTGGATGAATTTACAAAATACAATCAGCAATTTTTAACTGAGGCAATTGCTCCGATTCAGAATAAAGTGGGGCAGTTTTTGTCAACATCATTGATCAGAAATATTGTAGGTCAGGTAAAATCAACAATTAATATGCGAGAGATTATGGATGGAAAAAAGATCTTACTGCTGAATTTGTCAAAGGGTAGAATTGGAGAAGATGCTTCAAGCCTGTTGGGCGCAATGATAATTACAAAAATTCAGCTGGCAGCCATGTCAAGGGTTGATATTGCTGAAAAAGAAAGAAAAGATTTTTATTTATATGTTGATGAGTTTCAGAATTTTGCTACAGAAGCTTTTGCTGGAATTTTATCAGAGGCTAGAAAATATCGTTTAAATTTGATAATTGCCCATCAATATATTGGTCAATTATTAGCAGGGGCATCTACAAAAGTACGAGATGCTGTTTTTGGCAATGTGGGAACAATTGTTTGTTTTCGGGTTGGCGCTGCAGACGCAGAGGAATTGGTAAAGGAATTTACACCTAAATTTAATGAGGAAGATTTAGTTAATTTGCCAAAGTGGCAAATATATCTGAAATTGATGATTGACGGAGTATCTTCCGATCCGTTTAGTGCTGCTACTTTGCCTCCGAGAGCTGAAAATACTGGAAATGAAGAAAATATTATAAAAGTTTCACGGGAAAGATATGCGAAATCTAGAGAAGTGGTTGAAGAAAAAATTGCCCGCTGGAGTGGGGTTGAAACTGAGGCAATGCTTATTCGTGAAGAACAAAAATTAAAAGAAAAACAAGGTGAAAAAGATTCTACTATATTTGATAAGTCAATTAATTTTTTGGAAAGTTTAAGGAGAAAAGTAATGCCACCAGAAGAGCTGAAAGAGGCCGAAGAGGAGATTGAAGAAGTAAAGGCTGAGGTTGCAGAGAAAAAGGAAGAATTAATTGTAAAATGCGACTGGTGCGGAGTGCGAACAAAAATTAATTTTAAGCCATCTCCAGATAAACCTGTTTTATGTAAAGAATGTTTAAAGGATTATAGAAGAATGCAGGCAAAAGGAATCGAACCGCCAAAAAAATTGGATAAAAAGCCAGAAGAATATACCCGTCGATCATATCAAAACAATAAACGCCCATCTTATAGAAAACCTGAAAAATCTAGATATGAAAAACCACAGAGTAAGCCAAAGGTTTATGAGAAAAAACCGGCTGCACCGTCAACTTCTATGAGCCTGCAGGATGCTATGCAGAAAAGGCCGGTGTCTTTTAGTAATAAAAGAGCGGAAAAACCCCAACCTGTTCCTGGCCCTAAAAGCGCAAAAAGCCTGTCAGATGTTATTCAAAAACAGGCAGCGTCTTCTATTCGGCCGCCAAAGCAAAATCAAAATGCGGAAAAAGATGTGTCAGAGGGAGAAGAGATAGAATTATAAATTTCAAATAACAAATATATTGTAATGGTCATAGGTTGTTGGTCTTAGCCCGGCTGCTTTGTGCCCAAGACTCATGACCAAATGAAATGATTGTGATTTATATGAACAAAATTATCAAATTTGGAGGATTAATAATTCTCTTTTTATTTATCTCAATGCCTGTGGGAGCGCAAGACATTGAATCAAACGACCAATTAGCAAGAGAAATGGGAGAGTATGAATGGATTATCAAAAGTTTTGACGCAGTTATTATTTTAAATGAAGACGCTGGTTTTTCCGTTGAGGAAAATATTTTAACTCAGTTTAATGTCACTTATAAACATGGCATTTTTCGATATATCCCATTGAAATATAAAAAATGGGGTATTTTTAATTATTATTTGAAAATTAAGGAGCAGGGTATATATCAGTCAGATGGAACTGCATGGGATTATGCGCAGACCAAGAGCGGTAAATTTACTGAATACAAAATAGGTAGCGCAAGTAAATATGTTGAACTGGGTGAGCAATTATATAAAATTGTTTATGATGTAAATCGAGGTATTAGATTTTTTGATGACCATGATGAGCTATATTGGAATATTACTGGTACAGACTGGGAAGTACCTATTATGAAATCAAGTGCAAAAATAATTTTACCAAAAGATGTTGATGAAAAAGAATTGGATTTTGTCTGTTATACCGGATATTTTGAGGAAACAGAACAAGAATGTTCATATGAATATAATGCAAACACCCGAACAGTCACTTTTACAGGTCCAAGCGGAATTGAATATGATAATTACTTAACCATTGCAGTCTGGCTGCCAAAAGGATATTTAAATGAACCGTCAGCAGTTGTAAAGTTTGGATATTTTTTACGAGATAATTATGTTTTGTTTGTGCCAATTTTTGTTTTTATATTAATGTTTTTGATTTGGAATAAAAAAGGCAAGGATCCAAAATCAAACAAGCCAATTGTTGCTCAATATGATGCCTGCGATTATTTGACGCCGAGCGTTGTCCGGGTAATTGAAAAAGAAGGCATGTTTAATCCGCATGATCTGCCGTCAGAAATTGTGCATTTAGCCACTATGCGTATTTTAAAAATAAAAGAAATTGATCCAGATAAGAAAAAGTATAAAATTGTAAAACGCCGGGATTGGAAAAATAATAAAAAGATAACCTCGTATCAAAAATATTTATTAGATCAGATTTTTACAAAAGGAGGCAAGCCACAAACCGAGGTTGATTTGGATGACCTGAAGTCAAGGTTTACTTACAGCGATGCCCAGAAATATAAAAAATTGGGTACGGCTGATATTAAAAGCAAAGGATATTATACTAACCCAGTATCTTCTAAGGGATTATATATTGGATTAGGAATGCTTTTGTTAATGGGCAGTATCTTTTGGGGAGTGACTACATCAAGTGGTGTTAATTTTTTCATGGGATTAATAAGTACAATTATTGTCATAGCTTTTGGCGTGGTTATGCCGAAAAAATCCAAAAAGGGAATCGAAATGTTAAATTATATTAAAGGACTTAAAGAATATATAAATGTGGCTGAAAAAGACAGGATTAAAGGAGAAGAAGCAGCCAATATTTTTAGCAAAGTGCTGCCCTTTGCCATGACAATGGGTTTAATTGACAAATGGATAAATGCATTTGAAGGAATTTTAAAAGAACCGCCAGAGTGGATGGAGGTTAAAGATCCTGCTAATTTTACTCCAATTTACTTTTTAAGCACTCTAAATAAATTTGAAACTACTACAAACAAAGGATTTGCCCCTGCGTACAGATCTGGGGGAAGCTCTTCTTCAAGCGGATTTTCCAGCGGCGGCGGATTTTCAGGCGGCGGATTTGGAGGTGGCGGCGGAGGATCTTGGTAGGGCCTGAAACCTGAATCCCAATTATTATATGCCAGAACAAATAGAAAAATCACTTGAATCCCAACTCAAAATGGTCCGCCCGCGGCGGGCTGAGGTTAAGCGTGTGCCTTTGACACCTGAAGAAAAAGAATTTCTGGATGAAATTATGGATAAGGCAGTGGCTGCGGAAAAGTCTGGAAAATTTGCTGAGGCAATTGAATTTTATACAGATTATAAAAATGAATTATTAAAGATAAAGGAAAAAAAAGAAAGGGAAGAAAAGGAAAAAAAAGAAGGAAAAATAGTGGCTTCAATATCTTTATCAAAATATGATAAGGTTCAAGATCCGAAAAATATTGGAGGTAAAATTGCTTTTAGAGCAAAAAAAGATGGAAAATATTTTATAGTGAATGAAAAAGGAGAAAAAGTTGGGCAGGATTATGATGATGTTTGGTTTCCACAAGATATAGGAGGCAAGATTGCTTTTAGAGCAAAAAAAGATAGAAAATTATTTGTAGTAAATGAAAAAGGAGAAAAAGTTGGGCAGGATTATGATGAGGTTGGTACTCTGAATGATATAGGAGGCAGGATTGCTTTTAGAGCAAAAAAAGATGGAAAATATTTTGTAGTAAATGAAAAAGGAGAAAAAGTTGGCCAGGATTATGATGAGGTTGGTACTCTGAAAGATATAGGAGGTAGGATTGCTTTTGCAG
>CAYPKD010000006.1:0-1587 GCA_964411255.1 uncultured Gammaproteobacteria bacterium | reverse complement strand
CACAAAAAGATGGTAAATGGTTTATAGTAAATGAAAAAGGAGAAAAAGTTGGGCAAGATTATGAAGATGCTGGTGACCCGCAAGATATTGGAGGCAAAATTGCTTTTACAGCACAAAAAGATGGTAAATGGTTTATAGTAAATGAAAAAGGAGAAAAAGTTGGGCAGGATTATGATAAGGTTGGTGACCCGCAAGATATAGGAGGCAGGATTGCTTTTATAGCCAAAAAAGATGATAAATGGTTTATAGTAAATGAAAAAGGAGAAAAAGTCGGGCAGGGCTATGATATTGTTAGGGTCCCAGAAGATGTTGGAGGTAAAATTGTTTTTACAGCACGAAAAGATGGAAGATATTTTGTAGTAAATGAAAATGGGGAAAAAGTTGGGCAGGATTATGATGAAGTTTGGCATCCGCAAGACATTGGAGGCAAAATTGTTTTTAGTGCAAAAAAAGATGATAAATGGTTTATAGTAAATGAAAAAGGAGAAAAAGTTGGGCAGGATTATGATTATGTTTGGGATCCGCAAGATATAGGAGGCAGGATTGTTTTTGAAGCACAAAAAGATGATAAATGGTTTATAGTAAATGAAAAAGGAGAAAAAGTCGGGCAGGATTATGATAATGTTTCGGTTCCACAAGATATTAGAGGTAGGATTGCTTTTAGAGCAGAAAAAGATAGAAAATATTTTGTAGTGAATGAAAAAGGAGAAAAAGTTGGGCAGGATTATGATCAGGTTGGTGACCCGCAAGATATTGGAGGCAGGATTGCTTTTGCAGCACAAAAAGACGGCAAATGGTTTGTGGTTAATGAAAAAGGAGAAAAAGTCAGTGAAGAATGTGATAAGATTTATCATTTCCAGCCAATGGAAGGTAATGAAGCTTATATAATTACAAAAGAAGGTGATAATTATGTGAAAAGGATTGTTAGGGTTTGATCTTGAATCCTAAAGATTTATATATGAAAGAACAACCAAAATCATTAGAGAACCAACTCAAAATGGCCCGTCCAAAACGCGCTGAGGTTAAGCGTGTGCCGCTGACACCTGAAGAAAAAGAATTTCTGGGTGATATTATGGATAAGGCTGTGGCAGCGGAAAAGGCAGGAGATTTGGCAGGAGCGATTGACTATTATCAGAAATATAAAAATGAATTATTAAAGATAAAGGAAAAAAAAGAAAGGGAAGAAAAGGAAAAAAAAGAAGGAAAAATAGTGGCTTCAATATCTTTATCAAAATATGATAAGGTTCAAGATCCGAAAAATATTGGAGGTAAAATCGCTTTTAGAGCAAAAAAAGATGGAAAATATTTTATAGTAAATGAAAAAGGAGAAAAAGTTGGGCAGGATTATGATGATGTTTGGCCTCCACAAGATATTGGAGGTAAAATTGTTTTTAGAGCACAAAAAGATGACAAAGAGTTTATAGTAAATGAAAAAGGAGAAAAAGTTGGCCAGGATTATGATGATGTTGGCGCTCTGAATGATATAGGAGGTAGGATTGTTTTTAGAGCAAAAAAAGATGGAAAATATTTTGTAGTAAATGAAAAAGGAGAAAAAGTTGGGCAGGATTATGATAAGGTTGGTGACCC
>CAYPKD010000005.1:108789-174387 GCA_964411255.1 uncultured Gammaproteobacteria bacterium | reverse complement strand
CTTTGTCATTGCTTCGCATTTGAAGCCCCCCAATGGTTTTTGCCTACTTTTTGGCCTGCCCTGAGCAAGGCCGAAGGGCATCAAAAAGTAGGTCGGCGCAAGCCCAGTACCGTATGGTTCTGGGCAAGCCGAAATCGGTATTGCCTTAATCAGGCTCCAGGCCTGTTTTGTAAAAGATCATCTTTATTTGACAAGGGCGATGCCATCAAACGCACTCCTCAGCTACGCTGGTAGTTTTTCCTTTAATAAAAAATCTCCTAAATGTTAGGAGATCTATTTATCATTCTTTGGGGTACGTGTATCCTTGAGCTTTTTTATCAGCGCATTCCGAACTGTATCCTGATCATTGGCTTTTACTAAAATATTCATCAAATCATCACTGGTGATCGGTACTTTCATTATAATTTCAGAAGACACTTCTGCCAAAACTTTTTCAGCTGCTTCAGTACCTTCATTCTCATCCAAATCTATCCTATAAACTCTTTCTTTTTTCCCGCTTTTATCTACTACATTCACAATGCCTGGCTGAAAATAGACAGATCTGTTATCTCTTTCCAGAATCTGAAATCCCAGCCAATTGCCTTCTCCGTAAACCGCTTCCATCATATATGTGAATCTTTCCCAATATTCTTTGCCGTCTTTTGATTCTCTTTGTTCATCACTTAATCGGACTGAGGCCTGGATAAGCTTGCCAAAAACCGTTGGCCAAAATCCGCTGATCAATGATTCTTTATCAGGAATATTTGAAAGGACAAACTCTTTCACCTGTTCAAATTCCCTAAAAAATCCGTTCACTCTCTCATAATCAGCAAGTACCGCCTTATAGAGAGCCGTATAAAGAGCATTCAATACTTTATATTCCTCTGCAGAAAACTTTCTCCCGCTCTTTACTGCGTCAAAAAATTTAATATCAAATACTTCTGTGCCCAATTCTGAGTCGACAATGACACATTCTTTTTTTACTTTGACTGACAAACCTTTACACTCAATGACCAGAAAACCGTTCCAGGAGCTTGGGTCCAGCGCATTGTATAAATAATCGCAAAGCTCAAACCTTTCTTGTAAATCAGGCAAAGCCAATGTATTAAATAGCAGCATCAAAGTGTCTTCAAAAATAGGGGCGAAAGCCTGATTGAAACAAACCGTCTGAATGACAGCCTTCCATTGTTCAAACTTTTCACTAACTGTAGCTGAATCCTCAGACTGAGGTTCAGGCCCTTGGTCATCCATCATATCATCTTTCGTGACTGCGGGCATTTGTCTGGCCTGGTCATCTTCAGCGCCTATAGCTGGCATTTCAGCTCTGGTTTCTTTTTCATTGCCATTGCCAAAAGCAGCCACCGGACCATCTGAAGTACTGTCTGAAATCCCACCAGCAATGATTTGTCTGGGAGGAATTTCAACAGATACAGGCGGACGAACGCCAATTGCTGCGGCTGGTTTTGCTTCAGGCTCTTCATCAGCAAATTTCTTTCCTTTTCCATTCATTTTGTCTTTCAAAACACGAATACGATCTTGGGTATCTGCGATTTTATCGTTCTGTCTATGCAGGGAAGCGTCCAGGGCTTTCTTATCCATTGGCACCTCCTCGCCAGTGAAATCCTTGATTAAAAATGCAGCTTTTGCCCTAGCCTCATAATCTTCTGAATCAGATGCAAGAAATGCCTTCAGTTTAGAAACAACCTGTGCTCGAATACCTTCATCCTTAAACAATTCAGGATGTTCCTGAAAATATTCATGAAAATACTTGACATGAATGTCAGGATCTTCATCAAAATCTTCCAAAATACCATGCACTGCAGTGCCAGTACTTCGGATACGTTTTTTATCACCGACAACGATTTGCCGGCCATTTACCTGCTTTTGAAGTTCACTCATCAAAAAGGCAAGATTTTCAACCTGACCTGAGTCTGACGGCTTTGCACCTTTTTCAAGTTTATCCAAAACTTCTCTTTCTCGACCCTTAAAAAGAGCCTGAGTATTTGAATCTGAATATAATCTGACAAGTTCTAATGAATACTTTTGAGGATCTTCTTCAAATGATTCTAAAACTCCGTCAAGAATTGTATCTTTATGAGTGTCTGGGATGGGCTGTTCAGCCCCATTCTTATCTGCCATCGCCCCCTCCTGTTAGTTTGGCGTTTTTTGGTAAAAGGAACACAAGATGATTTATATTAACAAATTATCACATATTTGTCAATGAATTAAAAAAATGGCTTAATTTAGCCACTTTTTACTATTTTATCAATCCTTTAATAATTAATATTTGTTTAGGCCCTGATCTTATTCGGCTTAGCTTTACACTGTCTGCCACACTTTCCTCCTCATATGGTCGAAATTTTTTTCCTTCAATAATTGGTAAATCATGAATTGCATCGATTAAAGTCTGGTATTTATATTTGAATTTTAAGCCTTTTCGAGTGCCTGGATCATTGGTAATAAACTCATTTCTGTCATAACCTCGGATAACCAGCATATGAAACAATGGGCCAGGTGTTGTAAAGTTTGGATTGCCTAAATCCCTGCCTGATGCTGGAATAATAATTAAATTTCCATTGACCAGCTGCCTTTTTATATTTTCAATAGAAACATTATCAGAAATTTCTACGTCTAAATTAAAATATTCGTTTGCAATTATTGCCACTTCTTCCAAATTGGTATCTGTATAATAGCCAAAATTATCAAGCTGCCATTCAACTAATCCTTTTATTTCATCATCCATTATTTTTTTGTCCAAAGCCTGATTAGCAAAATATTTATAAGCCATAATTAAACTGGCTTCTTCGCAAGCTTCCTGATATGGCAGGCTCCAATTGGCAAATGGCGCCTGGGAAGCAAATAATACATCTGTGTCATAAGTTGATGGCAAAGGCTCAAGCTCAGACTCTTTTTTCTCAATTTCAGCTTTTTCCTCAATAGTTGCTTGTTCCATTTCAAAATCAACTGTTGAAACCGTTACTGGAACCTCATTAATTTCAAAATTTGTTATTTCAACATCACTGCCAGCCTTGCCACAGCCTGAAATAATAAAAACCAAACTGAATAATAAAGTAAATGTAAGCAATTTTTTCATATATATACATACTATTTGAATTATATAAAAAAGTCAATCAAAAACTTGACGAAATTATAATAATAAGCTAGAATCTATATGTAATATTTTACAAATATTCAATCCACAATTTTCAACTTTCAACTTATAACTTTTAACTATTATTATATGGCACATAAAAAAGCAGCGGGATCAACCCATTTAGGAAGAGATTCAAATGCTCAAAGATTAGGCGTAAAATTATATGCTGGCCAATACGCAAAGGCTGGTAGTATTATAGTACGGCAAAGAGGTTCAAAATTCAGACCTGGAGATAATGTAAAAATAGGAAAAGATGATACCTTGTTTGCAACTACTAATGGCATTATCAAATTTTCACAAAAGAAAATGAAAAAGTTCACCGGCAATTTGGATAAAGTCAGGTTGGTTCATGTTGTTCCTCAAAAAACTGAAAAAAAATAATTTTTGTATAAATAAGTCACCAGTACGCAAGTCTGGTGATTTTTTATATCAGTTTTTTAAAAACATAAGACATCAATAGTATTGGAGGTCTGGCAAGCCAACATTGTAAAGCCCAAAGCAGGCTTGGGTCTGTATAGTTAAATTTAAACTTTCTATAATAAAAAAAAAGGCTGTATTTGATACGCCCTTTTTATTACTCGGAAAATCTTAAATTTCCCTTGGACTAAAAGTCTTACCGCACCTAAATGCTGAGGGGAAACTCTGTTTCCCCGACCAAAATAGTTGCGTTTTTTAAATTATTATACAGAAATAATATTGCCATTACTCAAAACCTCAAACTCAATCCAGCAAGTATAGCCAAACTCATCAAATCCACATTTTCTAAACGGCCCTACATCATCATACAAATCATCTCCATACAATGCCCAGGTCTGGTCTGTTCGCATATATGATACGCGATAAATCCCAGGCAAAATAGTTTGATACATATTAAAATGATAATAACCGTCTGCTTGCTTTTGCAAAACCAAGCCTAACTCATATGTCCACCAGATACCGGGCACATTACCTACTACGATCGCCTGATCTGGCTGGCCCAGTAAATAATCATCGCAAAAAGCAATACAATATAGGCCGCAACTTTTTGCTGCCCATAAATGCCCATCAGCAGTCTGAGGATTTTGCTCAAATCCTTGAGTTAAAGCCTCATCAACTAATCCATCACAATCATTATCTAAATTGTCAGCAATTTCTATTGATGGCAAAATTTCATACTGAACTAATTGCCAAAATCCATCCACGCATGAAAGAATTTCAGGCTGGCAATTTCCAATACCAAACGTATTTAACGGTCCAGAATAATTATTCTGCAATTCTCCGTCAATGCATTCTTCATCTTCCTGCGGCGGATCTGGATATTGATTAAATCCGTCATCAATCAGTCCGTCGCAATCATTATCCAGCCCGTCATTTTGCTCTTCATTTGGCAAAACCTGCTGCTGAATTAAAATCCAAGCATTATTCTGGCAAATTTTTATTTCTGCCTGACAAATGCCAATACTTAATGTTTCAATCTGGCCAGAATAAGTATTTATTAATTCACCATCATTGCAAACATGCTCTTGAATTTCAGGCTCTAAAATAAAATCTTCATCAATTAGTCCATCGCAGTCATTGTCCAGCCCGTCTTCAATTTCATTAGATGGCAGCATTTCATCCTGAATCACATACCAAATGCCATTTGAGCAGCTTTTCTGCATGGGCTGGCAGACTCCAATACCAAAAGTTTCTATTAAGCCTGAATATGTTTCTAAAATATCTCCATCAACGCATTCTGCGCCGCTTCCCTGCGGGCTCATTAAACATTGATTTAAATTATCAGTAATAATAGTTTCTCCAAAACCATTAACACTCATTAAAAACTGATCCCGATCAGCATTTATAATATTTTGAGAATTATATCCCATTTGCTGAAATACTTGATTATTAATAAACACTCTGGCTAAACCCTGGTCAGAAATGACAAATACTGCCCCCTGCCCAAAACCCCAATTGTACAAAGCTGGATCTGGCTTAATTAAACTTCCATCGCGAATATAAATCGTTTCTCCAGGATTACAATTATTAATCTTTTGCTCAGCCATATCCGCTGGTAAAATTTGAATATCTTCAATTAAATACCCCCAGCTTTCAGCTGCCAAATTAGTAGCAAAACTATAAATAATACAACCAATATCAGCAGCATTATTTTTTTCCAATAAATAAATTCTGCTATCGCCTTCAGATTTAAAGGTTTCTCTATATGGCTTCCAGTTTATTTCCCAGGAAGTAGAATAGCAATCCATTTCCTGCTGCTTAACTTCAATAATTTTATTTGAATCAAAGCCATGGGCTAAAAACACTGACCAATCAATGATTAAATGCTTTACATTGTCCATTAACTGATAAACATCTGGGTTTTGCGCAATTTTAATCAAAGTACCATTTGGGTGCCAGGTAGTGAACCGGCCAATATGAAGCGCAACATAACTCCAGCTGCTCCATGAAGCTAAAAATTGAGAATATGAATAATGTTTGGCTAATCCGCCATTTGCTGCAGAATGCCCAGGGTCATGGACAATTACACCAGTATCATCAAAACCGATAACCAGCATAAAATGTCCTGGGCCAGATGCTTTCATATTTATTCTAACAGCAACTAGAATGGGATTTCCGCGCCGAATTTGTTCTTTAATGTATTCCTGCTTTAATTCTGGAGCATATGTTTTTTCAATACTGCCTAACTCAAAATAATCACCTAATAAATACTGCAAATCTGTAATGTTTGTGTAATTACCATTATATTTATCAATACCATGCTGAGCATGGATAATTTCCATATCATAAAGCCAGTCATCAACAGCAATAATATCCTCAGTGGTCGGCTGAAAATTCAAATAATATCCGGCCATCATTAATGCTGCAGTTGGTCCGCAGTTTCTGGTATACTGCCAGCTGCCAGGCAGCACCTGGCTTTTAAATGGAACATCTAAAACTAGACTTTCCGCCTGGGCAAAACTGCAAATACAAAGAATATAAATAAAGAAAACAGACTTTGCGTATGTCATGGCAACCTCCTTTTAGCGCAAACTTTCAATGATTAGCATAAAACTATCTTCAGCTTCTTCGTGCGTTCTGGCCTGATAATGAAGCGAGGCTATTACTACCTTGTCATAAACAGCCACAATCATAATTTTATTACCCAGCATAATTCCTGAAAATTCAATCGGCCTAATTGCCAGCTGCCTACTGTCTAAATCAACATTTTCAAATGATACAATATCAGGCACATTAATTCTTATAAAATTATTCCAATCTGACATTTTTTCTACTGTGTAATCAATCACCTGCAACTTTACTAAAATATAATGCTCTGAATATTTTTCATCATTGACCATTCCATTTGGAATAAAATAATCTACAGGCGCAAAACCGGTTGACAGCAGCACATCCTGTTCAACATCTTTTAAAATAATAGTGTCATTTTCTTCAAAATTAATATGCCATTCAGCTGGATAGTCAAACCGAATATCAGCAAATAGATTTTCTTCATCTGGTTCTGCATGAAATTCAATATCCTCTTTTTTTTCAGGAGCTTTATAATCATTGCTGCCTGGATCATATTGTTTTAAATTCCGACAGCCAAACAGACTAAAAGCCAAGACAATAATAAAAATAATTTTAATGGTTTGGTTCAGCATATGCCTTCTCCTTTCAATGAGGTTAATGATAAGAGAGAATTTCGACGAAATTGTCAAAGTTCTTCTCTCCTCTATTGTCAGCATATCTGATCCAAATCCTAAACCTGTAGCAAAATGTTATCCACATTTGACAGCCATTTAAATTTTGACCTAAATAAAACAAAAAAACCTGTCAAAGCAGGTCGACAAAATTGTATGTTAAAAAAATAAATGATGTCGGTAATGTAGGGACAGAATATTATTCTGTCCTTTCAGGCAATACGAATAATTTAATTCCGACATTATGGAAAAAAATGATGTCCGCAGTGTAGGGACAGAATAATATTCTGTCCCTACAGACAATACGAATGATTTAATTCCGACATTATATAATCTCTTGACATTTTACGTTTTTGCATAATACAATATAAGTAGAGAGGGGTCAACGAGTCAAATGGGTCTAAATTTGCATAATATTGCGAACTACCCTTGACAAATCCCCTCTAATAGGTTAAGGTATTCTGTCCTTTCAAAAACCAAGACAATTCACGATACGATAGGAGGCACAAGCCATGAAGTATTTCGTAACCATTTTCAGCATTTTCATCCTTTCTTTTGGCACTCTCAGCTGCGATTCTGATTCTGGTGGGACAGGCCCTGGCCCAGACAGCACTGTCAACCCTGACATTGGCCCTGGCCCAGACAGCACTCTGCTGCCAGACCAGACCACGCCCGTGGACAAGTACACGGTCACTGTGGCCAGCTCACCTGAAAACGCCCAGATCTGGGTGGATGGTAAAAGCACAGGCGCTACCACGCCAGGAAATGTAGAAGTTACAGAGGGCTGCTATGATATTGCAGTCACGCTTCAAGGGTATCATGATTGGGAAAGCCTGTTGTGCGTAAATGAAAACACAGAGCTGGATCCGATCATTCTACACGCTGACAACAACATAGTCGAAGAGCTGAAATTTATTGAAGGAGACTGGGCCAGAACTGATTCAAGCTCCTCTGGACCCAGGGAAGTGACTGTCTACGTTGCTGCTCCTTCAGAAAATTTTGATCAGTATTTTTCTGACTACGAAGCTGTTCTGCTAGGATTCTATCCTGCAGAGCTGGGAATTCCAATCAAAAAGGTCGGTGATAAGTATATCGTTGACTGGACTGATTCATATGGACGCAATTTATTTTCTGAAATAAACCATGGTGACATTACTATACACCTCACGCAATCAACAAGTGGGTCATCCGTGATCTCAGAATATATTTATGAAAAACAATAAAACCCTTTAATACACATATTAAAGGGCTTTTTATTATATATATAAATAATTTATTGAGGAATAACTATAATTATACCATTGTAGCGCGTATAAGCTTTGTCGTGCAATGGATCACCAGAATTATCACAAACTCCTGCTTGAAGTCCCGGAACAGGATCATTATAACATCCCTCTCCAGATCCTTCACAATCACCATTACACCAGCCCCAGTTATCCAATACCTGAGCGCCAGGTCTGAATAAACATGCGCCAGTTACTGAGGTCGAACCATTATCATCAACAGTTGATGGAATAAAGGAAGAATCATAACATCCAGTCGTCAACGGAACATCACCCCATGATCCACTATTAATTATGCTGGTAGCAGAATTATCACAAATTGGCAGATCACCTCCATGTTCTGCGCAAGCATATACATGAGTCTTTTGGAAATAACTCATTGTACAGGCATCAGGTACTGCTCCAAATTGAACAACTGAAACACCTGTATTACAATTCTGATTTGAACAATCATCATCATAAAAACAAGTTTCTTGCCCTGCGCTTCCCCCTCCAGCACAAAAACTTATTGGTTGATCTGGAGTTTCTGCGCAAACAGCTTTATGATTTTTATACTGACCCTTAGCACCACCAGATATGCTATCCACGCCGTCACCCCAATGCACTCGAACACTTCGAACAGGCATATGATCATTATTTGCCCAGCCAAAGAATTGAGAGCTGACGACTAATTGCCCTCTGTTATCACTGTCTAATCCAAGAACTCCATCATTTTTTCTTTCAGCTTCTGTTTCTAATGTAATGGTACCTGGTACAGCCCGATATTTTTTGCCAGGTCTTAATTCCACGCCTGTAACCTGAGGAATTAAAACTTCTGAATAATCTACATCCTTCACAATATTATATGAAGCATCATCAGTATATTTATAATATGGTTGTACATTATTCTCTGATAATGTTGACATATATGCATCACCGCCCATATCATCAACTAAATTTCTATCAGACTTATATTCAAATCCCCTATACCATCTTTTAGCATGATCATCATGAGAAACACCTGATCCACCTGGTAAATAATTATCAACAGAATTTGAACTATTTTCAAATATCGGTTGCCATCTCCATACATCATAAACTTTAGCAAATATGAGCTGCAATCTTTCTAAGGGACGAGTCATTCTTAATCTTCGCGGTGTTGCCACAGATCCGTAACTAAAATCATCAGCACCATCACTTGGGTCAGCTCCATAATATGTAGAAGCAGATAATCCATAAGGTGTATCTATAGAACAATCTCCACCACCAATACAATCAGGGAATCTACCCCCCTCAACTCTATATGCATTATAAGCTTTTGCTGATTCTTTATCTAATAATGTAGATGTTGTCTGGAAGGATCCTCCTCCAACTTTTTGATATGTAACAGGAGAACATTCCACATCAGTTCCTTTAAAATCATCTGTAATCTTTGGATTCAATAACATTCGATAATTTAATAATGAAGGACTTGAAGTCTCAACTATCCCTGTGTTGTATGCGCAGGTGGCAGCAGGAACAAATTCATCATTTAATTCACCTTCTACAAGCCTTGGCATCTCTGTTTGTCCATAATTAAACGATATAGAACCTAAATAAAATCGTAAATTATCATATAACAACAGTTCCCACGCATCATCAGGTGTACCTTGTGTTAAATATGGAATGGCATCAAGTCTCTTTGACAAATCATTATTATATAATTTGTCTGTCCAGGCTTTATCTTCAAATTTTGTATTTTCCACTTCTGCTAAATGGCTGCATAATGTATTACCTGTTGCAAAGATTTGACCCTCACCACTTAAATAAGTATCGTTTTTCGCTGATACTGATATTAATAAGTCACCCACTGTGCCGTTAGACGACTTAACATCTTGTGCTTCAATTGATTCTCTCTCAATAAATTCAGCAACTGTATCCCAGTCATTTTCATTTGCATCAGTATAAATTCTGTATGTATCAGTGACTGGGGTTTTTTGAACACAATATCTATATAATGGCACTATAAAATCAAAATTAATATTATCCCAGCCTCGCTCATATAATGCAGCATCCCAAATTCCATCACTGGCATTTCCTCCCGACCAAGCAGTTGTCCCGTATAAATATTCTTCTGCCCCGTCTTTTAACTCTGATTTGTCCCGAACTCTCCAGAAATACGGCCCACCTGTATCACTTTTCCTCAAAGAGAAAACATCATCAATTATACTACTTTTACTATTTGTAGACCCCCAATCATTCCATTCCTCAGGTTTAGGGATTGCACTTGGCCATGCAACTTCATAGCCGTTATCAACAGCTACCACCATATCATATACAGTATTAACCCATATTACTTCATCAGTTTCACATTCTTTTACTGTATTACCATCATCATCAGTATAAACCGCGAAATTTCTATACGGATCCACATTTCTGGAATTGTCGAAACAAGATTCTTTACCACCTGCAGTTACAGTTCCTTTTCGTAATAATTCTCCTCTAGTAAAATGCGGCCTACATTCAGCACCCTGAAAAGCTGTAACATCAATTCCTATTGGATCCATTTCTTTCCATTTTATTATTTCCTCATCAGGAATATCAATATATGAATTAAACGGTACACATAAAACACCTCCAGCTTCATTTGAATCGCATTTATATCCCATTCCTGGAGAATTTTCCCAAGGATTCCCAGATTCATTTCCACCGCATGGAGCAAATACTGGAAAATATCCATCACCGCAATCTCTATTATAATATGGATCAGATGAATTATTATCATTATCTGATGCAGCTGAAAAATAATAACTTATTAACATACTATTCATTTCAGCTCTCATTTCACCCATTTCAATCCTATCGTCATCGTCTTCATCAGGATACCAGCCTCTTTCATGTCCAGTACCTGCGGTGGATAAAAATTCTCCAAATGCGCTTGAAACTGCATATAGTTTATCATCTGGAGTTTCTGCTTCAAAATCAGTCGCTGCTTCTTGTATTTTTTCATAAAGCCATTCAGTCCATAATTTTTGATTCTTGGATTCATGGGAATTGCACTCACCATGAACGCTCCAGCTACTACTATTTATATTAGTCCATGCTAAAAATCCATTCCATGCACCAGTAGTTTCCTGTGCTGTACAGCCGGAAAAATATGCTTTTTCCTGCAGATAAGGCTCTGCAGTTAAGCAATAATATGGAAGTTCATTACTTGTATACCCAGCCTTAGCATATTGATTATAATGGTCTGACAAACCAACTGTCATGTCAACCGGATACCATGTTAAACATGGATTTTTATTTTCATTTGCAAATAAATTTATTGATTCATCTTCTTCCAAACAATATCCTTCCCATCCATATAAATCAACTATGCTTAACTCTTTTTGCAAACATGACTGAGTACCCGGACAGTCGCTGTCCATACAGACAGGATTATCAGGATTTCTTTGATCCAGACATTCGCATGGCTTTTGAGTTTGTTCACAAATTGCAGTTGGCGCAGGCATATCAGGGGATAAATATAACGTAACCTGTCCCCTGCCATATTTAACTTCTCTATATCTGCATCCGGAATCTGCAACCTTTTCGTCAGATGTCATTTCTGTCAAATTATATCCGAAATTATTTACATTTCTATATTTTTCACGTTTTTTCTCATTGCTCTTTGTTTCAGGATCACTTAAAGTCTCAAAGACAGCATCAACCGGAAATGGAGTGTTATCCCGGGGATAAGCGCGGCACAGCTTTTCCTCCGGCCATCTGTCAGGTGTTGTAGAATTTAATGTTTCAAATAAATTCTTAGGCGCATAACATTTTCCATTAACTGAGGCGCCAGCAGAAGTTGGCAGCTGATCTGCTAAATTAGGAACAACTGCTTCTATCATATCGCTGACAATACCACTACATTCATTATTATCTCCAATCTGATTCATATTTCCAGCTAAAGTATAGTATGGATCTTCTACATCTTCATTCAAATCCTTTGGCTCTAAATACTGCAAAGGGATATTGTTTACAATTGCCATACCAGAAAATTCAGGAGTATATAGATCAAAATATTTATTTAAATATTGATATTTTGCTGATTGTCGTTTTTGATAATCTTCGACTGTAAAGTAATCCCTCTGATTGAGAGGATCAGTCGTGTTTTCATCAGGCAATACAACATGGCTGCAATATGCGCCCCCACCCTGATTGCCATATTCATCACATAATCCAACTAATTCACAAATCTCAACCCATTGACCTGCATTTTGATCCCAAACATAGCTCGGACCTAAACAGGTATACCACTTTGAGCATTGGCGATCTTGTTTTACCTTTATTATAGTATTACTATCATTAAATGCCTGAGTTACATTTGAAACACCACCGCTACCATCTGAATAATTAATATCAACCCAATAATTATTTTTCTCTGATGCAAAATCATATACAACAGACAATTCAGAAGCTTCTAAACTATCTATCCAATCAAAATATTGAGAAAAACTCATTGTTTCAGCTTGGACATCATTAGTAGTTAAAAGATTAATAGTATTTTGAGCATTCGTTGTTTCATTAATTGAAACAGGCGGAATGGGTTCTCCAGAGCCAGCATTCTCAAAGTTAGATAATTCAGAACTCCATTGAGGGCCATTAGGATCTGAAGTATCTAAGAATAATACGCAACCCTGACCAGGATCAACCATATTTTCACAGGATTCTTTGTCTATTTTTTCATTATTTTTCAAAAAATATGCATGGCCTACTAGATTATCATCTGTTTTCGCAGCAGGATCTAAAAATGCCGTGCAAGTATCAGCTTCTTCAGGACACATTGCTGGCCAGCCTTCATAACTGTCAACTGATAATTGTGTATCATCCCTATAATCCCAGTGATAATACGGCAAAGGAATATCAATGCCATTATATGGCTGCCAGGTTAAGCATCTTTCATTACTGCCAGCTTCAAACCAGCCGTCACCAGATGGATCAGTCCTATATTCGCAATATCTTAATGCTGGATTTTTAAAATAATACACATTGTTATTTGAATCAATATATTCTTCGCATCTAACAGAGTTAGCATTGCACATTTTATCATCCAAATTATCAGGATCTATTTTAATATGGGTTTCAAACCAATCGCCAATACTCAAATCATAATCTAAATTAGCCAAAGCTGTAGCTGTGCATCCTTTATCCTCTGCCGTACATGAATTTTCTTCAGAAATCACCCGGTACACATATTCGTCATCAGATACTTCATACAGCGGAGGCACACCCACTCTTTCGCATCTTTCATTTATCCAGGCAATATTATCTGTTCCATTTTCAGCAATAGTCTCGCAAGTGTCTTTCTCTAGCGCATAGTCAGTAACTGGAACAACATTATTATTTTGATTTAAGCAGGCCTCCAAAGGATTTTCAAATGTAGCAAAATCACCAACCCAATCTGCATTTTGAGTACACATGTAATGCAATAGTTTCATTCTACAGGTCCTGCCCAATGGTTGATCTACCATAGTAGTAGAAAAACTGCATAAATCTACAGGTTCTCGATCATAAACTTTACCATCATGCAATATAGAATTCTTTGTATCAATTAAAGCTTCGCAGCCAACAACTGATGCGTCACAGAAATTATTATAAGAACGCAAATAATGCAAATTGCCTGCCCGGTCATTATATTCCCGACAGCCCAGCATCGCCTGAGGCAAAGGTTCATCTGTATCAAGCCGCTTGTCACAAGTCTCTGGTGTGCTCCAGGTATCTCTGATTAAAGTCTGCATTCCCTGTATCTTTTTTATTTTAATATTATCTATAAAATATCCCATGGTCTGAGGCCTTGATTGTCCTGGCACTTGCTTGACCATGTTTGTAAAGCTGATGCTGTTGATTGCCACATCAGTGGTTGGCTTGATAATCAAACCATAAGCAGCCCAGTCTAAACTGTTTATATTCAAAGGAATTTGGCTAAAGCCTAAAATATTAATATCTGTTTCAAATCCATTAACATCAATATTATCAATATCTGCAATATCAGCTGTATCTTCTAAGTTAGGTTTTATCCAAATTTCAAATTGATATTGTTCATTAGCTGATAAAGTCAAAGCAAAATCCGGATCTGGGAATCCTGGTAATCGATAATAAACTGCAGTCTCCCCGGTTTGTGCAGTTTGTGGCACCCGGTATGATTTACCACCTAATGCAAATGACTCAGAGGACAGCTCTCCGCGATTCCACTCATGAGAATCATAATTTTCCAAATCCTGAGTATGTAATATTTCAATATCACCAGCAAAATTGCCTTTGTATTCTCTGCAACCGACTTCCTGTACCGGACAAGTTACTGCTTCATCAACTATAATGTCATAAATACATTTATTAGTATTATCATCCCATTCACCATTTGAGCTGGTGCATTTTTCTTCTGAAGCATCTTCCACTTCCAGCCGATGAGGGCTGCAATCTTCAGCACAAGTGATGGTCAAAGATTTTAGATGATAAAATATGTCACCATCTTGATTATAAAATTGTCTGCAATCAGGGTTTATCTGAGCAGCAAAAATATCAGCATTGCAATTCTGACCATCTAGAGCAGCACTGGTAACATCCGGATCATTATCTCCATCAATATCTCGCAAACTGTGGTTTTGAATCTGATAACCGGTTACTTCAGATCCCTCCCAGGTATAAAATGTTGCGCAGTCTGGCCCAGGTTTTGAACACTGTCTGATTTGTTTGAAATAACTGACGGCCTCACCACCAGCTTCCAGCACATCAACATTTGTATATGCTTCGCAGCCCACGTTTTGCTCTGAGCATTGCCTGGCTGTGGCTGGGATAAAGTATAGTGGGAATTTTGACAGCTCAAAAAATGTTTCAGATTGGGAAAAAGTTTCATAGCCATTACATTCAGCTGGACAATAATTATATCTGCCCACTACTGCATTCTGCGATGCTCCGCCGTCTGTTGGCGTGTATGTTTCACAGCCTACATCATCTGCATCGCAAATCGGAGCAAAATTATCGCAGTTAACATGATTGGTATTTGGATTGCCATCATAGCAGTCATAATATTCTGGCGCCTGTTTTAAATAAGAAGCATTAACAGTGGCATAGTCATTATATGAAGCAATTAAATTTGGATCTAACACCTCTTCAAGCTGAATATCATCCATATAATGAATCACTCCTGAAATTAAATCTGTAGGGGCACATTGAATCTGGATAAAAGCTGTATTCGAATCACCTGGAATATTAAAAATCCATGATTTTCTGGTCCAGGTTTCAAGCACTGTAGGACCTGAATCTAAAAATGAAGTTCGAATTGATAAAGGCCCAACTCCATCAGAAGTTTGCAGAGTACAATTTATTCCAATTGCATCTGACGTTCTATAGCCATATCCACTTAACACAAAATATCTGTCATAATCTTTTGGAACAACATTAATATATTCAGATGTTATTATAGAATTCGGTGTCTCTTTTCCAAAAAATGTAGCATAGCTTCCAGTGTTAAATATTTGATCAGAAATATTTATATCTCCCCAGTTTGGAACACTGACCAAATCAGTTAAATCTGCATTATCCGGCACTTCTTCAAATCCTGAATTGTAAATCAAATTCGTACCAAGATCTGCGGCTGTTCTAATAAACCGGGTGCAGCCTTCTTTTTCCGGACTGCAAAGCTCATTTTCAACATTTTTATTTAAATATAAGAATCGGTCGCTTTCGCTACTGGCAAGATCATATATCCATTCGCCACTACCTGTTTCATAATTTCTCCATAAACTGTATAATTGGCAGCCAACGTCAGCAGCGCTGCAAGCAACTGGATCCAATGTATCTAATAGCCAACCTGTCCCTACACCGTTTCGGTCAAATAAAGTTGTACAACCAGCGTATTGCGGCTCGCATGAATCACCATCTAGCCGCCAGGTTCTTTCTTCTTCAGCGCAATATCCATATCCGCCAATGCAGTCTCCGTTTGGAGTCTCTTCAATACATGTGCGATAATCAGCACATACTTCTGGCCGGTCTTCAGCTCCGCTGGCAATCAAGTCCGGGCCATATACATTTGCTCTACATTGATTAATCGGTTCTTTCAAAACCCAGCTTGGATCAATTAATCTGTAAAAATCTGAATTTTCATTGTTAAATTCATTTACTATATCCTGTAGTGATTTATTTCCTGTCTCTGCAGTCTTTTCAGCAGCTATTTCCCAGCCAATTGGAATTATTCTGGCTTTTCTTAATTTTTTCAAATTACTGTAGCAATAGCCGAATGAATAACACTTAGCATGAGTATTTTCTGGATCGCTTGAACTATAAAAAGGCTTATTCGGATCTAATAAGCCTTCATTTATTGCTGCTTGAACAGTCATTGCCTCGCCTGAAGAAGATGATCTTCTGACTGCTTCAGCAAAATTTCTGTCCATTACGCAGTCATTGATTCCCCGAGGAACATCTGCGCCTGTAGACGGCGAACTTTCAGCCGGACAATTTACAAATTCGTCTATTAGGCTGACATCTCTGGGCTCAAATGAAAAATCAGCAGTTAAAATTTCTGTATTTACTTTTTGAATTGCTTTTTTCGTTTCAAAAACCTGATGAACAGGATTAAAGCTCTCAGCTTTTTTTACCAAACCACCAAAAATCCTTTGCAATGCTGCCATTAAAAACTGTTGCGGGCCAAAACTTTGAATAAAAGCAAACAATACCTGTTCTGGGATTTCTTCTATAATTGCTTCTCCACTTTTTAACTCAGTTTTTCTACTGGCTTGAATAGCTTCAACATCGCTTCTAACAACTGGCTCAATCATAAAACTTGGCGTCTCAACTGTACCAGTAACCAATGATGTTTTGGCTCTTAATTTGGATGGCGCCATTCTCTCATCTCTTTCCCTTTCATATTGCTCTTGCCGCTTGGTAATATTATCATCCATGGTTTTTAAAAATATACCAAAATCATTTTGCTGAGGATCTAATGATTCCTGCATTGCGCCCATAGCAGCAAATGTCTGGCCTTTCACATCCTCAACATTTTTTCTAATATCAGCATAAAAGTTTTCCCAGTTTCCTCGTACTTTATTCCAGTCGCAACGAGGCGCTACCTTTTCATAAGTCGGATGCGGTAATGTCAACTGAAGGTTAAGCATGATCATCATTTTTATTGACACATCAGGATCACAAATATCAAAACCAGTTTCTGACCAGAGATTATAAGCCAGCTCATCTAAAAATTCCTGCGAAGCCGCACCAATAAGCGTATCTTTAAAATAATCAAATGTTTTTTCATAAAACATTGGCCCCTGGCTCCAGCTGCCAGTCGCAACGTATTCCATTGTCTGCCTGCCAGCCTCCTGAATAAAATATATTAAAGTATTTTTTAACGTAATAGCAGCGGTACGAATAAATGCCTGCTTTATTTTTTCTAAAATTGCCTTCTTTGCCTCTTCTGCAGCTTTCGCCTGCAATTCTGCAAGATACTTATCAAGCTCCCACAACAACCAATTCATTTCTAAATTCCATTGTTGAGCGTCAAAAACTGGCATTCCCTGCGCTTTTGTTTGTTTTGGTCCTATTGCAAAAAAAACGCCTGTTGAAATCATTAAGGCGATAATCGCAACTATTATTATGCTTTTTATTTTTTTCTTTCGGAAATATTTCATAACTATACTCTTGAATTAAGGAAAACAGATATTTAATTAATATATCCTACAGGTCTACAAACCTACTGATCTACCAATCTAACTATTCTTCCTGCTCCTTCTGCACTTCATCCAGCGTATCCTTATACATTTTTAATATAGTCTCATCATCTATCTGATTTAACTGCTCTGGATCCATTCCTTCGTCAATTAAAATTTGCCTCACTTCATCTGCTGAAAGATTATATAAATCATTAACAGAACTCACACCCTCAGGTGTTGAAGGTTCACCCATGCTTTGCTCATATAATTGCAGCAAAGAAGCATCATCTACTGAATTTAAGGTCTGTTCATCAACCATGCCAGTAGCCAGAAGCTCTGCCCTAATTTCATCAGCGGTCATTTCTACACCTTCAGCCTGCTGTCCATTGCCAGCTGGAGCCGGAGTTTGGGTAACAACGTCCTCAAAAGATTCGTTAAAGCAATTTTGACCGGATGGACAATTAGGATCATATCCGTTTTCAATTTCTTCCTTGTCTAAATACCCGTCACTGTCAGAATCATTCAAATACGGGCTGGTCTGATAAACATAAACCTCGTCATAATCATTAAGTCCGTCACTATCTGTATCCTGATCTTTTAATGTTTCATCACGTGTATCTTCAAGGACTGGACTTTGCTCTTCAGTCTTGTCTTTTGAAAAATCTGGAAACGGAACCTCTACAGTTCGTCTAAATTGCCAAAAACCCAAAACAAGCACCCCGATTCCAATTACTGCAATTACAGCGATTGAAATTTTCTGCTGTCGATCCAGCCTGTGATGTTCTTCAACTGGTTTTTCTGGATCTTGATAGTGGGTGTTTTCTAAATTGTGATCATTATTATAATCTTGCTCCATAAGAAGCTATAAAGACATAAAAATTCAAAACTCCTCTTCGATCAGAGTTTTGGATTTACTATAATTATTATACCACAAAAAACGCCTGTTTTCATTAAAAAATAGTGGAGTTATCCACTATTTTAATATTTTCAATTTTATTAAGTATTTGTATAAATCCTGCCAATCTGCTAGATCCAGCTCCTGTGCCCTAATTTGCACAGAAAGGCCTGTTTTTTCAAGCAAATCCTTGAATTTTTCCTTATTTTCATGAAACCCATTAGCTAAATTATTCTGCAATTGCTTTCTTTTTGCTGAAAAACCAATGCGCAAAAGTCTAAAAAAAAGATTTTCATCCACTTCTATTGAACTTTTGTGAATATTTTTTAACTTTATAATCGCACTGTCCACCTTTGGCTTTGGAAAAAAACTTTCTGCATCAACGATCTGAATAATTTCAGGCTGGCTATAAAACTGCGCAGATAACGAAAGCAGGCTGTGAGCTCCAGGCTTAGCGCATATTCTTTCAGCCACTTCTTTTTGGACCATCAAAGTCATTTGCTCAGGATGATATGGGGCTGTTAAAAATTTTTTCAAAAAATGAGAAGTGATCTGATAAGGCAGATTAGCAACAATTTTATAATTTTGATTATTAAAAACTTTTTTTAGTTTTTCCAAACCATATTGCAAAATATCATCATTAATTAATTCAATGTTTTTTATTTTTTTCAATTCCTGTTTTAAAATAAAATACAAGCTTTTATCTATTTCAACAGCTGCCACTTTTTTTGCCTTTTTCGCAAGCTCTTTTGTTAAAAACCCCAGTCCAGGTCCGATTTCTAGAATGTTGTCAGCGCTTTTTATCTCAGAAACCTGAATTATTTTTTTTAAGGCCTGTTGATCTATTAAAAAATTTTGCCCAAAATATTTCTTTGGACCTAAATCGTATTTTTCTAATAAATTTAAAATCTCTTGTTTCATAAAAATCTTATTGTCGAGGGGAATCTGCCTGCGAGCCGAAGCCTTGGCGTAGGCTGGCGATTCCCCGAGTCAAAACCCTACTGCCGAGGGGAATCTGCGATTCCCCGAGTAAGAGAGACTTTATTCTAAAAATTCGTTTATCAAATCCCAATTTATATAAGTAAATGGATAATCTTGTGGGTCTTGTACTAATGTCCACGGCTCTCTGAACGGATTTTCATAAATATAATTAACTTTTATTCTAATAAACTCAGAGGAATATAATAATTTTAAATCTGGCTTCCTTTCCCACAATTGATAATTATTTCTAATTTTAAAACTTCTTAATAATTCTTCAGCTGTGTAATACCTACACTTTCTAAAAAACCTAACTATTTCAAATGGTTTCATTTGTGATTCATGCATTAACAATTGCAATGTCTCTCTGGCAGTATGCCGTTTAAAGTATTGATAAATTGGAATTGGATCATCATTACTTTCATCTAACTTAAATATCCAATGCAAATGATTTGGCATTATAGTCCAAATTAAATTTTTTATATTTCTTTTCTTCTCTGCAAAATCATACGCATTCTTAATAATATCAATATATCTCTTTTTAATAAAAATATTATTACCACCTAGAACCCTAGTTGTAAAAAAATAGATTCCGCCTTTTTCTTTTATCTCACTATGCTTTTCTACTGACATACTTAATACCCGGTCGGGGTAACTCAGTTACCCCTCAGCGCAGGATGAGTGACGAGGAGAATATGCGATTCCCCGAGTCAAAATCCTACTGCCGAGGGGAATCTGTGATTCCCCGAGTAAGCTATTTTATAAAAAACAATCCATTCCCAACCCTTTCAATACTTTCAAATTCCACCCCTTTCACTTCATCTACCAATTTATGTCCCCATTCTTCCCATTCCCAGACAGTCAAATTCTTTTTATCATTCTCTTTTTCTAAAATTAAAAACTTGCCTGGAGAAATTTCTTCAATATCTATAATGGCTGGGAATATCTCTGATGAATCCCAATACGGCTGCCAGCTGTCTCTTCTCCATCCATAAATAAACCAATGATTGCCATCTTCTTTATCTAAAATAATATTAATGTCAATTTTGCCATCTGCATTGGCATCTGCTAAGAATACTTTTTTCACCTGCCAGTCTGGAAAGCTTTGCCATTGGAGAGTATTATTTTCAATAATATAAAGCTTATCTTCTCTTTGATAAATATATTCAGGTATATTATTTTCATTTAAATCAGCTGTTAAAACTTTTTCTTCTATTTGCTCAGCTAAACCTTGAGTCGCTATTTCTGTAAACTTAATTTTATTATCATTTACAAAAACTGCTTTTTCCAAATTCAATTCTGTTCTAAGTCGATTATAAATATTTTGCTTATCATTCTCTTCAGCTAATCTGGGCTGGCTATAATCAAATATTTTTATCGGATAATATTCAAACCGATTAATATTTTCTTTGTCTAAATATATTTTTGTTGCCAATCCACGCCTGGTATTCTGCGACCACATCTGATCAAAAATAAAATTTCCCAAACTAAACATTATAAAGCCATCATTATACCTTTCGACTCTTTGAACCACATGCGGATGATGGCCAATTACCATACTTGCGCCCTGGTCAATTGCTGCCTGGGCAAAATCTCTTTGCTGGCCTGAAATATTTTCAGTATATTCTGTACCAGCATGCATTGAGACAAAAACATGATTAGTCTCTTTTTTCAAACGTTCTACATCCTTTTTCATTTTTTCAATATCCATCAAGGCCATGCCAGGATAATCTCCGTCAGTACCATAATGTGACGGGCCATAAGCATATGCTAACCAGCCAATTTTTATACCCTCAACTTCTGTGATCACGCCTTGTTGGTCCAAGTCAGATCTTTTCTTTGCTGCTCCAGTATAATACATTCCATTTTCATTAATTTTTTCAAAGCTTTTCAAAAATCCTGCCTGACCCATATTACCAGCATGATTATTGGCCATAGACAAAACATCAAACCCAGCCTTGGCCATACTTTTAGCGGTTTCCGGATGAGCATCAAAAGAAAAGCTATTTACCGGAACATAATTGCCGTACAAAATCGGAGATTCTAAATTGCCAAAAGTCAAATCAGCATTATTTAAAAAACCTTCCAGCTCTAGGAAAGGATAAAAATAATCATTATAAGCTCGCATCCGATCATTGACGTCTCTGGACAACATTATGTCACCTACAAAAATTACTGAAATATTTTTTTTACTTTGCCCGATAAAATTATTTACCTCGTCTAAAATCGCAGATGTTTCAAACAAATAAAAATCCTGGGCTGATAAATCCTTGCGCGCACAAACCGGTCGTTGCTTTTCCTGGTACACATTGGGCTGAGCTTTAGAAACTGAAACTAAAATCCAAATCGCTTCAAAAACAAAAATCCATACGCACATGGCTACAAACATTGCTTTTAAAAATATGCCCAAAATTTTCATATTTTTATTTTTTAAACCAGTCAACCGTCTGCTGCAAACCTTTATCCAAATCTACTTTTGGCTCCCAGCCAAATTCTTTTTTTATTTTAGAACAATTAAGACAGCTTCTTTGCTGTTCACCTAAAATAGCTGGCGCATGTTTCTCAGACATACCTGCCTCTGTAAGTTTATTTAACTTATGAAATAATACATTGACTGAAGTTTCCTTTCCAGAACTGACATTGAACGCTCCGACTTTATCATTATCCAAAGCCAGTAAATTTGCCTGCACCACATCATCCACATAAACATAATCTCGTGTTTGCGTACCATCGCCATTTATTATCGGCTGCTGTTTTTTAAATAATTTATTTATAAAAATTGCAACTACCCCGGCTTCTCCTTTTGGATTTTGTCTTGGACCATACACATTAGAATAACGAAGAGAAGTGTATTTCAAACCATAGACAAGATGATAATAATGCAAATAACTTTCAATGCTAAGTTTTGCAATACCATAAGGAGAAATCGGTTCAATATTATAATCCTCTGGTGTTGGGATTAAATCTGCCTCACCATAAAGAGCGCCACCAGTAGAAGAGAAAATGATTTTTTTTACTTTATGCTTTACGCAATTCTCCAAAATATTTATGCTGCCTAAAATATTATTTTGAGCATCAAAAATTGGATCTTTGATAGATAAACGCACATTCATTTGCGCTGCCAAATGAAAAACATAATCAAATTTCTCTTTTTTAAATATTTTATCCAGCTTTTTATCCTGAATGTCTAAATCATAAAATTTAGCATCTTTATTTAGATTGCTTTTATCACCTGTGATTAAATTATCAACCACTACTACCTGATGGCCATTGCTGATCAAACTGTCTGTTAAATGTGAGCCGATAAATCCAGCTCCTCCTGTAACTAAAATTTTTGACATAAAATCTATTGTTACTAATTATTTAGTCAGCTAAAAAATTACTGTGCCACTCAGCTCGTTCTGGATCTTCTTCCATATAAAGCATTTCCTGCCAGGCTTCATCTGTTAAACGGTCACTCATCGGATGAATAAATTCATAATGAGAAAATACTCCGCCTTTGCCGATTCGCAGTTTTCCGTCAAGCGGGAAAATGACATATATAGCATCAACATGGCCGATTGCTTCTTCCAGCACAAATCCATTCGGATCAGTGGCCACATCTGCTACTAAAGCAGCTGGATTATCATTTGTCTGAGCACGGCTGGTTACTCCCTCATCTCGCATAACTTCCAGCCATAAATGCTCCAGATCACCGCCAAAATATTTAATTAGCTCGTAATCCTCATCGCTTAATTTCTGGCCATTTAATTCTTTTTCACTTATTTCTTTCAAATCTATAACTAATTTTTCAAATCTTTCTAATAAAGCAATGTCATCTTCACCAATTAATTGTCTGACTTGAAGACCTTCAGCAGTCATTTTTAACAAAGAAGCTAATCTGGCATAAACATAAGGCCGTGGTTCAACATAACCTCTATCATCCCCCTCATCTTCTGGCGCACCGCCAAGTTCTGCATAAACTTGCTTAGCATATAAAATCGTATCATGCTTTAATTCAGTCCAACTGGCCAAAATTGTCTGCAAATCTTTATACTGCCAGGCCTGGTTTGTCATAAAGCTCGGATAACCCTTATCAACTGGATCAATCAAATCAGTTAAAGTATAAAGCCAGCCCCAATATAAATTTTGAGTCCAAATATCAACTTCTAAAGTTTTTACATAATCCTGCATTAATTTCAAATTTGTTTCATAGCCAGGGTATTCAAACTCACCTTCAGATTCAAGCTGATCTGATGCCAATTCTGAACCAAAGGCAGCAGGAATATCCAAACCCTTTGGCAGCATCCTGTCTTCTACTTCCCGGTCAATTAAATGCTGAAAAACCTCAGCGTCAATCGTATACCGCTGGCCCATAAATCGCCAGCCAAAAATTTCCTCTTCACGGTCTGGCATAATTTCAGACTGAAAAATTGGCATTGAATTAATTTTTGGCTTATCTAAATTCTTTACAGCAGATTTAAACTGGGTAAATTTTTCAACATCTGTCAAACTGTTGCCTTTATATACCTGATCATAAATCAAATCATAATCATAAAAAGTCAAATCGTCTGTTTTACCAACAAAA
Organism: uncultured Gammaproteobacteria bacterium; assembly: GCA_964411255.1. Taxonomy (GTDB): domain Bacteria; phylum Patescibacteriota; class Patescibacteriia; order UBA11705; family DATKZF01; genus CAYPKD01. The sequence goes on along the minus strand of CAYPKD010000005.1, from coordinate 150,228 downwards.
AAACTAACAGGATTAAATATTATCTCCCAATTTTTAAAAGCTACTTTATTATTTCTTAAAGCCTGGGTCATTAAAATAGATGATTTTGTTTCCTCATCGCTCTTTAATCTAAAATTAATCCGGCCATACCACATTAAAGCCTTAAAATATTTTTTTAATTCTTCTGTTTTTGTATAATGCCCTCTTGGAATGTATTGGGAATAATCTTCCCGGTAAGCGTCAATTGCCTCAATGTTTTGTCCTATATTTATCACCATTGATTCTTTAATACCAGCATGTTCTTTAATTAAATTTAATTCAGTTTCAACCTCATCTTCAACCAGCTCATCAATATCTGCATCCTCGTCTAATAAATTTTTAGCGACTGTAAAGAATGCAATATTTCTCTTCGCTGAATCTGCCCAATCTGTATCTTTTAAATCTTCATACTGTCTCTCTGATGCCTCCAGCATCTCCTCTGTTAAATCTATAGCTGCCTGATATAATTTTTCTTTTTCAACTTTTTTTAATAAATAATTGAAAAGCAGATGATAATTATGCAGCACTGAATCAGTGGTTATGAAGCTCGGAATTAAATCATATCGGTTTGATTCATAAATTGAGAAAAACTCGTCATTATATGTCGGAACTACTGCAAAATAATTTTTTAATAAAAGCTCTTCTGCGCTGTCTGAAAATGTAAACTGGTCATAATTTTCAACATCGCTAAAATCTGGTTTTACAGTGTAGGCAGCTACCTTTGGATCAATACTAACTTCAACCTCCTGATAAGTGGCGAAATTTCCAGCTTCTGCCTCTGGGGTGACAACAATATCTTCAGCTCGTTCTTCAATTTTTTCTATCACCTTTTGAACTTCTACGGTTCTCGAATCCCACCAAAAATACACACCTCCAGCAATAATAATAATAGCCAGGACAAAAATAATAATTAAAGAAATTTTTTCATTTTTTGACATAGATTTTGTTGATGATTAAGTTTATCTATATTTTAGCAAAATGGCTATATAAATCAATGACAAACGAAAAACAGGCACTAGGCCTGTTTTATGAAAATATTAAAATTTTACTTATTTGTTACTTTTTTAATTTTTCCAAAATAAATTCATCCAGTTCCCCATCTAAAACTTCGTCAACATCCTCAACCGTATAGCCTGTCCGATGGTCTTTAACATGATGATATGGATGCTGAACATAAGACCGGATCTGATTTCCCCAGGCAGCTTCAGTAAATTCACCACGGATTTCTTTTTGTTCTTCTTCTTTTTCTGTTTCAAAAAAATGCTGAAGCTTTGATTTTAAAATCTTCATTGCGGTTTCTTTATTTTGCGCTTGTGATCTCTCATTTTGGCAAACAGCCACTATACCCGTTGGAATATGGGTAATCCGAACTGCAGAATCAGTTGTATTTACGCCCTGGCCGCCATGGCCGCCTGACTTAAACGTATCCAATCGCAAATCCTTTTCTTCAATTTCAAGCTCAACTTCCTCTTCGATCTCTGGCATAACCTGAACCATGGCAAATGAAGTGTGTCTCATTTTCTCTGCATCAAACGGAGAAATTCGAACCAGGCGATGCACGCCTTTTTCTGCTTTTAAATGCCCATATGCTAATGGGCCTTGAATTTCCATGGTCACATATTTAATGCCAGCCTCTTGACCAGCGGAAATTTCAATAATCTGTGTTTTCCAGCCTTTTTTTTCAGCATACCTTAAATACATTCGAAGCAGCATCTCTGCCCAGTCCTGGGCATCTGTGCCGCCTGCGCCAGCATAAATACTAAGCAATGTATTTTCTTTATCATATTTACTACTAAATAAAGCCTGTATTTCAAGCTGGTTATATAACTTTTCAATTTGTTTTTCCTTTTCAATTAATTCTTTATCCCAGTTTTCCTTGTCGGCCGAAGCCTTGGCGTAGGCTGACTCCTCTTTTGCTAACTTCTTTAACTCTTTTAACTCCTTTAAATCTTTTCGTAAACTTTCAAATTTTTCAATTGTTTCCTTTATAAAATTTGCCTCTTTTGAAATTTTTGCTGCTTTTTTTTGATCATCCCAAAAGCGCGGCTTGGCCATTTTTTGTTCAAGCTTTTTTATTTCTTTATCAAGTTTTGAAATATTTAAAACCTTTGATAAAGATTCAATTTTCTTTTCCCACACATCTTCCATAAATTACTGCTTTCTTTCTTCAAGTTTAACTTTTATTTTTTTCTCATCTCCTTTATGAAATATTTTTAATTCAATTTCTTCTCCTGGAGAATATTTTGACAATTCTGAAGGGAGCAAATGATCTTCATCAATTTTTTGCCCACTGACTTCTAATATTATATCATTTTCTATTAAACCTGCTTTATCAGCCGGACTACCTGGAACTACAGCTAATTCAGTTGGAGTTTGGCCTCGCAAAATTAAAACTCCATAATCAAAGTCTAAACTATTTTCTTTTGCAATTTGTTCATTAATTGGAATATAACGAACCCCTAGCCATGGTCTGACAATTCTACCATGTTCTTTCACACTTTCAATAATTTGTTTAGCTGTATTAACTGGTATGGCAAAACCGACTAATTGTCCGCCCTGGCTCATTGCTGTATTAATGCCAATCACCTGGCCTTTCAAATTCAGTAATGGTCCGCCAGAATTGCCTGGGTTAATCGCTGCATCAGTTTGGATAGCCTCTCTAATTTCTTCTGACTGGCCAGTCGAGGTACCAGCAGTTATTTCTCTATTAATTCCGCTGATTACTCCCTTAGTCACCGTATTTGAAAATTCTGCCAAAGCATTTCCAATAGCAATTACTGTTTGTCCTATTTTTATATCATCTGAATCACCCAATTCAACAACTGATAAATTTTCTGCTTCAATTTTTATCACTGCAATGTCATTTGTAAAATCCCTGCCTAAAACTGTTGCTTCATATTCAGTGCCATCATTTAAAATTACTGTGTATTCAGCATCCTCATCATCAACCACATGTTTATTTGTTAATATCATGCCATCTTCAGAAATTATAAATCCTGTTCCTCCTCCTACTTTTTGTATTATTGGTTCATCGTTTTCTGGCTGAGGTGATCTTCTTTGAAAGAAGGGGAAAAAGTTGTCAAAAAAATCAAATGGTCCGCTAATATTATAAAAATTATCTAATTCCTTTGATATTACAATACTGACAACTGAAGGCGATACTTTTTCAACCACATCAATTGTTTCTGATTCTTCTTCAATTTGTAATGTTATATTTTTTGTGCCCTGCTCAATTAATGCTTGGCCCCATGAAGTTTTGGATATATAAGGTGACAATAAATTTGGTCCTAATACACCGCCTATAAAACCAAAAAAAGCACCAGCTAAGCTGCCCCAAAATAATGAGACAATTACAATAAAAACAACAAATTTTTTTGAATAAGATTTTTTAGTTTTGTCCATATTATTGAATGGTCATTGGGCTTTAGTCAAAAGCTGCCAGTTCTGTCATTGGCCATTTGTCTTTAGAAAACCTAATGACTATACTGGCTGCCAATCCCAACGCCCAATAACTAAATTTAATATAATTAATCTTTGAATTCATATAATCTTTCACTAAACTCCAACACTCGCCCATTCTGCACCAAAACTCCCTCCTTTTCTAATAATACAATCTTTTTTTCAACACCTTTCGAAAATCCACCAATTCTGCCATTAGAATATATTACTCGATGACAGGGGATCATTTTATTTTTAGCAATATTTTCAAAAAATGAACATTTATTTTTATTTAATGCTCTTCCCACTGATCTGCTTGCTTTTGGCTTATTACAAGCTTTTGCAAGCAATTTATAGGTTGTTATTTTGCCTTTTGGCACTTTTCGTACAGTATTTAATACCACTTGTGCAAAATCCATATCTTATATTTTACACTAAATTTTACATAATTAAAAGTCATAATATAATCATATAAAAATAGCTAAAATTAGATAAATAATAGCTAAATCTATTGACTTAATTATAAAAATATGTTATTATAATATGATTACTCTGAAGTTCATTTTTATATAAAGGGAGGTCACGAATGACCAGAGAAATGGAGATTGCCCGCTTTTTTCAGTTCATTGGCTCGCATGCCAAGCCTGTCGAGGTTGTCGGCAAGGTGGCTGTCAGGGTAGCAGTTCCAGATCCAGATCAGTTCGATGATGAGGATCTGAGCACGCTGCCAATGGCGCGCCATCTGCCCCGAACTTGCAGGGGATTGAAAAGGGCGATCAGTCGAATGATTGGACGACGGATTCTCAGCCCGGTCAACGGCCGGAATTCTAGGCATCCGAAATCCAAGATCTTCGAAGTTCACCTCTAGTAATCAAACAGGAGTATTATAAAACCCACCGAGCACTTGGTGGGTCTTTGTTTTATTTAGAAAAATATTCTATAAAAAATCCTCCTGGTCCGAATAAATCCTTATATTTGCCTACAAATTCTTTTACAACTGGCGGCAAATAAATTAAGGCCAAAATAATAGGAATTAAAATTACAATTAATTTAAGCAGATTAATAATCTTGATCCACAAAATATATCTTTTGTTTCTCTCAGCTATTTCTATTGCCTGTCTTGAATATTCCAAATTTCTTTTTAATAAAGATTTTATTTGTCTAATTTCTTCTTCTATTTTTTTACCCTCCATATAAATATAAGTTACAAGTCAAAAGTTAGATGTTAAAAATTGATTACAAATTTTTTATTGTTATTAATATTATACCATGAAATATAGCAAATGCCGCCCAGGTTTGTATTAAACATATTACTATAATTCAATAGTAGACACGTTTCGGTAGCTTACTCCGAGGTAAGCCTGTATTCACCGATTTTAAAAAAACAAAGATAAAAAAAACAAAAAAAGGATCAAATATCAAAGGTCAAGATCCTAAATCCTGACCGAGGCACGAACCGCGCGAAAGTCATCGGGAAGACCAGAACCGACCCAAAACAGGCGCATCCGCCGACCAGACCGAAGCCAGCTTGAACAGCAAACGCCGCCCGAGCTTTTTAAATATCCGCCTAAATTCCAATTAACTTTACCGCTGCCTTCCCAATCATCAATTACCTGATTATTTTTCTGCAAATAATGCATAAAATATGCCAGCTCAGCTTCAGGCGTCATGCCGCTCTCTCCCGCGTATTGCTCGTCTTCTTTCATTTTTTTTAAATATTGCTCCGGCGTTTTATTCGCTTCCAATTGCTTTCTTCCGCCAACTTCTTTTCCCTTGCCTTCTGCTGGCAAATCCGATAAATCTTCTATAAACATTATGTCCCAGCCATCTGTCTTTTCTATAATTTCCTTCTTGGTTTTTCCGCCGTGATTTTCCTGATCATACTTTTCTGGAAAATAAACTAAATCGCTATCTTCACCAATATCCACTTCTCCCCCTTTATACTCTTCTGCCAGCCAAAAAGGCTGATCTTCATTCAATTCAAGCTCATCTCCGTTTGTCCCCTTTAATTTACCTTGTCTATGTTTTTTTAATATTAATTCCTTGGCTTTCTCGGCCATATCACTCAATTTCATACCAAACGGCACTAAAAGCAGTTGCGTAAAACCTTGTTCTTTCTTTTTTTCAACAAATTCTTTCTTGGCCTCAACTCGCTCTAAAATTTCTTCATAAGTCGGGATTCTTCTTGGTTGGCCATTTATATCAACAAATCCCATTTCTCCACTTGGTAATTGCTCAATCAACCCGGCCTTTTTCAAAGTATCAATTTGTTCATTATATTGCTTTTTCAGTTCAAAAGTCTTTTCACCTTCTTTTTTTCCTTTTATCTTTAATAACTCGTTTTTATAGTCTGTATAAAATCCAATCGCCTTTGCTAAATCGCCAGCCTTTTCCGCTGCAATTGCTTTATTTAAAATTAAAAACAAAAACTTATCTTCATCAGGCGTTAGCGGCACACGCTTAACCTCAGCACGCTGCGGGCGGGCCATTTTTAATTGACTTTCTAATGATTGGTCTGGCTTTTCTGGCATAACATCGTTAGACATTATTCATTAGTCATTATTTTAATATTATCAAATATAAAATATAAATTTCTAAATTTACTCCTGTTTTGGGTTATGCAAGTCTGATATAAGATCTCTCGACGGAGCCTGCCCCGAGCCATGGCCTGAGCGTAGTCGAGGGGCTCGAGATGACAGATTGGACAGCAGGGATTGTCCGCGTAAAGCCTGCTCTACTCTGCAATAATCTGCCAAAATCCGCATCAGTCCGTAACCTTTACACGTTTTCTCTAACCTCGCATTTTTTAAACATTGGCTTTATTTTAATACAGATCTTTTTTAAATCAGCCTGTCTGTATGGCTTTTCATTTATATATTCCTTATTTACCATTTTAGCAAATGGTTTAAACTGTTGTAAATAATACTTGTGCGCTCCTTTGATCTGTTCTGCCATTTGAATTATATCTTTAACCGGATGTAGGCGCGGTAGAATTGTGCTTCTAAATTCATAATCAAGCTTGCCATCAAGTAAAAGTTTTGCGCTTTTTTTAATTTTTTTAATATCAATTTTTTTTCCAACAATATTTTCATATTTGTCCCAAGGCGCTTTAATATCCATTGCTACATAATCAATTAATTTTTTTTCTATTAAATCCTTAAGCATCTCTGGATTGGTTCCATTGGTATCGAGTTTTACTTTTAATTTCTTCTTTTTCACTTTTTTTATAAATTCTGGCAAATCCTTCCAAATAGTCGGTTCACCGCCAGTAATGCATAATCCATCTAAAAAATCCTTCCTCTTTTCTAAAAATTCTAAAATATCTTTCTCGGATAATGTTTTTACCTTTTGGGACGGCAACACAAGCTCTGGGTTATGACAAAAATGACATCGGAAACTGCAGCCAAAAGTAAAAACAGTAGCAGCTACCTGCCCTGGATAATCAATTAGGGTTAATGTTTGCATTGCACTGATTTTCATAAATCTAGAACAAAAGTTAAGGCTCCAAACAAGCCTTAACTTTATTATATATTAACATCCGGTGAGAGTAAAACGCTAGTCACTAGAAGATGGATTAAATACTTTGCGATCGGAAAATTCTGCTTTTTTGCCTTTATTCCACCGCTGTACCGGGCTTAAATATCCGACAACTCGTGAATAAATTTCGCATTTTTGTCTTTCTAATTTTTGTGAAGTCATATGATATATTTACTCCCTCCTACAACCTAGGTTGTAGATATTATTTTTTATTTATATTTAATTTATTTGTTTTCATTTGTTATTTTTTCAATTGGTTCTTTTTCCTCGTTCCACTCCAAAAGGGCGCTGTCCACATATCCCATTTCCTCATCGCATTTTGGGCAGAATTCATGCTCGCCCTCAATATATCCATGTTTTGGACAAACACTGAAAGTAGGTGTGATTGTAAAATATGGCAGGTGGAAATTTTCAGCAATTCTTTTAACTAAATTTTTCGTTGCCTGAATTGATGGCATTCTTTCACCAATAAATCCGTGAAAAACCGTACCGCCTGTATATTTTGTCTGTAGAGAATCCTGCTGCTTCAATGCCTCGAGCATGTCATGTGTATAGCCGACCGGTAGCTGAGTAGAATTCGTGTAATATGGCTCTGCTCCGCTTTCTTTATGTTCCTTTTCATTGGCGCAAATAATATCAGGATGTTTTTCTTTGTCAATTCTGGCAAATCTATACGAAGTGCCTTCTGCTGGAGTAGCTTCCAAATTATACAGGTCAGATGATGACAGCTGATACTGGTGTAGCCTCTCACTCATAAAATCAAGCGTCTGCTGGGCAAATTTGTTGCCTTCTGGATCTGTAATGTCAACTCCCAGCAAATTGATGCATGCTTCGTTTACGCCGTTTAATCCAATGGTATTAAAATGATTTTTCCAATAATATCCAAAGCGTTCTTTTACAGTTGACAAATAATATCTTGTATATGGGTAAAGGCCACCTTCTGTAAATCTTTCCAAGATATCTCTTTTTATTTTCAGGCTCTCCTTGGCCAAATCCATTAATTTAGCAATTCTTTCAAAAAAATCCTCTTTATCTTTTGCTACATATCCGATTCGTGACATGTTCAGGGTTACTACTCCGACTGAGCCAGTCAGTGGGTTGGCGCCGAATAAACCTCCGCCACGCTTTCTAAGCTCGCGATTATCAAGACGTAGCCGGCAGCACATTGACCTGGCATCCTCTGGTTTCATGTCGCTATTAATATAGTTGGAAAAGTACGGAATTCCGTATTTGGCAGTCATTTCCATTATTCTGTCAATTATTGGAGAATCCCAGTCCCAATTCTTGGTAACATTGTATGTTGGGATTGGAAAGGAAAAAACTCTGCCTCTGTTATCGCCTTCAAGCATCACTTCAACCAGGGCCTCATTAAACATATCCATTTCTTTTTGAAATTCTCCGTATTTTTCTCTCTGAGGTTTGCCGCCGACAATAACCGGTTCATCTATCATGTTATCAGGTATAAATAAATCTAAAGTAATGTTAGTAAAAGGTGTCTGAAAGCCTACTCTGGTAGGGACATTCATGTTAAAAAGGAACACCTGTAATTGCTGTTTGACTTCCTTATATTCTAAATTATCAAATTTAATAAATGGTGCTAAAAAAGTGTCAAAACCTGAAATTGCCTGAGCACCGGCTGATTCTCCCTGCAATGTATAAAAGAAATTTACCAACTGTCCAAGTGCTGTGCCAAAATGCTTTGCTGGAGAACTTTCTACTTTTCCAGTCACCCCTCCAAAACCCCGAATTAATAAATCCTTTAAATCCCAGCCGCAGCAGTATGCTGATAATAGCTGCAAATCATGAATATGAAAATCGCCGTTTACATGAGCATCCCGAATATTTGGCGGGTATATTTTATTTAACCAATAATGTGAACTTATAGTGGCAGCAACGTAATTATTTAATCCCTGAAGCGAATAATCCATGTTGCTGTTTTCCTTTACTCTCCAATCAACCTTTTTTAGATAGCTTTCCATCAATTCATCTGAATTAACCATTGACTTTATCTCTCTCATTTTTGAATGCTGATCGCGGTATATGATGTAGGATCTGGCAACCTTAAACATTTTATTAGACATCAGTATTTCTTCAACAATATCTTGAATTTCTTCAACAGCTGGAATTGATCTTTCATGAAATCTCTCATTTAGAATTTGGACTATTTGATCTGAGATTCTTTCAGCTAGCTCCTGACTGCCCTCATTAACTGCTTTCATTGAATTGAAAACAGCACTGGTAATCTTTTCCTGACCAAAATCAACGATTCTATCATCTCTTTTTCTAATTTGTAATATTTTATTATCTTCCCATGTCATAAGTTTGTTTTAACAGCCTCCTTTTTGAGAGAGAAAAAATATGCCGTTTAAGTAGTCTTAAACGTTTTTTCCCCACAAAGTTTTAGACAAATGCCTAAAAAAATGTGATATTTATTTAAGGTCTTTTTAAGCTAAATTAGGAAAATTTATATGCTCTATTCATTTAGGCAATAAATCTCCTTTCCTACTTCTAGTATATCATAAATTTTTCCATGCCTCAAAACTGAAAAACATCTGCTAAAAATCGGGCGATTTAGGCGTCATAAAATTTTTGTGGATAAGTAATGATGCTCAAGCGCAAAATTTTTCTGTTCATAAAATAAAAACGCAAAAAGACAAAACCAAATTTTACATTTTTGTATATTTTGCGATTTTGCCTGCTAACCATAACCTTATGTGAAGTCTAGCGTCATCAAAAAACCACCCTCTCGGGCAGTTTTGTATTTGTAATTAATTCAATTTTTCTAAATAATTTTCGATTATATTAGCTTATTCGTAATTACATCATTTTTCGCCTAATAAATGCAGGTATTTCTAAATCCTCATCATCGCTTTCAGTATCAGTTACTGACTGTTCAGGCTGTTCAGTTTGTGCTGGAGCCTGAGTTGGCGGTGAAGGCTGTTTAACAGGTTCCTGGGTTTTCGGCTTTTCAGTAGGAAATGGATCCGTAGTTTCTGTTTCTGGCTGAAAATAATCCTTGGTAACAGGGCTAACACTATGAGTGACTCTTGGTTTTTCCTGGAATGCAACGCTTGGATCAAAACCTGTAGCTACCACGGTTATCTTCATTTCATCCTTTAATTCTTCATCAATAACTGCGCCGAAAATTATTTTTGCATCAGGATCAACGCTTTCTGTAATTACTTTAGCAGCTTCGCTGATCTCATACATTGTTATATCATTACCGCCCACAATATTAAATAAGATTCCTTTTGCGCCGTCAATATTTAATTCTAATAATGGGCTGGAAATAGCTGCCTTTGCTGCTTCAATTGCCCTATTTTCACCGGTTGCCTGTCCTACTCCCATAAGGGCTGCACCAGTTTCTCTCATTATGGTTTTGACATCGGCAAAGTCAACATTGATTAATCCTGGCAGAGTAATCAATTCTGCAATACCCTGTACCCCCTGCCTCAATACTTCATCTACAACAGAAAACGCTTCTAGCAAAGGTGTTTTTTTATCAATAATCTGCCAAATTCGATCATTAGGTATGGTTATTAATGTATCTACTTTATCCTTTAAATTTTCTAATCCTTCATCAGCAATTTGTCTACGCGGAGCACCTTCAAAAGAAAATGGCTTGGTAACTACCGCAATAGTCAATGCTCCCTGCTCCTTGGCTAATTCAGCTATAATTGGTCCTGAACCAGTTCCAGTGCCCCCGCCCAGTCCATATGTAATAAAAACCATGTCTGACCCTTTTAATATCTCTCTCAGCTCATTTTGAGATTCTTCAGCTGCCTTTCTTCCTATTTCAGGGTTCATTCCTGCTCCTAATCCTCTGGTTGTAGTCCGGCCAACATGAATTTTTTTATCAGCCAAAGAATGTTGTAGCGCCTGAAGATCAGTATTTATAGCTACAAATTCAACCCCCCTTATTCTATGTTGAATCATTCGATTCAATGCAGATCCGCCCCCTCCTCCAATACCAAAAACCTTAATTTTGGCAAAGGTTTCGATCTCTGGTTTAACTTCTTGCATATTTTTAGGATTGTAGGCTAGTAGGGCTGTAGGACTGTAAGTTTATGGTGTTTCCTACCAACCTACTATCCTACTGGCCTACGGCCCTAAGATATTAATGACTTGAACCAATTTTTTATTCGGCCTGCTGATTCCTTTATTGTACCAAATTTATTTGTAAATCCAAATTGCTTATTATCTTCCTGTCCCATCTGGTAGCCCCATAAAACCAGGCCTAATGCAGTGGCAAAAGAAATGTCATGAACGTTATCCACAGCAGTTGTAAATGTTTGTATTTTACCTAATGATACAGGTAGCATTGTCTTTTTCTTACCAACATCTACAATGCTTGCTAATTTGGCTCCACTACCCACCAATACTATCCCTGCAGGTAGTAAACCACTCCTATTAATTTTTTGCAACTCCGCATCAATTTTTTCAAAGATTTCATCAACTCTGGCTTCTATTATCTCTGCAATGTATTTTCTTGAAAAATCCTGATTGTCTCCACCTAAATCCTGCAAATTTACTATGTCTTTTTTATCAAAATCCTTTGGGCTACAGCTGCCATGCTCTAATTTTACTCTTTCTGCTATTTCAATTGAGGTTTGCAGACCAATAGCAATATCAGAAGTTATGTGATCTGACCCAATTGGGATAACAGCTGTATGCAAAACATCTCCTTCCTCAAAAACAATTACATTTGTAGTTGAAGCACCAATATCTACCAAGGCAACGCCTAATTCTTTTTGCCGAACTGATAACACAGATTCTGAAGCTGCTAAAGATGATAAAATAATGTCGTTTATATCCAGGCCTGTGCGGTAAATACTTTTTGTCAGGTTCTTTATATGTGAAGACAAGCCTCTAATCACCTGCGTGGTGACCTCTAATCGGATGCCTGACATGCCAATCGGATCTTTTACACCTGATTGATTATCTATTGTAAAAGATTTTGGAATAACATGCAAAACTTCATAATTCACCGGCGCTGCCACTGATCTGGCGGCCTCTATCACCCGCTCTACGTCATCATCCTGAATCTCTCCACTTGTCCGGGAAATAGCAATCACTCCATTACTTTCTTGTGAATTAATATGCACGCCTGAAATTCCAACCCAAGCATTGTCAACAGGCAAGCCGATCATGCGTTCAGTTCCTTCCAATGCATTTGAAATACTCGAAACAGCGTCTTCAATGCTAACAATCGAGCCTTTACTTACGCCCTGAGATGGCACTTCAATCACGCCAATAATATTTAGCTGTTCTTCGTCAGCTACTTTTGCTATCTGAGCAACGACTACTCGGATATTTGCTGTTCCTATGTCTATTCCTGCTATTAAATTATCTGCCATAAGTTTTTATTTTTATTATTGAGATAATTTTAGCCTGATAATTCTTGTAACATTATAGTATAAATCAGAATAAAATCCAAATTAATTAAAAAATGCTATAAAGCGTGGTATAAAAATTATTAAACCTATAATTATCGAAAGAATGGCTGCGATTAACACTGCCGCAGACATCAAATCCTTTATTTCCTTTGCATATGCGCTCAAACGTGGCTTTAGCATATCTACAAACCTTTCAAAAACTGTATTTACAATTTCCAGTAAAAAAATAAAAAATATCATCAAAAGCAGTGCGATCCATTCCCAAATATTTACCCTGAAAATTGCACCAAGAATAACGACCAAAATGCCAATAGCAAAATGTATACGAAAATTCTGCTCTTTTCTGACGATTATTTTTAATCCAGAAAAAGCAAAACTAAAACTTTTTTTTAATCGTCGAAAATCAATTATCATAACTTCTTCATAATTTTATGCTGCAGCATCTCCATCTTTTTTCTGTTTTTCTCGATTTTATGAGTATATCCCAAAAGATGTAATAAACCGTGAATCAATAAAAACTGAATCTCTTTGTGATAGGTATGGCTAAATTCCTTAGCCTGCTTTTTTGCCTGTATAAAACAGATAATTATTTCTCCCAAGGAATCATTATCACCAGCAAATGATAAAACATCAGTCACTCTATCTTTCTTTCTAAATTTTCTATTTAGCTCTTTCATTCTCGTCTGACTTACAAAGCCAACAGAAACATTATATTTCTTCTTAATTTTCAATTCCTTACTTAAAATTTTCGCCACTTTTTCCAGCCTTGACCTGTACACTCTGTTTTTGGTTTGATTGTTTATTTCCAGCGTGATCATCCTCTTTGATTTACAACATAATTAAAACTCTCAATCATCATTTGATATACGCTCGGATAATCTGCCTTATCTTTTAATCCAATATTATAATGAATAATGTAGACAAACTCGTCTTTACTGAAATAAATGGTAAAACCATCAGGGCTTTTTAATCCGACAATTCCGTTCTTATTGATAAATTCAGTCAGGTCTTGCGGTTCAACATTTGGCGCCTGCTTATTATACCAATCCTTTAGGGAAAGATTTGATGGATTTTCCTCAATCCAAACAGAAACAAATTCATTATTTTCTGAAGTGAACACAACCTCAAGATTTGACTTGTCAGTGCCTTTTGCAAACCAGGATTCTGGGTACATTATGGTATATTTATAATTCTCATTAACAAATGTTTTCACTAAAGCGCTTTCCTGAAGTGAAGCTCCTTCACCTGCTCTTGGATCATATAAATTTACTACTTCAGCTCCGTCAAAATAGGAGTCGTCATCCGTATCATTATTTTGCTGCTCAGTGTCAAAAAGCCGCTCTTCTATATCAGTTAGTCCATCCTCATCACTATCCTGGGAAGATATCATGTCAAGTGATAATTCTGAGATATCACCATACTTAAATGTATCTTTTGAACCGGTGACGATGTCTGGAAACACATCTTCAGTGGCAACCTCTGGCACAGCTTCTGAAGTAGCAACTGTCGCTTCTGGGGTAGCAACTTCTTCTGGTGTAGTAGGAGGCAATGCTTTTGGTTCTTCATCCTCAATTTCGTCCGGCTCTGTTGGCACTAAAGGAGATTGAGGTTCTGCAGGCTTATAAGCACTATAAAGAAAATAACCTGACGCAGCTATAAGTGCAATAACAAAAATTATAATCACTGCCCTCATCCAGGATCTTTTTGGTTTTGTACTCATTGGCTCTCCTGCCCTGTCTGATGCTGGTGGCATTGCTGCTGATGGCCTACTTGTTGCCTGCTGAGACGCAGGCTTTGTTGATTCTTTTGTTTTGTCAGTATGCCCAAAGTCAGACTTAGGCATCACTCGAACTTCTTCCTCCTTATTGTCATTTACCATATCACGATTCACTAATAATTAATTTTTGAAAAAATAAAACATTATGTCGTATTTGTACGCTTATTATTTTAATATATATTATTTATTCAATTATTCCATCTGGGATTGGAGATCCGGGTAATCTGGCGCCTTTGGCCGGATTTGACGGATCATAACCACCTGCAACCTCTTCGCCATCCTGAAAACCATCATCATCGGAGTCAGGATCCAAAGGATCAGTTTCATAAATTTTTACTTCTTCATAATCAGTCAATTTATCATTGTCAGAATCAATTTCAGTCGGATCAGTGCCTAGGCGCGTTTCTTCTTCATCTAATAATCGATCATTATCAGTATCCATATCTTCTCCTGGAGTTGGAGTAACCTCTTTCGTTGCCTCTTTGGGAACAACAGGCAATTCTGGCTCTTCATTTACAGGTATTTCAGGAACTTCTGGGGTAGTATTAATTGGAACAGCCGTATTTGTCGGTACAGTAGGTATGGTTGGCGCTGCTGGTTCATCTGAAACAGCTAGATAGCGACTATATATAAAGTACCCGACAATTGCAACAATTGCAATAAAGACGATCATTAAAACAATAACTACTACTTTTTTACCTCCTGACGGACCACCAGGTGCACCAGTGACCTGAGGCCTTTTTGACGCAGCCTTTGGCTGTGCAGGAGTAGGGACAGGAGCCGGTCCGGCGGCTGCGCTTGGAGCTGGTGCCGTTCCTTCCACTTCAGCGAAAATATCTTTTGGTTCATCTGATGCTGGCGGAGTTGGTGGAGTTTGTCCTGGAGTAGGACTGTTTGTTTCATTTGGCATAATTTATCTTTTTATTTTTAGATATTCTTTTATTATTAATTGCAAACAACGCCCGTTAAATCAGTACAAATAGACGGGAACATAGCTTCAAAGTCATTTTCTAAATTTAAATATATTAAATATCCGCCTTCAGCTATTTTATAATCATAAACATATGCTTTCTTTTTACTGTAATCATTAAAAAATTGTTCGGTTTCTGAATTATAGCAGGTGTCTGCATCAAAATTATTAGCAGCACATTGCGGTCCAAAATCATTGAGTGGATCCTTTGGCAAGATCGTAGTACCCAGCATATTACCAAACACTATATCCCATGAAGGCCAGGTGCTTACTGCCTGTCCACCTACATATGTGCCAGGAATAAATGAACCATCGGTATTGAGGAGAGGTACACGGCCGTTTTGATCAAAATAGCTATTAACTAATCCTCGAATATACACCATGTCATGTATTCTTTGCGTATCTCGAATAATGCTTAATTTATCTTCTGGCAAAGTATCTGGAATATTTATATTAAATCGTAAATTATTTAATAATTGATTATACATCTCTAAAGTTTGAGTATCTGCATTTTCACTGTATGAAAAGACAAAAATATTATTATAAAACGCACTTGGAGACCTTGACAGACATTCAAAATCCCCTCCATCAGATTCTTCACATTCCACATCTACTCCAGCATCAGGCATATTTGATGCGGAAATATATACGGTTCGTCCGTCTTGAATGCCACGGTAGCAATACAAGTCACCATTTTGCGCCAGGCAATCCACATTCAACTCACCATACTGGCCCGGATTTGGAACATGCAAATCATACCAAAGTCCTGGGCTAACACCTTCTTTATTAGTATAAACCCGAAGCGCAATCGCGTCTGGTGAATTATCATCTCTAAGTAAAAAATATTCTTTTATGACTACAGGATCTGGTTCATCCCAAGGACTTGCCGCAAACTCTGGTTCAGGTGCTTTGATAACCTTTAAATTTGGCAAATCATCTGAAGTTTTATCAGGATCACCATAATCACGGCAATATAAAGTCTTAAAATTAAATGCAAAGTTCTTCCACCAACCATCATATATCCATTGCATACGTGCGAATTCGTCTTCCATCGTTTCTGACCACGGATTTTCACAAATAAAAATTGTAAAGTGACCTTTGCCAACAATGTCATTTCCTATATCTCCAAATTCGCTTTCTTCAATGCTGGCGGTGGCAATCATATCACCCTGACCATTAGCTCCTCCGGTTTCCAATAATTTCTGATCAGGAATAATCTCCTCTCCTTCTGGTCCCATAGTTGATAATGAAATTATTTGAATATCGTCTGGTATATCTAAATCATTACTTTCTAAATTCCAAGACCATGACCAGCTATAAAATCCAGGAATCGGATTAAGCGGAGCACTGGCATCATTACTCTTTGCCTCAGCCTGATACGTCTGCTGATAATCTGCTTCAGTGATAAATTTATCAGGAGGATTTACATTGACAAAATCAACCAAACAAATCTTTTCTTCTGGTCCGGTTGTAAAGATAAAATTATTTATGCCAAAATATTCTCCGCATAAATTTTTAAGGCCAGAATAATCTACTCTAATAGAAACAGATGGCGGAAGTAAATCCTTTGGAAATACAGTTATGGTTGTCTGATCATCATTTTCCACCACATTTATTTTATCTATTTCTATTGTGCAGTCAAACACCAACCCAAATGCATTGGCTGACGGAGAAAAAACTTGCTTTATTCTCCTTACTATTTTTTTAATCCACTTAATAGGCCTTAATTCATTTGGAACCCTGGCTTCAGGCTGTTCTACTGCAGAGCAAGGTCCTTCCAGGGTTATCGCTTCATTAATGCCTGATTGCTGAACTGGCTGATTTACAATTATTTGAATCGCTGTATTTCGACAAACATCTGTTGAGCCTGGTTCTGGTAATTCTGTAAATGATGGGTCAATACTTACACAAAAAGGCTGGATAAATGTTAAATTTCCTGTCCCTTCTTTCGTTTCACCAGCAAAATTTTCTGCCTGAGCGATAATATTTGTAGTATCTTCATTTGTACCTGCTGGTAAAGATTCAGTCATTGTTACCAGCTGCTCTGGTGATCCAAAATAGTCTCCGCCTTCTGCTTCGCAGCTTTCGCCAGTCTCTTCAATTCCATTACCGCAGAATGAACCATAGGCCCAATCTGAACCTTCATTTAAACAAACGCTTGAGCAACCGTCGCCGTCTTCAGTATTGCCATCATCGCAATTTTCTCCCACTTCTGGATCACCGCCATTGCCGCAAATAGCCTGGCTGCCTTCTGCAAGACATTTTGAAGAACAGCCATCACCGGATTCAAAATCACCATCGTCACAGTCTTCTCCAGCTTCTACTTGATTATTACCACAGATAGAAATTTGTTGTATTTGATCAAATGTATAATCACTACCTTCCCATAAACATTCTTTGGAACATCCATCGCCAGCTGAATTATTCCCATCATCACAATCTTCTCCTGGGTCAACATTATTATTACCGCAATCATAGCCGCTAATTGATGAACCTGCTAATTGGCATCCAGGAGTGCATATATCTGCATCTTCAGTAATTGCATAATCGCATTCTTCAAATGTATCCAGCTGTCCGTTGCCGCAAGTGCCGCCCTCATTGATATCAGCCACTGGCTCAAATAAACATCTTGAGCTGCAGCCATCGCCATCATTTGAATTGCCATCGTCGCATTCCTCTGCATAATCAGGTGATCCGCCATTGCCACAAATTGATTCAATCACACTGCTTCCTAAATTCAAGCATTCAGCTGAACAAGTATCCGCTGGGAATTCAGTGCTTATATTTTCACTGGTAATTTCCGCTACTGTAGTTTTGGTACTGTCCCAAGACCAGTTAAAATCAAACGGATTTAACAGCTGTCCGTTCGGATTGCACTCGTCTGGAGCGCCGCGGGCATTAACTAAATATTTTAATTGCTCAAGCGGAGTGGAGGTTTCATAAACAGGTGGTAATACTTCAGCTCTATCCATGTCGCAAGGCGTATCATCGTTTTTGGTCCTAAATATCCAGGAAAAAGAATCATTAAACCCGTCATTATCATGATCAAAATTAAGACCTGTTAAATTTATGCCGCTTTGGCTCTGGACATCATCTTTTATTAAAACTCGATAATAAGTATTCGGCTCTAAATAATCAAAAATTGAATCTTCATGTATATTAATTTTTATTGTTTTTGTTGCCTCCTGGTAAGTACCAAAAAAATTAGCTGTTACTGAGGTTAATCCCAAACAATTTTGACCGCTACATTTATATATAAAAATATTTTCCAAATTTCCGCGAAGATTTGGTATTATCATTGTGCTTTCATCCATTTTCGTATTAAAAGTTGCCCAAATTTCAGCATTAATACAGGCTGTATCGCATTCTGGACCATAATCAATCACCCGAGGATCTGTAAAGTCAATAAAAAGCTCTGCATCATCTGATTGAGTAACACCAGTTTCTTCGCTTGTTGTAGCAGCGTCAACTACTACTGGATTTTCATCATCAGTTTCTCCAAGGCCAGTTGCTTCTGCCTGGTCATTTCTGACAATTTCCTGCTGTTCTTCTTCTCCTTGTTCATTAGTGACATTAATTGTATCAGTATATGTTATTGTTTGAAGACTTGCTTTATCTGCTTCATTTGTCAGCTGCCAGTCCCAGTCAAAAAGTCCAGCATCTAAAATATTACAATTTTCTGCCTTGCCAAATACATTAAACAGTTCAGTGCCTTCAAATTCATCGATCTGCCCTGGTGATGGTTCAACAATAACATCTGCAATTTCACACGGTGTTTCTTTTGTTTTAAATCGCCAAACATAATCCTGAGGCATGGCCACATTATTATAACCTTTAACTCCATTGTCACCACCTAAAATCGTAACCTGATACCACCTATTTGGCAGAAGAGAAGGACTACCGCTTAATGAACTAACCACAAAATAATTGCTTAAAAATCCATTATTTTCTGTACCAGCAGTTTTTAGAGTGGTTACTGTTTCTTCAAAACAGTCTGAATCAATACTTTGGCAGTTTACAAATGAACATTCTTCATTTTGATTATTACATCTGGCAACTTTTATCTTTGATGGCATATTAGCCATTTGAACATCAATATTAAATCTAGCGCCAATCAAAGCATTGGTGCAGGCATCTTCAGAATCAATCCATGGAGATGGTGACTGAATATTGTCAGCGCAAGTAGGATCTTCAATTACTTTTGGCACGATCGGTAGCTTGCCAGTGCTGAACATCCATACATATTCCGCGTCGCCAGCTCCCACTACGTCTTCACACTCACCTTCTGGCTGACAAACGCCTGTGGTACAGCATTCAAATATTTCTCCTTCTAAAATAGATTTCTCCTGGCAGGATTCAGGCGTACAAGCGCCAACATTAAAATTCAGTGTATTACTGCTAACGCCCTCTTCATTAGAATATTGAACTGGGCCAGACACAGCCAAAGCTGGCACTCTTGTTTGAATAAGAGTATCTAAAGCTTCAGAAATTGTGCCAGGCTGATTTTCTGAAAACTGTATTGTTCCATTTATGTCAAAACCTTCTCCCAAAACATCAACAAAGGTACCGACTGGTCCATTATCAGGATCAAGCCCGCAAATTCCAGGACCAGGAGGTGCGTCTGTTACTGTAAACGGCATTTGATTACTTTCCACATTTTCAGATTTCATTTGAATTAAAAATTGCCCCAGAGAAATCCCAGGAGGAACTTTTATAATTACTTTTGAATCAGACCAATAGCTGTCAGAGCAACCTTCTGGAAATACTGTATCTGCTATCATTTGACCGCCTTCCAGAGTTTCATTTAAAAAGAAAACTGGAATTGGTGAATTGCCAAAATTAGTACCGATTAATTCTACATATTGACCTATGCCACCATTATCTGGGATTACTTGTTCTATATTTGGTAGCTTTTCAGTTGATAATATATAAAATTCTACAGGGTTGCTTAGTTGCTCTGCTGCTAACTCTACATTTACTAATGTCCGGCCTGGTACTATGTTTGGCAAGGAAATGCCTGTAACAGTAGTGTCAGACCAAGTACCAGTAATTGGAGCTTCAAATTCTCCAAATAAAATTCTTCCCTGGGCAGTGTTAAAATTTTCTCCATTGGCTGTTACAATCTGTTCAAACTCTCCTTCATTTACACCCTCAGCATTTACCACATTACAAAGACCTGGCCAAGAAAGATCAGGATTTAAAATAAACTCTCCCTGCCAGCCTCGATCATTAATAGTATCGTCCCAAAATCCAGCTGCATTAGTAATTTTTAATGGACCGGTCACTGCATCATCAGGCACTTTTACCACTACCTGACTTTTTGTCCAGCTACTTGCCGGGTCACATCCAATGCCTCCTTCAACTAATGTACCACCAGGACCAGTAAATTCTAATTTACTCTGTCCCTCTACATAACCTCCAAACCCAGATCCCCAAATTGTTATTAGATTTCCAGCCGCTCCTTCTGTATGAGATAAACTGGTAATCGTCGGATAGCTGACGCAGACTCCATCACTACAAAATCCGTCAGCGCAGTCATCATCAGTGTCACAGGGTTCTCCCATACATGATCCGCAATCTACTCCACCGCAGTCTATTCCTGTCTCATCAGAATCCTGTACTTCATTGCAGCAATGGGCTATTGGCACAATAAATGTCTTTGAATTTGACTGAGTCATGTTATTATCAATATCTTCAGCTTCAACATATATAGTATGCGGACCTTCTTCAGCCAAAGGAACTTCAAAATTTAATAAAGCAGTAAATGAAGATACAATCTCGTCTGAAGGAGGAGCTGCTGTTCCAATATTTTGATCATCTAAATAAAAATTTACAATTGATATTGCGCTGTCATCATCAACATCAGCAATTGCATCAAAAAATTCATTGCAAATCTTTTCATTATTGTATGGAGAAGTAATATATGCTGATGGCTCTTGAGTATCAATTAATTCACCGGTTCTAAATTCTACTGAACAAACACTACCCAGACCGCAGAACAGATTATCACCGGTTTCATCTCTGATTCCGCTTTTTAACGTCACTCTGTACGTTTTTAATTTATCAAAACAAAATAAATCCTCATTTGGTTCAGGGCATGGCTGGTTTGGAGTAAACCTTAAAGTGTAATTATTGATAACCACATTGCCTGATACAAGCCGATCATCTGCCACATCATAAACTTCAAAATTATTCTGCAGTAATTCATCGTCCATTTCCTGGTCAAGCTTTTGATTAAACGATGCTTTTACTACCACATTATAAATTGGCAAAGCACCAACTGGCTGAATACTTTTTACCTTAAAAGCTCCGGAAGGAATACCGCCATCGCCGTCAAAACCATCACCGTCCTCAAACTCAGATGGAGGACCTAAAACTGCTTCCTGCAATCTTGAAATAATAAACGAAGTAATTGAAAACGCTAAAAGCATTATTGCCAATCCAATAAAGGCATTAATTAAAATCTTTTTTGCCTTATTTACTTTTTCTGGATCACCGCCAGCTGTCATCCAGACAAAACCGCCGTACAATACTAAAAGTAAAGCAATCACGCCTAAAAATCCAAATACAATTCGAATAATCCTGGCAATAAGTACTCTAATATCCTCATCTGTTTCAATACCAGCTTCTTCGCCTACTGTTTCTAAACCTGTATCTTGTGCTAACGCAAAATTAAGACAAACAAAAACACCAGCTATTATTAATAACCCTAGCAATAACTTTTTATTTTTCTTAAACCAATTCATTATTTATATTTTATTTTGGTTTTTATTTAATAGTAACCGCAAGATGGATCAGTCGTTGCTCCCTGCGTTCCAGCTTCATCAGGGCAGCAAGAGCCTGAAGTATCAGTACAGCCAGGTCCAGAAGCAGGATAAAAACAATTTTGCTGTAAATCTCTAATGGCTGAAGTCATAGTCGGATAATATTTAAAAGGATTTTCCGGCTCTCCAGGAGGAGGTTCAGGCGCTTTATCAAAATCACCATGAGTTATGTCAATTGCTGTATTATTTGTTTCAGTATATTCCTGTCCGTTTTCATCAACATCAACAATTTCATTTAGTAAATGAGAAACATACCATTTTGCCCAATTATCACCGGTTATGCCTGCTGTTTTGCTATTTACATAGCTAGCACTCAATCCCTCAGTAAAAAATGCAGCTACTTGTGCATCAGGCTGAACTTCACCTTCAGCTAAAGTAGGCCGTAATGCATTGACATCATTTAAAATTGCTGGAGGTATCAAATCTAAATCTGCGCTTGTTCTAAAAAGCCAGGTATAATCATCTTCAGTCGGCCCTTGAGCAACGCCGTCTTCATTTCCATCCAGTGAATTTCCGGCTGTATCAACTAAGCCGTTGAACGGAAAATTAGTTAATCCTTCACTATTTACACTGGCTGATTTTAAATATGGTTCAATTGCCGAATTTCGAGGCAAACATTTTGGAGTTTCACCGCAGGAATTTGTAATTCCCTCTCCACAATCTTCTAATGGAACAAATTCAATAGTCTTAAACTGATTTAAACCAACATTAAATGTACCGGCCACAAATTTTTCCTCAATCTCTTTATCATAAGCAATGTAAATAGAATTATTTTTATCTGGCGATTCACCGCTAGTAGTGGTAACTGATGGCGGCAGCACTGCTTCATTAAAATTAATCTGGATTATTGAATTAGCAAAAAATTCCTGATTAGGATCATTTTCAGGCGGCATTGGATATACACTGGTAACTTTTGGCGGAGTTAAATCAAGATAGGTGCCAACTTCAAAAATCCATGCATAATCATTAAATTCTCCAAAAATACCGCTACCATCTTCACCCTGAATGCCTGATGTTAAATAAACACTATAATCAGTCTCAGTGGTTGAACTGCCTAAACATTCTGAAGTATCATCTGGTGTACAGAAGGGTCTAAAGAAAAATATCTTTTTATCAGCAGTTAATCCCATCTCTCCTTTAGTTACTAATTTATTAACATCTGATGGTGGCGCACCATCTTCTTCAGCATCTTCAGTTTTAAAAATTCGAATGTTTGCATAATTTATGCCTCCACACCATTGATCACCTAAATCACCGCAGGATTCTGCATTATCCATTACGCTCTCAATCTTTAGCGGCTCATAAAATTTAACCATAATAAAAACATTTCTCGGCATATTCTTCGCATCTCTTGGCGGATAATGGTCTTCAATTACGCCATTTCCCAAAGCGCCACCGCCATAGCCTGATCCTCCGCTGCCATATCCGGCATAATATGATGGCGCAGGTTGTTCAAATACTTCTTCCATTAAACGATTTATAATGAACGTAACTATGGAAAAAGCAAACAAACAAATAACTAATCCAATCACTGCATTGGTCATCCATTTTTTTGCTTTTTCAACTTTTTCTGCCTCACCGCCAGCTGTCATCCAAAGATAGCCAGCATAAATAAAAATCAATAAAAAAACCACTCCTAAAATTGAAAGGAATATTCGGATTATTTTGCCAATCAATACTGGGAGCGGCTCACCTGTCTCAACCCCTGCTTCTTCACCAACAACCGTTAACGCTTCTTCCTGGGCAAAACATAAATCAGGTACTAAAAAACCTATTGCCATGATGACAATACCTAAAAATAAAGCAGTCTTTAAAATTTTTGCCTTTTTGTTCATTTAAATTTTTGTTACAAGATTACGAGGTTTACATACAAGATAGTACAGATTACAAGATATACAAGATTTTCAATATATAAAAATATTGATCATTGGAGAAGCCTTCTTTACCTCTATGTCTCCTTTGCCCCCTTAAGCCATCTTATGCCTTCTTAATACATATTTTACAATATTTTTGACATTTATTCAAAAAAAATAGCCTAAGTTATCCTCAGGGTATTTTTTGCTTTTTCCTTTTTACTTTTTGCTTTTAAAAAAACGGCCCTTAGGCCGTTTTTTTATTCAAGTATTTTTTTTACAATTTGATTTACTATTTGTCCATCTGCTTGTCCTTTCAACTCCTTCATTGCCATTCCCATTACTTTTCCAAAATCTCTTTCTTCCTCTGGTATTTTTTCAACTACTTCTCTTATCTTTTTTTCAACTTCTTCTTCTGACATTTGTTCTGGCAAATAGCCTTCAATTATGACAAGTTCGGCTTTTTCTGCTTTTGCCATTTCTTCTCGCCCACCAGATTCAAATGACTCGATAGCTTCCTTTCTTTTTTTAGCTTCAGTTTTTAATACAGCCATTGAATCTTCATCTGTTAAATCTTTCATTTTTTCAATTCTTTTATTTTCCAGAGAAGATTTTATCAGCCTTAAAGTAGCTAAACGCACTTTATCTTTTGCGCGTGCTGCTTCTAAAAAGTCTTTTTCAATTTTTTCTTTTATTGACATGTATTTATCTACGCCGCCGGTATGGCGTATCGTCTTCTGGCAAACGGCCTATTTTTTTTAAATATTCCCTTTGCTTTTGTTTTGACAGTTTTACCAATGCGCTCTTCTTTCCTAAATTTCTACTTTTCTTCGGCTGCAAATACTTAACCTTTTTAAATTGAAGTATTTTGCCGCTTTCCATTAATTTTCGATTGAATCGCCTTATAAAAGATTCAAAACTCTCGCCTTTTTTTCTTCTTACCTCGGCCATTTCAATTCACCGTCCTTTCTTTAATTTATTATTTACCTAATCAAGTTTAGTTTAAATTATTATGTCTGTCAAATGCTATTTGCCAAGCTTTTTCTTAACTTCTTTTATAACTTTTTTATAATTTACAACTTCCTGAATACCACTTTCCATATCTCGCATTAAAATTGTCTCATCTACGATTTCGCGCTGGCCTAAAATCAAGACAAAACTGGCTCCCATTTTATTTGCGATGTCTAATTGCGCTTTTAGACTTGCTTTTGAAAAATTTGCAGCTACTCTCAGCCCAGAATTTCTAAGCTCTTTAAAAAAGTGCATTGCCCGTCTTCTGGCTTGTTCCCCGATCTGAGCTAAAAAAACATCGGGTTTTGGATCTTCCGGCACTTCTACTTTCTTTTCTTTTATCGTAGTAATAATTCTTTCAACCCCTAAGGCAAAGCCACATGCAGGAGTCGGCCTTCCGCCAAGCATCTCCAGTAAATAATCATATCGGCCGCCTCCGCCAAGAGCTGATTGACCGGTTTCATCATCTTTTTCCCAAATTTCAAAAACTGTATTATTGTAATAATCCAACCCGCGGACTAAAAATGGATTTAGGTTATAAGGTATTTGTAATTCATCTAAATATTCCAATGTTCTGAAAAAATGATTACGTGAATCATCGCTTAAATAATCTACTGTCTGTGGCGCATTTTCCTTAAGCTTAGCGCACTTAGGATTTTTACAATCTAAAACTCGAAGTGGATTTTTAAGCAATCTTTTTTTACAATCAGCACATAATGATGCCTTTTTATTTTTATAATAATTAACCAATGCTTTTTTATATTGATCACGGCTGGATAAATCTCCAATGCTGTTTATTTGCACATTTATTTCAATTCCAATATCTTCAAAATAACTGGATGCTATTGAGATCAGTTCAGCGTCAATAGCCGGTGCAGCATCGCCAACTATTTCAAAGCCTATTTGATGAAACTGTCTAAGTCTGCCAGCCTGAGGCCTTTCATGTCGAAACATCGGAGCCATATAATAAAGCTTTACCGGCTGGGGTAAATTTAGCATCCCATGACCAATATACGCTCTGGCAATTGCTGCAGTGCCCTCTGGCTTTAAAACTAATTTATCACCGCCCTTATCAGTAAATACAAACATTTCTTTTTCAACAATGTCAGTCTGTTTGCCAACTGCATGGGAAAACAAAATAGAATTTTCTAAAACCGGAGTATCAACCCTTTTATAACTATAATCAGAAGCGAAAGCACGTAAATGATCCCGGACAAAATTCCAATACTTTTGATCAACAGGCAATAAATCTTTCATTCCGCGAACAAGTTGCGGTGTTTTTATTGTTTTAATTTTTATTGCTGGTTCGTCTGATTTTTTTCGTCGTGGCATATATTAATAAAGTTAAAAGTTAAAAGCCGTAATCAATTTGATCAAAAATATCAAACTTACTAAACGGCCAGCCTCTAAACCAAACCTTTCCCATAATTAAATCCTCATAGACAGGGCCAAAAGAACGTGAATCCAAACTTTGGGATCGATTATCGCCTAACATAAAATACTCGTCATTACCCAATGAATAAGTTTTTATACCGTGGGTTTTTACTGACGGATCAAGATAATCAGTCTCGTCTAAAACATATTTTCTGGCATTGCCTGTTTCATCTTCTGCATATAAATATACCATGCCGTCTTTAATTTCAATTTTTTCACCAGGCAGACCGATAATTCTTTTAATAAAAAATTGCGACTGATCCAATGGATATTTAAAAACCACTACATCCCCTCTCTGAGGATCATCCAGCCGATAACCAACTTCATTTATAATTAAATATTCATGATCCTGAAGGTTTGGCTCCATTGATGCACCCTTTACATAAAAAGGCTGTATTAAAAAATATCTAACTGGAATAATTATTGCCAATGAGATACATATTACTTTTACTAAATCCCAAAGAAATTCAAAAATTTGTCTAGATTTTGTTTTATTTGCTAGATAAGGGTCTTTATCGACTGTTTTCGTCATAATTTTACAATTTTTTCTAAATTTATTGATTTTTATTATATCATCAAATATCTGTAAAAGCAAATATAAAATTACTCACAGTTGCCAAATCACAATTTTTCTCTTATAATAATTCCATGAAGCATCCTTTATATGAGTAAAAATTCACATCTAGATCCGGCAATCAAAATAAATTTGTTAAGCAAAGAGGACAATCTCCAACCAAAGGGGAAAAAAATATTTAAAGTAAGTAAGTTTATAATTTACTTATTTATTATATTAATTACCATTGCAGCTGTCTTTTCATTCCAGGTAATTTTCTCCGACGGAGGTAAAACAGACTTTGCTGGTTTTAAATTTTTCAAAAACATGGGGCAATTGCTAAAAGGGCATGAGAATCAATTACAGGGAGAAGATGAAGATCGAATTAATATATTGTTGTTAGGTAACGGAGGCTATGGGCATGACGGCGCAAATCTAACAGATACGATCATGGTAGCAAGTATTAAGCCTTCTGCAAAAAAAGTAGCTTTGATTTCTATTCCTCGAGATCTTTTAGTTACATTACCAGGATTTGGTAAAGGCAAAATAAATAATGCGTATGCCTTTGCTGAGGCCAGGTCTTCCGGTACTGGAGGTATTTTTGCCACCCAGACTGTTTCCAATATTTTAAACATGGAAATTCCTTATTTTGTCCAGATTGATTTTGACGGTTTTGAAAGTTTTGTTGACGATATTGGCGGGATTGAAGTCTATGTCGAAAGGACCTTTACAGATTATGAATATCCAGCGCCAAATTATAAATACCAGGTAGTGCATTTTGACGAAGGATTACAAAAAATGGATGGTGATGATGCTTTAAAATACGCAAGGTCAAGACACGGCAATAATTGGGAATCTGGCGACTTTGCCAGAAGCAAAAGACAGCAACAAATCATAAAGGCAGTAAGGGAAAAAACTTTATCATATAAAACATTTTTAAGTCCGAAAAAAATATCTAAAATTTTAAATAACTTTAGCGAAAACTCTTCCACCAATTTGGAAATTTGGGAAATTGTTCACCTGGCAAAACTAACCCAGGAATTAGATACTGAAAATATGATCACCCTGGTTTTGGAAGACGGACCTAATGGACTGCTATACGGAACAAAATACGGGGAAGCCTCTGTTCTGATGCCAAAAGAAGAAGATTTCTCAGATATTCAATTTGCTGTTCATAACATATTTTTACAGGAACAGACAATTGAAACAAAAGAAACTGCCAAAATTGAAATAAAAAACGGTACAAAAACAAACGGCCTGGCTGGACGCACTTCAGAAAAGCTGGAAAACCTAGGTTATGAAGTTATAAAAATCGGCAATGCGCCGACTCAGGATTATGATAAAAGTGTGATTTACGATCTGACTGACGGAAATAAAGATGAAACCAATGAGGTGCTAAAAAGCGTATTCAATGTTGATGTTTCAAATGACATTCCAGATTGGGTAGAAAAAGTGGCCAATCCATCAACTGATTTTTACATAATATTAGGTCAGGATAGCTCAAATATCTAATCATCATTATTGACTTTTTTAAAAAAATAATTATAATAAAAGGCTTAAAGGCCTTTTTTATTTTGCCACAGCAAGGTATAATAAAAAAAGGATGTTGGTTGTTAATTGGTGGATGTGAATCAGGATATGAGCAGTGGGATATTGGAAAAGCCTTCTTTACCTCTTTTCCTATCTCACCTCTTTCGCCTTCTAACTCCCTCTTAAACCTCTTAATACTATGTCCAGAATAAAAAAAGAAAATCCAATCGTGGTGCTGGTCGGCAGGGTTAATACAGGTAAATCAACTTTATTCAATACCTTAACCGAAACAAAACAAGCAATAGTATCAGATGTCGAAGGTACAACCCGCGACCGCCAATATGGCGAATGTCTTTGGCGAGGACAATACATTACTGTAGTTGATATAGCCGGACTGGATGTCCAGGATCCAGACCTAATTGATAAGCAGTCACTCAGCCAAGCAGAAAAAGCGATTAAGCAAGCTGATTTGATTTTATTTTTAGTTGATGCTCAAGCAGGGATTTTAGCTAATGACCGAAAACTTGTAAAAAAATTAAGGATTAAGAATAAAAAAAACATCATCTTAGTAGCCAACAAATCCGACTCAATAAAATACGACCCAAATCTGCCTGATTTTTACAAATTAGGCCTAGGCGAGCCAATACCGGTTTCCGCTGCCAATGGCCGAGGTACTGGTGATCTACTGGACATCGTTTGGAACAAACTCAATCTGACCAAGAAAAAGCAGCAGCAAATTAAAGAACAAAGTGAAAAAACCACCATTGGCCTGATTGGAAAACCAAATGTTGGTAAATCGTCGCTTTTAAATGCTATTGCTGGAGAAGAAAGAGTTATTGTCAGTGAAAAACCCCACACAACCAGAGACCGCCAGCTGATTGAAATTGAATACACATCAAAAAAAGGAAAAAAATATAATTTGGAATTCATTGACACTGCTGGAGTTAGGAAAAAAAATAAAGTAAAAGGCCAGCTTGAACGGCAAGGCATTAGGCAAAGTCTGGAAACAATAAAAGAAACTGATCTGGTTTTATTTATCACTGATTGCTCAAAAAAAATATCAACTCAGGATAAAAGTTTAACAAAGTTAATTTCAGAGCATCATTCAAGCTATATTATTATTGCAAACAAATGGGATTTAATCCCGGAAAAAGATTTAAAAACCCAGGATAAATATGTTAAATATTATAAGGCAAATCTACCCTATTTAAAAGACATGCCTATATTATTCATTTCATCAAAGTCAGGGTTTAAGGTACCTAAACTACTTGAAATGATTACTGAGCAAATTGAGGAAAGAAAAAGAATTGTTTTACAAAAAGATTTAAATAGGTTTTTTAAAAAGATGATAAAAAAACAGCCACCACGAGCAAAATCAAAATTTGCTAAAAGACCTTTTATTTATGAAATAAATCAGGTGGGTATTAATCCACCAACTTTTGCTTTAATAGTTGATGATCCAAAAAGAGTAAGCTTTGAATACAGAAGATTTTTATTAAATCACCTGAAAAAAGAATTTGATTTGAATCTAAGCGGATTAAAAATAGTTTTAGAAAAAAGACAAAAACCAAAAAAATAAAATAAATAAGTTTATAGTCATTAGTCGTTGGGAATAGCAGCCAGTATAGTCATTTGTTTTTAGTCATTGGAAAAACAAATAACCTTAGACCAAACCGGCAGCCAGGACCAATAACTAATAATCATTAAAATATATGACTAAATTAATAATCGGTCTGGGAAATCCAGGAACAGTATATAAAAACACCAGACACAATGTTGGCTTTATGACTTTGGATAAGCTTCAAAAAAAAGAAGCAGACTTTTCAAATTGGAAAGATGATAAAAAAAGCCAGAGCAGGATTTCAAAAGCAAAAATCAACGACCAAACAATCATTTTAGCTAAACCTCAGACTTTTATGAACAAATCTGGTGAAACAGTAAGCAAGCTGGCTGAATATTATAAAATTGATTTAAAAAATTTACTGGTAATCCACGATGATATTGATATTTTACTTGGCAAATACAAATTGCAAAGAGAAAAATCATCAGCTGGCCATAGAGGTATTGATTCAATTATAAATCAATTGGGCTCAAAAGATTTTTGGAGACTTCGGATTGGCATTGCCAGACCAGAAAGAAAAAAAATGGGCGATGTCACAAGTTTTGTTTTACGGAATTTCACGATTTTAGAAAAAAAGAAATTAAAAAAAATTATTGAGCTGGCAATTGAAGAGATTCTAACTTTTATATAATTTTCGATTACCAATAATCTCATAGGACGATGGGTTCAATTATTCTAGGCAATACGAAAGTTACGAAACAAGAGCCTCAACAATCAGAACTTTTTATCTTTGAAAGAATCGGGGGTCTGGGGGGCTGATTGCCCCTGGCAAGATCATCAAACGTAATCAATGCTTCGCATTTGAAGCCCCCCAGCACTTTTTGGTTACTTTTTGGTGCCAAAAAGTAACTTGGCGCAAGCCAACATTGCAAAGCCTAACGCAGGCCTTGGCCTGTTTTGAAAAGACTAAAAATATATCCAAAGAAATACTTTTATTTAAAATTTAAGAGCGCTGAAGAATTTTCATCAGCGCTCTTTTTTTTCAGCGTCGTGTCCGACGCCCTCTGCCCCGATAGGTCACGCCGCGAGGCTTGCCAGATCTTGGGCGAGGCTTGTGATATTTCGGCCTCGGCCGGTTCTTTTTGACTACCACCTTTCGATGGACTACAGTCCTCGGCCGATGCACGACCGCCACTGGTCGTCGTCGATGAACGATCGTTGATCGGACAACAGTCCGATGTGGCCGCACATATGTGGTGTGATGGTAGCGA
The DNA here is from genome assembly GCA_964411255.1 of uncultured Gammaproteobacteria bacterium. Taxonomy (GTDB): domain Bacteria; phylum Patescibacteriota; class Patescibacteriia; order UBA11705; family DATKZF01; genus CAYPKD01. The sequence goes on along the minus strand of CAYPKD010000005.1, from coordinate 119,055 downwards.
GGGTAATGACGGTAATAATACCTGTCATTGTAATACCCGTGCCGATAGTACGGCCGCACATAGACTGCGGGCCGGTCCTCGAGAACCAATGGCGCTGAATGCACATGGCATCCTGCACCTGCCAGACAGCTCAAAGCTGTCAACAAGGCTGGCAGAAAAAATCTCATCGTCTCTCTCCTTGTTCTTGAAATATATTAGATCGAATTACTTCCAAAAAGAATGAATCCCTAGATACCAGAGGGCATTAGGGATTCAACTGTGGAGGCAATACCATCCACAATATTGCTTACCAACACAGGCACTAGACTGCAGAGGAGGGGCTGCATTCATTGACCTGGCCGATAAGCAAAATTGTGGGCATATTGCCTAAAATAAGCCCCCTAATTTATACTCCAGAATATTCCATTATATCACATAAACAATTTTTTGTCAATATTTTCAGGCTTTTCTGAATTTCCGTATTTTTTTTTAGCTAAAATTAGATGTTTTTTTATTTCAATTTTTCTTAGCGTATATAGTTTATACAGAAAATTTCAAAAAGTCAAAATATTTGGAAAGCCTCCTTTATTTTTACTTTTTGCATTTTGCTTTTTACTTTTTTTAAAAGACAAGACCTGCTAGCAATGAACTAACAGGTCTATTTTTATGGTAGGTTTTTACTGAGGATTTTTGAAGGAATCTGCTTGTGCTTGAATAAGCACATGCTGAGGTCCAGTACCTGGCACTCGGTCACGATGCGAACGAAGTAGACACAATCATGGCATCACCTCCTTGCGGAAATGGGTCTGAGAAACTGGGTTTAAACCTTTTTGCTCGGCTTTTACAACCAGAGCGTCTTTGGAACCAAGCAATTATATTATATCACAATAACAAAGCCTTGTCAATAGTACACATTTTATAAATAAATGTCCCATTTGGGACTCTATATTTTTACTTTTTAATTTTGCTTTTTACTTAAAAAAAGGGACGCCCACTAGAGATTATCTAATGGGCGCATGACGGGGATGGGGGCAGGGAAAGAGCAGGCATTTCCAGACAGTTGAGTACTGTATGGATGATGAACTATATCTATCTATATTTTAAATCATTTCTTTTCTTTAGGCAAATATTTACTTTTAACTTTTCTGAAATATATATAAACGTCCCGTCAGGGACTCCAAATTTCTACCTTTTGCTTTTTGACTTTTAACTTTTATATATGATATCTTAATATAATATGCAAACAAATGAGCTCAAATACCTATTAGCAATTCTCAGATATCCAAAAATCGGGGCTACCAGGCTTAAAAAACTTTTAAATTACTTCCCTACTTCAAAAGAAGCATTCAATGCGCACATTTCAGAATTGATTGAGGCTGGCCTGGATCAAAAAATCGCAGAAGAGTTTGATATTAAACGCAAATCAATTTCACCAGACAAAGAATTAGAACTTTTTCAAAAAGAAAAGCTGAATATTTTAGTTTATCAAGATAAAAACTATCCGGAGATTCTAAATCAATCCTTTAATTCACCGGCAATACTTTTCTACCGTGGCAATATTGATTTACTCAGGTCAAATTCAATTGCCGTGGTCGGCACCCGCAAATATTCTAATTATGGTAAACAGGTTCTACCTGAAATCATCAAACCTTTAGTCAAACACAATTTAACAATAGTTAGCGGCCTTGCTTTGGGAATAGATACTCTGGCCCATTCTAATGCCTTAAACTATAATGGCAAAACCATTGCTGTCCTAGGATCAAGTCTGGACAAAGCAAATATTTATCCTACCTCAAACAGATATTTGGCTGATAAAATATTGGATCAGGAAGGACTTTTAATTTCTGAATATCCCATCAATACAATTCCAATGAAACATCACTTCCCTACTCGAAACAGAATTATTTCTGGCTTAAGCCTTGGCACATTAGTGATTGAAGCTGGAGAAAGCTCAGGCGCCTTAATCACTGCCAAGTACGCATTGGAGCAGAACCGAGAAGTATTTGCCATTCCAGGACCAATTCAGGTAGAAACCAGCAAGGGTACAAATAATTTAATCAAGCAGGGTGCAAAACCTGTCTGTACAGTCGAGGATATTTTCGAAGAATTAAATATTGAAAAAATTGAAGAATATTCTGAAAATAAAAAGGTACTACCGTCTTCTCCTATTGAGAAAAAAATCATTGAAATTTTAAATTCTGATCCAAAACATATTGATAAAATCGTAAAGCTGACAAATTTATCCCCTTCTGAAATTAATTCAAATCTGATTATAATGGAGATGAAGGGCATGATTAAGAATCTAGGAAACCAAAATTACGTAAAAAGTTAGCTTTAGTCATTTGTATTCCTAATGACCATTAAATAAATGAATCCATACGGTAATTACAACCAAACCTTTGAATATCTGTCTTCCCTGGCCAACATCCGCCAGGATGCTTCTATTACTGGGGCCAAAAATCCAAAACACTATTTACAAAGAGCAAAACTTTTATTAAAACTGGCAGGAAATCCGGAAAAGTTTGCAAAAAAAATTATTGTGGTCACAGGCACCAGTGGTAAAGGTACAACCTGCAATATTCTGCATCAAATCCTTTCTCAGGCTGGGAAAAAAGTGGGCACTTACTTTTCACCACATCCAACAACTGCGATTGAGCGTATCAAAGTCAATGAATTATATATAAGTCCAAATGAATTTGTTCAAACTGTTGAAAAAGCAAAACCAATCATTGAAAAATGTTATCAGCAACTTGATGCGCCATCATATTTTGAAAATTTTTTATTAATTGCTTTGCTTTATTTTAAACAAAAAAAATGCGATTACATAATAATTGAGGTCGGCTGCGGCGGACGCTATGACGCTGCCAACGCTTTAAGCAGAATCGACCTTGCAGCCATTACCAATATTGGAAAAGATCATTTGCACATAATCGGCCCGACTCAAAAAGATATTGCATATGAAAAGGCTGGCATTATTCATAAAAACATTTGTTTTACCACTGAGAGAAAAAAACAACTATTAAAAATATTTCAAAACGAAACAAAAAAAACAAAATCTAATCTAATAAAAGTTAACTTCAAAAATAATCCAAACCAGGAACTTGCAGCAACTATTGCCAAACATTTAAAAATAAAAGATCAATACATTGAAAAAGGAATTCAAACAGCTAAACTGCCCTGTCACTTTGAAATTGTTCAAAAAAAACCTTTAATAATTTTAGACTCAGCACACAATCCTGATAAACTAAAATACTTAACTAAAAAACTGAAAAACTCCAGTATCGAGGGGAGGCTCTGCTTCCCCGAGGGTAAACTCCATATTATTTTTGCCCTCTCTGCACCAAAAGATATCAAAGCATGTCTTAAACCATTATTAGACAATTTCAACGCTCAGGTTTATGCAACACGCTTTTTAATTGAGCAAAGAAATTCCACTGATCCAAGAAAAATTTCTTCAATAATAAAAAAGCATTGGCCAAAAGTAAAATGCCAAACTTTTTTAGATCCATGGCAGGCATTTTATAAAGCCAAACAAAATCTAAAATCAAGCCAAACACTTATAATCACCGGCTCAACATACCTTTGCGGTGAACTCAGAAAACACTGGATTTCTGAAGAGCAGATTCTTAAATCAAGGAAAAGTTTTAATTAAAAAAGCGGCAATTGTTATTGCCGCAAATTATAAACTATTAGCTTCCTATGACCTCCATAAATAAATAATATTCCCAATTTTTTGGATCTTCTCTTATCGCTGTTAAATAAGGCTTTCTTTCTCTTAATGGACCAAACATTCTTACAAAATCTTCTTCTTCATATCCCATTTCAACTAACAATTTAATTATTTCAAATGCACTCAGCAGTTTAAATTGCGACATTAAATACAAATCCCTTTTAGTCATTCCTGCCTCTAACAATAATTGCAAGGCTTCCCTTAAAATTTCTTTATTTAATGATGTTGCAATAACAATACATAAGATAGATTTATTCAAACCCCGTTCTTTAAACATTTCCCATATTTTATCCTGTGCTTCATGATAATACATAAATATATCACAAAGAACTGAAGTTGTCGGATTATTTTTTAAGACATTTTCAACCATTTGATCAAGTTTATAAAACTCCCGGTAATGCAAAAGACATTTCATATCTTGTTTTGAAGGATTTTGTTCTGAAAGTCTATGCAAAGCCGTATATCTGAACTCAGGATAGTTTTCAGCAATAAATCGTAATTGATCATTAGAAAATTCCTGTTCAAAAAACTTTTTCTCAACCGATTCTACAAACCTGGGTACAAATTTTTTTATTATTCGCAATCGATGAAACGTAATATGGAATTTTTTCAATGCACGAATAAATTTCAAGTCATATCCTGAACTTTGAATCATAGCACATATATCGCCTGGGGCCTGGCCAGATTGGAAAAGAGCTTCCCAAAATTTTTCTGGATTTAATTCACCCATTATCATTCACCTCCTGTTTCTGTTCTGGGATTCTGATAAAAGCTTAGCATTATTCTCAAATTTTTCAATATTAACTACAAAACTACGAATCATATTACAAATCCTACGAAAGCTAACTTTTACAATACAAATATAGTATAGAATTTGTATTTGATTCGTATCTATCAAAACTTTATTTTCGTAAATTTTGTAGAATATTGATAGATTCGTAGCCCATTTATCAACATTGTCAAAATTTGACAAGTTTTTAAATTAATGTCAGTATTTGTAACAAGTTGACAGATTAATGTTGTAAGATTAAAGTTTACTAATGAAATAAACCTCCAACTTACAACTTTCAACCATAATTTTATGAAAAATTTAGTAATAGTCGAGTCACCGACAAAAGCAAAAACTATATCAAAATTTTTGCCAAAAGCTGAATATAACATTCAGTCGTCTTTTGGTCATATCCGTGATCTACCCAAAACTAAAATGGGAGTTGACACTGAGAAAAATTATGAGCCCAAATATGTTATTCCGCCAAAGGCTAAAAAAACCGTAACTGCGCTGAAAGATGCTGCAAAAAAATCAGATGTCATCTATTTCGCAACTGATGAAGATCGTGAAGGCGAAGCCATTGCCTGGCATTTGGAACACATTTTAAAACCTAAAAAAGAAAAGTCAAAAAGAATTACCTTTCATGAAATTACCAAAGCAGCAATTGAAAATGCTATAAAAAGTCCGAGAGAAATTGATCTTAGTTTAGTTGATGCTCAGCAGGCAAGAAGAATTTTAGACAGATTAGTAGGTTATGAAATGTCTCCTTTTCTTTGGAAAAAAGTGGCCAGAGGCTTATCAGCTGGCCGGGTACAATCGGTAGCGGTTAGATTAATTGTTGAACGCGAACGGGAGATTAAAGCTTTTAAACAGGATGAATATTGGACAATTGAAGCTGTCTTTGGAAAAGAAAAAAATGAATTTGAGGCTAAGTTGCATAAAATCGATCAAAAGACTTTGAAAAAACTTGAGATCAAAGATGAAAAACAGGCAAACAAACTTTTAGATACTCTTCAAAAACAAAATTATAAAATAGCAAAAGTAGAACTTAAGGAATCATCAAAGAAAGCCCCTACTCCATTTAAAACATCAACTCTGCAGCAAGAATCAAACAGAAAATTATATTTTTCAGCCAAACAAACCATGATGCTTGCTCAGCAGCTTTATGAAGGTATTGAATTGGGATCAGAAGGATCTACTGGTTTAATTACTTACATGAGAACTGACTCTTTAAATTTATCAAAAGAATTTAAAAGCGGAGCCAAAAACTTTATTGAAAAAGAATATGGAAAAGAATATCTTGGGCTACAAGACAAGATATATAAAAAAACAAAAGGCGCCCAAGAAGCTCATGAAGCTATCCGTCCTACTCAGGCTGACAGAACTCCAGAATCAATTAAATCATTTTTAAATAACAATCAATATAAACTTTATAAATTAATTTGGGAACGCTCTTTAGCCAGTCAAATGTCAGATGTCAAACTGAACCAGACAGCAGTGGACATTGAAGATGAAAAAAATAAATATTCTTTCCGGGCTAATGGCGTACAAATTAAATTTTTAGGCTGGCAAAAAGTTTATTCAACTGATACGAAAGAAACAATTCTACCAGAGCTAAAAGAAAAAGATAAAGTAGATGCAAAAAAGATTGAGCCAATCCAGCATTTCACCCAGCCGCCAGCCAGATATAGTGAAGCAACATTGGTTAAAGCTTTAGAAGAGCGCGGTATTGGCCGGCCTTCAACTTATGCACCAACAATTTCTACCATACAGGATAGAAATTACGTGGACAAAGAAGAAAAAAAATTAAAACCAACAGACATCGCCTTTTTGGTCAATGATCTTTTAGTAGAACATTTCCCAAAAATTGTTGATTATGATTTCACCGCCCATATGGAGGAAGACTTAGATAAAATTGCCGAAGGCAAAATGAAATGGCAGCCGCTTATTGATGATTTTTATACGCCATTTAAAAAGAATTTAGAAAAAAAAGAAAAAGAAATTCAAAAGAAGGATCTTACTGAAGAAAAGACAGAAGAGATTTGCGAAAAATGCAAATCGCCAATGGTGATTAAACTGGGAAGATTTGGAAAATTCCTTGCCTGTTCAAATTATCCTGATTGTAAAAACACAAAAAATATTGTTTCGACTGATGGCAAAGATGGGAAGATTGAAACTGAAGAACCGGAATTAACAAAAGAAAAATGTGAAAAATGCGGCGCGCCAATGCAGGTCAAGCACGGCCGGTATGGAAAATTTTTAGGCTGCAGCAAATATCCTGAATGCAAAACTATTAAGTCAATATTAATAAAGACCGGGGTAAAATGTCCAGACTGTAAAAAGGGCGACATTATAGAAAGAAAATCTAAAAAAGGCAGGACTTTTTATGGCTGCTCGAGCTATCCAGACTGCAAACAGGTCTTTTGGTCAAAGCCAGTTAATAAAAAATGCCCAGACTGTGAATCACAGCTAGTGCTGGGGCCAAAAGGAACGGTCAGATGTTCAAATAAAGAGTGTACTTATACTGGTAAGGCGGAAAAAGAAAAAAAAGATGAAAAAGAATAACTTTCAACTATCAACTTATAACTTTCAACTTAAAGCGGGGCCTGGCCTCGTTTTTTTGACCTTAAATTTTTATTTTGATAAAATTAAAATAATAAATTAAAAATATGATTTTTCCAGCAGTCTACCCGGAACAAAAAGGCATTACAATTGTTTTATTTGGAGTCTTTTTTGGATTATTAGCGCTTATATTATTTTTAATGCGAAAAAGAGTTACTTCAAAATGGCGAACAGTGCTGTTCTGGATATTTTTGGTAATCTTCCTTCTATTTTCCGTGCAACTGGAAGGCACTATTTGCAGCGAAGATTACTCGAAAAAGCATGTGTGTTTTAAGGGAGTAACACCATTTCCACACATTATAACTTCACTTTTCGAAAAATAACTTAACTATAATTATAAACAAAAATCTTTATGAATTCTGAAAAAACAATGCCTGCATCCGCTCAGGCGCCAGAGCAAAAAGAAAGCGAGTTGGTCAAAGCCATTCATCAACGTGCTCAAACAGCTAGTGAAAAAGTTAAAGAAAGGGTGGAATCACGATTTATCCCCAAAATGAACCAACTAGGAAATTATGCCATGCGCCATCTTGGTGATTTAGAAAACGATTTTTTTCATCTGGCTAAAGATCCTAATGATCCATGCGGAGGCGGTCATTATGAAGGATGGACTTCTGATGAAATCAAAGAACTATACTTTGTTTTATACGGGGAAAAAATGGAGGAAATAGATTTTTAATAAATCTTAATTTATTTAAAAAAATTAGAGGCGCCAAGCCTCTTTTTTTTGACCGCAAGATTTTATTTTGATAAAATTGCATTGCAAAATCAAAATATTTTGCATAGAAATCAGTTATTCGCAATTTCCAAAAAATTACTCTTATTTTATAAATATCAATAAACTTAAATATGAATAAGCTGAAAAAATACGAAATCAATCCAACAAATGAATTTCATATTTTGAGGCACTTCAAATTTGTAGAGAATCAATATAAAGAAACTTTAATCAATCAGCCATACTGGTACTATGACTTTACTCAAAAGAGATTTTTTTATTCAAAGATTTCGAAAGTTGATATTGAAAATGCTTTAAAAACAATTAGCACTAAATTTGAAAAAAATATCGCTGGTATTGAAAATCCTAAAAAGCTTCTGGAAATAATCAAATCTAAGTTTCAAGAGTTAATATTGGATAACAAAATTCATTGGGTTGACAATACGGGATATAAAACTACGACATTTACATTTGAATACGTATTTTCTGTTGGCCAAATGAATTGCTTACTCATAGATAACATTTCCGAAAAAGATAAAGCACGAATCAAGCGCGTTTTCCGAAGTAAGTGCGTCGGAGAAAATGATGTTGTTGTAAATACTATATCAGGAATAGAAACATCTTTTACAAAAACAATTTCTGTTCAAATTGTTGAAACAAAACAACTCCCATTTTATACAATAACTGCATTCCCAGACTGTCATATTTCAGATGATATTTCAGATGATAAGCTTGTTTTTGTGGTATAATTTTTTGGAAACAGCATTCTGGCTGCGGTTTCTTACGAAACCTGCGCCCATATCCTCACTTCATTCGTACATCAAATACTCGCAAACGTTGTACGAAAAAAAAATTTATTATATTACTAAAAAACTATGAATAAACTACCTTTACTGGCATCACTCTCTGTATTTTTTATACTCGGAACAGGATGCCAAATCCAAACACAAGATCAGATCACTTCCTTACCACCTGCTGTCGAAGAACTTCAAACTCAAACAGTTCCTGAAAGTCAAAAAGTCGAAAAGCCTCAAACTCAAACAGCTTCAGAAAGCAAAACCACACCAAAAGCTGAGCCTGCACAAATTGAAGTCACACTCTATAGAGGTTCATGGTTTGATATTGAATATCCCCAAAACTTCACTGCAAAACCAAACGCTCCCACCACTGAGTATAAAGGGAACACATATGTGCAAACGGATGAAGCATACTTTATTTCTCCTGATGGAACTGTTGAATTTTTTATTTATTCACCGCTTTGGAGAGGAGATCCGAAAAATTATTTAATCATTGCCCCAACAGAAGAATTAGTAAGTGAAAAAATAGAAGAAAAAAAAGAAAATGAACTTACAGACCAATACGGTGACAAAGTAGTCCGCTGGGTTACTTTAAAAGCAAAAGACAGCTCATACTATCGTTCATTTATATCTATCAAAGAACAGGTTGGAACCGGAAGTGATTTGCACTATGTATTCGGTATTAAATATCAAGATAGTGCAGCATATGAAAAACATAAAGATGCATATGTTGCTTTTAAAGAATCACTGCGCCAATATGCTGATTAAGAATTTTTTTGAAAAAAAAACCTGCAGAAATGAATCTACAGGGACAATGAGGAGGCTTTACGGCTTTTCGAATATGCTTTTTCAGGAACAACCTCAATTATAAATGGCTGAATCCAACCACTGCCATCTGGCTCTCGAGATCTTGCATACACCGCTTTTAATGTAATGCCATTTTCTTTTAAAAACTGTTTTATTCGAGGATCATTACTTTCAATTTCCACATGTGCTTGAGCATTTGCATCTGATAGACGTTTTCTTAATTCACTAACTTTCATCATAATTGATCTCCTTTTTCTGATTGCTGCAAGCGAGGCAAAGGCGGGCCATATGCAGCCCAGATTCCGCATAGAAAAACAGCGACCATTATTCCACCAATATAACCTTCAATTGCAGAAGCAGGCGAAATTGCCACTATCAGACCAATGCATACAGCAAAAAATAGCATTGCTGCCAAACAAACAAAAAATCTTTTCCATGGCGTATCAAACATCTTTCCCTCCTTTGCTGACTGCTGACTATTGAGCCAATTATCAAATATTAGTATATATTTCCAGTAATGTCAATATTATCAAAACATCAACTTTCAACATGCAATCTTCAGTCTTTCAACTAAAAGCTGAGGCTCAAGCCTCATTTTTTAATCCGTGCCGCTGCACTAATTCAGAGATTCCCGATCAAGTCGGGAATGACGTAACAGGCAGCGATATTTTGATTTTAAAATAAAAAAACGTCCCGAGCGTAGCCGAGGGACTCCAAATTTTTACATTTTACTTTTTACTTTTTGATTTTACATTTATAAACGTCCCGCCAGGGACTCCAAATTTTTACATTTTGCTTTTTACTTTTTGATTTTACATTTATAAACGTCCCGCCAGGGACTCCAAATTTT
>CAYPKD010000005.1:0-108689 GCA_964411255.1 uncultured Gammaproteobacteria bacterium | reverse complement strand
TACATTTTACTTTTTACTTTTTGATTTTATAAGTGAGGGTGCCGGATTGTAACCCCAATGACAATGTTGATGCTAGGGTTTCCGGCGGTCCCTCGGCTGTATTGTATCAAATCAATATCTTAAACACAATGGAAAAATGTTGATAAAGTCATTCGTCCTGAATCCTGTATCCTGAATCAATTATTCATAACCATTTGTAATAAAAAAATTTAATAAATATTCTAGTAGATTTGTATATTTGTAATAACTTTAAAAACAAAACACTCCTCGTAGGAAAACATCCGAGGAGTGAATGTGTCATTGGGAATAAACCCACAACATCAACACCTGTATTATAGCAAACATTTAAAAATTTGTCAAGAGTTGGCTGTTAATTTCTGATTGTTAATTGTTATTTCTGATTTTGAAAAGCCTTCTTTTCCTTTTTATATATCAACCTCTTTAGCCTTCTTAATCCTCATTATCTTATTGCTATCTCTGCCCTCTCAAGCCTTATCAAGCCCCCTTAAGCCCTCTTATCTTGACAAAACCCTTTGACATTTCCTGCAATTTGTTATAATAGTAAATGATACTATGTCAAGCAAAATTATAAGAGAAAAAATCGCTAGCAATCCTCAACAGTTTGAAATTGTAGAGCGTGCTTTAGATTTTCTAGATGAAAAAAAAGCAAGTGGAGAAATTACCAAAGAGGATTATTTTTCTCAGATAAATTTGGCTGAAAACATTGCTGAAAGCGAAATCACTCCGGGCTTTGCCGCCGCCCTGCTATTGCATAAAAGTTTTTACCGCAATAATCAGCTTCAGCAGCCAATCAAGGATTTATTAGGCAAAGAAAATATCAAACCTTTATTAGCATTAAATATAGTCCAGACTTATTTTGAAAATCCAAAAAACGAAATAGAAAAAAATAACTTATCTCATTCAATTAATACTGCGCTAATATTAAGCAGCATGAAAATGGATGAAACCACAATTACTGCCTCGCTTCTCCATCACTTGTCCCATGTTGATCCAAAAGAAAAAATTAAATCATTGCCTTCAATTGAAAAGCAATTAGGCTCAAAAATCTGCACCCTTATTAAGCAATACAATAAAATCAATCACTTCACCAATAAAACTCAGAACTTTAGTCATAATGTAAGGGAAATTTTATTGGTTATGGCCCGGGATGTACGGGCTATTTTTATTAAAATGGCTTCGATGATTGATACTCTGAAAAAAATTGATAAAGTCAAATCTGAAGAAAAATATTTAGTCGCCAAGCAGGCAAAAGAAATTATGGCTCCATTGGCTGATATACTCGGAGTCTGGAGATTTCGGTGGAAATTAGAAGATTATTCTTTTAAAATTCTTCAGCCAAAAGAATATGAAAAAATTGCCAAACGATTCGGCCAGGACAGAAAAAAAACAAGAGACAAATACATAAGCAAGGTAACAAAAATGGTCATGCGCGAAGCTGAAAAGAACAACATCAAATGCGACGTTAACGGGCGCTTTAAGCATTACTACAGCATTTATAGAAAAATGAAAACAAAACAGAAGACTTTTAATGAAATTCACGATGTGTTTGCGCTCAGAGTTATTACTAAAACTGAGCAAGACTGCTATTTATCGCTCCATCTCATCCATCAGCTCTGGCCGCCTGTGCATAAAAGAATAAAAGACTACATTGCTGCGCCAAAGGAAAACGGATATCAGACTCTGCACACTACTGTAATCGGACCAGGCAATCGTCTAACTGAATTTCAGATCAGAACAGAAGAAATGCATCAAAAAGCTCTTTTCGGAGTGGCTGCTCAAAGTTTTTATAAAAATCAGGAAACAGATAATGATTGGACCAGAAAAATTTTACGAACTGGCGTATTTTCAACTCAAAAAAATGTCTGGGAAGATGAACTAAGCAAAATTTTTCAGGAAAAAATATACGTTTATACACCAAAGGGCGATGTTGTATCTTTACCAAAAGGTTCTACTCCTGTGGACTTTGCTTATCAAATTCATTCTGAAGTCGGGCACTTTTGCAAATTTGCAATTGTAAACAATCAGCCTGTCGAACTTAGTAGAAAATTAAAAAATGAAGATGTTATTGAAATAATAACTGATATAAATTCAGGCGGTCCTGACCAGACATGGCAAAAATTTGTCAAAACTCCCCTGGCAAAAAAACGAATTGAGAAATTTTTAGAAAAAAGTCTGCTATAATATAAGTAGAGAGATAAATTCAATATGACTTTGCGAAAATTGCTAACAAATATCAAAAAGTATGATCCAAAAGCTGACCTGGACATGGTTGAGCTGGCATTTGAATTTGCAAAAAAAGCGCATCATGGACAAAAGCGGGCAACTGGCATTGATTATATAGATCATGCACTGGCCACTGCAATTAATCTGTCAGAATTAAAGGTTAATACCAACATGGTCATTGCCGGCCTTTTGCATGACGTGCCTGAAGACACTGAATATACATTAGAGGATATTAAGAAAAATTTCGGCAGCGACGTAGCCTCAATGGTAGAAGGCGTTACCAAATTGGGAAATGTAAAATACCGAGGAATAAAAAGATATGTTGAAAATCTAAGAAAAATGTTTATTTCAATGGCTAAAGACATCAGGGTAATAGTTATTAAATTTGCAGACCGTCTCCATAATTTACGCACTTTATACGCCCTGCCGGCAAACAAGCAAAAGAGAATCGCCTCAGAAGTTTTAGAAATATATGCACCAATTGCCAACAGGCTGGGTATTGGTGACTTACAATCAAAGCTGGAGGATGAGGCATTTAAATACGCATTTCCTGATGAATACATCTGGGTTGAGGGCCTGATTAAAAAGAAGCTAAAGCTGAAACAAAATGCTCTGGACTCAATGGTAAAAAAGTTAAAAAAGAAATTAACAGATTCAAAAATAAATTATATAAAAATCTACGGCCGGACAAAGCATTATTACAGCCTTTACCGAAAACTATTAAAATACGATAAAGATGTTAATCATATCTACGACCTGGTTGCTGCCAGGATTATTGTCAAAAACGTTGCAGATTGCTATGCTACACTTGGAATCATTCACAGCATTTGGAAACCGGTCAAAGGAAGATTTAAAGATTATATTGCCCAGCAAAAACCAAACGGGTATCAGTCTCTCCACACCACTGTCTTTGGCGACAATCACGAGCCAATAGAATTCCAAATCAGAACAGAAGAAATGCATAATCAGGCAGAATTTGGTATAGCCTCTCATTGGCAGTACAAGGAAGGGAGCAAAGTTAAAGAAAAAGAAATTGAATGGGTAAAAGAATTAGCCAAATGGCAAAAAGAAATAAAAGACGATGAAAACTTTTTAGAAAGCGTTAAAATTGATTTTTTTCAAAATAGAATTTTCGTCTTTACTCCGCAGGGCGATGTAATTGACCTGCCAGACGGTGCTACTCCAGTTGACTTTGCTTATCATATACATACAGACATTGGAAATAAATGCGGCAGCGCATATGTAAATGACTCTCAGGTTCCTCTGGACCGAAAATTAAAAAATGGCGATGTGGTTGAGATTTTGGTTGATAAACACAGAAAAGGGCCAAACTCTCAATGGCTTAAATTTGTAAAAACCAGAACAGCCAGAGCAAACATTCAAAGCTATAAAAAGAAAACTTGGAAAAGTATAATTCCTAAAAAATAAAATGGTTACGGAATTACGGATTATTACAGAAAACAATATCTGTAATCATCTGTAAATCCATAACCTCAAAAATAAAAAGTTGGATCCTTACGTATATTAAATATTACGCTAATCCGTAATATCTGTAATAATCCGTAAATCCGTAATCCCTCATATGAAAACAAAAACAATAATCTCACTTTTTTCAATTAGCTTACTTTTTTTTATTGGATTAATACCTATTGATGTCAGCGCTGCTGTCCAATGCTCTTGTGACGGAAAGGTTTTTACCTCTGTACCCTGTGACAATTTTTTATGTACATCATCTGGTGGTGCAGAGTGCGAATGTGAAGATTTGACTGTTGAAGTACAAAGTGAAGGATTCTGCAATGGAGGTGGAGTTTTAGCAACCTTTGGAGATCTTTTTACAGGACAATTGCCTAATAACACTCTTGTTTGTGAGGTTGTTGAAGAAGAAGAACCAATTCCCGGGGAGCAAGAATGTGTTTGTGAGGCATATATTTCTTCAAGTACGGTAACAACTTCAAGTGCTTGCTCAGCACTAGCAACCCTTACAACAAACTGTACATGGGATACATCTGATCCAAATTCTCCAAAATGTCATTGTATACAAACTGGTCAATCAGTTAAAGATGAATGTATCCCAAACTTAGTGGGAGGATTCCCAGGTAATGAAAGTCTTTTTTGCTGCACTTTTGCCGATGGTACTAAAACAAATTATGAATATGACGATGAAACATTTGCTAATGCCTGTCAAGAAATAGCAACAGGTCAAACACCCCCAACCGATGGCGGCACTGGCGGGACCGAGGGAACAACTGGAGGTACTGAAGGCACTGAAGGAACAACAGGAGGAATGGGAGTTACCCAGCCTGGGGAAGGACCTACTTCTCCAATCCCAGCTGAGGAATTGCCTAACTTTTTAGGCACTGCAGAAGTGACAGAAGTGATTGGTCGGGTTGTAAAAGCGGTAATAGGCATCTCTGGATCTGCTGCTTTAGCGGTTTTTGTCTATGGCGGAGCGCTTTGGATGTTTTCTGCTGGAAATCCAGATAAAGTAAAAAAAGGCCGATCAGCTATGGTTTATGCAGCCATTGGTTTAGCTGTAATTTTCCTCAGTTATGCCTTGGTAGCCTTTGTACTTAGAGCCTTATCATAGCTAAATTTAGATAAAAAACAACATTTTAACATCATAAATAAAAAGAGAGTCTGAATTTTACTCTCTTTTTGTATTATTTGGCTAAATTGACAAAATTTAAAAAATATGATATAATACACTATCATCCTATATATAAATAGGTATGAATTTAGAGAAAAACCATACGGATTTTATAGGAGGAAAATCATGGACGGAACTGCTCATTTGGCAGTGATCGGAGGCATGATTGCCCTAGTTGGGGTATTTATCATGTTCTTTGTCAAATTCCAACACGTAGACCCGAAGACCTGCTATTTTGTGCAGGGTGTTCGGAAAGAAGTCAGGACAATTCTGTATCCTGGCCGCTACCGCTGGTATTTTTCCTGGGAGAAAATCATCTGGATTGACACCAGGGACAAATCAGTGAACATTGGTTCAGAAACAGCAACTACCTGGATTCAACCTGAAAACGCGACTGAACCAGCATACATTACGGTCAAAGCAAACGAAATCTCTATTGAGTTTCGTTTCCGGCTGACCGGTGATAAGAAGGTAGATATCCAAAACGCCAGAGACTTTTTGGCAGTAAAGGACATCTTCTTCAAAGACATCACAGATGAAAACGGAATGCTAAAGACCGTAGCTGGTGAACAGCTGCAAGACCATGTGCAGGGCGCTTTCCGCCGTTATTGCGCTGATCCATTCAAGACGTTCAAGCGGATCCTTTTCGATGACGGTGGTATTAAAAGCTATTTGCTGACTGAACTTCGCGCCAACCAAAGAGGCTGTGTCAGAGAACGAGAAATCGTTCGAAAAAATCTCTTTAAGGACAAAGTGCGCGAAATCAAAGAAAAGGCTCAAAACGAGCTCAGAGAAGCTGACAAGTTCTATCAGGGGCTGAGCAAGCAGGGAGATAAAGATGCGGAAGACGATTTGAAAAATGAAATCAACCGCATCAAAGAAGAGCTCAAAGCTCGCCTGAAAGACACTGATGCTATCTGGGAGGTAGTTGATCGTGAAATCCCGCCTTACTATGATCCTATTGCTCTGGAGCAAGGGATTCAAAGGGTGAACCCAGACGTGAGTTTTTGGGGATGCACTATCAACAAGGTGGCAGCTATTGAGGAAATCCAGGCTGCTGATCCTGAACTGCGCAAGGTGATCGAAAAAGAAGCCAAGATTATCTTTGAAGAGAGAGCTGCAATTGCTGAAAAGAAAAAGATAATCAAGGAAACTGAACACGAGATCACTATAACTGAAAATCAGGCAAAGGCAGAGCAAGCCAAAATGACAGTTCTGGCTACTGCTCTCAACATCCCTGATGAAAAAATGCCTGAGTTCTTCATGAACTGGGAGACGCTAAAAGCTATGGCCCAGGGCATAGGCGGTGGCAACACTGTAAATGTTGGAAACTTCATGGAAGCTTTCCTCAGTAAAATGAATCCGACGGGAGGACCTTCATGAGTGAAGAAAACGTACTGAAGTATAGAATCATTGTTTTCTTGGTCGGAGTGGCGCTGACATGCCTGCTTTATGCAGTTGTCAAAGCTCACACTGACTCAAGTCTTGTGCTGGGCAGCGTTGTAGGCCTGGCAGCTCTGATCACCATTTTCATCCTGACTTTTGCTGTCAAAGCTGGTACTGCTGAAGCAAAGCAAGATACAGCTACTGACACAAAGGATGAACCCAAACAAGCCGAGGACAAGCCGAAAAAGAAGAAGAAAAAGTCCTCAGGCGTCAGTGTTGGCTGGAATGCGGCCGGAGCTTTCATTGTTGTTGGCCTGGTCGCCCTGGCTGGCTGGCTGATCTATGACAACTGGGGCTGGGTCAAGGCTCACACAGTGGATTTCTTCGGTGGTGAATCTGCTGAAGCATCGCTGAAAGAGCCTGTCACAGGTAACTCTGTTGCCATCAAGCCGATTTTCGATGACATTGTCTCCCCTGGTGAGATCAGAAAGATCAAACCTCCTGGCGGAGCTCCGATGTTCCTCGAAATTGATGCTGACGGGGACGTTTATGGCAAGTTTTTCTATGAACAGTATCCCAGAGACAAGTTCATCCTTCTCAAATCTGATCACACGTATTGGGCAAGAGACAGGAGAACGGGAAATCCCCTGATCGAAGGGAAACCATTTGAAATCAAGGTGAAAAGGAAAATGCGGGTAACCGTGTGGAACACACCTGATCATTTCAAGGAGTAAAAAAAAGACCGAGATACATTATCTCGGTCTTATTCTTTTTAAATATTTATTGGTAAAAATACATGCTGCCTAAAATATCACTCAAATCTTCATAATTGTCGTACATTTCAATAACTATCATTCTGTCTTTTGGCTTGAATACAATAACATCGTAGGTCATTTCATCTTTTGTTACATTTTTAAACCAGACAGCTGCAAAATTTTTATAATTAAAATCCTCAATTTCTTCAGTTAAATCATAATAATTATCCGGTGCTTTTGATTTGACAAACTTTTCAATACCAAAATCATGCTGCCAGTTAGCATATCCTAATATTCTTAGTTCTCCATTATAGCCTTCTGTCACTTCCTTTTTTGTAGGATAAAATTTTACTTCCTCTCCTTTTTTTTCAACATCTTCGATTGTCCAGTTTTTTGGAGAACGAAGCTCATACTGAAATGCTGGGTTTGTATAAACAACCCAATCTTTGACCGTTTCCTGAACAGCTTCTCTTTCCTTAATTTCAAATCTAGCATCAGTACTGCCATTGTCAGCATCTTGATCCTGCTTTCCGCAGCTGCAGCCAATAATTAATGCTGGCAGTAAAAATAAAATCATTAATAATTTAATTTTCCTCATAGTAATATTCGTAATTATTTGTAATAAATTGAAAAAATATTCCACTCATTTGTAATAATTCGTAATTATTTGTAATTTACTCGCAAATCCTATTAATAATTTCTTGCAATTCTTCTTCAGAATAAAATTCAATCACAATCTGTCCCTGTCCGTTACTTTTTTTAATATCTACTTTTGTATTAACTTTTTGTCTAATTTCTTCCTTTTGCGCTTCAGTCAACGGATCTTTTACGCATTTTAACTGCCTTGGCTTTCTTGGCTTAAATTCTCTGCTCTCTCTTTCAGCATCTCTGACTGTAAAGTTATATTGCAAAATTTTGTTTAAAAAGTCAAGTTGTTCTTTCTTTGTATCTAAACCAAGTATTACCCTGGCATGGCCCTCAGTTATTTTTTCATCTACCAAAACTTTTTGAATTTCTTCTGGCAGCTGCAACAGCCGAATAGTATTGGCAATTTTTGATCTGCTTTTACCAAGTTTCTTAGCTATTTCATCCTGCTTTAAGTTAAACTCATCTGACAAACGCTGATAGCTGGCCGCTTCTTCTATTGGATTTAGATTCTTTCTCTGAATATTTTCAATCAAAGATAATTCAAGTTTTTGCTGTTCTGTCACATCCCGAACGATTGCCGGCACTTTTTTTAATCCAGCAATTTTTGATGCCCTCCATCTTCTTTCCCCGGCAATTAACTGATACATCTCATCAGTTTTGGTTACTACCAAAGGCTGAATAATGCCATATTCTTTTATTGACTCAACCAATTCTTCCAAATCCTGGTGATTAAAAATTTTTCGCGGCTGCATTGGGTTTGGTTCAATTTGATCAGTATCAATTTCAATTATATTTTGGCCTGACGGTTGTACCAATTCTTTATTTTCATCTTTTACTAATTGAGGCGATACTTTTGGCGGTATCAATGAACCTAAACCGCGTCCTAAACCTTTTTTTTGTATCATATTTAATTTTTGTTTGAGGTTACTGATTTACAGATGATTACAGATATTACGGATATCTGTAATATCCGTAACTTTCCGTAATTCCGTAACCCCTATCTTTCTAAATCAATTATCTCCCGGGCCAGTCTCTCATAGGCCTTATTGCCAGTACAACCTGCATCATATTGAACAATAGAAAGTCCATGACTTGGCGCTTCTGTTAAGCGAACATTTCTTGGTACTACGGTTCTAAATATTTTATCTGGGAAATATTGATATAATTCATTCATTATCTGCTCAGACAGGTTATTTCTTTTATCAAACATAGTAATCATTGCTCCCATAATATCCAATTCCGGCTTCAGATTCTGCTTGACCAAATCAATTGTATATAATAATTGCCCCAGGCCTTCCAAAGCATAATATTCAGCCTGCACTGGAACTAAAATTTCATCCGCTGCTACTAAGCTATTTAAAGTTAACAATCCTAAAGAAGGCGGGCAATCAATAAAAATATAATCATAATCATTTTTCACTTCTAAAATTGCATCCTGCAGCCGATACTCACGCCGGTCAAGACCAACCATTTCTACTCCAGCACCTGCTAAATTTCGAGTGGCTGGCGCAACTCGAAACCCCTGATGACCAGTTGGCATAATAATGTCTCTAAAATTTTTGTCTCCAATTAAAACTTCATAAAGACCTGCATCCAGGCTCTGATAATCAATGCCTAGGCCAGAAGTAGCATTTGCCTGAGGATCCATGTCTGCTAATAAAACAAATTTGCCCATTTCTGCCAAATGAGCTCCTAAATTTATTGCTGTTGTGGTCTTCCCTACCCCTCCTTTTTGGTTCACAATTGAGACAACTTTTGCCATAAATAAAATAAGTTATAGAACTATTAACTCTTTTACATTATAATATAACTTTTTGGTTTTGACAATTTTTTTAATATGTAGTATAATCTTTAATAATTCAATTTTTGGGCGAGTGGTGGAATTGGTATACACGTAGGTCTCAAAAACCTATGAACTTCGGTTCGTGAGGGTTCGACTCCCTCCTCGCCCACCATCCTTCGCTCCTCACTGCGTTCGGAGCCTCGGATGGCAGGCCATTTTAGTTTACAGGCCGAGATGGCTGGCTATATCTCCCTTTTTAGGGATTTTTTTATTGCTTGACATTTTTATCAAATTTTATTAAAGTTAAATATCGTGAATTTTCACGAATCTTGGACCTTTTCAAAATAAGGAGGAACATAAATGGCCAAAAAAAAGAGCAGAATCAATATACTTGAATCTTTAATTTGTAAAGGTGAAAAAGCCCTAGAAAAGCTGAAAAAAATAGAAGCCAAAGCCAGAGCCAAATGGACCAGAGGATATCGTTCCTTTAAGGCAGCAGCTGAAAATCTGGCTAAAGCTACTATCCGCCAATTTGAAACAAAAAAATATGAACGCTGGACAAAAACTGTATCTGAGTGGGGAGAAAAAAATGTTGAGTGGACAAAAGAAAGAAATGAAGCCAGAGATGAAATCAAAAAACAGGAAGAAGAGCTTCAGAAACTGCGGGTTGAGCTGGCCTCCTTAGTAGAAAAGGTTGAGGCAGAAAGAAAAGCAACAGATGAAATTGTTAATACTGTATTTGCACTAAACGAAAGTGTTGTCGAAGCATTTCGTCTTCGAAATGATTATCTCACTGAACATGTATATAACCGATTGGTCGATGAAAAAGGTAATCTCAGAAGCCAACTGACAATTATCAGTTCTGATGGCTTGCGTAAAATTGTTGCCATCGTTGCCAGCATCACAAAAGTCGATCCAGATTTAGCCACAAGAGCCGGAGTGCTTATTGATCAATTTTTTGAAAAATTTGTAGATGAAAAAGAGCTAACTCAGGAATTACAAACGTTTTATGATATTACTAGGCAGCTTCTTGATAAAAAAATCAGATTTAAAGTCGGGCCCAAGCTCTATGAGTTTCTTGGCCTGGAACTTGACGAAAAAGCTGTACCTGAACTTCATGAAGCTCAAATGCTTCTTCGAAGAAGTCTTCGATCAGAAAAAACTGAAAGCTATGTTAAGCTGTACTATAAAGAAAAACGCAACGATTCTTGGATTTCCATTAATCTCAAGTAAGAGCATAAAATATGCTCTTTTTTTATCTGCCCCTTGCAAAAATTTGCCATATTTGCTATAATATACGAGAACCTTGAAAATGGTTTTTTTAATTTAATATGAACTCATCGCGGGATAGAGCAGTGGCAGCTCGCCAGGCCCATAACCTGGAGGTCGGGGGTTCGAATCCCCCTCCCGCTACCAAGCCTTCGCGCCTCCTTTCAGTCGGAGCTTCGGCTTGCTGGCATTATTAATTAAACCGGCTTGTCGGCTATAGCTAGCAAGAATTAAAACCTGTAAATATGAACAAAAAATATACGGTTTACATTCTTCAAAGCATTAAATTTGAAAATAAATATTATACTGGTCATACAAATAAATCTCTGGAAGACAGACTTTGGGAACATAATCAAGGTATGAGTAAATATACAAAAGCATATACTCCCTGGAAAATAAAAACATACATAGTTTTTGATAATGAGAAAAGGGCAATCGAATTTGAATACTATCTAAAAACTGGTTCTGGTAAAGCATTTAGAAATAAAAGATTCATATAACGCTCATTAGCTTCGTTTAAAGCTAAGGATGGCCTGCCGTCCTACGCTTTTGAAGCGTAGCTGAAAAAGCGTAGGACGGCAGGGTAGCTCAGTTTGGTTAGAGCGTAGGAATCATAACCCTAAGGCCGCGGGTTCGATCCCCGCCCCTGCTACCATGAAGTATTTTCGCTGCGCTCAAAGCTTCATGGCGTAGCCATTATATATAAAATAAAAACATGCTCCTCTACGTATTTGAATTTATAACTTATGCTTTTTTAATTTTAAGCGCAATATTTGCCTATCGATGGATTAGGGCATTTTTTTATTTTAAAAACAAGGAACGATCAAAAACAAAATTGATAATTGCGATCTTATTAATTATTGGATGGGTTATAGTTTTTTACGGCAGCTTTATCGAATCAAAACTGCTTTTTGTAAATCAATATGATATAAATATTAATAAAACTAAGTCAAATGAAAAAATAAAAATTGCTGCCATTTCTGATCCTCATTTTGGTCCATTTAAAAAATTTGAATATAGTCAAAAAATCGCAGATAAAATTGATGAGCAAAATCCTGACATTGTTGTACTGCTTGGCGATTATATCTATGGGCTGGAAGAGAATGTAAAATATTTAGAACCAATTATTAAACTGAGTGAAAAATATCCAATTTTTGTAATCACTGGAAATCATGATTATCATTTAGGTGAATTTAAAAGTCCAAAACAAAAAGATAAAACACAAATACTGCGCCAAATGCTAAAAAAATACGAACTTGAACTGATGGAAAACAGTAATCAACAATTAACAATAAAAAACCAGCAATTATATCTTGTTGGCATTAAAGAAATCTGGACAGGAGAGGCTGATCTAGGCTTAGCAATGCAAGATGTTGACGAAACCAAGCCAATCATTATGCTGTGCCATAATCCAGACTTTATAATGCAGGCACATGATAAAACAGATTTAATGCTCTCTGGCCATACTCATGGCGGCCAAATCACATTGCCTAAACTCGGGCCAGTTCCTTCACTGCCAGATGAATTGGGCAGAAAATTTGATAAGGGATTATTTAAATTTAATAATTCTCAGCTTTTCATAACATCAGGCGTTGGCGAAGCAGGTCCTCGCGCCCGACTGTTTAACCCACCGGAAATTGCCGTACTTAATGTGGATTTGTGATATAATTAGGGAGTAGATCAGTAGAGCTATAGATCGGTAGAGAAAAACTACCAACCTACTACCCTACCGACCTACCAATCTAATATGTTATTAACCGTTCACGCAGCAACCGGAGTTCTAATCGGCCAAAAAGTTCCTTTTTGGTGGCTTGCTTTTTTAATTGGATTTATTTCCCACTTTATAATGGATATAATTCCGCACGGTGATCAAAAAATCGCAGAAAGATATCGTGCCAGAACCCATACAAAGCAGGCGATTCAATTTGTTTTAATTGACCTGGCAGTTTGCATTGCTTTTTCAATTTTCTGGCTGTTAAAATATTCAGACAATATTTATAATTATTCAGCCATATACATGGGATTGGCAGGATCTTTACTGCCAGACTTTTTAGTCGGCATCCACGAATTGTATCCAAAACTTTTTAAGCGATTTCATAAATTTCACTTTAAAATCCATGATCTTTTCCCAACAAAAAAAATAAACCTACCAATAGGTTTACTGATTCAAATGGTTTTGCTCATAATTTTACTGACCTTGTATAATTTTTAGCAATTTCTTTGTTGAATTGCGCCAGCTAAAATTTTCAGCCCATTTTCTTTGTTTTTCAATAATATTTTTTCTAAGCTTCTGATCTATCAGGAGATTTTTTATTTTTTTATAAATATCCAAAACGTTTTTAGGATCAGCAATTTGCCTCTCATCAGTTATCAGCTCGGCTAATCCGCCTTTTCCTGAAGTAATTACCGGCACTCCAACTTTCATCGCCTCCAGTACAGGCATGCCAAATCCTTCCTCAAAAGATAAAAATACAAAAGCGCTTGCATTCTTCATCAATACCATCTTTTCTCTGTTTGTCACCGGTCCTAAAAATTTTATATTGGTCTTGCCTCGAGCTTTCCTGGCCGCCATCACAATTTTTTCATAATGCCAGCCAACATGACCAGCAATATACAAATCAATATCAGGAATATCTTCCAATAACTTTTTAAAGGCCTTTATAGTATTTACTAAATTTTTCCTTGGTTCAAGAGTTCCAACAAAAAACAAATACCTTTTCTCTAAATAAAACTTTTTTTTAATTTTTTTTATCTGCTCCTCCTCTATTTCAGGGTATATGTCTACAGAAGGATAAATTATTTCAATTTTTTTCTCCTCGACTTTAAATAATTCATGCAAATCTTTTTTTGTTGATTGAGATATGGCTAAGATTTTATCTGCTCGTTTTATGCTCATTGGCACTACAATTTTTTTTACAAAGAATTGTCCGGCGGGAAACCATTCTGGATGTTTATAAATAATTAGATCATGGATAAACAAATATGAACGCTTTCCATATCCTAAAGGAATAACATTAGCAGGAAAAAGCGCTAAATCCAGTTTTTCTTTATATAATTTTACACTAAAAAATAAATGCCTGGAAAAAAACGGAATTTTTCCTTTTCTTACCTTAACTATTTTTACCTGCTTTTCACTTATTAAAATATCAATTGCTTCTTTTGAATAATTATTTGGCAAAAATAAAACATATTCATTTTCTTCATCAATTCCTAATAAATTTTTTACTAAATTAAAAGTATAGCGCTCAACTCCAGCGCCTGAATTTTTAATTGGATCAAATATTTTTCTGCAGTCAATACCTATTCTCATAAAAACAGATCTACAGATCAGTAACGGATGAAACAGATATTAAGTTAATTTCCGTGATATCTGTTGAAGATCCGTTGATCCGTTTGAACTACAAAATATTATTAAAATTAATCACTCCTAAACTAATTAAAGTAACAAATATCGCTGCAAGAATTACACCTAAAAATATAAAAAGCAAAGCCCGCTTTTTTTCAAATCCAAACAAAAATGCAGCAATCGATCCTGTCCACGCGCCTGTGCCAGGCAGTGGAATAGAAACGAAAATCATCAGCCCTATCCATCCATATTTATGATATTTTTTTCCAAACTTTCTTCTGGTTCGATCAAAAAGCCAGTCTTGAAATTTTTTATACCATCCAAGCTTTTCAGCCAAATAATTATTTAATTTTTCAAAACCAAATAAAATAAAAATTGCTGGAATAATATCTCCAATAACTGCAAAAAATATAGTCTCAGCAACTGACAGTTTATATGCGCCTAAAGCAATAGGAATTGCTGCCCTTAGTTCAGTAACTGGGATCATAGACAGCCAAAAAGTAGCCCACCTTGGATCTAATTGACTGAAAAAATCTATTATTGATTGAATCATATTTTATAATTCGAATTGTTCTGATTAATCCCATTTATAATTAGAAAAGCCCCAATCAACCAACGCCTTCACATCCTGGAATCTGGTATTTCTGTTCTGGCTGTCTAAAACAGCTGCCACCACTTTATTTCCATCCTTTTCTACAACAACAACTAAGCATCCGCCAGCTGCTGGCAAATATCCGGTCTTGCCGCCAATTATACGATAACCATGTTTTTCAGAATTTAAAAAACTTTCTAATAAAATATTTGTGGCGTAAACTTTTCTATTTTTTTCATTATTTCGAATTGGAAAATTATATGCTGGCATTCGCAAGGCTTCACTTATCTTCTTATTCTCCAGAGCAATTAATAATAATTCTGAAATTTCCTGAGCTGTTGATACGTTATTTTCAGATAAACCTGTCACATCTTCAAAACTTGTTTTTTTTAAGCCATATTTTCTCGCCGATTCATTCATTTCCTTTATAAACTCCCGTTCAGACAATGAAGAAACACGAACCAAGGCTTTGGCGGAATTATTATCAGAACTAACCAGCATGGTATTAAATAAATCAGTAACGGTAGCTACTTCACCGCGATAAATATGAGGATATGCTCCATTGGTTTCGTCAGTCTGCTCCATTTTTACCTCAGCCTGCCAGTTGGGATTGGTTTCAATAAATACCAATGCGGTCATTAGCTTTGTAACACTGGCAATTGGTGTTTGTTGATCATAATTTTTCCCATATAATATTTTGTCGCTTTTAATATCCTGAATTAAAAAATTAGATGCAGTCAGTTCCACTCCTAAATTTTCTTCATTTACTTTCTGAGGCCCAGCAGTTTGATAATTAAAATTAAAATATTCTGTAGCCGTCACTGCAGGTACGATTGGATTTAGTAATAGTATTGTAGAAATAATTAATTCTATCATAATTATGGGTCTTTGGTCATTAGGACCAGCGGCCAGTTTGGTCTTTGGTCACTTGTCATTAGTTTTGGAAACCAATGACCTACTACTAATGACTATGATTCTTTGCTTCTCAAAAATTCCTCTAATGTTTCTATCTGATGCAGCTTAGCATAATCAGGCAATTCGTCAACTGTGCTAACTCCTAAATGCTGCATAAAATCAGGTGTAATATTATACATTTCCTGGCTATTAATCTTATCTATTTCCATATCAACTAACCCTCGGATCATCAAATTTCTTAAAATTAAGCTGCAATTTACGCCCCTGATCTGCTCTAACTCAATTTTAGAAACCGGACCGCGATATGCGATTATGGTTAAAGTCTCAATAGACGGCTGGGTTAATTCACCAGTTCTGTCCAACTTGACTAATTTCTCAACCAATTCTTTATTTTTCGGATTAGAGACCATCTGATATTTGTCTTCAACATTAATAATACGAATACCGGAATTTTCTGTATTATAAGATGACACCAATTCATCCAGCGCTTCCTTTATCTCTTTTTTTCCTGCTTTAATTTTTTCTTTTTTAAAAAACTTCACCAAACTCTTAATGGTTAAAGGTTTTGTTGAGACAAAAAGTATACTTTCGATTTGTGTCTTTAGCATAATATTTATTTGTAATTAGTAATTTGTAATTCGGCTTTCCGTAATATCCGTAACTTTCCGTAAATCCGTAACCTCTTTCCGTAGCCTCATGTCCTTTTAACCATAATATTGCCAAACAAGTCCTGTTGCTGAGCCTCGACATTTTCACGCTTTATCAATTCAAGCAATGCTAAAAAATTTACAATAACTTCTGTCTTTGACTTTGCGTTTCTCGTTAACTTTGAAAAATCAATCTTTCTAAATTTACTGATTGACTTTTGTAGCAGTACAATTTTTTCCTGAAGGCTAATAGTTTTGGCAATCGATATTTTTGGTAGTCTGATTAACGGATCTAATCTCTTCAGCAATCTAACAAATGCGTTTTGCAGATCTTTTAAATTTATATTTTTGGGCGGAGCAAACTCAACTTCCATTTTTATTGGTGGTTTTTCTCTGCTAAATGAAAAATTTTCCTCTCTCAATAACTTATCCATTACTTTGCTGGCTTCATAAAACTGCTTGTAAATCCTGAGTTGTTTTTCCAATTCATCAGGCTCTTCCTCGTCTTCTACTGGCAACAGGGCTTTAGATTTTAATAATAAAAGCTTGGCTGCGATAACTAAAAAATCTGCCAATTCCTCAGCAGGTTTGTCTTTCATTCTTTCAATATGTCCCAAATATTGGTCAGTTACATTTGCTAAAGAAATTTCTGTAATTTCAAATTTTTTTTCTTCAATCAGCTGAAGCAGCAAATCAAGCGGACCAGCAAATTTTTCTGTTTGTATTTTATATGTCATGTTTTTTTAACTTTCAACGGCAAAGTCATTTGCTCGCCTAAAAGCCTTTTAGATTCTTTCTTACCTTTATTAGTCAGCCTTATCTCCTTAATAAACCATTTATGCGGAGTACGTATGCCATAACCAACCATTAATTCTTTATCCATTAGACTTTCTAAACTTCTGGAAATTATTTTTGTTTGAATTTCTGATTTTGGAGATTTTTGTACTTTTCCATAAAACTTAATAAGCCGATCGCGATGCATGCGGTCGCCTTTATAGTGATAGCACTGGATTAGAATATATTTTTGTAATTTTGATAATCTCATTTTATTAAAAGTCATTTGTCATTAGGACCAGCAGCCAGTTTGGTCTTTGATCATTTGTCATTAGTTTTGGAAACCAATGATCTACTACTAACTATACCGGCAGCCAAGCCCAATGACTAATGACTACGATTTTTTTATCCTTTACTCAATGGAAGATCAATCCTAACATCATCCCGTGGAAACAGCGTTGCTTGCTTAATATTTTCCAAACCAAGCAATTTCTGCGTTACTCTCTCAAGGCCCATGCCAATCCCGCCTTCTGGCGGCATACCATATTTAAATGCCTGCAAGTAAAATTCAAAATCTAGTGGATTCATTTTGAACTTTTTAATATTATCAACCAGCATTTTATAATCATTAATACGTTGTGATCCCGTTACAATCTCGCAGCCGCGGAAAATCATGTCAAAACTTTTCGTATATCCCTTGTCTTTTGGATCTTCCATTGTATACATTGGCCTTTTTTCAACTGGATAATGCGTAACAAACACAAAATCTGAATTATGATTCTTTTTTGCCCACTCGCCTATCCATTCTTCATGATGCGGTTCTAAATCCGGTTCTTTTGTACAATCTTCGCCAAACTCATCTTTAATAATTTTCTGAGCTTCTTTTAATTTTAAAACCGGAATTTTTGCCGGAACTTCTGCAATGGCTGCGTCAAGCAATTTTGTTTCCTTTTCACAATTTTTAGCAACATTATTCATCATTGCTGTTAGCGCTCTTCGAGTCATATCCATCACATCAGTATGATCTTTAATAAATCCCATTTCAAAATCTAAAGATGTGTATTCATTAGTATGTCTTGAAGTATGATGCGCTTCTGCTCGATAAACATTACCGGTTGTAAAAACCCTTTCATACACGCCAACCATGATTTGCTTATAAAATTGTGGGCTCTGAGCTAAAAATGCTTTTTTTTCAAAATAATCAATTGTAAAAACATTTGCTCCGCCTTCTGTTGCTTCAGCCACTAATTTTGGCGCCTGAAATTCTTTAAAACCTTCTTTTATCATTAAATCCCGAAAACCCTGAATCAAAGCTGTTTGTACTTTAAATATTGCTCTTGCCTTTTCATCCCGATAATTTAGCGGCGCATTGTCTAAATAGGTATCCATTTTCATTTCAGAGCCAAGTTCATATGGCAATGTCTCAGCTTCAGCCAAAACCTTTATATTTTTTGCTAAAACCTCAACCGTACCAGTTTCCATCTGCTGATTGGCATTTTTTCCAGTTCTTTCATTAACCACGCCTTCAATTTCCAAGACAAACTGCGGCCTGATTGAATCAAGTATTTTTTGTGAATCTTTATCCAATTCATTTGGCACTAAAACGGTTTGCAAAACACCAGAATAATCTCGCATATCCAAAAATATAATTTTTCCCATATTTCGTCTGACATCAACCCAACCCTGAATCATCACTTGTTCCCCCTTTTTGTTTACAGTTTCCAAATTTAGTGTTCTTTTCATATTTTTGTAATAAAAAAATGATTAAATTTACGTGAATTATCATTATAATTATAGCGTATTTTGATAAAATTGTGAAGCATCAATTTTTCCGTAACTTCTGTAATATTCCGTAATTTCGTAACCTCAATTAAAAAAAACCGACGAAATGGCGTCGATTTTTATTATTACTCATTACTTATTACTCGTTACTCATTACAGCGTCGTAATTGGCCTTGATTGTGTTATATAAAATTTACCGCCTTCAAACGCCCATTCAATGTCACAGGGGAATTTATAATGCTTTTCAATGTCATAACAAAGCTTTGCTAACTCAATAATTTGATCTTGAGTCAATTTCTGAACTTCTTTTTTATCTTCTGGCAAATCTTTCCATTCATTTCCGCCTTCTGGAACGCTGATCAACTCTTTCTCCTGTTCAGCAATATTTACATCAATAATATTCCAGGAATCTTTTTCAATCACATAACTATCAGGAGTTATACTGCCCGAAACAATTGCCTCGCCCAATCCAAATCCAGCTTCAATAATCATCTGATTTTTATCTTTAGTAACTGGATGAACTGTAAAGGTTATGCCGGCAATTTCACTATAAATCATTTTTTGAATTACAACTGCTACAGAAACTTTACTGTCAATTAATCCTTTTTCTTTTCTATAAAAAATTGCCCGTGGAGTAAAAAGTGATGACCAACATTTTTTCACTGATTCTAATAAATCATTTCCTCTAACATTTAAATAAGTTTCCAGCTCACCAGCCCAGGATGCGATTGAAGAATCTTCTGCTGTGGCAGAACTTCGCACTGCCACATATTCTGCTCCTAATTTTTTAAATTCATCCTCAACTTCTCTGGCAATATCTTGAGGGAAATCTGCATCTGCAATCAAATCTCTAATTTTATTAGATGCTGCATCAACCGATTTTACATCTTCATAATTTACTTCATCCAATACTGCTTTAATTTCAACATTAAGATCTGTTTCATTCAAAAATTTATCAAAAGCATCAGCTAAAACCACAAAGCCAGGTGGAATTGGACTATTTGCCTGAAACATCTCACCTAAGGAGGCTCCTTTGCCTCCAGCAATATTAACATGTTTATAATTTATTTGTTTAAATGTTTTGATAAACATAATTATAAATTCTTTAAAGAAAATTCTTTAAAATCAGGATTATACACTTTCACTTTTAAATCATCTGGCAAATACCAGCCCAAGGCATAAAACATGCCGCCTGGGCCAAAAGAGCTGGGAGGAACTGCAAAGTTTTTATTGGTTTTCTTTAAAACTCTATATATCTGGCCAAGCAATTTAAACCAAAATGGCAAAAGCAAAGGATCAATACTGCCCATCACATCTTTATATTTGATAAAGTTTCTGGCCATTTGGTAACTAATCTTTAATTCCTCATACTCATCTTTTGTAAATTTTTTCTGTGCTAAATTAAGCAATTCTTTAATACGTTTTGTCATTTGATCATGCCTTTTGTCTAAATCTAAATTTTCCTTTTCAAATTCAATTGCATGAATGATCATATTATAAATTGGCATACGCGTTTTTCTAAATTCTGCCTGCTCAATCATTATTTCTAATGCCTTAGCTAATTTTTTTCCAAAATTATTTTTTTTCTCATACGCTTCATCTATTACTGGGTCAAGCAATTTAAATATTTTCGAATTTTCCTTTTTGTCTTGTTTTTCAATTAACTTCTTTACATCATTTATTAATTTATGCATTTTCTTATCTCGTAATACTTGCATTAACTTAACGCCATTCAAAGCGTTCAATAAATACAAATCAGCATAATCGCTTTGCATTAAATTGCGCTGAACCTGTGAAATCTGCGCTTCAAAGTCTTCAACATCCAAATCTCCTACTTCAACCAAGCGGCGGCTGTAATATTTAATTTTATCAATATAATATTCATGAAGCGGGCCGTCTGAAAAAAGATAATTAACCACCCAAAACCGAAAACAATAAAGCTTATGCAAACGCGCGTCAATGTCTACTAAAAAAGCTAAATCTTTTTGATCGCCTTTATCATAATCTTTTTTAATTTTTTCAAATCCTGCAAAAAGTTCATCATGGTGAATATTGCCAAGCTTTTCAAACTCTTTTGGATCAATGCAGACTTTTTTTGCTGCTTCTGTATATGCCTTAACTATCTGAGGGAATTTTCTGGGATAAAAATAAATAAAGCCTTCAAGGTCATTGGGCAGATGCCTGGGAAATTGCAAAAAATGTAAATCAAGCTTCATATACCACTCCTTCATTAGCATCAACGATTACTCGCTGGCCGTTTTTTAAATTTTTTGTGGCAAATTCTGTGCCCACAACTGCTGGAATATCAAATTCCCTGGAAACAATGGCTGCATGGCACAAACTGCCGCCCAAATCAGTGACAATGGCACCGGCCCGGCGGATGCCCAAAATAAACTGGGGCCTGGTCATTTCAGTGACAATAACATCACCGCGTTTTATTTTATTCATTTCTCTTTCTATATTAGCAGCCATAAACATATTTATAATTTTTACTTCGCCTTCAATAATTCCTCTGGAAGCAGCATAGCCGCTTAATAACTTCTTTGGCCTTGGCTCAAACTCAACAAAATATTTTCGTAAAGCTTTTTCAATTGCTTTGTAGCCCGGAGTTCCTTTTTGCCAAGATTTTTTATCATGAGAAATAGATATTCCATCTAAGGTTATTTCTCCGATTATCTGTTTGATTGTTTGGTTTGGATTTAACCCAATCTTGTCAAAAGTAGTAATCAACCTGCCGCGCCTAAAAGTATTAAACCCAAAATAGCTTTTATTTAATCTCTGCAACTGATATGCCCACCAGCCATGCACCTTATATTTCCCAACTGATAAACTAAACTTATGCGGATCACCTAAAATCTTTGGACTAATCGGAACACATTGCTCATCATTTATTATTAATTCCAAATCTTTGCTGGAAATAAAAGGGCCAAAACGAATGGTTATTTCATTTTTTAAATCTTCCAAAATTTTATCATTAAGATCAATTTTCAAATGTTCAATAATAAGAGTTGTACCGCTGTTTTTAACAGGTGCATCATGGCTAATTTCAAATAGATGTTTAGCCCACTCTCCCTTTTTCATCCATTCATCTTCATCAAATGTTAAAATATACTGTTCTTTTTTTCCTTTCTGAGTGGTCAACATAGTAAAGCGTTTTCCTAAAAATGTACAAGCTGTTTTCATTCCCATGCCAAACTCACCCAATTTTCCTTTTTTAGCAGAAAATCCCAAACGAATAGATTTCATCGCTTCTTCTTCTGACATGCCTTGACCATTATCAGTAATTGAAACAGATTGAGGAGTAATTTTCAAATCAACTTTTATTTTTTTGCTTTCAATTTTAGCATCAATTGAATTATCGATTAATTCAGAAATCGCTTCCTGCAATGAATAACCGGTCTGACCAACTTTTAACATCAAACTTTTATGAGGGGTAATCTCAATATATTTTTTCACTTTTTTTAGTTTAGCTACCATATTTTATTGTTACAAATTCATTATAACCTTATTTCAAAACCTTAACTATGCCTTTTTTATTATTTTAACCAATCCTTTTTCTGCATCAACCTCAACCTCATCACCATTTTTTAAAACCTGGGTGGCGATTTTTGTACCGACCACGCATGGCTTGTTGAATTCACGGGAAACCACTGCTGCGTGAGATGTTATCCCACCTTCATCTGTTATTATAGCTGACGCTTTATGACAGATCAAAACCATATCTGGCTTGGTCATGTCTGTGACTAAAACTTCGCCTTTTTTAAACTGTGCCATTTTCTTTGCAATATCTCTTTTTGTATAAATAATCACTCTTACTTTTGCCTTAACTTTTCCTGCATAAACTGCCTGGCCTTTTAGCTGGCTAACTTTTTTCGGAATAAATTTATTATTTACCCAACTTAAAAGATTTTTATACTTTTTTCCTGTTAAAATCTCCTGCTTATTGTTCATTTTCCAAAGCGCAAATCCTTTTTTTCTTTTTAAAATTTCATTGACTGGAACTTTTTTACCTTTATTAAATAAATTTTTTAATTCTTCTAATGTATAAAAATAAAGTTCAGCTTTCATTTTTAAATTATGTCTTTTAGCAATTTGTTTAAAAGCTTTATCCAATAATAAGAAAAAAACCGGCTCACCTTTTTTCCGCAACTTAAAACGGATTTCACCAACCTGATATAAATATTTTTTAAACTGTTTGTCTTTTCTATCCTTTAATTTTTCAAAACTGGAAGCTTCTGATTTTGTATAAATGTTACTATAATCATTTAAAATCTTTCTAAAATCAAAAAATATTTTTTCTAGCTCATTGTCTGAAATTTTGTTAAATTCAATGCCCTGAGCCATTTTGACAAAATTATTTATCTTTTTAATTTCATTTTCAGCTAATTCAAAATATTTTTCAAAGCTAACTGAATTTTTAAAATATTTATATCCAAAATTTATTCTCTTTTGCTGTAAAGTATTTAAATAATAAGTATGAAACTGCGGTTTTTTATAAAAAATCAAAACATTGTTTTTAAAAATTTTATGCTCTGGATCAGTAAACCAAAAAAGAGGCAGTTGCTGCTCGCGCGCCCAAAATTCAATGTGCTTTATATCTGACCTTTTCATAACATAAAATTATCATGAATGCCCTTTTTTTACAATAAAAATCCCCCGGGGATAGGAGGTTTGGGAGACGTGGAATATTTTTAGACAACAATTAATAATATACATTTTCGTGTTTATTTCGATCGCCTGACCAATTTGCCGGATTGTTTCGAATATATTCGCGAATATTATACAATGATTATTCATCACGAATTATATGATCATAAAATGATTTTTGCCATTGGAAATCGCATTTGTTGTTATTTCTGCACCATTTGGTTACACCGATTTTGAAACCGCGATAATGACCTGGATAATTTTGTTTGCCACGGGTGCGGGGAATGGATATGTAGGGAACAAAAATCTTTGTTCCCTACGATCAAATCGGAAAATTTATTCCCATTCCCCGCATCATTTTGGTTGTTTTCATTGTCAATGGTAATAATCCCATGCACATGATTTGGCATTACAATATATTCATCCAAAATCGCATGGGGAAAATGTTTTGGGATTTCCAACCAACAATTTTTTACGATTTGCCCGCATTTATTAAAAATCATTTTATTTTTTTTAACATTACCGAAATATTCCTGTTTGTTTTTCACGTAAATGGTGATAAAATAATATCCATTTTGCGAATAATCAAAATACCGCAGACGATTACGTTTGCGGTCAGGTTTGTTTGAACTGATTTTGTTCATATTTTTATAATTCTCACCCCCACCATACCACTTTCTCCAAAAATTTTCAACCAAAAAAGCCCAGAATATTATTCTGCGCTCAACGTCGATTTTATAAAACCTTTTTTTATTACAGCACATCAGTCATTCCTCCGCCTAATATATTTATATTCCACTGAATACTCATCTGCATCAATGCATTGATCCCCTGGACTATTATATTTGCTGTCAAGCTGCCTATTTTTAAAATCGTATTCTCTGTCAACTTTAAACATTTTATAATTATATTCCCGATCAACACAATGCTTTATGGTATTGCATTTCAGGTAAGTACGGCCAAGAGTAAACGCGCAATATGCTATGACGCATATTACCACTACTATTCCTACAGCCACAACTGTCATAAAAACGTAATAACCAACAATGATCGCTGTAAAAATTCCTGCAATGGCTGCTCCAGTTCCGCCTTCTTCTTTCATGATCGATCTCCTCGCTGTAATTTTTTGTATTGTTTTCCTATAAACCCCTTATTCTCAAAATTAACAGCCTGATCTACGTCGTGATAATCACCCAAATCCAATTTTTCTGTTCCAGCACTATGAATCCTGAGTTCTTCTTCTTTTTCATCAATGTAATCTTTTAATCTTTTCTTCATATATGCTAAAACTTCCTTGTAAATCAGATATGTAACTCCCACCACAGCTGCAATGGTTGCCACCGCAACCACAATAGCGATAACAATTTCAATTAACATTTTTACAAGTCCGATTAATAGGAAAAACCCCATTATTGCTCCAAAAATTTCAGCTCCATCATCATCCATGGGCTTCCTCCTTGATGTAAAAGAACATCCTCCTCTACTTTAAATATATTATGTATTTGATGTTTAGTCAATCAAAAAGCCCTGAACCATTTCAGGGCGCAACCCAGAAATATTATTCTGCGCTGACTAGAAATTCCTCTGCTGCACTTTTTCAAAATAGCATTTCGCACATTCTGTTCCCTCACAATTCTGCATACAGCCTGAGACTTCATCTAGTAAAGCAATTATCTGATCATTCCTATAATTACATTGCTCAAGATTTTTGGTAATTTCTGTAACCATAGATTGATCAGTCTGTTCCTCAGCTTCAGGCTTCGCCTGCGTCTGGAATTTTTCAATTAGCAATATTACATTATTTCGCATTTCATCGACCTGATACTTAAAATACCTAAGCCAAAGTTTGTCTCCCTTTTCTGCTGAAAAAGTCAATGGTGCCGGAGTTGAAATAATCCGACTGTCAGAATCTCGTCTTATAACAATCAAACCAAGCTCAGATTCTGACCCTGCAAATCTGGTTGGCCCGCTTACAAAAGTTCCAGTAGTTGTATCAAAGTATTCTTCTGTATATGGGAATGAACCCTTTTTAGAATCTGATTGATTAATGATAAGAATATATCCAATCCCCAAAATTGATACTAAAATCAAGAACAGCATAAATCTCAATGAAAAAACCTTATCAAACATTTTCGCCTTATCTTTTTTTTCTGTTTTTTTCTTTTCAGGCATCTCGACCTCCTTATTTGGTTGTCAATCTCGGACATTTTATCCTATCAAATGCATTTTATTATGTCAATTAATCAAAAAAGCACAGAAATATTATTCTGCGCTATTTTTTTCACCCTTTTTTGGGTCATCCTCCGAGCCTTTCCAATAGAGTGCTGCCCAAATAACAATAAAACCTAAAGCGAATACTAAAAATACCAAAGCAGTTGATGCACCATCAAAATCACGCATTCCTTCAAGTGCCCACATTTTTTTATCCTCTCTCTAGCAACCGGCCAGCATTAGTATAAAGAATAGTAAAACTATTCCAACATAATCTGGCCAGAAGGTCTTCGATTCACAATCATACTCAGGAATCAATGTTTTGCTCCAGATTTTCCTGACCCTCTTCACTCAAATTGCGTTCAATCTCTTTTACATCTTTGTGATCCCACCATTGCAAAAAAATAATAACTGCTAAAATCAGCCAGGCAAGTATTCCCTGTAAAAATCCGTGATATTCTGGAATATTGTCCCAGTCGTACATGGCATTCCTCCTTGGTCATAAGTGCTCCTCACTTTTAATATAGCAAACCCGCATAATTTGGCAAATTGGTACGTCCGCTGTCTAACCCCAGTCGTCATTCCCGCGAACGCGGGAATCTCTGAAACTTTGCTGAGATTCCCAGTCAAGCTGGGAATGACTGATTGAAACAACAGTAAATAAAAAAGCACGAATATTATTCTGTGCTTTCACGCATTATTTCATCAAGAATTATAAATAGAACAAAAATCATTGCGATGAACGATTCATTAGCGACCAATCCTACAACAATGATAAAAGGGGCCCATTTTAGCAATCTATATATAGACGATAAAATTTTGTTACGAATTTCAATATTTCTTACAAGTTGATCCTCGGCCACGATCGCCTCCTTTTACTTCTTGATTAGAAATCTGCATTTAAAATGTATTACCAATTCAATTTTTTGTCAATGCCCTGGAATATTCATGTTATTGTCATAAAAAAAACGCCCCATCCGGAGCGTCACTATTGCCTTTTGCCTACTGATTATTGCCTATGGCGTCAGTCTATTTATCAATCTTGGAAATGCCGCAGTCTCTCTCACATGCTTAACACCAGTAATCCATTTTACAATTCGTTCAAGTCCGTAGCCAAACCCACTATGTGGCACTGAGCCGTATTTTCTCAAATCCAAATACCATTGAAAATCCTTAACAGGCATTTTACATTCTTTCATTCGCTTTAATAGCAAATCATAATCATCTTCACGCTGAGATCCGCCAATAATTTCACCAGCGCCTTCTGTGGCAATCAAATCTGATCCTAATACAACATTTGGATTCTCAGGATCAAGCTTCATGTAAAACGCTTTAATTTCTTTTGGCCATCTGTCAATAAATATTGGCACATCACTGTCTTTGGTTAATAAAGTTTCATCATCTCCGCCTAAATCCTCACCATCTTTAATATCAGAACCGAGTTTTTGCAATTTTTTAATAGCTTCAGCATGTGTCATTCTAGCGAATGGCGCTTTTATCTTTTTCAAAGCATCAATGTCGCGTTCCAAAATCTCAAGCTCATGCATGTTATTTTCCAAAACTTTTTCAACAATAAATGAAATTAAATCTTCCTGAATCTTCATATTTTCCTCATGCTCAACAAAGGCAGCTTCAGCATCCATCATCCAAAATTCAGTTAAATGCCTTCGGGTCTTAGACTTTTCTGCTCTAAATGTTGGGCCAAAATCAAAGCAGCGGCCAACTGAAAATATTGCTGCTTCTAAATAAAGCTGGCCAGACTGGGAAAGATACGCTTTACCCAGATCAAAATATTCTGTTTCAAATAAAGTGGTTGTATCTTCGCAGGAAACTGGAGTTAAAATCGGAGAATCAATTTTTATAAAGCCATTTTCATTTAAAAATTCATAGGTGGCATTTATAATTATATTTCGAATTTTCTGAATTGCCCACTGCTTTGGCGCCCGAAGCCATAAATGCCGATTGTCTAGTAAAAAATCAGGGCCATGTTCTTTTTTTCCAATCGGATATTCATCAGCTGTTTGTAAAATTTTTACATCAATAACCTGAAGTTCAAAAACTCCTTTTTGTTTTGGATGTTCAGAAACTTTTCCAATTAATTCAACTGAGCTTTCCAAAGTTATTTTCTGTGCTGCATCCCAGACTTTTGAATCAGCATCATCTTTTGAAACAATGGCCTGTACAAATCCTGAACCGTCGCGGATTTGCAAAAACATAATAGAACCGCTTGAGCGCAGATTATAAACCCAGCCACGAATTAATACTTCTTTCTTCTTAAAATCTTTAAAATCTTTTATAAATGTTTGATCCATATTTTTGTTAATTTATTAAATATTATCATTATAATTATTAAAAATCAAACTTATTTTCCGCCAAAGGCGGATCTACCTTTAGCGGACTTTTTTTTCTTTGTTTCAAATTCCTTTGCCCCAGCCCAGGCCAACTCATAAATCATGCGCATCATATTATGAATATCATCATCTTCAATTATCACACCAATCATGGTTGGTTTTTTAAAATTTATAATCGAAACCATATTCTTGCCATGAATTGTAATTTCACTTTTATAAGGAAACATTTTTGCTGGAATAAAACGAATTTTTGGACAATGCTTTTTATCTACAATACTATAAACCGTTTTATTATAATTAAAGTCTGCCACTGTATCTGGCACAATACCGCGAGTAGGGATATTAATCTTTGCTTTTTTCCTAATATAATTTTCTCTAAAATTTTTAGGCATGAATTCAATTACACCCGCTGCATTAGCATAAGAAAGCATTTCATATGGTTCTTTGACATTTATATGCTCAGCATAAACCTTTAAAACACCGTCTAATCCCTCATAAAATCTAACCTTTGGCTTATTTTCAAACATGGCTGCTAAATTTTCTAAATCTGGTAAAAGAACTTTTGCTTTTTCCCAACGATCTTCTGCTAAACGAATTTGAGTTTTGGCAAATCTAACTAGCTTTTCAGGCTTTTCAATCTGATAATAAAGCTTTTTGCCTTTTTGAAGTTCTGAAACCATTCCTTTTATGGCCAATTCTTCTAAAATCTTATAAACTGTACTTCTGTTTAATTTGGTGTATTCAGCGATTTTTGAAGGATAGGCGCCGCCCAATTCTAAAAGAGCAGCATATATCTGCG
Organism: uncultured Gammaproteobacteria bacterium; assembly: GCA_964411255.1. Lineage (GTDB taxonomy): Bacteria > Patescibacteriota > Patescibacteriia > UBA11705 > DATKZF01 > CAYPKD01. The sequence continues at coordinate 79,893 of CAYPKD010000005.1, read as the reverse complement.
CTTCCTTTTGCTTTAATCCTGCCTTTCTCAATTGACCAATTAATTTAATTTTTTCTGCTGAAATTTCCATGTTTTTATTATATCAAACATTCTTATTATTGTCAATTTTTACGAACAGAATATTTATAAATATAATTTTTTAACTAATTTTAGATAAAAAAACATCCTATTATTATCATTTTATTTGAACAAAATATTGACAATTTATTTTTTTACTGATATAATACCTGGTTAATATTGTTCTTTTAAAAAACCACACCCAGTAAATTGGAGGCATAAATGCATGAAAACGCCAATACTTGATATTTGGAATGAAGATCTTAGTTTTCGCCGAAGGCTATTAGGAAGAAAATTTGAAACTGGAGAATTTAAATACACTTACATTCGCCATGGAGAATTAGGTATCAGAGGTTGCCAAAAATTTCTTATCGCTATTCCCTGGTTAGAAAATATCTGGTATTTATATTGTCCCCGATGCAATAAAACTTATCTTCTTGATGATCTTAAAAAATATGATTATCTACTTAAGCGATTTATTGATGATCAAAAGGCGATTCAAAAATTCAGAAAATTAACCGCAAATGAAATTGAACGTCAAATTGAACTTTGGCTTGAACAGAATATTGCCAACACTGAGCTTGAAGATGAACTGAGAAATAAATATCGCAATGCTCTTTTCTATTATCTAAAGGATAATGCTGGTGCAAGATTAAAAAAATTGTATTCGCAAGATAAATATGAATATACATTAATTCCCTGCCAGCGATGCGATAATGAATATAGAGTAATGATATCTATAGCAGGAGATTGCCTATTTATTTATTGTCCAAATCCAAAATGCCAAGATTGGGCATATTTGGGAAGAAAAAATCAAGAGAATGAAAAAGGAATTCATCAATTTAATGATGAATCAAAACAAAAATTGGCATTAGTAATTAAGGATCAAAAATTTTTACAGGCACTGGAAAAAGTAAAAGAAAATCCTGACAAAATCAGACATTTACTTGATATTTATTTTGAAGAATCTATTAGATTAGAATTAGAACAAGCTAAAAAAGAAAATTCAGAACAATTTAAATGCGAAAATTGCAGAACTGAACTGGAAAAATCATTTTTTGCAGATACAGATAAAAAAACAAACACTGAAGATACAGATAATTATTATTATCTGTGCAAAGACTGCGGTGAAATTTTAAATGAAGAAGACTTAGAAAACAAAAGGTGTGCCTATTGCTATTCTAAATCAAATATAATTCTTCTTTGTCCTGATTGTGTTGATGATTTTCAAAAAAATCTTAAACAAAAAGAACAAGACGTTGCTGCATAAATGACAAGGAGGCAATATGTCACAACTCGCAGATAAAGTACAAAAGGCACTTGAAGAGAATCCAATAGAGGCAGATGATTCAAGCCTCGCTCCTCAACCGCAACCCACAGGAGAACAAACAATGTCAACTCCCAATCCCACTCTTGGCGCTGTCACCAAAAACCTCAAGCATGGCGCAAAAATCGCCGGATCTGAAGAGGCCTGTAAAATTCTGGTAAGCGTCATCCGCAAAAGTATTGGGGATTCCTATCCGGAATTCTTCAACACTGAAATCGGTCGGCTGGTAGAACCGCTGGTAATGGCCAGTATTGTTCACTATCTGGCAGTGGAATATACTTTCCTGCCCAAGTCTGAATTGGTGGCCAAAGTAGCTGAGTATTGTATGCAGGGCACTGGTCGTGAGGCTATGCATGTTCTGCTCAAGCAGCTTGAACCAGCTTTTGAGCAAATCAGCAAAATTTCGCTCATGGAAAAAGCTTAAGATAAGCCAGCCAAGTCTGGCAAAGGTGCTGCATAACTAAAACCGTTGGCGGCGATTACAGTAGTCCGAAGCTTTATGCGAAGGACTACAAAATCGCCGTTTTTTATTTTTATATTTTCGTAGCAAAATATCATCAGTTAGTGGTTCTATCAATGCTCTTTATGTTTATAGCATCTGGGGTCTGGGGGGCTGATTGCCCCTGGCGCGATATTTGAACTCAATCAATGCTTCGCATTTGAAGCCCCCCAGCGGTTTTTGGTTACTTTTTGGCGCCAAAAAGTAACTTGGCGCAAGCCAACATTGGAAAGGGCAAAGCAGGCATAAGCCTGTATTGAAAAAAATTAAAACCCCGCATAATACGAGGTTTTATTTAAAACATTTCATTTATTGATTCAGGTTTCAGGATAATTATCTCAATTCCTTCATCACACTTCCAAAAGCAATCGCTGCCTTTTCTTCAGTACCAACCCAGTCATAAGTTACAAATACACGACCAATCTTTGGATCTACGCTTTCGACTACTGCTTCTGACATAGTGCCGATTATTGGAACAAATACTGTATCGCCAGCTTTTACATTTGGCTTAACTGGAATAAATTTACAGTCTTCCTTATCATAAGCTTTCATCGTGCCTGCAAATCCGTCAGTTAAAAGTTTGCCTTCAGCTTCACCTGTAACTCTGACAAAAACATAATCACCTTCATCCAAGCAGGCTGCTGCTGTTCCAATATCGCCGTCGCTAAGTTTATGGAAAGTATCAGGCTTCAAGGTGTCTTCTTCTTTTCCAGCACCTGAAGGATTGTCATAATCAATGTCCAAATACATTACTGTTGGCTGATCTTCACTGCCTCCGATTACGATTGCTCTTTCCATACCAGATCCTGACTGCCACCAGGTTAGCAATACATCGCCAACTGATGCTTTTTGGTTTGGCTTGATCGGCACGATTACTGCATTTGGCAAACTTTCAGTTCCGCCTGACAATCGTTTTAATTTTGATTCTTTTTCTCCTTTTTCAGAAACAATTGCTCCGTAGTAAATTACAACTCCTGGCTCATCCAGCATCAATTCTGATGGGGCCAGAACATAATCACCGTTGTTGGCAGCTAAAGTCTCAACAACAGGATAATCAGTCATGTGAGTGATATCTCCTGGAGCTCTTTCAAACTTTGTCTCCTCCTGCTCTTCATTTGCAGGAGTAGTAGTGGTCTCTTCTGTCTTTTTACCACAACCAGCTCCAGCAACTAACACGACAGCGCAAATAACGCAAAGCGCAAATATACGTTTTAGCATAGGATTTTTCTATTAGTAAGTTAAAGTATCTATCAACATATTACAACTTTTAAAATCCATGTCAACTTTTCAATTTAAATAGCTTGTGTTAATATTTAATCGTTCTTTCAAATTCATTATAAAACGGGGGGAAAATGCCCATCACTGCAGAGCAGATACAAAGATCTGTCCCTAACATAGAAAAACTGATAAATCAGCATCCAGAAAATGAAGCCCGCATCCATATTGCTTTATTACAAAAAATTGGATTAACACAAAATCCAAAAACTTATAATGATAAATACATTAACATTATAGTTGTAAAAAAATTATTTAAAGCCAAATGGCAAGATGAAAATATTGTTAAGGCATTAAAAAATTATCATCTTGATAAAAAATATATTATTGAATTATTGCTGGTGGTATTTGGTGCATTTTTCCTACACGAGGATTTCAATTGTTCTTATCCAATTGGCTCCATGCAGGATAACTCAAAAAGGAAAGAATTATCTAGCGAAAAAAAAGAAAAAAATATTTCCAGAATAGTAAAAGCTTTAATAAAAGCCAACTGGGATGATGATGAAATTGCTGCTTTAATATTAAAATTTGAAGATGGAAATTTATTGGTTAATGTACTTGAACAAATCGGCTGGAATGATCGCCGAATTGTAAAAGCATTAGATGATACGAAAAAAGGTAAATTTACTATTTTACTTTATTTAAAAGAAGCTGGCTGGGATGATATACGCACTGTTAAAGCAATTAGTGAAAATAAATGGAGTGATTATAATATTGTTAATGAAATATCAAAAAATATCCGCTGGGGCGATCAAAGATTAATCCAGGCCCTTTTGACTCTATCATGGGATATTTCGCGAATCTGTTCAGCATTTTATTATTTTTGGACTGGAAAAAGAATCCTTGAAGCTTTTGTTGAAATGCCATTTGATCCAAAACTTTTTGTATCTGTTGCTCAAATACTGCTTCAAAAAGGTAAAATAGAAAATGATGAAATTGATGATATTCTCAGTTCTGATCCCTTAAATTCCAATAGTAAGAAAAAGAGTAACATTTTATCCCAATGCAAAAAAGACATTTTGTCATGGGAAACAATTGAAGACTTAATCTAATTAATACCACCAGCAATGCTGGTGGCTTTTGTTTAGAACTTTTTTCGTATGTTTATATCTCATCTTTTTACACGTTACTCATTACTCATTACCCATTGCACTAATAAAAAAGACCGCATATTATACAGTCTCATTTCAAATGATTGATGATCTTTACCAAAATATCACCAAATTCATTCAAACATTCCTCCATTGAGGTAAATGGCAGCTCAAAAGGATAAATGTCTGGCGTACCATGAACACCAACCAACATATGAATGACAATTATTCCCCTGCTGAGTAGCAGGCGCGTTAACTTATTCACTTCTACAATGCTGTCTGGTCCGTCATCAGCAAAGACAATCAGTACTTTGTGCTTTCGCTGTGATTTAGACAACTTTGTTCCAACATGCTTAAGCATATCAGTATCGCTATTGCCTGCTCCACCTTGCAAATGGACAAAGCCAGATTGTCTGCTAACCGCGCCAAAGTCGCTAATTTGGATTGAATTATAGCCCCAGACATGACCGTCTATGATAGATTCAGAGGCACTGCCTTCATTAACAGATAAAATTGATTCAGAAAACAATGTGGCCAGCTGTTTGGCAGTTTCCACTTTATCATCTTCCATTGACCCGCTGCAATCAATAACCAATTGAATGTCAGCGTCAATATCTCTTTCTACAATCGTTTCCTTATAAAATCCATTCAAGCCGCAGGCTATTTTACCTACTTCATCAAAGTCAAGCTCATCGCCTTCATCCTGTCCGTGCAGGGTAAACTCTGATGGATTGTCCAGCGCCTTTAGCTTTTTTTTCACCTGGTCAACCAAATGAATGACCTGAGATAAATACTGCTGGTAAATAGCAGCATTGGAAGCTTGCGGCTTTACTTTTTGAATCTTTACATTTTCAGCCTTACCAACTGACAGCGGCCCTGGCCAAATAGTAGGTTTTTTCAAATGCTGAAGTAAACTGTTCATTGACGCTTGTCTGCCCATTTTAACATGGGAAACGGCCAGCTTTTGCATTCCTTTCAAAAATGACGGGCTGAGAACTTTCAATCCCTTGCCATTTGAAATAGCGTTTGTAAGCTGAACCAGAATAATGAGCAGATTTGCCCCTCTGTTAGTTGACTCTGGGCTATCGCCAAGAATGTCCCGTACTTTTTTTGCCAAATATAATATTTGGTCAGCATCTGCATTTTGCAATTTTGCTCTGGTCAGATGCTTCATTGCCCGATGTGTGTCTTTGAATCGAGCTCTTTTGTGCCATTTGGCAGCAAAAAAGAAATCTTCATACACATCTTTTGGCTTCCAATTCTTTAATAAAACATCCAATTCTTCTTTTTTAAAATTCCTAAACTTTTCCTCAAATTTTTCCCTCACTCCCATAGTGCAAATATATATTAGCCTTTGCCTGATAATATCTGCAAACCCTGGTGCAAATTCAACTGTATTCCAGTCATCTTTTCTGTCTAGTAGCATATTTATAATTCGTGAAAGCAATATATCGCTTTCTTCTCCAGCCATCATTTGTGCGCCATAAGGAGAAAAAAGTATATGACCGCATTCATGGTAAATGCTGCCATAGCCAATTGACCTTAGGCCTTGGAGAAAAAATTGCGGAGTAATCCGAATTTCTGCGATACAGTCAGTAGATGCAGTTTGTATAGTATCATCCCATACCAGCCGAAACGGCTTAGCCAAAAGCATTGCCAAATCATTGCAAATCAATGGAAATTCTCTTTCCAAAATTTGCAATTCTTTTTTTGTTGGAGTTAACTTTTCAAATACATTATCAACAGATGCATCTCGTGCTCTGTTCATCGGAATAATCTGCGCCATTTTCTACCTCCGTTTTAAAGAACTTTATTTCTATTTGCTAAAAAAATTTACCAAACAGGAATAAAGCAGGAAGACAATGTCTTCCTGGATTGAATTTATGAAACAGCTTCTTTTAACATTCTTTTCAAATCTTTATTTGCCATTTTCAAAGCTGAATATGCTTTAGCCACATCAGTATGAGGGGTAGGAATAAAGTTTCCGTCCTCATCAAATTTTAGCTCACCCTGATAATGAGCTAAAAAGCCTTTGATCAGGCCTATTTCTACAGTCGGTGCGTCTTTGTATCTGATCAGCATGGCAGTTGATCTGCAAGCCCGAAAGTCTGGCACCTCAGGCAGCTCGCCTTTCATATATGCCCGCCGCAAAAACCAGGCTGCTTTGACAATGGTCTGAGCCACTTCTTCAGTGATCTGCTCAGTATCAACCAGCCGCCTGACCTCCATTGCCTCAGGCATATAACCAACCTTGATCGGCTGGAATCGGCTTTTAATTGATGCATCAAGTTCAAATGTACCAGCATGGTTTTCATTCATTGTTGCCAAAAATGCCATATTTGGCGGCAAAATGATGGTTCGAAAACCCTGACGATCACTGGTATTAATTGTCACCTGCCTGGTGTCGTCAAACAAGCCATGCAGATTCTGGTTTGATTTGGAATGCACCCGATTGATTTCATCAAAGATTACCAAAAACCTTGTATCCAGGCCCTGCTTATAAGCAATTATAGCCCGTTCAATATAGTCAAACAAGGCAGAACGCGCAAAAAATGTTGATCCAGATTCTGCTGCATTCATTCCAAAAATATCATTAGCCTGCTTAATGGTGGAAACATCAACCTTACAGGGCTGCTGCCAGCCCAAGGCCTTCGCTAATGCATAACCAAACTGGGTTTTGCCCGTGCCAGACGGACCAATCAGTCTGACAGGAATACCATTATTCAGCCAAATGAGAACATTTTCCAAATCGTCTTGATCAAACCAATGGTCAGGCAGTTCTTTTAGTCTCTGCCATGGTTTTAATTCCTGAATTTTGGAAACTAATCGCAGCGAGGCAAACTTTTGGGCACCTTTTTTGCCAAGATCAACAACTTCAGCATGCCAGATGTCACCGTCTTTAATTTCATCATTTACCATTTGTTCAATAATAATTCTGTGGCCATACATTGTTTCATCAACCCATGACCAATTAATGCCTAATTCATCTCTTTCAGCTTTTATCCGAAGGATGTCAGCCATTTTTTATCCTCCTATCAGTCAAAGTACAATTCTCCTTTTTTAAATCCAATTTATTAGATGCAAAAAAGGAGAGGGGAAATGATTTCACTTCCCCAAAAATTTTCAGCTTTGATTGCTACCTGGATTTCGGCTCATTCGCAGAATGAGCCGCAAATCTAAGAAACGGCGGTAGACGTCGTTTTGAAATAGCAGCTTTACTACAAGACCTCAGCCTCGCCTGCTTTGAAACAAAGCAGGTTCAAACAGCTTCGCGTTTTAGCGACAAACGGATCGTTTTACACCTGAATACGCTATTTCGCTGCATATGGAATTTACGCAGATGCCATTTGCGATTTCGCTTTGAATTGCGCGTTTTCGCTTAAGCAATCTGTCGCTTTCGCATATGCAATGGTGCGCTTTCACGCATGCAGGTCAAGAAAGCTGAAAACTACTTTTATTTCCTAAAAACCTAAGATGCAAAAGTAGTTGGGGAAATGATTTCACTTCCCCTGATGTTTTCAGCTTTGATTGTACTGTGAACTGTGATCCGCCAAAGGTGGATCACACGTTCTTAGACGTCAGCATCATTGATGGCGTCTAATGTTTGCTTTAATACAGACCGCAGCCTTACCTACCATGATACATGGCAAGCTCAAACAGCCTCGTTTTTACGAATTTGCGTTTCATTTCCTTAATACGCTATTTCGCTGCATATGGAATTTACGCAGATGTCATTTTTGCGATTCCGCTAAATTGCGCGATTCGTCTAGACAATCTGTCGCTTTCGCATATGCATTAGCGCGCCTTCACGCATGCAGGTCAAGAAAGCTGAAAACTACTTTTATTTCCTAAAAACCTAAGATGCAAAAGTAGTTGGGGAAATGATTTCACTTCCCCTGATGTTTTCAGCTTTGATTGTACTGTGAACTGTGATCCGCCAAAGGTGGATCACACGTTCTTAGACGTCAGCAGTATTGATGGCGTCTAATGTTTGCTTTACTACAGACCGCAGCCTTACTTACTTTGAAACAAAGCAAGCTCAAGCAGCTTCGCTGTATAGCGAATTGCGTTTCATTTCCTAAATACGCTATTTCGCTGCATATGGAAATTACGCAGATGTCATTTGCGATTTCGCTTTGAATTACGCGTTTTCGCTTAAACAATCTGTTCGCTTTCACATATGCAATGGTGCGCTTTCACGCATGCAGGTCAAGAAAGCTGAAAACCACTTTTATTTCCTAAATCCTAAGACTCAAAAGTAGTTGGGGAAATGATTTCACTTCCCCTGATGTTTTCAGCTTTGATTGCGCTGTAGTGGGTACCGGTACGGTACCGACTCGAAAGGCAAGGCCTTGAGGCGGTACAGTACCGGTACGGACTGGTAAGCCGTACCTGTATGCAGCACTTGTGCAAATACCGGTATGGGGTACCAAGCGTAGATTTTAGCAAGGACCGCAACCTCACCTACTTTGAAACAAAGCAAGCTCAAACAGTCTCGCAATTTAACGATATTGCGTTTATATCGATCAAGAAAGCTGAAAACCACTTTTATTTCCTAAAAACTTAAGACTCAAAAGTAATTGGAGAAATGATTCACTTCTCCATACAGATTCCAGTTTTGATTGCAACCGCACACCTGTCAAGTGTTGAAGGTTAAGACCAAAGGTCTGTCCCGAGCGTATAATCGTTACGCGAGGGAACCTGAGACGCCTGACAGGGGATGACACCTAAGTGTCATGGTTGAAAGTAAGCTAATCAGACCGCAGCCTCACTTGCTTTGATACAAAACAAGCTCAAACAGCTTCACAATTTTTGCGATTTCGCAGATTGTGAGTACACACAAGATTTTACAATTTTGCGTGTGCAGATCAAGAAAACTGAAACCTCAACTTTTATTTTCAAAAACATTCAAAATAAAAGTTGAAGCGGGGAAATGTTGCACTTCCCCAAATAATTCTGGTTTTGATTGCGATAAGGGCGTAACGTTGGCGTAACAGGCCCTAAAAGGGCCGCGTTGACGTAACGTTTGCGAAGAAAACGTCACGTCAACGTTACGCAAACGTTACGCCTGCGGCGTTGTAATCGCTTCAGACCGCAGCCTCACTCATTTTGAAACAAAACAAGTTCAATCAGCTTTTGCCTGTCCGCCGTAGCTATAAGCGAAGGCGGGCGTTTTTTCAAATTCCGCGTTTCAGCATTTACAGTCAAGAAAACCAGAATCTAACTTCTGCTTCCAAATTATCAGAAGCAAAAGTTAGCGGGGAAATGTTTCACTTCCCCAAAGAATTCTGATTTTGATTGTGCTGTAGTTTCGTCACGTGGACGTTAAGGCCCAAAGGGCCGAGCTTTTTGTAACGACTGAAGGCAAAGCCAAAGCGTGACAAAAAGTAACAGACGCGTGACTAAACCGTTACTCCCAAAGGGTACGCGTAGCCAAAGGGTGTAACGAGCAAACGAATCACTTGGGACCGCAGCCTCACTTACTTTGAAACAAAATAAGTTCAAACAGCTTTTGCATGTCGTCCGTAGCTATGAAAGAGCGAAGGACCACATTTACAGTCAAGAAAACCAGAATCTAGCTTCTACTCCCAAATACTTGGAAGCAAAAGTTAGCGGGGAAATGATTCACTTCCCCTATAAAATCAGTTTCGATTGCACTAAGCCGTTCTGATCAGTTCTGCGAGCAGAACTGTCAGAAAGGTGGACGCAGCCCGTACTCCTCCGTCGGGGACCCGAAGGGGACCAAAGGAAATGGACGGGTTGCGGCCAAGTTGGCATTGACGCGTTATTCAGCCTACCCCACTCTGCTACAAAGCAGGTTAAACAGCTGTTTTACGCTTTTGCATTCGCAATTGGTGTTTTTACGTCTTCAAGCAAACTGATTTTCTATTTGTTAGTTAAGCACATTCAGACAATTGTGACAAAGAAATCACATCGCCCAGCCTGAAATTATTAGGCAATGACTTTAGCGCTTTCTTTGACAGCTTGTCTGCTGTTTTATTTTTTTCTCTGGGAATATAATGAAATCTGACCATGTCAAACTTCTTGCAAAGCCTCTGAACCTTATCGTACAGAACCTTGAGCTTTTTATTCTGTACTTTATTACTCTTGCTCAACTGATTATAGATCAGCTTGCTGTCAAAAAAACAATCAAGAGCAGTAACATTTTCTTCAAGCGCTGCTTCCATACCAGTAATCAAGGCTTGATATTCAGCCTGATTATTTGTGGCAGCGCCAATCACACTGGAAATCTCACGCACCACTCTGCCTTCTTTTTGCAGCACCACTCCGACAGTTCCGATTCCCTTTTTAGAAGCGCCGTCAGTGTACAGAATACCTGAGACAACTTCTTTTTCATCATCGTCCTGCGCTGCTGAAAATTCAACAGGTTTAGAACTGCTAAATCTGGCAAGCTGTTCAGCTTTGACTCGCAATTGCGCTGCATCAACAATCTTTTTCAGCTTGCTGGGCAACTTGTCAGGGTAAACCATATTAACATAGGCGATCAGGCCCCTAACTCTATTCAAGTCTTCTTCTGTCCATTTGACTTGCTTGCAAATATTGAAAAGCGTACCCCTGATCTGGTTGACTTTTCCCTTAGCCATAGTGATACGGCCATCATCATTAACTACCAAGCCAGTTACCTCTGGCACTTCACCACTTTTTCGGCTGAAATACTTTGTCTTATCTTTTCTTATGTGGGGAATAAAGCCATTGGCTTCAATCGTATCGATGATTTGCTGCATCAGTTCAATTGTAATTTCATCATTTGATGAAATTGTCAGATCATCTACAAAAGCAGTATACCGATACTTCTGCAATGCAGAAGATTGGTCATGAAGAAGCTTGAAAATGTCCATATCCAGCTTCATGCAACAAATGTCCAACATTCTTGCTGAAGATGGCAATCCCTGCTGCACCCGATCATGGTAACATGTCAAATCGCAAATTGCTTCAATCATTTTTTCAACATCGTCTTTTGAAAATTCCACTCCCATAAACTGCTTTAGCAGAAAAGAAATCGGCTTTTCCAAATTTCTTTTTACCCGATAACGGGTTACTGACGGATAGGCATTGACCAGATCAACAGAAAAAACTGCTTTGGCAAATCCAGCATGCTGAGCCACATTGGTCATCGTACTGGTGCCGTCTGGCCCGCCATGTCTGGCAAAATGAACAGGGATCTGCTTTAGAATCCGGTTCTTAATTGCCCGCTGCACTACTTTAAGCGCATTGTGCGGCTTATAGATTTTTCGAGTACCTTTGCCTTTGCCTTTTGACCGCAGCTCAGTTGTATAAGCCCGGCCCTGGCGGATAATATCCATGCAAAAATTCCATTGACTAATGTCAATGTGAAGAAAAGTCCGCAGGTACTGAGCCAGATGAACATCAAGCTCAGTCACAACACGAAAATCTTCATACTTAAATTCAGTTCTTGGCTTACGGCGCTTTTTTCGCTTCAGATCAAGCATGATTTTTCCCTTTCCCAAAGAGGTTTTATTCAAAGAACACGGTAATTCAATTTAACATATTTGCTTTAATTTGTCAAATATTTCCTTTCCTCTATTTTTATTGTTTGTTTAGGTAAAAAATGATAGAATAAACTCATGAAATATAAAGTTATTAAAGAATTTGATAAATCACGACTTGATAAATTTCTGGCTCAAATGATGCCAGAAATCACCAGAAGCCAAATTAAAAAACAGATTCAATCTGGCTTGGTTTTAATAAATGAAAAAGTGCCGACTGTTCATCACTTTTTAAAAACCGGAGATATTGTCATTGTCAAAGAAGAAAAAATAAAAAAAGCAGTCTCCAAAGTAAAACGAGTATTTAAAAAAGATGAAAATAAAGAACTTTTAAAACAAATTAAAGTAATTGATGATAAAGATAAGTATTTAATTATCAATAAGCCAGCAAATGTTTTAGTTCATCCAACTGATAAAAATGAACCAAATACATTAGTACATTGGCTGATAAAAAAATATCCAGAACTAAAAAAAATAGGTGAAGATCCGCAAAGACCAGCAATTGTTCATCGATTAGATAAAGAAACGTCAGGCCTGATGATAATCCCAAAAACTCAGGACATGTTTGAGCATCTCAAATCTCAATTTAAAAAAAGATTGATTGAAAAAAAATACTATGCATTGGTTTACGGGCACTTAGACACAAAAGAAGATTCAATATCATTTCGAATTGGCAGAAGCTCGCAAACTGGTGCGCTGGCTGCTCACCCGTTTAATTCACGTCGGGGAAAAGAAGCTTTAACCCAGTATGATGTTATTAAAGAATTTAAAAAATTTTCATTTGTAGATGTAATGCCAAAATCCGGCCGCACTCATCAAATCAGAGTTCACTTTTTTGCTCTGGGCAATCCAGTAGTCGGCGATCCTTTATACAAATCAAAAAAAATCAAACCAGTTAAAATTGAAAACATGTTTTTACAAGCATATTATTTAAAATTCACAGACTTGCAGAGTAATGAAATGGAATATGAAATTGATTTAAAGGAAAATTTAAATAATTTTATAAAAAATCTTACATAATTAATATGAGAAAACCAACAATAGAAGAATCACTCGGCCAAAAATCATTAAAGCCAACTGAAAAACTTCGATGGCGAAAACATGAGCAGATTGTTGTTGATTATGGTTCGAAACATGAAAAAAGAATAAAAGAACTGGCAGAAAGAAGTAAGGAAATAAATAAATTGCTCCAAAAAAAACTTGATCAAGCAAATTTGCCATATAGTACGAAAAAAACTCATAGCAAAGTACTTCGCTTTTCAATTAGACTAAACCCAGAGTTTGTCCAATCGAGTGAGGAAAAAGAAGGTAAACGATTCAAAGGTTCAGATGATGAAGTTGTGTTTTTTATTCACCTCAAAGAAGATAATTCATATGATACTACAAGATGGTACACTGCAATGAAAGGAGCTTATCCAATGTATTTTACTGGAAGATTAATAGAGCCTAATGACGAAGAAGACCTAGAAAATTTAGATTATACAAATAATGAACAAATCGCAGAATTCATTACACAAAAATTAGAAGAAAATCACTATACTAAACTATTCAGCAAAGCATCTCAATTTCAGGATCTTGAGCAGGCTGAACTTTTTTTTGATAACCAATCCTTATTTTTATATCAGGATCCAGCAATTATCAGAAATCTGACTAAAATCGGACTAAAGGCAATACTCGAAGCAAAATTAAGAGAATTGGCAGACCAAAAAATTCCCCAAATAAGAGAAGAACTACAAACTCTGGCTGAACAATTTTTAAAAATAAATATAAAAAAATTCTCTGGAGGTGGGACAAAAAAATTTGAAATTAAAAAATTCATTGGTTATGGGAAAAAAGGAGAACAAGAGCAAGTTGTAAAAACAATCATCCATAGCCTTATAAAAGATGTTTTAGATGAATATAAAAGATCCCTTTACAAATAATCAATTGGTAATATGAAATTTTTTGAAAAAATATTACTAAAGGAAGAGGCTCCAGAAGACAAGCTGCGAAAAAGAATATTAACTGAACCAGCTGTCAAGCGATTTTTAGATGATTTTATTACCAACCCTAATCTTGAAAATTTGGAAATGTACATGGTCGGTGGAATTGTGCGCGATACCCTTTTAGACAAGCTTAAATCAAAAGATTTTGATTTTATATTTAGAAAAATATCTGGCCAGGACCTTGAAAAGGCTTTAACTGAAGAAAAGGGCAGCTTAGATCTGGTTGGAAAGCATTTTGGCGTTTATAAATTCATGCCAGAAGACAAAAGTTTAGATGAACCAATTGATATTGCTTTTCCACGCACAGAATTTTCAACTGGCGGCGGTGGCAAAAAAGATTTTGAAGTTCAGTCTGATCCAAACATGCCGGTCGAAGAAGATTTGGGCCGAAGGGATTTGACTATAAATGCCATGGCCTATGATGTCAGAGAAGGAAAATTGGTTGATCCTTATGATGGAAAAAAAGATTTAGAAAACAAGCTTATCCGTGCTGTTGGCAAACCTGAAGACAGATTCAAAGAAGATTATTCCAGGATGCTGCGCGCTATCCGCTTTGCCTGCCGGTTTGATTTTCAAATTGAAAAAAATACCTGGAAAGCAATTATTGAAAATGCCCAGCACATCAATGATACTGTGGTGGGTGAAAAAGGTAAAAAAGAAAGAAAAGTACCAGAAGACACCATTAGAAAAGAATTATTAAAAAGCCTTAAAGAAAATTCAGAACGCGCTTTTGATTTATATGATAAAGCAAGTCTCTGGCAGCAGATTATTCCTGAATTAAATAAACTCAAAAATTGCACTCAACCAGCTGAATCTCATCAGGAAGGAGATGTCTGGCAGCATACTAAATTAATGCTGGAAAAAATCAATTCTCCAGAATTCAAATCAAAATTCCCAAATGCCAAAATATCTCCAGAATTTACTGTCGCTATTATGCTTTCGCAAATTGGGAAACCAAAATCACAGGAAATTGTAATTGAAGATGGAGATGAAAAAATCAAATTTAAACATCCTAACGAGCAAAGCGCTCAACTGTCTGAAAAAATCACTCGTCGTTTAAAATTTTCCAATAAGCAAATTAAGGAAATCACTTTTTTAATAAGAAATCTGCTGGAAGATCCAGGACAATTTTCTTTTAAAGATATTGAAAATGCTTTTTTCGGAAAACATGGCAATGAATTATTAATGCTTACCTATTTAGATTCATTAAGCTCAATTAAATCTGATGGCCAGCCAAATACTAAGCGTTATGATGAGCTGATGACCAAAATTGAAAAAGTAAGGAAGAGAATTGAAGCAAGGCAAGAGCAAAAATTACCAAAGACCATTCTTTCAAGTGATGATATTAATGAAATATTTTTTGAAAGACGTGGGGGAATTTATTTTGGCTTAGCTTTAACAGCAGTTCAGGATGCTTGGCTAAATGGAGAAATAAATTCAAAAAAACAGGCAATGAAATATCTTCAAAATCATAAGCAAGAAATTTTGGATCAAGAAAAACAGATTATTGAATCTAGGAAAAAGAAGAAAAAAGGTAAAAAGAGATAAAAAAGTTATGAAGTTACGAGGTTATGATGTTATTATATGTTAAATAATGAAGCAATGAAATTGCCCTCTTTACCTTCTTAAGCCTTATCAAGCCCATTAAGCTTTCTATATATATGAATAAATTAATAATTTTTTCAGGACCGTCTGGTGTAGGAAAAACTACAATCGTTAATAAAATTTTAGAAAAACATTCTGATAAAATTAAGCGCCTAATCACCTACACTACCAGACTACCAAGAAAAAAAGATGAAACAAGCGGTGAATATATTTTTTTAACTGAAAAAGATTTTAAAAAATTAATTGCGCAGCACAATTTAATTGAATGGGAACAAGTTTATGGAAATTATTATGGAAAACCAATGCCTGAACTTGAAAAAATCTGGCAGCAAGGTAAAATTGCTATCACCACCATTGATCCTTTGTCAATTAATAAAAAAGAATATAAAAAGGATTTCATTTCAAAAATATTTTTAACTGCCAAGCCGGAAAATATTGAAAAAAGGCTTAAAAAAAGAAATCTGCCAAAAGAGATATTTGAAAAAAGAAAAAGCTTCATACCAAAAGAGCTTAAACTGGCTTCTCAGGCAGATTACAGTGTATATAATAAAGAAAATAAAATAGATCAAACAATGTTAGAATGTGAGAAAATCATATTTACATAAAACTTGACAATTCTTTTCCAGTATGACAAACTTTAGCGTGTTACTCATAAACAATAAAAACAGTCTAAAGACTATCAATCTACAATTCTATGTCAGAAAAAAAACAATTATATCCAGAAATTCAACCAGGCAAGGTTGTTCGTGTTCACCAAAAAATTAAGGAGCTAAACCCAAAAGGCGAGGAAAAAGAAAGAATCCAGGTTTTTGAAGGAATGGTTTTAGCCAGAAGACATGGATCAGAACCCGGGGCGACCATTACAGTCAGAAAAATTTCTGATGGTGTTGGAGTTGAAAAAATATTTCCGTTGCACATGCCTACTTTGGAAAAAATCGAAGTAGCAAAAACATACAGAGTCAGGCGGGCAAAATTGGGATATTTAAGAACATCTCATACTAGATTAAAAGAGATAAAATAAATTCTTCTAAAAATTGGCTACTATTGCCAATTTTTTATTTTTGATATAAGATAATATCTAAACTGAGGATAAATGGAGGAGGCATGAAACTTAAAATTTTAATTATTTCAGCTGACTTTGATATTTTTAAGGCCATGCAAAAATTTTTGTATCCAACCTATCAACCTCGAAACATAGTAATGTGTAACACTGATGTTTTAGAAAAAGCAATGGAGTTTTTGAGAACCCAAGAGCCATCATTTGTTTTAGTAGATGATAATACTAGGCAAAGATTAGAACCAATATTGCAGGCTACTCGTTTTCTAAAATTTACTTTAATCAGAGTAAAACCAGATACAGAATTTTCAAAAAATCCGGTCAAAGGTTGGGGACCAGATTACACCATTCCCAAACCAATTCAGGAATCTGATTTAAAAAAAATAATCCTGAAAGACCCCCAACATCAAACCGCCTAAATTTAGGTGGTTTTTTAAAAAAATCTTGATCTTTTTCCTCATTTAGTGTACCATTTTTTTTATGCCTGTAGGCAACATAAGGAGGGGTCATGCTATTAAGAATTTTGATAGCTGATGATGACATGGAAATCTGTAATCTTTGGCACAAAGAACTTTGTAAAAGATTTGCAGAAGAGGGGCAAGAAGTAGAAATTTTTGAAGCATACGATGGATGTGAGGCCTTTGAGGTTTTTGAAAAAGTAAAACCAAATTTTGTCATACTGGATGTAATGATGCCAGTCCAAAATGGTTGGGAAACATGCCGGAGAATTAGATATTATGAACAAACTCATCCAAAATTTCCCCCATCAATAATTTTAATTGTAAGCGGAATTGGACCACAGCTGAACGAAATGACTTCGCCGCTATATGGAGCGGATGATTATATGGATAAGCCATTAGAAAAAAAAGCATTATTTAACAGAATGAAACATCTTCTCGAAAATAAAAAATAAACTGTCTGAACCTAGACAGTTTTTTAAAATAAAAATTGGTTTTAAATTCTATTTTCTAACTTCAATAAAAAAACCGCCACAATGATGACGGTTAAAGTCCAAACAAATATTTGCCACAATTCCTGCAATACGACGAATCAATTCGATGTATATCAGAAAAAAAGTGGCATTTTGAGCAGCGCCAACTGCCACAAACAAAGGCAATTGAATTAAACTTTGAAACATCCTGCTCATTGAAAAGCTGATCTACAACTTTTGTTGGCAATTTGCTCAAAGCCTGATTCATTTTGTGCGTCAAGTGCTTTTGCTGCACTTTAGGCGGAGCACGGTTTAACGGAATGACACGGGCAACCATTTTCTACTCCCTAGATTCATATTCAGTACCCTTCAGCTTTCCTCCTGCTCTGGCTGGTAGAAATGTCCGCAGGCAATGCAGGCAATATAGTCAAAACCATTCTTATCCAGCCAATCCTGCCAGATTCGGGTATTTCGCCGATTATTCAGCATATATACTTTATCTTCCAAAGACAATAAATCAAGTTGATTTAAAACTTCATCACCTAATTCATCCATATCTAACGGCTGCTTTAATTGCCCATCTTCCCCTTTCTGGGCAATTGCTCCGCAATGCGGACAAGCCATTAATTCTGATGGAGCCTTGCCAGGCTCGGCCTCTGCTGTTGAAACAGTCATTGTCATGCTCTTTTTCCCCTCCTCAAAGAGCAAAGTTTACTGCAAGCGCGGTTAAATAAATTCAAAAAATGCCATTAAAGGCATTTTTTAGTATATTATAAATCTATATATTCGTCAATATAGTTCTATTTCAAAACTTTTTTCAAATATTGGCTGGTCGCAGACTTTTTTATTTTCACTATCTGCTCAGGGCTGCCTTCAGCCACTAAATATCCGCCTTTTTCTCCTCCCTCAGGGCCTAAGTCAATTATCCAATCTGCCTGCTTTATTACATCTAAATTATGCTCAATAATTAAAACTGAATTACCTTTATCAACCAATCGATTCAAAATTATCAATAATCTTTTTATATCATCAAAATGCAAGCCAGTTGTCGGTTCATCTAAAATATATAAAGTTTTACCGGTTGAATACCTTGAAAGTTCTGTGGCCAGTTTAATCCTCTGAGCTTCACCGCCAGATAAAGTAGTGGCTGGCTGGCCAAGCTGTAAATATCCAAGTCCCACTTCTTCTAAGGTGGTTAATTTTTCCTTTAGTATTGGCGTGTCATTAAAAAATTCTCTCGCCTCTGATACAGTCATTTCTAAAACATCAGCAATATTTTTTCCCCGATAATGTATTTCCAAAACTTCTTTTTTATATCTTTTCCCCTTGCATTCATCACAAGTCACATAAACATCAGGCAAAAACTGCATTTCTATTTTCACAAAACCATCTCCACCACATTCTTCACATCTGCCGCCTTTTACATTAAAACTAAACTTGCCGGCATCAAAACCTTTAATCTTTGATTCAGGCACTTGTGTAAATAAATCCCTGATATATGTAAAAATCCCAGTATAGGTAGCCGGGTTTGAACGTGGAGTTCTGCCAATTGGAGTTTGATCTATTGAAATAACTTTATCTAAATGCTGGATACCATTAATGCTTTTATGATCAGATGGAATTTCTTTTGACCGATAAAATTTTCTAGCCAGTGCCTTTGATAAAATATCAGTCATCAAAGTTGACTTTCCAGATCCTGATACCCCAGTAATACAAACGAAATTTCCCAGAGGAATATCAACATTAATGTTTTTTAAATTGTTAGCAGATGCGCCCTTGATTGATATGCTTTTGCCATTGCCTCTTTTTTTTCTGTCAATCTTTGGTACTTCAATTTTATATTTACCAGATAAATATTTACCTGTTAAAGAATTGCTGTCTTTTTTTATCTGCTCAGGAGACCCCTGAGCAATTACTTCTCCGCCGTAAATTCCAGCACCTGGCCCTATATCAATAATTTGATCAGCTTCAAGCATTGTAGTCTCATCATGTTCAACTACAATTACGCTATTATTTTGTGCTTTTAATTTTTTTAGTGCTTGTATTAATTTATTTATATCAGCCTGATGTAAACCAATTGTTGGCTCGTCCAAAACATAAATTACTTCTGCCAGCTTTGAACCCATCTGAGTGGCTAATCGTATTCTTTGAGCTTCACCGCCTGATAAAGTAACAGAGCTCCGGTCTAAAGTTAAATAGCTTAAACCCACATCCTCAATATATAACAATCTTCTCTCAAGTTCTGTAAAAATCTGCCGTCCAATATTTAATGCTTTTTCATTAACTGATTCTTTTATTATTGAATACCCCTTTGGTAGTCTTTTTGCTTTTTCCTTTACGCTGCGAACAGCCTCATCACAAAATATTTTAATTTTTTCAATTGGCAGGCTCGATAATTCAGAAATAGACAAACCGCCCACTGTTACAGCAAGAGATTCTGGTTTTAATCTTCTTCCTTCGCACAGAGGACAAATATGCATGCGCATGTACTTTTCAATTTCTTTTCGAATATAATCAGAGTCTGTTGATTTATATTTTTTTTCTAAAAATGGAATGACACCCTCAAATGGCAAAGATTTGCTTCCTATTTGGTAGAGATCTCCATCAGTGCCGTATAAAATAATTTCTTTTGCTTTTTTTGACAATTTTTCTGCAGCAATATTTACAGAAAATTTATATTTTTTAGCCACTGCCTCCAACAGCTGCCAATTTGTTGTCTGGGTTGAAAAAATTTTCGTCCATGGCTTGATTGCCCCTTCAGCTAAAGTCAGCCTTGGATTTGAAATCACTAATTCCGGATCAACTTCCTGCTTTGTTCCCAAGCCACTGCATTCTGGGCAAGCGCCATTTGGAGAATTAAATGAAAAGCTCCTTAAATCAATTTCCGGCAAGCTTATACCGCAATCAGGACAATTGTAATATTGGCTAAAAAGCTGGTCTTCATCCTTGTCAGACCTTTGGATTATTGACAGGCCATTACCCAGATCCAAGGCTATCTTCACCGATTCAAGCAGCTGATTTTTTACTTCTTTATCTCCATCAAGCATTACCCTGTCAATGACAACCTCAATTATATGTTTTTTTTGCTTATCAATCGGCATTTCTAAAACCTCCTCTAAATTATAAACAATGCCATCAAAACGAACCTGATAAAAATTTGCTTTTTGTAATTCTTCAAAAATTTTATGATGCCTGCCTTTTTGTTCCTTTATCACTGGTGCTAAAACTGTAACATTGACATTATTATCAATTGCCCAAATCTTATCTACAATCTGCTCGACCGTCTGTCTCTTAACTTCTTTGCCACACTTTGGACAATGAGGGACACCTATTCTGGCATATAATAATCGAAGTAAATCATAGGTTTCTGTCACTGTACCAACTGTGGAACGCGGGTTTCTGGATGTTGACCGCTGGTCAATGGCTACTGCAGGAGAAAGACCGTCAATGCCATCAACATCAGGCTTATCTTGGACATCTAAAAACTGCCTAGCATAAGATGACAAGCTCTCCACATAACGCCTTTGGCCTTCAGCATAGATTGTGTCAAAGGCAAGTGAAGATTTGCCAGAACCAGACAGTCCTGTTATAACTACAAGCTTATTACGGGGTATCTCTACATCAATATTTTTTAAATTATTGACCCGAGCTCCTTTTATTTTGATATTATTATTCATAAATATTCTTTAAACACCTTGCTAAAGAGTTTATCACACTTTTTGGGAAGTGGCAAGAGGTAAGAAATCAAAAAGCAAAAAGAAAAAATAAAAAAAGGGGATGAACCCCAAATTAGTAAATTTAAAAAAATTTATTTTAGGTAATTAGTTTTAAGTCTTGACTGCCAGTTTGGTCTATGGGCCTAGGTCATTGGTTAGAAAGTCTAATGACTAACAACAAAAAATCATACTGGCTGCCATGCCTAACAACCAACGACCACCAAAAAAATGATTTGTTATTTGAGAAGTCCGAATTTCTCAATATTCTCATCAGCCAGCTTTTGAATAATATCAACTCCTCCTCTGCACTTGCCGCTTTTGCTAAACAAATGTTTATACCTTCCCTGCGGTTTCAAATATTCTTCAACTTTTGGCCTGTCCTTTGTTACTTTTTTAGCAGAAATCAATTTGCCCTTCTCATATTCTAAAACCGGATAAATGCCAGTCTGCTGAGCAAGCCTGGCTAATTTAATTGTCAGATGTGATTCAACATTCCAGCCGGGAATACAAGTAGTCAAAACCTGAATGTACTTCGGCCCCTTAACCTTGGATGCTTTTTTAATTTTATTAGATAAATCAACTAAATCTCCAATTGTTGCTGTAGCCACATAGGGAACATCATGAGCCAATGCCACTTTTATCATATCTTTTTTAGTTAATTTTTTACCGCATGATTTCCTTCCAGATGGAGTGGTCATGGTATATGCATCTATTGGTGTGGCACTGCTAGATTGAATTCCAGTATTCATATAAGCTTCATTGTCCAGACAAACTGTTAAAATATTTTCTTCTCTTTCCCAGGAGGCTGACATAAACCCAAGGCCAATATCAAACATAGCGCCATCTCCGCCCCAGGCTAATACATTTATATTATCGTCCTTTCCTTGTTTTCTGAGCACAGCTTCAATACCTGCAGCCACTGCCACTGTATTTTCAAAAATAGAATGGATCCACGGCACCTTAAAAGCAGTCTGAGGATATTTGCTGGTCGTCACCTCGCTGCAGCCAGTGGCATTGGCAACAATCGTGTTCGGACCTAGCGCATCTAAAATATTAATCATTGCCACAATCAAACCACACCCAGAGCAGGCTGTGTGTCCTGGATTTATTAAATGCTGATATGGTGTGTGGTATTTATTTTTTATTGGCATAGAAATTTATTGACTAGTTGAAATCTTTTGATGTAAAACTCCATACTCACCTCCTACACCATGGCAAAAATAATTGTCTGGTGTTGTTTTTCCCTCTACTTTACACCATGCGCCTTCAACTTTTTGAGAACAATATTCATAACCTGCTAAATTACAATAATTTGCACCAGAATCCCAACCATAAGTATTGGCACAATTACTATTATTTGAACAGGAGCAGATCCCATGATTATTATCATCATAAGTACTTTCAAGACAAAATTTCAAATTATTAGTATCTGCTCCAGACCAATGGCCTGTATCACACTGTGCGTCACTATCACCTTCTTCTCCGTATTCTACTTGCTCACAATCCAATCCAGAAGAACAATTCGTACCACTACCGCTAATTTTATCTCCACATGCCTGCCATCTTCCTGCATTCTTTTTTGCACAAAATTGAACTTCATCAGTAGTTGTAGTGTCATGCTTAATACATTCAAAACCGTCTTTACAGTCGTTATCAGTATTGCAAAATGATCCCCATGTGCCTAATAAACATTCCCTGGCATTTCCATTTAAAACGCATTTTAATTCTATTGATCCTTTATATGGAAGGCAGGTGCCATCTCTGCATGGATCTCCAATTCCCATAGACAATACTGCTTCATCATCTTCACAAAACCCAAAACAATATGTTAAACCATTTATACATTCTCCTACATCACCGCTAACCCATTGGCAACTAACGCCAGATTCACAATTAACAAATGGCTGTCCATCGTTTTTTGCTGTTTGTCCAGCTGAAAATTGTCCTGGAAAACTCTGAGCAACACTTAAATTATCACACGTATCTCCTTTCCTAGCATCTTCCAATGTCCATTCAAACTTTGCTACTGCTGTGCCTGAACCGACTTGATAACCAGCAGGCCGACAATATAATGTTTTCCCCTTTAAATCATCTGGCGCATTCGCATCATCAGCTGCAACAAATGCTGTCTCAAACGGACTAGTACATGGAGTCCCAGGAAATGGAGAGGCAGATGTTAACTGACTCGAAGCCACACAAAATTCAGCAGGATCAGTCATATAAGGATATAAATCTGGATTGATTGTAGCCAAATTATTCCAATCTATATCTTCGTATTTAACACCCTTTAAAAATTCAGGCGTAGGTAATCCAGAAATATTATCTAATAGAAGTTCTTTTACTAGAACCGGTGGAGGCCACTGAGGATATTCTGGAAAATCATCAATATTAAAATTTACAACTGTTCCAGATCCACTTTTTGCTGCTACTAAAAGATCAGTCGGTTCCCAAAATTGACACCAAGGCAATCTCTGTTCAAATCGCCATTCAGCGTTCCTAGGCATCACAAAACATGGATCACAAGGGGTATTACCATAACTAGGATTGAGTGGGGACATCTGATCTAGAGAGTATGGGAATCCCCATATTGCTTTTTCTGGATCCTTATAACTTTTTACTGCATAAAATTCACTATCTATTGTAGTTTTAAAATAACTTTTTACCGTTTCTTTTATCAAATCCACATCAACAACTCCTTCCTTTCCAATTTTATAGGCCCAATAAGGATAAGCACCTGTGGTATTTATCTGTAGATGAAAATACACTTTGTCTACAAGATTTAGTTTGTTTTCTAATTCAGCTGTTAAAGGAATAACATATCGTCCTTTAGATGGAACTGGAAATGCTGCGAGAAGACCATTTCCCGGCATGCCCCAAAGCTCAAATTCTTCATCAATATATCTTCCTCCGGACAACATCGTTCCTGTAATTTCTCCTGTAAACAAAGCATTCACACACTGTGGTTTACCATCAACAGTCTCGCAAGCACCCTTTTGGCAATACGCCCCATCGCAATTCTGACCTTCGGGAACAATCACATCTGCTGCCCCTGACCTTACTGGATATGAACTGCCGCATGCAAAATACTGGGCATTACCTGTTGTTCCTTCTTTTTCTCCGCTTGGAGTTCTGACTATAAATCCAGCTCCCAAATCCTTACAATTATTTCCAACCACTAATGCTTCTTGTTTTACAGCTTGAATTCTAATAGCCTTAAGATTCACCAGTTCAGGATTAATTGTATTTAAAAAGATATAAGAAAAAATTATAATTAAAAGTCCGGTAATAGCACCAATAATAATATTTTTACCCTGATCTATTCTGCCAGGCGCACCGCCAGAGGTTAAATATAAAATTCCTCCTACCATAACTGCAATCACAGCAATGATTGATCCAATAGCCAAAGCATATTTATACATTGCACTTACATATTGGGCTATCCATGGAATGAAAATATAGCCCTTGCCTCCTTCTTCCACATAAGTAGGCTTTTGAAATGGTTCAAGCTGCGGGATCGGGATTTTCATTCTTGGAATTAATTCTTCCAAAGGCTCAAACGCACTAACCTTGGCAGCAACTAAAAAAGACGTGCAAATTAATGCCAGAAGAATTGTAAGTAATATTATTTTTTTCATATTTATTAGGGATTACGGATTTACTGATTATTACGGATACTACGGATATCCGTAATATCAGTAACCTTCCGTAATTCCGTAACCTCCAATTCTCAAAATTATCACGCTACAATAAGTTTTTTAATAAAATCAATTGTAATATCCCTTCCACCCAAGCCGTTTACTGCTCCGCTAACCTTGGCATTGGTATTGCATAAAGCATTTCTAACCTCATTATATAATATACCACCAGAACCCAGTGATATTGCCCGATCCAGAACAATCACGTTTTTTTTATCTTTTAATAAATGTTTTATTTCCATTTTTGGAAAAGGCCGCAGCATTGATATTTTTAATACTCCCACCTTTGATCCTTTTTCATTTAACTGATCTGCAGCTTCTTTAATGGTGCCTAAAGCTGCTCCCATCGCGACAATTACAGTTTTTGCATTTTTTGGGCCGTAATAATCAATAATATTTAAATTCCGTTTAAAAATCTTTTTAAATTTCTTTGCTTCCTGAATGAATAGATTTTTTGATTTTAATAAATCCTCATGTAATTCCAGTCTTATTTCCTGATAATCAGCTGGGGTGGCAAAACAACCCAGGCTAACCGGATTAATCACATCTAAATATGTATTTTTCTTTGGCCTGTATTTAGGTAAAAACTTTTTAACTTCGCTTAACTTTGGAATGTCAACCGGCTCATAAGTGTGGGTTAAGACAAAACCATCCATGCAAACCATTGCTGGGAGCGATAATTTTTCAGCCAACTTGAAAGCCAAAAGATGCAGATCCATCGCCTCCTGATTAGTCTCAGCAAAAAGCATTATCCAGCCAGCATCACGAAAAGGCATTACATCCTGATGGTCATTCCAAATATTTAATGGCGCGGAAATCGCCCTATTAGCTGCAGTTATAACCACGGGCAATCTCATGCCAGCAATGTCATATAAAACCTCGCCCATTAAAAGCAATCCTTGTGAGCTGGAAGCGGTGTATACCCGTACCCCCATCGCGCTGGCACCCAAAACAACTGAGGCTGCTGCAAACTCACTTTCAGTTTTTATATATTCAAAACCAACCTCACCATCTGCTTTATATTTAGCCAGATGTTCTATTATATGAGTCTGAGGTGTAATTGGAAAAGTGGCTACCACTTCTGGTTGTATTAATTTAACCACCTCAGCTATTGCTTCTGATCCCTCAATGTTTTTTCTCATAGAAATTAGTTTATAGAAAATCAAAATTGGTAATGGAAAATGGAAATTTGAAATTAGTATTTAAAAACTATTTTTATTATCTTATTTCTAATACTGATTTCTAAATAACTATTCTCAAATTTAAATTACTTTTCCTCTCTAACCATTTTTATACACTTAACCGGGCATTCTTCAACGCAAACTCCGCAGCCCTTGCAATAATCCAAGTCATGTTCATAAAAAATTTTAGCATTTTTCTGTAACACTCTTTCTCCCACCGGAAAAACACATCCTTCAGGGCATACGCGAGCGCAAATTCCGCAGGCAATGCATTTATCATGATCAACAACTGGCACATATGTCCGCCATGAACCTGTTTTATTATCTTTGGTTGTACCTGATTTGGTATGTAATGGTTTTTTCATAATTTTGTTATTACAAGCTGTATTCTTCTTCCATAAATTTTTTCGCCACTTTCATTGCAATAATATTTTTTTTAACTACTTCTTCTCCCTTATATAAAAATCTTTCTTGTACTGCCTTTATCAATGAATCAAAATCAACCAATTTAGTTATTGTAATAAAGGCTGCCATTAATGCCGTATTGATAAGCAATGGACTGCCAATCGCTTCTAGGGCAACAGAAGTGGCAGGTATATGATACGATTTCATTCCCTTTAATTTTCGTTTTACCTCGCTATTAACCAGCGCAATCGTATCCTTATTTGTACCTGCTAAAACCTGCTGCAAATCTAATAAACTTAAATCCATAATGATTAAAAAGTCTGGCTTATAAATCTGGGAACGCAGCCTGATTGGCTTTTTGCCAATTCTAACATATGATTCTACAGGCGCACCCCTTCTTTCTACTCCAAAGTTTGGAAAAGCTTGAGAATATTTGCCATCAAAAAAAATTGCCATTGCTAAAAGTTCAGCTGCAGTAACTGTGCCTTGACCACCTCGCCCATGTATTCTTATTTCTTTCATATATAAACTATTGTTTTTTTTCTTCTATTAAAATAAGCTGATCAATTATTCTTTTTAAATTTTCCTTTGTTGGTACGCCCTGGAATTTGTTCCCATTAACGAAAAATGTTGGCGTGCCCTTGACCTGCAATTTATCTCCAGCTAAAAAATCTTCCATTGCTTCATTTTTAAATTTTTCACTACTTATACATTCACTAAACTGATTGGTGTTCAAGCCCACGCTTTGCGCATACTGATTAATATTGAGTTCATTAATTTCTCCCTGTCTTTGAAAGAGCAAATCATGTAATGCCCAAAATTTATTTTGCTCATGAGCGCAGCTGCCTGCCATTGCCAAAAATATTGATTGTTCAGATACTACTGGAAAATCTCTGAACTGATAAAAAACTTCATCTTCATACTCTAGCAGTACTTCTCTCATTATTGATACAGAAGCCTTGCAATACGGACAATTAAAATCTCCGAATTCCACAATCTGAACAGGTGCTTCTTTAATCCCCAAATACGGATCATTGTCAGTTCGTATCTCATCCATATTATAAGTGCTTTCAATTGGCACTGCTGCCTGTTTTATTTTTTTTATAAAATCCTCAAATGGCCTATTGACTTTTACGTTTATCATTATTATAATCAAAAGAATGCCAATAATAACTATTGTTGGCTTAAACCACCAGTTTTTATACAATTTATTAGCTTCTTTCATTGATTTATATTATAGCATTTTTTTACTGCATAGAAAAATGAAACTGAGTACAAAAAAATTTTCTAACAACACAGGGATTGACAAATATGTCCTTATCAATTATAATGTAAATATCATTTGACGTTTCTTACAAAAAACTTATGAAAAATATAATTACAATTGTACAGTTGGCTATTGCTGTTTTACTGTCAGTAACCATCTTGCTTCAAAACCGCGGATCTGGATTAAGCGGTGTTTTTGGCGGTACAAGCGCTGTTTATAGGACAAAACGAGGAATTGAAAAAACATTATTTTCTCTAACTATAATCCTCTCTATATTATTTTTAGGTATTTCATTACTTCAAATTATTATTTAAAATCTAATAATAAACTGTGTGAATAATCCTTTTCACAATTTTTTAAGTAGAACAAACACTAAGAAACAATCTAGATTAAAAAAGGTTCAAATGCAAATGAAAATGGATCAAAGATTGGTTCAGGATTTAAGTAAACAAAAAAAATTACCATCTTTTAAGCAACTTAAATACCTAAAAAAATTCTTTTCAAAAAAAGAATCAATATTAATTAAAATTCTTTCTACCGTTATTATTTTAAGCATCGTCAGTATTGGGATAAATTTTTATTGGATAAATTCAA
Organism: uncultured Gammaproteobacteria bacterium; assembly: GCA_964411255.1. Taxonomy (GTDB): domain Bacteria; phylum Patescibacteriota; class Patescibacteriia; order UBA11705; family DATKZF01; genus CAYPKD01. Next base: position 51,679 of record CAYPKD010000005.1, on the reverse strand, counting down.
ATGTAATCGCAGCTTCCGGCGGAGAATATACTGAAGGATTGATCGGATCGCCTCAATATATAAATCCTATTTTGGCGCAGACAAATGATGTTGATCTGGATTTAAGCTATCTTTTATTTTCTGGCTTATTAAAGTTTGAGCCAGACAAGGGCCTGGTCAATGATATGGCCGCGTCATACGATATTAGTGAAGATCAGAAAGTGTATACATTTCATCTAAGAGAAGACCTTTTCTGGGATGATAATGAAAAAATAAATGCAGATGATATTTTATTCACCATAGATAGAATTAAGGATCCAAATACGAAAAGTCCTTTAATTTTTAATTTCAGTGGCGTGCAAACAGAAAAGCTGGATGATTATACTGTCAAATTCACTTTGGAAAAACCTTTTGCTCTGTTCATTGAGTCATTGTCATTTGGCATTCTGCCAGAACATATACTGATAGACATTCCCGCTGAAAACATGAATTTGGCTGAATATAATTTAAAGCCAATTGGCAACGGCCGATATAAGATAAAATCTCTTACCAAAGAAAGAAATGGTGCAATAAAAAGCATTACCTTAGTAAAAAATGATTTATATCATGGCGACCAACCTTTTATTGATCAATTGACTTTTAAATTTTATCCAGACTTTAACAGCGCCATTGATGCTTTGAATAATAAGAACATTGAAAGCATTAGTTATCTGCCTGGGCAATTTAAAGAAAAAATATTTAATAACAGAAGCGTTAACTTCCAGCAGTTCTCCCTGCCTCAATACATTGCATTGTTTTTAAATCAAAATAAAAACGATCTTTTGAAAAACAAAGCAGTCAGACAAAGCCTTGCTTTTGCCATTAATAAAGAGCAAATAAAAAATTCTGTCTATGAGGAATCTGCTTCTACTATTGAGAGTCCTATTTTACCAGGCTACATCGGATTTTCTGATGATATAAAAAAATATAATTTTAATGTCGAAGAAGCAAAAAAAATACTTGATGAAGCCGGCTGGAAATCGACTGACTATTCTAATGAAAATTCAGACGAACTATATCCTTTTAAAGTTAGAAAAAAAGATGATAAATTTTTAGAATTAACAATTACCGCCCCTAATCAGGCAGAATTTGAAAAAATAGCCAAAGGAATTCAGCAGTTCTGGCAGCAGATCGGAGTAAAAACAAATCTAAATATTTTAGATGCTAATGAAATTCAGCGAAGTTTAATAAAAGAAAGAAATTATGAAATTTTGCTTTACGGAGAAATACTGGGTTACGACCCTGATCCCTATCCATTTTGGCATTCCAGCCAATGCCAACATCCAGGTTTGAACCTGTCTTGTTTTAGAAATGCCAAAGCTGATAAATTGCTTGAAGAAGCCAGAAACACCACTTCAAATGAAGAAAGAGGAAAAAAATATATTGAATTTCAAAAAATTATCAGTGAAGAAATTCCAGCTATTTTTCTATTTAATCCTACCTATACATATCCTGTTACTAAAAAAATTAATGGTTCAGGATCTCATCAAATAATTACTCCTGCTCATCGTTTTGCTAATATCTCAAATTGGTATATTAAAACAAAAAGAGCTTGGTCTAAGTAAAACTTTACTTGCTTCAATATTAATAAATTAATCAACAAATGGTGGCAAATAATATTTTTTATTTTCAAAAAACCTTATCAACATGCCACGAAAAAAACTTTAGAATATGATTCGAAAACAAACAAAAAGACCTGTTAGACGAAAATGGACTAGCAGAGAATCTTCTAACAAACTAAAAATCATTGTTTTAGGCGGACTGGAAGAAGTCGGCCGGAACATGACCCTGATCGAATATGGCAATGACATTGTCTTAATCGATATGGGACTTCAATTTCCAGAAGAACACATGCCTGGTATTGATTTTATTATCCCAGACATCACTTACCTGGAAGACAAGCTCAAAAAAATTAAAGGTGTAATTATCACTCATGGTCACCTTGACCATATTGGTGCAATTTCATACTTAATGCCAAAGCTTAGCTTCCCACCAATTTACACTGCAAAACTAACGGCAGGAATGATCCAAAAACGGCATGAGGAATTCAAAACTCAAAAACTAAACATTCAGATTATTGATCCGGAAAAAGACAATATCCAGCTTGGGAAACTCCGAGTCAACTTTTTCAGGGTTAATCATAACATTCCGGACAGTTTTGGAGTCGTTATTAACTCCCCTGTCGGAAATATTGTTCATACAGGTGACTTTAAAATCGACTTTAATCCAGTCAATGATAAACCTGCTGATTTAAACAGAATTGCACAAATAGGAGCAAGCGGAGTATTGGCTTTAATGTCTGACAGTACAAACGCCATGCAGCCGGGTTATCAAATATCTGAAAGTACAGTTGGCGAAGATATTGATAAAATTTTCAAAGTGGCTCCGGGTAGAATTATTGTCGGGACATTTGCCTCGTCACTAAATCGAGTGCAGCAATTAATCAGCATATCTGAAAGATATGGCAAAAAAGTTTATTTAGATGGCCGGAGTATGGTTTCTAATGTTGAAATTGCTCATAAATTAGGTTATTTAAAAATTAAGCCTGGTACAATTGTCGAACAAGGACCGTTTTTGCGACTGCCTGCAAACAAACAAGTGGTTATTGGAACAGGTGCTCAAGGCGAAAATAATGCTGTTCTAATGAGAATTGCAAATAATGATCATCGATTTTTAAGTATTGCAAAAGGCGACACTGTTATATTTTCGTCTTCAGTAATTCCAGGTAATGAACGAACAATTCAAAGCCTTAAAGACACGCTAACCCGCCAGGGAGCAAAATTATTTCATAATAAGCTAATGGACGTTCATGCTGGCGGACATGCCAAACAAGAAGATGTAAAAATGCTTATCAGATTGCTAAAACCACAATACTACATCCCGATTGAAGCCAATCATTTTATGTTACGCGGAAATGCAGAGGTAGCAGAAAGTATGGGCATTCCTGCATCTAATATTTTTATTGCTGATAATGGACAAATTATTGAATTTACAAAGCGCGGCAAAACAGCAAGAGGTACCTTGACAAAAAAACGAGTACCAACCGAATACGTAATGGTTGATGGACTGGGTGTCGGCGATATCAGTAATATTGTGTTAAGAGACAGAAGGCAGATGTCAGAAGATGGCATGTTTGTGGTCATTGCCACTATTAGCCGAAAAACCGGAGAATTAATCGGAAGTCCGGACATTATTTCCAGAGGATTTATATATATGAAAGAAAGCCGGGAATTAGTTGAAAACGCCCGCAGCCTTGTCCGAAAAATTATCAAAGATAAAAATCCAAAATGCCCGTCAGATCCAAATAACATAAAAAATAGGCTACGAAATGAAGTAGGCTCATTCTTATTTAAGAAAACTAAAAGAAGACCAATGGTCTTGCCTGTAGTTATTGAAATTTAATAAGTTAGTTCGGTAGGGCGGTAGATTGGTAGATCAGTAGAGATTTAAATGATAGGATAAAAGTACATGGGAAATTATTTTAAAATGAAATTAATCAACCTGGGGATTACCGGAAATTAATTGTTTGGCAAAAAGCAATGGATTTAGTTGTCGCGGTCTATGAATTAACAGAATAATATCCGAAAATTGAATCATTTGGATTAATTCAACATACACGAAAAACAGCTATATCTATCCCCTCGAATATCGCTGAAGGAAAAAAACGACTAACAATAAAAGAATATCGTCACTTTTTAATAGTAGCATATGCTTCCGGGGCAGAATTAGAAACTCAAATAGAAATTGCCAATCGTCTACCATTTGGAAAAAAATTAAATTTTTTAAAAGTTGATAATTTATTAAATGAAGTCATGCGAATGTTGAATAAAATGACAAATTCAAAAACTAAAGAATTAAATAATAAATAATTCTAACTACCAATCTACAAATCTACCGATCTACCAATCTAAAAATATATGAAAAGAATTTTAAGTGGAATCCAGCCAAGCGGTATAATTCATCTCGGAAATTACTTTGGCGCAATAAAAAACTGGCTTAACTTCATAAATGAATATGATTCTTATTTTTGTATAGTTGATCTCCATGCCTTAACAGTTTATCAGCAACCTGAAATATTAAGACAAAATACTTTGAATCTGGCAAAAATATTTATTGCTGCTGGACTTGATCCAAAAAAATGCACGTTATTTATTCAATCACATTTATCTGAACATACTGAGCTGTCCTGGATCCTAAGCACTATTACTCCGATTGCTGAATTAGAGCGGATGACTCAATTTAAAGACAAGGCACAAAAACATAAGGAAAATATCAATGCCGGTCTTTTCACCTATCCAGTACTAATGGCTGCAGATATTTTGCTTTATGACACTGATGTTGTCCCAGTAGGTGAAGATCAGATGCAGCATGTTGAATTAACCAGAACAGTTGCCAAGAAGTTTAATAATTTGTATGGGGATGCTCTAAAAGTACCGAAAACTTTTGTGCCAGAACATGGTGCCCGCTTGATGGGGCTCGATGACCCAACACAAAAGATGAGCAAATCTGCCGCTTCAGAATATAATTATATTGCAATAACAGATCAGCCAGATTTAATTCGCAAAAAAATAATGAAAGCAGTCACTGATTCTGGATCTGAAATAAAATATGCTGATGATAAACCTGCGGTTTCCAATCTGTTAACCATTTACCACTTAGTAACTGGCGAAGAAATCAAATCAATTGAAAAAAAATATGCAGGCAAAGGTTATGGTAATTTTAAAAAAGACTTAGCTGAAAAAATTATTGAATTTCTAAATCCTATTCAAGATAAAATAAATGAACTTGATGATAAAAAGGTTTTAAAAATTTTAGAAAAAGGAGCAGAAAACGCACAAAAAGTTGCTTCACAAACATTGGAACGGGTAAAAGAACAAATCGGATTAGTAAAATAAAACGAATTTAAAAACCGAACAGCTTGCCTGTCGGTTTTTTGATACATGCTACATGTTACCTGAAAAGCCCTTGACCAAATCCCCTTATTTGACTAAGATATACAGGGGCTCAAGTTCCTTGAAAAAGGGAAAGGAGGGCATCTAATGCCACCAAATAACCTGGCAGGTAAATTTATACAACTAGTTGATTTATTATGGGGAGATAATGCCAAGGGATCAATTGCTCTTAGGCTGGCAAAATTCCTAAAACAAAATGGTCTAAAAATCAGGTGGGCAATCAAGCCTAATGGCGGCGGAAATTCTGGTCATAGCTATAGAGACGACAATGGTATTTTTTGCAAAAGTCATAATATGCCGCTGGCAGTTTTTGATCCTGACATCACTGCTATCATTGGTGCTGGCACAGTAATTGATCTTGAAAAATTACAATTAGAAATGGATGTTCTAAGCCAACAAGACGTTGATGTCAATCGAACTGTAATTGACTGCCGGGCTCAAATCATTCTGCCAGTATATAAAACCCTTGAAAAAGCGCTTGAGGAATTAAAAGGCAAAGATAACATTGGTACCACAGCCAATGCCATTGGGCCAACATATGCCATGCAAGCATTCCGGTTCGGGCCGACTTTCAGTGATTTGCTTGATAGTCGAAAAAGAGCTGAACAAAAAATCGAAATGGCTTATAAACTGGCCAATGCTTTCCTTAAAGGCTGCAATCTGCCTGAAGAAAAGTTTGATCTTGATTTAATTCTGGAGATGGCACATGGTTTTTCAAATAATGTTGGCGATACTATTGAGCTTTTTGAGAAAATTAGGAAAAACGGCGAAATAGGAATCATCGAACCAGGCCAAGGTCTTTTACTGGATAGAATTGTCGGAACTTATCCATTTGTCACTTCTTCTTTAACCACACCCGGCGGTCTTTTGGGTCACGCTGGTCTGTCATTAAAAGATATTGCTTTTACCTTAGGTATTGCCAAGCTTTACACAACCAGAGTGGGCAGCGGACCAATTCCAGGTGAAGATTTGGAATTCTTCGGAAAGCAAGTTAGAAAAAATGGTGATGAATTTGGTGTAACTACTAGAAGACCGCGTCGATGTGGTCCTCTTGATCATGTACTTTTGCGTCATGCGCTCAGAATGGCTCAACCAGACTTAGTCGCTTTTACTAAGCTGGATGTCTTGGGAGGTCTTGAAAAAATTCCAGTCACGTATAACTGGAATTATGAAGGAAAAAGTTTAGAATTCCCGCCAGCTGATATTCAAAAATGGTATGAATGCCAGCCAGTAAATCTCACTGTTCCTGGTTGGTTCAAACCAACTGGCAAATGTAGGGAATTTATCGAACTGCCAACAAATGCACGGGATTATGTAAATAGAATTGAAGACGAATGGAAAAGATTATGCTTTCAAACCAAAGTCGGTATGGTTACCGTTGGTGAAAAACTGGATCAAATGATTGCCATGAAGCCCTTACTTAAGCAACTCGGAGTTTAACTGCTTTTTACACAAAGCAGTTTTTAATTAAAAAAAAGCCCTCTTTGAGAGCTTTATATAGTATTATTCATCTGCTTTTTTTGCAGGAGGTTTGGCTGGTTCTTTTGCATCAGCCTTTGCTGCCTTTCTCGCAGCAGCCCTTGCCGCCCTTCTCGCAGCAGCCCTTGCTGCCTTTTTCGCAGCAGCCTTGTCTTCTTTTTGGGTCTGATTTTCCTGTTTTTTTTCAATCACCACAGAAAAATCATTTGGATATTCATCAACTGCCCAGTTATTCATTTCCCGACAAATAACTGAAATAACAATATTTTGAAAATTCTTTTGATAGAATTCAAATATTGCCTTGGCAACATCATCATATTTGGCTGCTCTTGGAATTTTCAGCATGGTGACCAAGCGCAGACCCTTATCTTCTACTTTTCTTACCCGGTAATTTCGCTTCCACCAGCCCAGCACTTTTGTTGCATTTTCTTTAAAAAGAGTTGAATCCTTTAATTCAGTTTCCACATATACTTCTCTTCCAGCATGAGAAATAGTAACTGGCATCTTTTCTACTTCAAAGCTGGTGCCAGTAATATCACAATATCTTTTCAAAGGTTCAGCCTGAGCAAATTCTTCCAAAGAAAGTTTTGCCTGAGCTACTTGAATAATCTTTTCCCGCTTTAGCTGATTAGGATTTTGATCTATAGAATCATCTGAACGAACTGTTCTTCGAGCAGACTGTCTATTCTGATCATCTAAAAAAGAACGATCATTTTCAGAATATAAAGAACATCCATTGACATACATGAGAATAAACGAAATTACAACAAAATATGTCAATTGCCTTACTCGTCTCATTGCGTTTCCTCCTTATTTTAGCCAATTGAGTGCGAGCATTGGATAATCTAATTTAGCTTATTTTTGAAAATCTGTCAAGTGCATACCTATTGACAATTTACAATATTTTTGATATAATTGTTATGATCCAAATAGGTTGGATGATCGCCAGCCGAAGCTTTGAACAAAGTGAAAAGCGTAGGCCGGAGGAAAGTCCGAACACCTGACCGTAGATTACGCTGATTACGCTGATAAAAAAAAGTCCTGCAATCTGCGTAATCGGCTAATCAGCGTAATCTGCGGTATGATACTGGGTAACTCCCAGGCGATTCTAGGATAATTAATAAACCTAGACGACAGCCAGTGCCACAGAGACTATACTAGCCATTGTTGCGCAATGGAAGCGCTAAATTCGAAATACGAAATTCTAAACAAATTCGAAATTCAAATGTTCTAATGTTTAAAACCTTTCGAAAATTTGAAAATTGTTCAGAGTTTAAAAAATTAGGATTTAGAAATTCCACTGCGTAGCAGTGGTGAAAGGTGAAAAGTGAGAAGGAAAAAAGTTAAATGGTTCACGTGACTATTTAATTTATACTTCTCTTGCCTAATGGTAACATTAGGTGGTGGTAAACCTTATCTGGTGCAAGAGCAAGTTTGGTAGCTCGCTTGATCCCGAGAGTAATCTCGGGACTAGATAGATGATCATCCCCGCCTCTGGTGGGACAGAATTCGGCTTATAGACCTGTTTGGATCAATTGGAAGGTGGATGTTATTATTGAAATTTTTACAAAAAATTGCAATAATATTAGTAGCGTCCTTCTTCCAATTTTTTTTAAATCTACCAACCTACTAACCTACCGATCTACCAGCCTAACAAATTTATGATAAAAAAATCAGAATTAATATTTGTACTTATAAAACTGGTCACTGACTACTTTCTTTTAATATTGGCTGGTATTACCGCTTATTCTCTGCGTTTTATTGAATCAGTTACTGAAATAAGGCCGGTTGTATTTGATCTGGAATTTAATAAATATTTAGGTGTACTAATTGTAATGGCTGCAATATGGCTGATTTTCTTTTTTTGGTCATCTCTTTATAAATTTAAAAAAACAAAAGTCACTGATGAAATGGCCAGGATTATATTAGCCTGCTCTACTGGCATGACTGCAATTATTCTATATATGTTCTTTGTCAGAGAACTTTTTGAATCAAGATTTATTATTTTGTTTGCCTGGCTTTTCAGCATCCTTTTCATAATTGTTGGCAGAATGATAATTAGAATCGTTCAAAATAGTTTATATAAAACTGGCTGGGGAACTCATAAAATTATAATTATTGGAAAAAATTCAAATACTAATGCTGTAAAAAATGCAATCTTAAAACAACCTTCATTAGGATTAAAAATTCTCAAACATTTTGAACAGTTTAATCAAGACACATTAATGAAAATTCAAGCTCTTCATAAAAAAACATTTATTGATGAAATCATTCAAACTGATCCAAATATCTCAAGAAAAGATACAATTTCATTGATCAATTTTGCCAAATATAATCATATTATTTTTAAATATGTTGCCGGTCCTTTTGAAGCCAGGGCTACCAACATTGAAACGCACATGATTGCTGGTCTGCCAGTAATTGAAATAAAAAAGACACCACTGGACGGCTGGAAAAAAATTATTAAAAGATTTTCTGATTTATTTAGTTCAATTATTTTTATAATCTTATCTTCACCAATAATGCTATTTACAGCTATTGCCATAAAAATTAATTCAAAAGGGCCAATTATATATAAGAATGAAAGAGTTGGCCAAAATGGAAAAAAATTCAATGTATACAAATTCAGATCAATGTATTGGGATATGAGTACAGGGCCAGATGCACCATCAAGTAAACAAGCATTGGAACTTGAAAAAAAATTAATAAAAGAACAAGGGGCGTCCAGAGGTGCTTTATATAAAATAAAAAAAGATCCCCGCGTAACTGCTGTTGGCAGATTTATCCGAAAAATCAGCATTGATGAGCTGCCTCAATTTTTCAATGTCTTTATCGGAAATATGAGCATAGTTGGCCCTCGGCCTCACCAGCCAAGAGAAGTTGAAAGATATACGCCAGAGCAATTACGAACCTTAGATATAAAACCTGGAATAACTGGTATTGCTCAAATCAGTGGTCGAAGCGATTTGCCATTTGATGAAGAAGCAAAAATGGATATTTTCTATATTGAAAACTGGTCGCTAAAACTTGATTTTTGGATATTATTAAAAACTCCATGGGCAGTGATTAAAGGTAAAAATGCTATTTAATTAAATTGAAAATAAATAAAAAAGCACTATATTTTGAATATTAGTGCTTTTTAAATTATAAAATCATTATCTGAAATCCCTAACAATAAGACTAGTCTACTATTATCTTTATTGCTTGCATGAATTCGATCAGCTAAATCAGCCAACATCCAATCATGATCAATAACCAGCTCACTTTCAACATCAACTGCCAGCCATTGTCCTTCATATTCTTTTATCCATTTATCTCCATGCTTTTCCAATAATTGTCTATGTAAAATAAAAGGATCTACATGCTCTGCTAATACATTCCCACCAGATCGAAATAATTTAAGTTCACGTAATATTTCTTTTTCTGCCTCAGATGGCTTATAAACAATGCTAATTGATTCATCATCATTCCAATCTGGAAATTGTTCATGTAATCTTTCCACACTTTGATGTCGTGCAATTTCTACACCGTCTTTTAATACCACATATACACCAAGCTCTGGTGATGATTGCATGGTTTTCTCCTTTTCCGCATGAAAACAGGCTCTATCATATTACCAATTAAATATATGCTTTTCAATAACAGCCTTGCTAATTCGTAATTATTCGTAATATTTTTACTAAAATTTTAATTAATTTACCAGTTTAGCAAATTTGTAATTTCCGTAAATTTAGACAAAAAACGACTTAAATTATGCTCTCGTCTTGACTTTTTTAAAAAAATATGCTATAATACTAAATCAAAATCGAAAATTGAAATCTAACAAATTTCATGGAGAGAGAGTCAGCTAGATTATAAAGCTGTATTTTAAACAGACATGGTTCTCTCAGTCTGTTTTTATATGTCTAATTTCTGAACAGAACGATGTAGAGGAGAGAGAAGTTCATGCTGATCTATTCGCTTGCGATTAGATTGGCTGAGCATATTTTGCCCATATTGAGATAAGGGAAATAAATCTATTTAAGTCCCTTCAAATCTCTTTGGCATCTCACCTACATCGTCCTTTCAGCAATTTTGACAAAAATGTCTATTAATCTTTTTATATAGGGAGGCCCACATGAAGGTGGAAAAGTGTAAGCATGACGGGTGTACGGCTGATGTCCTGGCTGGCCGCGGTTTCTGCGGCCGTCATGGTGGCCTGAAGAAATGGCAGGAGCTGGTTCGCAAAGCTGAGAATGCTGAGCGACGTGCGCAGGTCAAGGTTGAGCGTGATGAACTTCGCGCCAAGCGTAATCTGCGCCGCCAGCGCCGCAACCAGCGCCGCCGCCAGGCAAAGCATCAGCATGGTGATCCCCGCTTCAAGCGCTTGGAAATCAAGCGCCGACGGCAGGGCTCCAGCCGCGCTGGTGGTGCGCCCAACACAGGCCTCGGTGGTCTGGCCAAACTTGACGCTGAAAAGCGCAAGCAGGCCGAAGCTGAAGCCAAAGCCAAGGCTGCACTCAAGCAGGCCAAGGCCCAGGCAGAAGCTGAAGCTCAGAGCCAAAACAAAGAGGCCTAGGTTATTCACCTCCAAATTTTAAGAAAGGAAATATCTGAGGATGCGTCAAACCATCCTCAGCTTCTCCGAGTTCTGAAATTTATTTTCAGAATTCAGAGAAGAGCAACAAGGCTCTTCACAACATTAATTTGGTGGCAAGAGATAATAATCTGTCATCAATGTGTTTACATCTGCGCCCTGGCAGAGGCGCCTGTATAAAATTCTGCTAACCACCCAATACATCCTCTAGTGGGGATGGGTAACAGGATGAACAAGCCGAGATCTTTAACGCTTGCATCCTTAAAACGCATAGGCACCTAAAGCTGCCTCCTACGGGTTAAAGCAACGGACATCGGAGAGTGAGCACTGCACTCTCCGATCTCTCAAAGTTTCTAAAACTTATTTGGAAATTTTGAAAGAGAGTCTTAAGCGGACTTTCGTACGAAAAAATGCTTGGATCTCTTGTTAGATTCGAGTGTTTTTTTTCAAATTTTTTTAAAAAGGAGCTTTCAGTGAAAATACTGATCCAGTTCTGGTTCGGTTCAATCACAACTGAAATCATTGATCTAGCCAGACAAGAAGGCTTTCAGTTTGATCAGGTTATTACCATTGATTCACACTGGATGACCCCGCCAGATAAACTGGACTATGTCATAATCAATGACTTCAATCCCTCTGCTTACCATTCATATGTCGTAATCACCAATAAAGCAGAGCACAATCAACTCATACCAGTAATTGCAAAACTCACACTTTGCGGTGCTGATTTTGAAGCTTACGAATTCTTTGACAAACAGCTTCGTCAGCTTTGGCCGCTACCTCAAATCTGAAGGAATTACAAAATTCCTTCGCTCTCCAAAATTTATTAACTTTTAATAAATTTCGAAGAGTGTTAATTAAAAATTTGCAAATTCCAGAGGAAATTTTTCACAACAAAGAGAGGCGAAAATGAAAATTTTTACCCACATGAACGTGGACCTTGATGCGGTGGCATCTGTATGGGCTATCCGTACTTTTGCTGAAGCATACATGGATGCTGAAGTTTGTTTCCGCCCAGCTAACTGGGACGGGACTGGACTCAATGAGGATAAAGCTGTTGCCGTTGACATTGAAGCTGGCGGCAAAGGAGTAAAAGGCAAAAAAGATGATGATGGCACAGTACATTCCTGTTTTGCCACTATCATTTCAAAACTGGCTTCAAAAAATGACCAGGAAGCTCTTGCTCCGCTGGTTACATTCATTGATGCCCAGGATGCTCATGGCTCTGCTGTCAAATTCCTGGCGCCTGAAATCAATGATGAAGCGCAGCAAATCTTCTCGCTGACCGGCATCAATTCAGTACTTCGTGCTTTCCAGTCTATTTTTCCTGGCCGGGACGATACTGTTATCGAATGCATGTCAGAAATCTTTGATGGTATGCTGAAAGCTGGCCGATCCCGTCAAATGGCTAAGATTGAAGCTAATGAGGCTGAAATTTTGCCTGGAGACAATGTGGCTATTCTCAGAAACATGCGACACTGCGCCACCTCATATGTTTTGTTTGAGCGTGGTGTAAAAGCCATTGTCTACGTAGACGGCCATAGTCTGGGTATTTTCCGCGAGGGATCACAGACTTTGCGCATGGATCATCCCCAGCTTCGAGAAATAGTTGAACAGCAGGGTGAACTGGATCAATGGTTTGCCCATTCTTCAGGATTTCTTTTCAGTCGCGGTACCAGAAAGGCTCCGGCTACCAGTCCTTCCAACGTAGATCCTGTCAAACTGGCAGAAACTGCCAATTCTCTCTTTTCCTAATCTTTCCTTTAGGAGCACTCATCTGCTCCTAATTCCTCTGGAGTTTGTAAACAAACTTTGGCATCACACTGCTTGCCAAAAGAGATAGATGTTCTTTAAACCTCTCTCCAACTATCTTTTCTTGGCAACAGTGTGATGTTAGAGTAATATCAAATCAGTAATCCCAATGATAATATCAAAAAACAGTCTCTTTGGCAGGCTGTTTTTTGTTTGTAAAATGTAATATGTTATACTAATATCGTATGGTTGATATAGAACAATTACAACCTGAGCTTGAAGCTCCAGAACAAATATCTACTCCTGAAGAAGAGCAGAATTTTTTTGAAATGCTGGAAAGCGGCGAGCTTGAAGAATTATCAGAAGAAGAATTAAAAAAATTTGAAGAGAGTAACATATGGGAAGGAGATCCTGCTCAACTGGCTGAAGATCTGGGTGTAGATGAAGACGATGAGCGCGTTTTGGAAATATCCCAGTTAGCCGAAGAGAACATAAGAGATGAAGCCAATGCCAACAGAGCTAAATTTAACAACTGGGTTCGAGAGCATAAAAGATTGTCAAAAGCAATTTATATTACTGGTCAGCTTATGAGAATAGCCCAAGCAATTTAATATGGATAAAAAAAAGAAAATAATTACTCAAATAAAAAAATCAAATTTGCCAAAAGCAAAAAAAGACAAGTTGCTTTCAATGGCTAAAGATCTGACTGAAGATGAATTAAACTTAATTATTGAAATGCAAACAAAAACTCCTCAAGAACTTGAAGAACTGGCTCAAAAACAAGTAGCAGAAGCTAAAAAAATGCATGAACAAATAAAAACAAATCGTCAAGCAGCTCTGGCAAAATCACAACAAATGTTAACTCAAAGAATAATAGATGTAAAAAAACAAGATAAATCAAAAGATACTGAAGCAGAAATAAAAAAATTGAGAAAGGAATTAGAATAAAAGCCACCAGGAAACTGGTGGTCTTTTGTAAAAAATAATTCGTCAATAGAATCGGGGGTCTGGGGGGCTGATTGCCCTTGGGGCGATCCTCAAACTTAATCGTTGCTTCGCATTTGAAGCCCCCCAGTGCTTTTTGCCTACTTTTTGGCAGCAAAAAGTAGGTCGGCACAAGCCGAAATTGAAAAAGATTAAATCAGGCCTAACGGGCCTGTTTTTTAAAAGGCTATTTTATTTATATACATGCTTGACACTAGCAATATTAAATGTTAACTTTACTCAAACAAGAAAAGGCAAAAGCAAGTGATTTTTCATTTATTTTTGCCTTTTCTTGAGACGTCAAGAAGGCCTGCACATTTACAATTTTCCCTTTTGGGACCTGTATTTTGCTATCCAGTCATCTCTGCTGGACAGCCCTGCTTTGCAAGGACGCTTGCTTAATAACAAACCTGCCATAAGGAGAAGCTAATGAGCGAACGACAGTTCTGGACATCAGATTCAGATAATACAATCTGGCGAACCGTAGTAGTCGCTAAATCTGGCAGAAAAATTATTAAACGCTATAGACCAAGCGATATCTCAAACACAGATGTTGGACTTCAGGTTAGAGTTGATCTGCAAGCAGATCAACAAATGACTCCCAGACAAAAAAAGGTGGCAATTAAACTTTTTCAAAGTATGTGTAGCAGAACTCTGGAAGATCTGGGATTTGATGATTATTTATTTCCACCTGATACAATAGTGTCCTTTCAGGATACAGCAGAAAAAGATGATTACACTATTGGTCTGGTATTAGGAGAAACCTCTCGCGGATTAAAATTACAAGTATTGCAAGACAGAAAATTAACTTTTGTTTTCATTCCCTGGGATAGAAAAATTACTGCAATGTTGGATTATCATGGAATTCAAGGTTTATTTAAATATTTGGCAATTGAACAGGCAAATTGTGAGGCAATGGACTTTATTGATGATGAATACGAAAATATTCTAAAAGAAATTGCACAAAACTCAACTGATGAGGATATTACAAAAAGAGCAATAGAAAAAATCAATGATGAACTATTTCTTATTCGATTTGTGACAGAGCAAAAACCTCCATTTACTAAATCTGGGTATGTTAACGTAGCAATGAACAAAATTCAAGATGAAGAACTGCTTTTCACAATCCTCGAACACTTTGGGGCAGAAAGTGGATATTTATTCAGAGATGTTATGTATCGGATTAAAGATCCAGATTTAGTCAAAAGAATGATTTTTACTCAGGGTATTAACATTGTACACAAAATAGAAGCTATAACTCGATTAGATTTGAATGATGAAGAATTATTTGAATTAGTATCAAAAATGAAATTGCACGTAAAAGTAAGACATCGTGCTTTAATAGAAATCAGAGATCCAGAAGTACTTGCTGATTGCTATCAATTTTTCAAAAAATTTGAAAATGAAAGTGGAGATGAAGAAAACGAAGATGTAATCAAAGCAAAAAGATTTATAATTGCTAAAGTAAAAGATGAAGATTTGCTTATCGATATTGCTGCAGATCAGGATGAAGAACAGGATCTGCGTCAATTAGCTATAAAAAGAATAAAAAAATCTAAAAATATAGATACTCTTTGTTCTCATTCATTAGATCAAAATGATGATTGGCTTTTTGAGCAAATGCTGGATAGGGCTCAATTTATAGACCAAAATATTTTATTTAAATGGTTAAAAAAAGCTTTAACCGAAGAATGTAATTTGCGTCCTGTGGTTGTTACTGAACATATTACTGATCTTGAATTATTAAAAGATATCTTAGATCTACAATTACATGATGATGATGAAGATATAGATCTTACTGAAGAATATCAGTATAAATTTTCATTGATTGAGCATTGCTCAAATGTTAAAATATTCTTAATATTATTAGATAAAATTCTAAATGAAAATGTTGAATTAGGTGGATTTGACAATGATTTATTAACTGATGTTCTCAGTAGAATTGGACAATTTGATGATGAGCAAGCTTTTGAACAGTTAATATTAAATGAAAAATTAGATAATAATAATAGAATTTGGGCACTAGGAGAATTAGCTGAAATGTCTGCTTATGGTGATGGCAAAATTGAAAAAATCTTACAGCAATTGCCATCTGATTCACCAGTCTATGAAGAAGCAAGGATCATGTGTGAACGCCGATAATTAACTCTGTATTACAATAATGCAGAGTTTTTTAATAGAAACGGATCAACGCCTCAACTTCCTTCGACTTCGCTCAGGACAGGTCGCTCGGGGCAAGCGGATAGCAACAGATATAAAACGGAAACAAATTAATATCTGTTTTCTTCCAAAATTATCAATTTTCAGCTATACTATCAGTAGAAATTCTCTTATTTTACACAAAAATTTGACTTTTTATGGCAAAAATTGCATTAGTACATGATCACCTGACCCAAGAAGGCGGAGCTGAAAAAGTTTTGCGTACTTTACATGATGTTTTTCCGCAAAGTCCAATATATACCCTGGTTTATGATAAGAAAAAAATGAATGATGACATGAAAGAAAAGCAGGTTAATCCGTCATTTTTGCAAAAACTGCCCTTAGGCATTAGAAAATACCAATGGTTTCTTTTGTGGATGCCAGCAGCTACTGAAAATTATGATTTATCAAATTTTGATACTGTAATTTCCAGCTCCTCAGCCTTTGCTAAAGGGATTATCACCAAACCAAACACAAAACATATTTGCTATTGCCATACTCCCACCCGCTACCTCTGGACTGACAGCCAGACTTATGTTGAAAACCTGAAACAAAACCGATTGATAAAAAAATTCCTGCCATTAGCTTTAAGCAAACTGCGCATGTGGGATAAACTGGCAGCTGACCGGGTTGATTTGTTTATTGCAAATTCAAATACAGTCAGAAAAAGAATTAAAAAATACTATGGACAGGATAGCCTGGTGATATATCCACCAGTTGAAACCTCAAAATTTTATATAAATAATACTCCGAAAAATTATTTTTTAACTGGCGGCAGACTTGTGCCTTATAAACGATTTGATTTAACTGTTACGGCTTTTAATCGATTAAATATGCCCTTAAAAATTTTTGGTACTGGTCCTGATTACAGCAGATTAAAAAAAATGGCAAAGAAAAATGTTGAATTTTTAGGAAATGTAACTGATGCTAAAAAAGCTGAACTCTATGCCAGCTGCCAGGCGTTTATTAATCCGCAGGAAGAAGACTTTGGCATCACTGCTGTTGAAGCAATGGCCTCTGGCCGGCCAGTTATAGCTTATCAGGCTGGCGGCGCTTTAGATACAATTATTGATGCCCAGACCGGACTTTTTTTCAAAGAGCAAAATTGGGAAGATTTAGCTTATCAAATTTTGCATTTTAAAAAATTTCATTTTGATTCAGAGCAGATCCGAAATCATGCCCTGCAGTTTGATACTGAGCAATTTAAGAAAAAAATAAAAGAAGTCATAAAACAGGATAACTATTTTATTTCTAGCAGATAAAAGTATGAAAAACATTGCCATTGATGTTCGATCATTAATGGAAAAAAAACTGACTGGAGTTGGCGAATATACTTTTAATTTATTAAAATATCTTTTTAATATTGATTCTCAAAATCAATATTTTTTATTTTATAATAAAAGAGAACCTTATCTGAAACATATTAACGGCCTCTGCCAGGATAATATAACTTTGTGTGAATTTACTTACCCAAATAAAATATTAAATGCTTGTATTAAGATTTTTGAACGTCCTTTTTTAGACTCTCTGATTCTGTCCAAATATAATAAAAAAGTTGATATGTTTTTTTTCCCAAACATTAACTTTTTATCAATATCACCCATTGGAAAGTATATTATAACCGCCCATGATCTGTCTTTTGAAATATTTCCATATTTTTATTCTTTAAAAAGAAGAATCTGGCATAAATCAATTGATTGCAGGCAAATTTTTAAAAATGCACATAAAATAATTGCTGTTTCAGAAAATACTAAACGCGATTTAATAGATTTATATAATATTAATCCAAATAAAATAGAAGTTGTCTATTCTGGTGTAAATATTAATTTTTCAAAAGATAAAAAAGGAGAAATAAAACAAAAATACAATTTACCTGACAAATTTATTCTAAGCCTGGGCACGCTTGAGCCAAGAAAAAACATTGAGTCACTAGTTGAAGCATTTGCATTATTAAAGAAAAAAACAAATTTCCCCCATAAACTGGTAATCGCCGGTGCCAAAGGCTGGAAATATAATGAAATATTTAATTTAATTCAAACATTAAAATTGGAAAACGAAATCTTTTTCCCAGGCTATATTGACATTGAAGACAAGCCTTATATTTATAATTTGTCAGATATTTTTATCTATCCCTCATATTATGAAGGATTTGGATTTCCACCACTTGAAGCAATGGCTTGCAGAACACCGGTAATTACCAGCCACACTTCATCACTGACTGAAATTTGCGAAAATACAGCTCTGTTTATTGATCCGTATAATATTAATGAAATTTTTTGGGCAATTAAAGAAATTTTAGGTGACAATAATTTACGGGCAAATCTGATTGGCAAAGGATCTGTCCAGGTGCAAAAATTCAATTGGCAACAAACAGCAGAAAATTTTTTTAAAACAATCAATGAATAAAAAACTCCCAGATTTTATCCAGAAGTTTTATTTTTTCCACCATCTATTACCTTAAAAGCTCTTGTTTTCATCCTGTAAAAATTAATTCCCATAATAGCCATCATTTCCTTTTTATTTACAGATACAATCGCTGCCTTTGATGATCTTTGCGACCATTTGCTAAAATATTCTCTCAACTCTATCAAAGATAATCTTGTCACCTCGGCTATTTCTAATCGTTTAAAATAATTAATGCCCATTATAATAGCTGTTGGTACACCATTTCTCATAACATAGGTTGGTTCAGTATCAGGTTTTAATAAAAAAAACAAATTTCCTTTCACTTTTTCCCAGGGCATCTGTCTCATTTTCCTACTCTCCTTTTATAAAGATCCTCTTTTTGGTAAAATTAACATACTAGCAATAAATTTACAAATCAATCTATAATTTATCTTTCGCAGTTACAAACCCTGGCTTTCGTAGTTTATGTAGTTGATTTGTAGTTTCGTAATAGATAATTCATAATTATTTGTAATAAATAAGCATTCATTTCATTTATAATTATTCATAATTTTATGAAAATAGGAATCGATGCCAGAATGTATGGCTCAGCCCAAACTGGCATTGGCAATTATATTAAAAATCTAACAGACAATCTTTTTAAAATTGATAAGAATAATCAATATATTTTGTATTTGCGAGAACCGCAATTTTCTGAATTTCAGGTTTTTAACGAAAATGTAACAAAAGTAAAAGTAACTCCCCGCTGGTATAGCTATGCTGAGCAAGTATTATTGCCACTCCAATTTTTAAAGGAAGAAATTGATATTATTCATTATCCGCATTTTAATTCGCCATTTTTTTATTTTAAGCCATCAGTTGTCACTATTCATGATGTCACTCCACATCATTTTCCAGGTCATCGAATGTCATCATGGGTAAGAAGACATGGATTTCGTTTTGTTTTTAAAAATTCAGTCACTCGGGCCAAAAAAGTTATCACTGTTTCAGAAAGTACAAAAAACGATGTAATTAAGTATTTTAAAGTACCAGCTAAAAAGATAACTGTGACTTATTTGGGGGTAAAATCAGACTTCCGGGTTATAGAAGATTATGGTATAATTAATAAAGTAAAAGCAAAATACGGGATATCCAAGCCTTTTATTTTTTATGTTGGCGTTTGGCGCAATCATAAAAATCTACCTGGCCTAATCCGTGCTTTTCATGTTTTGAAAAACAAGTATAATCTGGACTATCAACTGGTTATTGGCGGCAATGAAGATCCTCATTATCCTGAAGTGCGCCAAACCTGGGAAAAGCTTGGCTTAGAAAAAGATATTATTAGACCAGGATTTATTTCTAATAAGGATTTACCGGTATTTTATAATGCAGCAGACATTTATGTCATTCCTTCTTTTATTGAAGGCTTTGGCCTAATCGGTATTGAAGCAATGGCTTGCGGCACACCAGTAGTTTCATCAAATACCTCAAGTCTGCCAGAAGTATTAGGAAATGCAGCAGAATATTTTGATCCTAAAAACCCAAATGAAATGGCTGATAAAATGTATCAGGTTATTTCAGATGAAAATAAAAAACAGAATCTGATTAACAAAGGATTTGAGCAAACAAAAAAATATTCCTGGCAAAAATGCGCGGAAAGGACATTGCAAATATATAATTCTCTTCTGAATTAACCATTTTCAATCTTCTAGTAAATTATGGCAATAAAGAAAACAAAAATCAAAAAACCTGCAAAAAAGAAAACCATTAAAAAAAAGGTGGTGAGGAAAAAAACTTCTAACAAAAAAGCTAAGAAGGCTGTTAGAGTTGCTGCAAAGAAAAAAATTATAAAAAAAGCAAAACCAAAATCAAAAAACAAAACGACAAAGAAAAAATTTGTTAAAAAAAAGAGTTCAATAACAAAAAAAGCCAGAAAGAAAGTAAAAGCTGTTCCAAAAAGAAAAAAAGGTGTTAAGTCGAAAAATAAATTAGATAATATTTTAAAAAGCAATGCTTCAGATGAAGCAGATATTGCTTTTTTATTAAATAAAAACACTGCCAACAAATCCTCATATAAAAAGGCCAAACCAAAAATATCACCTCACCTGCTCGATCTTTCCCAAAAGGCTGAGATTGTAGATGAAGGATCAGACAGTTTAAATTCAGAATTTAATGAAACATATTTTAAAAAAATAAAATTATCTGATGAAGAAATTAAATGCCAATATACTAAACCAAGACTTTTTGTCTTACCCGTTGGCTGGGCCAGGGCATTAACGGTTTTTATAATTGTTTGTCTTCTATTAGCTGGGCCGATTCATGCTTTCAGCCACTTTTATAAATTAAATCAAACAAAAGACAAGGTCCTTGATTTGACAAAAGACGCATATAGCGACTTAAAAATTGCCAGCTCTGCAATTTCAGAAAAAAATCCTTCATCAGCACAAAAACATTTTAATAAAGCAGAAAGAAATTTTGACAATGCAAAAAATCAGCTGGATGAAATCAGCAGTTTACTTCAACCAATACTAAAAATAGTTCCATATGAAGGAAAAACTTTATCTGATGCCCAAAATTTGCTTGAAGTCGGAGAAAACATTTCACTTTTAGGGCAAATATTCAGTGAAAGCCTAAATTATTTTTATAATGATAATTCAAAAATTACTGACAAAATTTCATACATTCAAATACAAATACAGGAAGCGCTTCCTTTAGTCGATCAATCAACTGAAAAAATAAATCTAATAAGCCCCAATGCCATTCCAGAGGAATTTGCAGATCAATTCGTTCAGGTCAAGTCGCAAATCCATCAATTTAATTCTGATTTTCACACGCTGGATTCATTTACTAAATTTATGATGGAAGTATTGGGTCATAAAAAGAAAAAAAGATATCTGATAATTTTCCAAAACAACCGGGAGCTTCGGCCAACCGGCGGTTTTATGGGCAGTGTCGCTTTAGTTGATTTTTACAAAGGAGAAATAAAAAATATTGAAATTCCTGGCGGCGGTACTTATGATTTTCAGGGAACTTTGTATGAAAGCTTAATTCCGCCGCAGCCTTTGCTATTAGTGAATAATAAATGGGAAATGCAGGATTCAAACTGGTTTTTTGACTTCCCTACTTCAGCCCAGAAAATAGAATGGTTTTTTCAAAAAGCCGGCGGTGCAACTGTTGATGGCATAATAGCAATAAATGCCAGCCTAATAGAGCAACTGCTTGATCATATACCGCCAATTGAAGCAGCTCAATATGGAAAAATTATTACAGCAGAAAATTTTATTGAAGAAACCCAAAAATCTGTGGAATTGGAATATGACCGGGAAGAAAATAAGCCAAAACAGTTCATTGCTGATATTACGCCTCAAATTCTTGAATCAATTTTCTCTGCCAAGGATGCTACTTTAACGAATATCCTAAAAACCTTAAATACCAGCTTTAGCAAAAAAGAAATATTAATGTATTTAAATGACCCAGAACTGCAAAAAATGGTGGTTGAATATAATTGGGCTGGCGAGGTCAAGCAAACATCAAAAGATTATCTGGCAATTGTTGATATAAACATGATGGGTGGAAAAACCAGCCATGTGATGCATCAAAAAGTTGAATTAACAACCAATATCGATGAAAACGGTACTATTATAAATAATTTGCGAATAGAAAGAGAACACAAAGGCGATCCTGATGATATTTTTGAAAACATGACCAATACCTCATATTTAAAAATATTTGTTCCACAGGGCAGCCAGCTAATAAAGGCTACTGGTTTTTCTAGCATGAAGGAAGCAAATTTTTATCAACCTTTAAATAATGCAATGCCTGATCAAACCCTGTCAAAAATAATCACTCCAGTTTCAGTTCATCCTCTTTCAAAAACAGAAATTTATACTGAATCAGGTAAAACGGTTTTTGCCAATTGGATACAAACACCAATAAATGAAAAAAGCACAATAGAACTCTCATATGCCTTGCCTTTTCGATTGAGCTTGCCAGAAGATAATTCATGGTTAGAAAAATTAATTGATTCAGTTTTTGACAATAATAATTCCTCACAATTTTATTCTCTGTTTATTCAAAAACAGCCAGGAATGCAAAATATTGACTTGAAAACAAACATTATTCTGCCTGATAATTATAAAATAAAATGGCTCTATCCTGAAGATGCAAAAATTAAAGATAGAAATAAAGCTGTGGGGCAAACAGTATTAAATACTGATGAATTAATCGGATTAATTTTTGAACTAAAAGATTATGTCAAATAAAAACACAAACCAAGAAGAAAAAAATACAGAACAAAAAAATCTTTCTGATCAAGAAAAGAAAAATTCTGATTCAAAAAAAGAGACAACCATAACTAATAAAAAAACTGAGAAAAAACCTGGTAAGAAGAAAGAGCAGAAGAAAAACAAACCCCAAAAAAAGAAAAAAAGTAAATTCAGCTTATTTAAAAAGAAAACAAAAAATACTGAATCAATTGCTTCTATATATAAGCAGGCCGCAGAGTTATTTCAGACAAATTCAGATGTTGAAAAAGAGGCGAAAGAAGAAGAAACTATACTGGCTCATATCATGGATAAAAGACAAAAAAGGAGGAAACGCACTATTATAATATCAGCCCTTATTTTTCTTTTTATTATCGCTGCTGCCAGTATATTTGGATTTATTGTTTTTAATAAAAGAAAACAGTTTGCTGAGGATAAAATTAAAATTAGCATAATCGGACCTGACGAGACCCAAATTGGCGAGGAGGTCACATATCTGATAAATTATGAAAATGAAGGTCAGGTGGCGTTAAAAGATGTTAAATTATTTGTAAGAATGCCAAAAGGATTTTCCTTAACTGAACAAGTTCCGGAAACAGAAAATAGCACCTGGAATTTTGATAAAATTAAAATCAATGAATCTGGACAAATAAAAATAAAAGGTAAATTAATAACACAGGTTGACACAACTCAAAAAATTAATGCCACTATTTCCTATAACCCGGAAAATTTTAATTCTGAGTTCAGTAAAATAGAGACGCATTCAACCCAGGTTTTGCCGCTTGAGCTTGAAGCACTGATTACTAATCCTCAAAATGCCATACCAGGACAAAAATTCAATTTGACATTATCATATAGCAACCCGACAGAAATCGATTATGAAAAATTAATCATCAAATTAGTATCTCCTGCTGATTTTTCAATTATTCAAAGCCAGCCAAAATCTGAAAATAATGAATGGGTAATTGAAAATATTAAAGCAGATAATAATGAACAGGAAATAACTGTTGAAGGCATATTTTCCGAAGACATTGACTTAGCGACAATTGAAAAAAATCAGCCATTTGAATTCCAAATTTTATATCCTGGAGAATTTGACCAAAATTTTGTCCAAAAATCAGAACAATTTACTATAGAGCTTTCTGATCAAGAACTTTTGGCTTACTTAATAATAAATGGAAAAACTGAAAATAGTAATACCAGCTATGGTGAAAATATAAATTGTACTGCAGTGATAAAAAACACAAGCGATCAGGATGTTGAAGATGCCGGGCTAATTGCCAATATTACTGAATGGCCGTTAGAGGTGTTAGATTGGAAAAACAGTGATCTGAGCGGCGGTGATTTGGAGGATACAGAAGAAGGCTCTCAAATAAGCTGGAATATAAGCAATTTAAATGCCTATTCAGAAAATGTTATTGAATTTTCAATTCCAATAAAAAAACTGGCTGCCTTGCAGGACTTTTCAAACGAAAGCTTAGCTGAGCAAAACATAAAATTATATTTGCAATTAACCATTAATGAAGAAGAGCCGACAATTGACAGTTCGACAATTGAAATCAAATTAAATACAGACATTGCTTTAGGTATAAAAGCATTATATTATGATCAGGATGGGAATGAAATCGGCTCTGGTCCTCTTCCACCGCAAGCAAATGAAAAGACAACCTATAAAATTTTCTGGGATATTTCAAATAATCTGCATGAAATAACAGATGTAAAAATAAAAGCTACTCTGGCTGATAAAGTAAGCTGGTCAGGAAATGAACAAATAACGACTGGGCAAATTAATTATAATTCTGATACAAATCAAATAACCTGGGAAATTAACAGGCTTCCTCAGTCAGTAAATGAAGCTCATACAAACTTTGAGCTCAGTCTGGAACCAACTAACGATGACATTGGCAAACTAATGAAGCTAACTGAAAACACCAGCTTAGAAGCAAAAGACTCAATTACCGGTGATTCATTGATAATATCCTTAAATCCGATTTCTACAAATTTAGAATTTGATGAAGAAGGAAAAGAAAAGGGCGTAATTACTCAGCAAGTAGAAGATTAAATTAATATTTTAAAAAAGAAAGACCCTGAAATTGAATCAGGGTTTTTTTAGTTTGGCAAGCCATGCTTAGCCCTCCTTTTGCAGTCGATTGCGAAGCTGCTGTTTGGCTCGAGATCGCTTATAGCGGGTTTTTGGTTCATGAGCTCTGGTAGGCTTATGAACTGTCTCTCCTGCCCGTCTGGCAGATCGACGCCGCCTTTTAGCTTTCTCTTGCTCAGTTTCCTTCATTTTAATGGTAATCTTTGTCTTTTTTCTGGCCATAATAGCACCTCCTTATAAAATAATATATTATATTTAATACTATCACATTTTTACCGTTTTGTCAATAACCTATTTCCATTTTTATTTCTTTGATATATAATAGTATTACCCTGCGTATGCTTTTCTTTATGATCTATTTGATAGTACCTTTGAGGGTAAAACTTCAAAGCGAACAAAATAGCATAAGGAGAGTGTATTGTGCAAGTTATTTCCCTTCTGAGCAGTAATCGGTCAAAGCCAGCTGTGTGCAGAGAGATAATTTACCAAACGCAGATTCTGCTTCTATTGGCTCTGTACAGATGTACTGTGCTTAAAGCTGGAGGAAACGGACTCAGCCAGGATGAATACATACTCTTCTGCGCGCTAATATTGGTTGTGATTAAAAAACTTCCACTAGCAGGGTTACCCGGGCATCTTCATGTCCGGTTTTTACTTTTTAAATTCATCTTCAATACCATTCCAAATGCTAAAAAACATATTTTTCATTGCCACCGCAACGATTTTATCCTCAATCATTGTATAAAGCTGTTCATCTTCATTATTACCAAATGATACGCAATCTCCAAATATCAAAATTTCCATTTTTTCCTGCCACAAATCATCTTCAATAATTTTAATCTTTAATTTTGGTTCATTGTCAATCAAATCTTTAATCTTTTCTAAATATTCAATATCTGATTTTGGAATAATTGCATAAAATCCATTTTTCACCTGACTCAGCAAAGATTGTACATGATTTCTCGGAAGATATTTGTTTAATGCAGTAATATTATAAATTTTATCGTATTTTTGGCTGAGAATTTTTTTTCTAGCTTCCAAAAGACCTTGATATCCCCTATATGAATTTGCCATTGTCGGCCGTTCTGTCTGATTATAAATCCAATCCAGATTTACCACTACTTGATCAATTTTTTCTTTGCTTGAAGCTGCCTGAGCTTTTTTTATACTCAAATTTTTAAAAATTTTTTCCGGATCTTCTGCTTTATAATAAACTGAGCCATTGCCAACAATTTTTTTAATTAAATTCCGGTCAGCTAAGGAATCCAAAGCCACTATTAAATCATTATGGTCTTTTGTTCCATAAATTAAATCGTCAGCCTTTGCTTCTCCTTTTTTTAATAACTCAATATATGCCTCAGCTTCTTGCTCAAACAAACCAAAATCAATAAGTTTTTGTTTTACGTTATCCATAGTTCTAGGCTTTGCACTTTTATTCACATCCCATATTTTCAATTATATTTTTTCGCTCCCTGCCAAGCTAATTCAAATAATAGCTTAAAGCTCTCTGCGATTTTTTTGTTTGAAATAATTATTCCCGAAAGAGAATCTTTCAAAGAAGCAATTGCCACCTTTTTCCCATAAATTGTGACATCACTCTGAAAGGGAAAATTATCATAAGGCACAAACCTTCTTTCTCTCAGCCTGTCAGAATCATCTTCAAAATACATTTGACCTGATTTACGGGTGTAGATAATTTTTGTTCTTATTCCTGTCTTTACTCTGCGTTGGGAATAATTTTTATAAATATTTGGAAAAACATCATAGACAAAATCCAAACAGTAAAATCCGTACATTATCGGCTCCCTGCTATACAGCATGTCTTCCTGCATTTCTTCAAGTCCGCTTTTCCCTTCAAAAAATCTCACTTTTGGTTTTTCAATAGAAACATTATACAGTGCTTTTAGCTCTGGCAAAACCTCTTCATATATCTGATGCTGTCTTTTTATTTCCTCTTCTTTGGCAACTAATAATATTTGAATTTTTTCAGGCTTTTCAGCAATATAAAAAACCTTTCCCTCTTTTTCTTGTGCTAAAATCATTCCGCGTTCAATTAAATTCTTTACATGAGTATAGGTCGTTGTTCTATTTATTTCAGAGTTTTCAGCAATATCCTGTACACTGGCAAACCCCAGCTGTAAAGTGGAAATATAGACTTTTGCCTCCTTGTCATTTAAACCTATTGCTTGTAAATCGTGAATAAGTTGCATATTTATCCTAGATAATCATATATTATCTTATCACACCTTATCGAAATATCAAAAAACCAGCATTTCTGCTGTCATTTTGGGTAGCACCAGAAATGGTGCTTGTAAGCGCCTGCACTGAATCAAGCGGCATCTCTGCCGCTGACCACGAAACTGGCAGGCGTACAGCAGAAATGCTGGTTTTACTTTATCACAAAATTAATCAGCTTATCCTTCACAAACACAATTTTTTTAATTTCCTTATCCCCAATAGATTTTTTTAATTTTTCATCTTTCAATGCTATTTGTTTTGCTTCGTCTTCAATTATTCCGCTTTCTACCTCGATATTTGCCCGTACCTTACCATCAACCTGTACTACTAATTTAATTTTTTCTTCTTTAATTTTACCCTCATCATACTTGGGCCATGGTTTTAGGCATATGCTGGTCTTTTCACCCAGAGCCTGCCAAAGCTCTTCCGTTATATGTGGCGCGAACACAGAAAACATTATTAAAAATATTTTCCAAGTATCTTTTGAAATAATCTTTTCTTCTTCAAATTTGTTCAATAAAATCATTAAAGCGCTAATAGCTGTATTAAAATGCATTTTATCTATATCATCTGTTACTTTTTTTATTGTCTTTTGCAATAATATCTCAACTTCCTCAGAATCCTTAGTTCCATTATTTTTAAAACCCTTAAAATTATAAATCCTATCAATAAACCTCCGAATTCCATTTATACCGTTTGTTGACCATGCGATAGACTGATCATATGGACCGATAAACATCTCATATGTTCTCAAAACATCTGCTCCGTGCTCCTTAACAATATCGTCCGGATTAATAACATTACCTCTAGACTTTGACATTTTCTGTCCATCCTCTCCGATAATCAAGCCATGAGATCTCCGCTGCATGTAAGGCTCTGAAGTTGGCACTAAATCTATATCAAATAAAAATTTATGCCAAAATCTGGAATACAATAAATGCAATGTTGTGTGTTCCATTCCGCCATTGTATAAATCTATTGGAAACCAATATTTTAGTTTCTCAGAATTTGCAAATTCTTCACTGTTCTTTGGATCGCAATATCGCAAGAAATACCATGAACTGCCAGCCCAGTTTGGCATTGTGTCTGTTTCTCTCTTTGCAGATCCCTTACATTTTGGACATTTTGTATTAACCCACTTTTTAATATTTGCTAAAGGTGATTCACCCGTTTCAGTTGGCTTATAATTTTCAACTTTTGGCAACTCCAGTGGCAATTCTTCATATGGGACAGGTACTGTACCGCATTTTTTACAAAAAACAATTGGTATTGGCTCACCCCAATAATGTTGCCGGGAAAAAATCCAGTCGCGAAGCTTATAATTAATAGTTGCTTTACCAAATTCTTTTTCCTCCAGCCATTTATTTATTTTACTTATGGCATCACTAACATTTAAACCATTAAGCATTTCTGAATTTATTAACTCACCATCTTCGGTGTAAGCTTCTTTTGCGATGTCTCCGCCTTTAATAACTTCAATAATTGGCAAATCATATTTTTTGGCAAATTCATAATCACGCTCATCATGCGCTGGTACCGCCATAATTGCTCCACTGCCATAAGTTGACAAAACATAATCAGCAACCCAAATTGGAATTTCCTGGCCATTGACCGGATTAATTGCATACGCGCCAGTAAACACTCCGGTCTTTTCTTTTGCCAAATCAGTTCTTTCTAAATCTGATTTTTGCCTGGCCTGCTTTTGATAATTAAAAACAGCTTCTTTATTGTCTTTTGTGGTGATTTCTTCAACCCATTCATGTTCAGGAGCAATTGCCATGTACGTTGCGCCAAATAAAGTATCAGGTCTGGTGGTAAAAACACTAAGTTTTTTATCTGTTCCTTTTATTTCAAAATCAACATCAGCTCCTTCGCTCCGGCCAATCCAATTTATTTGCGCTGTTTTAATATTCTCAGAATAATCAACGGTTTCCAAATCCTCAATCAAACGATCTGCATATGCAGTTATCTTTAAAAGCCATTGTTTCATATCTCTTTTTTCTGCGTCATGACCGCAGCGCTCACAAACTCCACTGACCACTTCTTCATTGGCTAAACCAATTTTGCATGAAGGACACCAATTAATTGGCATTTTCTTTTTATATGCTAAACCATTTTCATACAATTTTAAAAATATCCATTGCGTCCATTTATAATATTCAGGATCAGTAGTATTTATTTCCCTTGACCAGTCAAAACTCAATCCCAGGCTCTTTAATTGCTTTGTAAATCTTTTAACATTTTGAGCAGTAGCTAATTTTGGATGAATACCGGTTTTTATTGCATAATTTTCCGTGGGTAAACCAAAAGCATCCCAGCCAATTGGGAATAAAACATTATACCCTTGCATCCTTTTCTTTCTGGCAATAACATCTAAGGCGGTGTAGCTTCGCGGATGGCCAACATGAAGACCTTCCCCAGATGGATAAGGGAATTCTATTAAACTGTAATATTTAGGCTTATCTGTTTGATCAAAATCCAAAGCTTTGTATATTTCTTTTTCTTCCCAATACTCTTGCCACTTTTTTTCTAATTTTTGGTGATTATATTTCTTCATATTGTTCAAACGGATCAACGGATATTCAACAGATGAAACAGATGTCAAATGATTTCCGTTGTATCCGTTGCTGATCTGTTGATCTGTTTTTCTAAAAACTATTACTATTCTATCTGAATTTTTACAAAAAATCAAGTAAAAAAGGACCCAAAAGAGTCCTTAATAAATTAATGAATTTATTTTAATGAATCAACTGCTTGTTGCGTTTGAAGCCGCTCCAAGGCCCTGCGTTCAATTTTTGCAATTTCAACTTTTGTTTCTGGGCTGGCGCCCTCTTTTTGAGAAAGTGGCATACTCGATGGCACTGGAATACCAAACGCCACTCGCAAACCCCGGTCCACTGCAGGCGGCAGGCTACTCAAAACCTTTTGAGCAATCTGCTTTTTTGCAGCAACTTCATCTGGTTTTTGCCCAGGAGCTGTGACAACCACTTTTTCAAGTGGAATATCATACGTACCGCCTGGTTTGGATTCTTCTCTGTCTTTTCTTCTCGACATCTACCCCTCCTTTTTTAGATGTCTGACCTCACCCAACATTTATCAATGTTATCATTTATTTAAAATTATGTCAAGGAATGATTGTTAATTGCTGATTGCTTATTACTATTTGGAATCCGCTAATCTTGTACTATCTGTAATCTGTATTATCTCGTATTATGGATCTTGTCACGAAGTGACCACATCGTGGTAATCTCATAATAAAAAAACAGAACTCTATGAAGTTCTGTCACTATTCATATTAGTTTATCTCTTTTTTCCCTTTTAACCATCGAATTAAATAATAAATTAATGCACCTACACATAATGTTCCAACAATACCAAATATCCAAATTACTTGATGCCAAAATGGTGAATCCATGATCTCCCCCTCTTTTTTGATTATGAATAAAAAATATTATAACAAATGTAAATCCTTGTCAAGCTGCCGGATTGGTGAAAATAATCTACGGTGAATTTTGCATAATCCATATTGATCAATTAAATCCTGATGCAGCTTTGTGCCATAACCCTTATGATCTTCAAATTTAAATTCAGGGAACTCTTTAGCCAATCGAATCATTTCTCTATCTCTGCCAACTTTAGCAATAATTGATGCTGCCCCTACGCATAAAAACTTATCATCAGCTTTAATAATATTTTCAAAAGGTATTGGGAATTTAACTTTGGCAATTCGATCGACCAATACATAATCCGGATATTGCTTTAATGTTAAAAATGCACGCTCGACCGCAAGCAAATGCGCATTTTGTAATCCCAGCTCGTCAATTTCATAACTCTCAGCTTTTCCCACTGCCCAGCTCACACAATTTTGCTTTATATTATCCTCGAGTATTTCCCTTGTTTTTGCTGTTAGTTTTTTTGAATCTTTTATATTACCAAATTCAGATAAGTTCTTTATTGGTAAAATAACAGCACCAACAAATAAAGGCCCTGCCCAGGCCCCGCGGCCGGCTTCATCTATGCCGGCGATATAATTAAATCCTTCTTTAAATAATTTTCTTTCGTAGTGCATAATTAATATAGGAAATTTCAGCAAATGCCGTTTGCGGTTACTGTTTAGCCTTTTCCTCAGCTTTTACCAGTCTAAGTATCTTTTGGATAAATTCTGCTTTAGCTTCAGTGTAAGTAGCCCTGCTTGACCCAAGAGATTCCTGCAGGTTTTCTTTTAGTTCTTGATATTCCCTAGCCGTTTTAGGATGATTTCTTAAATAATCACGGAACAAAATATGTTCTTTCCAGAATTCAGAGTCTTTTTCAGTTAGTTTGAGATAGTGGGTTCTTAAATCCTCAGGACCTTTTACAAATAAAATGTGTTCCTGAATTTCTCTGTTGTCTCTTCGAAATTTGTATCCAAGTTTTTTTAGAGGCTCAACAAATTTTTCATAGTCATCAACTGATTTTACTGCAATCATAAAATCAAGAACAGGCTTTGCACTCATTCCTGGAATTGATGTTGAGCCGATATGTTCAATATCTAATACGGATTCTCCTAATTTCTTTTGGATAGCTGTCTTTTCATCCTCAAAAGCCTTTTTCCAGCCCGGATGATATTTTGATAATTTCACATTTTTACGATTCAATCCAAGCATATTTATTCGTTTTAGAAATCAGTAAAAGCATCATAATCTCGCTCCAAGACTTCAGATCGAGTTCGTAACGTTACCCAATGATGATCCTTTGAAATACTTCCTTCTGCTTCAATTTTCCATTCAATATTATTTACAAAAAATGAAACAACTTTTTGAATTCCAGGTAATTGAAAGTCATCAAGAAAAATTATGCTACCTGGTTTTAAGATTCGATCCAGATAAAATAAATCTACAAAAACATGTTCGAATCTGTGATTACCATCACTATTGCGAAATCTGCTTTTTCATTTGCTTCAATAAGGTGCGGTAATACAAGCTCAGATAGAGAGTTATGAAACTCAACGCAATCAGATGCCTCAATTTCTTGTAATAGTTGAAGTCCAATATTTGAAAAACGACTCTCTTGATTAGGATCAATGGTTATGTATCTAAAATCTTTTCCTTTTGAGATATTTATTCCTGCAAAAACATTCAACGCAGCGAAACCATAACCAAGTCCTATTTCTATCACTGTCTTTGGATTCTCTTGCTTAACAACTTCTTGTAAACTTTTTCCTTCTACTGGGTCTATGGAAACTGGAAAGATGGTGTGTGTGGTCTTGTCAAATTCTGAGACAACTTGACCTGTTGAGTAAATCTCATCAATTTTCTTTTTAGCTATATTATCCATATTTTATTGTTATTATTGTGTCCAAACTCAAAAAGGAAAGGTTTGCTTTAGTCTTTCCAAGGCCAACACAAACGCTGCCCGCCTCATATCAACCTGAAATTCATTTCGTTTTTCAAAAACCTGATCGTAATTTTCAATCATTTTGGGTTTTAATTTTTCAAAAACCTTTTTTTCTGTCCATTTTTCATTATTTACATTCTGATACCATTCAAAATATGAAACTGTCACCCCACCTGCATTTGCCAGCACATCTGGAACAACATTTATTCCTTTTTCAAATAAAATAATGTCTGCTTCAGGCGTAATCGGTCCATTAGCCAGCTCAATAATAATGTTGGCGTCAATTTTATTTGCGTTATTTCGCGTTATTTGATTTTCTAAAGCTGCAGGCACTAAAAACTGCACATCAAGCTCTAATAATTTTTCATTTGAAATATTTTCTGCATTTTCAAAATTTTGCACTGATCCAGTTTCTTTTTTATGTTCAATAACTTTTTTAATGTCTAACCCATCTTTTTTATAAATTCCTCCTTTTGAATCTGAAACTGCCACTACTTTTAATCCATCCTGATGACAAAGCTGCGCCATTACTGAGCCTGCATTGCCAAATCCCTGAATAGCCACTGTTTGATTTTCAGGCTTTCTCTGCTCAATTTCCATAATGTGCTTTAGCAAATAAAATCCTCCCTGAGCCGTAGCTGTACTTCTGCCTTCAGAGCCTCCAGCTTCAAGCGGTTTTCCGGTAATCACGCCTGGTGTCTTTTTTTTCTTAATTTTTGAATACTCATCAGCCATCCAGGACATAATTTGAGGAGTGGTATAAACATCTGGCGCTGGTACATCTTTGTCTGGTCCAATGTCATTATATAAAGCCCGGGTATAAACGCGGCTTAAATTTTCCAACTCTTTTTCTGAAAGTTCTTTCGGGTTTACAGTAACACCGCCTTTTCCGCCTCCAAGCGGCAAATCTAAAACAGCGCACTTTATGGTCATCCAAAACGATAAAGCTTTTACTTCGTCCTTGTCAACTTCTGGAAAGAACCGAATGCCGCCTTTGAATGGCCCTCGCCAATTATTATATTGAACGCGATAACCTTCAAAAAACTTTAACGAGCCGTCATCCATTTTCACAGGCAAAGAAACCTCAATTATCTTTTGAGGCCTTTTTAATGACTGAAGCACTTTTTCATCTAAATTAATTATTTTCGCAGCATTATCAAGTTGCTGCATTGCGTTTTCAAATGCATTCATATTATTCAAACGGATCAACCCTTCGACAAGCTCAGGACTGGCAGATCTACAACAGATGAAACGGATATTAATTGATTTCCGTTGTATCTGTTGCTATCCGTTGATCTGTTTTTACATAATTTTCTTTTTTGTAAAATCACTCCCAACTCCGCCTTTTTTACCCTGAGTTTTCTGAATATGAGAATATGCTGATAAAGCTGCTTTTGCACCTTCCCCAGCAGAAGTGACCAATTGTTTATATGGACTGATAGTTACATCACCAGCAGCATAAATGCCAGGCACGCTGGTATTACATCCCTGATCAATTACTATTTGTCCACGTTCATCTAAATCAACCAGGCCTTCAATCACTTTTGTCTGCGGTACCATGCCAATTTCAATAAATAAACCCTTTAATTCTAAATCTTGTGTTTTATTCGTTTTATTATTAACAAATTCCACAGAATTCATTAATTTTTCTCCTTTTATTTCCTTTACTTCTGTGTTCCACATTACTTCAACTTTGCCTTGTTTTTCCAAATTCTGAATTGTATCAACAAGAACTGTCTCTGCATTTGGACTAAAAGTATCTTTTCTAATAAACATATAAACCTTTTCCGCCAGCTTTGCTAAATATTCAACTGCATCCAAAGCTGAATTACCTCCGCCAACCACACCAATTGTCTTCCCTCGAAATAATGGGCCATCACAAGTGGCGCAATATGATATTCCTTTTCCAGTAAATTCTTTCTCTCCGCTCACTCCTAATTTCCTATGCTCAAGTCCAAATCCTAAAATTATAGTTAATGCTTTATATTCTTTTCCATCTGCAAGTAGTACAAAATAATCTTTTTCTTTTTTAATCTCTTTTATTTCAGCAAATTCAATTTTTGCACCCCACTTTTCAGCTTGGGCTTTAAATTTATTCATTAGTTCAGGTCCTAAAATAGAAATTTCACCAGGCCAATTTTCAATTTCATCAGTCATCGCAGCCTGGCCGCCAATGTCTTTTGTCAAAATTAATGTTTTCAATTCTCTTCGGCCAGTATAAATGGCTGCTGTCAAACCTGCAGCGCCAGCACCGATGATTATTACATCATAAATTGTATTTTTATCTGTCATATGAAAATTGGGAATTATTAAACATTTTCAACACAAAAAAGGGCTATACAAGCCCTCAGGATTACATCAATGATTCTAATTTTGCTTTAAGATCATCTTTATTATGAACTCCATGCAAAGTTTCTTTTACTTCTCCGCCTTTGAACAAAACTAAGGTAGGAATACTCATCACTTCATACTTTTCCGCGGTTCTTGGATTTTTATCAATATCCAGTTTCCCAACTTTTACTTCTTTTCCTTCTAGCTCTTTAGCTAAATCATCAATAATCGGACCTTGCATCTTGCATGGTCCACACCAATCTGCATAAAAGTCAACCAACACTGGGCCATTAAAATTTAAAACCTCAACTTCGAAGTTATCATCAGTTAATATTATTTCTGCCATATTTTTATTTTATTTATTAGAGACTATTTTATTATATCAAAATATTGAAAATTAAAAAAGTTAGAATAGAATAGCAAGTAGTTTATATTTCTTCAATTAAACTACCATCCTACCGGCCTACCACCTTAATCAAATGACTTTCTTCTGTTCCCGCTCACGATAAATATCTAAAATATCGCCAATTTCAATATCAGCCTGTCCTTCAAATGAAAGTCCGGCTTCCTGGCCCTTTTGAACATCTTTTACCTCCTGTTTTCCCGATTGTAGCTCTGTAATTTTACCCAGTCCTATAAATGCCTTATTTCTTATTACTGCCGCACTGGTGTTTGCCTCTATTTTTCCTTCAATTACTTTGCCCCCGATGATATGCCCTTTATCTGTTTTTTTAAATAACGCTAAAACCTCCAATTTACCTAAATCTTCCCTGATTAATTCAGCCTTAATAAGTTCATTCAGCCGTGCCTTCACCTCATCAATTATTTCATAAATTATTTTAAATGTTTTTATTTCAATACCCTTATCTCTGGCCAGTGCTTCAGCTGCGTTTGAAGGAATAACATTAAAACCCAAAAGCATTGCATTACTGGCTTCTGCAGCCAACACATCTGATTCATTTACACTGCCCAGTCCTTTTGATACAATGTCTATTTTTATATCATCAGTTTCAATTTTTTCTAAAGATTCAATAATCGCCTCCTGGGAGCCTAAAACATCGGTTCGTAAAACAATAGCCAGCTTTGTAATGCCTTCTTTTTCTTCATTATCTTCTGAGTCATGCGACGTTTTAACAAATTCCTCTTCTTTTGTTAATTTATAATAATCTGTTTTTCTTCGAGCTTTTTTCATATCTCCACCAACTTCAATAACATCTCCTACTTTTGGCGCCACCTTAAAACCGATGATTTGAACAGGGACTGATGGGCCGGCCTCGTCTAATTCTTCACCTCTATAATTTTTCATTGCTCTTACTTTTCCAAAATACTCGCCATCACCAGATAACAAATCTCCTTTTGTTAACGTTCCATTTTTCACTAAAACAGTGGCTACCGGTCCTACGTTCTTATCAACATGCGATTCAATCGTACTTCCAATAAATTGTCCTTCCGGATTGGCTACGATTTTTTCAGCTTCCATGTCTGCCACTAATAAAATCTGTTCTAATAATTCATCAATGCCAATATTTTGTTTCGCTGATATTGGAACACAAATTGTTTTGCCTCCCCATTCTTCTGATAATAAATTATATTTTGTTAGCTCTTGCTTCACTTTTTCAACATTTGCAGCGGGCTTGTCAATTTTATTGATAGCAACTACAATTGTCAAACCCGCTTCCTGGGCAATTTTTAACGCTTCAACGGTCTGTGGCTTAATGCCATCATCAGCAGCAATTATTAAAATGGCAATGTCTGCTATTTTTGCTCCGCGGGAACGCATAGCTGTAAATGCCTCATGTCCTGGAGTATCAATAAAAGTAATTTTTCTTCCTTGTTTTTTCACTTGATAAGCACCAATGTGTTGGGTAATTCCTCCGGCCTCGCCTTCAACAACATTTGTTTTTCTTATTGCATCCAAAAGCTTTGTCTTTCCATGATCAACATGGCCAAGAACTACAATAACAGGCGCCCGGTCTAATAATTTTTTTTCTTTTTCTAAAACTTCCTTAACTCTTACTGATTTATCGACTTCAAACTTGGCTTCCACATCCTCTTCTGTTGGTTGGAATCCCAATTCTTCTGCAATAATTGCAGCTGTATCATAATCAATACGCTGGTTTACTGATGCCATGACTCCATTTTTCATTAATTCTGCAATCACTTCAGTAACAGGCATATTTAATATTTTTGAAAAATCTCTTACCGTTAAAACAGGTGGGATATTTACCTCACCTTTTTCAATCACTTCCTTTTCTTCTTCCTGATCTTTTGTTGATAAATATTTTTCTTCTTGTACCTTTTGCTTTTCCTGCGCTCGCCAGGCGATCATAATCTGCTGAGCTAATTTATCATTTACCTTTATCGCTTTTTTCCCAATACTAAAACCAAGCTTTGGCAGTTTATCCAAAAGCTCGCTTGTCGGAACTTTTAATATTCTAGCTAATTCTGTTACATTCATGGTAATATTCTCCTTTCATTATTAAAGAAGGCTTGATAGGGCTTAAGCGGGATTGATAGGAAAATGAGGCATATGGGAAAAGAAGGCTATTCCAATTTTAATACTTGCCTTCTCAACCTCTTTTCCTCTTTATCTATTAAGCCATCTGGTGCCTTCTTAGGCCTTCTTAAATAAAAAGATTGCTTTTAGTTTAGCAATTTTTTCGAAAAGTGTCAATTTGCTGTATTTAACTTTTAAGTATTTACAAAATTTAAAAATATGCTACAATAATAAATACATTGGTTGTAAAAGTCTGCGTCTTTTTGCCAATTTATAACAGTGCGAATGTTTTTGGCTAGGGTACGTAACAACGTATTCAAAACCAAATCTCTCTCTCCTCAACATTCTGCTGTAAAATGGCATAGGCGCAGACTTTTATTTGTATGTATAAAAGTATCAAAATATCAAAAAAATGATACAATAAAATATATGCATAAATATTATTTTATTTTTGGAAAAACACCCCAATTATCTTTAGCTGAGATAAAAAACGTTTTGTTTTTAACAAAAATTGAATTTAAGCAAATTTTGCAGCAAAACGAGCTTTTTATTATTGAATCGAAAGAAAAAATAGATAACAAAATCTTTTACAGACTCGGCGGTCAAATAAAATTCGGTGAAATCATCGGCCAAATTCAGAGACTCAATGCCAACGAGCTCATCAAAACGATTGATTTAAAACAAACAAACAAGATCCAGTTTGGAATAAGCGACTATACAAATCAAAAACTTAAAATAAACAAACTGGGCATTGAAATAAAAAAAATTATTAAACAAAGCCGGCCATGTAGATTTGTGAGTCCGAAAACGCAAAACCTAACCGCAGTCGTTGTTAAAAAAAATAAGCTGATTGATCAGGGAATTGAGCTTTGTATTTTTGAACAACGCGGAATTTTTTTAATTGGTAAAACCTTAGCCGTTCAGGACTTTGAGCTCTGGAACAAGCTTGACTATGGCCGTCCAGAATTTGATCCCAAGATAGGTATGCTGCCGCCTAAAGTGGCGCAAATGATGATTAATCTAATTCCACAAAAAACAAAAACTATTTGGGATCCATTTTGCGGTTTTGGCACTATTTTGCAGCAAGCAGCAATATTAGGATATGAAAACATCTTTGGTAGTGATATAAATGCTTCAACTATTCTAAAAGCTCAAAAAAATATTGATTGGCTGCTTGAAAATTTTAATTTAACTGTAAATATTGAAATGAAAACGCTAGACATAACCAAAGCAACTGCAAAAGATTTAAAATTTTTACCTCAAGCAATTGTCACTGAACCATATTTAGGCAAACCCTTAACTGGTAAAGAAAATCAGGCAGACTTAAATAAAATAAAAAAAGAACTTCAGCTTTTATATTTAAAATCCTTTGAAAAATTTAGTAAATTGCTTGGATCTAAACATATAGTGGTATTTATCTTTCCAAAATTAAAATCTAAAAAACAAATAATCGATACGTCAATTGATGAAAATATAAAACAGCTTGGCTATAATTTACTCAATGAATTTGATTATTCAAGGCCAGGACAACATTTGGTTCGAAGAATTACAATTTGGAAAATAGCCGTCAAAAGGTAAAAACGAATTCGAATTCGTTTTTACCTTTTGACGAAAACAAAAACAAGGCTTTATGCCTTGTTTTATATATAAATAAATTTATCTTCTTCTTAAACTTTTCTTACCCTTCTTTACAGTCTTTCGGGCAATTTTTTTTATTTTCCCTTTGTTTAATTTTTTCCTTTTACTTTTACCAAAAATCGCATCTAAAACTCTTAGAAACTTTGATCGTCCTTTTTTCAACACCAATTCTTCAAATAGCAAAGCCCAGCATGTGATTTGAAATGTAGAATACCAGGCTCCGAAAAATACTGTAACAATAATAAACAGTAATACAGCTAAAGCAGCGACAATAATCACCCCTTTTTCTGCTGCAGCAAAGCCTAAAAGCATGTATAGCAGAACTAATGGGGTTCCTAATACAAACAGAACAATTAAATATACTATGGTTAACAATATTACGAACACAAATAAAATCAAAGCCATTTCTAAATTTATCAATATATTTTTTACAAAAATGTGCCATGAAAGTCTTAAGCTATCAAAAACTTTTTTTCCTCTGAGCATTATAAAAGCAGTGCCATAAATTGTTAAATAATATATTATCAATGCGCCAAAAACCAATAATGCAATAAAGATCACATACAAAACGTAATCAATAAAATTAACTGGATTTAATTTTATTAATGCAGAAAATAAATATGCAACAATCACCAATACTCCAAATAAAACGACTTTTGTAATCACATTCAGCGCCAATACAGACCAAAACTTCTCAATACCATCCTGCAAAGCTTTTTTTAGGCTGTATGTTTTTTTTACATCAATGGCAATTGCTGACTTGATCAATCCTGCCTGGGAAATAATTGAAACAAAGACAAAGAATAATAATAAACAAATAAAAGCTATTGTAACCAATAACAAAAAAGTAAAAGTAATACTTCCTGAAGTCCACCATGATTTTAAAAATGACCATTGAAAAATATCTAATAACCCAACACCTAAAAAGTCTTTAGTCAGGAAAACAAAATCCTGACCCTGAAACTTATTTGTAAATCCACCAATGATAGATTCATAAATACTTTCATTACTTAAAAAGGCAGCAAAAAATCCTAAAAACCAAAGCCATTTATTTTTCAAACTAATCTTCCATGCTTTTTTTAAAATAATTCTGTACAATGGCATATTTGTATATTTGTTATTATTTGTAATATTTTATATTAATTTGTATATTGGTAATTAAAAAGTAACTTGACATCAAGCTACTTTTATTATATCAAAAGTTTAATTTTATAGCGAAAACTTATTAACATCTGGCCTACTACCTATTGCCGACCGCCGTTAAATAAACAACATTAGGTACTAAAGCCGAATCAGATTTATAATAATCTTTTACAATCAAACCTGTTGAGGGTCCGCCATCCAGGTTTATAGCAATTGAAATATCTAATTCTGAATTTTCCAGCCATTGAGCTAATTTGTATAAACTGATAAATGATTCTGAAATAATAATATAAGTCTTTTTATCTTTTGTCTGGGCTAAAACCGTTCTTCTCGCAGTTTTCCCACTATCTTCGGTTATTAAGCTTTTATTATTATAGATTAATGTTGGAAAAGTCTGCAATGCAAAATTGACTTTTTCATTTTTATAATTTTCTGCAGGTAAATATCTCAATTCAGGCTGATTGTCTTTTATTAATAACATTCCCGTATATCCGTTTTTACCATTAATCGATAAATTCCCAAATTTTTCTCCTTCAATCTTTAAAAATCCAGTGGATTCATTATTCTCATCAAAATATCCTCCATTTATTACAATTTCTGCTTTCAATTTCTGCTGCCATTGGCTGATAATTTTTGGATTGCTTCTATCCTGAGCTAGCGCCCATTCATATTTATCTTCATCTATCCTCAATACTGTGATTGTATTTTGATTATCAGCAATAAATTGTTTTATGTTTAATCCAATATCAATTTGAGTCCAGTTGGTAAACTCTACTTTGGACAATTCAAATGTGGTTTCCGCTACATTCTGATCGTCTTGTTCTATGACTTCCACGCTACAGCCTGACAGGAGAATTATTAAAAAAATTAGGGGAATAATTATTTTTTTCATATAAACAAATAAAGCTGCGAAAAGCAGCTTTACTTTTATTCTTTTTTTTCAATATTATCATTCTTGTTTAATTCTTTTTTTTTGCCTATTAACTTTATAAACTCATCTTGTTCGAGCGTTTCATGTTCCAAAAGATGTTTAACTATCTTTTCAAGCTTATCTTTTTCATCATTAATAATATTAGTAGAGGTTTTTACTGCTTCGCTT
The DNA here is from genome assembly GCA_964411255.1 of uncultured Gammaproteobacteria bacterium. Classification (GTDB taxonomy): domain Bacteria; phylum Patescibacteriota; class Patescibacteriia; order UBA11705; family DATKZF01; genus CAYPKD01. The sequence continues at coordinate 10,649 of CAYPKD010000005.1, read as the reverse complement.
ATTAGATAATCAATTTCCTTATCAATAACTTCAGCTACTTTCTCACTATAGTTTCTCTGTTCCCGTATATCCCTGCCTAAAAATACTAATTCTTCTTTTTCCCCATATATTCTTGGCACCAAATGCTCGCTCATACCATATCGGGTGACGATATTTCTTGCGAGATCGGTTGCCTTTTGCAAATCATTGGATGCGCCAGTAGTCACCTCGCCAAAAATTATCTTTTCTACAGTATGACCTGCCAATAACACAGCCAAATCACTTATAAATTCTGATTTCTTGTGCAGGCTTCGGTCTTTTGTTGGTAATTTCAATGTATACCCAGCTGCATGGCCTCTGGAAACTATAGATACTTTTTGCACCGGATCAACTCCTGGCTGAATATGGGCAACTAAAGCATGGCCAGCTTCATGATAAGCTGTTACTTTTTTCTCTTCCACAGTAAGTACTTTACTTTTTCTTTCCGGACCAAGCAGAACCTTTTCAATACTATCAAGTATTTCATCCATACCAATCTCATGCTTGTCCTTTCTGGCTGTTAAAATAGCCGCTTCGTTTAGTAAATTTGATAAGTCAGCGCCAGAAAATCCCGGAGTTCTTTCTGCAACTCTTCTCATGTTAACTTTTTTCGTTAATGGCTTGCCTTTAGCATGAACTTTTAATATTTCTTCTCTATCTCGAATATCTGGCATATCTAAAATAACTCTGCGGTCAAATCTTCCTGGCCGAAGTAAAGCCGGGTCTAAAACATCAGGCCTGTTGGTAGCTGCCATAACGATCACATTTGTATTGACATCAAATCCGTCTAACTCAACCAAAATTTGGTTCAATGTCTGTTCTCTTTCATCATGCGAACCACCCAGACCAGCTCCCCTTTGTCTGCCAACGGCATCAATTTCATCAATAAATATAATACAGGGTGCATTCTTTTTTGCTTTCTTAAATAAATCTCTTACCCGGGACGCACCCACACCAACAAACATCTCAACAAATTCAGATCCTGATATAGTAAAGAATGGAACCTTTGCCTCTCCGGCGACAGCTTTTGCTAGCAATGTTTTCCCTGTACCCGGAGGGCCCATCAGCAATACACCCTTAGGAATCTTTGCTCCTAAATCTAAAAACTTTTTTGGATAGCGTAAAAACTCAACCACTTCTTTTAATTCTTCTTTTGCTTCCCTCACACCTGCAACATCTTTGAAACTGGTTTTATTTTTCCCCTTACTGTCAAACTGCTTTGCCTGGCTCTGACCAAAAGACATTGCCTTTGTATTTGCACCCTGAACTTGTCGCATCATAAACCAAATAAATGCTACAATCAATAAAATCGGCAATAAAAAGGGTAAAACGCTGGTTAACCAAAAAGACATCCCTCTCTCTTCTGTTACTTCAATTGAAATTAAAGATAGTTTTTCCCTATCAATATTATAATTATTCACCAAATCTGAGAAATTTTCATTTGGCTCTTTTTTTAGTGTTTGCAATGAATCATCTTTTAAAATTAATGATATTTCACTGCCTGCCACTTCAATTGACTTAATTTTCTCTTCATCTATTTCCTGAATCATTTTTTGAACATCAATAGTTTCTTTTTCCTTGTTGGACAGGTTATACGTACTGAAAATTGCAGCAATCACAAAAAAGATGACAATGAATATAATTACATTTTTTGTTAAATTTTTCTTCATAAATTATTGATCCTAATGACCCGAATTTCCTATCCTAATACCCCAAATAATCTGAATACTCTACGAATTATAAAATATTTCAGATATTCGGATCAATAATTCGGGGTATTCGTAATATTACTTTTTAAATCCTGTTCCAGCTGGAATCAATTTACCAATAATAACATTTTCTTTTAAGCCTTCTAATCTATCAATTTTTCCAGTAACAGCAGCATTTATCAAAACCCTTGCTGTTTCCTGGAATGAGGCTGCAGATAAGAAACTCTTTGTTGAGAGCGATACTTTTGAAATACCCAAAAACTTTTCTTCAACTGCTGCCAGCCTGCCACCTTTTTTCACTTGTTCATTAGCTTCTTCTAATTCAGACTTTTCTACTATTTCACCTTCGAGCAAATAGGTATCACCTGGTTCTTTGATATAAACCCTAGAAAACATTTGACGGCAAATAACCTCAACATGCTTATCATTTAATTTCTGTCCCTGAGATGAATAAATGTACTGAATTTCATTTGATATATACTGCTGGACAGCATCTTTGCCTTTAAGGTTATATAATTCCTCAAGATTTATACTTCCTTCAGTCAGCTGATCACCTTTTTGCACTTTGTCACCGTCTTTTACCCAAACTGTAACACCTGCTGGAATAATATATTCCTTTTCCTTATTTATATCATTTACTATCTTTACACCTTTCTCTTCGATATTTAATACACCGTCTCTTACAGCCTTTATTTTTTTACGGCCTTCAGTGAAGAGTAAATCGCCTTGTTTTACCTTAGCATTATCCTTTACCACTAATTCAACTTTTTTAGAATCTTTAAAATTATATGTATCAACTTCTTCCTCTCTATATTTAATTTTTATAGTCCTTTCTCCAAATGCAGTTTGAGCTATAATTTCACCTTTTGGTCCTTGGATGACTCTAGGTTTTTCAATAATAGATACTTTTCCAGTGGCCTCACTTAACAATGCTTTCTTCTTTGGTGGACGAGCTTCAAATATTTCTTCAACCCTCGGCAAACCTTGGGTAATATCTTGACCAGCTACACCACCAGTATGGAAAGTTCTCATAGTAAGCTGGGTTCCTGGTTCACCAATACTCTGCGCAGCAATAATACCTACAGCAGACCCTAAATCAACCGGCTTGTTATAAGATAAATCATAGCCATAGCATTTTTGACATAAGCCACGATTGAGTTTGCAGTTTAAAACAGTTCTCACCCGGGCCTCTTGCAAATCAATTTTTTCCAATTCTCTAGCAATTGACAAAGATATTACTTCTCCTTTTTTGACAATCACTTTTTTAGTTTTCGGATGCTTTATATCTTCTAATAAATATCGGCCAATAATTCTGGAAACCAAACTTTGGCCAATATTATCACTTTCTTCCTTTGTATATAACTTACCTTCTTTTTCACCGCAATCTTCTTTAATAATTACTACGTCCTGGGAAACATCAACTAATCTTCTGGTCAAGTATCCTGCGTTCGCAGTTCTTAACGCAGTATCTGACAAACCTTTACGGGCACCATGGGTAGAAATATAATATTCCAACACAGAAAAACCTTCCTTAAAGTTCGCTTTAACCGGTAATTCAATAATTTGACCTGCTGGGTTTGTCACCAATCCCTTCATGCCCATCATCTGTGTAAGCTGACCCCATGAGCCTCTGGCATTTGAGGTTATCATTGTATATACTGGCCCATCTTCAATTAAGCTTTTCTGACTTAATTGTATTACTTTCTCCTTTATTTCAGTCCAAATTTCAATTACTTTGCTATATCGCTCATCTTCAGTTAATAATCCAGATTCATATTGCATCTGAACTTCATCTACTCTTTTATTCCCTTCCTTAATTAATTCTTCTTTTCCCTGCAGTTTTGGTAAATCATCCATACCCCATGAATACCCTGACTTGGTTAGCTGCATAAAACCTAATTCCTTAATATTATCTAAAATCTTCGACGTACCATCAAATCCATATTTTTCTATTGCATAACTTACGATAGAGGCTAGCTTTTTCTTATCAACTAATTCATTATAAAATGGCATTTTTTCTGGAAATATTTTATTAAAAATTATCCTTCCAATACTTGTTTCAAGAATATTATCTTTTACTTTTGCTTTCAAATCTGAAGAGGTTGTAACTTTAACCAATATTTTTTCTTGTAATGTGATTTTTCGCAAGTCATAAGCTAATTTTGCTTCTTTACTATCACTAAAATATTTTGGTTTTTCTTTATCAATCATTTCAGTTAAATAATAGCTTCCCCATACCATATCCATTGATGGTTGAGTAACTGGCATGCCAGTAGCTGGTTTTAACAAATTTCTAATTGATAGCATTCTCTCCTTTGCTTCCGCTTTTGCTTCTTCAGTTAATGGGACGTGCACAGCCATTTGGTCGCCATCAAAATCCGCATTAAATGCAGAACAAACCAAAGGATGCAATTTAATTGCTTTACCTTCAATTAAAACTGGTTGAAAAGCCTGGATACCCAAACGATGAAGAGTCGGCGCACGATTTAATAATACATGAGCGCCCTTTACGATATCTTCTAAAATATCCCACACCTCAGATCTGTCCGCTTCAATAAACCGATTTGCGCTTCGAATATTATGGACATATTCTTCCTTAATCAGTCTAGAAATAATAAATGGTTTAAATAATTCTAAAGCCATTTTCTTTGGCAGACCACACTGATGTAATTTTAAGTGAGGACCTACTACAATCACGCTTCGTCCAGAATAATCAATTCTTTTTCCTAATAAATTTTGTCTAAAACGCCCCTGCTTACCTTTAAGATAATCAGCAATTGATTTTAAATTTCTCTTTTGGCCTGTTGAAGCCGTAGTCGTCTTCGCCTTTCTGGCAGAATTATCTATCAAAGCGTCCACTGCTTCCTGAAGCATCCTCTTCTCATTTCTGCAGATAACTTCTGGGGCACGCAAATCCACCAATCTTTTAAGACGGTTATTTCTACTGATAACTCTTCTATATAAATCATTTAAATCAGATGTGGCAAACCGTCCGCCATCTAATGGCACCATTGGCCGCAAATCAGGAGGAATGACTGGGACTGAGGTCAATACCATCCATTCAGGCTTAATGCCTGTTCTTCTCAAACTTTTTAATAGTTTTACTCTATTAATTGCTTTTTTCTTTTTTGTTACCTTCTCTTTCTTTATTTCTACTTCAAGCTTTTTTATTAATGCTTCTAAATCAACTTTTTGCAACAATTTCCTAAGAGCATCAGCACCGATTCCAGCATCAAAAACATGACCGTATTTAAGTGATAAATCCTGGTAAACATTTTCAGGTAAAATCTGCATTGGTTCTAAATCTTTTAGCTCTTTTTGAACTTGGCTAAAACTTTCTTCTAATTCCTCCAATTGAGTTTCCTTCCATTTATTAAGCTCTAACAGTTTTTTCTTTTGTTCTTTTTCCTTTAGCTGCGATGAATTTTTTATACCGTTTACCTGCTGGGAAAATTGGCCTTCAATTCCTTTTTTCTTAGCCTTATATTCTTTTTTTAAATTGTCTATTTCCTCTTTTTTTCCTGATTCATCAACATCAGTAACAATAAAATTCGCGAAATATACAACTTTTTCCAATTTTTGAACTGACATGTCTAAAATCAAACCAATCTTTGATGGTACACCGCGTAAAAACCAAATATGAGTAACCGGAGTAGCCAAATTAATGTGTCCCATTCTTTCTCTTCTTACTACAGCTCTGGTCACTTCTACTCCGCATTTATCACAAATGATACCTTTATACCTTATCTTTTTATATTTACCGCAATAGCATTCCCAATCTTTTGACGGACCAAAAATTTTCTCACAGAATAAACCTTCTTTTTCTGGTTTTTGAGTACGATAATTTATAGTCTCAGGACGAGTAACCTCGCCATAAGACCATGACTTTATATCTTCTGGAGAAGCTAATTTTAGTCTTATAGAATCAAAGTCTCTAATTTTTAATGCTTCTGACATAATATTTGTATTTAAGCTTATTTAATAATTATTGAATAAATTATCTTTCTTGCCTTTCTTTTTCATCGTCTTTTTGCAATTCAATTGCCTTGCCGTCTTTTAACAATTCCACATCCAAGCATAATCCTTTTAATTCCCTTATCAATACATTAAACGATTCTGGAACATTTAACCTCTTAATTGGCTCGCCCTTAATGATCGATTCATATGCTTTGGCCCTGCCTAAAACATCATCAGATTTAATAGTCAAAATTTCCTGCAAAGTATGGGCAGCACCATACGCTTCCAATGCCCATACTTCCATTTCTCCAAAACGCTGTCCCCCAAATTGGGCTTTACCGCCCAGCGGCTGTTGGGTAATTAATGAATATGGACCGATTGATCTTTGATGAATCTTATCTTCGACCATGTGATTTAATTTCAAAATATAATTAATACCGACTGTAATTTTATGATCAAACTCTTCACCAGTTTTTCCATTAAATAAAGGTAACTGACCGCTTTCAGGATAGCCAGCACTCTTTAATTCACCCTTAATCTGTTCTTCAGTCAAACCATTTAACACTGGGGTGGCAACTTTATATCCAAGTTTATTAGCTGCCAAACCTAAATGAGTTTCTAAAACCTGTCCTAGGTTCATACGAGAAGCAATGCCCAAAGGAGTTAAAATCACATCAATTGCTGTACCGTCTTCTAAAAACGGCATATCTTCGAGCGGCACAATTCTTGAAATAACGCCTTTATTTCCATGTCGGCCTGCTAATTTATCACCGACCTGAATCTTTCGTAAATTGGCAATAGAAATTTGAATTGATTTAATCACACCAGGAGGGAGTTTATCTCCATTTTCCTGAGAAAAAATCCTGACATCAACTACCTTCCCCTGCTCCCCATGCTCCAAGCGCAAAGAACTATCTCGGACATCCCTTGCCTTCTCTCCAAAAATTGCCTTTAAGAGTTTTTCTTCTGCTGAAAGTTCTGTTTCACCTTTTGGCGTAATTTTTCCTACTAATATATCGCCTGAAGAAACTACTGCCCCTATTCGAACAATGCCTTCAGCATCTAAATTTTTTAATTTTTCTTCAGAGATATTTGGAATGTCAGAAGTAACCTGCTCAGAACCAAGTTTAGTATCTCGAACGTCAATAATATGATTATCAATATGAACCGATGAAAATCGGTCATCATGCACCATTCTTTCGGAAATAATAACCGCATCTTCGTAATTATTGCCTTCCCAGGCCATATATGCTACTAAAACATTTTGTCCCAAGGCCAGCTCTCCATTCTGTGTTGATGGCCCGTCAGCTAATGCCTGTCCTTTTTTAATTTTATCTCCAATGTTTATAATAGGAAGCTGATTAATTGAGGTAGAGGCATTTGAACAAACAAATTTTTTCAGCCTGTATTTTCGGACATTACCGTCTTTTTCTAAAATTTCAATTAATGATGAATCTAGACTGACTACTTCCCCTTCTTTTTCAGCAATTACAATATGGCCAGAATCACGGGCAGCTTTCTCTTCCACTCCTGTTCCGACCACTGGAGACTGCGGTTTGATAGTTGGTACGGCCTGGCGTTGCATATTTGTTCCCATTAATGCGCGAACAGCATCATCATGCTCTAGAAATGGAATTAACGAAGTTGCCACACTAACAATTTGATTTGGGGCAACGTCAACATAATCTATTTTATAAACATAAGCTACCTCAGGCTTTCCAAATTTTCTGACATTTGCCCTTTTTCTCAAAAAAGTGCCTTTTTCATCTACTTCAGTGGTAGCTGAAGTGGTAATTGCTTTTTCCTCTGTTATAGCATTTAAATATACAACCTCATCGGTTAAATTTGTTTCCACGCTTTCCAAAATCTGTGCAGGTGTAAAAGGAGAATTCTCTAGTTCAATTCCGCTAACCTCCTGTCCCTTTTTAAATACGGTTTTTGTTTTTGTATCTTTTAGTTCTTTTTTTACTTTATGTCTCACTTTAAAAAACGGAGTCTCAATAAATCCATATTCATTAACTTTTGCATAACTGGCTAAATGTCCTACCAATCCAATGTTTGGGCCTTCTGGAGTAGCGATCGGACAAATTCTGCCATAGTGAGTAGTATGCACGTCACGTACTTCAAACCCTGCGCGCTCTCTGGATAGTCCACCTGGCCCCATGGCTGAAATTCTTCGCTTATGCTCTAGTTCTGACAAAGGATTTGTTTGATCCATAAATTGTGAAAGCTGAGAAGACATGAAAAATTCTTTAACCACACCAATAACCGGTCTAGCGTTTATTAATTTTGCTGCCGTCATTATTGTAGGATCCATTGTTGTCATTCGATCTTTAATAATACGCTCCATTCTGGCTAAACCAATTCTGAATTTATTTTGAATTAATTCTCCGATTGCTCGAATTCGACGATTACCTAAATGATCAATATCATCAGACTCCTTTTGTGATATATTTAGACTAATAATTTCCTTTAAAACATGAATCACATCTTCCACTCTTAATATTTTATTCTCTTCATTAATCTCCAGGTTTTCATTAAACCGCTGATTTAATTTATACCGTCCTACTTTACCAAAATCATAACGGCTAAAATTAAAAAACATGGCATAAATCAAAGACTTTGCATTATCAGCTGTTGCCAAATCACCGGGTCTTATTCTTTTATATACCTCGATCAAACCTTCTTCTACAGATTTTGATGCGTCTTTATTAATTGCTGCTTCTGTATAATTAATGTCTGGATGCGTTTCAACATCCTTAAATAAATTTATAATTTCCTGATCAGTGCCATATCCAAATGCTCTAAGCAAGGCCGTAGCCGCAACTTTTCTTTTCCGGTCAATTTTTACCCAAATTACATTATTGTTATCAATTTCAAATTCAAGCCAAGCTCCTCTATTTGGAATAATCTTTGCTCCGTATAAAGTTTTATTTTTTTCTCTGATAAAATTGGAGGTGAAAAAAACTCCGGAAGAACGAATTATTTGAGAAACGATTGCTCTTTCAATACCATTTATAATAAAAGTTCCACGCTCAGTCATTAATGGGAAATCGCCCAAAAAAATTTCCTGCTCTTCTGTTTTATTCGTTTTTCTGTTAACTAAACGGACCTTTACTCTAAGTGGCGCTTCATAAGTAATGTTTTTTTCCTTACTGGTAGTTTCATCAAACTTGGGATCATCCAAATAATATTTATCAAAATACAATTCCAGTTCTTTTCCAGAAACATCTTCAATTGGAGAAATTTCATCCATTAATTCTTTTAATCCTTCTTTTATAAACCAATCATATGAGCTTTTTTGAATATCAATCAAATCTGGCATCTCATATTTATATGGTTGAGCAAAAAATTTACGCTTTGGTGTAGCTAGCTGATTTTTAGACATAAAAATATTCCCCTTCCCAATGGAACGAGTTTTTTAATTAAATATTAAAAGTTAGTTGTAGTGCATAAATCCATTCCCGCTAATATATTACTTTTTGCCTTATTTATAAGGCCTGCGGTTTGAAAATGATATCTATATAATATCAATATCCAGAAGTATTGTCAAGGATATCTACCTGCTTTTGAATTTTGTCTAATTTTAGTAAAAAAATAGACATTTTTCCATAATAAATTCGCAGCTTATCCACAGATTTATTTGACAAATTTTTTTTAAATCAAACATTGATAATTTAGCTAAAAAAATTGTATATGTCAAATATCCTCTTCACGAAGTCCGCCTTTGGACAGACGTAGGACCAGGTCGCAACCTGTCCCTACAAACGGTTTCACCGTTTACCGTGAAGGGGAATTAAAAAATCCTTGAGAATGTCTCAAGGATCTGTTCCAATTGGTGTTGGGCTAAAAGACGGATTGCAGCTATGCAAATCTAAAACAATTTCTTTTGCCTTATATCGAACAACAATTCGCGGGATTGGTTCATCATTTCCATATGGCAACCGAAAGCGATATCCTCTTTTACTAGGTAATTCCAATATAGAATTTTTGAAGTATACACTGGAAACGTCTATGTATCGAATTGGCTGTTCACTTGAATTAATAACAGTAACTGTTGCTTTTTGCGCATAGATCTTCAATTCATCAATCTTTTGCTCGCAAGACCTGCCATTAAGCCTAGCGTGGGCAACGTTTTTGCTTTCTATCATACCGCTGAAACACAGGGCTAAAATTGCTGAAAAAACAATTAATACTGTAGTAACAGGTTTCCACGCCGTTTTTTTATCTGCCAGTACAAAAAGACGAATAGCTGCAAAAAATATACCCAGAACTGCGGAAATCATAAGAGCTATCATATAAGGATGCTCCATTGTTCTCTCCTTTTGGTTTTGGTTGCAACAACAATATATGTTAATAAATATTCAAATAATTGTCAATGTCAAGAAACATAGATCAAAAAACCCGCTAATTTGATCAACAGGTTATGGTGCCTGGCAATAATCGTCCCAGGCAGCTTTCCAAACATGAGACATTGTAAATCCAGAATTGAATTTTCTTTTTTTCAGACACTGTTCACAATGCGGCTTGTCTGCCTCAGTCTGGCTCATTGCTTTAAGTATTTTTTTTATTGACTTTTGTTTCAAAGGCATTTCAGCCTCAGTTTCTGTATTTATCACTCGTATTAATTCAATTTGAAGCGTAAATGTATTCTCAGTTTCACTTCTGGTACCGCAAACAACGCATTTACCTTTATCTGCTGTAGAAACAATCATTTTCCAATTAAACTCAATCCTTAAATCATGCCCATTCATTGGTACTTCACATGAATCCAGCACCATCCCCTCCTTTTGCTAAGCGTGCGTTCAAGCAATACTAAATGTTACATAAATCAGTTAAAATTGTCAAATACATCATTTTGTATTTTATCTTTTTATGATGAAGCTTTTTTCGTATCTTTTGCCTGTCAGCCGGAACTTTATGTGAAGGCTGGGCCTGCCAGCCGGAACTTTATGTGAAGGCTGG
>CAYPKD010000004.1:0-205702 GCA_964411255.1 uncultured Gammaproteobacteria bacterium | reverse complement strand
GCAAAAAAAGATGATAAATGGTTTACAGTAAATGAAAAAGGAGAAAAAGTCGGGCAGGATTATGATAATGTTTGGGATCCGCAAGATATTGGAGGCAAAATTGCTTTTAGAGCAAAAAAAGATGGAAAATATTTTATAGTAAATGAAAAAGGAGAAAAAGTTGGGCAGGTTTATGATCAGGTTGATGAACCGCAAGATATTGGAGGTAGGATTGTTTTTGTAGCACATAATGGCACCGAATGGTTTGTAGTAAATGAAAAAGGAGAAAAAGTTGGGCAGGATTATGATGAGGTTTATGACCTACAAGATATTGGTGGTAAAATTGTTTTTAGAGCAAAAAAAGATGAAAAATGGTTTATAATAAATGAAAAAGGAGAAAAAGTCGGGCAGGATTATGATCATGTTTGGAGGCCACATGATATAGGAGGCAGGATTGTTTTTGCAGCAAAAAAAGATGATAAATGGTTTACAGTAAATGAAAAAGGAGAAAAAGTCGGGCAGGATTATGATAATGTTTCGGTTCCACAAGATATTAGAGGTAGGATTGCTTTTGGAGCACAAAAAGATGGCAAGGCATTTATAGTAAATGAAAAAGGAGAAAAAGTCGGGCAGGATTATGATAAGGTTGGTGCCCCGCAAGATATTGGAGGTAAAATTGCTTTTGCAGCACAAAAAGACGGCAAATGGTTTATAGTGAATGAAAAAGGAGAAAAAGTCAGTGAAGAATGTGATAAAATTTATCACTTTGAGCATTTAGAAGGTAACACTGCTTATATTATTGCCCAAGAAGGTGATAATTATGTAAAAAGGATTGTTAGGGTTTGATCCTGAATCTTAAAGATTACACAATATGGAAAAAATTCGTTTACAAAAATATTTAGCAGACTGCGGTATAGCATCTCGGCGTAGAGCCGAGAAGTTTATTTTGCAAGGAAAAGTTAAAGTTAATGGCAATGTTGTGCGAGAGCTTGGAACAAAGATTGATTTTAAAGACAAGATTGAATTTAATGGCAAAATTGTTAAACCTAAAAAAGAAAAGATTTATATTATGCTAAATAAGCCAGTTGGATACTTATCCACAGTGAAAAAAGGTAAAGAAAAAGGCAAAATTGTGCTTGATTTAGTAAAAGAAAAGCAAAGAATTTTTCCTGTCGGTCGGCTTGATAAAAATTCAAGCGGACTTTTAATTTTAACAAATGACGGAGATTTAGCATTGAAATTAACTCATCCTCGATATGAAAAGGAAAAAGAATATGAAGTTGAGATAAATAAAGAAATTACCAAAGAATTTATTGAAAAAATGCAAAAAGGAGTGGTTATTGAAGAAGGAAAGACTTTGCCAGCAAAAGTTCAGCAGCTTGGTATAAGAAAATTTAATATTATATTAAGAGAAGGGAAAAAGAGGCAAATTCGCAGAATGTGCGAAAGACTAGGTTTTGAAGTAAAAAAATTGCACAGAATTAGAATTAATAAACTAAAATTAGGAAATTTAAAAGTTGGGGAATTTAAGCATTTGAATGAACAAGATATTAAAAAATTTACATAATTTTAGCTGTTAATATCATACAAATCATAATTTTGAAGTATGTTATAATTAAAGTATGAATTTTCTACTAAATAATTGGCAATATATTCTGGCATTTCTCATCTTGATTTTTATTTTATGGTATTATCGGGACAAGCTTTTTGGTAGAAAATTATTATCAAAAAAATCAACTTTAAATTTATTTACAGAAGATCTGACAGAAAAAGCAAAGAACGGGGAATTAACGCCAATAATTGGAAGAGATAAAGAAACAGACAGAGTAATTCAGATTTTATCCAGAAAAACAAAGAACAATCCGGTTTTAATCGGTGATGCAGGTGTTGGTAAAACAGCTGTGATCGAGGGACTGGCTTTAAAAATTATAACTGGCAATGTGCCAGATCTTTTGAAAGATAAAAAGATATTATCACTAAATTTGGCTGACATGATTTCTGGTACAAAGTACAGGGGTGAGTTTGAACAGCGTATTCGAAGTTTGGTGAATGAAATTATTGAGTCTAAGGATGATATTATTTTATTTATTGACGAAGTACATATGCTGGTTCAGACAAAAGGTACAGAAGGGGCTGTAAATATTTCTGACGTATTAAAGCCAGCTTTGGCCAGGGGTGAGCTTCATGCAATTGGTGCAACTACAACCAAAGAATTTGAAAAATATATTAAGCCGGATGAAGCCTTGGAACGCAGATTTCAGCCAATTGAAGTTGAAGAGCCGACAATTGAGATGACCATTGAAATTTTGAAAGGTCTAAAAAAAACGTATGAAGATTATCATCAAGTAAAAATTAGCGATGAGGCGATTGACGCTGCAGTAAATTTATCAGAAAAATATATTAAAAAAAGAATGTTGCCTGATAAAGCAATAGATGTTATTGACGAAGCAAGCGCTGCTAAAAGTCTAAAGGCATATGCGCAGCCGCACAGTGCAATTGAATTAATAGGAAAAGCTTCATCACAGGTTCGGCAAAGAGTTGATGCAGCGCCAGATAAGATAAAAGATTTGTTAAGCGAACTTAATAAATTAAAAAATGAACAAAAAAGAGAAAGGGACAAAGAAAAATTAGAAAAAGTTAGAAAAAAAATTGTAAAAGTAGCCAGTAAAGTAGAAGAAGCAGAAAAAGAACATAAAATGGATAAAATGCATGGTGAAAGACCAGAAGTGATTGCATTTGATATAAAAAAGATTATTTCAGAATGGACAAATGTTCCATTTGATAAAATTGATTAAATTGGTAGGTTGGTAGATCGGTAGATCAGTTGATTGGTAGAAAAAAATAATTTTAAATTAAAGTAAAGAATTAAATAATAAAGAAAATATAATAAAATCTAAAAATAAAACAACTATCAAACAGAAAATGATTTTGGTTTTTACCATTATTGCCATATTTGCGTCAGTGCTGGGAGTTTTGGCTGCGGCAGGCAATAACTGGGCGCAGGCGTTCAGTCGACCTTTTATAATAATGAAAAGAACATATCCTGAAATTCCGATTAATCCAAAAAAGACTGCGCCAGAGTTGAAAATTGTGCCTCCGCATTTGAAATACGACATTTCTTTGTAGTTTTTAAACAATAATTTTAACCCTAAACTAAAATACTATGGCTAAATTAAAAACGCAAACCACAACCAAACAAAAAGTTATAACAGCAATTGCCATTGTAGCAGTGGCAGCTGCAGCATTTGGGATTTTAACTGCTGTGGGTAAAAGCAGAGGATATGGATTTGGCTGGCCTTTTGTGATTCAGAAAAAAACATATCCTGAAATTCCAATTAATCCAAAAAAGACAGCCCCAGATTTCAAATTTGTACCGCCTCATCAAAAATATGAGGGCTTGAGGTAGATTTTATACAAGATTTAACATTAAATTCAAATATTATGGCAAATGTAAAGACTCAAACTACGACTAAGCAAAAGGTTGTAACTGCAGTGGCTATTGTAGCTGTGGCAGCAGCGGCTTTTGGTATTTTAAGCGCAGTGGGTAGAAGCAAAGGCTATGGCTTTGGCTATCCTTTTATCTTCAAGACCATACCGAAAAAGCAAATTCGGACATATCCGCCGCTGAAACAAAAGGAAATTCCAGAATTGCCGGCTAATGTAAAGCCAGGCCCTGCAGATTTGGAATTACGGGAAGGTATAGACTTGAAATAGTATTGATAAATTTTCAAAAAAAGCTTGATAGCCAGAAAAAGCAAGGCTGTTAAGCTTTTGTTGTAATTATGAAAAGTATTTGCAGTCAAACATTTGAATACCTTGCTTTTAAAATCTTATTGGCAATATTAATTATTACGCCGCTGTTTTTTAATTTATGGTCATGCATGCCCTATGAACTTGACAGTATTACAATTTTTCGTTTTTTCGTGGAAATAATTTTTATAATTTGGCTGGTAAGATGTAAAAATTTAAAACAGGTTTTAGTTAAAATTTATAATGAACTAAAAAAATACAATTTTTTTTCCTTAGAATTTTTATTAATTTTATATGTACTGGTGTATTCATTAGCTTCGTTCTTTTCCACTCATTTTTCAGAAAGTATATTAGGGCTGGATGACAGATTGATGGGGTTATTCACAATCGGCCATGGAATTTTATTATTTTTTTTAATTAAGGATTTAATTTCAAAAAGCAAATTTTATAAAATAATAAAGATTTTAGCTTTTGTGTCAGTACCAGTTTGTCTCTATGCGATTTTGCAAAGCTTTGGAATTGATTTTCCAACTTTGCATACATTTTATGCTTCAGCTGATAAAGTTTTTAGCCGATCATTTTCTACTTTAGGCCATCCAAATTATTTAGGCTTGTTTTTATCAATGATAATAATTTTTACATTTTTATTAGCCTGGAAAAGCAAAAAAAATGTTTGGCAAGTGCTGTTTTTTTTCATAATTATTTTACAGGTTGTTTCTTTAATTTTAACTTTAACCAGAAGCGCCTGGCTGGCATTTGCAGGCTCAATGCTTGTTTTTATTATTTGCTTGATAATATTTTTTCCAAAGAAAAAAGAATATTATAAACATTTAATAATTTTTGTAGTATTGATAGTTATTGTTGTTGGTTTTTATAAAGGACTGATAAAAACCAGAACAAGCGAAGGATTTAGCCAGAGTACAGGCTATACTCGAATGCAGGATTATAAATTTGCCTGGTCAAAAATCCTGCAAAGGCCGATTTTAGGTTATGGCCCTGAAACTTACATGTATTTGTCCACGGAAAGGCAAATTTCTGAGCAGGAAATGGCAATTGATGACCGAATTTCTGACCGGGTGCATAATGTGTTTTTAGATGTACTTATAAACACTGGTTTTATTGGCTTAATAATTTATTTGTTTATATGGGTTAAAATTTTACATTTAATCTGGCAGGGATTAAAAAATAAAAGTATTGAAATTTTAGCAATATTTTCAAGTTTAGCAGCATATTTTATCTGGATGAACTTTAATTTTGATTTTTCAATCAGTTTAATATTATTTTTCATAATTTTAGCAGCATTGAATGGCCTAAATGCAGAGCAAAAAGGAATTTTAGCTCAAAAAAAGCATGTTGAATTTACAAAAGGCAAAGTATCCTGGCCATTACTGATTTTTATAGTTTTGCTGCTGCTTTTAGCAATTTATACAAATATTTGGCATTCTGTTCAGGGAATTTTGTGTTATTTTAACTAAAATATCAACACGACTGCTAATTAAAATTGTGTTATAATAAAGTAAGAAATAAAAACAAAAAAATGCTTTACAAACCATGCGGCGCTAGCCGGGAAGTGACTGGCTCACGGCATTTATTTGAAATAAATGGCAAAAAGATTCTATTTGATTACGGACTTTTTCAAGGAGGAAAAAGGGGGGAAGCAGAAAAGAAGAATCGCAGTTTTTTATTTGATCCAAGAGAAGTGAAAGCTATGGTTTTAAGTCATGCTCACATTGACCATGCTGGAAATATTCCTCGTCTTGTTCGCAGCGGTTTTAAAGGCGCTATTCATTGTACGCAAATAACTAAAGAGCTGCTTGAACTTTTACTTTTAGATTCTGCTAAAATACAAAAGCAGGATGCTGAACATATTTGGAAACATCAGAAAAAAAAGGTTGAGCCATTATATGATGAAGATGACGTTCGAAGAACTTTGAAATTAATGACAACTCATCGTTATAATACTGAATTTCAGGTTATTCCAGGCTGCAAAGCAAGATTAGTAGAAGCTGGGCACGTTTTAGGCTCAGCAATGATCATTGCAGATATGAAAGAAGGCAGCAAGGAGCTAAGAGTGGTCTTTACTGGAGATTTAGGCCGGCGCGGAATGCCAATTCTAAATGATCCGGCAAAAGTTGATCGAGCAGATGTGTTAATTACTGAGACCACTTATGCCAGCCATTTGCATGAATCAATCGGTCAGGCCAAGCAAGAGTTAAAATGGATTATTAATGACGTTGTAAACAGAGGCGGTAAAATTATTGTGCCAGGATTTTCTCTGGAAAGAACACAGGAAGTGGTTTATATTTTGCATTCATTGTATGAACAAAAGAAAATTCCAAAAATTGAAATATTTGTAGATAGCCCGTTATCCACTCGAATTTCAAAAGTTTTTGTCAGACATCCAGAAGCATATGACAAGGAAGCTGCTGTAGAATTTTTAAAAAAAAGGCAAAGCCCGTTTTATTTTGAAGGTTTGCATTATATTATAAGCAGAAAAGAATCACAGAAATTAAATTCGTATAAAAAATCTTGTATTATTATTTCAGCTTCTGGTATGTGCCAGGCTGGGCGAATTCAGCATCATTTGAAGTTTAATATTTCAAATCCAAAGAATTTGATTCTGGTAATTGGGTATATGGCGCGTGGAACTTTAGGCAGAGCAATTGTGGAAAAAGAAAGAAATGTGACTATTTTTGGGCAAAAATATGCGGTTAGAGCTGATGTTGTTGTGCTAAATTCTTTTTCCGCCCATGCTGACAAGCCTGAACTTTTAGAATTCGCGCGAAATTTGAAAGGCCTGAGAAAAGTATTTTGTGTGCATGGGGAAGAAACTGAAAGTCTAGTGATGAGAGATAATTTGTATAATATTAATAAGTTTACTGGCAAAGTTGAAGTGCCAAAAATGGGAGAAGAATTTTATTTATAATATAAAAGTAGGTAAAAATTATAAAATATGTATATTTTGTTTTCAGTTTTATGAATTACATCGACCAAATTTATAAAAAAATCGTTAACATTGAAATTCAGGGGGCAACCAATATAGCTGAAGCTGTTTTAAATACCTTAAAAAAAGTTTCTCAGGAGAAAAGGCTGAAAACTCCCCGTCAATTAATCAGCAGAGTGAAAAAAATTGGATATTACTTGAGCAGGGCCAGAGAAACAGAGCCAATGGCAGAAAATGCTGTACGATTTGTTTCATATCATTTAGATAAAAATCAGGATTTAGATATAAAAAAGTTAAGAGTTTTAATAAAAAGAGGAATTGACAGTTTTTTATTTGAAATAATGACAAATAAAAGAATTATTAAAGATTATGGTGAGAAATTGATTAGTAATAATGATAATATCTTTACTCATTGTCATTCCTCTACCGCAATAAGTATATTAGAAGCGGCCAAAAAGAAAAGAAAAAAAATCCATGTTTTTAATAATGAAACCAGGCCATTATTTCAGGGCAGAACGACTTCAAAAGAATTATTAAAAATGAATATTAAAAATACCCAAGTGGTTGACAGCGCAGGTCCGTTTTTTGTCAGCCAGTATAGCAAAGGATATGATATGGATTTATTAATTTTAGGCTGTGATGCAATTACTTTGGACGGTGATGCAGTTAATAAGATAGGATCTTTAGGCCTGGCCTTAGCAGCGCGTGAAGCAAAAATTCCAGTATATATAGCAACTCAGGCATTAAAGCTTGATATTGAAACTAAACATTTGAAAAATTTAGAAATTGAACAAAGAAAAGCAAATGAAATTTGGTCCAGAGCGCCAAAGGGATTGGAAATTATAAATTATGCATTTGATATTATTCCTGCCAGGTTTATCACAGGTTTTATTACAGAATTGGGAATATTAAAACCAAAATATATTTCAAAGAAAACGACAAAGAAGTATAAGTTTTTGAAAAAAAAATATGATTAAAGCAATTATTTGGGATTTATATGGCGTGGTTTATAAAAATGGCCAGATTGACCCTAAAGCCAAGGATATTGTTGAACAGTTAAAAGCAAAAGGGATTATTAATGCAACCATTAGTAATTTATCTCCAAACACAGTGAAAGAGATTGGAAATCAGTTAGGGCTTGATCCTATCATTGCCTGCGCTGAATCAGGCCAAAGTAAAACAGATGCAAATACATATCAAAAATTTATAAATGATTTGAATATAAAACCAGAAGAATGTTTAATGATTGATGATCTTATTAGCAATTTGCTTCCAGCAAAACAAGTAGGAATTAAAACAGTTTTGTTTAGTAAAAATAATGAAACAGATGAAGTTGACTTCGCCTTAGATGATATTGAAAAAATTGTAAAACTAATAAAATCGTTATGATGTTACGAGGTTACTAAGTTACGACGTTATATATATTTTAAATAAC
This sequence comes from uncultured Gammaproteobacteria bacterium, assembly GCA_964411255.1. Classification (GTDB taxonomy): domain Bacteria; phylum Patescibacteriota; class Patescibacteriia; order UBA11705; family DATKZF01; genus CAYPKD01. The sequence continues at coordinate 197,594 of CAYPKD010000004.1, read as the reverse complement.
AACGTAACTTCATAACATCATAACTTCGTAACTATCAATGTTATGTCAGTAGTAAAATTTGTTGAAATTGGATACAAGCCAAAAAAGGATAAGGAAATTATCGCTACTTTTTATGTTGAGCCAAGAGGAGTCAGCTTTCAGGAAGCAGCTGATGCAGTTGCTGGGGAGAGTTCTATTGGATCATGGACAGAATTACAGACACTGAACCCCAAATTAGCAGAAAAATTAAAGGCCAGAGTCTTTTTTGCAAATGAAAAGAAAAAGATAATAAAAGTTGCTTATCCTTTAGATTTATTTGAAAGGGGCAGTATTCCTCAACTTTTATCAAGCATTGGAGGCAATATTTACGGTATGAAGTTAATAAAAAATTTAAGATGGGAAGATATTGAATTTCCAGTGAAATACAGCGCCAGTTTTAAGGGGCCGGCATTTGGCATTGACGGCATCCGAAAGATTTTAAAAATAAAAGGCAGAGTGATTTTAGGAAGTATTATAAAACCAAAAGTAGGTTTAACTGCGGCCCAGCAGGCAAAATTGTCAGCTGCTGTATGGCTGAATGGCATTGATTTGGTTAAAGACGATGAGAATTTAACTAACATGAGCTTTAACCGTTTTGCAGACAGAGTGAAAAAGGTTTTGTATTGGAAGAAAAAAGTTGAAAAAGAAACAAAACAGAAAAAAGTATATGCCTGTAATATTACTGCACCGCCTGAACAAATGCTTGAACGGGCAAAATTAGTGAAAAAATTGGGTGGAAAATGCGTGATGGTTGATATCGTTTCAACTGGTTTAGATAATGTACAATATTTACGAAAGAAAAATTTAGGATTAATAATTCATGGCCACCGGGCAGGACACGCATTATTTACCAGAAATAAAAAACATGGGATGAGTATGCTGGTTATTGCAAAATTAGCCAGACTGGCCGGAGTTGACCAATTGCATACTGGAACAGTAGTTGGTAAAATGGAGGGCGATCGGGAAGATGTTTTAACAGTAAATCAATTGATGAAGGAAGACTGGAAAAGCCACAATATTGTCAAAGAGGATTGGAGTAAAATTAAACCGGTTTTGCCAATTGCTTCTGGTGGTTTGCATCCAGGGCTTTTGCCTAAATTGGTTGAAATACTCGGAATAAATCTAATCGCCAATTTTGGCGCTGGTATTCACGGCCATCCAGACGGTTCAGTTGCCGGCGCCAGGGCTTGCCGCCAGGCAGTGCAAGCCATTGAGCGTGGAGTAAAATTAAAAGAATATTCAGAAGATCATGAAGAATTGGCAAGGGCTTTACAGTTTTGGAAAAAATAATATAAATACTATATGGCGTTTTATTTAAAATGCAAAAAATTGGATTTTTCAACAGGCGATAAAATGATCGCTGTTTTAAATGAAGATGAAGCGGAAAGCTATGGAATTTATCCTGGAGACAGGTTGAATTTGATTTGGAGTAAAAATAAAAAAGCGATCGTTACCGCTGATACGACAAATACAAAGGTTCGACCTGGAGAATTAGGCTTGTTCAAGGAAGTATGGAAAAAAGTGCAAGTAGAATCAGGCGATATTGTTGAAGCCAGCATTATGAGCCGGCCACTTTCTATTCAGACAATAAATAAAAAGTTAATGGGAAAACCAGTAACATACAAAGAAATTTATGCGGTTATTAAAGATATTGTTGACGGAGTGCTAGGTTCGGTTGAAACCACTTATTATGCTGCCTCCAGTTTTGTAAAAGATTATTCGCTTGACGAGCTCTATTACGTGGCAAAAGCAATGGCTGAAACTGGTGAGAAAATGAACCTGAATGTTAAAGCTGTAGATAAGCATTCAGTCGGCGGCCTGTCAGGTAATAGAATTACGCCGTTAATTATTCCAATTATCGCTTCGCTCGGGCTATATATCCCAAAGACTTCATCCAGAGCAATTACATCTCCGGCAGGTACAGCAGACACAATGGAAGTAATTTGCCCAGTATCATTTTCAATGGATGAGATTAAAAAAATTGTAAAAAAGACACATGGCTGTCTGGTTTGGGGCGGGGGACTAAGCCTTGCTCCAGCTGATGATAAGATTATAAAAGTTTCAAAACCATTGGCTCTTGAGCCGTATGATAAAATGATTGTTAGTATTTTAGCTAAAAAAGTGGCGACCGGTGTTGATTATTTAATTATTGACATTCCGGTCGGACCGACAACCAAAGTGCCTGATATGGCAAAAGCAAATATGATCGAGAAGAAATTCATTGCTTTGGGAAAAAGGTTTGGTATGAAGGTAAAAGCAGTGAAAACAAAGGCCGTAGAGCCGCTGGGCAGAGGAATTGGCCCAGCGCTGGAAGCTCGGGATGTATTCAGAGTTTTGCAAAGGCATGAGCTTCGTCCGCTTGATTTAGAAAGAAAATCAGTAAAACTAGCAGGTGAATTATTAGAATTAAAAGGGTTTGCAAAAAAAGGTCAGGGCAGAAAAATTGCCATGCGGCAATTAACTTCAGGCGCTGCCTGGGATAAAATGAATGAAATTGTAATCGCGCAAGGCGGAAAAGCTGACCAGCATTCAGAAGATTTCACTTCTGGCGCTAAAAGATATGAAATTCATGCTAAAAAAACGGGTAAAATTAATTTTGTTGACAACAAGGCAATTAAAGAAATTTGCATGAACCTTGGTGCGCCAAGCGATAAGCTTGCGGGAGTTCATTTGCATGCGTTTTTTGGTCAAAGGATAAAGAAAGGTGAGAAATTATTTACTCTTTATGCTTCATCTGATGATCGGATAAAGCTTGGTGTAATGGCAACAAATAAAGTTGAGATATTTAAAATTGGTCATTAGGTATTGGGCCTGGCAGCCGGTTTAGACAGGCATACTATACTGGCAGCTAAAACCAAAAACCAATGATCATGAATAACTTGTCAAGTAATGTATTTTTTGCTAACATATATTCATTGATAATTAACTTAATAATTTATGGAAAAAAATAAATCAAACTTTTGGCTCGGCTTTTTCGTTGGCTTAGCTGTAGTCAGCGTTTTATGTTTTATTGGGCTATTAGTATTTGTTCTAGGCCAAAGTGAATCAGTTAATTTGGCTGAAAAAGTCCAGGCGCAGCCACAACAACAGGCTGAGCAGCCAGAACAGCCTCAGGCAGAGCCAGTTCAGTCAATTAGTGATAGTGAATATGTGAAAGGAAGTAAAAATGCAAAAGTTCAAATTATTGAATATTCTGATTATGAATGCCCATATTGTTTTAGACATACAGCCACAATGCAGCAGATAGCTAAAGAGTACGGAGATAAGGTGGCAATTGTTTTCAGAAATTTCCCATTGTCATTTCATGAAAATGCGCAAAAAGCTGCTGAAGCAGCTGAATGTGCAGGTTTGCAGGGTAAGTTCTGGGAAATGCATGATAAACTTTTCGACTTAAATGAAGGCGGTGGTTTAGGCAATGATGAATTTAAAAAAGCAGCAGCTGGTTTGGGCTTAAACACAGGTGAATTCAATAGTTGTTTAGATAACGGTGATATGGCTCAAAAAATTGCAAATGATATGCTTGGAGCTCAAAAAGCAGGGATCAGCGGTACGCCAGGAACATTTATAAACGGGAAGTTACTTAGTGGTGCATTGCCATATGAACAATTTAAGAGTGAAATTGATGCAGCATTGGATAAATAAAAATTATTTTATATATAAAAAGGCGCTTTGAAAGCGTCTTTTTTGATTTAAAGAAAAAAATCCGGCGTCAGCTGGGATGTGCTATTATTCACTGAGATTTTGGCTGACAGCTGTTTACCTTGTTTTATAACGCAGCTTTTTTGGGATTGCGATAACTCTTTCCAATTTCGGCTTACCCTTCGACTTCGCTCAGGGCAGGCGCCGACTTACTTTTTGTAACCAAAAAGTAAGCAAAAAGCTCTGGGGGGCTCAAATGCGAAGCGATAATTACGTTTTTATATCTTACCATGGGCAATGAGCCCCCCAGACCCCGATGCTATAAACCAGTAGAAGCGTTGATAAAAAACTACAGAACTCGTCCAGTTTCTCGCGAGAAACTGGCAAGATATAAACCGTTAGCATCGTTGGTGGGACTTTATTTTTTAACGTATTTATGGTAAAGTTTATTTACTTATTATTAACCTAAATAGTATGGCCAGGAAACAAAAATTAATTGTTTTACTGATGGCAGTTATTTTTGCCATTTTGTATGACTGGCTTTTCCCCTCAACAAATTTAGGCATTAATTTTAGTGTCTTTATCCTAGGACTGCTGATTTTAGCAGTTATTTTGCGGCTTGTTTTTATTAAAAAATTAGCAAACGCATGGTCGCTTTTATTTTGCATTCCAATCTTATGGTATGCTGGCTCAGTGGCAATTTACCAAAACACTTTTGTGCATGTTGTTGCGCCTTTAGCAGCAATCTTTTTATTAATTCTTTTCTTATTCTGGTTTGGAGTTGATGAAATGCCGATCAGAAAGGTGAAGAGAATATTTCCGTTTTCATTATTAATGTTTATTGGAAGATTCTTTTCCAAAATGTTTTCATCATTCTCAGGTATTGGTAAGTTTGGATTTAAGAAGGGAAGTAAGGTTGTAATTGCTCTGGCAATCGTTATTCCGCTGGTTTTAATTTTTGGCAGCCTTTTTGCCGCTGCTGACATGATTTTTGAAAAGTGGATGACTGATTTTTTTGATTTTGATGTTGACTCTCATAATGTTTGGAGAGTTGTGAGAACAATAGCTTTGTTCATCTTTTTTAGCGGAGTTTTTTATGCGTATCTTTTACAAAAAAGATTTAAAAAGAAAAAAGAAGATGAGAAGCCTATTGAGGCAAAGGCTGAAGAAAAGAAAAAAGACTATTTAATAAGCAATATTGTGTTAGGAGTTTTAAATGCATTCTTCTTATTGTTTATTAGCATTCAAATAATGTTTCTTTTTGGAGGACATGAGGTAATAAAAAAATATGATATATCCTATGCAGATTATGTGCATAAAGGATTTTATCAAATGTGCGCCATTACTTTCCTTGTTTTGATTATTAGTTATGTAATGTACAGAATCAACAAATCAAAAAAAATCGACTTAGGAAAGATTTTAACCAGTCTTTTTGTTTTTCAAACATTGATTATTACAGCATCAGCATTAAAGAGAATGTTTTTGTATGAACAGGCATATGGCTTAACTCAATTAAGATTTTTGGTCTGGCATTTTATTATTTATATTGGATTAATATTATTAGCCTTGCTTATAATCGTGATTTTCAGAAAACATTATAGATTATTTGTTAAAATCGGCTTGATTGTTTCTATCGTATATTTAATGTATATGACTGGTATAAATATGCAGGCAAAGATTGCCAAGGTAAATATTGACCGCTATTTAGCTGGTCAGGATAAGGAACTAGATACGAGATATTTAAGCAGACTGTCTGTGGATATATTTAATCAAATGGAAAGATTAAAAGATATTGATGATTCAAAGATAAGATATGATTATACTGCATGGTTGAATCACAAATCAATTTATATGAACAAAGAATGGCAAAGCTCTACTCTGTCAAAGTATAAGTTCTGGGCTCAATATGATTATGATTTAGATTAAAAAAACAAAATAAAGCCAGCTTTGATTTAAGCTGGTTTTTATATTAGAAAAATTCACAAACAAATCCAAATCCATGACATCTGTTGCAGGCAATATATATTGATATTTTCCCTGAACCTTTGCAGGGAAAACAAATGATTTCTCCTTTGTTTCTTTTTGTTTTTCCTTTACCTTTACAGTTTTCGCATGAAATTTTTTTGGTTTTTCCCCTTTTGCCTTTACATTTGGGACAAACCTCAAACAGAACATCTGTCATATTTTCCCTTTCCCTAATGAAAAGCAATAAATACGATATTATCACGTTTTAAATATTTTGTCAATAAATTAAAAAAGACTCACGATTTTCGCGGTCTTTTTTTAATAATTTTGGCTTTAATCTGCTGAAAAGCTTTATAACTAATGCCGCATTGACCAGGAAGATATGATTTAAATTTTCCATGATAATCAGACCCGCCAAATTTTATTAATCCTCGTTGATCTGCCAGATGGGTTAAAAATTCAGTTTGTTCATCATCATTTCTGGGATGAGACACTTCTATTCCAGCTAAACCCTGGTTTTCAAGAATGGAAATACATAATTGAATGAAATTATTCCAATTTACGTGAATCCCTCTGTTTTCAAGCCTTCTTCTTATTTCACCAGGATGAGCAATCACTGCTAATCCTCCAGCATTATCAATTAGATCTACTGCCTGAGGGGCAGTGAGTAATAATTCACTATCATATTCAGTATTAACAAATCCATTACCGCTAATTTCATTTTTTGCTTGTTCAAAAGAAATTTCAGCCATTCTCATGCGAAAATCTATTAGCCAAGTGTCAAACATACAAGGGCCTTTGCATTGGACTGACCTTTTTAAATTATCCAATGAAACATCCATAACCTTTTTTTTTCTATATTTTCTCAATATTTGAGTCATTCTGAGGTTATGAACATACCATTGAGAAAAGACCACTTTATTAAGAGTGTGATTATTCAGATCTAATCCATAGCCTAATATATGAACGATTACACCTTTATAGGTAGTTGTCAGCTCAATTGCATGGATGAAATCAAGTCGTGCTAATTTGCAGGCTCTGATAAATTCATGTATGCCGTTAAAATTATCATGATCTGTCAGACAAATTGCCTTTAACCCTTGGGATTTTGCTGTTTTGACTAATTCAGCTGGAGAATTATAACCATCAGAATAGTATGAATGGCTATGCATATCAGCTTCAAAAGGCATTTTTTCCCCCTGTTTGAAAGAACATATATGTTATAAAAGTTTAGGCTTTTATAGGGAAAAAGTCAAGAATATTAAAAAAAACCACGAATTACGCGGTTATGTTTATTAGCTCTTTAAATTGCAAAAAATTTTCATAACTGATTGCAAATTGCCCGATTTGCCTTGATTGAAATCTGCCATGATAATCAGATCCGCCAGTTATTGCCAAGCCATGCTCTCGGGCCATTTGAACAAGAAATTCAGTATATTGTTTTTCATTTCGGTAGTGATATGCTTCAACTCCGAATAAACCAAGCGGTTTTAATTGCAAAACAAGAAGTTTAATAAAATCTGTCCACTTTTGAAACTCAGGTATTTCTTTGCTGATAACTCCGCCATGAGCTAAAACTGCTCTCCAGCCGAGCGCATGAACAAAATCAAACACTTCTTCTGGAGTAATGAATTTATCTTGATCGTATGGCGCATAAGCCACACCATTTTTGGCAGTTTCTTGTTTGGCTTGCTTTTTCTCAACATCAAATTCCTGAACTCTAAATTCCCGTAGCCAAGCCTTGGTGGCAAACGGTCCTTTATAATCCATTGCTCTTTTAATATCGTTTACTGTGGCAGTAAAAATTCCATGTTCAGAATATCCATTAAGCATTTTTTGAACTTTTAAATTATGAGCTTTCCAATTTTTAGAAAGTATGTCTTTTAACTTTTCATCTCTGGGCAAATCAATGCCATAAGCCAGTATTTCAATCTTTATTCCCTGAAAAAATGTCATTATTTCAATACCGCAAAGAAAATTCATATTATGTTCCCTGCAAGCCTGAACGAATTCTGGCAAGCCTTCATAATTGTCATGGTCAGTCAGACAAATTGCTTTTAATCCAAGTGATTTTGCTTTTTGAACGATTTGAGTAGGAGAATCTGATCCATCTGAAAAATGCGAATGTATGTGCATATCAACTTGAGCCATTTTTACCTCCGTTTGTAAAGGACAATAGATTGATTTAATATTTTACATTATGGGTAGTTTAAGTCAAGAAATAGTTGATTTTTTGGCGAAAATTTGATAAATTAGTTACAGGATTACGAGATTTGTATACAAGATAATACTGATTACGAGATTGTACAAGATTGTATTTTCATTAAACTCGTTCGTTAAGGGAGAGATGGCCCCCGCACCAGAACTAGCGTTCGGTACAGAGCAGGCGAGTGGTTGAAGGAGAAAGAGGAGAGGTGCGCCGAATGGTAAGGCACACGCTTGGAAAGCGTGCGTCCCTTGTGGACTTGCAGGTTCAAATCCTGTCCTCTCCGCCAGCCTTCGCTGAAGCTTCGGCTGGCAGGCCAGAAGGTTTTGCGAAGATTGAACCATTAAATCGTATGAAATATCCTCCAGGTTTAGTGCCTGTAAATTTCAACTTAGCTGGAAAAATTTTATTAATTATATCATTGCTGGGCATTGCAGCAAAAGTAATTGCGTATTTTTCAAATTGGTATGTAATGCCAAATTTTGTGCTTTATATAAGCCTTGGTCTTTGGGTAGTTAGTTTATATTTGATTTTTATAGTGCCAAAACAAAAGGTATAAAAAATAAAATAAAAAATATGCCAAGAGTAGTACACTTTGAGATCCACGCTGATGACCCTGACAAGTTGGGTGAATTTTATTCAAAAACATTTGCTTGGAAAATTAAAAAATGGGAAGGCCCAATAAATTATTGGTTGATTGAAACTGGTTTAAAAGATGAACCTGGAATTGACGGAGCAATTAAGGAACGAGTGACGCCAATAAGCGGAGAATCAATAATTGCATATGTCTGCACTATTGATGTGCCTGATATCGATCAGGGTTTGGAAAAAGTGAAAGAAAATGGCGGCCAAATTATTCAAGACAAAATGGAAATTCCAGGAATTGGGTTTCACGCTTATTGTAAAGATCCAGAGGGGAATGTTTTTGGAGTAATGCAAGGTAATAGATAAATATGCCAATTTCATTTAATGACTTAGAAGATATAAAAAACAGAATCATTATTGAAAATGATTTGGCTTATGCTTTTCCGACAAATATGCCGATTGTGCCTGGTCATATTTTAATTGTGCCAAAAAGACAGGTAGAAGCAATTGAAAAGATGACAGAAGATGAAATAATGGCTGTGCTGGATTTGGCTGAGGAACTAAAACCAGCGCTTATGGAATTGTTTGGCGTCACTGGATTTAATCACGCCTGGAATGAGGGCAAAGATGCTGGGCAGTCTATTCCTCATTTTCATTTACATTTAATTCCCAGAAAGCCAAAAGATACGGGAATTCATCAATATGATCCAAGAAAATTTTTATATCGACCAGGATCAAGAGAAATTTCACCTGAAAAGGAATTGCATGAAGTGGCTGAATTAATTAGAGATAAATTATAATGCCGACTCTGTTTTTGTCATCCCCGAGAAAAAGTCATCATAATGCCGATACGGTTTTCGTCATTCCTGAGGAAAAGTCATCATAATGCCGATACCGTTTACGTCATTCCTGCGAAGGCAGGAATCCACATATTAGTTATCGGCATGAAATTTATATGAAATCTTACTATGTTTATATAATGGCCAGTAAGAGAAATGGAACCTTATATACTGGCGTTACAAATGATATTGCTAGAAGAGTTTATGAACATAAGGATGATATTAATGAATCCTTTACAAAAAGATATAAAGTACATACATTAGTTTATTTGGAGGAGCATGATAGTATTGAGGATGCAATTTGGAGGGAAAAGTGTATAAAGAAGTGGAAAAGGAAGTGGAAGTTAAAATTAATAGAAGAAGACAATCCAAATTGGATTGATTTATATAATGAATTAAGCTAAGCCTGGATTCCTGCCTTCGCAGGAATGACGCTGTACTCTTTGTTTGTCACACTAGCGAAAGCAGGTGTCCAGAGCAATCAGTCCTGGATTCCTGCTTTCGTGGGAATGACGTTGTACTTTTTGTTTATTACACTCACAAAAGAGTCTAGGTAAAAAAATATGAAAAAATTAGTAATATTTTACTCGCTTGATGGCAGTACAAAATTTATTGCTGATATTATTAGTGAAAAAACAGGAGCTGATCAATTGCGATTAAAACCGGTCAAGCAACTGGATAGTAAAAAATTCTCAAAGTATTTTTGGGGAGGCAAACAAGTATTAACAAAGAAAATGCCTGATCTTTTGCCTTTTGACAAAAAGCCAGAAGATTACGATTTGATTTTCATTGGCACGCCTGTTTGGGCATGGACTTATACCCCAGCTTTGCGATCATTTTTTAAAATGGTTAAGCTAAAAAATAAAAAAATCGTGCTTTTTAATTGTCATGCAGGAAGTCCTGGAAAGACTTTAGAAGATATGAAAACAGCAGTTAAAGAAAATGAAATTATTGACATGCATGAATTTGAAGAACCAATAAAGCGCCAGGAAGCTGCCAGAGAAATGGCAGAAAAATGGATTGAGGAGATTTTAAGAAAGTTAAATGTATAATTATGAATGAGAATAAAAGACCATTTGTATTTTTAGTTACTGGAATGACATTAGATGGCAAGATTTCAAATTATAAAAAAACATGTACTCCAATCTCAAGCGATGATAATCGAGATATGCTTTATGATGGAAGAATAAGAGCTGATGCAGTAATGATTGGCGGTAAAACTTTGCTGTTTGATGATTCAGCTTTAGATGTAAAAACAGAAGAGAGGCAAAAGAAGCGTATGGAGCTAGGAAAAAGCAGGCAGCCGATGAAAATAGCTGTTGTTTCTGATGTGAGCGATTTAAAATTAGACTCAGACTTTTTAACCAGGGGAGATGGAGAAAAAATAATTTTTACCACAGAAAGAACTCCACAAGAAAAAATTAATGAGCTAGATAAAGTATGCAAAATTTTTGTATTGGGAAAAGATAGAGTTGATCTGAAAAGAACATTGGAAAAGATTAAGGAGCTTGGAGTTGATGAATTAATGGTTGAGGGTGGAGGAGAACTGATTTATTCCTTATTAAAAGACAATTTGGTTGATGAAATAAACTTAAAAATAGGAGATTTGATTTTAGGAGGTAGAAATGCCCCGACTTTGTGTGATGGAGAGGGATTTTTAGCGGACATAGCTCCAAAAGTGGAATTGATTAACATAAATAGAATGGGAAATGTGTTAGTTTTAAAATATAAAGTTGTTCACGATTAAATTCCAGCGAATTTTTCTAACAATTGATGTTAAAAATTCGCTGATAAATAAAAAATTTGAAAAATGATTTTAACAAAATGACTGAACGAGCTGTTGAAATTAAAGCAAAATATGAAAAAATTGAACCCACAAAGTGGGGAACTGACCAGGTTTTTATGGGTATGGTAAAAGATGTGGGAGATTTATCAAAGATATTAATGGCCCGTGGTAATTATCGAAATCTTGATAAAGACGTGAAAGAGGCACTGGAACATGAATTGGTTGATGTATTGTGGAGCGTTATGGTTTTAGCCAATAAAACTGATGTTGATTTGGAAAATAAATTTTGGCAAGTGATGGATGATTTGGAAGCGAAGATAGATAAAACAAACTAATATGAAAATTTATATTGGCGGTTCAATGCATTTTGCAAAAGAGATGCTTGAGACTCAGAAAAAATTAGAGGAAATGGGATTTGAGGTATTGGTTCCTGCTGATACAGAACAATGCGTGGAAAATCCAGAATTAAATATGGATCCTGATCATACAGAATCTATGGATATTATGCGTGATTCAATGATGAAGCTGGAAGATAGCGATATTTTTTTAGTATTGAATCATCCAAAGAATGGAATGAAAGGGTATATTGGTGGAGCAACTTTAATTGAGATTGGATTAGCATATTATTTGAAGAAAAAAACATTTTTGCTTTATACACCACCTGAAAAACAGGTGTTACGTTATACCCAGGAAATTTTACATACAAAGCCAATAATATTAAATGGGGATATCCAAAAAATTAAATAATTTATATGAATATTGAAAAAAAAGTCTGGCCAAAATATTTTCAAAAAATTATTGATGGTGATAAAACATTTGAATTGCGATTAGCTGACTTTGAATGCAATTCCGGCGATGACTTGGTTTTAAAAGAATGGGATCCAAAAACAAAAGAATATACAGGCAGAGAAATCGAAAAACAAGTTACTTATGTTTTGAAGACAAAGGATTTGAAATTTTGGTCTAAAGAAGATATTGAAAAATATGGTTATCAAATAATTTCTTTTAAATAATATGGAAATAAATAAATTAACTGAAGAAATTTTAAAACTGGCTGATGAAAAGGGTTGGGTAACTGATAAAGATAAAGTTAATGTGCCGGAAAAGATTGCTTTGATTCACACTGAAATAGCTGAAGCTTATGAAGCTTATCGCAAAAAACAAATTGAAGGCCCACATGGATTTAAAGAAGAATTAGCTGATGCATTAATTCGTATTTTACATTTATGCGGAGTTTTTGAAGTTGATGCGGAAAAGGAAATTTTGAATAAAATTGAGATTAATAAGGACAGAAATTGGGATTGGGAACAGCTTAATGAAAAGCATTTATAATATGGTAACAAAACAGCAATGGGAAAAGGAGGTGCGAGAGGTTTTTGAGCAGATTAAAAAGCATGATAAACCTTATAATATTGAAGTTGAAGGAATTGAGTTTACGATATTGCCAAATGTTTTTTCACCAAAATATTTTACTGATAGCGTTTGGTTCGCAAAAGAAGTGCCCAAAATTGTTGGCAATAAAAAAATGTTAGAGATTGGTACTGGGATTGGAATTATTGCAGTGTTTGCTGCATTAAAAGGCGCAAAAGTTTCAGCTACAGACATAAATCCGGTTGCAGTTCAAAATGCAAGACTGAATTTTGAAAAATTGAATTTGGATATTCCAGTTTATGAAGGCAACATGTATGAGCCTTTGCCCAGAGATGAGAAATTTGATTTTATTTTCTGGAATCACCCATTTAATAAAGGAGATAATCCTGATGAGGAGATTTTACTGCAAGCAGGTTTTGATTATAATTATCAGGGTTTAGAAAAATATATCAAAGACGCTGAAAAGTTTTTGAAAAAAAATGGCCGATTGCTTTTAGGTACTGGGAATTTCGCTGATTTAGATGCTATTAAGGATATAGCAAGACAATATGGATATGAAATAATTTTAATAAAGAGCATAAGAACTCCTTTGGCAATAGAAAGTTTTGTTGATAATGAATATCAGATTTATGAAATGAAAAAGCTTTAGTGCTTGTAAAATTTGATAATTTTTGCTACATTATAATACCAAATTGATTCATATTTTTTTATATATTATGGAAGAAAATGATAAAAAAGAAGGCCAATCCCAGAATTCAGATGATAGATATCGGATGTTATTTCATAACATACCCAATGCTTTTGCTTATTGTCAGATAATATATGATGACAATGATGAACCGGTTGATTTTTCATATTTAGAAGTAAATGATGCGTTTAAAAAACTAGCGAATTATAGCGATCAGGAAATAGTGGGCAAAAAAGTATCTGAAGTATTTTCAGATTATCGTTTTTTTCAAAAAGATATTTTTGATATTTATAGCCAAGTAGCATCAACTCAGCAGGAAGTTTCATTTGAATATTATTTTGAAAGAGTTGATAAATGGCTGGAAATATCGGTTTATAGTCCTCAAAAAGGATATTTTGTCACTTTAATTCAGGATGTAACATCAAGTAAAAAATCAGAAAAAAAATTAGAGGATAGTAATAAGAAAACGAAAGAATTGTTCGACCAGACAGTTGATGTGTTGGCATCAACGATTGCAATGAGAGATCCGTTTACAGCCGGACATCAAAAAAATGTGGCTAAATTAGCATGCGCAATTGCAGCTGAAATGGGATTGGATGAAGACAAAATATCAGGTTTGCGAATCGCAGCATTGTTGCATGATATTGGAAAAATGGCTGTACCCTCAGCAATATTAAACAAACCGCACGAGCTGACAGATTTAGAATTAGAATTAGCCCGGACTCATGCAAAAGTAGGTTATGATATATTAAAGAAGATTGAATTCCCATGGCCAGTGGCTGAAATTGTATATCAGCATCATGAAAGGCTGGATGGATCAGGATACCCACAAGGTTTAACAGAAGATGATATTTTATTAGAAGCTAAAATATTAGCAGTGGCTGATGTGGTGGAAGCATTTTCATTTCCAAGGTCTTATCGGCCAGCCCAAGGTATTGAAGTAGCAATAGAAGAGATTTCAAGAAATAAAGGCTGGATTTTTGATGAGGATGTGGTTGACGCTTGTTTAGAAATTATTCAAAAAAAGGATTCGAATTGGAATAGCAGGCTAATTTTTGATCAATTATAGTCTTGTAGCTTATAGCTTGTAACTTGTAACAAATAAAAATAAAAAAATGGCATTTAAATTTGCTGACAATAAAAAAGATGAATGGTTTGGTAAAGATAAGTTAGAACATTTAATTATATCTATTTTGGGTTCAGTTTTTATTGGCCCATTTTTTATTTTATTTGGAATTTTTAGAGAATTGTATGATGGTTTTGGGAAAAATAGATTTGGATTTTCATTTAAAGATTTATTTTGGGATGTGATTGGAGTTTTTTTAGGTTCAAGTATATTTTTTATATTTATTAACATAATTTTTTATTAAAATATGAGTTTAAATGAATTACAAAAGCAAGTATATCAAAACAAAGTTGAGCGAGGTTTTAATATCACTGATGTTGGCAAAGAAATTATTTTAATGACTGAAGAATTGGGCGAGTTGGCAAAGGCATTTAAAAATAGTGATAAAAAAATAGCAAAAGAAATTAGCAATAAAGAAGAAATGATTGATGCAGTTGGAGATTTAATAATATATTGTTTGGGTTTATGCGAAATGTTTGGCGTTGAAAGTGAAGAAGTTTTAAATAAAATTATTGAAAATAATAAAAATAGGAATCATACTGGGCAAATTTAAAAAACGAACGATATTATATATCGTCCGTTGTTAATATTTTGTCATCCGTCATTGCTGTCAACACTTTGTCTCGCCAAACTTTTGTATCCTTAATTTCACCCTCTTCTATTCTTTTTTCTCTCCAAGCTTTGATCTCGTTTAAAGTTTCAAATGTTTCAGACGGTAAATCTGCCCAGCCAAGATCATCAGTATGACTACTAAGGAACCATCTACTGAGGAGCCAACCTTCTCCACTTTCTGTTATGTCTTCGAAATCGCAATCATTTGACTCAGCCGATTCATTCCATTTATTATACATAAAAAGAAGGCTGCCTTCAGTATCTGGCTTTGCGTCTTCAGGTATAATTGCAAGAATCATTGAATAGTCTTCTGCCACGCGGATGATTTTAAACCTGGCATTTTTCTCCTTCAGTTCTACTAGTCTTTCTTTCTTCCGAGCTTCCTGCTCTGCTAGTCTTTTTTCTGTCCAAGCCTTTACTGATTTTTGTCTCCAAACCTTAATTTCATCTAAAGTTTTAAATGCTTTTGAGGGTAGATTTCCCCAGCCAAGGCCATCAGCAATGCCACCAAAGTATTGTATAGCAACACTTTTTGTTACTTCAACAAAATCTGGATCTACTTTCTTTTGCTGAGCAATATATTCATTATACAGGAAAAATCGTGAACCCTGATCTTCTGGTTTTGCGTCTTCAGGTGTAACAGCAATAACCATTGCATAATTATCTGCTATGCGGATGAGTCGATACATTGTTTTTTCCTCCTTTATATCTTCATTTTTCCAATTTTAGAGACATTATATTATATATAAAAATATTTTATTTGTCAAGATATGTTCAAACACCATTATAATTTAAAACTATCACCTTATATTTATTATTTATTACTTTGGACTGGGTGGATAATTACTTGGATATGGATTCCAGCAGAAGAATTAGTTTGGGGACCATTGAAATGGATAATAATTGTAATATTTGCACCAATAGGTTTGATTTTATTTGGCGTGCTGTTTGGATATTGGGTGGATTTTTCAAGGCAAGACAGATTAGTGGTTGGTTTTTTCCCTTTTATTAGAAAAATTCCGATTTCAAAATTAAAAGGTATAAGAAAAGGCGCAGTATATCCAATGAGCATGTGGCAGACTTCTGAATTTGTAACATTAGAATTTAAAAAAGGCAAACCAATTTCATTTCCTTGTAATGGAGCTGATGAGATAATTAATATTATTAAACCGTTTATTGAAAAAAATGTATGAAAAAAAGAGAAATAGTCGTAGTCGCTTTCATTTACAATGACAAGAATCAATTTTTAGCTTGCCAAAGATCAAATAAAAAAGATTTTCTGCCAAATAAATGGGAATTAGTTGGTGGCCGAAAAGAATTTGGTGAAGATTGCTATGATGCATTAAAAAGAGAAGTAAAGGAAGAACTTGGTATTGATATAATAGTTGAAGATCCATTTTATACTATATCTTTTATGTTTAGCGAAGAAAGGGAAGGGGTAGAAATAGTATATTTTGCTAAGATGAAAGATCCAAAACAGGAAATTAAAATATTAGAAGATGAAATTCAGCAGTATAAATGGTTGTCAAAAAATGAATTTGCTGATTATTATGATAAAAAATTGCCAGAATTTCAGGCAATTGAAAAAGCTTTTAAAATTTTAAAAAATAAAAAGTAAATATGCAGGAAAAATTATTAAATGAATTAAAATTTTGTTTATCGCTTTGGGAAAAGCAGGGTTATTGCTCTTTTGGCGGTCATAATAAATGCGAGCAGTGCGCAGCACCTTATTTGATTTATAAATTAATAACCGGGCAAGCATTGCATGGAGATAATTTTCAAAGATTGGATATAAAAGATTGGAAAGGTAAATTAAATAATATATGCCAGAAATAATATTGATTTTAATTTGGATTATTGTAACTTTAGTGGTTGCATCATTTGCAGGTATTTTAGGAAAAAAATACGGAGTTTTTTATCCCATTGCTATTATGGCTGCTTTAGTGGTGATTGCTAATGTTTTGGCCGTTAAAATAGTAAGTTTTGGCCCATTTACAGTGCCTGCAGGCGTGATTGCCTTTTCCATGACATTTTTAATCACTGATATTTTATCTGAAAAATGGGGGAAAAGGGCAGCCCGGCGTGCGGTTTGGACAGGATTTTATGCAAATTTAATTTTTATTTTATCCTTATATATTGCAATGTACTGGAAGCCTGCACCTTATGCAATTGAATTGGCTGATAAATTTAAAGAAGTTTTAAGTTTAACACCTCGAATCGCAGTTGCTGGATTTATAGCTTATTTAATCAGCCAGCATCATGATGTCTGGGCATTTCATTTTTTGAAAAAATTAACCAAGGGCAAACATCTTTGGCTAAGAAATAATGCGTCAACTATTGTCAGCCAGTTGCTTGATTCAGTAATTTTTGTTGTTATTGCTTTTTATGGTATTTTTCCGATTTGGCCCTTGATTTTAGGACAATGGGTGGTAAAAGTTATAATTGCAGCCATTGATACACCGTTTATGTATGGAGTTATAAAAGTAATGGATAAGTTTAAATGGAACAGCCATCCTGATGTTTTGATTAGAAAAGCACAGATTAAAGATGCGGAAATTGTTAGACAATTGACTATGGATTATAATATTAGACGCTCTTCGCAAAAAGCAAAAGGATTTGTTGAATTCGAAGTACCGCCAATGCGAAGATACGAAGAATATATTAAAGATAATCCGTACTTTTATGTTGCTGAAAAAGCAGGTGAGGTAATTGGATTTTTATCCGCATTTACAGATGATTTTATTGAAAAACTAAATATTTCAGATGATATTACTAAATATATTTTAGATCAGCAAAGGCCTTTGATTTATGCTGAGCAAATAGCAGTTGATATAAATTATCAGAATCAAAGAATAGGACAAACTCTTTTCCAAAGGCTAATAAATGATTTAATTGATACAAAATATACTAAAATATGGGGTGCAGTTTGTCTCAGAAATGTTGAAAATAAAGCTTCAATGCAGGTTTTGAAAAATTTAAAATTTAAATTTTATGATTTGATTATAGCAGAAGATGGATTAAAATTTAATATTTATAAAAGAGACATTTAAATATATGAAGCGGCCAACTTTAATGAAAATTGGAGGAATTTTATTTATAATTGTTAGTATAGCTGTGGTTTTAGTTTCAATTTTTACAGGAGTAGCTGCAATTAGTCCTGTAGCTTGTCCTTTTTTATTCACTGGCATTATAATTTTATATTCAGGTATTGATGAGGCAAGATATGGGAAGGCTCCAATAGTTGAGCCTCAAAAAGAATTTGGAAAAATTACATATGAAGCACAAGTTGGCAAAAGATATGTTTTACCATTTTTTTTAATTTTGTTTGGCACGGTCGTGTTGGCAATAGCCGGAGCTATTTTATTCATTGCTATGCCAGCAATTGGAATTGTTTTATTATCAGTAAATGTATTATACGGATTAATTCTAAATATTTATTTCATTAATAAATTAAGGAAAAAAGAACAAAGGCAAGAAGTTGATAAGCAAATGGATGAATTAGCGTTTAAAGTCGCATTTTTCTTTGCCAGTTTAGCAACAGGTGGATTGTTTGCTCTTGGATATTTAATTTATAAAAAAATTAAGAAAAAGTGATTAAAATAAATAAAAACTGCCCTAAAGAGTGGTTTTTTGATATAATAGAGATAGTTATCCACAATTGAATTATAAAAGTAAAAAAAAGAAATAACTGCATGAAAAAAAAGATATTTTTAATAACAATATTGCTTATATTTTGCCTTGGTTTATATGTAATAAAACCAGCAAAGGCTGTGCCTTCGCCTGAGAGCCTGAAAGGCAAGATTTTACTTCAGGTAGAGCAAAACGGGGAAGCCTGGTATATAAACCCAAAAGATAGCCGTAGATATTACTTAAAGGATGGAATACAATTTTTTAATATTGTAAATGATCTTGGCGTTGGAATAACCAATAATGATATTAATAAAATTCCCATTGGTCTTGAATTTGTAAATTATTATGCTGCATCTGACGTTGATAAAGATGGTTTGCCAGATTTGCTTGAATCAGCTATTGGTACAAGTTTAAATAAGGCAGATACTGATGATGACGGGTATAATGATATCACTGAGATTTCAACCGAACACAGTCCGTTTTTTCATAAAGAAAAATTTGATGAAAAAATTATTGATAAAGAGTTAGTCAGGTATACGAAAGGTAAAATTCTTATTCAGGTTGAAAAAAGAGGAGAGGCTTGGTATGTGAATCCGCAAAATGGAAAGCGATACTATTTATCATCTCCAAAAGTAGCTTATGAAATAATGAAGGCTTTGGGGATTGGGGCAGAAAGTACTGTCATTGAAGCTATTGATGAAGGTTTAATAAAAAAGCAAAGAGTGAAAAGGGTGATTGACGGTGATACAATTGAATTGGAAAACGGAAAAATTGTCAGATATATTGGAATTGATGCGCCTGAAGTTTCATATGATGATTGCTTTGGCCAAAAGGCGACAAAGATGAACAAAGAATTGGTAGAAGGAAAGATGATTGAATTGGTACAGGATGTTTCTGTTAGGGATAAAGAAGGTAGATATTTGGCATATATCTATGTGAATGGGAATTTTGTAAATGAATATATGGTTAAAAATGGCTATGCTTTTGCCTTATCATATGCTCCAGATGTGAAATATTCAAGTCTATTTTCAGAACATCAGAGAACAGCTAAATATAACAGATGGGGGCTTTGGGGCGAATGCTTCAAATAGATAGTAGATCGGTAGAATGGTAGGTTTGTAGAAATAAATTATTATTAACTCCAGAACTATTGAACTAATAACTTTTTTAACCTTTTTACTTTTTAACTTTTCTAACGGATTAACAATAATTCATCTAGAACCAAGTCAGAAAAAGGCTTTGGAAAGGGTTAGGAAAAATAAAAAAATGACAGCTTTGTGAAGCTATCATTTGTAAACATGGCTGTACAGACTCCAGCAGGCCAGAACCAGTGAAGGAATAAGAATAATATATCCAAGCCAGAGGAAAATATTTAGTTCAGTGATAAAAAAGAAAAAGACAAGTAAAAGCCCGATCATTTCACCCCAGGCTTTTATTTTCCCAACACTAAAGGCATTGATATGTGCCTTTTTTCTTTTCTTTTTTGATGAGATCAGTTTAACC
The DNA here is from genome assembly GCA_964411255.1 of uncultured Gammaproteobacteria bacterium. Classification (GTDB taxonomy): domain Bacteria; phylum Patescibacteriota; class Patescibacteriia; order UBA11705; family DATKZF01; genus CAYPKD01. The sequence continues at coordinate 177,626 of CAYPKD010000004.1, read as the reverse complement.
ACTCTGGTTAGCACCAAAGAGATTTCAACCATCCAAAACATTATAATTAAGGGTATCCATATGATCTCATTGAAAAAAAAAGTCATTGGTACCAGAAATCTTATTTTATCCACTACCGGATCAAGAAATGCGCCCAGTTGGGTTTCCTTATTAAATATCCTGGCGAATTTACCATCTAATAGATCAAGCGGCCAAATAATGGCTCCTAAAATTAAAAGCGAGCTGATAATCCAGCCGCTGTTGAATAGCCAGATGACCATTGCCAAAAGCGGCAATTGAATCAAGGTGACAATAATGGGGTGAATTTTTGAACAGAGCTTATTGTTTGTAATATAATGATCAAGCCAATTTTTTTTCCTATAATTGCTGTAACTGTTTGTTCTTGCTATCAATTCCCCCTCCTTTAGCAAGCAGTATGTAATAGGATTATAATGGCTTGAAACATAATTGTCAAACCTGATAGATTGCAATTTATTTTTTAAATTGCCTGGTCAAATTTTTAAAAATATTATTCCAGAAATAATATATAATTGATGATAAAAGTAAAGTTAAAAATCCAAATGATATTAAGACGGAGAAATTAAATGAATCTATTTTTCCCTGAGCGATTAATTCACCCTGTTGATACCAGTAAATGTTTGCACCAAAGATTGTTCCCAAGACTAGAAATGATGAAACAACATTAATTAAGAACAGGAATTGCAGCCTTCTGATTGCTTCTTCTGATATTTCCTGGTAAAGAGAAGATAAATAAGTAATATTATTTTTCAAAAAGCCGCTGGTCATAATAAATGTTTTCTTAATATATTTTGTTTCCATTGCGGTTTTTTGAAATTTATTATTAAAATAATCATGCCATTTGTTGTTATTAATATTTGTTAAGCTTTCTTTCCTGGCATCTAAAACAACCCCCATCTGATCGATTCGTGAATTAATGTTTGTTACGTTTTTATAGTCAATTGTTAGTTTTTCTATATATTTTGGTAGTTGTTTTGTCTGCACATAGCTGATATCAAGGATTTTTCTAGCTTCTTCCCAGACAAATCGGTGAGTTTGTAGCATCCAGTATAGATGACGGTTTATTTCCGTTAAAAATGTTATTTCTTGAACTATGTTATCAATTTGTCCTGCAGACAGTTTTGACTTGATATTTATTAAAATTATATTTTCAGCAAAGTAAACCTCAAATGAGCCAAATTTATGAGATTCATCAATAGTTTCTTTTTCTTTACTAAAAAAATTATTAATCGATTTTTTATTCGCTTTTTCTGTAGTGGCGATAATTCTTTTTGGTAGTTTTGGCAATCTGATAATTTCTAATCCTCTAGCGCCTCGACTAAAAATATATGCCAGGCATGGAGTGAGCGTATTTTGATAAAAATCAACAATTTTTCCTCGACTGGTTCGGAAATTATCTGCCTTGCCCTTTAATAAAAGCAGACCGTCTTCATAATATGAATAGGTAAATCCCTTTTGATTTTCTGCAATTATTTCTGTTAAGCCTTTAGCAGAAATATCTGTATAAACATTTTGCGGTCGTAATTTTCGAAATAATTCTTTTGCTTTTTTCTTATCAAGTTCTGGGTGAATTGTTGCATCATTTAGAAATTGCTTAAATTCATCCAAATGAAGTTTTATTTTTGGAAACCAGCTGCCAATGTAAATATTTTTTATTTTCATATTTATGTTATTTTACTTTTTATATTATAGCAGAAAATTTACTAATCGTACATAAAATTGAAAAAAGATATTTCGTATGATATAATTTTATTTGTAAAAATGAGGAGAGGAGACAGTGAATGCCAGAACAATCGCGTACGAAAATTCATCAAAATGATTATGTTTTTAAGGGAGTAGATATTATTGCAAAAGTGAATTTATTTTCAGAGCTGGATACTATTATTTATACAGATGAGTATTTGCAGGGGTTTGTTTATTTAGGATTAATAGATTCAAAAAAGAACGGTTTTGGTGCGATATGTATGTCAATAGAAGATTTTGAAGATTTTAAAAAGAACCTGGAAAAAAAAGTGAGATTTATTAAAAAGTAAGCGTCATATCATATGTGGCGTTTTTGATTTGAAAAATAATTTGTGAATTATTAAGAGTTGTGGATAAAACTGAGTTATAATTATTTATAAAAATTGTCTTATTTTAGGTAAAAAATGAGTAAATATCATTGACTTTTTTATTAAATTATGATATAATGTTAAATTCAATTCTCAATTTATTTCTATGATTAAATTAGGAGTAAAACTTACGAAAAATTCAGTAAGGCTTTTTTTAAGCGCTATTCTTTTGTTGTGTATGTTAATTTCACTTTATATAGGATTGTTGATTGGTATTGAAACATATGCAGCTACTACTTCTGACCAGATTCAAACTCAAAAGCAGCTTAATGAACATTTAGAGATTGAAAAGCGAAAATTAAATACAGAAAATTTGAATATTTCTGCAAAGTTTGAAATAGTGAATGATACTTCATATTCAACCAGAGTTGGAGAAAACCAATACGAGATTGTGCTTTCAAAAAGAGGGCAAAATGTTGCCACATTAAAACATGAATTATATCATATTGTTGATGGACATTGTGATGATGATCAGGGAGTTCAGGAAGCATTAAATATTGAAGATTTAAAATTTAAGATAAAATATTTATTTAATTATGAATTAAAAGCAGCTTTATATTCATTTAAGGAATGGAAGTTGTAATTCGGCAATATAAAAGCCGCCCCGCTCTTCGTGAAGAGCGGGGCGGCTTTTATTTTATTTTATCCAGTAACTTCTTTTTTCTGATATTCCATTAATTTTTCAATCGGTACTTTTTTCATTTCTGTCCCTTTCATTACTTCAATATATTTTTGTTTTGAATTTATGTTTAATACTGTCCAATCATCTTCCACCTTCATTTTTTGAATAATTTTTCCTTTAGTTTCCTTTGTTGGCATTTCAAGCTTTACCTTGTCTCCGATTCGAAATGGCTGATATTCAAAAAAGTTAATTGCAGCTAAATCCTTCAGAGTGGCTTCTACCATTTTGGGTGAATATGTCTGAGGAGCAGTTTTAATATAGGTTTCTACCTGCCAAACACCTTTTTTTGAGTCAAATTTTCTTAAAAATCCATCAGTTCGCCTACCAATGTGTTCTATATCTTTTGGCATTTCTCTTAAGCTGATAGGCTTATTTTGTTTAAACGGATTATTGGCGGCAATTACTTCAATAATTGTCGGTTTTTTTACTAAGTTGTCTTTTATTACTTCAACTCTCATGCTGTCAAAGTCAATTTGAGACACTTTCCAGTCCTTATCAATTTTGCCGCCTGTTCTTTCAACATTTAGCTTATCCCCGATTTTAAATGGGATTTCCCTGATTGCTTCCATTTGTTTTGTTGCTTTTTCTGATTTTGGCAATTTTTTTAATCTTGCAGGCTGTTCAACTTCTATTGTTGGCATATCAATTCTGGTTTTTCTTTCACTTTTTGGAGTATTAGCATCAATTATTTCTTCTGCATTGGCCAGTTTTTCTAAAAATTTATTACCTTTAAAAAGATGCATTTTCCCAGTTCTCGGATCCATATCTAAAACTTCCCAGCCTGCTTCTTCTTTTCCTCCTTCCAATATATTAAGTTTGTCTCCAGTTTTAATTCCCATTGGATTTAGACTTCTTTCTTTCACTTTTTGCCGTTCCTTTTTTGCTTCTTCTGCTTCTGCCATCACTCTTTCATATTCTTCAGGCGGTAAAATTTCTTTTAAATTCATAATTTGAGCTTGTTTGAGCCTTTCAGGAATTTTGTCTGGTTTTTTTGCCAAAGGTGTTTCTTTTGTAGCCATATTTTTATAATTTATAATTTCGTATTTTATGTCTATGGGTATTATATCAATATTTGTATGAAAAATAAAAGGATTTGACAATTTTTTGATTTTATTATAAAATATTTTTTAATGCATTTCAGATAAAGGAGGGGAAATGCAGATTCCAGATGATGCTTTGTGCAGAAGAGTACTTAAAGTAAAAAGTGAAGGTAATTCGTGTAAATATTTAGAAGCAGATGGTTCATGCAGAATTGCTGTTGAGACGCAAAAAGAGGATAAATCAAACAGAATGCCTACTTTGTGTACAGCGTTTTCTTTATCTATGCATTTGAGGCAAAAAGAGCAGTCAAAAGCATTTTGGCAGGCTCGGACAGCTGCTGATTAATAAAAGTTAATTGGCAGTTTTTTATTAGGGGATAGTATTTTTGTACAACTAATATGCTAGATACCAATACTAACAAATTAATATTGTCTTTTCTTATACAGGCGAAAGCCTGCTTTATCCTTTCCAATGTTGGCTTGCCCTTCGACTCCGCTCAGGACAGGCGCCAAGTTACTTTTTGGCACCAAAAAGTAACCAAAAAGTGCTGGGGGGCTTCAAATGCGAAGCAATGATTAAGTTCAATTATTACGCAGGGGGCAATCAGCCCCCCAGACCCCCGGTGCTGGTCACGTTTAAATGTTATAAATATCGCTATTGATAATCTTGATTACGATAATGTCCCTTGACTTATTGCAAATATTTGTATAATATTTAATATTGCAATGCCCAATGAAAGGAGGGGCAATGAAAAAGGACATTATTTATGCAATTTTTTATGTAATTGCTGGAGCATTTCTTGTTTTTTGCAGCTTTATAAAGTCTGGTGTAACATTTAATGAAATGTTAATTTGTGGAATACTAAGTGTTGGCTGCGCCATTTCAGCAGTATACTTTTTTCGGCGTGCATATATTCTTGGTAAGACAACTCAGGTTGATCCTGCAAATGAGGAAAAAAAAACTGCTTAGGCAATCCTAAGCAGCTTTTTTTATATCAAATTTTTATTGAACGATTATCTGTGCTTTCATATATGCATGAGGTGTACAATGATAAGGAAATGCACCAGTTTGATCAAATGTATGAGAATATACCTGACCATTGGATAAAAGATCAGAATTTAATTCATTTCCCTGGTCAGATGTTACAGTATGCTGAATAGTATCTTGATTTACCCAGGTTACGGTTTCTCCTTTTTCAATTGTTATTTCAGCAGGCTGAAATGAAAAGTCTATTATTTTTATTACATTTGAATCGATTTCTTCTATAGTATTTGAATTATCTACTGGAAAGTCTGTAGTTGCAGGGCTGGTTGATTTGATGCAACCACTGATTGAGATTAATAATAATGATAATGATAATAAAATTGCAATTCTTTTCATATATTTTTCATTATTTCAATTATATTATATCAACAAATTAAAAAATATCACAATTAACCAATGTATTGGCCATATAAAAACAAATTGCTTTTTTAGGTTGTTTTTAGTAAGATAATGAGGCATAATTTAACATATGTCAGATGTTGATGAAATAAAACAAAAATTAGATATTGTCCAGATTGTTCAGGAATATATACAAATGACTCAGGCAGGTATGAACTGGAAGGCAAGGTGTCCGTTTCATGATGAAAAGACTCCTTCTTTTATGGTTTCTCAGGAAAAACAAATTTTCCATTGTTTTGGATGCGGCAAAGGCGGTGATATTTTTACTTTTGTTCAGGAGATTGAAGGCATGGATTTTCCAGAAGCCTTGAGGCTTTTGGCAAAAAAAGCCGGAGTTACCTTAAAGCAGACAGATCCCAGAGTTCATAGTCAAAAAACCAGAGTAATTGACATTCATAAATGGGCAGCAGCATATTGGCAAAAAGTTCAGCAAGAATCAAAAATAGCTGAACAGGCCAGAAATTATTTGAAAAAAAGAGGATTGTCCAAAGAAACATTAATGGATTTTAAAATTGGCTATGCTCCTGAGGGATGGGATAAAATGCTCAATTTTTTAAAGTCTAAAAAATTTACTGAAGCTGAGATAAACCAGGCTGGTCTGATAAAAAGAAAAGAGCGAAGCAGCGGATTTTACGACCGTTTTAGAAACAGGATTATTTTTCCAATTTCAGATATTCATGGGACAATTATTGCCTTTGGCGGACGGGCAATGAGCGCAGAAGACAGCGCCAAGTATTTAAACAGTCCGCAGACCATTATTTATGATAAAAGTTTTACAGTTTATGGATTAGATAAAGCAAAGCAGGAAATAAAAGAAAAAGACCTGGCAATATTTGTAGAAGGTTACATGGACGTTATTTCTTCACATCAGGCAGGGGTTAAAAATGTGATAGCCACTTCTGGTACAGCATTAACGCCTGGTCATATAAAGTTTATAAAAAGATATACTAATAATGTAGCTTTTTGTTTTGACCAGGATTTGGCCGGCCAAAACGCAGCTCAAAGATCAATAGACATTGCTCTAGCTGAGGAAATGAATATTCAGATTATAAAAGTGCTTTATGGCAAAGACCCAGATGAATGCATTCAGCAAGGCGTGGATTTATGGAAAAAATCAATTCAGCAGGCAATGCCTTATATGGAATTTAATATTGATTTGGTAAAGCAAAAATATGATTTATCAAATATTGATCATAAAAAAAGAGCAGCAATTGAACTTTTAACACAAGTGGTGAAAATTAAGTCAAAAATTGAGCAGGACTATTGGATAAGGCATATTTCTGAATTATTATCAGTTAGTGAATCATTACTATGGGAAGCCATGCCAGTGCAAAAAACAATTATACCTACGGAAACAGGCTTAGTTGACATATCCTCAGAAAAAAATAAAGATGTTTACAGCTTATTATTTGGGTTAATTATTACATATCCTGAGAATATCAAGTATTTATCAGAAAGCCTGGAATCAAAGATGATTTTAACTGCAAAGTGGATAGAGTTTTACAAAAAATTAATAGAATGGTATAATAAAAATGAAAATATTTCAAAAACTGAATTTGATAAATGGTTAAAATTACAAGATAGCGAAGTTTTTAATCAGGGCTTTTTTGATAGCCTAATTTTGTATATTCAAAAAGAATTTGACAGCTTTACAGAAGCTCAGATACAAAATGAAATTATTTCATTAGTTAGAAAAATTAAAAAAGATTATTTTCAAAAAAGGATAGATGAACTTATGAAAATGATCAAACAATTAGAAACAGCAAAGGAATCAAAAGAAAAAATTGATAATTTAGTTAAAGAATTTCAGGAATTAACCTGGCAAATTTCACAATTAGACTAAGAAACAGAAAAACGAAAGAATAGAGAAACTAAAACAGTTTCTATGTTTCAATATTTTTCTGTTCTTAAGTTAAATATTATGCCTAAGAAGGCAACAAAAAAATCAAAACCCAGCCGGCAAAAGAAGAAAAAGAAGGGCAGACCGGCAAAAAAAACGGTTCACAAAAAGACCGTTAAAAAAGTAAAAAGGGCATATAAAAAGCCCAAAAAAAAGAAGGTTGTTCGGCGGGGGCGACCTAAAAAAGTAACACCGCCAACAGAGGAAGAAGTAAATTTATTAATTCAGAAAGGCAGAAGAAGAGGATTTATTACTGAAAAAGAAATCTTAAAAATTTTTGAAGAAATAGAAAGTTACTTGGATGCTTATTTAGAGTTTGAAGAGGAGCTAGAGGCCAATGGAATACAAATCGTTGATTTAAGGGGGGGAGTATTAACTTCTCAAGATGAAAAAGATAAACTCCTTTCTGGAGTCGGTTTAGAAGTACGTGATCCATCTGCCCCAAAATATGATATTCCAGAATTAACAGCTGATTCAATCCAGATGTATTTGCGGGAAATTGGAAAAATAAAGCTTTTAACAGCAGAAGAAGAAGTGGCCTTGGCAAAAAGAAAAGAAAGAAGCGACCGCGAAGCGGAAATGGAACTGATTAAAGCAAATTTAAGATTAGTTGTTTCTATTGCCAAAAGATTTGTAGGCAAAAGTTTATCATTGCTTGATTTAATCCAGGAAGGAAATATTGGTTTGTTTAGGGCTGTAGAAAAATTTGAATATCGAAAAGGATTTAAATTTTCAACCTATGCTACCTGGTGGATCAGACAGGCAATTACCCGTGCTTTAGCTGATCAGTCCAGGACTATTCGTATTCCAGTTCACATGGTTGAAACGATTAATAAGTTCCAGCAGGTTGAGAGAAGATTAATTCAGGATTTAGGCCGGGAGCCATTGCCAGAGGAAATCGCATCAGAAATGGATGAGGATGTTATAAAGATTCGTTACATAATGAAAATTTCACAGGAAACGATTTCGCTGGAAACAACAGTTGGCGATGATGATGAGGACAGCACACTTGAAGATTTTATTGAAGATGTGAAAAATGTTACTCCAGATCATTCAGCTGCTTTACGATTGTTAAAAGATTATGTGCGGGAAACAATTAAAGACTTATCCCCGAGAGAACAAAAGATTTTAGAAATGAGATTTGGATTGGTTGACGGAGTTTCCCATACATTAGAAGAAGTTGGGCAGGAATTTGATGTTACTCGTGAGCGTATTAGACAAATTGAGGCTAAAGCCTTGGAAAAAATTCAGAATATGAAAGGGATTGAGAAATTACGTGATTATTAATTAGATCGGTAGGTTGGTAGATCGGTAGATTGGTGGTATGTATTTAAATATATAAAGGGCCGCTTGACAGCGGTTTTTTACTTGAAAAAAAATTTTCATTTGCTATAATATTTTTATAAATAAATTTATATGGAAAAATTTGAAAATAAAGGGATTGAATTCCCTTCAGATTTAACTGATGATGATAAGCAATTAATTATTAGGCAATGCGAGTTGCAAAAAGCGACAACAAAAGAAGAAATTGAGGGATTTGCCCAGGCTTATAAACAGGCAAAGGATTTAGCTTTGGATGAGAAAAAGCTGGAATCAATGTCTGACGAGGATGTTTTAGATTTAATTTTTGAATTAGCTGAGAAAACCGATAAAGTAAATGAAAAAGGAGTCAGAACTGTGCCAGTTCGTTTTGGAAACATGAATCAAGCCTTACCACCAGATCAGATTGAGCGGGCATTAACTGTGTTTTCCAAATTTTATGCAGCTGGTGAGTTTGAACCAGTAGAAGCATATACTGAATTTGAAAAGATCCATCCGTTTGTAGATGGAAATGGCAGGGTGGGTGATTTATTATGGAAAATAGCAGTAACCCGGGAACTTGGTGAATGGCCTGAAGAATTGCCGCCAGATGTTTTTGGTAGTAATAATCAGTAAAAAATAAATTCGTCATTATTATGACGAATTTTAAAATACTGAAAAAATTTTTAATAAATATGATATAATTAAATAGATTTTATTTAACCTTTGCCAACCAGGAGTTGGTAGTATGCGGAGGAAATGAATGGCAAGCCAGGTCTTTCTGGAATTAAAAGCGCAACATGAGCGGTTATATGCTCAGGCAATTTTAGGAGCGCCACCAAAAGATGAATTAAAAAATTTTTGGAAAAATTTGAATAGTAAAAAAAGACAAATTGTTGACAGAGAAGAAAGAAGTAAGGTTGAGTATTATATAAGTTATTGGAAGGGCTTTTTAAGACAATCTGGAGAATATGAAGTTTTAACCAGTGCGGAAGCTGAGCGAAGGAGGCCAAAACTATTTTAACCGTTTATCTGCATTAGATGAGCGGTTTTTTAGTTAGACTTATAACTGGCAAATGATATGTTTTATACAATATTTATTACGAATTTAATTTATTTGCCGTGCTTTTGCCAGAGCGCTACAAATAATTACGAATTTTTGGCCTGTCATTCGTAGCTCGAAGAGCGAAAAATGGCTAAATTTAGGCAAATGGTATTGACATTTTTTTAAAATTATGATATAATAGAATAATTTCCTGACTCGTATGAGCAGGTCCTCTGACTGTATGGTCAGAGAGGGGTGTTTAAGCCTGCACCAACTTAGGCTTTTACTCAAAGGGAGGTGTCGTATGACATCGCACATTACAGCAGATCGAGTTTCCTTTCTAGTCCTCAACGGTCCAAATGCGGATGCTCTAATTATCAGGGGTCTGCGAGATGGACGCGAACAGAGCATTGAACTTGCCCTGTTTGTTGACGGAAAGATGATTGAGAAAAAAAGGTTTCCGTTTCTACCTACTGGAGCGGATTGTGAAAATTTTTCAGCAGACAATCCAGAGGAACGGAATTCTTGGCGGGTGTCAGGGCGACTGTGGATGAAGATCTATGGAAGCTGGCCTATCAGATTCAAGTATGATTCAAACAAAAGAAGGGGATGCTTTGTTCGAGTCCATCTAGACCCGAAAGATAAAGAATCAAACACTCAACAATTTCTTCTACAGTTCAAGGCTGCATAGTGATTGATTCTTCGTAACATAAAGCCGCTTGTCTAAACATAGATGAGCGGTTTTTTGATCTACGAAACTACGAAGAGTCTACAAAAACTACGAAAATTAGATTCTTCTATTATAAATACAGTATTTTGTAGTTTTCGTCATGAGATTTGTAGTTTCTTAGCCATTCATTGACAAAATTATATCAAAATGTTAACATTTAATGTTCATTACAAACAGGAGGAAAACATGCGAATTGGAGCAAGAGTAAGTTTTGATACAATTGACCAGTTGGACGAAAGATATTCAAACATTGATTATCCAATTGAATTGGCTTTGCCTTGGAAGTATTACCAACTTTGGCTGCCATTGGAAACTAGCCTGGGTCGGGTATTGGAGTTTTTTCTAAATGCTGGGCTTGATATTTTATCTATCCATGCTACGCAAGGATATATTACTGAAGATAATTTTCAGGATTGGGGAAAAAAGACAATTGAATTTGCTGAAGGTTTGGGAGTGAAGAATATTACAGTTCATCCTAATAAACTAAAGCAAAAGAAAAATATTTCTAGAGAATATTATCAGCGAAAAGCCTTGGATATGATTCAAGTATTGCAAAATGGATATCAGGCCAGATTTTCAATTGAAACATTTATGCATCACAAGCGAGTGTTTCGGCCAATGGAATTGGTTGAAATGGATATTCCAATGACTTTGGATGTGGCCCATATCAAAGAAGAAAATATGATTTGGAGTATTTTAACCAGGCATTGGAAAAATATTCCAGTTGTGCATTTATCAGCAAAAACAGAAAATGGCCATCATTTTCCAATTGATGAATTTTGCATCAGAGTGGTTGAATTCTTAGCTGGTATGAACTGGCAGGGAATTGTTGTTCTGGAATATTTATACGAATATCATGAACAGCTGCCAGATGATATTGCTAAACTTCATCGCATTATTGGGTATTAAAAAAGATCCTATACATTGAGGATCTTTTATTATTAAAGAAAAAAACCCCCAGCGTAGCTAGGGAGTGCGTTTGATCGCATCGCCCTTGTTTAATAAAGATGATCTTTTACAAAACAGGCCTGGAGCCTGATTCAGGCAATACCGATTTCGGCTTGCCCAGAACCATACGGTACTGGGCTTGCGCCGACCTACTTTTTGATGCCAAAAAGTAGGCAAAAACCATTGGGGGGCTTCAAATGCGAAGCAATGACAAAGTTAAAGGATCGCTCCGGGGGCAATCAGCCCCCCAAACCCCCGATTCTGTAGACGAATGAAGATATTGAAAATAAAAGACTCGCCCTGCCCTTCGCGAAGGGCGGGGCAAGATAAAAATCACCAGCATCGCTGGTGGTAGTTTATTTTTAGAATATTTGAGCAGTATAAATGTAAAGATCTGTTTGCCCATCTTTGTAGCAGTCTGGGCCGATTTGCGATTTTTCAATGCACAGACTTTGCAAAAATTGTTCTTTTGTCCAATTATTTTCTAAAGCCACTTGAGGTAAATAAGTACCGCTTTTATTTCCATTTTGCACATAAATCCCGTGCTTGCCAACCTCTATTTCATTATGATCTGATATCTTTTGCCTTGAAGATAAAACAGAAAGTTCAATGTCAATTTTATCTAATTCATTTTGTTTTAAAGGTGTGAATCTGCGGTCATTAAAAGCAGCTGATAAAGCCATGTTTTGAATAACTTCAACTAATTCTAGATTTGGTTCAAAATTGCCAATGCATCCTCTGAGCTGGTCATTTTTTTTTAATGTTACAAATGCGCCACGTTTTGTTTTGAAAATTGGATATTCAGATACGTCAGGTACATAATTTTTATTTTCAAAATATGATTCTAAGGTTTTATAGGCAATTTCCAAAGCGAATTTTTGCTCAGCTTGATTTAATTCTCTGTTTAACAAATCATTTGCCTGACTGCTTGGATTATAATAGGCGATTGCAGCATAGCCAACCACTTTATTTCGCATATTACCAAAGGCATCACCGCTATTGGCATATTTCAAAAGTTTTGATTCCATATTTAGATTTTGAGCTAAGGTGATGGCAGTTTCAACTGCAGGTTTAGCGCAGGCTACAGTTGAAACAGATGGATTATTTTCTGAAAAAACATTTTTTATTTTTGATCGGAAAGATTTAATATTGTTTGTTAAAATCGCATCAGTGGTTTGTTTGTCTATTTCATTTGTTTTCTCATAATCAAGATAATGAGACAAATCTGTGCTAATAACTATTAAAGTATTTGAAGATATGAATTTTTGTAAAGATTCAGCCAGATTTTTAATTGTATCCTCATCTTCATTGCCAAAAAGCAGTGGCACAATTTTAAATTTTTTTCCCAATACTTTTTGCAAGAAAGGTAGTTCTACTTCTAAAGAATGTTCAAGATCAAATACTTTTGTATTGTATTTTATAATATTTAAATCTGATTTTAATAGATTTACAAATTCTGTATCAATTTGCGTAATCCCCAAAGGTGTTTGCCAGGCTGATTTTGAATCAGTCACTATTCCAGAGAAGAAGGTAGTATGGCTTCTGCCAATTAAAATTATTCGATCATAATGGTTTTTTGGTAAAATTTTATAAGCATATGCAGCTACAGGTCCTGAATAAATATATCCAGCGTGCGGCACTATTACTATTTGCGGAATTGAATTATCAGTTGCACTATCAGCTGAAAGCAGATAATTATCTATTTGCATTTCAATTTCTGATTTTGTTTGTGGATAATATTGACCAGCAAATGCAGGCTGGCGAATATTAGCTTCTATTGAATTTTCAGTATTATATGATAATTGATCTTTATTTTTAATATAAACAAAGATGAAAATGCCAATAAGGATTATCACAAAAATAATGGTTAAAATACTGATAATTTTTTTATCCTTCATATATATTTATTATACCAAGAATCTATTTTTTTTATAAAAAAAGTCGATTTATCCTTAAAAATAAGACATATTTATATGGTTTCTGCTTGACAATATTGTCATAATTTGATATCATATTGTATATCATTCCGCGGTATACTTCTTTGCCCCTCGATATACTCAGGGCTTCGAAGGACAGGGCTCAGCATTAGATAACCGCGTAATGAGTTTGATTAAAAAATATTATAAATTTATTCCGCGGTAGCTCAGTTGGTTAGAGCGACTGGCTGTTAACCAGTAGGCCGCCGGTTCGAGTCCGGCCCGCGGAGCCAAGCACCGTACGGTGCTTGGCGGAGCCAGATAAAATTGGATCCGCCATATACAGTACTGTGCCTGGAAAAATAACCTAAATTCTTGGGTTATTTTTTTCGTACGGTGCTTGGCGGAGCCAAAAAACTTCGCCAGAATACAGTACAGTACTTGGGAAAATAACCTGATTTGATTTCGGGTTGTTTTTTATTTACAATTATATATATGTGGTATTACGTTTACATTTTATTAAGTGAAAAAGATAAAAACTTTTATGTTGGCTTCAGAAATGATATTAAGGAGAGAATAAAAGATCATCAATCTGGAAAAGTTAAATCTACCAAGTCAAGATTGCCAGTGAAGTTAATATTTCATGAATCATATTTAAATAAATATGATGCTTTAAGAAGAGAAAGATATCTGAAAACAAGTAAGGGAAGGACGACATTAAAAAGCATGTTAAAAGAATATTTAAAAAATTTAATAAATGTATGAAAAAAGTTATCCTTTTAACTGGGCCTGGTGGAGTTGGGAAAAGCACACTTGCAGAATTAATTGAAAAAGAATGCAAGTATGTTTTATTAGATGGCGACAGTGAAGATACTGAATTTTTTCCAAAAGGTGGTCAGTGGCTACCTGAGAATTCAGATTTACTACGAAAGGCTCATGATAAAATTTTAATCAAAGCAAAGGCTTTGTATAACAAAGGTAATAAAGTAGTAATTGACTATATTATATTTGGTCATTACTTAGAATTTTTCAAAAAATTTCAAAAAGAATTTGGAAGTGATTTACAAATCGCTGTTTTATTTCCAAAACAATCAGAAACTATTATTCGGGATAAAGAACGGGAATGTTGGACTACTGGAGAGGATAGAATCAAAGCAGTGTATTGTGAATTTGATAAAATTCGGGATAAAATTGGAGGAGATAGATATATTGATACTTCAGGTCAAACAGCGGAGGAAACATTTACAAAATATTTTAAATGTTCAGTGACTAATTTTCCATGATCAAAAATTGGTTTATCTCAATACAAGTTCTAACGTCGTCCACGATGTTGAGCTAAGCACCGTTCGGTGCCTAGCGGAGCCACGAAAAAGACAGAGGCTTAAACCTCTGCTTTTTATTATTCAAAAACCGAGAAATGATCCCGGCTAAATATATGACTGCCTCAACTTATAACATTGACTGTACGAACGTCACGACCATGTGGTGCTGCAAGTTTTATTGTGAACAAATCCACCTTTGCTTTGCATGGTTGATGTGTATATTGGTACTCTGCACCTTCGCTTGAACTATAATGGTTCCAAGTCATTTTGTAAATAGCCCCACAAAACTCACACTTAATTTCTTTCTCAGACGTAGTATCTTTTTGTTCACCTACAAAAGGACAATCAATTTCTCCATCTTCAACAGAAATTATTTCATGAACTACATATACAACTCTTTCTTTTACCAATGTGGAATCTACACGCAACACGCCTTTAATTTTTACTTCATTTCCATCCTGAGTTTCCATTTCCTCTACCTCCTTTAGCGGGAATATGGTACTTTGAGATTAAATGCTTTATTTAATTTTGTCAACCCGTTTAAGATTAGTTGATTGTTTATGAAAGAAATTTTTTTATATAATTATATATGATAAAATATGAATATATGGATAAAGAGTATGTTAATTACAACAAGATAAAATTAATGGCATTATTTAATTATGAAAATTGATAAAGTTAAGGATTATACAATTGAATTATATGAAAAACTTGGCAAAAAGTATATTCAAGATATTGCGAACGTAAAATCAAAAGAATTGCCAGAATTTATAAAAATCTTACCTAAAAAAGCTAAAATTTTGGAAATAGGATGTGCAGGCGGCAGAGATGCTGAATTTTTTATTAAGAAAGGCTTTAAATATATAGGGATTGATTTAGTTGATAAATTTTTAAAAGAAGCTAGAAAAAATGCCCCTCAAGGTAAATTTATAAAAATGGATTTTTTAGATTTAAAATTTCCAGATAATTATTTTGATGCCATCTGGGCAAATGCAGTCTTATTACATATCAACAAAAAGAAGTTACCTAACGTTCTAAACGGATTCTATAGGGTCTTAAAAATTGGTGGCAAATTACATATTAGCGTAAAAAGAGGAAGAGGGACTAAATATGTTAAAGATAAGATATCAGGGGGGAGAGAAAGGGTATTTACTTTTTTCTACAAAAAAGAAATGGAAAATTATTTAAAAGAAGCGGGATTTAAAATAATTGCATCAAGAATTTTTCATGATGAGTTGGGAAGAAAGGATGTAAAATGGGTAAGTGTTTGGGGTGATAAAATTTCTGTAAATTAAAAATATTGGAAATAATGAAATATACTTGTTTTAATAAAAAGAGGGCAACCATGTGGTTGCCCTTTTCTCAGTGCTGTTTTCTCCGATTTTGCTCACCTGTACGGTGAGTTCTTAACGTTTTGCTTTTTCTGGCCTTGGCGTTAGCCAGCTTTCTTGCCCCCTTGTAGCCGATGCAGTACGAGCTAGCGTAAAAACAGCAAATCCCGAATTTGGGTTTTGAGCGTAAAAGCTCAGTGATTGTTTTTCGCTCCACGCTTAGCGACTCGCAGTTTGGATTTCTTTGCATGCGTTTGCCCTCCTTTTAGGCAAAATTGCATGCAATACCCCCGTATGAGTTGAATGTTACCACCATTGATACGCTCCTTATTTTGGCTAGCCTAGATAATATAATAGCACATAGTTGATATTATGTCAATAATTAAAATTGAGTATTTCATGTTTATGATAGAACAGGGAATTACTTTTTAATATTATGATGTATGGTCTGTTTTTTATTTTGAATTCAATGTATAATAGCCAATATTATGAAAGAAAAGTTATCAAAACAAGCAAAGCAAGTTATTGCGACAATTGAAGATACGCATAATAATGTTTTTGTTACTGGCAAAGCTGGTACTGGAAAATCAACATTACTGGAACACATCCGGCTGCATTCAAAAAAGAAAATTATTGTGCTGGCGCCGACCGGTATTAGCGCAATAAATGTCAATGGTGAAACCATTCATTCTTTTTTTAAGCTTAAACCCGGATTTGAATTGGATGAAGCCAGAGAAATGAATATTAGTAATAAAATGAAAGTGAAGCTTAACCGGATAAAAACTATTGCCATTGATGAAATTTCTATGGTTAGAGCTGATTTATTGGATGCGGTTGATACTGTATTGAAGCGGGCAACCAAAAATAATGAGCCATTTGGTGGAGTACAGATGATTTTTTTTGGTGATTTATATCAGCTGCCGCCAGTTGTTACCAATGCAGACAAAGACAAGTTTTATTCTGAATATGATGCACCATACTTTTTTAATGCAAACGTCTTTATCAATGAAGGCCAGGGAAACCTGTTCCTTGGCGGATTTAAATTGAAAATAGTTGAATTGAAAAAAATATATCGACAAAAAGATAATCAATTTATAGAGGTTCTTAATGCTGTTCGTGACGGCAATGTTACTGATGAGCATTTAAAAACATTGAATACTAGATTTTTTCCAAGTTTTATCCCAAATAAAAAGGAACAACATGTTTATCTGGTAACGACAAACGCCATGGCTGCGTCAATAAATTCAGCTGAAATGAAAAAGTTAAATCAAAAAGAAGTCTCTTTTAACGCTGAAAAATCAGGCGCTATAGCTCAGAATTTATATCCAAACAGTGAAGAAGTTGCGTTATGTGTTGGCGCGCAGATAATGTTTATTTGTAATGACTCAGAGCGACGGTGGGTGAATGGAACCATTGGTAAAGTGATTGATATTAATAATATTGCTAATAGTGAAACTGCGCAAGAAGAATGTGTCGTTTCGGTTGAGAAAACCGATGGCAAAATTGTTGAGGTTACTAAGCATACCTGGGAAATATCACGCTATATTTTTGAACATGGAGAATTTAAGCGGGATATTATGGGTACGTATACGCAGATTCCAATGAAATTGGCTTGGGCGATTACCATTCATAAAAGTCAGGGCAAAACATTTGATAAGGTTATAATTGATTTAGGCCGAGGTACTTTTGTCCATGGACAAACCTATGTTGCGTTGAGCCGGTGTACGTCGCTCAATGGAATAATTTTGAAAAAAAAGTTTTTTAGATCAAGTATAATAATGGATCAAAGGGTTAAAAGTTTTGGTAATAGTTAAGCAAGAAATTAAATAATCATTGCTTTTTATTAAAAATAAGAATATACTTTAATTAGATAAAAATTAACATTAAAAAAAATATGTCAGATCGAAGAAGAGGTGGCGGAGACTTTCGTAGACGGAATTCATCTCGTCCAAGTATGCATAAAGCAATATGCGATAAGTGTGGAGATAGATGCGAAGTACCATTTAAACCAACAGGCGATAAACCAATTTATTGCTCTGACTGTTTTAGTAGTAAAGGATCAGGAGATCAAAGAAGATCAGGGTCTCGTGATAAAAAGATGTATAAAGCCGTTTGCGATGCGTGTAACAAAGCATGTGAAGTGCCTTTTAGGCCAACAGGCGATAAACCAATTTACTGTAACGAGTGTTTTAATAAAGGTGGAAAAGATAAAGGTTCCAGCCAAACTCAAAAACAATTTGAGATGATAAATGCAAAACTTGACGAGATTTTAAAAGCTATAAATCCAAAAATCGCTACAAAAGTTGCTAAAAAGAAAGAGGTTGTGAAGAAAACGACAGCTGTAAAAAAAACAAAACCAACAGCAAAAAAGAAGAAGGCTGCAAAACCTAAAAAAGCGGTTAAGAAAACTACAAAAAAGAAAGCTGCATCGCCTAAAAAGAAAACTGTAAAAAAGAAGAAATAAAATAAAAACAGAGGTTATACCCTCTGTTTTTGCTTTTCGAAAAGTTAGAAATATAATATGATGTAATTATGAAAAAAGAAAAAAAATATAATATAAAAAAAATCATTGGGTTTGTAATATTGGCTGTATTCTTAATATCATTAATAACTTTGTTGCTTTTTGTAAATCCAGTAGAAATAGTTAATAAAATTGGTGTAAGGAATGGATATATTCTTGCCTTTGTCGTTTCGTTTTTCGGCGGATTTTCAGCTGGCGGATCAATATCATTTATTAGTGTATTATTTACACTTGTAGCTGGTGGAATGAATCCAGTTTATTTAGGAATAATATCAGGAATAAGCCTTGCAATAGGTGATATGATAATGTTTTTCACTGGTTCTAAAGGACGGGAATTAGTAAGAGGAAAATGGGATAAGAAAATTGATAAGCTTGCAGATGTTTTTAAAAAAAGAAAATGGCTTCAGAGATTGGTCCCAATCATTGCCTACCTTTATATTGGCTTTGCGCCGCTGCCAAATGATGTTTTAATATTATTCTTAGCAGCCATAGAATATTCGCCAAAGAAGATGAATGCCATAATTATTTTAGGAGATTTAACATTTGCTTTAATGCTTACTTTAGTAGTTGCCAAAGGTATTCCAACTTTATATTCTTTATAATTAAATATAAAACAGGGCAAAAGCTCTGTTTTTTAATTGTGTATAAGTTCTTTTTTATATGTGAGAAAATGGTATAATTAATAGTGTTTTAAATATATTGAATTTTAATAAAATTTATGAAAAAAATTAGATTTTTTTTAATATTTACTTTTATTTTTGTTTTTGCCAGCTTAAATGCAGGTAGTGTCTTTGCTACAACTTCTGGATTTGTCAGTAATAATATTTGGGTTTCAAATGATCAACCTTTAGAGGGCAATGAAATTAAAGTTTCTTCAGTAATTATAAATGATAATGATCAGCAGTTTCACGGAGAAGTTATTTTCTATGATAATGATCAGACAATTGGCTGGCCTATAACTTTTGGTTTAGGTGCTGGTGAGACCAGCCAGGTTTTATCAGTAAATTGGATAGCCACTTATGGCGAGCATCAATTTAAAGCCGTAATTAATAGCGCATATTTTTCTGATAATGAAGGAAACGCTGAAGCGATTAGTGATAATTTAATCAGCCAGCAAACAGACGTAATTTTTGTAGACGTTGATACTGATGATGATGGTTTGCCTGATGAGGAGGAGAAAAAAGGTGGTACAGATCCTAATAATCCAGATACTGATGGTGATACAGAAGACGATGGAGAAGATCCTGATCCTACAGACCCGACGGTTTTTAACGGCCCAGATACTGATGGCGATGGAATAATTGACGATTTAGATACAGATATGGATAATGATGGTTTGTTTAACTGGGATGAAGATGAGATTGGAACAGATCCAAAAGATTATGATACTGATGATGATACTTGCAGTGATAAAGATGATTTTTATCCTTTAGATTCTGATAAATGCGAAGAAGAACATGAACCAGAGCCAGAACCTGAACCAGAAGAAGATGTTGATGGTGATGAAGGCGATGACAATAATGAGGGAGATGATGATGATGACAATGACGATTTATTTGCTTCAGATGATTCACTTTTTGCCAGCGATGATGTTTTCGCATCAGATGATGAAGTTGCTTCAAATGACCAGTTTATTTGGCCATCAGATGATGATTGCTGCGAATTTAATGAAGATGAACAAGGATTTTGGGATATGCTTTGGGAATGGCGCGATCAAATATTAAAATTTTTATTAGTGCTTGTATGCATGCTAGCTGCTGTTACTGGATGGGGACTGCTTGGAAAAGGAAAACCTAAAGGAGGTATTGGCGGAATTGGAGATCCGGCTGGTGGAAAAGGCGGAGGAAAAGGCAAGCCAAAAGGCGGAGTAGGTGGAAGCAAACCAAAAGGTGGTAATGGAAAACCAAAAGGAGGAAAGGGTGATCCTGAAGACGGAGATGATAATGGCCATCCTGGAAAGCACAAGGGAATTGAGCATGGAAATGAGCCGGGAAAGCATAAGGGAATGAATAAAGACGACTAATTTAATGATATATATAAAAGGAGGAATGAAATATTTCCTTCCTTTTTAAAAATATATGCCAGAACAACCTCAATCACTAGAAAGTCAATTAAAAATGGCCAAACCAAAACGTGCTGAGATTAAGCGTGTGCCTTTAACTGATGAAGAAAAGGAATTTCTGGGAAATATTATGGATAAGGCAGTGGCTGCGGAAAAGGCTGGAAGATTAGAAGAGGCTTTGGATTTTTATTCGAATTATAAGAATGAATTATTAAAGATTAAAAAAAGAGAAGAAAAGGAAAATAATGAAGGACTAATAGTGGCTTTAATAGATATAAAGAAATATGATGGAGTTCGAAAGCCTCAAGATATTGGAGGAAAAATTGCTTTTGCAGCAAAAAAAGATGGCAAATGGTTTGTAGTAAATGAAAAGGGAGAAAAAGTTGGAGATGAATATGATGATGTTGGCTATCCTGAAAGTATCGGAGGCAGGATTGCTTTTGATGCTGAAAAAAACAACAAAGAGTTTATAATAAATGAAAAAGGAGAAAAAGTTGGACACGATTATGATGATGTTGGGTATCCTCATGAAATTGGAGGAAAAATTGTTTTTCGAGCAAAAAAAGATGACAAATGCTTTGTAGTTAATGAAAAAGGAGAAAAAGTTGGACAAGATTATGATCATATTAGTTTTTTAAAAAATATTAGTGGTAAGCTTGCTTTTTCTGCAAAAAAAGGTAGCAAATGGTTTATAATAAATGAAAAAGGAGAAAAAGTTGGACAAGATTATGATCATATTGGGCAGGCACAAGATATTGGAGGTAAAATTGTTTTTCGAGCAAAAAAAGATGGCAAATGGTTTATAGTAAACGAAAAGGGTGAAGAAACTGAACAAGATTATGATAAAATTTGGGACCCACAGGATATTGGAGGAAAAATTGCTTTTGTAGCAATCAAGGATAATAAACAGTTTGTTATGAATGAAAAAGGAGAAAAAGTCGGACAAGATTATGATGAGGTTAAAGATCCACAAGATATTGGAGGTAAAATTGCTTTTTCAGCAAAAAAAGATGGTAAATGGTTTACAATAAATGAAAAAGGAGAAAAAGTTGGACAAGATTATGATAATGTTGGGCAGGTACAAGATATTGGAGGTAAAATTACTTTTTCAGCAAAAAAAGATGGCAAAAAGTTTGTAGTAAATGAAGCAGGGGAGAAAGTTGGACACGATTATGATGAGGTTAAAGATCCACGAGATATTGGAGGTAAAATTGTTTTTGCAGCAAAAAAAGATGGCAAATGGTTTGTAGTAAATGAAAAGGGAGAAAAAGTTGGTAAAGATTATGATGAAATTTATCATTTTGGTTTAATAAATGAGGATAAAATATATATAATTGCTAAGGAGGGAAACAATTATGTAAAGAGAATAAATACGATTTGATTTTATACCTAAAATATATGCCAGAACAACCTCAATCACTAGAAAGTCAATTAAAAATGGCCAAACCAAAACGTGCTGAGATTAAGCGTGTGCCTTTAACTGATGAAGAAAAGGAATTTCTGGGAAATATTATGGATAAGGCAGTGGCTGCGGAAAAGGCAGGGAAGCTGCAAGAAGCATTAGATTTATATACTGACTATAAAAATGAATTGTTAAAGATTAAAGAAGAGAAGGATAAAAAAATAAAAGAGGATGAAAAAAAAATATGGACTCTAGGTAGGCTTGAAGAGTGGGTGGAAAAGGTTTATGAATTTCCTGATTTTTCAATTTCAGAATATACAGCACAGACTTTTGATTTAACCAAATTCCCTCGATTAGAAACAATAGGCTATCTGCGTTTGAGAGGTAAAGTAATTGACGAATTCCCGCCAAATTTAACTGTTAATGGACATCTTTTATTAAATGATGCGGAAGTTAAAAAATGGAATGGCCCGGGATTAACTGTAAAAGGTTCATGTGATATGAAAAATGCAAAACTATCTCACATACCTGAAAATACGCATGTTACAGGGAGTTTTGACATAGCAAGGTCAGCTATTGAAAATTTGCCAGATAATATATATGTCGGGCATAATTTTTGGGTTGGTGGTTGTTCTGATAAAGTGAAAGAAAAAGCGCAAAAGTTAGCAAAAGAAGGAAAAATTAAGGGAAAAGTAATCATTCCTTCATAGTTATTCTCAATTACAAATGATTAATGTCTAATAGCTCTATGCAAAAAGAACAACCTCAATCTCTCGAATCCCAACTTCAAATGGCCCGCCCGCGGCGGAGTGATGTTAAGCGTGTGCCGCTGACTGCTGAAGAAAAGGAATTTTTAGGAAAGATTATGGATAAGGCTGTGGCTGCGGAAAAAGCTGGGGAATTGGCTGAGGCTTTAGGGTTTTATACTGAGTATAAGAATGAGTTGTTAAAGATAAAGGAAAAAGAGAAAGAAATTGTTTGGACAAGGGAAAAACTAGAAGAATGGATTGCTGCTATTGGATTCACAGAGGAAAATTTTGTAGAGATTGTTTTTGATTTATCAAAGCTTCCAGCGCTGGAAACAAAACAAATGTTAAATTTAACAGGGAAAATTATTGATGAATTTCCTGCAAACATGTTAGTTAGTAATTCATTAATATTAAAAAATACTGTTGTAAAAAAGTGGAAAGGTTCAGGTCTTAGAGTTTTTGGTACACTTAATATGAACGGAGCAATAATGGATTCTTTACCTGAGAATACTCGCATTGATGGTGATCTAATATTAAATAATTCATCAATTAAAGATTTGCCAGATGATTTATATGTTGGCAACGATCTTATAATTGAGGGCTGTACTAAAAAATTAGTTGAAAAAGCAGAAAGACTGAAAGAAGAGGGAAAAATAAAAGGTGATATAATGAAATAGCATGTAAAAGATATGAAGTCAGAAAAACCCCAATCTCTCGAATCCCAACTCCAAATGGCCCGCCCGCGGCGGAGTGAGGTTAAGCGTGTGCCTTTAACTGATGAAGAAAAGGAATTTCTGGGAAAGATCATGGATAAGGCTGTGGCTGCTGAAAAAGCTGGGAAGTTGAAAGAGGCTTTGGATTTTTATACGGATTATAAGAATGAGTTAATGAAGATAAAGGATAAAATTGAAAAGAAAAGAAAAAGACAAGAAAGTGCAGAACCAGCCTTCAATACAGAGCCAATTGATCTTCTGGAGGATACTAATCAGGAACGCATACGTAAAAAAAATGTTTCAGAAGTGAAGTTAAGTGATGAAGCTACCTATGAGTTATTATTAAGTTTAAATAAAGACTATTTAGAAGCTATAGAGTTTGATCTAAAGGAATTAAGAAAGAAAGACAAGAAAGGAAGACCATGGTTGCCAGCATCTTGGGAAATTATATTGGAAGTAGAAGGAATTAAAGGATTATTAGTCGGTTCAATACATCGTATCACCGAACAACATGAAGAATTTAATTGGTATATTATATCAAACATTGAGCCAGATGATATTTTAGAAAAAGAGACACTTGGTATTATTAAATCATTTTCAACCGAATTAAGTGCAAAAAGAGGCTTGATTAAAACAGATATAAATTTTGACTCTGGGAAAAAGATTTCATTTGGAATAGATAAGGAAAAAGATACTGGATATACACAAGCAATTTTTTCAATTTCAATAGAGTAATAATAATATTAAAAAATCCTGACTTATGAAGTCAGGTATTTATTTACACCTCAATCAATAAATTTTCATTTACAACTGCATCATGACCACGTTCATTTCTAAATATTATTAAACGATTATTTTCAAGAAATGGCTCGATTTCCTTTACAATAAATGGCCCTTTTCCATGGTCTTCTTCTCTAATCCTGAGATTTTCTGCTGTTCCTTGCGGCAATTTTGAGAGAGGTTTCCACTTGAACTTACTACCTTTTTGCATTAAGTATCCCCCAATCAGTGCTTTACTGCAATCAACATGGATATTTAATAATTTACATACTAGCTAATAATGAGAATTTTGTCAATAGGCAAAAATCGAATGAAATATGGTATAATACGAATAATATGAAAAAACAGCTTATAATCATGCCTTTTGACCATCGGGGCTCATTTAAAAAGCACTTAATTGGTACTAAAAAAATAACAAAAAAGCAGCATAAAGAGCTAGAAAAACTGAAAGAATTGATTTATCAGGCATTTTTAAAGGTGTATAAAAAGTATGAAAAAAAAGACGATTTGGCCATTCTCGTTGATGAAGAATTTGGTGCGAAAGTATTAAAAGATGCAAAAAAGCGAAAAATTCAGATTTGTTTGACCACTGAGAAAAGCGGGCAAAAACAATATGGTTTTGAATATGGAAGTGCTTTTGGCAGGCATATCAATAAATTTAAGCCAGATTATGCTAAAGCATTGGTTCGGTATAATCCTATAAATAAGAAAATAAATAAAGTGCAGCTTAAAAAATTAAAGCGTTTAAGTGATTTTTGCAAAAAAAATAATTATAAATTATTAATTGAGCTTTTAGTTCCAGCAACTGACAAAGATTTAAAACTGGTAAATACTGAAAGAAATTATGAAAAGACTTTACGATTGATCAGAACAGTTGCGGCAATTAAAGAAATAAAACAAAAAGTAAAAGTTGATATTTGGAAAATGGAAGGATTTTCTAATAAATGCTGGAAGAGAATTTTAAAAGTAATTCCAAAGAACTCGTCAATAATATTTTTAGGCAGGGGAGAGGATGATAAAAAAGTTAAGCAATGGCTTTTGGCAGCCAAAAAGTTTGATCAGATTATTGGATTTGCTATTGGCCGGACAATATTTTTAGATGCTTTGATAAAATATAAAGAAAAAAAGATTACAAAATCAAAAGCTCAGGATTTGATAGCTAAAAAATTTCAGTCTTATATAAATCTTTGGAATAAATGATTGAATTACGAGTTTTATATCCCTATAGTATCAGGGTTTTTTATTTAGGAAAAAATAAATTTAATCTTTTTCAAAACAGGCCTGGAGCCTGCTATGGGTTTTGCAATGTTGGCTTGCGCCAAGTTACTTTTTGGCACCAAAAAGTAACCAAAAAGTGCTGAGCGGCTTCAAATGCGAAGCAACGATTAAGTTTGAGGATCGCTCCGGGGGCAATCAGCCCCCCAGACCCCCGATGCTATAAATGAAAAAATGTTCTGATCTTCATCAATGTGTGAATTTTTATTTATATAATTGAATGGCAACCCCAGACCCCACGATAGGGAATATAATAATTGATCTGAAATAAAAAACTCGCTTTCTGAAAGCGGGTTTTATGATAATGCTTGTATTAAAACCACCTTGAGTGGCTGAATAAGCGATTCTTTTCTGGACAATGCGCCAAAAGTCAAAGATGAATGAGGATCTTTGCCATCCTTGACCATCTTTAATTTTTCCATAATTTGTCCGCAAGTATCCTGGGCTTGTTTGGATTCGGATAAAAATACAATATTTGTCGGAAACTGAATTCCACAGCTTGTGCTGACATATTTTATCATAAGCGGAGTAAGGGCAACCACAAAAGCAAAATCGATCCAATATTCATTAATCATGTCAGAAAATCTGTGCACGCCATTTTCAATCCCTATTGCCAGTTCAGCTTCTGGGCAAGCCCGCAGAGAGCGTCCGGCTCTTTCCATTGCGCCCCTGAGAGCTTCATCGGCCTTCATTGGCTGAGGTCTCACCCAGGATTTCACTTCTGTAAGCTCCAGTTCAATGTTCGACTTTTCGTCAATCAATTCCAGTACTTCAGTCAGGGCTTGTCTGAGAGCCTCAGCTTTTATTTTGCTTTTTGAGCCAAGTACGATTTTCATGGAGCCTCCGTTCTTTGAATATCCAGAGAACCTGAAGTGACTGTTTTCTTTTCCCAATGAGAAAAATGTCTATCAAAGGCAGGAATACAAACTTCAACATCCATTTTATACTTTTCAAGTACAGGGCAATGCCTTGATAAAGAAGATTTGCCAAGGAGTGTAACAACAATCTTATATCTGTTTCTCAACGCTCTGCATTTTCTGCGAAGTTGATACAAATCTTGTTTATTAATATCTCTGTTTAGTTCAATAAACGAAAGGTCATCTTTTTTAAAGCATTGTTTTGCTTTTTTAATAATTGCTTCATCTTTAAGTATAAAAATTGCAATCATCAGCATTGCATCATCAAGCATATGTTTTAGAGTAGGAACCCAGGTGATATCAATATGTTGTCTATTTCTGCCCATTATACTTAATGGCTGTAAATGCCAGCTCGGGCGGCTGTTTTCATGTAAATATAGCCAATCGGCTGGCAATATGCCTAAATGGTTTTGATGGGTTCGACCCACATGAATCATGGCTGTGACTGTGCCCATTTTACCCTCCTTTAATAAAAAGAACACTTGATGTTTAATAATAAATTGATTTTGGGTATTTGTCAATCCTATTTTTTATTGTTTCATGATTGAATAGACATTTTATTAAAATTTAGCAAAATGTTATAATGAAAGTGTCCTAGATCATGTATTCTGAAACCTAAATTCTGGATTATTAAATTAAGAATTAAATATGAGAAAATATTTAATATTTATCTTAATGTCATGCTTAATTTTTTTAAGCGGATGCAGCGTAACTGACATTTTTGATCGTTTTAAAAAAGAAAAGCAGATTGAGCAAGATACTGTCACCACTCCTGTTGATGTTTTAGAAGTTGAAGAACAGACTTCAGTTGCCACTGAGGAACGGACAAAACCAAAGAAAAAGCCTGTTGAAGACATTTATAAACAATGGGCTATTGAATTCCCGTCTGATGATTATTTTGGATTTGAAGGCTATGCCTCTTCAGACTGTATTGGCATGGCAAACGGCCAAACATATGGCGGAGATTTATTGAGTTCATTAATTGTCAATAAAAAAATGAGAGCTCAAATGGATTTGGATATTTATACCACAAAATATATTCAAGATCTAGAAAAGAAATTGGCTGAATATGCTCAGTACAGACATTCATCAGATTTTTATGCATTTTATGTCTGCCATTTAGATGAAGGTCTGGATTTAGCTGCTGGATATTTTTGGCCCCATGGAGCCAAGGCCAATAAGTTATTATCATATGAACAAAGAAATTTATTAGTTGTAAATGAAGATGATGTTTATGAAGTTTATAATGTTGAAACATTGCATAAGACTGCTACAGGAGCAGAAGTTTATCCTTGCAGGGTTGAGTTTGTTAATAATAGAATTGAATGGGCCTGCTTTACAGGATTGGCAGGGGATGAGGAACAAGGTGTTACTGGATCAAATTATGAATATTGGACAATCTCTGTCTATGGCAGAGTATTGCAAAACTGGACAGATATAGAGGATACAGAAGAGATTGATGCATTGAATCAATAATATTTTTTTGATAAAATATATATAGATTAACTACTAATGAAAAATTATGAAAACAAAAATTTTATCCTTGTTTTTGATTGCCAGTTGTGTGTTTATCATGGCATCATCTTGTGAAGTATCAACTGCAAATTTAACTGATGTAAAAATGTGCGAGATTCCAGAGGGAGATTTATGCGCTGAGGACCAAGCAGAATTTGCAACTGATTTAGAGGAAATCTATGTGACTGCGGTATTAAATAATGCACCAGAGGGGACGCAGGTAACATTTTATTGGCGTTATTTAGATGAAGATCCAGTTGTTGAAATTGATTCAGTCACTGTGGATATAGAAGAAGTAACTTCCAGTATTTATTCAGCTTTAACTGCGCCGCCTGCAGGCTGGCCAACTGGTAGATATGAAGTTGAGTTAAAAATTCATACTGATAATGCTGAGCCAGTGAAAAAGCAGTTTGAGATAAAGTAAAAGATTTATACAAATGATATATAAAAAACCAGATTTACATCTGGTTTTTTTGTGAAACAACAATAGCTACTAAATTATTTTAAAGATTAATAACGCAAAGGTCACTTTTTTCAAAACAGGCCTGGAGCCTGCTTTGGGCTTTTCAATGTTGACTTGCCCAGAACCATACGGTTCTCGGCTTGCGCCGACCCAGCACCAAACTTTGTTTTGGTGCTGGGCAAAAACCGCTGGGGGGCTTCAAATGCGAAGTATTGATTATGTGCAGGTATCGCGCATCGGGCAATCAGCCCCCCAGACCCCCGTTTCTATAAACGGTTGAAAGTTCTAAATAAAAGTTGTCAAATTGAATAAAATTAGGTAAATTATATGTACTTCTAATAAACTTATTTTTATGAAAAAATCTATAATATTTATCCTAATTATTATTATTATAGCTGGAGTTGGCGGCTGGGCATTAATGACAGCTTATGCAAGCTCAATTGACCTTGAAGATCCTGCCATTTTACTTTATGAGGAAAAGGGCAGTGTTTATTACAAATCAGACGGTGAAGGCTATATTAAAGTCTCCGGAGACATGCCTTTAATGCAGGGTGACAGTGTGAAAACTGACGAGAATTCAAAAGCTAAAATAGTGTTTTACGATACTCAGGAGATTATTCTAGATGAAAATACTGAAATTGAAATTACCAAGGGAGTGATTGATGAGAATTCACCTCTTTTGACAAAAGTTAAAGTTAATTTAAAAGAAGGCCAAGTCTGGTCTCGTTTATTGGAGCTTTTACACCCAGATGCGGCTTTTGAAGTCGAGGCTGATAATGTGGTAGCTACTGTGCGTGGCACTTCATTTAACGTTTCTTATTTAGGTGATGAAGTAAATGTGGCGGTTTTTGAAAATACAGTCCAGGTTTCTGACGAAGAAGGAGAGGTTGAAGTCAATGAAGAAGATGTTTTGATTTATCAGCCAGTAAAAATTGATGAGACAGCGTCAGCTGATGAAATAGAAACATTAAAAAGATCACGATTTCAGAAAAGAAAATTAAGGATTGATGAGAGAAAAAAATCCTGGGTGAAAAATAATTTAGAAAGAGATTCAGATTTTAAAGATGAAATTTCTAAAAGACGAAAGCGTATTTTAAATCAGGTCGGTCCGCTTCCCGGAGACAAATTTTATAATTTAAAGAAATTAAGCGAGAGAATTTCATTAATGACAGCTTTTGATAAATATCAAAAAGAAAAAATTGTCAGAAATATAAAAATAAAAAGGCTTTTAGAAGTAGAGGCATTGATTGAAAGTGGCAGAAAAGATCAGGCGTTGGCAATTATAAATAAAATGGATGTTGATCCGCAAATACTTCCATTTATTCAAAGAATAAAAGCATTTGACCCACAGATAAAGGAAAATTTAATGCAGGACGAGCAAATTAAGAATTTTTATTTAAACAATATATTTGATGCAAATCAAAAAGACTTTTTAATAAATAGAATATTTCAGAATACCAGGATTTCAAAGCCTCGGATCGAGACGGCAATTGAAAATATTGCAGATGAATTACAGCAAGATGGAGAAACTTTTGAAAATAATGGAGATATTACCTTAAAAAATTTAAAAGCTGAAATGCAGGAAATAAATCTACGGATTAGCAATACTGAGCAAAACCTTGGACAACTCTTAGCCCAATTAGAAAAAATTGAACAGTCTCAAAAAGACCGGGCTTTTTATTCAAAGGATGAACTGGAAGATTATTATAAAAATTATGAAAGTCTGGAAAAAAGGCTAAGTGAAATACAAATGCAGCTGCAGAATTTGAATAAAGAAGCTATTGGCACAACCAATGATTTAAATGTGCTTGATGATTTACTGGGAGATGAGTTGTATCAATATGGAGAGCTGGTCAGTGATTTATCAGCCAGAATTCTTGATCAGGAGAATAAATTGGTAGATTTGAAAACAGATATGCAAGTATTTATGGAAAAATTTGAGATTGTGCTCGAAGATGATGATAGTATAAATTTATTAGGCGTAACTTTTGAATAAATGGTAAAAAAATCCACAAAATTTTTCAGTGCAATTTTGGCAATACTGGGGGGTGTTGCTTTAATTTTTGCTTTGTTTTATTTTAGAATTTTTTGGAATTTTGATACTCAGCTTCAGGATAAATTATTCATTAAAGAAGATATCTCGAGTAAAATTGTAATTGTTGCCATTGATGATGATTCAATCCAGCAGTTTGGCCAGTGGCCGTGGAACAGAGAAATGCATGCTGAAATGATTGAAAAACTTGAAAATTCTGGAGCCAGAGCAATTGGCTATGATGTTACTTTTAGCGAAAAAGGAAATGGTGATGAAATATTTTTGCAAACACTAAATAATTATGACAATGTTGTTTTTCCAATGGAAGGTCAAATAAAACTAAGACAAAATAAAATCCCCCAGTTCACTGACACTTTATTTCCTATAGGTGATATAAGATTCAATCACAATATTGGTCATTCAGTACTTATTCCAGATGTTGACGGCAAGATTCGCAAAGTCCCATTTTATATTAGATATAATGATGAACAGATATCGCCATTTTATGCGGAGATTTTAAGAGCTGCCGGATTTTGGGCTGAAGAAAAAGAGACTAATCCGAAGATTTATGATTTTAACCAATATGGTTTATTTCGTATAAAATTTTTCGGACCGCAAGATACTTTTAAAACCTATTCTTTTTCAGATGTTTTAGAAAATGATTTTAAAAGTAGAAAATTAAAAGATAAAATCGTATTGGTTGGGGCAACAGCAAATAATCTGCATGATGAGTATTTTACTGCTTCCACTCGTGGACAGGCAATGTCAGGCGTTGAGATCCAGGCAAATTTAATTGAAAGTTATTTACAAAAAGATTTTTTAAGAGAGATTGATAATGATATCCAATATTTGTTGCATTTAGCAATGCTGGCAATTATAATCGGCCTGATTGTTTTTAGTATACGAATTAGATATTCAGTATTTTTATTATTGTTATTAATGATTGTCTATTTGATTTTCTGTTCAGCCTTATTTGCCTCAGGCTTTATCATCCCAATTTTATATCCAATATTATTAATGATTGTAATTTACTTTTTAGGTATTTTTGCGAAATATCTGCTTGAATCAAAGGAAAAGAAAAAGATTAGGGCTGGGTTTTCACAATATGTGGCAAAAGAAGTGGTTGATGAATTGATTGCCAGGCCTGAAAAGCTGAATTTGGGAGGAGAAAAAAAGACTTTAAGCATATTGTTTTCAGATATTAGAGGCTTTACTTCTCTTTCTGAAAAATTATCAACAGAAAATTTGGTTGAATTATTAAATGATTATTTATCAGCTATGTCAGATGTAATAATTGAAAATGACGGAGTGATTGATAAATATATTGGTGATGCAATTATGGCATTTTGGAATGCGCCTTTGGAAAATAAAAATCATGAAAAAGATGCAATCAGGTCCGCATTAATGATGGTTGAAAAGCTAAAAGTATTTAATAAGAAAAACAGATCAAACGGCAAGCCTGAGATTAATATTGGGATTGGAATTAATACTGGGAAGGTGATAGTTGGTAATATTGGATCAAAGAAAAGATTTGATTATACAGTAATAGGAGATGATGTAAATTTGGCATCCAGGCTTGAAGGATTAACTAAGTATTATGGCGTACAAATAATTGTTTCAGCAATAACTGCAGAAAAAATTAAAGATGAATTTGTGGTCAGATATTTAGATAATGTGGCTGTAAAAGGCAAAGATAAGGGTGTGAAAATATATGAAGTTTTGGGAGTGAAGGTGAGAAGCGGTAAGCATGAACAGTTTGCTTCTGAATTTAACAGAGCTGCCAGAATTTATCTGCAGGGCAGATTTAAAGAAGCAAAATACGTTTTTGAAAAATTAAAAAACAAATATCCAGAAGACAAAGTGATTGATTTATATTTGCAAAGAATTAGAAAATATTTACAAAATCCGCCAAGAGATTTTGATGGAGTTTTTCAGGCAGAATTTAAATAATGACCGATGACTAATTTAAAAAAGAACCTAATGTCAGGTTCTCTTTTTGTTTATATATAAAATTGTAACAGCCACAGCACCATTGCCCAAAATTCCATTGACTATTGGAAAGGCAATAGAGTAATAATTTCCATTAAAATCGACTAAAATTGCAGCAATCTGAAATCCATAGGCAATGACTGCCAAATTCCAGGGTAAAATTGTGGCTTCTTTTAGTGTCCCATCCAGCAATCTCATGATTGTTGGAATAAAGGATATAAACAGAATTGCCTGTAATGATAGATTTGAAATTTCTGCATTTTCTGAGATTTGCCAGAATATTACAATTGGTAATACTCCAATCAATGCACATTTATCCACTCTTTCTAACGGCCTAAGAGCTCCTTTGAAATAAGATAAAACCAGAATGATTCCAACAAACATGCAGGCTGAAATAGAAATAAAGCTTTTATAAACATCTTCAGTGATGATTATATATGTAATGGAATTGATCAGCAATACTGAAAACCAGATAAGCCAAGTAGCTGGATTTGGAGTTGACTGTCCTGTTATCACTTGCTTTAAATATGTGACATATACTGCAAATATAATAATATTTGCTATTATTGCTAAAATTTGGCTGGCTGTCATTTTTCCTCCATGAAAAGATCAGATTTCAAAATATTTTATCAATAAACTTGAATTTTGTCAATGAAAAGCTTTATTAACTACATTGCAAGAGCGTCTTTTGCTCGAGGTTAATTTAAATAAATTTAATATAATTAGTTAAAGTTGGTTGTGGATAAGTTTTTATAAAAATCATGTATACTACAGATGTTCAAAATATTTCTGAATGGCATTGAGTTGGTGATGCAAAACAAGCATCGAAAGGTGGCCAAATGCACCAGAAGAATAGATTGGTTACTATACCTGCTGAATTTTTACAAAATTGTGTAGACGTATGGTCAGGCATTCAGGTCAGAATGCCAAAGGTTATCCGCTGGGGCAGATTTATTGAAAAAAATGATGAATTGCGAAAGCAAGATTGTTTGCAGCATACAATTGCGCTGAGTGTACTTGGCAATATTATGATAACGATGCTTAGCAAGTATGTTGATTTGGATAAGCACCTTCTTTTAACAGCATTTTTAATTCATGATCTTGGTGAGGGTGAGCTTGGCCGAGATATAGTTTTAGCTGAAAAAAATGTTGAAGCAGATGATGATCTTGATGAGTATCTTGCAGTTCGCAATATGTTTAGTTTTTTGCCAAAAGAAGCTTTTGATGAGTTTCACCGAGCATTTTTATTGCAATTTTGCCTTGAAGAACATAAAGGTTTTCCTTCTGATGCCAGAGAAATAATGGCCGAACTGGCAGAAACAAGAAAAATGGAGGCTTTAGCTTTTTATGCCATTGAGCGCTGGGACTATTTTATGTATGCCTTTGAGCAATTTCAGAAAAATAATGATAGACATATTCTGCATGTTGTTATTGGTGGTCATGGGAATGAGCTTGAAAGAATAAATTTGGAACTTCCGGGATTTAAAGAACAATTTTGGACAGATGATGTTCGGCAGTGGTGCTATAATTTTTATAATTGTAATGAGCCTTGTCCGCATGGAGGATATATTGGTCAAGTTTAATATAACTTGGCTTTTTTATTGTTTTATGCTTTGTTTCATTTGTGATAAAATAAGAAAGTAATATCTTTTATGGAAAAACAAAACAGTATTTTAATATCTTTTTTCAGATTTCTGACTAAGCCAAACTATGGTATTGAGGTTTCAAGGCAAAAGATAAGATCAAAGCTTTGGGATGTGATCAGAATCTGGGCATTGTTCTTGACAATAGCCATTGTTGTCGGAATTTTTATAAATATTGTTTTATCAATTTTTGAATATGATGAGCAGCGGCATGCAGTTGTTGATCTTTTATTAAATCAGCCATTGTATTTAGTGCTTTTACTTAGTTTGGTTTGGGCACCATTGGCAGAAGAACTGACTTTTCGTATGGGATTAAAGTATTCGCCATTTCGTTTAAGTTTTTCAATTGCCTTTATTTTAATAATATTTTTTGGCCTTTTAACTGAAGTTTGGCATGGATTTGCAGTTCTTTTACCTGAGTGGATTTTTTCAATTACGCAAATTTGGGGAATTATTTCTTTTGTTTTTTTTATAATGGTTGTAGGCCTGCTTTTAGGATTTCTTTTTAGAAAAAAAGTAAAAAAAGAAAAAATTGAAAAATTTTATTTAAAAAAGTTTAATTATATTTTTTACAGCGCAGCATTTGTTTTTGCCCTGCTCCATTTATTTAATTTTTTGGATTTTGAGCAGATTTGGTTTTTAGCGCCGCTTATAATTCTGCCGCAATTCATTCTTGGCCTGATACTGGGGTTTGTCAGAATGAAATTTGGACTTGGCTGGGCAATTGCCAATCATTTGATTCATAATGCGGTTTTGGTCACGCCGGTAATTTTAATTGGATTATTATCAGATGAATTTCAAGCAGCTATTGAAACCCAAAATTTTGATATTATTTCAAATCCACAGCCGCAGGATTCAATAATTGTTTTCTTTTTGGGCATAGGTTCAGTAATTATTGGAATGTTTGTATTAATTTCAATAATAAGCCTGATTTGGCAGGCTGTAATGAGTAGAAAATCAGTTTAAACGATAAATTACAAAGATGCTATTTAATTTTGATAAATAGTGTTTTTTTTATGGGGTATGCTTACTTTCTTATAAAACCCTTTATATGAATTTTCATTAATGTATGTTTTTTCATGGTGCGCTAGGCGCGCGGCCTTGTTCTTTTTGTAACCAAAAAGAACCAAAAAGTTCTGGGGTGGCCAAATCGCTATCACAATGAATACGATTTGACGCTTTTTTATATGGCGCTGAGTGGCCACCCCAGACCCCACGAAAGGGATGATTATGATTGAGCTGTAATAAAAAAGCTAAAACCTTAGTTAAAGTAATAGTATAGCTATTCAATCTTGGATAATTACAGGTAAAATTTTTTTTAAAATTACCTTATTATTTTGGAAAATAGCATTTTTTTGATATAATAAAAGTACATAAATTAGCTTCAAACATATGGTATTAAATCCAGAAAAAGGGGGGCCAGAAACACCAGCAGAGGGGGAGATTTTACTGGATGATTATTTTTTATTAGATGAACAAGCTGGAAAAATTTCAGATTTTGGGGAAAACAACATAGAGCAAATAACTGCTCTTTTTTTTGATGAAATAATTGCATTTGAAGAGGGCAGGGCGTCATTAGGTTATGCTACTGTGTCTGATTTGGAAAAAAAGATTAAAGAGATGTTTGAACTTTTAGTATTAAAGGCTGGGAAAAAAGATTTTCTGATAGATATTTCAAGCTCTTATCAGGTTGGTGCTGAAGCAGAATACGGAGAGCCAAGAGAAGAAACTGGGAAAGTTACATTTTATGGACAGGAAATTGAGTGCAGTTATTTGGAAGATGGAGCTGGGTTTCGCTTAGGTGCGGGCAACGCCATAGATCGTCCAAAGTATGATAAGCAAATACGAGAGTCTTTGCAAAATGCTTTGAAAATGTTTTTTACGGAATTGAACAAGGAATAAAAGTTATAAAATAATGTAATATTGAAACAGGTTATTCAGCCTGTTTTTTTAGTAATATATTGAATAACAAAAATATGCTATAATTTAATTAAATAAACATAAAAATAAAGATGAAGCTTGGAAAATATTTTTTAGTTTTTAAAAATTTTTGGCAGGTACAGTTAGAATATCGTTTTAATACGCTAATACATTTTATAATCGCTATGATTTCAATGATTGGCGTTTTTTATTTATGGTCAACTGTTTTTGGAGAAAGAGCAGAATTAATGGGATATTCAAAAGAGCAAATTGTCACGTATTATTTGATAGTTGTTTATTTGTTTGCTGCTATTTTTCCCTGGATTCCAATAGCTGAGGAAATTCGAGAAGGCCGTTTGTCAGTTTATATGACCAAGCCGATTAGCTATATTGCCCATACTTATTGGATGAATTTATCAAAGACAATTTTTCGGATGCTTATCGGGCTGCCAATTTTAATTTTGATTTTTATTATTTTCAGAGAACATCTTTTCTTTGTTACTGATCCGATTGCGTATTTGACTTTAATAATCACGGCTTTAGGCGCTGTTAATATTTTGTTTTTATTTGCAGTGCTGCTGGCATTAATAGAGTTTTGGGTAAAATTTTCTGAAAGTATTACTATGGTTACAGATATTGTTGCCAGCCTTTTTACCGGCACCTGGATTCCAATTGTTTTTCTGCCTTTATATATTCAAAATATTGCAAGTTTTCTGCCATTTAAATATACAGGTTATTTTATAATTGAGTCTTTTTTAGGCCGATTGAACATGGAGCAATTGTTTATTGGAATTGGCATTCAGCTTTTATGGACATTTGTTTTGCTAGCAATTGTAAAAATTGTCTGGATAAGAGGCCTTAAAAGATATGAAGCTTATGGAGCATAATTTATGAAATTAATGAAAAATTTAAAATTAATGAGCAGTACAGCCAAGCTTGAAATGATGGATCGCCTGAGTGAACCATTTCCTTTTACTTTTGTGCTTATTGGCGTACTTTTGCGATTCGCAGTTGTAATTATATTTTTTAAAGCAGTTTACCTTCAGGTAGATACTCTGGGAGGCTGGGAAATTAATCAGACTTATATTCTGCTGGGTACATATTTTTTTATTGAAGCCATTAGCTGGGCATCATATGTTAGGGGACTTAATCATTTGCCTAGGTATATCGAATTTGGAGATTTGGACATTTTTATGACCAAGCCAATAAATGTAAAAGCTTTTATCTCATACAGAAAAATTGATGTCATTTTTTCCATTCCACAAATTGCCACAGCAATTGGTATAATAATTTATGGAATATTAAACAGCCAGCAGCCGATTAATATATTATT
Organism: uncultured Gammaproteobacteria bacterium; assembly: GCA_964411255.1. Classification (GTDB taxonomy): domain Bacteria; phylum Patescibacteriota; class Patescibacteriia; order UBA11705; family DATKZF01; genus CAYPKD01. The sequence goes on along the minus strand of CAYPKD010000004.1, from coordinate 140,526 downwards.
TTATCTTTTTGTTTTGCTTTGCGGAATAATCATTCATTTCTCAATCACTTCCATTATTTATGCCATAAGTTTTTATAAAATTATCAGGCAGTCAACATATTTACATACAGAATTGCATGAATTGGGCCAGTATCCAATTTCAATTTATAAAGGTGCAATGAAATGGATTTTATCAATAGTGGTGCCAATTGCTGTCATTTATTCATTTCCAGCAAAGGCGATGTATAATGACCTGGCCTTATGGGAATTTCTATTAGTAATTTTTATAACCATTGCTTTCTATTTATTTAGCAGAGTATTTTGGAATTCTGGAATAAAAAGATATGAAAGCGCCAAAGGATAAAATATGCAAAAATCAATAATACACGTAAAAAATTTATCAAAGACTTTTGTTTATCATAAAAAAGAAGAAGGGCTGAAAGGGTCTTTGAAAGCAGTTTTTAAAAGGAAAAAGTTAACAAAGCAAGCGGTGAAGAATGTATCTATTGAAATAAAAAAAGGCGAGTTTGTGGGATTTATCGGGCCAAATGGTGCTGGTAAAACTACCACTCTAAAAATGCTTTCAGGGATTTTATACCCAACAGAAGGTGATATTAAGGTGGCTGGTCATGATCCTCGCCGAAGAGAAGAGAGCTTTAAGAAAAAAATATCTATTGTAATGGGTCAAAAGCAGCAGCTCTGGCCGACTTTGCCAGCGATTGAAACCTTTAATCTATATCAAAGAATGTATGAAATTTCAGAAGGCCCTTATAGAAAGAGATTAAAAGAACTGACAGAACTTTTAGATGTGGTTGATCAATTGAAAGTGCAGGTTCGAAAGCTTTCTTTAGGCCAGAGAATGAAATTTGAAATTATTGCCTCGCTTTTGCATAATCCTAAGGTATTGTTTTTAGATGAGCCGACAATTGGTCTGGATGTTGTATCTCAAAAAAAGATCAGAGAATTTTTAAGAAAATATAATCGGGTCAATAAGACAACCATTATTTTAACTTCACATTACATGGATGATGTGCAGGATTTGTGCAAGCGCTTGATCATTATTAATGAAGGCAAGCTTGGTTATGATGGATCAATTGACAAAATCATTAACGACTATAGCAATGATAAAAATATTAAAATCAGTTTTTATAAAAAAGTAGATCGAAATAGACTTAGGGTATTTGGTAAAGTGACAAAGCATTCAATGTATGAAGCTGAATTGAGTATTCCGCAGGAAGATTCATTGGATAAAATTAGCCGGTTGATGGCGCAATTGCCAGTTAAAGATCTGAATATTAAAGATGTTTCACTTGAGGAAGTTATTAGTGATATTTTTGAAAAAAATAAAAGCATATAAAAAGAGTTTGCATTTTTAATGCAGGCTTTTTAAAATTCAAATATTATTTTTTCCTATACAGGCAAAGCCTGCTTTGCCCTTTGCAATGTTGGCTTGCGCCAAGTTACTTTTTGGCGTCAAAAAGTAACCAAAAACCGCTGGGGGTCTTCAAATGCGAAGCTTCGATTGAGTTCTGTTATCGCGCCAGGGGCAATCAGCCCCCCAGACCCCCGTTGCTATACATGAAAAGATGTTCTGAATAAAAAGATTTTGTCCCGATATTCATAAGAGACTGAAAAATATAGAAATAAAACAGATGGTTTTATAGATTAAGCAAAATTTGACAATTTATACAATCTGTTATACTTTATTTTCAGATGGCAGGTGATTTGCCAAAGGAGATGACTGTGGCTATTCCATACATATTTAGAAAGAAGCAAACAGTTAAATGGTCTGACTTTGCTTTTAAAAGTATGGGGAAAGAAAACATAAAGATTTGGTATGGGCTAGATCCTTTTAAGGTGTTAAGGACTCAAAGATCTGCCAATCCTCAGCAAACGCAGCATCCGCAATTAATAACCATTAGGTGTAATGACCAATGTAATCGGCCTACTTTTTGTCGAGGTAGTGTAGAAAAATGTTCAGGAAAATGCGACATAACTCTATCAGGTGCATTTTTTAAACCAAATGGTAAAAAAAAGAAATCAAGAAAAAGGTCTAAAAAAAATAAGCGGGGATAATATTCTCGCTTTTTAAATTAAAAAAAGCGTTTTTGAAACGCTTTATAATGCTAATCTTTTTCTAATTTGTCTATTTCTTTTTCAAGTCCTAAAATCGCAATTTCATCATCATCAAGTTTTGGTAAGATTGACAGCATTGCTTCCTGACGCAGCTTCTCATGGTTTGGATGAATGGATTTTTTCTTTATAATATGTCCGGTTTTTCCATCCTGGGTAATTACCGTTATTTGTATTGCTTTTCCTTTTGCTCCCCATGACCCGCCTTTATTGGCAATTGCCCTGGCAAGTTTTTCATTATTTATATATCCGACAACTTTTGATTTACCACTGTCCTTGACAGTTACCAGTTGATACCATATTTCAATATACCAGCCTTGTAAGTCCTGGCCATGGATAAATTCTGGCATAACCCCTCCTTGGCTATGTGTAACAAATTTATAGTAATTAATAATGCTTTTTCAGTCAAGATTATTGTAATAAAAAACTGGCTGTTAAATATAACGCCAGTGTTAAAAAAGAACTTTTTGTACTAAAACATTTGGTTCAATGCTTTCTAAAATTTCACCACTGTTTAGGATTACGGCCCTGCCTTGTCCTTGCAGTTTACTCATTACTAAATATGAATCATGGCAGTAAACATCATATCTTCCCTGACGATTACTAATAATAAATTTAGCTCCAGGCCTTAGATCACCAAAACTGTATCGATGTTCTTCTGTGAAGCGCTTACCTCTGTCTTCCATTGTTAGCCCCCTTTAGCTATGGCAGAGAATATATCATTATATTTGAGATTATAAAATATGTCAAGTCTTTGATTATTAGTAATGAATAAGGTATCATAGTATCAATAACCAAAGCGCAGATATTTTAATTACTTATTACCCATTACTCTTTACTCATTACCAATATATGGAATTTAAAAAATTACAACAAGGCGTGCTTGAACGAATTAAGGAGTACTCAAAAGAATACAATGTTCAAATTGATGAAGAGTTTGCATTGCTAAAACTTGCTGAAGAAGTAGGGGAGTTTTATCAGGCTGTCTTAATTCACAGAAAAAAGTGCAGACCTGAAAAATTTGTTTCAGAAAAAGAATCAAGGAAATTTGTATCTAAAGAATTGGCTGATATTTTTGCCAATATTACTTTAAATGCGGATTTTTTAGGAATTGATTTGGAACAAGCAATAAAAGAAAAGAGCATTAATAAAGAATGGCTTAAAGAACAAGAATAAGTATGAAAAAAATTCAAATTGAAAGCAAAGACAATGAAAAAATTAAGTTTTTGAAAAAGTTGAATCAAAAAAAGTACAGGGAAAAGTATGATCAGTTTTTTGTTGAAAATATCACCATTGCTTTTGATGCTGCAAAAACTGAAATTTATCCAGATTTTGTTTTTATCACTGAAGATTTTGAAGAAAGAAATAAGAAAAAGCTGGATTTTGTATTAAAAAAGTCAGACTTGAAAGAATATTATTTAATAGATGAAAAGCTGAATAAGAAATTTTCAAATTTAGATACTCCAGCTGGCTTTGCTGCAATTTATTCAAAAAAGCCTGGTAAGGTTGATTTGGCAAAGTCAATCGTGTATTTCAATGCACTAAGTGATCCGGGAAATTTAGGAACAATATTACGGTCAGCTTTAGCTTTTAATTTGAAAAATATTGTAATTGATGAAGATTGTGTTGATTTGTTTAATTTTAAAGTGATAAATGCTGCTAAAGAATCTTTTTTTAAGCTCAATATTGAATTTGATAAAAATAGAAAATTATTAAAAAAGATTAAAGAAGAAATGAAAATTTATTCTACTAAACTTGAAGGTGGGGAGGATATTAAGAGAATTAAAAAGCAAAAAAAAGTTTGCATTGTTTTGGGAAGCGAATCGCATGGTGTTGATAAAAAAATTGAAAAAATAGCCGATGGGGCTATTACAATCAAAATGGGTGATGAAATTGAATCGATTAATGTGGCCAGCGCTGCGGCAATAATTTTTTACGAGTTATATAAATAAAATCCGCATTCACATTCTAAAAAAAGTCAAAATAAAAATGGCTTTTTAAAATACAAAAAATTGACATTGTATTTTTATATGATTTAGGATACAATTTGATTGACCTTTTACAAAAATTCCTGGAAAGGAGGAAAAATGGACCAGGAAAAATGGATGGCAAAATTTACCAAAATGGGAATATTTTGGATGCATGATGGTCATAAACTTCGGCCTCATGCCTTATTAACAAGCGGTAATCATAGTGATGGTTATTTAAATGCCAGTGGCATTATTTCAGATCCAAAACTGCTTAGTCAGGTCTGCAGGGAGATATTGAAAGAACTTTCTTGGCATGTTCCTGTGGGTAGTCAGGTTTTTGGTTCTGCTTATGGAGCCATTAATATAGCATATGAATTTGCCAGACAGCTTCATTTGAAATGTGGTTTTACAGAAAAAGTAGTGAAAAAAGTTCAGTTTGATTATGGTTCAGAAGAGGATATGGATTTACTTTATGCTGGATTACGAGCACTCGAGCCTGTTTGCAGACAAATCATTGTCAATATGGGTATGGATAAGGATAAAGTAAAAGAACAATTGAGCCTGCTTCTGCAATCCTTTAATTTATCAGAACAAGACATTGAAGATTTTGTTGACACTTTTTTAAACATCAAAAGAACCAGAATGCTTGTTAAAAGATTTGAATTTGAGCCAGGAACAAAAGTTTTAGTGGTTGAGGATGTATTAAATACAATGGGCACAACCAGAAAGACAATTGCAGCTTTAGAAGAGAAAGGGGTAACTGTTTTACCTTACATTTTAGCAATACTAAACAGATCAGGACAAACACATTTGGATGAGAGGAGAATTTTTGCTTTAATTGATCAAAAGATGAATATTTGGCATCCAGATGAGTGTCCATTGTGTGAGACTGGGTCTGATGCATTAAGACCTAAACAAAACTGGATTGATTTAACTGCAGATTATGACTGAGAAAGGGGGATGGATGGAGCTTACAGAAAGACTGATTGTAGCTGCTGACTTTGATCCGAAAAAAGCCGGCTCTGTTGCTGATGCCAGAGAACAGGTTGCGGCGTTGGCTGAAAAACTTAAAGGAACCGGGGTTTATTTGAAAATCAATTCTATTTTACGCGCCTGCGGTTATTCGTTAATTGTTTATCTTCATAATTTAGGCCTAAAAGTCTTTGCTGATCTAAAACTGGTTGATATTCCAAAAACAATGGAATATGATGGTGGGTTTTTAGCAGAAGTGCAACCAGAAATAGTAACCATGATGTGCTGTGCAGGTATTGATGGCATGAATGCTTTAAAACAAGCGGTTGGAGATCAAACTGAAGTTTTGGGCGTAACTGTCCTTACTTCATTAAATGAAGAAGAATGCCAGTCAATTTTCACCTGTTCGACAAAAGCTGGAGTGCTGCGGTTTGCGCGCATGGCACAGCTGGCAGGAGCAGATGGACTTATTTGCTCTCCGCATGAAGCTGAACTGCTGAAAAACAGAAGAGAATTGTTATTAGAAGGTAATTGTCCGGGAATTAGGCCTGAGTGGACTTTGGTCTCTGGTGATGACCAGGCCAGGGTAATGACACCAGCTAAGGCAATTCAAAATGGCGCAAAGCGCTTGGTCATTGGCAGGCCGATCACTGGAGCTGATGATCCAAAAGATGCTGTAAAACGCACTTTAGAGGAAATCCAAAGAGCATTGGAGGAATAATAAAACTGACCTTTATGAAAGAGTCAGTTTTTTTTTATGAAAAAATGTCTTTTTTCATGATCGAATCTTTGATGAAGTCGACTGTGAGCCAGATTGCAAAAGTAAACATAAAGAAAAAGTAAGCAAAAATTACTTCAAGCAGGAAAAAAATGGCAATGATACATGCAAAAAGTATTGCAGTAGAAAGACCATGTATTATGAGGACAATGGAGGATCTTATTGACTTATTGCCTACTGCCCAGGAATCAATTCTGGCATAAAAATAGCATATAGCAATTAAGAGGAAAAAAGCAATGATTTCATTTGCATTGAATAAATCAGATAGCATACCATTCCTCTGTTTATTGTGGGAAAAGAGCTCCAATATTATATATGGATTTTTATATATTGTCAAGTTTAATAAAATAAAAGAACCCCATTTCGGGGCTCTTTTGGTTCTATATCTTAAAATCGTCTTTGTGGTCGTCTTTTTCGATGGCAGTCTCTGCAATAAAGCGGTCTGTCACCATCTGGTTCGAATGGAAGCTCTTTGATTTCAGCTCCGCACTCTGAACAAGTCCAGTCGCCTTGAAACATTTGCCGTGAACCATTGTTTTGGTCGTCCATGTAATTGATGTTTTGATAAACTGTACGATTTGATACTACTTATAAAAAGCTAGATAAAAATTGTAAGGTTTTAACAAAACTAAACTTATGAATTATGATAACATTCTATCATGCCTGATTCCTTTTGTCAAGGGTTTGACTGAATTTACAGCATTTGATAAGCTGAATTTAAAGCCTAAATTTAGGCGAAAGGAAGAAGAAAATGGAAATACCCCAAGCCATAGTAGATGAACTCTCGTCAAATGGAATAGACATAGATTCTGATCCAAAATCATTGTGTAGAAATCGTGGCCGGAATGCTTGTTTTATTGCAGGGCCAGCAAGTTCATGTGAAGAGGGTAATACATTTGTTATTACAGGTACAATAATTGGATGTGAGCTCGAGCTGGATACTGAAGGTCGCCTTTATATATTAAAACTTGAAATTGATAAAAAAGATTTTATGGATAAAACCCTGATTCGTTTTGAATATAATAAAAGGGATACATGGCAAGCAATTGTAGCAGAATCATCTCACCCAATAAAAGGAGATTTGTTTTTCCCAGATTTATAATTATAAGCGCCAAAGCAAAGCTTTGGTGTTTTTTTATGCCGATTCATGTAGGAACACAATATTTTGTGTTCCTACGTAGAGACAGGTTTCAAACCTGTCTCTACAGGCGCGTGGTACGCGCCCGTGAATCGGCCTTTTGCAAAAATCACCAAAAACTGCTAGATTATAAACATAATTAACAAAAAAATATGGACAAAATTATTGAAGCCTTAAAAGCTATAGAATTTTGGTCAAATACAGGATATGAATATGTTTTGGCCTTAGCCATTTTCATTGGCACAATTCTTGTATTGAAAATTTTTCAATCAGTTATTTTATCAAAACTAAAAAAGCTGTCGGAGAAGACTGAGACGGAATTTGATGACATTTTAATAGAGATTTTTCGAAAAATCAGGCCACCGTTTTACTTTTTTGTCGCCTTGTATTTAGGAATTAAAGCATTAACTTTTCCGGCAATGGTGCACAAGGTAATTAGTGTTTTGTTTTTATTGGTCATTGTTTATGAAGTAATTCATGCTTTAGAGAGATTGGTAGATTATTCTGCAAAAAAGTACATGGAAAAATCCGCTGATAAGGAAACAATCAGCCAGTCAATGATGAGAGCATTAAAAATCATAGTAAAGATCGTTTTGTGGGCAGTGGGAATTGTTTTGATACTTGGAAATCTAGGCTTTGATGTGACTGCATTAATAGCTGGATTAGGAATCGGCGGTATTGCTATTGCTTTAGCCTTGCAGAATATTTTAGAAGATATTTTTAGCTCATTTTCCATTTATATTGATAAGCCATTTAAAATTGGGGATTTTATCCAGGTCGGATCTGATAGTGGCACAGTTGAAAAAATTGGACTAAAAACTTCAAGACTTCGAACAATGAATGGTGAAGAATTGGTTATTTCAAACAGAGAATTGACAAATGCCAGAGTGCAGAACTTTAGAAAAATGCAAAAGCGTCGTGATAGTTTTGAATTAGGTGTAACCTATGACACTTCCTCAGCTAAATTGGAATCAATTCCAAAAATTATTGAGGATATAATTACTAAACACAAGGATCTTGAATTTGTCCGTTGCAAATTTCAAAATTTTGGAGATTCTGCTTTAATTTTTAAAATTGTTTATGAGGTCAAGTCAAAAGAGTTTGATGTTTTTGCAGAGGCAAAGCAGCAGATCAACCTTGACATTTATAAGAAATTTAATGAAGAAAGTATAGAATTCGCATATCCGACGCAGACGGTTTTTGTAAATAAGTAATGGGTAATTAGTAATGAGTGATTAGATGCTAGGCAGCTAAAATGGCTGCCTTTTTGATTTTTATAAAAGAGCTTGCTATAATTCGTTTAGTTATTTGACAAGGAGGAATAATGCAAGAAAAAGGTGAAAGACAAAGGTGTAGTATTGTAATAGGTAATGATGAACAAATTTTGCCGCCTGAATCAGATGAAAGTATTGAAATGCAGGAAAGACAGTTACTTATCATGCAGACAATTGGTGAATCGACTGTTAGGATTGCTCATCAGCTTCGAAGTCAATTGGTGGTTATTGATATGAATTTGAAGATGGCTGCTAATCAAGCTTCTGAACAAAGAAAGGAAGAATATTTAACAGAAGCTGAAGAAATATGCCAGCAGTCACATCGATTATGCAGAAGAATTTTAGAATTCGGGCGATTGTCTCTGCCAGAGCCTGAGCCAATCGATATTAATGATTCGATTGCAAAAGTTATTAAGTGGGGCTTAATTGATAGATGTTTTGAATTGGCTTTGGATTTGGATGAAACAACAAAAATTATGATTGATCCTATAGATTTACAGCAAGTGATAATGTGTTTAATATTAAATGCCAGAGAAGCAATATGGGATGCAGCAGAAAGTAATAATCCAAATAGCATTTGGGAAGTAGGTATTAGTGTTAAAGAATTTGTGATTAGTGATACGAAAAAATATAGTTTACAAGGAATACATCCGGGAAATTATGTTAGAATGTCAATCAGTGATAATGGCTGCGGCATAGACCCAGAAAATTTTAATAAAATTTTTGTACCCTATTTTACTACTAAAGAAGAGGGCACTGGAATAGGTCTTCATATAGTCAGGAGCATTGTTGGAAAATATGGAGGTTTTATAAAGGTTTTAAGTCGAATCGGATGTGGATCTATGTTTGAAATATTTTTTCCAACTATTTGTTATCAATGATAAAAACGTTTTTCAAAAAAACGTTTTTTTAATCCACAGTGTAACATTGAAGATGATAAAAAAATGTTATAATATAACTAGTTTTTTGAAATAAAAACAAAAAGACAAAAAGGAGAGGGATGTGGGAGATAAAGATAAATTGGATCAAAATAAATTTAGGCATGAGGTAACTCAGCCTCCTGAGGCCTTTAAAACTTTAGAAAAAAAACCATACAGACAAAGACAGCGCAAAGCCATGCAATTGCAAGGGCTAGGCCAACTAACAAGCCAGGTAATTCATCAGCTGAATAATTTACTTGCTGTGGTTGGTTTTTATCTGGACAGCGAGGATTTAAAGACTGATAATAATGAAGATCGCCCCCTGCGTGAGTTAGCTTTATGTGCGCATCATCAAACTGTAGCGCTGGTAAAACAACTTCAGGATTTTGGAAAACCATCTGCGGCTGCAATGATTCCAGTAAATATTAATAGAATTATTGAAGAGATAATGGCGCTTATTCAAGGCCTGCATGCTGAGGCTGTGTTCGAATATAGCTTTCAAGAAGATTTGCCACCTATTTTGATTGATCCAGTAGATATACAGCAAATGTTGCTGAATCTATTTATAAATGCATATGATGCGATTCAAGAAGGAGACGCCCTGGGGGCTTATGATCGTCCTAATGTTATTAAGGTAATGACAAAAATAGTAATTGCTGAGAATAAGCCTGGTTTTCTGCCTGACCAAGAGAATCCAGAAAGATATGTTTTAATTACAATTGAAGACACGGGAATAGGAATTATGGGTGAGAATGTTGATAGAATTTTTGATCCGTATTATACGACAAAATTAAGAAAGGGTACTGGCATTGGACTGACAATTGTTGATAAGGTGGTAAGAAAGTATAAAGGCTGGATTGACGTTGATAGTATATACCGTTATGGAACGACATTTAGCGTTTATTTTCCAGTAAGAACAAACACAAAATAAGGCGTTTTTATTATATGCGCCTTTTAAATTTTAAAAATTATGATAAGATTAAAATAGTATGAAAGGGTTTGACGTGACGATTAATAAGAATCAAAAAATCCTAGCCTTAGGACCTGAGTCAGCTGGGAATTTTTGTGTTTATAATAAAGGAAAGATTTATTACCAAGAAGATCTAGGTGATTTGATTGAAGAAAATAATTTTGAAAATTATAAAAAGATTATATTTGAATTTTTGGAAAAAAATAGTTTTGTTCCAGATATAATATGTGTTGATCTGCATCCAGAATATAAAACCTCAAAATTGGGAGAAGAATTAGCTGATAAATATGACGCAAAGCTTGAAAAAGTACAACATCACATTGCGCATGTTTATTCAGTATTATTTGATTACACTATTCTAGCTTCTATACCCACACTCAGCTTCTCCAAGTTTATAGGTATAGCAGCAGACGGTACAGGGTATGGTCTTGATGGAAAGATTTGGGGAGGTGAAGTGTTCCTTATCAGTCAAAATCAAAAAGAAAAAAGCAAAGATAAAATAAAAAGAATTGGGCATTTGGAAAATCAATTATTATGCGGTGCGGATTTATCAATAAAAGAGCCGGCCAGAATGCTTCTTTCAATACTTTTAAAAATAAAAAAGCCGGCTGAAATACGGTCGATTTTTGAAAAGTTTTTTAAAAAGGAGGAGTTTGATTTATTTGTAAAAATGTACGAACAAAAATTTAATTCAGTAGAAACTAGTAGTACTGGAAGAATACTGGATGCAGCCTCAGTTTTACTTGGCCTTTGTAAAAATGAAAGAAATTATAAACATGAGCCCGTTGATTTACTGGAGAAGAAATCAGCAGATCCGTTTGATTTAGAGCCTAGGATAACAGAAAAACACAAAGACAGAGAAACAGAAGAGCAGAAAAACACAAAGACAGAGAAACAGAGAAACAGAGAAATTGAAAAACAATATGAGTTAAATATCTCTTATCTTTTTGAATGGCTTTTGGATAATTTGGATAAGGATAAGGGAAGACTGGCAGCTACTGTTCAAAAATATGTTATTGAAGGGCTAATTAATATTGCGAAAAAAGCTGATTCAAATTTACCAATATATTTTGGAGGAGGAATGGCAAATAATAAGATTATGAGTCAAGTTGCGAAAAACAATGGAGTAATTATGTCTAAAAATATTGAGAGGGGAGATTATGGATTGAGTTTGGGGCAGATGATGTATTGCTTGAGAAATGAAAAGTTCTAGGTTGTTACCTGAAAATCAGGGATCAAAAAACCGCATATTTTAATGCGGTTGTACTATGAGTTTTTTAGTTGACTAATGTATTGCATCACCTTATTAAAGGCTTCTATATTAAGTCCATCATACATGTGAGGTCCTAACATTGAGCAGTTTCCCTTTGTTTTTACAACAAGGATTTCCCTTAGAGATTCTGCCAGCTCTTCTATAGCCATATAAAATTGACCTCTAGTTTCAATATATGTATTATCGTAAAATTCCATGGGAAAATGAAGGGAATCTGTAATAAGCTCACCTAGGAATTTTTCAAGATAGCCAGTGAGCATATTGAACAGCTTGTCCCATTGCCTTGGATTTTTGACTGGCTGTTTAAGAGCCTGAACAACTGCCTGGGCGGTTGTGTTAAATACATCTAGACGAGTTTGATCAAATCCATCAAGAAATAGTCTAACATTTCTTTCTACTGCTTGTTGTTGCGCAGACATTATTACCTCCCTTAGGCAAGTTGAAATATCAATAATTTATTATATCATTATTAAAATAATTTGTCAATAACAAAAAACCGCATTTATGATTGCGGTCTAAATTTATTCATTGCCCTCTTTAATTCCTTAATAAATCCTATTGCAGCTAATATCATACCTTGTGTTGAAAGCAGAAAGCCTGTTGCTTCTATGGAGCAATAAGCAGGATCCATCAGGTGGCTGATTTCATTCATAATTATTAGTCCGGCTGTTCCAATTATTACCAGTATACCTCCACCTAAAAAATGTATTTCATTTTTATGAATTATCCAGGCCAGCCAGATTACGCACCACACAATAGCATTGGCTAGCAAAGTTAATATCAATACATGATGTACAGGATTTTCCATGATTTCCTCCTTTGTTTCAGGATTTTAGGTTTGTTTGCGTGCAAACAATAAGTAAGCCAGCACTGGTTAGAACAATACCAATGCAAGCAGTCATAAAACTAAGAGACATGAAAATTGCCATATAAACACAATCAATAGCATCTTTGTATCCAAACAAAATCAGAATTGCAATGGTTGCTATTGTTAAAATAATAGATCCTCCAAAAAGATGTTTTTCTTTTTTATGAATAGCTTTTGCCATCCAAATAAGTACCCAAAGAAAAATGACTAAAATTAGGCATGCATAAGGATAAAAGGATTCTGCCATGATTGCCTCCTGGGTTTATAAAGAACGATTTTATATAATAACATCTGCTAGTAATTTTGTCAATATTATTTTGACATTCCGAATTTGTATGATTATAATGTCATATATCTTACTGGATTTCGAGGAGGTGATCAAATGAAGAAATTTTTAAATGCATTTATGGTTGTCTTCGGTCCTGTTCTTGTTTTGGGAAGTATATTTACCCTAGCATATTTAAATCATATCGAACATTCTATTGAATCAGCATTGGTACCCAGGCTGGTTATTCTGTGTGTATTTTTACTAAATATGGGCTGTTTAATGCTTGTTGTGGGTATGGTCAGGTCTTTGAATATGATGAAAGTTCAGGAGAAAAAAGTTGAGGAGAGAGCATCATAGCTTCAGGATAAATTCTTGGAGTTTTTTTATTGTAATGAGAATTTTCGGTTATTGTTTATAGGCATCAAAGCTTTTTCCATTCCACTGAAGATTATAAATTACAGTATCTGTTTTTTCTTCTTTTAATAAAATTGTCGTGCCGTATCTCGGCAAAATAAAAAGTGTTACTGGCACAGATTCTGGCTCATCTCCCAGATTGCCGAATTTATTCATTACTGCGCTTTCTGCTTTTTCTTTTATAAAATCCTCATCTAATTTTGGAAAAACTGAATCTTGCATGTCAATCCATTGTTCATTTTTATATTGCAAAAAATACAAATCATTTATTAAACATCCAATTGAAACGCATGTTGTATTTGCTATGGCTAAAGTGTCTGGTGCGTTTTTTCCTAAAAATAAAGTAAAATCAGTATAGGATATGCCTCCGCCTCGCACTAAATTGGCTGGCTTTGCTGAGAGGCGAATATAGTAATTTTTTTCATCTAAAATTTCAATAAACTTACTTCGATCATAATAAACTCCATCAATTTCCATGTCTATTGCTTCACCAATATAATCTGCTGGGATAATGTTGTAATAATCTAAAATACTGCTTGGATCCTGCTTTTGAGTTACTTGAGTGGGTTCTTCTTGCTGTTCTGTAGCTGATTCTTCAGTTATTGGTTGTTCTTGAATGGTTTGTGAAGGTTTGAATTTATAAAAATAATAATATGCGCCGCCTGCAATAATTATCAGTAAAATTATAATGATTAGAATGAAAATTTTGTTTCTCATATTATTGGAGTTTTATTTTATAAATAATATGCTGCATGTTTATGATACATCCAGTATTATTACATTTTGTTTTAAGATTATTGATGATTTGTTGCTTGCTTTTCTGATAAAAATCTCTTTGTTTAGGTAATTGGAAAAAGAATTTTAATACTTCATACATTTCTAATTCATCTTTAGCAAATATTTGGGATTTGAATTTTTTTATTTTGTAATCAAACCCTTTTTTTGATAAAAATTCTGATAAGCCAGGGTAATCATTGTATGGCTGGATATTTGTATTAAAATTGAAAAAAGGATTGTCATATTTATTTTCTGAATATTCATCAATTATAACCATTATTCCGTTGGGTTGGAGTAAATTTTGGGTATTTTCAAAAAAAGCGTCCCATTCTTTGTAAGGGATCTCCCATAAAACATAAGCAGCTAAAATGACATCAAATTTTTTATCAGTTTCAAATTGTAGAAAATCTTTTTGAATAAATTCTACTTTTGGATTATTTTTAATATCATCCTTTAATCTGTCTTCAATATCAAGTAAGGATATTTTTTTAAAATTCGGAATTATTTGCTCAATTATTGCCCCAGTTCCACAGCCAATATCTAAAAGAGAATCAAATTTGTGATTTTTTAATAATATACTAAGTTCATTTTTTAACGTTTCTTTTTCATTAGTGTGAGCAATGAATTGCTGGAAAAGGTTCGTGTAGTTTGACATAATTAAATAGTAAAAAAAGACTTTTTAAACAAGATGAAGTGTACTATTTTTCTATTTTTTTATTGTGTTTAATCATTATTTAAATAATCATGGATTAATTGAGGGACTTCAGCGCCTCCGTTTACAGCTTTTTGTAAATAAAATTTTGCGTTTAAATCATCTTCCTTTTCTAAATAAGCGAGACCTAGCCAGAAAGCAGCATATGGATGTTGGGTGTAGTTTGAGGTTGATAACAATGAAATAGTTTGATTAAAGTTATTATTAAAATAATGTGCGATCGCAAGGTTTTGTTTGATTGTTTCTTGTTTTTCTAAATCGTATTCGTATGCTTTTTTTGCATATGATAATGCCTTTGGATAATCAACATATTGTGGAGCAATTTCGTCAAGGTCAAGGTAAAATAAAGCAAGAGAATTATTGACCTGAAAATCATTTGGATCTATTTCATAGGCTTTATTGTAATTTTGTACAGCCAGGGTTGGATTGTTTTCAAGCTCAGCTATCTCTCCGGATATTAGGTAATAATCAAAGCTATGATTTTTTGTTAAATTTAGAGCTTCTTTAAATGATTTTAGCGCCTCCAAGTTTTGTTCTTCTGATGAATATACATAACCGAGATTCTTGAGAGTATTGATTTTATTTTCATTGGTAATAGCCTCTCCTTTCGCCTCTTGCAATTGATTGATAGCAGTTTGACTATCACCAGAATCAAAGCTTGTTAAGCCTTCATTATTTTTTTCTATTGAATCCTCATCTAAGCTAAGGTAGACACCAACTCCAACCACAGTAAGAATTAAAAAAACGGTGACAATTTTTCCAATTAATGAGGATTGTTTTTTAGCAGTTGTGGTAGTTGACTTTTTAGTTTTTAAGGTTTCATTTCCTCGATTATGTGTATTAGATGTAGGAGCACCGCAATTAGTACAAAATTTTGAATTATTTTCTATTTTGGTGCCGCAATTTTTACAAAACATAAAATATAAAAATTTTTATTAATAAATATTTTTCGTTTTAATATAGCATGATTTATTTCTTTTAGCAAATCCTCGGTATCAATTTACCCTTTGGCTCCTCAATCCTTCTCTCAGAACCAAGTTTGGTCTTCAAAAATACGCCATCACCTTGAACGCATTTTCCTATCACTTTAGCTTCAGGATTAAATTCCTGAAGTTTTTTTAATGCTTCATCAGTGTTCTCCTCACTAACTGCTGCAATAAAGCGGCCTTCTGATGGTAAATTAAATAATTCAATACCTAAAAGTTCCGTTAAAGCAATTACGTCTTTTTTATACGGTAGTTTATTTTCGTCTAAAACAATTTTTACTTTTGACTTTTCTGCAATTTCATTTATATTTGCTGCCACTCCGCCGCGAGTTGGATCTTTGGCTGCGTTTAATAAAGGCCCAACTGCCTGAAATTCTTCCCATAAAGCTTTGCAGTCGCTTTTTATATCAGTTTGATAATCAAATCGATAGGCGAGTAAAGTAACGCCATGCTCGCCTAAATCTCCGGAAGTTATAATATTGTCGCCAATTTTTGCACCACCATTGTCAATTACTTTTTCAGTTACGCCAACTCCAGCTGTGGTTATTTCAATTTTATCAAGTTTTCCTTTATCAATTACTTTTGTATCACCAGTTACAATTGGAATATTAGTTTGTTTTGAAATTTTATCAATGGATTCAGCTATTTTGAAAAGATCTTTTTTAGCAAAACCTTCTTCGATTACAATACTTAAAGATAATCCCAATGGCTTTGTTCCCATCACAACAAGATCATTAATGGTCCCGCAAACTGCAATTTTTCCAATATCTCCTCCTGGAAAGAAAATCGGATCAACTATAAAAGCATCAGTTGTAAAAACCAATTTTTTATCACCAAGATCATAAATTGCTGCATCATCTTCAATGTTTGTCCAGTCTGTTTTTAAATTAATGATTTGGCGGAGTTCTTTTATTAGTTGGTTGTTTTTATAACCACCGCCACCGTGTTCTAATTCAATCATATTTAAGATAGATTAATTTATTCGTTGGGATGCTGGAAGCTAGGTATGGGTGTGGATGCTAGATTTTTTTAGAAGCGAATTGTGGATTTGGCCTGCCGGCCGAAGTCTTGACGAAGGCTGGAAGCTGGAGTTAGAAATATTATTTTTTTGGGGGAAGTTTAGAAAAACTCATCCAGGTTTTGGAAAGGCTGCAGAGTCCTTTGCTGCATTTTGTGTAGATTTCTATAAGTTTTTTACATATATCTTTATCAATAAATTCACTATACAAGTCCCTGCATTGCCGTAAGCAAACAATCATTTCATTGGATTCTGCGTTAGCATCGTCCAAGTATTTTTGAAACCCTGCCTTTTGATGTCTTTTAGCATATCCCTCGGCAATCAATCGTGGAACTGCTTTGTAGGCCCTTCGTATTTGATCCTTTAAATCGAATTTTTCTTCAGCTGGTAATTTTGGAAGAATTTCTGAGAAGATAATAATTGAGGCATTATAACTTTCAGTATAAACCCATAAGTCATCAAAGCTTTTAATTGGTTGTTTGTTATTGTTCATATTGTATATTCTAGCTTCTAAACCTACACCCAGCTTCCAGCCTCCCCCAAATTAGTTATTAAACCTGTACTCAATCTGGCAATTCCCTTCAACTGAAACCATGCACGCTCCCTGAGGATTTTCCGGTGTGCAAGACTTGGCAAATAGAGGGCAATCACCAGGTTTTGCCAATCCTTGCAGTATTTTACCACAAATGCATTTATTTTGTTTTGGTTCAATGTTTTGTTTTATTTTTTCAATTAAATCTTTATGAATATATTCCGCATCCTGATTTTGAAATTTAGTTTTTATTTTTAATCCGGAGTTTGGAATGTTGCCAAGTCCGCGCCATTTGGCATCTGAAATTTCAAAAACTTCTTCAATGATTTTTTTGGCTTCAATGTTTCCATCTGGCTTTACAACTCGTGTGTATTGGTTTTTAAGTTCATTTTTATTTTTCAAAATCATTTCCAGCAGCATTTGAATTGAAATTAATACATCCTCAGGCTCAAATCCGGATATAACTTGAGGAACATTAAATTGTTTATAAGGCTTTTCTCCAATTATTGCAGAAACATGACCCGGATCAATAAATCCGTCGATTTGGATATCAGGATTTTGTAAAAGCGCTGCCATTGCTGGTGGAAAAAGTTTATGTGCTGAATAAACCTTAAGACCTTGCTTGAGTGCCCAAGCTGTCATTGGAGTGGTTGTCTCAAATCCAATTCCAAAGAAAATCAAGTCTG
This sequence comes from uncultured Gammaproteobacteria bacterium, assembly GCA_964411255.1. Taxonomy (GTDB): domain Bacteria; phylum Patescibacteriota; class Patescibacteriia; order UBA11705; family DATKZF01; genus CAYPKD01. The sequence goes on along the minus strand of CAYPKD010000004.1, from coordinate 122,858 downwards.
GTTCTTGTTTTTGAATATTTAATGCATCTTGAGTTGAATAAACAATATGGATTTTTTTACCTTGCTGCTTTAACTTTTCAAGACTGGAATTTGTGCCTGGCAATGTTAAAGCATCACCATAAATGGCAATTGGAATATTATTTTCTGCCAGGCTAATTACAATATCAATATCAGTTTGATCAGTGACGCAAATAGGGCAGCCAGGGCCGGAGATTAATTCAATATTTTGCGGCAGCAAGCTTTTTAAATTGTATTTGGCCACGGTTTGCGAATGCGTGCCGCAAAGTTCCATCAATTTAACAGGATGATTTATTTTGCAAGTCAGTGTATTGATTGTATCTATGGTGTTATACATGTTACATGGGGTTATGGTTGCGTTAAGTGGGTGTTAGTATGCGTTATTTGGCAATATTTTTAAGTCTTTTTAATACGCTGTTTATTAATCCATTTAGTATTGATTCAACCTTATCTGCTTGAAAAATATACTCATTAAATTTTCTTGAGTTATATATTCTATTCGCAGACAGATATTTAAATCACTCTTAACTTCATTTAAGCAACCTTTTGCAATACCATAAAAACGTAGATTCTCTTTATAGAAATATCTACCAAATCTTTCGGCAATGTTGGCAGCAACTCCTCTAGCACTTGCACGTAGATGCTTAATTGGCAGTTTGTTTGCTAACTTATAGATCATTTCACAAAAGAGTATTGCTTCCTTCCAAGCATCAAGATCTTCTATATTTTTTATTTTCATATTTAATTACGTAATATAACACATTGATTAACGCAACATAACACATATTTAACGTTTCAATAACCTTTTTATTTCAATTGCCTCATTTTTATCAATTATCTCAATAGCAAAACCCGCATGTACAATAACAAAATCATCAATTTTTGGTTTAATTAAGCTGATATTGATATTTTTTTTCAAATTATCAAAATTAACCAGTGCGGTTTGGTTTTTTTCATCAATTGATTCAATTTTACCAGGAATTGCTAAACAAATATGTTTTTTTGTTATTGTTGATAACTTTTGCGTTATTTTTGCAAATATGCTATAATTTTTACAAGAATATAATTAACTTTTATATTTATGAATGGAGAAAATCAACCAACACCTTCATCAGGTGGAAAATCGGAATCTCCTAAATTAGAGATCAAAATTGAGATTCCATTCAGAGAAAAGATTTCCAGGCTATTCATTTTTCGGCAATTATGGATGTTTATAATGGTTTGGCCTTTAATTCCATGGGGATTTTGGATCGGATTAGTAAATTTCGCACATTTCTGGTACATGTTGATTTTAGGAAAAAGACACGAAACAATGTGGAAGAAATCAGCTCGATTATTCAGACACATGTCCAAATGGAATGCTTATTTTGGACTTCATGTAGACAAGAGACCAAAATTTGTTGAAGACTAAAGTATTGACTAATAAAATCAGCGGCATTAAGTCGCTGATTTTTTTGTTTGTTAAGTACATTTATAAAAGGCTGGCTCCGGTCATTTCTGGATCTGCAGGAAGCCCAATCTGTGCCAGTATAGTAGGGGCGACATCAGATAAAATCCCTAAAGGTGACATGGTTGATAAATCATTGTTTTGCAGAGTCTGGATTATTTGTGCTTCATGTTTGTTGCTTATTGTTATAAAGGGTACTGGATAAACGCTGTGTTCCTTGTCTAATTTTCCAGTTTGTAAATTTATTAATTCTTCTGCATTGCCATGATCACCGACAATGAAAGCAATACCATTTTTTTTCAGAATTTCAGGGATGAGCTTTTGTAAACATTGATCAACCACATCAACAGCTTTTATCGTTGCTTGTAAATCTCCAGTATGGCCAACCATATCTGGATTGGCATAGTTTACTACAATGAAATCAAATTTTTCAGAATTTATTGCTTTTATAAGTTCGTCAGTCAACGGATTAGCAGACATCTCTGGCACTTTAGCATAACTTTCTGCCAGAGGAGAGGGAACTAAAATTCGTTCTTCACCTGGGAATTTATCTTCGTTTTGTCCGTTTAAGAAATGAGTTACATGCGCATATTTTTCAGTTTCTGCTGCATGAAGTTGTTTTAAATCTGCATCACTGAATATTTTAGCTAAAGGATTTTTAATTGTTTGTCTTGGATATGCAACTTCAACTGGTAATCCTTCTTTGTATTCAGTTAGCGTAATAAAGGTTAATCCTTCTAAATAAGGCCTTTCAAATCTTTTAAATTTTTCCTTAACAAATGCCTGGGTTAACTGCACAGCCCTGTCTGCTCTAAAGTTAACAAATATTACAGCATCTTCTTTGGCTACTGTGGCGGTTGGGTTATTTTTTTTATCAACAATTAAGGTTGGTTCAAATTCCTCATCAAAGACATTGTTTGCATAAGAGGCTTCAATAGCTTTGATTGGGCTTTGCGTTGTCTGTTCTGCCTGGCCTAAAGCAATTAAATTATAGGCTTTTTCAGTTCTTTCCCATCTTCTGTTTCTGTCCATTCCGTATAGTCGTCCGCAGATTGAAGCTAGCTCAACGCATTTTTTCTTTTTTCCATATTTTATTATTTCTTCTAAAAATTGTTTTCCAGTGTCGCGACCAGCATCTCTGCCATCTAAAAAAGCATGCAGAAAAGTTTTTTTCTTTAATTTGTATTTTCTGCAAAAATCAATCATCGCTTCTAAATGCCTTTGATGCGCATGAACGCCTCCATTTCCGATTAAACCTATAATATGGAGCTTGGAATCGTATTTTTTTACTTTTTCAACTGCTTTTAATAAACTTGCATTTTCAAAAAATGATTTATCTTCAATTGATTTATCAATCCTTGGCAGACTTTGATAATGTAAAACTCCTGAACCAATATTGACGTGCCCAACTTCAGAATTGCCCATTTCACCAAATGGTAGACCAACATTCATGCCAGAAGCTTCTAAAAGCATGGTTGGATAAGTATTAATTAATTTATTAAAAAAAGGCTTTGCACTTTGGGTGATTGCATTTGTTTCTGTTGGAGAGGTTATTCCAAAACCATCCAAAATAATTAATACCACTGGTTTTTGTGCTAAAGGCATATTATTGATTTTCCTCCAGAAATTCCTGAATAATTTCATTAATGGTTTTATCCATTTCAATAGCATCGTTTGTTATCTGCTGCTTTTTATAATCATTTTCCTCTTTTTCAGCCTGCACTACATAAACGTTTCTATCATAAATAATTTCTGTGATTTCTGGCAGAATTTTTGCTTTTTGATCAGGGTCAGAAATATCATGAGCAGCAAAGTATTGCTCAATTGATTTTTGTTTTAGCTGATCCATATAAAAATTAATGAATCTGAAAAGATTATATAACTTGAATAAATTAAAGAATTAATTATAAACATTATACAAATTTTTCTTTGAAAAAGCAAAAAAAATAAACAAATTTTTTTAAAATTAAAATAATCATTTATCCCCAAGTAAAAAAAAATGAAAAATGGTATAATAAAATCAAATTTAATCGAATAAATGACTGTATTTTCATGATTAAAAAGGCGCTAAAAAAGAGTTTAGCTTTTTTGGTAATTATTTCAATTGCTAATGTTTTTAGTATATTTTGTTTTTCTCCAAATCAAACCGATGCTGCCAATTTAATAAATGTTTCAGATGCGGTTTCCTCGCATTTAATGGGAGCTGATTCAAATCATACTATCAAATTTGATACGCCATCTGGGGTTCATTTGCCTGCGTCAACCATAACTCTTACTTTTGATTCGAATTTTAATAATGCAGGCGTTGATTTTAGCGATATAGATCTTTCTCATGGCCCGACAACAGGATATGAGACAGAGGAAGTATTGGCAGCCGTGGCTGGATTTAATACTTGGGGCGCTTCTTTTACAGCAAATATATTGACCTTAACTCCACCTACAAACGCAGGCATAAATGAAATTGCGTCAAATGATACGGTGATAATAGAAATAGGTACAAATGCGTCTGGTGGAGTGGATATGATTAATAATCCGAACACAGCCGGTGCTTATCTTTTATATATTAGCGGTGGATTTGGCGATGAAAGAGTTATTGGTCTCTCAATTTCTGACACAACCGTAGGGGTAATTGCAACTGTTCAACAGTCTACTATACCGCCTGGAGGTAGCACGCCTTTGATTATTTCAAATGTTCAGGTTATAAATATCACTCCTTACAGCGCCACTGTTACCTGGGACACAAACAGAAATGCAAATTCCAGAGTTGATTATGGACTGACTGCTGGATATGAGATTGGAAGTACCTTTGACGGAGCATATGTTACATCTCATTCGATTGATTTGATTGGATTGACTCCTGATACCCTATATCATTTTCAGGTAGTGTCAGTTGCCGGAGATGGTACATTGGCCAGCGACGGGGACTATACTTTTACCACTTTACCCTTAGCTGAAGAATTAATAATTTTTAATGTCAGAGCTGAAAATATTACTGCTCATTCAGCTGACATCGTTTGGGAAACAAACCATGACGCAGATTCCAGAGTTGATTTTGGATTAACAAACAGCTATGAAATTGGATTTAGGGAGGATGGCACAATGGTTATAATTCATACGATTCCTCTAGACGGACTATTAGCTGATACAACATATTATTTTTCTGTAACTTCCAGTGATAATTTTGGCAATACTGTATCCAGTATAAATCATTCCTTTACAACACTTCCTGAAGAAGTGTTTGTGCCAAATGTATTAAATTTTTCAGCTGATCCAGATGTTGATAATGTTAGGATTATTTTAACCTGGCAAAATCCGATTATGCCGGATTTTGGCGGTGTTTTAATTAAGAGAAGTACTACTGGCTATCCTGCTACTCCATTTGACGGAGACTTTGTATATAATGGGCCTGATGAATTAGCTTATGATTATAATGTGGAGTTTGGAGTTATTTATTACTACTCAGCCTTTGCTTATAATACAAACGGAGATTTTGCTTCAGGAGCATTTGACTGGGCAATATTGATAGCTCCGTTTACCGTGCATATAAAAGCCTGGCCTGAAAAGCGTTTGCCTCGAACCGGAAATTGGGACACAAATGGTGTTTTAGCTTTTTACACTCCTGGAACAGATGTTATTACGAATTTATATTCAGTAGATACTGCAGAATCAACAGGTGAGGCTGATGTTTTAATAGACGATCTGGTTCCTGGCGTTTATGATACTATGTTCAAGGGATTGTCTCATTTAAAAAAGAAGCTTTATGATCAAAGTATGGATCCAACACAAGCAGAAATTCTTGATTTCACTTTGGGTGAAACCTTTAGCGTATTAGCTGGTGATGTGCATATGACAAAAGATAATTATGTAAATGGATTAGATATTTCAGCAACGGTGATTGCATTATATACAGCTGATTTACATGCAGATTTAAATCAAGATACGCAGGTAAACGGATTGGATTTAAGTATTTTGGTTTATAATTTATATGAATGGGGAGACTAGTAAACGTATAAAGTAAAAATAAAAAAAGAAAAAATAGTATATACATTTGAAAATAAATATATTTGTAACTAATAATATAAATATGAAAAAAATAGTACTACTTTTTGGAATAATAGTGTTAGCAGCAATTGGATTTTTTGCCGGATCAAAGGTCGTTAATGCAGCAGATTTTTGGATTGATCCAGCGGCTGATACGTATCGAATGGAATGTGAATATTCGGTAAATATAATGATTGATACAGAGGGGGTGGATTCAAACGCTGCTGACGCAGTCATTGAATTTAATCCTGCAGAAATAGAATTTATTGATCAGGTTACAAATATGCCTGGTACTCAAGTAAAGCCGGGGACAGTTTATCAGATGTATCCGGGCAATGTGGTGAATGAAGCTGAGGGAAGGGTGTATTTAACTGGCTTTAATGTTATGGGGGGCTATAATGGGTCAGGAGTTTATGGCTCATTAGTTTTTAGAAGTAGACCTGGGATAACCAGTACCAGTTTTAATTTTTATTATGTTGTCGGCGGATCAACTGATAGTAATATTGCTGATATGTTAAGTAATGATATTTTAGATGGAGTTGCTGGTGCCAATTACAACTTTGTTACAGGGCCTTGTGTAGACGATACAACTCCTCCTTGGGTAACTAATCCTAGTCCGACTCCAGGACAAAGAGGTGTACCATTGGATTCTAATATTGCTTTTAATTTACGGGATAATTTATCAGGTGTTGATTTAGATTCTGTTCAAATATTTGTTGATGGCATTGAATATACTTTAGCTGGCCCAAATACTTTTACATATACAGGTGATCCATTAAATTATCGAATTACAGTAGATCCGATCCAGGATTTCTTGCCTGATACGCCAGTCAGGGTAGAAATTCGAGCAATGGATCTGGCAAGTAATGTAATGAATCCGTATATATACACTTTTAATGAGCCAATTGTCGATCTTACGCCGCCGTATGTGAGAAATCCAGATCCAAGTCCTGGTGAGCGAGGTGTTCCTTTGGATGCAGATGTTGCGTTTAATATCCGGGATGATCAATCAGGGGTTGATATTGATACAGTAGTTGTATCGATTGATGGTATAACATACCAATTAGCTGGGCCAAATGTATTCACCTATACTGGAGATACAAGTAATTTTCGTGTAACAATTGATACTATTCAGGATTTCACTGATGGCCAACCAATTGTTGTTGAGATAAATGCTAGAGATTTGGCAGGGAATATAATGACCCCTTACAGATACATTTTTAATGAACCAGTGCCCCCACCTCCTACCTGTGAAGAATTGGGTTGTACTTGTGAAGTATTAGAATGCGGACTTGAGGAATGTGAAGAGTGTGAACCATGCCCAGAAATACCTGAGGCACCTGAAATAACAGTTCCAGAAGACCAAAGAGTAGGGGCAGAACATGTGGAATTTTGGGCTGCAGGACATACAATAGAGTTAATACCTGCCAGTAACAGATATATATCAATATTGCCGAGCTTTGTATATTCAGTTGAGCTTGATGCTACAGTTTTACCTAATCCCACTTCTTCAGTGCAATGGTTGATTGGATCATCAACGTACCAAATGGCCAGAACTGCAGATGGATTATTATATAAAGTCAGTGTTCAAAGCGATTTTACTCCTGGGAATTATCCTGCCCGTCTGGTAATCACGTATTTGGATGGGTCTGTTGACGTATTGGATTTTGGAGTTACGGTTGTTCCATGGGGATATGTATATGAAGAAATCGATGGTCAGCAATTTGCTGTTCAAGGAGCATATATAACACTTCTTCATGAAGATGGTACTGTTTGGCCAGGCAATGCTTATGCCCAATCAAATCCAGCATATTCTACAATAAACGGAACGTTTGGTTTTATGGTGCTGCCAGGAAATTACAGAATTCAGATAAGCAAAGAAGGCTATCGACAAAGAGAAGTTTCATATAGTTCAAGCTTGATTATCAATCCAGGAATTGAATTATTACGTCAGCCTGAAGAAATGCCACCTATTGAAGAACTACCTGAATATATTGGTGCAGTCGGTGAGCGAATTGTTTATCAAACCCAGGTTGTCAGAGAAGCATTAGATATGCCAGCAGTTCAGGAATTTAATAATGATTTTTTAAAACCTACAGTGCTAGCTGCGACAGCAGCTAATTTACTAAATGCATTGTTTGCTCTGCGTTGGTTGCTTTTCTTGCTGTTTACACAGCCTTTCTTGTTATTTGGCAAAAAAAGGCGTGGTGGAGTGGTATATGAGTCTCAAAGTAAAAAACCGGTTCCATATGCCATTGTTCATTTAATTGATGTTAAAACAAATGATATTGTTGATACAGTAGTAACCAGCAGAAAAGGTCAATACAGCTTTGTGCCAAGACAAGGCATTTATAGAATTGATGTTAAAAAGCCAAGATATACATATCCAACTGTTGAATTGGCAGATCTTAATATTGACCCTGTTTATCAGAAAATTTATCATGGTGAAAATATTTTAGTTGATAAGCCAGACCAGGTTGTAACCAAGAACATTCCATTGGATGCAGAATTCCCAGTTGATATTCCAAAAAAAGTGGCATGGATTAGATTTGGCAGATTTTTACAAAAATTCATAGCTGCTGGTTCAGTTTTACTTGCTTTGGCATCATTAATTATATCACCAACATGGTTCTATGCATTTTTATTCCTATTGCACATATTAATTTATATTTTCTTCTGGCAATTAGCAAAAAGAAGAGGTAAAATTAGACCTCCAAAGGCAAAGCCTGCAAAAGTATGATTTATGCAGCTTTAGTTTTGGTTGTTTTGCTGCTTACAATTGCCATTGCCAGCTGGTCTAGCGCTCCTTTTGTTCCGACCAGAACAAAAGATTTGTCCAGGATATTAAAATTGGCAAACCTAAAACCCGGTCAAAATTTTTATGATTTGGGATGCGGAAATGGTAAAGTAGTATTTTTTATTGGAAAGAATTCAAAAGCTAAAGCATTTGGTATAGAGATGGCTCTGCCAATTTATTTTTGGGCAAAAATTAAGCAAATATTCTCAGGCTGTAAAAATTGCCAAATATTGTATAGAAATTTTTTTAAAGTTGATTTAACCGATGCAGATGTTGTTTACATTTTTGGATATCCGATCAGTTTGAAATTGAGAGTGGCTAAAAAGCTTCAAAAAGAATTGAAGCCTGGTGCAAAGATTATTTCATATTCTTTTAAAATTGCTGACTGGCAGCCTATTTTAATAGATAAACCAGCAAAAGATCAAATTCCAATATATATTTATCAAATAAAGGATAAAGTATGAAAAAATTAAAAGTAATTTTAATAATTATCGCTGTTATTGCAATCATTGGAGGCGCAATGTACCTTGGCTGGTCCATTGCAAAGCCAGAAAAGTCAGAGCGAAAAGTGACTGCTGATGTCATTTTAACAACTCTTCATGCGCGCGGTTTTTTAGTAACGCAGACTTATGTTTTTAATGAACCGATATTGATAGAAAATAAAGAGGGCACTTGGAAAGATCTTCTGTTTGGTCAGAGCATTGAAGCCAGGGGAAATATGGAAGTGAATTTAGGCGTGGATTTGCAAAAGCTTGCAGAAGAAGATATTGAAGTAAAATCAACAAAAGTGGTTGTTTCATTGGCTCCTGCAGAAATATTTAATACCAGATTGGTAGGTCCGATTGATGTAAAAAATAAACAGGGTATTTTAAAAAGAGTACTTGATAGTGATGATGGCTATAATCAGGCTTTGACTGAGCTAACAAAACAAGCTGAGCAGGCAGCTAACACCCAGGAATTATTGGAAAAGGCAAATACAAATGCAGTTGAAGAAGTAACCAGGCTTTTGCAATATATTGTAAAAGATAAGGAAATTGAAGTATTAATTAAACAAGTGGAGGAAAATATAGAATCAAGTATTTAAAGTCTAATTTTTATGAAAAAAATTACAATTTTTAGTATAATATTTTTTTTAATGGCTTTGCCAGTATTTGCAGGTAATATTAAGAATATAAACGTGCCTTTTACTGTTCAGGCGCCAGACGGCTGGTATGCGCCGTTTGATGAAGCCTGCGAGGAATCTGCAACTGTTATGCTAGATAATTATTATAAAGGCAATACACATATTAATAATCCCAAAAGTGAGATTTTAGACATTGTTAATATTGAAAATAAACTTTGGGGATATAATAAAGATACCAATGCTCATCAGATGACTCATATTATAAATAATTACTTTCCATTTGAAGCAGATACAAAAAAAAACCCGAGCTTGATTGCTATAAAAAATGAAATTGATAATAATCAGCCGGTTTTAGTGCCAGTGTATGGAAGAGGGTTACACAATCCAAATTTTCAAGGTGCTGGTCCAATTTATCATGTTGTAATAATAAAAGGTTATGATGATAACCGAAGGCAATTTATAACTAATGAGCCAGGCACAATTCATGGGCATGACTGGCGTTACGGCTATGATGAAATGATGGAAGCCATCCATGATTTGAATTATGGAGATCAGCAAAGAGGTAATCAGATAGCAATATTTACGCATAAAGACATCAGGCATTCTGGCTGGAGTGATGCAGATAAAGATGGATATTCAAAAGATGAAGAAATTCAGCATGGAACAAGCCTTAAAGACATAAATTCGCATCCTGCTTCAGGCAGCAAGTCATATGAAGGGAAAGTACTCAGAAGTTATACTGATACACGCGTATTTTTAATCCAAAAAGGAACCAAACATCACATCCGATCTGCAGAAAAATTATTTTCATTAGGATATAGCTGGGCAAATTTAACTTTTGTTGACCAATCAACCCTGGATAATATTCCTTTTGGCAATTCATTATAAAATATGGTTCAAAATGTTGAGCAAATTCCACTAGATTTTGGAGAACAACCTGATAAACCCAGACACTTTAAGGTTATTAAAGGTGAGAAAACTGAAAAAAAGAAATTAACTCCTGAAGAGAAGAAGAACATTCAATGGTTTTGGAGAGTCTGGGAATATAAAAAAGAGCCTGATGCTGTGCTAGGTAAACTTCCATATTTGGTTGAGCACGATGATCCTAGAGCTCAGGTCGCTTTGGAATGGCAGCATATTCGAGAAGCAGAAAAATATGAAGGAAAGCCACATTTTGAATTAGAAAATGTAAAAAAAGAGATTATATTAAAAGATATTAAATCAGTTCCAGTTGGTAGATTTTATCCGAATTTAAAACCAATTCCAGAAGATGCGGGGCTTCTATTAATAGAAGATCCGAAAAGTAAACAATTAATTTGGTTTTTTGCTGAGCTGAAAGGTAAGGATTTAATTGAATTAAGAGAGTTCCCAGCTGATTTTGTCACAGAATTTAGCAAAAGATTTCCAGTAGAGATAAAGCAGGCAATAATTGAGGCTGAGCAGCAAGTAAATGAATAATTTTTAACATCTAAAAATATTGACTACTTTTAAAGTATAAGATATAATTTATGACAAATTTGCATATAAACAATTACTCCGCAATATCTGCTATTTTTATTAATAGCCCTGGTAGTTGATGGCTAAAGCTTGCTTTTATACTTTCATAGTCATCAGCTGCGATGGCTATTTTTAATTAAATAGCTGACATGTTCCTTGAGGTTCAAGCTAACACGACAGGAGGTAGTCGTGAGTGCCATACATCACCCAAACATATTCGGACATTTTATGTCTGAACCAAATTGGAAACACATTCCTGGAATACAAAATTATGAAAAAAGAGTATTACATGTAGCTCCTTTAGAAGGACAGTCAATATTCTTATTATCCTCAATGCCGCCAAATAGTTATTTGGAATATAGAAGAAATTATCTGGGATATGGCAATGAAAATTTGCATGAAATTTTTATTGTGCCAAAGGCTGACGGAAAGCATTTAGGTGAAAAGCTATTAGCAGACAGTGCAACCCTACATCACCTGATGTCATTGGCTGATCCAGCTGAGGCTCTGTTCGATGTATTTATTGTTAGTGATTTTGAAGAAAGATTTGCCCAGGAAACAGGATATAAAATACTTGGCAGAGCATCAAATGAACGAAATGGTAGAAAAAGTAATTTCAGAACAATTGCCAAGGAAATTGGTGTGAAAGTCGCTGATGGAGAAGAATTTTTACAAGATGTAAAAGAAGTAATAGATGCTTCTAAATTGCTTTTTCGAAAAGGAGCAAAACAAGTCGTAATGAAAGAAGATAAAGGCGCCAGCTCAACTGAAAATTTTAGATTTGACAGCTCAGCTGGATGGCAGGACAAAGTAAAAAGATTCTATGACCGAATTCAGTTTAATTCTGGAGTGGTAGAAGAATGGCTGGCTGGAGTTGAGGTGTCGCCATCAATTCATTTTATGGTTAATGGCAAAGTAATGCCCTTACCTGGACCCTGGGAACAGATTTTGATTGGTGATATCCGGACATATGGCGGAGCAATATACCCGGCTAGAATCCCAGTATACAATAAAGCCCAGATGCTGGAAGAGGGAATGGAATTTGCACGGGAATATAATCGGTTAGATCATGAGGGCGATATTGGGTTTGATACAGTTATTGTTTTTAGGAATGGCAGACACACATTAACCTGGATTGAAGCTAATGCTCGAAAGGGCGGAGTTACTTTTATCAGGGAATTTGCCAGAGTTCAGGGAGTTTTGGACAAAGTAATTTATGGTATTGATATGAATCATAAGAATTTATGTGACATGCCTTTTTCCAGGTTACTCGAACTTTGTACAGGGATTCTTTTTGATCAACAAAATAAAAAAGGAGTTGCCTTTTATAATCCTGGGCTGCTGAACAAGAACGAAGAAGCTGATTATAAAGGCGGCAAAATACAATGTGTAATGGTAGCAGATTCTTTTGCTGAGGCTGAGCGCTTTTTGGATGAGTTGCTTATACGCATCACTACTTGCGTGAAGCAGTAAAAACTCTTACTATAAAGATAGTGGGAGTTTTTTAATAAAATAAAAAATAAAAATATGAAAAAGTTTTCACAAAAAGTTTTTGGACAAATACGACAGGTGGTTTTTGGAGTTGAGGATGGATTAATCTCAACTTTGGGAGTTTTAACTGGGATTGCCGGCGGTACAAATAATAGGGCAGTTATAATTCTGTCTGGAATCATTGTTGTTTTAGTTGAAGCTTTATCAATGGGAGCTGGTACATATTTATCTTCAAAATCTGAAAGACAAGCCCAAGAAAAATTATTAAAAGAAGAATTAGATGAGATCCAAAAGGATCCTGAAGCAAAAAGGGAAGATTTAATTAAATTTTATAAAAAAAGAGGATATCATGATGATGAGATAAAGAAAATGGTTAATCATGTGATGAAAGATGAAAAATTGCTTTTAGAGGAAATAGCCCATAAGGAATTGGGAATTGTAATGGGTAAGTATGAAAAGCCATTTAAAAATTCTGTATATATGTTTTTTTCATATATAATTGGTGGAATTGTTCCTGTTCTGCCATACTTTTTTCTGCCAGTTGGTTATGGAATAATTCTTTCAATCATTTTAGCTTGTTTAAGTTTATTTATTCTAGGATATTATAAGGGCCAATTAACAGAAATAGACAAGTCAAAGAGCGGACTTGAAATGCTTGTTATTGGGGCCGCAGTTTCTGCCTTTGCGTATTTAATAGGACTATTGATAGGAAATATAATTGGCTTGTTAAAATAATCTATGTCTTTAACACAATATAAAAAGAAAAGAAAATTTACTAAAACTCCTGAACCAAAACCAGTGGTAAAAAAGTCAAAAACTGGAGATATTTATTCAATTCAGGAGCATCATGCCAGAAATTTGCATTGGGATTTAAGATTGGAAAAAGACGGTGTTTTAAAATCTTTTGCCATTCCAAAAAAACCACCGAAAAAGGTGGGATTAAAAAGATTAGCAGTCCAAACTGAAGATCATCCGCTTGATTATGCATATTGGAAGGGAACGATTCCAAAAGGAGAGTATGGCGCAGGTGAGGTAAAAGTTTGGGACAGAGGAAGATACAAAATGTTAGATGAGAAAAAAGAAAAAAAATATATTATTGAAATAAAAGGCAGAAAATTAAAGGGGAAGTATGCATTGATAAAGTTCAGGGATAAGAATTGGTTGTTTTTTAAAATGAAAAAATAATTTAAAAAATTTGAACTCCTACTGAATGTCAGTAGGAGTTCAACGTCGCTTTGAAAAGACAAGGGTCGGCTTAAAAGCAGCCAAAAGTCAATTTTCAAAGCCTGAGGCTAGGGGTCTCGTAAGGGTCGTCTCCAGGCGCAGGTCGTCCGACGATGTTGAAGTGATCCATCATTCACTCCTTTACTGTTTAAGGTTTTCGTGGACGCTACTGTTGTACGGTTGATTGACGTCCCACCTTGGACTACCCCCCTCCATTTAAATTTTTTCATAAAATTAAAAATTTGTCAAATATAAAACTCTCAATGCGCCACTTGAGAGTTAAAAATTTTTAAAATTCCTTGATCGGCTAGGCGCAGCCCAAGGATTGAATCAAATCCATCTGATGTTCCTTGACGATTATTTAACCGTCATAAGGATTGTCTCTTGCTACTTTCAGCATGGTCGTTTTCCTTTCCGCAAGAGTGTTAGAGTATGAAGACCTGAAATACTCTGCAATAACAGGCCTATTTAAATTTTTGCATATACATTTTAATAAGTCAATAAAAAACTCTTCTGAATGTCAGAAGAGTTTAGTTTCTTGCAATATTTTTCGGATCAAGCATTATGTTTCCTATATGCCAGCCGACCTGTGCAGTAGGATTAAGATTTTTTGGCATAGTTATGCCATTTCTGCCAATATTCAACCCTTTTTTCCATTCTTGAAATTTTTTAGTAACCTGAGGACAGTCAGCATGATGACTGGGCAATGAATTATGACAATATTCACATTTTATATAAGTATCGGTTTCTCCTAGATCAACATGATGCTGTGCTTCAGAAAGGTGACTGTTCATTTTCACTCCTTAGTAGTGGGTTTGGAATATTGAATGATAGTATTTTAAAATATTTCTTACATTTTGTCAAGTTGACTGATTTGAAAATATTTGATAAAAAATAATATCACAAAGGAGGAGTGAAATGAAGACAAGACCAGAACTTTTAGAACTATATAATAAGTTTAAGTTGGCTTTGAGAAAACCAATATCAGGTAGTAAAATAGATCAGTTCCAGGTTAGAATAAATGATTGCATTTCATTACTTAGATATTTACTTGGAGAACAGCCAGTATTTAATACCATTCCCGGTCTTAGATTTAACGGAGAAAAAGATTTAAAAATATTAATTGAAGATATTGAGGCTCAACGAGGAAGAAGTTTTCGACGTTCGTCAAATAAAGTGCGCCGGATTCAAATTGATAGAAGATTTCAGGATTTAATTGCCTTGATACAATATATCGCAGGAGAGAAAAATTCCTTTATGCGATTGAATGTTTTTTTAAAAGGCAGAATATAAAAAAGCAGATTATGAATCTGCTTGTTTTTTTGGATAAATTAAAGTAACTTGTTTTTCCGGTTCAAGAGCTCTGTAGTTAATTGATATAAGAATAAGCTTTTTGTCAAAAATCACATCATAATACAGTCCAATATTGTTTTTGATATATTTAATAAAGTCATCCATTTTCACTACTTTACCCTGATATTCCTTGAAAGTATGATTTAGGTTATTCCATAAGCTTGTATAAAAGTCACTGGCATTGAAATTGGTATCTGTATAGATCCGAAGCCATCCAACTTTAAATGAAAAAATTCTTGATTTGATCTTGGGCAAAAATTTTTTTATCAGGAAATAGCATATCTATATCTTTTACATTTTCACCTTTTACAATTGTTTCAAAGTTCTCAGCATTAACAATTAAAATACAAATTGTATTTGGTATTACACCATTAATCAGCGGTGGTAGATCCATTAAGGCATATTCAATTGGTTTGCCATCTGGCTGCAATTGATATTTTTCAATTAATTTTTCTACCTCTTTTTTAGTCGTATCAAAATGCTTTTTTCTTTTTTCAATCCATTTAGCCACTCTTTTATCAGCTAATTTTTCTTTTGGCGGATCGCGCTGTGAAAATATTGCTTTTAGGCGTTTTGTAAAGGACTGCATGTTCCCTCCTTTTTGATTATTTATTCTAGTATATTTGTCGAAAAAATTCAAGTAGTTGCTTTTAGTCTTGACAACGAGTGAAAAAATATGTTATTCTATTTTTATTGTCTGTGCCATATATATTGGCACGTTTTGATTGGTGAAAAGGAGGGCGCCAGATTTGAAAAAGGCTCGAATTTTTGTGGTTGAGGATGAAGATACGCTGGTTGATTTTTGGCAGACTACAGTTGCAGACAGGGCAGATGTAATTTGGGCTAATAATTTAGTAGATGCTGAGAAAATTTTTGACCAAGATCAAAATTTTGATTTTATGGTAATGGATTGCTGTGTGCCTGGAAGAGTGCCAAATACCTATCCGTTTGTACAAAAAATAAGAAGAACAGGTTTTACCAATCCAATAATTGCAAAGTCAGCTTCTGAAGTGTATGCAGAAAAAATGCTATAGTTTGGGGCCAGTCATGTTGCTTCAAACTTTGAGATTCATATATTAATGAATGAGCTTTTAGACAATATTACAAATTAACAGTATGTCATAACATGCTGTTTTTTAGTATATTACAAATTTTTTTTGTTATTATTACAAATAATTACGAATAATGCTGTTGACATATTTATTTATGTTTGTTATAATATGATGTTGACTGTTCTTACAATTTCCTGGAGGAAAAAACATGAAAAAGCTGATTTTTATTGTATTGCTGTGCGTTTCGCAAACTGCTCTTGCTGAGTATAGCTGGAGGGGCGCTGAATTGATGTTTTCTGTCGAGAGCTCAGTCGAATTAGGTGATAATTTGGCTGCAGGTCAGACATTGTCGCTATTTGGCAATTCAATTGCATTTGTATCACCAGAAAATGGTATTCACATGTATTTTGCCTATATTGGCCCAATGTGGGTGATTACTGATTGGTTTTGGGTATCTCCGTTGATTGGTACTGGAATCAATTGGGCAGATACGACTGCATTTGATGCCAGTCTGTGGATTGGATTTTCATTTTTTGAGGGCCAGTTCACGATGTTTTTCGAAGGAGATTTTTTGGCCAACCATTTTAAAGATGTTTATGATTACTATGGCTTTTACGCCTTAGACTATCATCCTATAAAATGGCTGAAGCTTGGCGTTCATGGTGAACAGATTGAAAAAGGTGTTATGTTTGGTCCACACTTTGGACTGAACAAGCCAGATACGCCATGGTCCTTTGATGTTCAGTATTATTTTGGAGTTCAGAAGGAAAACAAAGGTCATACGTTTCGGGTGAAAACAAGCTGTGCCTTTTAAAACAAAAACTTGCGTTGAATTAACGCAGGTTTTTTTATTAAAGAAATAAAGTTAGTTTAAATTTTTCCAACGAGATCAAGTCCTGGTTTTAACGTGTCTTTACCAGGCTTCCAGTTGGCTGGACAAACAAGAGCGCCATTATTATCTCTGACAAACTTAGCTGCTTGAAGCTTTCGTAGAATCTCATCAGCACTTCGGCCAATGCTATTGTCATGGATATCCATTGCTTTTAATACGCCGTCAGGATCAATAATAAATGTTGCCCTGACAGACACACCTTCTTCTTCAATATAAGTGCCAAATGCTTTGCAAATAGTTCCTGTAGGATCAGCAATCATTGGATACCTTATCTTTTTTATAGCCTCTGAATTATCATGCCATGCTTTATGAACAAAAGCTGTGTCAGTACTGACACTCATTATTTCTGCGCCCTGCTTCTTGAATTCCTCGTAATATAAAGCAGCTTCTTCTAATTCAGTAGGGCAGACAAAAGTAAAGTCAGCAGGATAAAAAAGGAGAACTAACCATTTTTCATCAATTAAATTTATCTTTTTTATTTCATTGTTATGAAATGCTTCTACGCTGAAATCTGGGATTTTTTGACCAATTTTTAGCATATTTTTGTTATTATTAATTCATTAATGTATTTTAGCAATTTATTGTAAAAAGTAAACTTGACAAAATAAAATAAATATGTTAAATATATTTAATAGAAAAGAAAGAAGCAAGGAGGGGCAAAATGTTCGGATCATTCAAAAAAAGAAAAAAAAGAGGAATGAGTCTGCTTGAAAAAGAAGATCAGGAAAGAAAAGCAAGATGGTCAGATTCACCCTTGCCAGTAGGTGTCGGAACCACTGATCCTCGAGATAAAAAGGTTGAGGCTGTTTTAAAAAAGACTTTGACTAAAATGAGATCAGAATGTCCTCATTGTTTTGCAGATAATATTCATGGTGTGGAACAGAATAGAAAAGGAACAATTTCTGTTCAGTGTAGTAAATGTAAAGAAACATATGAAGTGAAAAAATAGCGGGTAATTCAAATATTATCCGTTTTTTATTTCACTTGACATTACTGAAATAATATGCTATAAATCATTAGTAACATCAAAAGTAAGGGGAAGACAAATGGCACCGAGTGATTGGCTAAAAAACATTTTGATAAGAATTAGAAATCGTTCAAATACAGACGTTTCCTTGCCACCTGCTCCCAGAACCTTAGATGATGATGCTGTAATTTTTGATGATGATAAAATGCTACGTGAAGTTAACAAAGCTCAAACGGTTGATTCATCTTTGCCTGATGGCAGAAAAGTTCCTCCGTTAAGAGGTAAGACAGGAACAGTTACTGGTATTCCAGCTTATTGTCCTAACTGTAATAATGGAAAAAATGACCTTACTCAAACAAGCCATCAGCTAATTGGTTATTCAGCTGGTTTTGCCAAAGCTAGAGTGAAATGTACAGTTTGTAAACATGAGCATGATGTGCCATTTGCACCTAAAGTGCAATAATAGAATGTAGCAGATAATTCAGAGATTATCTGCTTTTTTATCCAAATTTCTCTTGACAATTATCGAAAAATTGTATATAATGTATTTTGTGATTTGGTTAATATTTTAACTTTTGTCTTTTACTTTTTCCCGCCAGGGGCGGGCCCGCCTTTGGCAAGAACTTTCAATCTTTAACTCTTAGCGTTATGCCACCCTAGCTCAGTTGGTAGAGCAACGGTTTTGTAAACCGTCGGTCGCCGGTTCGAGTCCGGCGGGTGGCTCCATTCTTCACTCTTGCTTTCATTTTGTTCGAGCTCGAGATTCGAATGGCAAGCCAATGATAATTTGCATAATAAATTAAAATAGTATAAGATAAATCAAATTTCGGCTGATTCATTAATTCAATAAACTGTCTTTATGTCACAAGATAATCTAATAAAATTTGAATGCAAGGACTGCAAAAGAATTAATTATTATTCAAAAAAGAATAAAAAAATAATTAAACAGCGTTTAGAATTGAAAAAGTTTTGTAAACATTGTAAAAAACATACCATTCATAAGGAAGTAAAATAGATTGGAAGGTCGGTAGGCGAGTCGGTTAGTTGTATTCTAAAAAAGTCCCTGATATGGGATTTTTTGTTTTTTAAAAAACCACTAAGTTTAGTGGTTCTGTGTATTATTACAATCTGTGCAAATACCCCCGTTTGGTTTATAACTGCCAGGCCATTTGGTAGCTTTTGTATAAAAAACCCCAATGACGTTTTTTGCGTCTTTTACATTTGCACCAGTTAAGTCAGCACCATTAAAACTGGCATAGCTCAGATCAGCATTGTCAAAATCTGCATCAATCAGGATTGCTTTGTCAAACTCAGCAGCGCTTAGACTAGCATTTGAAAAAACCACACCTCTTAAATTTGCGCCTTTGAAATTTACTTTTTCTAAAAATGCATTTGAAAAATTCGCATTTTGTAATTGCTTGCCTGCAAAGTCATGGCCTCTCAATTTTTGATTCGCAAAATTTGGGCCTGTCGAACAGGCATGCATTAACAAAATAAAAAAGAGCAGTTTTGCGTTTTTCATTGTATGCCCTCCTGAATGGCTAATAATAAAATATCACAATAGTGAATGTTTTACAAATACTAAAATTTAAATATTTCAATTTGCTCATCAATAGAATGATGTTCAATTGCAATCTGCTCGGCTGCTGACTTAATTTGATTGAAATTATCCCAGTATTTTGGCAGAACAAAATAAACCGTGCTGATTCTGGTCAATTGTTTAGCTTCATTAATGTATTCAATTCTTGGTTGATCATTAACCATTTTTAGATAAATTTGATATAATTCATCACCTGTTGGAATTGGATAGTAAAAATAATTATTATAAACAGGTTCAAATCCGTATAGCTTTATTGCAGCCACAGAAGTATTTTGATTGGCGAGCACTATGTATGGTAGATTTTCATTATCTGCAATATATCGCACAGCATTAAAATCATATTTACTTACATTTAATGCCCGGCTGGCCTGAATATTGTCATAGCGGGGATAGCTGAGGTAAAAGCTGGCTGAAATTATTAAACTCAAGAGGATAAAAATTGAAATTACAATTATTTTTCTTTTATTTTTAAAATCAATAAGTTTTGAAATAAATATTAGAATCAGAGGGATTAAAAATAAAAACATTAAAGTTATTAGTCGTAATGCATAATCAGATCTTTCATAATAAATTAATTCTTCAAAGACAAAGAAGTTTTTTAAGATTAAATAATTTATTCCAGTGATAATAAAAGACCCAAGAAAGATGGCAGCCAGATGTTTGGGCTGAGTTTTTATTTTATGACCAAACATCTGGCTGCCTTTTTTCCAAAATAAAATTAAAAATACAATAATCGAAATAATTATAAAGAATTTTAAATTTAATCCATAAAAGTATATCAGATCATAAATCTGTCTAAAATTATTTTTTAAATAAAACATGTTTTGAAAAAAACTTGATAAATCTGAAGTGATTACATTCCAATCAAATCGGAAATTGATTTGATAGCCGCGTGTTAAATTTAATAAGACAAATGCAAAAGGAATAATTATTGCAGACAATATTAAATAAAGGGTTTTTGATATTTTGCTTATTAGGTTACTGGCTTTATATCTAAAAATAAGCAAGGCCAGGGAAAATAAAAGCATTGGAAGGCCGGTTAATGGGTGAATGGTCAGTATAATTAAGGATAATAGACCAAGCCAAATCCAGGAAATGTCTTTATAAATTAAAAATCGATAAGCCAGAAATATTAATAAAAGACTAAAGAAAAAAGTTAGATTCTGAGGGGTGGTAAATGCTAAAAATGAATAAGGGATAGCTAAAAAGATTAACACAGCAATTGGATTTATTTTTTTTATGGAAAAAATAATTATGCTTGGCAGAGAGATTGCTGCTAAAACAGGGACAAATAATCTATCAATCCAGTCAATTGGAATTAAAAATAATTTGTGCACCAATACTTCGAGTGTATATTGCCCAAGATAATATAGTGGTTTTGGGGAGATAAAACCATCTTGGCTGATTATTTCTACTGTTTTTTGATGAATAAAAGGATCATAGCCAAATCCTAATTTGTAAACAATAAATGCAACACAAAAAGAAACAAAAAAATGCATTGATAAAAATGTTTTTTGCCAAAATGAATTTAATTTTGTCTGCCAAAATAAAACAATCAGAATAAAGGTTGAAGTAAAATAAAGGACAAATATTCTTTTGTCAATTAAAGCCCAGGGCGTTCTGACAGCAATATCTGATCTGGATTTAATTAAAATAAAAAGAATAAAGCCAATAGAAATTAAATAGCTGACCATGGTTAAGAATTCAAGAAAAGTCAGTTTTAATTTTGGAATATGTGGCTTTAATAATGGTGTATCGCTTTTATACCAAAAAAATGTTGATAATCCAAAGATTAATACGACCAGAATACTTATCACATATGAATTAATCTGATAAAAATAATAGATTATTGATCCTGGGATAATTATGATGCCTATTATAAGTAAAATAGATAAAATCCATGATTTAAAATTATATTTTGAAAAAATTGAGGCAAATAAATAAGTATTTAAAATTAAAAAAATGCCTGATGCAATTATGTGTATATAAAAGTTTTGTTCGACAAAAAAATTTATACAAACAAATATTGTAAGTGCAAGATTTATAAAAAGAAATGTCAGATTTTTTATCATACTATGAATATCTTATCAGCAATTAATCTAATTTCCTAGTCAACGTTTGACTTTTTTTATAATATATGCTATAGTAAAATGTTCTGGAAATGGAGGGAAAATGCGAATAAATGAAGAATCGATTAATGCCTTTATGGCAAATATTTTGCGATCAGCATATGAAGACAAAGCATATGAAGTAAGGTTTGAAAAAGGTAAAAAGTCTGTAATAGCCATTGTCAATACGAGACAAGGCACAACTCGGCATTTTTACAGAGGCCAGGATTCTGTCTGGCTCATATTGGCAAAGTTTTTTCGATATTGCCGTGAAGGAATTGTGAGTATTTTTCGGAAAAATAGGGAAAATCAATTATTCAAATTGAGTTACGATCCCAAAGGTCTAACTCTAACCAGAATGTGATAGAAGCCTGAGAAAATTTCTCAGGTTTTATTTTTTTAAATTTATGCTAGAATAACATGGTAAATATGCCAACTAAACCAATCGAAAATTTAATAGCTGCATATTATAACGAACAGGCTCCGTCAGAATATGCGCAGGACAGCACTATTGGCGTAAATGAAGTGGTAGCCAAGGCTGTTTTAGCATATGAAAAAATCAGAAATATTGTTGATTATCGGGACGAGCATTTACTTCGAAAAAGTGCTGTTAACCGGATTTGCAAGCGCAGATTTTATGAATGCCTCAGAGGGGCTCAAATCGGAGAATCAGTTATTAAAGAATTGATTCGGGCTGGATATGTTGAAAATAACAGCCTGCCAGAAACCAAAGTAAACGAGGTTAATATTGCATTAAATAAAACTGCAAATTTGTATTTGGCAATAAAGGATTCCTTTACCTATTCCCAACAAAATAAAATGAGGAACTGGCTTTTAGGTTTGGTATCAGTTGAGATTGAAGAAATTTTAGTGCCTTCAAATTTTAAAAGAGCTTTGATAAACGCAACTTATGCAATTGCCAAGTATCAGACAGAAATTTTAGATGATTCAATATCTGAAGATGAAAAAGATTTGCAAATATTTGTTGGCGTGCAAAGGGCTTTGGTAAAATCTGATAATGATATGGTGGCTTATTCATTGTTTCGTTTGTTTTATCCTGCCTGGTACTCAGATCCTGATGAAGTGTTTGATGATATTAGAGTAAATATTTCTGAAATAAAAAAAATAATTGATCATCATCTACATCACCGGCTGGCAAGAAAGATTCAGCGTCACTCAAAATCATTTAGCGTTTATCTATACATGGTAAAAGATATTATTGAGCAAAATCCAGATAAGGTTGAATCGATCCTTCTGGATCCGGAAACGACAAAGGCCTATTTGAATGTAGCAGTGACCAAGAAGAAGAAGTTTGTAAAATCGCGTTTGAATAAAAGTATATTTCGGGCAATGATTTATATATTTTTAACAAAGATGCTATTGGCATTAGCGATCGAAGTTCCTTTTGAATATTTTATAATTAAGGAAATAAGTTATATTCCGCTTCTGATTAATTTATTTGTACCGATCCTGCTTTTATTTTTTCTGGGCAAAACAATAATTGTTTCTTCATCAAGGAATGCTAAAAAGATTCAAAGCGAAACTATGAAAATAATTTTTGGCTGGGTTGATGATATGAAAAAGACAATAATCAAGCCGCCGCGGGATTGGGGAGCAATCAAGCAGGTAATTTTTGGCCTATTCTATCTTTGCACATATGTTATAACTTTTGGTGCATTGATTTGGGGTTTGATGCAGCTTGAATTTAATATAATTAGCGGAGCTATCTTTTTAATATTTTTAAGCATTGTCAGCTTTTTCGGTTATCGGCTGCGCCAGTCAGCTAAGGAAATGTATGTGGTTAAAGAAAGAGGCGGATTCATTTCAAGTTTAATAGAATTTTTCTTTATGCCAATTATTAAAGTTGGCCAGTGGATTTCCACTAAATTTTCCAGAATAAACATTTTTATATTTATTTTAGATTTTATTATTGCTGCGCCGTTTAATATAATTATTGATGTAATTGATGATTGGTTTGCATTTTTGAAGGAAAAAAAGGATGAAATTTACTAAATTGATTTTGTGTGCTAAAATTATATATATGGATGAGGAAATAAAACAAGAATTTAAGAAAACCAATGAAAAAATTGATAATTTAGCTGGTGCTGTGCAAACTGGATTTTTAGAGGTGGGAAAAAGATTTGATAAAGTTGAAGGCAGGCTTGATAAAGTTGAAGGCAGGCTTGATAAAGTTGAAGGCAGGCTTGATAAAGTTGAAGGTGGTCTAAGTCAAGTTAAAACTGAATTATCTGATTTTAAAATGACAGTAAAAAATCAGTATCCAGATAAGATGTATTTGGATAACAAATTGGCTGATTTAGCTGCTGAGATTGGAAGAAGGATTGAAAGAAATAAAGAAAAGGAAATGAAATTTAAGCGGAAAATAATTGAAATATTTAAACGCAATTCATTGGTTACTGATGATGAAAGTCAGAAATTAGAAGAACTACTCTAAATTATAAATTCTATATAATAAAAAATCCCTAGCTTATAAAGCTGGGATTTATTTTATTATGGTTTGGGTTTCCAGTAGGGATTATTTTCAGTAATCTTCTTAAATGGGTTTTTCTTAAAGATTAGATCTGCCCTGCGCTGACTAGGCAGTTCATGGCGCATACCTTTCAGATCAGTTCCTTCTCCAGAGCCTGATGCGAAAAGATCGATCTTATCTTGTTTTCCCTTTATCGTAATGTTTTTTTCAATAATAAATAAAGATTCTGATAGATCGTCTTGCAAGGCTTTTTCTAAAATAATACCTTGAAAAGCATCTGCGTTTGTTTCTATTGCTGTTTGACAGGATCTACTGTTTAGTCCCTGCACCCAATTTGCATATATTTTAATCAGGAAAAGAGTAATGGCTGTGCCAGGATTACGATAGCTGGCAAGAAATTCAGTGAATTTTCTTGTCAGCTGGATCAATTGATATGCAGTTGGAGGTGAGGTTTTAGAAACCATGTCATTTCTCCTTGCTTCGCACTGTGGCGAGCATGCCTTCCTTGTACTTTAACCTGGATTTCAGGCGTACGCAGAGGCGGAAAATGAAAAAGAACAATATTGTATTCTAGCATGTATTTATAATTTTGTCAATATTTTTTGTAAAATTAGCTTGACTTTTATACAATAATAGTATAAGTTAGCTTAATTGTCCTTTTCAAAAAGGGGGAGGGGATGAAGACCGTTTTCAAATATGTTAAATATGATTTAATTGGTAGAAAATGGGGAAATTTTCATCCAAAAGATCCAAGTTCTGCAGAATTAAGACAAAGATTAATGCAGGAATTACAGGTCGAGTATTTGTTTGTTCCTTCTGTAGAATGTTCAACTACAGTGCTTGATATTGATGAACCTCTCGTAGTATTTACTGATACTGGGCTCTTAATATCAACGATTTCAGCTGATGGTGGTATTATCAGAAACAATACAGAAGTGGCAATTGTAATTTTTACAGCTGACTGTCATATTGGACTTATTTATGATCCAGAATTTCATACGCTTTGCATGATTCATATGGGCATATGCAATATTTATAGAGAGGATTATAAAGAATATACAATTTTAGAACAAGCTGTGAAAGAGCTACGTAGGCCTCCAGAAAAGTTGAATCTTTGGATTGGCGGAGGAATTGGCCCTTGCTGCAATGGCTATCCAATCGAGCATCCAAAATACGGAGATAAGAATAGGGAAAGAATGTCATTTTTAAGAAAAGAATACGGACCAGATGTGGTTGAAGGCAATGTTTCATATGGGCCAAGAAAAGGCGGCTTGCATGTTGCCCATGACAATTTGAAAATAATTTATCGACAAGCATTAAATCTAGGTTTTGGAAAAATTATCTGTGACAAGAGATGTACTTCATGTTTTGGCATGAAAGATCCAAATGCTGATGGTTATGGAGATTTTTGGTCCAATGTCAGAGATGCTGACAGAGAATATCCAAGAAATGCTTTTGTGGCCAGATTGCTTCCCAGATGAGGAAAGGAGAAAAAATGGCCTTTGAGCGGAAAAAACTTTTTGACGGAGCAGTTGAATATATTTTTTTAGGTAAAGGCCATGGAGATAGTAGCAGTTTGCTGCAAACTGAAGCAGGAGCGGCGAAAAGAAAAGAAATTATGTCTGCTCTTAATATTGAACAAATGTTTTTTCCAAGAGTAGAATTTAAGACTGGGGTTGCGAATTTTCATGATTCAAATACGATTCAATTAGGACCAGGTCTTTGGCGGACGCAAAATGATTCAGATGCAGGTCTTGTTTTTCGCGACACCCGAGTGGGAATCGGAATTTTAACCTATGATTGCCCGATCGGAGTTGTCTGGGATCCAATTCAAAAAGCAATGTGCGTTGTGCGTTTAGGATTAAAAAATATTTTTAGACGAGGATGGAATTATTCAATATTAGAAGAAGTGGTAATGGTTTTAAAGACTCCGCCTGAGAAATTAAGGTTTTGGGTTGGCTGTGGTATTGGCCCGTGCTGTTATGGACATGATAAAGATGAAAAGCAGGAGCAGGAAATTAGATCAAGGTTTGGTAAGTGGGGAACTCGTTTGTGTCTTAAAGAAGTAGAGCATGGCCCTCGCAAAGGCAAGGTTTCTTATCATTTGCAGCAAATGATTTATTGCGAAGCAGATAGGCTGGGCATTGATGACTCAGATGTTCTCGAACAGGAATTTCAGTTTGGCTGGGATAGTAGCTGTACTTGCCATGAGGGAGAATTTTGGTCTAGAGTGGCAGGAGATAAAAAAAGAAATCTATTTTTGGCGCGGATTGCGCCTACTGGAATAATTTAAGGCAAAGCAATGCTTTGTCTTTTTTGATTATAAATAAAAATAAAGAAGAACCCATTTTACATTTTTACTATACAGGCATATGCCTGCTTTGGGCTTTGCAATGTTGGCTTGCGCCAAGTTACTTTTTGGCGCCAAAAAGTAACCAAAAACCGCTGGGGGGCTTCAAATGCGAAGGGACGATGAAGATTATGAGGTTTTGCAAGGGGCAATCAGCCCCCCAGACCCCCAATTCTGTTCTTGTTTAACGCAATAAATATTAATAAGAATGAATTGAAATTTTTGTTATTTTACGCTAAAATACAAGCAATATGAAAAAGTGGGTGAAGAACAATCAGCCTATATTTGTGTTGGCAATAGTGGGAATTGCATGCTTTTTTGTGTACAGCTTTTTAGCTTTTAGCGCGCCAAAGGAAATTTTTAATTCTCCAGATGAAACGGCCAATTATGTTTTTTCCTGCAATTATTCAAATGGATCAATGGGTATTGCTGAACCTGATAATTTAAAAGTAAATGGAGTTATCATTCCAAGATCTGCCACTTCAAATGCCAACGGAGACATTGTACCTGGATATTTTTTAGGCATGCCAATTATTTTAGGAGTGATAGCTGATTTATTTGGCTGTTATATAATTCCTTTTATAATTCCAATAGTCAGCGCTATTACTCCAATTTTTTTGTATTTAGGATTACGCAAAATTTTTGAAAAAGAAGTGGCAATGCTTAGCGCATTGCTTTTATTTTTTCATCCAATTTTTATTTATTATACTGCAAAAAGCTTGATGCCCAATGTTATATTTGTTGATTTGTTAATTATTTCTTTGGCTATTTTGTTAAACATAAAATATAAAAAAGGAATAAAAAATTATTTTAAACCAAGAGTTTTGAAAACATATGCTATAGCAGGATTGCTTTTAGGTTTAGCTTTGAGCATTAGACCATCAGAGATTTATTGGGTAGCATTGCTATATTTCGCCTTGCTTTTGTTCAACATAAAAAAAGCGAATTGGGCTGGCATCACAATTGGTATAATTTTTGTAGTAGTTGCATTTTTACCGACTCTGCATTTAAACAAAGAATTATATGGGGGCTATTTTCAGCTTGGTTATAATACCAGGCTTTTAAGTGTAGATTTAAATGATCAGGTTGCAAATGGAAATATTTTTACAATTTTAAGTTCATTCTTTTCAGTTTCAGCAATTTTTCCATTTGGCATAAAGCTGGTTCAGAGCATTACTGTGTTTATTAATTATTTTTGGAGATTTTTAGCATGGTTTAATATTTTTTTAATTCCAGGAATTGCTACCTTTTTTATTTATTTTTACAAAGATAAAAAACATTATACAAAAAAGTTTGTTTATCTTTTAATTACTTTAGCTGTCAGTGCTTATTTAATAATATATTATGGCGGATATGTTTTTTATGATCATTTTGATGCTTCAAAACTGACCATTGGTACTTCATATCTGCGATACTGGCTGCCAATATTTGTTTTGCTATTGCCATTTATGTCTTACAGCTTGTTCGCAGTCTGGAAGGTTTTTGAAAAAGTAAGAATTAATATAAAAGCAAGTTCAACAATTTTATTTTTATTAGTTTTAAGCTTGTTTACATTTAATTTGGTTTTTGTAAAAACAGATGAAAGTTTATTTGCAGTAAAACAGAATTTGGAAAAATATAATCAAACTCGAAATATTGTTTTAGAAAAGACAGAAGACCATGCCATTATTATTACAGACCGGTCTGATAAAATATTTTTTCCAAAAAGAAAAGTAATTGTGTTTTTAGAAAATTATGCAATTTTTCCATTTGTGGCAAATTTGATTGATTCACGACCAGTCTATTATTATTCAATGCTAGCGCCAGATGATATGGAATTTATAAACAGAACAAAAATAAATCAGAATTTAAAATTTGAGTTGAACACACAAATTGATAATTTTTATTTATATAAAATATCTTTGGATTTGAATTTATGAAGAAAAACCATATTGTTATAATTAGAATTTTTATTTGGTTGATCCCAATGGCCATACTTTTTGGTTTTGCTTATAATTATTTTTCATTTAGCGGTCATTTTCATTTAAAATATGATTTTGGCAAGCAAAGCGGATTTGTCTCTAGATTTTTTATGCCAGAAGATTATGAAATGATTGTAGAAGAAAATGACTCATACATGAAAATTATAAACAGTCCAATTGCCTTCAATTTGCGTATGCCTGTTAAATTTGAAAATGCAAAGGTAAAATTAACATATTCGTCTGAGAATTTGCAGAATTTTGAATTTGGCATTATTGAAGATGAAGGCAAAAAGATTTTTCTAAATGAAAATATTGAAATTGAAAAACAAGACCAGTGGCAGACAAAAGAGATTGAGTTTGATCTAAAAGATATTTTTTTTCATCCTACAGAAGGATATAGTTTTGTAATTGTGATTCCAAATAATTCATTAAAAATTACAGAAATAGAATTTGATTTATTTGGACAAAATATATGGGAGAAATTAGGCAGAAAATTAAGCAGAACAGACAATTAGGCATAATTTTCAGTGATTTGCATCTGATTAGCTTATTAGCAGTGGCTTCATTTTTTGTATTTGAAAAAATTTGGCCGGGATTAATTTGTTTTTATATTCACCCTGCTTTGTTAATGATTTTTTGGATTATAGCTTTATACCTTGACGCCCTGACTGAAATGAGGAAAAAAGACTGGATAAAAGTTCTGGCTGGAATTGTTTTAATATTACTTATTTTACTGTTTTATAGAGTAATTTTAGGGCCCTGGCTTTGGATGATTTTATTATTTTTACCCGTTGTTTTCCTGCTGCTTAAAAAAAAGTAAATATAGCCCAATTTTGAGGATAATTGGTTTGCCAAAATCCTAATTTTCGTCTAAAATATCAATAAATAACTCTTAAATTCAAATTTATGGTAAAACAAAATAAAAATATTCTAGTTTTGGGAGGAGCTGGATTTATTGGATCACATTTGTGCGACCGTCTGGTTAACTCAGGACAAAATGTAATTTGCGTTGATAATTTTGTTTCTTCTAACCAAGAAAATATAAATCATTTGCTTCAGGAATTTAATTTTGAATTAATCAAGCATGATTTGGCAGAGCCTTTGGACAATTTAGAGGAATTGGAAGATGTATCGAAATTTCAGATTAACGTCTATGGCATTCAGGAAATTTATAATTTAGCCTGTCCAACATCAGTTAAAAATTTTGAAAAGCATAAAATTCAGACAATTGAAGCAAATTCAGTGGTTATGAAAAACTCATTGGATTTGGCAGTTAAATATAAGGCAAAGTTCATGCAGTTTTCGTCATCAGTTGTTTATGGCGATGTGCCAAAGAGTACTTTAAACAAACCAATATACGTTGAGGAAAAATATCGTGGAGCAATGGATCATTTGGAGCCGCGGTCATGTTATGATCAGGGGAAAAAATATGCAGAAACAATTGTAGATGTGTATCATGACCAATTTAATATCGATACCAAGGTTGTCAGGATTTTCAGAACATATGGTCCGCGAATGCTACTACAGGACGGACAAATGATTCCGGATTTTATTGTCAATGCTTTGGAAAATAAAAATTTAGAGATTTTTGGAGATGAAAAATTTATCACCTCACTTTGCTACGTATCAGATATTGTTGAAGGTGTTATAAAATTAATGGACAGCCCGATGAATGAGCCGGTGAATATGGGCGGTACTCAGGTGCACAAGCTGATGGATGTTTCTAATGAGATTGTTAAATTAACTGAATCATCTTCAAGTGTAAAATTTAAGGAGAGGCTGCTATTTATGAGAGAACTGGGTTATCCAGACATTAGTAAAATTAAAAAAGCTATTGGCTGGTTTCCAATCGTTAGCTTGGAAGACGGATTAAAGAGAACGATTGAATTTACCAAGGCAAGCAAGAGCTTGGTGCGATTTAAAAAAGAGTAAAATGTTTATAAGCAATGACTCAGCTAGAAATTTGAGCTATGTCAAAAATATTTATTGTAATTCCAGCGTATAATGAGGAAAAGACAATCGCCAAAGTGATTGAAGGCTTGCTGCAAGAAAATTATAATAATATTGTGATAGTAAATGATGGTTCAGCAGACTGCACTTCGAAGATCGTATTGAATTATCCAGTTTATCTTTTAACCCATAACATTAACCGCGGTCAGGGAGCAGCATTGAGAACTGGTACAGAATTTGCAGTCAAACAGGGAGCAGATATTGTAATTCATTTTGATGGAGACGGACAGCATCAGGTGAAAGAAATAGATGATTTTGTAGAAAAAATAAATCAGGGTTTTGATATCGCGATTGGATCGCGATTTTTAAGTGGAGCAAAAAATATTCCTTTTACAAAAAAGTATTTAATTCACAAGCCAGCCATTTTAGTCAATTGGTTTTTTAGCGGATTAAAATTAACTGATGCGCACAATGGTTTTCGGGCCTTAAACAGGCATGCAGCTAAAAAAATTAAAATTACTCAAAACAGAATGGCTCACAACACAGAAATTCCAGCTGAAATTGTAAAACGCAAATTAAATTTCACTGAAGTACCGGTTGAAGTTATCTATACTG
The DNA here is from genome assembly GCA_964411255.1 of uncultured Gammaproteobacteria bacterium. Taxonomy (GTDB): domain Bacteria; phylum Patescibacteriota; class Patescibacteriia; order UBA11705; family DATKZF01; genus CAYPKD01. The sequence continues at coordinate 91,881 of CAYPKD010000004.1, read as the reverse complement.
AATATGGACAGGGCTTTGGCGGCGGCATTAAAATTATTTTAGATTTATTAAAGCAAAAAATTCTTAATTAAAAAAAATATGAATTTAATCCAAATTCTGATTTTAATTTTTATCGCTTATGTAATTTATCGTTTGGCAATAAAGCTTAAAAAAAGAGAATTTAGCATTCAGGTCTTTTTATTATGGCTAATTTTTTGGATTGCAGTCGGAGTTATTGTTGTCTTGCCGCAAACAACGCAGCTAGTCGCTGATTGGCTGGGAGTTGGCCGAGGAGTTGATGTGGTGATTTATATTTCAATTTTAGTTTTATTTTATATAGTGTTTAGAATTTTTGCCAGAATTGAAAAGATTGAGAGAGATATTACATATTTGGTAAAAGACATATCAATTGATAAGGCGGAGAAGGGGAAAGACGCTGACCCGCTGCCTAGCTTGTCATCTCGAGCGAAGTCGAGAGATCTTTCTGATAGTATTGAATAACCAAAGGCAGCGGTAAATTTAAAACCTTATGCCAAAAGAAAAACCAAAACAATCCCTCGAATCCCAACTCAAAATGGCCCGGCCGCGGCGCCATGAGGTTAAGCGTGTTCCGCTGACGCCAGAAGAAAAGGATTTTCTGGGTGAGATTATGGATAAGGCTGTGGCTGCGGAAAAGGCCGGAAAGTTGCAGGAAGCCTTGAATTTGTATACAGAATATAAAAATGAATTGCTGCGAATTAAAGAATCTTTAGCTGAAAAAGGATCAGAATTCACTATTGACTTAAAAGATTATATTGATCATGCAGATCCAGTAGATATTAATGGAAAGCCAGTAATAGAAGTAACGGATAAGAATGAAAAACATTTAGTAATTAATGAAAAAGGAGAACAAATCGGAGAAGAATATGATTTAACGTGGAACCTAAAAAATATTAATGGACGGGCAGCATTTAATGCTAGAAAAGGCAATAAAGAATTTATAATTAATGAAAAAGGGAAAAAGGTTGGTGGAGAATTTGATAATGTTGTATGTCCTGAAGATTTAGGGGGCCAAATAGTTTTTATAGCAAAAAAAGACGGTAAGGCTTTTATATATACCGAAAAAGGCAAAAAAATTGGTGAACAATATGATTCAGTTGATTTACCTGAGTTTATTAAGGGTAAAATATTTTTTTTAGCCAAGCAGGGTGAAAGATGGATTATTGCTAATGAGGATGGAAAGGAATTAGGAAAAGAATATGATGATGTAAAAGACTTAAGATTTATTAATAATAAAATTACTTTTCGCGGTAAAAAAGGAAAAAAATGGATTATTGCCAATGAAGATGGTGAAGAATTTGGAGAGGCTTATCTTTATGTTGAAAGTCCGATGGAAATAGGAGGAAAATTAGTTTATCAGGCAAAAAAGGGTAGAAGATGGATAATTGTAGATGAAAACGGAAGAGAGTTTGGGGAAAAATATGGAGGGATTGGAAAACCACTAGAGGTTGCTGGTAAAATTATTTATTCTTCAATTGACAGAGAGGGGAATTCATTTATAGTCACTGAAGATGGAACAGAGATTGGAAGGGATCAGGGATATAAGCGTACTGATAATATCAAAGATATTAACGGAACTATTGTTTTCACAGCTTTAAAAGATAAGTGGTATGTGGTAAATGAAAAAGGAGAACAAATTGCAGATTACTATCTTATTGGGCAAATAGAGGATATAGGAGGGGAAATAGCCATTATTGCTAGTGACGAGGGAGATGGATCATGGTTTGTGGCAAATGAACAAGGTAAAGCAGTGAGTGAAAAGTATGATGAAATTTATTGCCTTGAGCCTTTGACTGACAATAAAGCATATATTATTGCTCGAATTACAGACGAAGAAGGAGATAAAATTGTGAAAAAAATAATTGAGATTTGATATCAATTCCTAATTACCAATTACCCGTTACTTATTACTATATGCCAGAACAACCGCAATCTTTAGAAAGCCAATTAAAAATGGCCCGGCCGCGGCGCCATGAGGTTAAACGTGTGCCTTTGACTCCAGAAGAAAAGGAATTTCTGGGTGAAATTATGGACAAAGCTGTGGCTGCGGAAAAAACTGGGAAATTGCAAGAGGCTTTGAATTTGTATACTGATTATAAAAATGAATTGTTAAAGATTAAAGAAAAAAAAGAAAAGGATAAAGAGCAATGGGATTTTGATATGCTGCATGAATGGGTGAGAGATGAAATTGGCATTACAGATGAAGATGATGCTGCTTGGCATTGGACTGCGCATAATTTTAATTTAAGTGAGCCGCCAGATATACGAGTAGCAGGAGAGAATCTTACAGTGCATGATTCAAGTATTACACAACTACCTGCTCATTTAAAAGTTATTGGCAACTTAAATCTTAAAGGGTGTAAATTATTAAAAAAATTGCCTGCACATTTATTTGTTACACTTAATATTATAGTTGATCGAGAAAACAAGGAGTTAGTAGAGGCAGCGGAGTTAGCTAAATCTAACAAGATCTGTTTAGATGTTATATATGAATAGTAATTTTAAAATTGCAATAATATTAATCAATTACAAGGATTATGCCAGGCGGTTTCTAAAAGAATGCGCTGACAGTTTGAGCAAAGTTAATTATCCAAAGGAACTTTTGAAAATTTTTATTGTAGATAATGAATCAAGCGAGCAGACAAGGAAGGATATTATGGATTTGTGCCCGCAGTTTGATTTTGGAATGGGGGAAACTGATAGAATCCAGGCTGGCATTGTGGTCAATGCTGAAAATGTTGGTTTTGGAGCAGCAAATAATGCTGGAATTGAAAGGGCAATACAGCAGGGTTATGATTATTTTTTTATGTTAAATATGGATACTACAGTTGATCCGAATTTTTTAATTGAAGCGCTGAAAATATATAAATCAGATCCAAAGATTGGTTTAATTCAGTCAAGGTTAATGCTGCATCAGCAGCCAGAATTAATAAATAGCCTGGGAAATTCATTGCATTTTTTAGGTTTTGGATTTTCTGATAAATATAAGGAAAAATTTTCAGAATTGAATATTGAAAAAGAATCAGATCAAATTGTATATCCCAGCGGCGCAGCAATGCTGGTTTCAAAACAAGTTTTTGAAAAGATTGGTGAGTTTACTGAAGAGTATTTTATGTACCATGATGATTTGGAATGGGGTTGGAAAACAAAGCTTTATGGTTTAAAAAATGTGATTGCTTACAAATCAGTGGTTTATCATAAATTTGAATTTATAAAAAGCATAAAGCAGTTTTTTTGGATGGAACGAAACCGCATGATTACCACCTTAGTTTGTTATCATTGGGCAACATTAATATTACTTTTCCCAGCATTTGTTTCATATGAATTGGGTTTATTCGGCTTTTCATTATGTAACGGCTGGTTTAAGCAAAGATTAAAAGTATATAAATGGTTTTTTAGCGCTAAGAATTTAAAATTAGTTTGGAATTGGAGAAAGAAAGTTCAGAAAAAGCGAATTGTCAAAGAAAGAAAAGTAGTCTGGAATTTTACGGGAAAAGTTTTATATCAGGGTGATTTTGAAAATCCAATTTTAAAATATATAGCAAATCCAGTATTTAATTTTTATTGGCAGGTTGTCAAACGGATTATATTTTGGTAAATTATAATGATATGAAAATAGCACAAGTAGTATGCGTATTACCCCCATATGGCGGCGGCATTGGTGTTGTGGCCCATTTTTATGCTACAGAATTGGCAAGGTTATTTAAGCATGAAGTAGATGTTTATGTACCAAAATTTATAAAACCTCCTTCATATAAAACCAGTTATAATATAAAAAAACTAATACCTTTGCTAAAAATAGGAAATGCTGCATATGTGCCAAGCATTCGCAGGCATTTAAAAAAAGGTAATTATGATGTAGTGCATTTGCATTATCCATTTTTAGGCGGTGCAGAATCAGTTTATTCTTTGAAGAAAAAAAATAAAATTAAAAAACTTGTAATAAGTTATCACATGGATTTTGTCGGTACTGGGTTAAAAGGAAAAGTATTAAATATTTATGCAAAATTTCATACCAAGAGAATGCTTGAGGTGGCTGATAAAATAATTGTCTCCTCATTTGATTATGTAATGGACAGTTATATCCGGGATTTTTATTTGAAGAATAAAAATAAATTTGTTGAACTGCCGTTTGGCGTTAGAAGAATATACCGACCGAGAAAAAAAGATCCGTATTTTTTGAAAAAATTTAACATAAAAGAAAAAGATAAAGTACTGCTGTTTGTCGGAGGTCTTGATGCCGCTCATTATTTTAAAGGAGTAAATTATCTTATTAATGCGATGAAATATCTGGATGATAATGTAAAATTAATTGTTGCCGGTGAGGGAGATTTAAAAAAAGATTATATAAAAAAAGTAAAAGAACTTGGCTTGGAAAAACGAATTCATTTTGCCGGCTATGTCGAAAGGGATATTTTACCAGAGCATTACAATTTAGCCGATCTGTTTGTTTTGCCGTCAGTGGATAAGTCAGAGGCATTTGGTTTAGTTTTAATTGAATCTTTGGCTGCTGGTACGCCTGTTATAGCCTCAAATTTAAAAGGAGTCAGAACGGTTGTAGACTCTGGACGGACCGGCATGCTTTTTGAACCGAAGAACGCAAGAGATATTGCAGACAAGGCAAAAATGATTCTAAATAATCCTAAATTGTATGAGCAGTTTTCTCAAAATGCTGCCAGAGTGGCTAATCAAAAGTATCGTTGGCCAAAAATTGCTAAAAAGCTAAATGACGTTTATAAAAATGTTGTATGAAAATAGCAATTATAACAAATGTGTTTCATCCATATGAAAGAGGCGGAGCTGAAAAAGTTGTAAAGCATTTAGTAAATGAACTGAAAAAAGATAATCAAGTGGTTTTGATCACCACGAAGCCGAAAGGACTTGCATTGGAATTAGAAGAAGCGCAAAATATTAAAAAATACAGTTTTTTTCCATTGAACATTTATTACTATTTAAATGATTTCAAGCATAATGCCATTATCCGATTAATTTGGCATTTTTTTGATCAGTTTAATTTGCATTCTTTTTTTGTTGCACGCAAAATTCTAAAAAAAGAAAAACCAGACCTGGTTATTACACATAGTTTAATGGGTATTGGATTTTTAATCCCAAAAGCCATAAAAAAATATAAATGGATTCATACTTTGCATGATGCGCAGCTGGCAGTGCCAAGCGGTTTGATAATTAAAGATAATGAAAAAGATTTTTTCGTTTCAGGCTTTTTAACAAAATGTTATGCCAGAATAAACAAATGCCTTTTTGGATCGTTGCAAAAAGTGGTTTCGCCGTCACAATGGCTTTTAGATTTTCATGAAGAAAAAGGATTTTTTAAAAATTGTGAAAAGCGGGTTTTGCCAAATCCAGCATCTTTTGAAATTAAATCAAATCCAAAACAAGAATTTGAAAAACCTATAAAAATATTATTTTTAGGGCAGATTCAGGAGCATAAAGGCATAATTTTTTTAGCAAAAGCATTGAAAAAGCTTGACAGACAATTTAAATTAATAATAGCCGGAGCTGGCACAAAAGAAATTGAATTAAAATCAATAATTCATGATGATAATAGGTTTAGATTTTTAGGTAAAGTTGATTCAAATCAAATTAAAAATTTGCTTGATTTTTGCGATTATTTAATCGTTCCATCTCTTTGCTATGAAAATTCTCCAACTGTGATTTATGAAGCTTTTAGCCAGGGCGTGCCAGTGATTGCAGCAGACATTGGCGGAGTTGCAGAATTGGTAAAACAAGGGCAGACTGGATTTATCTTTGATTCTGCAAATACTCAGCAAATGCTTGAAGCTATAAATAGGGCAGAAGCCGTGGAAAATTATGCTCAAATTTCTCAAAATTGTATAGATTTAATAAAAGAATACACTCCAGAGAATTATTTGAAAAATCTGCTGGGTTGACAAATTTAATTATTTTTGCTATTATATTTTGATAAAACGAGGAGGGAACATGCAACAAAGTGAGAACCGTGAAAAATATGCGGTTGTCCGAAGCGCGCGCATTCAGCTGCATCGATATGCCTGGAGCAGCAAGCCTTCGCTTCGGCATGAAAAACAAGAAGCTCGCAGAAAATTTCGACGCCGATGGAAAAACCGAATGCATTGTATTTTTAGAAAACCTGATGCTGATCCTCATATTGATCAGCGTCCGGTTTATACCTGGCTACAGCTTGATTGAATAAAAAAACTACTCGATAATTTTGAGTAGTTTTATTGTAAGTAATTGACTTGAAAATAAATTGTGATAAAATATTAATACAAATATGCTAGAAGAAACAGACATCAAACAAATTAAAGAAACAGTTCAGGATGTTGTTGTTGAGGAATTAAAACCTCTGCCAGAGGCTGTTCGCAGTATTGTCAAGGAAGAAGTAAATGAGGCCTTGGATAAAAAACTTGATGAAAAGCTTGAACCAATTAAAAAAGACATCTCTGAGATAAAGAGTGAGATTTTAAGTATAAAATTGAAATTAGATGAATTAGAAGAAAGGCTTAAACGATTAGAAGAAGCATCCTATGAAGATAGACAAGTATATGGAAAGGATATTATGGCTATGAAAGAAAGAATTGCCAAGCTTGAACAACAGGTCAAAGATATACAAGCAGCTCAATAAATAAACGTATTATAAAAACGAGAATTTATTCTCGTCTTTTTTATTTAAAATTATCTTCGTTCAACTGTAATTGTACATTCAGTAACCAAAGCGGCAATTGCACCTACTGCAGCCAGTATTGGAGCTAAGGCTGCTGCTACCACACCTGCAGTTAAAGGAATAACCACCAGAACTTTTCCTTGTTTATTTTTAATAGTGATTTGCCTGATGTTTCCTTCCTTGATAAGCTCTTTGATTTTTTGAAGCAAATCTTCGCCTTTGACTTTAAAAGTTTCTTTTTTCTTTTGAGTTTTATTAGCCATAATATCCAAATATTAATGCAGTAATCAAAAAGATCACAAAAATAATTATTAAATAAAGAAATGTATAGCCAAGCAGAGCTAAAGCATCATTTTTTTTCTTATTCAATACCAAAAAAACTGGATAACCAAATACCAGCAAGCCGCATATTGCTGCCGAGAAGACAAGTAGCACAAGCATTAAAGTAATGGCCACATATTCTGGCGGAGTAAAATTAAATCTTTGCATTAAAATAAAAAAACCTCCTATTAATGCGCAGTAAAAAGTGACACCCAGTGCTTGGTAAAGACCAAACAAAGATGGATTTATTTTTTTCATAATTTTGTTATTTATGTTTTAGTATTAATATTTTAGCATATTGAATTTTGATAATCAAAAAAGTCTGAGTAAAATACTCAGGCTCTTTTGGCAGGAGCTGAGGGAATCGAACCCCCGACCTTGGTTTTGGAGACCAATGTTATACCACTTAACTAAGCTCCCAAATGTCAAATTTATATAGAATATTTTAGCATATTTAGAAAAAAATGTCAAAAGCATCAAGGAAAAATTTAAAATTGTTGCTAAGATTTTTTTCAGTTTAAAAAGAACGCCATATTAGGCGTTCTTTGAATCATTTAGTAAATATTTTTTCCAGTCAACATTTGCATTGTTTTTATTTCCACTATCCCTAACACACTTTTTAATATATATAGCTCGTTCTACAGTAAAAGGATTTTCAATCTTTGGAAAATGCCGTTTAATTGCATGTTTTACTTTCTTTCCCACTAGTTCAATTGTTTTTTTATCACCTTTGAAGGATTGAGTAATTACATCATATTTTATAGCAATACAAAGGATTCCCTGGTGTTTGCTTTTGAGTATTGATCTGATCACTGAATTTCTGGGAGATGTGGGTGTTTTCCCATATGTTTTAAATTGTACTGGGATCCAAATATAACCTTCACCTAAATCATAATTTATCCAAAAATCAATTTTAAGCGAATGATCTTCAAATGAATTAGCTCTGGCAATAGCTTTTGCCCCAATCCCAGGAACAGGAGCTTCAACAAACTGATATCCAGCTTTTTCAAGTATAAAAGGAAATAGATTTTCTGCTTTCTTTCCACTTATCTTTTTTTTCTTACTCATTCATGCCTCCTTTGGATAATAAATAATATCATGAGCACTGAAAATTGTCAAATATAATAATTTGAGAAAAGCTTGACAAAAAGAATAAAAAGGAGTAATTTTTACTATGGCAAAAACGCCAAAAGCTCGTTGAAAATCAGCAAATAGCTGGTTTGCAATCCCGTCTGACCCCCTATGCAAGGAGGTGGGGAATGGCATCTACAAAAAGACCTTTAATTAAAGGTGAATTTGTATGGACGATTAGTAAAAAAGAAGGTACATTTAGGCCGATTTTCGGCCCAGATCCTTTAGAAGCTACTGATGATGATATTTTCGTTATTCCTGATCCGGAAAAGCCGTGTGAGGTTATTGAAGTTGATAATGCAACAGATGCAATTCAGCGTTTTATTACTCTAAATCCTGATGAATATGCTGTAATTCATAATCCAGCAGAATCATTTGAAGATGGCTATCCCAACGGCTCGTATAAGTCTGGCCGCGGCCAGATGAAAGATTTGGCATATGGCAAAAAGCGAAATGTCATTTCTGGGCATTTCCCTGTTTGGCCTGGCCAAAAGGTTGAGGTTGTAAAAGTACATCATCTTTCTGCCAGCCAATATCTGATGGTTGAAGTTGAATCTGAACAGGTTGATGCTGACGCTCCATATTATGATGTTACTGTTGAGTGCGCTAAAATCAAAAAGGCTGTAGTTGACGAAACTGTTTTTGACAAAGATGCTGACGACAGTCTTAAGGTTTCTGAACTTGCTACAAGAGACGAAGATGAACCAGCTGAAGAAAAGAAGGAAACGAAAAAGACTGATAAAAAGGGAAGTACAAAAGAACTTCCGCCAGCCGTTGTTTTCAGGGTTGGCCAGCGAATTGTAATTCCTGGGAGTACTCGAGAAACCTATATTCCTCCAACTGGCATTACAGTGGTGGCTGAAAGATCGATTACGGTCAGTCAGGATGACGAGTTATCGCAGGGCGTAGCAAAGGATATTATTTATCGAAGGGTTCGAAAGGGTGATATTAAGATCGAAAATATTGCTCAGTTTTTTAACAAAGCTGGTATTAACGATGTATTCCAAGATGTTCAGAAACAGTATGAGCGATTATTACCTGATTATAGACCATATGAAGCGCTAAGACATGCACTTGATAAAATTTTGCGGCCGCGTGAAGTAATTAAGCTTGCAAGCGTGTTCCAGCAGAGGTCAGTACCTGAGTCTTCCCAGGAAGTTGTCAGGGAAGCTGTGGTTCTGGGACCGACTCAGTTCTGCGTGGTTGTAGATGAAGATGGGAATGAAAAACACAAGCAGGGTCCTGGACGTGTTTTTCCTGGTCCGTATGACAGATTTAGGCGTCAAGGTTCTGAGCATCGTGTTTATAATATGTATCATCTGCGAAGCGACCGTGGCATTCTGTGCCGGGTGGTGGCTGATGAAATTGATGCTTCTGATTTGCAAAAGCAGCTGCCTCAGGCAGTAGTGCTGGAAAAGAAAAAATATTTCAAGGGCGATGAAATCTTCATCAGTGATGTAGATGCATATCTGATGCCCTCAAATGATTTTGAAGTTATTGATCCTGAGACCAGAGAGCCTCATATTGGCAATGACCATTCTCAGGTCTTTGTCCAGGCAATCGGTGTGGATCAAAAAAGCGGTGTTTACGTTGCAGACGTGGATACTGGAAGTGTTGATACTGAAAAGGGCAAGGTCAAGCTTATTTTGGATCCGCGAAAGCAAAAACATGTTCATCGAAAGGTTCCTGGACGTGAATGGAATATGTGGATTGCAGAGCATGCTCCGCATAAGAAAGTGCGTGATGATGCAATGGTAGACACGCCGTGGGCTATTTCTGTTGTAGTACCAAATAATGAGGCAATTTTGATTAACAGCCGCGATAGCCGCCGGCCTGTAGTAGGCCCATGCACTGAGCTGCTGGCATTTGATGAAACTCTTGAGGTTCTCAGGCTTTCAAGGGGACGTCCAAAGACTGATGTAAATCAGTTGCCTACGTGTTTCTTGCGTACAACAGGTAACTTTGTTACTGATCAGGTAACGCTGGAGACAAGAGAATTTGTAGAAATTGTGGTTGATCTGAAATATGGCGTTCAGTTTGTCGGCGAAAAAGATACTGAAAGAGCCAAATGGTTTAATGTAAAAGATTATGTAAGATTTATGTGCGATAATCTGCGCAGTCGTCTACGCCTTCAGGCAAAAGAAAAAACTCTGAATGACCTGCTTGTTGATATGAATATGGCAGAATTCTTGAGAGATGCTATTCTCGGCGTAAAAACTGAAGATCAAAAGCATCGCCCAGGATTACTGTTTAATGAAAACAATATGAGGGTTGATGAGGTTGAAGTTTTAGATATCCAATATACAGATAAAGAGATTGCAACTACTCTTGCCAGTACCAACAGCAAGATTGTTACTACTCAGCTTGAAGAAACAGCTCAGAGAGTAATTCTGGATCATCAGAAGCGAGTTGAAGAAATGGAAGCTGAAAAAGCTGAGCTTGAACTTGCCAAGGTCAAAAGAGATCAAGAAGTTCAGCTTGTAAAAGCGCAGAGCAGTCATGATATTAAACGCCATGAAGATGGGCTGAATCATGCGATTGCCCTTGCCAGTGAGAAGCTCGACCATGAACGCAAGGTTCAGGCGCATGAGCTTTCACATGAGCGAAGCGCAAAGCAGCACGAAGATGCTAAGATTCTTCAAGCGATGGCCAATGCAGTCAAAGAGCTTGAAAGAGTTGATCGTGAAGCCAGCGAGAAGCTGGACCTTACTCTTAAAAGTGAATGGCGCAATCAAGCCGCTGAATTTAAAGATAAGGTTTCTAAAATTGAAGCAGATTTGGTCAAGGCTCTTGCTGATGCAGAAGCGACCAAAATTCGTGCAATTACTGAAAAACTGGTCGAGGCGCTTGAAGGCCATGGTAACAAGGCTGCTTTGGCAGAGCTGGCAAAGCATCTGCCACAGGCTACTGGTGCATTTGGGTTTATCACTGAAGCAGGTGGTATGAAAGCCTTAACGCATCTACTCAAGGGTACTCGATTTGGCAAAGCTCTTGAAGCTATCAATTCTCCAAACGGTAGCTTAGAAGCTGAAGCTGCCAGAGAAGTTGAAGACGGCAAGCGAGAAGCTGATAGAGTTTAATATTTGAGAGAAAAATAAAGAGGTGAACAATTTCATCTCTTTTTTTTAATTTACAAAAAACCACCATATTTATATGGCGGTATTATTAAGCTCTTTGTTTAGCGTTTGATGATATCAGGATTTTCCAAATAATGCTGAGTATGGGCATCGTCACTGACAGTGACTTTAATACCCAGCTTTTTTGCATGACTTCTAAGTAGTTTTCCTACTGCTTCACTAATATTACTTCCTGATTCCCAACATTTATGGTCATTGGCAAAACAGGCATGAATATCAGTACTTCTGGCACGTACAACGATTTCCTTCATTTTTTCCTCCATTGATTGACTTTGAGGTATAATGCATTATAACATGTATATTTAAATATGTCAATATCTGGTTTTGATATACAAAGTGGACAAAAATACAAATAAATCGTAAAATATTAGTGAAAAGTAAAGAAAAAATATATGATATATAATAATAAAAAATGCACTCATTGTGGAAGTGAACAACTGGTTGAAACAAAGCTGCAAAGAGGGTTTTCTTACACTCATGGCTTTTCTTTAGAACCACTCAGTAAACACTGGAACAGAAGGGGAGTATGGCCTGATGTTTATGTTTGCTCTGAATGCAAGCATATTATGTTTTTCCTCACTGATAAAAATTTTGAAAAAATTCTAAAAAAATAATTTTATGAAAAAAACAAAAATTTTATTTGTCGTTTTATTATGTTTCACTTTATTAATTATTACTGGTTGTATAAAAAAGCCAGTTGAACAAGTAGCTGAAGAATTTTGTACAAAAAAAGAAACTGGTGAAAAAATGAGTTTAACTGAGGCCAGAGAAGTTGCTAATAACAGCGAATGCACAAAAGACGGGCCATTAAAAGATACGTATATGTGTAATGAAAACACAGGAACCTGGTGGCTGGATTTAGATATTAAAAAAGAAGGCTGCGATCCTTCCTGCGTTATTAATGTAGTTAATAAAAATGCATCAATTAATTGGCGATGCACAGGATTAATAACTGAATAATATGAGCAATTTTAATTTTATAAAAACAGATTTAGAAGATGTTTATTTAATTGAACCAAAGGTTTTTGGAGATGACCGGGGCTTTTTTATGGAAACATATAATGAAAAGTCTTTTGAAGAATCTGGTTTGGATTTAGATTTTGTACAGGATAATCATTCAAAGTCTGGTAAAAATGTTTTGCGAGGCCTGCATTTTCAGAAAAAGCATCCGCAAGGTAAATTAATCAGAGTGGTTTCTGGCAAAGTACTAGATGTGGCTGTAGATTTAAGAAAAAGTTCACCAACTTATCAGAAATGGGCCAAGTTTGAGCTTTCTGAAGAAAATAAAAAGATGTTATGGGTGCCAAAAGGATTTGCTCATGGATTTTTAACCTTAACTGAGGATGTTGAATTTTTGTATAAATGTACTGATTTATATTATCAAGAAGATGAAGGTGGTATAATTTGGAATGATCCTGATTTAAACATTGATTGGGGTATTGAAAACCCCACATTATCAGAAAAAGATGCTAATTGGCCAGCACTTAAAGACCTAAATTTTAATTTTGAATAAAATATGGCAAAATCAAAAAATATTAAAAATCTAATTGGTAAACGAGTTAAAGTTTATTCAATTGAAGGTTTAATGCGCAGTGGAGTTTTGAAATCTGTTTCTTTTGAAAAGGAAGTTTTAGTATTGTCAATTAAACGAAGCAAAACAGAAAAATTAAAAGTATTTAATTGGGAAAATATTTTTTCAATTGAAGAATAAATATAAATTATATGAAATTTGGATTTGAATCATTTCAGCAGGAAAAGTCTCCTTTTAAAAAGCTAGAAGAGCAAATGGAAAAGGCAGCTGAAGAGCTGCGAGCAGCTTTGAAAAAAGCAGCAGAAGAAAATATTGATTTTATTGTTGCTATTATTAAGGAGTCTTTTGAGGGACTAAAAAAAGAACAACCACCTGTATCGATATTTCAAATGATTCAGCGATTACGAGATGAAAAATTAATTTCTCGAAAAGCCGCAAAGTTTTTAATTCGAGAATTAGATAGTGATGATCAGAGCAGAAAAGAATACGTAGAAGCTGCAGTTATGAAAATACTTGAGGATGCTTATCAAGTTGAATAAAACAATATATATATTTTAAAAATGCACAGAAATGTTGCATTTTTTTATTTTTAAATTTACAATAGAAGTGGATTTTGGCTCATTCTAACTGGAACCCTAACAAAAGGAGGAAGCGCCGTGAATAATTTCATGGTGTTTGATGCGGGGGCTCATCCTGAAATTGTTCAGGATGCATGTACAATTCTGACAGAAGAAATAAAACCTAAGGAGACCGAAGAAGAAGCTGGACCGAAAAAAATTGAACCGGGTCGTCTAGAATTATTAAGGTTTTCAAACGGAAATATTGCAAATAAAATTATTGATGATGTCAGGGATTGCGATCCATTTTTAATTTCAACGCAGCATCCTCCAGTTCAAGAAAATGTTCAAATGACACTTTCTGTCTCACGAAATTTGAGAAAACGGAGTGAAGGTAAAGTTCGAGTTATTTGGTTGTATATGCCAGGTAGTAGAAGCGATAAAGTTGATCAATTACGGATATCCCTCGGCGCAAAAGATATGGCAGATCAAATAGTTGATGCAGGAGCGCACGGTGTTGTTATTTTTGATCCTCACTTCCCGCAAATCGTTGGGTTTTTCGATTCGAATAGAACCAGGGTAGAAATTGTTACAGCAAAATCAATTTTTTTGAATTTGATTGTCACAGAATACGCCCATTTACTGAACAATTTAGCAATTGTATCCCCGGATTTAGGCGCAGCAAAATTAGCAGGTAGCTTTGCTACTAGGCTGGGTCCGGAAATCGATTTAGTGTTTGTTGATAAAAGAAGAATAGGCAATGAAGAAAAAGTAAGACCCGTCGCTATAATAGGCAATGTAAGAGGAAAGGATTGTATTGTTCCAGATGATGAATTTTGCGGTGGCGGAACATTTATTGAAGTGGCTCTTTTCCTGCTTGAAAATGGTGCCAGATCAGTGATGGGCATGATGACGCATGGAGTGATTACTAATTTGAATGCACTCGAAAAAATTGATTCTATTTCTGAAATTACAGCTCTTCATGTGACTAATACTATCCCTGTTCCTGCTGCCAAAAGAAGAGTCACGTCAAAGTTAAAAGTGCATTCAGTTGCCCATATAGTTGCTGGGGTGATAAGATGTATCCATGAAAGAAAATCAATTCATGGGCCTAAAGGCTTTTTAAGAAATCTTTATCTCCCAGAAGTGAGAAAATAATAGACAGTAATCATTTGCTGTCTTTTTTAATTTAATACACAGTTTTTGTGCCTTATATAGCAAAAATGTGTTATAATTAAACTAATATGAAAGAGCGAATATTCATAATTATTATTGCAATTATCCTTGTAATATCATTTTTATTATTTATTTATTATTTTAAAGCCGATGGAATAAATTCTGCGCGTTTTCAAATACCAATGCCTCACAACTAGATTCGTAGGAATAAATTACTGGGATTTCTACCAATCTATTATACTACCGATCTACTATTCTAAAAAATATGCCAAAAACTAAAACTCAAAAAAAGAAAAAAGCAACAAAAACAAAAAGGACAACCCGAAAGACAAAACCTAGAAAAATAGTAAAAAAGAAAAAAGAAAAATCTCATTTTAGAATGAGCTGGTCAATATTATGGCAAAATTCCTTAACTTTTTTAGTTGCTCAGATAATTGCAGGCATAACTGCTGTCTTTTTATTTGCTAAAAGGGGATTTGAAGTAGCGCCTGAACCAGTTCCTTGGTATTATTTTTTAACTTCATTTATTATTGCAACTTTATTTATAGTTCTGGCAATACGATTTTTACGTGGTGGAAGATTTTTTATTCTTATATTTTACTTTGTTATCGTATTAGGTGCCTTTACTGTTTTTCAGACTGTGATGCCTTTTGAATTAGCTTTGGCTGTTGCTTTAATAATATTAATATTAAGATTGACTGTACCGCAAATTTGGTCTCATAATGTTGCTTTAATATTTGGTTTAGCAGGATTGTCTGCATCAATCGGTCTTGACCTGAAACCTTTAGGGGTGGTTATTATTTTAGTAATATTATCAATTTACGATTATATAGCTGTTTATAGAACAAAGACAATGGTAAAAATGTTTAAAGGATTGCTGTCTAGGGGTATTATTTTTTCTATTGTCATTCCAGAACATGCACATAATTGGTTTGTTGATTTGAAAAAGGTAAAGCCAAAGGAAGGATTTATGTTTTTGGGAACAGGTGATATTGCCTTGCCAATGATTTTTGCCGCTTCTGTTATTTCAACAAATGTAATAAGCGCAGCATTAATAATTCTAGGCTCATTAATTGGCGTGATGACCATTCATATTTTATTTGCTATACAAAAGAAACGTTCTCCTATGCCTGCTTTGCCGCCAATTGCTTTCTTTTCAATCCTTGGATACTTAATTTCATTATATTTATAATTGTTACATGCCACATAATATGTGATATGTGATTATATATGTGGATTTTAATTGCCATTTCAGGCTATTTATTTTTTTCAATAAATGGTCTTGTCGATAAATTAGTTTTATCAAAAGTTAATAAACCAAGAGTGTATGCTGCAACTGTAGGCACCTTAGGTTTGTTAGGTTTGGTGTTTGTGTTTTTTGGATTTTCCTGGCCGAGCATTTGGATAATCTTTGTTAGCTTATTTGCTGGCATGCTCTATACTTTAGGCTTAGTTCCTTTTTACAAAGCAATAAAAATGGGTCAAACCAGCAGAGTAGTATCGTTTGTTGGCGGCTTTATTCCAGTATTTGTATTAATTTTAGCTTCAATATCAGGAATTGAAAGCTTATCAAGCAAGCAATTGATCGCTTTTTTTGTAATTATTATTGGCGGAATTGTTATTAGCTATAAAAAGAAAAAAAGAGGTAAGCCAAAATTAACATTTGTCTGGGCAGCATTGGGGGCTTTGCTTTTAGGTGGTTTTTACTTTTTAAGCAAATATATATTTTTAGAATCTGATTTTGTATCAGGTTTTGTCATTATGAGAGTTGGAGGTTTTTTGGGCAGTTTAATATTATTTATTTACCCACAAACACTTAAATTGGTGTTAAAAGAAATTAAAGGCAGAAATAAAAAATCAACTCAGGCAAAAGCAAGCTTGATTTTAATTTCACAAGTAAGCGCAGCCATTGCCTTTGTTTTAGTAAATTACGCAATTTCAATTGGTAAAGTAAGCCTGGTTAATGCTATGGCTGGCACTCAATTTGCATTTTTATTAATTTTGACCCTCATATTTGCAAAGAGATTTCCTCAGTTAAAAGAAAATATTACTAAAAAAGTAATCATTCAAAAATCAATTGCAATATTATTAATTGCGTTTGGATTATATTTATTATTTTAAATATGGTGAAAAAGAAAAAACTAAAAAGAAAACCAAAACCACAAAAAATTAAAATTAGATTTATAGTATTTATAATAGTAATGATCATATTACTTGCTTTGGCAATTTTCTTTTTTTTATATTCATTACTACCAGAAAAGCCGAGAAATAATAATCCAGAGTGGGGCGTTACTTTTAGCCCACGATTTGCCCAGGAATTGCATTTAGACTGGCAAAATACTTTTATAAACATGCTTGATGAACTGAAATTAACAGATGTCAGGATTTCCGCTTATTGGGATGAAATTGAGCCTGAAAATAATCAATATAATTTTGAACAATTAGATTGGATGATCAATGAAGTAGAAAAAAGAGATGGCAAGGTTGTATTAGCTGTTGGCAGAAAATTGCTTCGCTGGCCAGAATGCTATGAACCAGACTGGGTGCAGGATTTAATGTATGACACAAAGGAAAAAGAGCTTTTAGAAATGATTGAGACAGTTGTAAATAGATATAAAGATAAAAAGGTTATTAATATGTGGCAGGTTGAAAATGAGGCGCTATTTCCATTTGGCAGATGTCCAAAGCCAAACAAAGAAATTTTTGTAAATGAAATTGATTTGGTTCATTCTCTTGATCCAGATAGACAAATAATGCTTACTGATTCTGGAGAATTAAGCACCTGGCTGAATGTTACAAAATATGCTGATATTTTAGGTATTACAATGTATCGCGATGTTTCTAATCCTTTACTTGGAGACTTTCACTGGGCCAGCCCCCCAGCCTGGTATTCAAAAAGAGCTTATTTGGCAGAAAAAAGGGTAGATAAAGTAATAGTTGCTGAATTTCAAATGGAACCATGGTTTAATGTACCATTTACCAGTGTGCCAATAATCGAGCAATATGAAAAATTCAGTCCGGAATTATTTATAGAAAATACTGAATATGCAAAAGAAGCTGGTTTTGAAAAATATTATATTTGGGGAGTAGAATGGTGGTATTATATGAAAAAGCATGGATATTCTGATTATATTGATTTAGCAAAAGAATTTATTAATAAATAAAGCTGTCCTGTCCGTCATTCCCGCAAAGGTGGGAATTTGCTAATAGTTTTGTATTACCTAACGCAGTAATTATAATTCCAGGATATAAATCACATGACTAAAAACGATACATTAATACCAAAAACACGTGAGAAAAAAAAGCGTGCAACTGAACTTATAGAATCAAGTAAATTGACTTATTCTTTTTATTTGATGTTAATTTTATCATCTGTTATTGTATCTTTAGGACTGCTTTTAGACAATGTTCCGGTTATAATAGGTGGAATGCTGATTGCACCGCTTTTATCGCCATTATTAACATTAGCTCTGGGTGTTGTGGTAGTTGATAAAAAAGTAATGTGGTGGTCAATTAAAATTATTGTGAAGTCAATTGGCATAATTTTAATAGTATCTTTGATAATGACCATTATTGCTCCGGAAAAAGTTATTACAGAAGAGATTAGTTCAAAAAGCTTTGTAAATTTAACATTTTTTTATGTTGCTATTGCATCAGGCGTGGCTGCTGCTTTTGCCTGGGCCAGAAAGGAATTATCTGTAATTTTGCCTGGAATAGCCATTGCCGTCACTTTGTTGCCGCCGTTTGCCACTATTTCAATTGGTATTGGCATGCTAAATCCGGCAATTATAATTGGTGCCCTTCAATCAGCTGTAGCAAATTTGATTGGAATTATTGTGTCAGCTGTATTGGTGTTTTCTTTGCTTGGTTTTTATAAAGTAAAAAAAGTGGCAGAGAAAAAGATTGAAGAAGAAGTTGAAATAGAAAAAAACCATAAAAACGGTCACTTTTAATATGGGAATATTCAAAAAAAAATGTATTGTTTGTGAAAAAAAGATTGAAAAAGATTGCATTGAAAAACATGACCAAAATTTTTGTAGTGAAGAATGTTTGCAAAAGTTCGAAAAGCAAATGAAAGAGCTGGATGAATTAAGCTTAGATGATTGTTGTTAAAGTTACGAATAAATCGTATATGAATATACAAATTAATAATTGGCAACTTGAAGATACTAAAGGGGGTATCTTTAATTTTTATAATTGGCAAAAAGATGACTGGGTTTTGATTACCTTTATCAGAGGCAAATGGTGCGGTCTGTGCAGAAAACATTTAATGAAACTTAACGAAAATTTAGATAAATTAAAAGCCAAGCCTTTGGCAATTTCAAATGATAATAAAATGGGCACTGCTGTGCTAAAATCATTTTTATTATTAAAATTTCCAATTTTGCCTGATCCAGAATTTAATATAACAGAGCTGCTTGGTGTGAAAACTGAGATAAAAAATAATAAAAAAATGAGCCTACCAGCTTTATTTTTAATAAACCCAGATCATGAAATCGTCTGGGCATATAAGGGAAAGAACTTTGAGGATTATTTAGATATTAATGAAATTGTAAAGCAGGTTAATAAACTCAAGTAGGTTTAATACCGCTGTCCAGCTGTCATCTCTAGCGAAGCCCTGAGCTTGTGAAGGGCGCAGTCGAGAGATCTATTTAACAGAATTGAATATCCCAAATCAGCGGAAATATATTACCTTTATTATGAAAGAAAAGCCAAAACAATCATTAGAAAATCAACTCCAAATGGCCCGCCCGCGGCGGAGTGAGGTTAAGCGTGTGCCATTAACTCCAGAAGAAAAGGCTTTTTTAGGTGAGATTATGGATAAAGCTGTAGCTGCGGAAAAGGCAGGAAAATTGGCTGAGGCTTTGGGGTATTATACAGATTATAAAAATGAATTAAATAAAATAAAGGAAGAAAAGGAACAAATTGAAAAAATAAAAAATACCAGGCA
Source organism: uncultured Gammaproteobacteria bacterium (assembly GCA_964411255.1). Classification (GTDB taxonomy): domain Bacteria; phylum Patescibacteriota; class Patescibacteriia; order UBA11705; family DATKZF01; genus CAYPKD01. Next base: position 72,398 of record CAYPKD010000004.1, on the reverse strand, counting down.
AAAATTTATTGAATGGCTTTCATCAATTTTTATAGAAGATACAAATATTGAATCATGGACAGATGCTAATGTTGATTTTAGTAAATATCCAAAAATTATAGTTGATAGTCCTATTAAAATTGAACATAAAAAAAATTGTACTGAAATGCCTGAAAATTTAGAGATTGATGGAGAATTCTCATTAAAAGGCACATCATTAGGCGATTTACCCAATAATTTACATGTTAGAGGAAATTTAAATTTGTTGGATACTGATATTGTAGTATTGCCTGATGATATTAGAGTTGATTGCAAAGTTATTAGTAATGCATCAAAAACTAAATTAAGAGAATCTGTACTAAAAGCCATAAACGAAGGGAGAGTAAAGGGATTGGAAGAACAGTAACTTGCTCAAACCAATATGAAAGCAGAACAATCACTTGAAAGTCAATTGAAGATGGCCCGCTCGCGGCGGAGTGAGGTTAAGCGTGTGCCCTTAACGCCAGAAGAAAAGGAATTTATCGGAAAGATAATGGATAAGGCAGTGGCGGCAGAGAAAGCGGGGAAACTAAAAGAAGCCCTAGATTTGTATACTGATTATAAAAACGAATTAATGAAAATAAACGATAAATTGCAGGAAGAGAGGAAAAAAGAAATAAATCGTATAAAGGAGAAAAAACATGAAGAGATAATTGATAATATTAAAACATTATATAAAAGAGAAATGATTTTAGATTATTTAATTCGCAGATATACAATGGCAAAGGCTAAGGCTAAGGCTGATGACCCGCAGCATTGGCAGGAAGAAATAAATTTTGTAGTTAATCAAAAAGAGCTCGTTTTAGATTCAATGGCTGAAATAGGTGGTCTGAGAAAATTTAGAAGAATATTGATTGACAAATATAATGTTGAAAAGGATAATTCGCTTGATTTTTTTAATTTACCTGAAGAGAGTTTGAAAATTATTGAAATTTTAAATGATGAAAATTTATCAGAAAAATCATTTGAACGATTTGAGATGGACATTAAGCCAGAGATTGAAAAGGATCTTGAAGAGTCAATAAAAAAAGATAAAAAAGCACAAAAGTATATTAAAGAATTAATGAAAACGGAAAAGGCATCATTTATGCCTGAAAAACTTTAATCATGTAACATATATCATATAACAATATGAAAGCAGAACAAACTGAACAATCACTTGAAAGTCAATTGAAGATGGCACGTCCAAAGCGCGCTGAGGTTAAACGTGTACCGTTGACACCTGAGGAAAAAGAATTCTTAGGTGAGATTATGGAAAAAGCTGTAGTTGCGGAAAAGGCTGGAGAATTAGAAAAGGCTTTGGGATTTTATACAGACTATAAGAATGAATTGTTAAAGATAAAGGAATCTATTTCAGAAAAGGAACAGGAATATACAATAAATTTAGATGAGTACGAAGAATATTATGAGCCTTCAGATATAGAAGGTAAAATTGCTTTTAGTGCAAAAAAAGATGGCAAATTTTATGTTATTTATGGGCAAGACAGAAAGATCGGAAAAGGCTATGACTTTGCTCATAATCCTATGCATAGCCTAGGCAGGTTATTTTTTCCTGTTGAACAGGATAAGAAGAGTTTTGTAGTTAATGAACAGGGAGAAAGAATAGGAGCAGCGTTTGATGAAATACATCATATTACTGATATAGCCGGGCAGTTATTTATTAGTGGAATGAAAAACGATGAATACTTTGTAGTAAATGAGAAAGGAGAAAAGATTGGCAGCAATTATTCATCTGTTTCAAATCTAATGAATGTAAAAGGAGAATGTGTATTTCATGCCTGTGAAACAAAAAAAAATAGTAGTAAATGGTTTCTGGTGAATGAAAAAGAAGGTAAATATGGGCAAGAATATAATGCTATTGATCCTCCTCAATTTTTTGAAGATAAAATGTTTTTCCATGCCAGACAGGGTAGCGAATGGTTTGTATTTAATGAAAAAGGAGAAAAAATCAGTAAAGGATATGAATGGATTTCATATCTGGATAATATTGGGGGGAATATTGTTTTCTCGGCAACCAGAGATAATAAATGGTTTATCGTCAATGAAAAAGGGGAAGAACTTGAACAAGATTATGAGGAAATTGGTACTCCAAAAAACATCGGGGGCAAACTTGTGTTTGGAGCAAAAAAAGATGATAAATGGTTTATCGTGGATGAAAAAGGCAAAAAACTTAGTGAAGATTATGATGGAATCGAGTTCATTTTCAATGTTGCAGGAATTATGTTTTATCAAGTTAAAATCAAGAAAAAAAAATACATTGTAAATGAAAAGGGTGAAATTATTGGAAAAGACTATGATTTTGTCAGGCATCCATTAGATATTGGAGGTAGGATCATTTTTTATGCAGAAAACGATGGAAAACAATTTTTAATTAATGAAAAAGGTGAAAAAATTAGTGATGAATATGATAAAATTAGTTCTGTTGAGGATATTGAAGGAACGCTAGTTTTTAAAGCAAAAAAAGGTGATAAATGGTTTATGGTAAATGAAAAAAGAGAAAAAGTTAGTGAGGATTATGATAAAATTTACCATGTTGTACCAATTAATGATAATAAGGCGTATATCATTGCTAAAGATGAAAATACATATGTAAAAAGAGTAATAGAAATTTAGCTCTAATTATGCCAAAAGAACAACCCCAATCATTAGAAAATCAACTCAAAATGGCCCGCCCAAAGCGCGCTGAAGTTAAGCGTGTGCCTTTAACTCCTGAAGAAAAGGATTTTCTCGGAAAGATAATGGATCAAGCTGTAGCTGCGGAAAAAACTGGGAAATTGCAAGAAGCTTTGAATTTGTATACTGATTATAAAAATGAATTATTAAGGATAAAAGATAAAAAAGAACAAGAAAAGAAAAAAAAGTCAGATGAGGGTTTTGATTTAAATCTTCCTGAAGAGGTATTAGACTGGGTACATAATGAAGTCGGATTTTCAGGACAAGCTGCTGTAAATTGGATAGAGAAGAAGTTTGACAGATCAGCCCCTCTTCCACATCTTAAAATAAAAGGTGATCTTCGAATCAATCCTGCTGTTTATGATATTAAAAGATTACCAAATCATTTAATTGTTGATGGGACTTTAATTATTGAACGGAATGATTTTAAGTATTTGCCTAGAAACCTAGTAGTTAATAAAGATCTTCATCTTGTAAATGCGAATATCAAAGAGTTACCAGATGATCTAAAAGTAGCAATGAATATATTTATTAAAAAAACTGATACAGATCTGCTAGATCAAGCTAAAAAATTGGAAAAAAAAGGACAAATAGGTAAAGTTACTCAAGTAAAATAATATGCCGGAAAAATCCCAATCTTTAGAATCCCAACTCAAAATGGCCCGTCCAAAGCGCGCTGAGGTTAAGCGCGTGCCATTGACTCCAGAAGAAAAGAAGTTTCTGGGCGAGATTATGGATAAGGCAGTGGCTGCTGAAAAGGCTGGAGAATTAGAAAAGGCCTTGGGATTTTATACTGATTACAAGAATGAATTGCTGAAAATAAAAGAAAGAAAGGAAAGCCAAACAATGTCAAAACAAGAAATTATTGAAAAAGCCAGGAAAGGGCTTATTGACTGGGTTAAAACGAATTTGACAAACATTTCATTTGCAAAATTTTGGGTGAATTCAGCAGTAGAATTTGATGAGGATTTTCCAGGAAAAATTATTATTAATAGCTCATTGAGCATTGAAAATGAAGATAATTTGGAATATTTACCTGAGAATTTATACATTATTGGAGATCTTTCATTAAAAGATTCTAAAAACATAATAGAATTACCTGAACATTTAGAGGTGAATGGTGATCTAGATTTGCGGGGCTTAAACATAAAATCATTACCTCAATTCAATACTGTAAACGGTAAAGTTTATGTAAGCCCAGATAATAAAGCTTTAATCAAATCAGCTCTAGAGGCTTTAAGAGCAGGACGAGTTTTAGGTATAAAAGAACGTTTTTAATATGAAACTATCAGACTTTGATTATAATTTACCAAAAGAGCTAATTGCTCAAAAACCATTGCATCCTCGAGATAAATCGAGGCTGCTTGTTTATAATAGACAAAGAGACAAGATTATTCATGATAAATTTTTTAATATTGATAAATATTTACAGAAAGGGGATCTGCTGGTTTTTAATGATTCAAAAGTATATCCAGCCAGATTGATTGGTAAAAAGCTCACAGGGGGCAAAGTAGAGGTTCTGCTGCTTGAACAGATTGAAAACAAGACTTGGAAGGCTTTGGTTGGAGTAAAAAATAAGAAAAAAGGAATGAAAGTAATATTTTCTGATAAACTTGAGGCAGAGTTAGTAAATAGAATAAGTGATATGGAATGGCAGGTTAAGTTCAAATATTCAGGAGATTTTTATAAAATTATCGAAAAAATAGGTTTAGTACCGCTTCCGCCTTATATAAAATCAAATGAAAAGCAGGCAAAACTTAAAAAACAATATCAAACAATATATGCGAAACAATTTGGTTCATCAGCCGCCCCTACCGCTGGTCTTCATTTTACAAAAAAAGTGTTAAATAAATTAAACAAAAAAGGCATTGAAACTGCTTTTGTAACTTTACATGTAGGATTGGGAACCTTTGCACCTGTACGATCTGAAGATATAGAAAAACATAAACTTCATTCTGAAAGTATTGAAATTAATAAAACAAATTTAGAAAAATTATTAAAAGCAAAAAAACAAGGCAGACGAATTATTGCTGTGGGCACAACCTCAGCCAGAGTTTTGGAAGGAGCTATTGGCCAAAAGCAAATAAAAAAGGCATGGAAAGGCAAAGTAGATATCTTCATTTATCCATCATATAAATTCAAAACTATTGACGGAATTATCACAAATTTTCATTTACCAAAGAGTTCATTAATTATGCTAATCGCCGCATTAACAGGCCGAGCAAAAATATTGAGCATTTATAATAAGGCAATTCAGAAAGGGTATAGATTTTATAGTTTTGGAGATTCTATGTTGATTTTATGAGACAGAAAAACATAATTCTTATACTACCAAATATTAGAAGCGCATATAATGTAGGTTCTATTTTTCGAACAAGCGATGCATGCAATATTGAAAAAATATATATTACTGGTTATACGCCAAGACCAGATAAAGATGAAAAGAAAATTACAAAAACAGCTCTTGATGCTGAAAAGTCTGTTGACTGGGAATATTATAAACAGCCAGGGAAATTAATCGATGATTTGAAAAAGCAGGGCTATCAGATAATTGCTTTAGAAAAAACAAAGAGCAGCATTGATTATCGCAAATTCAAGCCGCAATTTCCTATTGCAGTTGTTCTTGGACATGAGGTTGAGGGCATATCAAAGAGTTTATTATTAAAAGTAGATAAAACAGTTCATTTACCAATGAAAGGTATTAAAGAATCATTAAATGTAGCAGTTGCCTGGGGTGTTTTTGCATACTATTTAAAGTTCCACAGTTAATTGGCTAAATTTTGCAATATTTTATATAATATCAATATATATTTGCGAAAAATATATGCCTTTTTTTGATTATGAAAAAATCGAATTATTGCAATTAGCAAGGAAAAGCATTGAAGCAAAGCTTGAGGGTACTGATTTTAATCCTCAAACTGATAATAAAAAGTTTCTGGAGCACAGAGGTGTGTTTGTTACTTTACATAAGAATGAAGAATTGCGCGGCTGTATTGGTTATATTGAGGCAATTACATCACTTTGGGAAGCAGTAAAACAAAATGCATTAGCTGCAGCTTTTGATGATCCTCGGTTTTTACCTTTGCAAAACGATGAATTAAAAGATATTAAAATTGAAATATCAGTTTTGACCGTTCCGGAAAAAGTAAAGCTGGATCATATTAAAATCGGCATTGATGGCATTGTATTAAAATATGGTGCAGAAAAAGCCACATACCTGCCTCAAGTTTGGAAACATTTTAAAACAAAAGAAGACTTTTTAAGTAATTTATGCTTAAAGGCAGGCTTACCAGAAGATGCTTGGAAAGATCCTAAAGTCGAGATTTATTCTTATCAGTCCGAAATTTTTTCAGAATAATATGAAGAAAGAACAGCCGCAATCATTAGAAAATCAACTTAAAATGGCCCGGCCAAAGCGTGCTGAGGTTAAGCGTGTACCATTGACACCTGAGGAAAAAGAATTTTTAGGCGACATTATGGATAAGGCTGTGGCTGCGGAAAAGGCCGGGGAATTGCAAAAATCTTTGGATTTGTATACAGAATATAAGAATGAATTATTGAAGATTAAAGAACGATTAGAAAAAGAGCAATCTTTACGACTGCAGCAAAGAAATGATCTTATAGAATGGGCAAAACAACATGAAATTGCCAGAGATTGTGAAAGCTGGGTAGATGAGCATTTTGATTTTGAAGAATATCCCAAAATAATTGCCAAGAAAGACTTAGATTTATCTTCACATGTCAATATAGAAACGATACCTGAAAATATTCATGTAAAAGGATCTATGACCATACAAGGTATCATTAAAAAAATGCCTCAGACATTAACTGTTGATAAGAATTTATTAATACAAAAAGCCAATATTGATACAATACCAGCCCTATTAAATATTAGTGGAGATTTAATATTAGATGACATAGTTTTTATTGATAATAAAATATCAGATACAATTTTCATTGGAGGCAATGTGTATTTGAATAAACCAATTCATGGAAATGTTATGGACCTATTAAATAAATTAAAAGGTGAAGGGAAAATCATTGGAGAAATTATTTGGAAGAATTAAATTCGTATGAACATAAAAGAAAAGCCACAATTACCCAAATCCCAACTCCAAATGGCTCGCTGCCCTCGCTTGTCATTTCGACTGAAGTCCGCCAAGGGCGGACGGAATGGAGAAATCTTTCTGTTAGTTTTGCGTAATCCAAAGCAGCGGCCCTATTTTAAACCCTAATGAACAATGATAAATATCTAATGACTTTATGCCAAAAGAACAACCACAATCCTTAGAATCCCAACTCAAAATGGCCCGGCCAAAGCGTGCTGAGGTTAAGCGTGTTCCTTTAACACCAGAAGAGAAGGAATTTTTAGGAAAAATTATGGATAAGGCTGTGGCTGCGGAAAAGGCTGGGGAATTGCAGGAAGCTTTGGATTTATATACTGATTATAAGAATGAATTGCTAAAAATAAAAGAAAGAAAAGAAGAGGAAGAAAAGGAATGGACTGAGCAAGATTTAATTCATTGGGCTATAAGAAATCTAGGATTATCAACACAAAGAGCTGAGAGATATGTAGAGGCAAATTTTGTATTAGATGAATTACCTATAATTCAAACAAAAGGAAATATGACCTTTAATAATATGATACTTGAGGATTTGCCAAACGTTTTACATGTTAATGGGAGCTTTGTTTCAACCAACTGTACTATTAAGAAAATGCCAAATGCTTTATATACGAATGAAAATTGTATTTTAAGATTTGTAAAAATTAATCAATTACCAAAAACCATGATTATTGGAGGTCTTTTAGATATGACAAAAGCTGAAATAAATAATAAAAAAGAACCTGAATCTTTACATGTTGAAGAAGAAGTATATGTAAGTGAATCAGACCCAGATATGGTAAAAGAAATAGAGAAATTTAAAAAGCAGGGCGATATCAAGGGTGATATTAAAATAACATAAGAACTATGCAAAATACTCCAGAACAATCACTCGAATCCCAACTCCAAATGGCCCGCCCAAAACGCGCTGAGATTAAACGTGTACCGCTTACTCCGGAAGAAAAGGCTTTTCTAGGTGAGATAATGGATAAGGCTGTGGCTGCGGAAAAGGCTGGAGAATTAGCAAAGGCAATTGAATATTATCAAGAATATAAAGATGAATTGTTGAAAATAAAGGAAAAAGTAGAGCAAACCTGGGGTTATGCAGATCTAGAAGCTTGGGCTGATGAATTCATTGAAGGAAATCCAATGGAATGGATATTTCAATGGCTTGATCCTACCTGTATGGATGATGACTCTAATGAAATTAGGACTAAAGATAATTTTAAATTAGAAGATTCAAATGCCACAGAATTACCGAATAATTTTAAAGTTGCAGGTAGCTGTACGCTGAGAAATACAAGAATAAAAAGTTTACCTGAAAACTTTCATGTTGGCGCAAATTTATTAATACCAGGTTATGATATTGAAAATATGCATATCCCTGATTCAATATTTATTGGTGGGAATTTATATGTAGAAGATATAGGATTAACTATTAAAACTCTTAATGAGTTGAAGGATAAATTTAATAAATTAAAGGAAAAAGGTCTGATCAAAGGTGAAATAAAATTTTTATAAAATATGAAGGAAAAAGCCCAATCACTCGAATCCCAACTCAAAATGGCTCGCCCGCGGCGCCATGAGGTTAAACGTGTACCTTTAACTCCAGAAGAAAAGGCTTTTCTAGGTGAGATTATGGATAAGGCTGTGGCTGCGGAAAAGGCAGGAGAATTGCAAGCGGCCTTAAATTTTTACACGGATTATAAGAATGAATTGTTAAGGATTAAAGAAACAAGGGAAAAAGAAAAAAAAGAAGAAACAGGCTGGACAAAAGAAAAATTGGTAAAGTGGGTTGAAAATGTCTTTAAAACACCACCAGAAGAAATGACTTTTGAGGAAAAGGCTCACAAAATTTTTGATATACCAAAACTCCCTAAACTGGAGACTGTGGGAGATTTAGAATTGGCTGCTAAGGTAATCGATGAATTTCCTGCAAATATAACAATTTATGGACGTTTGGATCTGGATAGAGCTGTAGTAAAAGAATGGATTGGCACAAATTTAGATGTGAATGGAGACGTTCTTATGGATCACGCCCAAATTGAATCTTTACCAGAAAATATGCATGTTGATGGAAATCTAGATATGAATAATTCAACAATTCAGGATTTGCCAGATGAATTATATGTTGGAGCAGATATTTTTCTTGTAAATTGCAATAAAAAAGTGATTAACAAAGCCCACCAATTAAAATCAGAAGGTAATATCAGAGGTAGAGTAATAACTGAAATGTAAAATATGAAAACAGAAGAACCTCAATCATTAGAAAGTCAATTAAAAATGGTCCGCCCGCGGCGGGCTGAGGTTAAGCGTGTACCTTTAACTCCAGAAGAAAAGGACTTTCTGGGTGAGATTATGGATAAAGCAGTAGCTGCGGAAAAAGCTGGAGAATTGCAGGAAGCATTAAATTTTTATACTGATTATAAAAATGAGTTGCTTAAAATAAAAGAAAAAAAAGTTGAAAAGGAGATTAAAGACGTTAAAGTTGCCAGAGCTCATTTAATTAGCTGGGCAATTCAGATTTATTCCTGGGAGGAAAATGCGGCAAATTATGTTGATGCAGCTTTTATATTAGATGAATTACCAGTAATAAAAACAAAATCAGATCTAAACTTACGAAGTATGAAGTTATCGTTTTTACCAAACAATTTACGCATTAATGGCAATTTATCATTAGTAAATTCAACTGTTGAAAAGATGCCAGCTAATTTGCATGTTACACAAACTTGTACTTTTGTGAACGCAAATATAGATTGTTTACCCAATAGCCTTAGAGTTGAAGGATCTCTAAGTTTATCCGGAACTTCAATAAAAAATAAAAAAATACCAGATGATATATATGTTGGGGGAAGAGTATATATAAAAGAGCATGAAACAGAAATGATAAAGGAGCTGGTAAAACGTAAAAAAGAAGGTAAAATTAAAGGAGAAATTGATCTAAAATAAAATATGAAAAAAATATTTGTAAATGAATTGAAAACAGGCCAGGACCTGATTGACCAAACATTTTTAGTGAAAAGCCAAAAAAAATTAAAGACTTCTTCAAATAAGGAATATTGGAGTTTGACCTTGGGTGATAAGACTGGTGAAATTGATGCAAAGGTCTGGGAAGATAAGCTGGACACCTGTGAAAGCGCTAAAGAAGGTGATGCTGTTTTAATTTCCGGAGCAGTTAATGAGTATAAAGGCAAAAAACAGCTAATCATTGAATCCATGCAAATCACTGAGGATTATGAAATCAGTGACTTTTTACAACAAACATCAAAAGACATTGATAAAATGTTTAAAATTATTGAGAAAAATATATCAGGCATGCAAAATAAACATTTAAAATCATTGCTTAATCAATTTTATAAAGATGAAGAATTTTCTGAAAAATTCAAGCAGGCTCCAGGCGCAAAAGTGATTCATCATGCATATGTTGGCGGATTGCTGGAGCATGTGAGTGAAATGCTTGGTTATGCTGAGCCTGTGCTAAAGGATTATCCAAATATAAATAAAGATTTGCTGATTACCGGAATTTTGCTTCATGATATTGGAAAAATTGATGAGCTGGAGACCAATTCCAGGATTTTCCAGACCTTAAAAGGCAAATTTGTCGGTCATATTCCAATTGGCACTATCAAGGTGGCAAAAGAAATGGATAAAATTAAAGATTTTCCAGAAGAATTAAAAGATAAGGTTTTACACTTAATTTTAAGCCATCATGGCAAACTGGAATTTGGAAGTCCAGTAAAACCCCAGCTTTTAGAAGCAGTAGTTTTAAATTATTTAGATGAACTTTCATCAAAAACAAACATTGCGGCTAAAGCCTATGAATTAGGCGTTAATACGCCAGAACAATTTTCAGACAAGCAGTTTGGCCTTGAAGGTACACAAATTTATTTAGGCAAGCATGAAGACAATGATGAAAATAACCAAGCTCAATTAATATGACAGATCAAAAAAAAGAAATCTTAGATTTAGCTGAAACATTATTAAAGGAAGAAGAGGAAGTTTTAATCCCGATTAATAAGCTTTTTGATTTGATAATGCAGGAAAAAAATGATATTTGCGAAATTGATCAGCTTATAACATGGCTTAAGGAAGATGATAAGTTTTTAGTAATCGAAAGCGAAAGCACTCAGGAACCATGGTCAGAAGATGAGGAAAGCCAAATGCATGAGCAGGGATTTCATTCTGGTCCTCGGGTAATTCTAAAAGAAAAAGTTCCTTCAAAGGAAGAAATGCTTAAAATCCTGCAGGAAAAAATGCAAACCACATTAAATGCCTTAAATACAGTTTATGAAAAAAAATTTAATCAAATGGATGAGGAGGAGGAAAGGCAGCTAATTCATGTAATATCAAAAACAAAGGATCTTCAAAATAAAATTGAGCAATCTGTTCAAAAAAAATCAGATTATGATCAAAAAAAAGAGTAATATTTTAATATTTAATATGTCAGCCAATTCTGATTGGCAAAACGGGATTGTAAATCGCAATTATTTTATTTTAGAAAATTTGGAAAAAGATGATTCAATTAATAAAATTATTTCAGTTGACTTTTTGCCTATAAGTCTGAAACCCGGACTAAAATATTATTATCATAATTTATTGTTTAATTCAAAAAATAAGCAAATCATTTATGGCGACATGACCAGCGCCTGCTATAAAGCGACTGATAAAATTTATGTTTATTCAAGTGTTGACTCAGTCTGGTCTCCAAAAACTATTAGCAAAGAACTGAATAAAATAATAAAAAAATTAAATCTTGATAATTTAATCGTTTGGTCGTATAATCCCATGTTTTTAGACTTTTTAAACAAACTTAATTATGAACAATTTGTATTTGATACAGTAGATAACTGGACGGAACATAAAGCGTATCTAAAATTAATAAAAAAGAAAAAGCTAATGAACAATTATAAAAAAATTGCTGCTAAGGCAGACTATATATTTACAGTTTCTGATGAATTAACTGAATTTTACAAACAATTCGGTAGAGAAGACAATGTGCACTGGATTCCAAATGGTGTTGATTATCATCACTACACAAATGATGAAAATTTGCAAAAACAAACAGTAATAGACGATGAAAAAAGAAAAATCATTGGCTATATTGGAACAATTCAGGATAGAATTGATTTTGACTTGATAAAATTCATTGCTCAAAAAAATGAAGATAAATTGATTGTATTGGCAGGTCCAATCTGGAAAAATGTAAAAAAAGAAATAAAAAATAAGCTGGAACTGCTTGAGAATGTAAAATTTTTAGGCAGAATTAAATTTGAATATGCGCCTTCATATATTAACAAATTTGATGTTTGCATAATTCCACATAAATTAACCAAATTTGTCCAGTCCATGAATCCAATGAAAATGTATGAATATTTAGCATTGGGTAAGCCAGTAGTGACAACTGAGGGTGCTGGGGTGAATAATTTTAAAGAATTATTATATATTGCAAAAGACAAACAAGAGTTTAATAGTTTTATAAACCATGCAATCAATGAAACTGATAAAAACCTAAAACTCAAAAGACAAGAAGCAGCCAAAAAACATGATTGGATAAATAAAACAAACAAAATGCTAAAAATAATTAATAAATAAATATGAAAATGTTAAAAACTTTTGGAATCGTAATTACCTTATGTTCAATGTTAATTTTGCCAGTCTGCAAAACCAGTGCAGCTCAAACATTTGAAACAATTAGTTTTGAACAAAACATTGAGCAGATTTTTAATAAATATAGCTATTATTTAGATACAAAATACAATGAAGAATTTCAGACCTGGTTTTTTGCAGCGCCAACCTATGATTTCCCAGAATGGACTTTTGCATCTGACCCCAGATATTTAGTTAGTTTTGCCACTTTTTATAAATACAGGGCTTTAGGCGAAGACCAGGAAGCAAAAATAAAAATTAGTAATGCTGTCAGATCAGCTGTATTCAAACAAAAAATTAAAGCCCAAAAAGCTCATTCATTTGACGGCGCAATAACCAATTTTTTAATTGTTAGATTATTAGAACAAATGCCTGATTTATTGCTGCCTGCAGAAAAAAGGATGTACCAAATGGAATTGCTATATCACATGCCTATTGCTCTTCAGGCGCAAGATACTGAAAACAGAGCTGCGCTCTCCGGCGTTTATTGGTATTATGTAGCTAAATATTTAGAAAGAAATGATTTAGAAGTAAATCAGGAAATTTATGATTTAATAAATAAAAAAGTTGAGCAAAGTATTATTGAATCAGTTTCAATTGACTTTTTATACAGAGAAAATAAGCAAAAAGATTTTTCAATGCATTATCATATTTTGGAAGCCTACCTTTTATCAATATATGGCGACTGGACTAAAAATATAAATCATGTTATCACTGGCAGGGAAATGACAAAGAATTTTCAGTATTTAACATTTAAAAACGGACTTTTAGAATCAGCTTTTGGTGCCAGACCGCAGGGAAGTAATATGCAAACATACTTAATGGCCGGTCTTCTGTCAAAACGATTTAAATATAATGATTTTAACGTTTATCTTCAATATTTAAATAATGACCGTTTCTTTAATGATTCTAAAAATCCTTGCCGTTTAGCCTGGTATTCAACTTTTGAACATGATGAAAAAATATATCATGATGATTATTCCTTTGCCAATATTGCAGAATTGGCTTTGGCCAGTGAAAGTTTTGGCCAGTTTGAATATGATATCAAGCCAGTAATAATAGATTCAGACATAAAAATTAATAATAAAACATTTTATATTAAAAATCAGGGTTCAAAAATACAATTTTTAGATAAAATTAAAAATAATCAGGCAAATATTCAATTATCTTCTTATGGCCTGACCACCAAACCATACTAAATCACCTGATATGAAAGACATTTCAATAGTTATTGTTTCATGGAATGTGGAGGAATTATTGCTTAATTTTATTAAGTCGATTTTTAATAATACAAAAGACATTGATTTTGAAATAATTGTAGTTGATAATGCTTCAAAAGACTGGACTGTTGATAAAATAAAATGGGAATTTGCCAGAGAAATTAAAAATGGCAATCTTAAAATCCTAGCTCAGCAAGAAAACCTGGGGTTTGCCAAAGCAAATAACCTGGGCTGGAAAGCTGCCAAAGGAAAATATATTTGGTTTTTAAACCCAGATATGAAATTTATCGATGATTCTATTGGGAAGATGATAAATTATATTAAGCAAGATCAAAATATTGGCGCCTTGGGCAGTACCTTATTATATCCTGATAAATCGATCCAGCCTACTGTTAAAAATTTTCCAAAAATCTCAGACCAAATACTTATTTTATTAAAACTACATCATTTTATAAAAACCAAAAGTCTAAAAAAATACTTAGCTAAAAACTTTGATTATACTCAAACTCAGGAAGTTGACCAGCTGATGGGTGCATGCATCTTAACCAGAAAGAATATTTTAGAAAAAATCAATGGCTGGGATGAGGATTACTGGCTTTGGTGGGAGGATGTTGATATTTGCAAAAGAATAAAAAAACAAGGTTATAAAATCGTGTATTCGCCAATAAGTCAAATTATTCATTATGAAGGCAAATCTTTTGAACAAGTCCCAAGTTTAGACAAGCAAAAGAGATTTAATAAAGGAATGCGAATATATTTCAAAAAGCATCATGGACTGGTATCTTACATTATTTTGAGTGTTTTATCACCGGTTAGTTTATTTCTGGCCTGGCTTTCACAATTATTTAAAGTTAAGCCTAAACCGCAGTCGAGAATATAAACCTATTTATTGCATAAAAAATGAGGAGGGGACTAGGGAGTAGTGTTGATTTATAAATTTATGCCAAAACTATTCGACAAAGTCTTTTATACAGCATTGCTACTATTTATCATAGTAGAATTTTTATCATTCTTTGCTTTTTATTTTGAATTATTCAACATTATAACCTTTATTTTAATACTAATTTTAACCGCAATAATTGGCTGGATAAAATATGAGTTCAGCCTTTTTATATTACTTTCAGAATTGATTATTGGCTCAAAAGGTCACTTGTTTTCAATCCCAATCAGTGATGAAAATGCGATTTCAATCAGATTAGGATTATTCTTAATTATATTTATGATCGGTATAATTAAAATCATTCAGGATCTAATAAAAAAAGAAAAGTTTGTATTCTGGCATTCTAAATTGAGAAATTATTATTTATTATTTGGCATTGTATTAATCTGGGGAATAATTTGGGCAATAATTAGAAAAATCAATCTGACTGATATATTTTTTGATACCAATGCATATTTATATTTTGGATTAACGCCAATTTTATATCAACTAATCAGAAAAAAAAGTCAACTTTATGCATTATTAAAAATATTTTTAGCTTCAATTACATATATTAGCCTAAAGTCAATGCTTTTGCTTTTCACTTTTTCTCATATTGTCAGCTATACCAGACCTTTATACAAATGGGTGAGAGACAGCGGCTTTGGTGAAGTAACATTGCTGCAGGGAAATTTTTATCGTGTATTTTCTCAGGCACAAATTTATACTTTAATCGGATTTTTTGTAATTTATGCTTTATTATTCTTGATTAAATATGAAAAACGCAGTAAAAACCTGATTGGTTTATTGATTTTATTAATATTAACTTGTAGTACTTTAACCCTAAGCCTTTCCAGAAGTTTCTGGGTGGCTGGAGTTGCAGCTTTTATAATTTTATTGGCAATATTTATTTTTAAATATCAATACAAACTAAAAAAGATGTCCAAAATTATTGGAGCATCAATTGGTTTATTTATCATTTCAATTGGATTAATTATCGCAATAGTCAAATTCCCATGGCCAAAAGCTGATGTTGAACTGCTAGCTTTGAGCTCCAGATTTCAGATCACAGGTGAAGCGGCTGTTTCTTCAAGATGGGCTCAATTGCCAGAGCTTAGCAAGTCCATTGCCAAACATCCAATAATTGGTTCTGGTTTTGGCCAAACTGTTACATATATTTCTCAAGATCCACGTGTTTTAGAAGTAAATCCAGATGGTAAATACACAACTTATGCATTTGAATGGGGTTATTTAGATCAAATATTAAAATTTGGTTTAGCTGGCATGGTAATTTTTATACTTCTTTTATATAAAATCTGGAAATTAGGCTGGCAGGAAATAAAATCTTCAGAAAAACCATTTGATCGAGTTTTAATTTTTGGCTTAATTATGGGCTTTTTAGCCCTTTTAGGAACTCACATGTTTAGTCCGTATTTAAATCACCCGCTGGGCATAGGGTATGTAATTTTAATTGGGATATTTTTTGAGATATATTCATTAAAACCGCAAATTAAATAATATGAAGATCCTTAGGGAATCAAATATACATGAAGTTTTAGATAAATGGACTGATTTTGAAAAAGAAACTGATGATTTTAAAAAGTGGTATCAAAAATATCCTGATAAAATTGATGCAATAAAAAAATATAGACAAACATTAATTTCTCCAGTTTATAATAAGGCCAAATGGCATTATGTCAAATTTGAGGAAAATGATTTGCATAAAATGAAAGCTATCAATTGCGAGGGTTGGAATCACATACCTTCCTTATATATCAAGGATGTAGCAAAATATAGATTTGAAAAAGAAAAACCTGTATATTACAAACTTGAGGAAATTTATAATGACATTCAAAAATTGCCTGAAGAAAAAAAAGAATTAATATGCATTTGTAAAGATATAGCCGGCCCATGGACTATTATTGAAGGCAATCATCGGGCAACAGCATTTGCACGATATTATGATATTGAAAAGAAGGTTGTTTTTACGAACGGGTATGTAGGAATAATCCCAACTGATTTGGAATATCCATTTATGTAAGATTGGGGTGTGGTTTGAGGTTTTAAGTAACCGATGGAGCGTAGCTAAATAGAGAAATGACCGTGTACTGAGGATTTAATTCCTCTTTTTTTATTTTCTGCTACAATACAAGTGTTACTTTTTGAATTTAATATCGTATAAAATAACGAAAGGCTTTAATTATTGGTAAACCAATGCCCAACAACCTAAAACAAAACTGGCAGCTATGACCAATGACCAATAACCAGCTCCAAAAATATGAATGATTCATTCTATATTCAAAAGTATTTAGACGGGAATTCAAAAGCTTTTGATAAATTGTACAAAAAATACATTGAAAAAATATACAAATTTGTATTTTACAAAACAATGCACAAAGAAAGTGCTGAAGATTTGACCAGTACAGTGTTTTTTAAAGCTTTGGATAATTTAGAAAAATTTGATGATTCAAAATCAAAATTTCAGACATGGCTATTTAATATTGCCAGAAACACAGTTATCGATCATTATCGGACTCAAAAAACAAATTCAAACATTGAAGATTTCTGGTCAATTGCTGATTCAAATCATTTAGAGACTACAATTGGTAATAATTTAAAAATAGAAGAAGTGAAAAAGTATTTAAAAACATTAACCCCAGAGCAAAGGGAAATTGTAATTCTACGAGTATGGGAAGGGCTGTCATATAAAGAAATTGCGTCAATAATTGGCAAATCAGAAAATGCATGTAAAGTTAGTTTTTCAAGGTCTGCACAAAAATTAAAAGATAATATTTTATTAATAATAATATTTGGCCAAATTATTAATCTAATAAAGTGAATAATGAAATGCAAGAAGCGAAAATACTGCTGCACTTTTAAACTTGGATTCCTGCCTACGCAGGAATGACAGTTCAGGCAGCAGCATAAAATAAACTCGTCGCATATCGCCTTTCGCATTTCTCTAAAAAAAATAATTATATGAACATCAACAAAATACTAAAAGAAATCTACAAAATCGATCCCACTATGAAAAAACATGAGGCAAAATTAAATAAAATGCTAAAAGAAATGCTCAAAAACAAGCCAAACATTGTAATATCAAAGCAATTTGTAAATGATTTGCAAAAGAAACTAAAAGTAAAAGCAAAGGGCAGTGAAAAAAAAGCGCAATTAAAAAAATTGCGGCGCTGGATATTTGCATTTTCAGGCGCTACAGCAATTATCTTGCTTCTGGCCTTTGGGGGCCCGTATTTTTATAAAACATATATACAAGGCGAACCACCAGTATTTGTTCAGGTTGAAAAAGTGGATGACTGGACATTTGATTATTCTAAGGAAGAAGAAGATGCTGGATTTTTCAGAAGCTTGTCTCAAAAAGCTGGCGTACCAAGTATGAAAAATATGGCATTGGAAACCAGTCTGGCTCCTGCTGATGGAATGGGAGGAGCAGGTGATGATAGCATTGGTTTTGCTGTTGGCGGAGCAAAAGATATTAATAATTTTAGAGAAAATATTAAAAATAATTTTTTGCCATTGCCAACTGATATAACTTATGAAGGCCTGTTTTATGACTATTATTTTGATACTGGCAAAGCTCAAGAATGCGAAAAATTATTTTGCCCGTCCTATTCATATGCAATTTCTAAAGATCCTATTTCAAATAAAGATGATTACTATCTAGCAGTCGGTTTAAATTCAAACCTAAAGGAAAGCGATTTTGAGCGCAAAAAGCTTAACCTGGTGATTGTGTTGGACATTTCAGGATCAATGAGCTCTCAATTCAATAAATATTATTATGATCAGTTTGGCAATCAGCTTGAAAGGGAGAATTTAAAAGAATCAGACAAAACTAAAATGGAAATTGCTAATGAATCTGTTGTTGCCTTGCTTGACCATTTAAATGATGAAGACAGGTTTGGGATGGTGCTTTTTGACGATAATGGATATCTTGCCAAGCCGCTCAATTATGTTGGTAATACTGACATGAATGCAATTGAAGATCATATTTTAAAAATTCAACCAATGGGCGGCACAAATATGGAAGCTGGGATGAAAGAGGGCACAGAGCTTTTTGATGAGCTAGGGGCATTGAATCCTGATGAATATGAGAATAGAATAATATTTTTAACTGATGCAATGCCAAACTTGGGAGATACAACCAGAGGCGGGTTATTTTCACAGCTGGAAAACAATTCAGAAGATAGCCTTTATACCACATTTATTGGAATTGGAGTTGATTTTAATACTGATCTTGTTGAATCTTTAACCAAAATCAGAGGAGCAAATTATTATTCTGTTCATTCAGAAGATGAATTCAAAACCAGAATGGATGATGAATTTGAATTTATGGTTACGCCACTGGTCTTTGATCTAAATTTAATATTAGAAGCTGACGGTTATGATATTGAAAAAGTTTATGGATCACCTGAAGCAGATGAAGCTACCGGAGAAATTATGAAAGTAAATACTTTGTTTCCTTCAAAAACAAAGGAAGGAGAGACCAAAGGTGGAATTGTACTATTAAAACTTAAAAAAACATCAGATAATGGTAAACTTGTATTAAAGACAACGTATGAAGACAGATCTGGAAAAAAAGATTCTGATGAAAAAAAGATTGATTTTGAAAATAAAAAATCTGATTATTATCAAAACAATGGAATTCAAAAAGGTATTTTACTTTCAAGATATGCTGATTTAATAAAAAATTGGATAATTGATGAAAGAGAATATTATAGCGGCATGACATCAGGCAGAATGCCAGAACCAGAAGTAATGGATTTCCGGGTAACTGAGGAAATTGGATTAATTGCGCCATGGCCATATGAGCTTGGCCAATGGGAGCGACAGTCATTGGAGCTTGTTGTTTCTGAACATTATGTAGACATTTTTGAAGATTTTGCAAAATATTTCCAAAATGAAATGGATAAAATAGGGGATAATGAATTAAATCAAGAGCTGGATATTCTGAACAAATTAGACTCAATAAAATATCATCCGCCATTGCCACCTGTGCCAAGCCCGACAGATGATCAGGTTGACGATTGGCTTAGATAACAAATAATAAGCAATAAAAGCTCACTGTATGATTATTCCTATAAAGGCAGGGATTCATGCTAAATGTGAGCTTTTTTTATACTTGACAAAAATTTAATATCATGTTAAACTTATTTCTTGTCCCAAAAGGCTAAAGGAGGCGTTATGGACCGGAAAAGAGAAAAAGAGCTGCATTCAAGAAGTGAAGAAAATCACGGTGTTTCAGGAAAAGAAATTGATAGAAGAATAGCGAAAGATGAAGCTAAAAAGGAACAAATAGATGCTAATCAATTTATTAGAACAAATTTAGGGGATGTCTGCGGTAAACATTGGGGATCTTCTGTAGATCTGGATGGAGAACAATTTGATAGCCCACTAAATTTTAGTGGCTGTACTGTGAACGGTGATCTAACTTTGCGCGGAGCAAAAATTCCTGTACATCTGGATTTATCTGGCACTCAAATCCGCGGTAACCTAAATCTTTCTGGTGCAAATATCAGAGGTAATCTGTATATGCAGGGGATCCTGGTTGAGGGAGTTATTTTCCTAAATGGACTTAATGCACATGATATTAGGTTTAATGGACGATACTCTGATATCTTTTGCCTTGGGCTTGACTTTAGGAGAATTATTTGCCCGCCATCAATTGCAAAACGTCTGAAAGGAAAGGTTGATACTGAAGTGATTATATTAAAAAAAACCGAGTTAACTGAGAATCAGGAAACAAGAGGAGAAGTATATCATTCAGAGGAATAAAATTCCTCTTTTTTTAATCTTGACAAAATGAAAATAATAGTATATAATAACATGATATAACCAAACCATTGGAGGATAAAATGGCTGCAAAAATAGGTGTTAATTTCACTAAATGGTTATATAGGAAATTTGAAAAGCTTCTGAATCACAAATACTTTGATGGAGCAACAGGAATAATTTCTCTACTCAATCCGTTGGTTGTAGCAATGCAGCTAATTGCAGTGCTTCAAGCAAAGAATGTAGAGGCAGTTTCAATTTCAATGTGGGCAAGCTTTATTGTTGTTCAGCTAACTTTTGGCCTGGTTGCTTTGAAAGCCAAAAACTTTGGCATGATAATCAGCATCAGTCATTATTATTACTTTAATAAAACGATACTAGAGGAATAAAAAATTCCTCTTTTTTAATACTTGACAAAGTATATAAAAATATGTATCATAATATGTCCCTGAAAACCCATTGCTAAGGAGGCAAAAATGGTACTAAAACGGCATGAATTACTTGATGAAGAAGCTATTAGAAAGTTAGCTAAAACTCGAGATATTTCAGGTTTTCATGTGGTTGATCCACTAAACCTTCGTGGTAAATCATACAGCTCAGCATTAAACCTGAGCGGTGCAATGATTGATGGTGACCTTGACCTTAGCGGTCTTCGAGTGGCTGGCAATCTTTTGTTAAATGGAATGACAATTTCAGGCGCTCTTTTGCTAAATGGCGTAAGAGTCAAGGGTTCTATTGATTTGAATGGAGCTCAGGTTGATAAAGAACTTTCCTTAACTGGCGCATGCGCTGATGATGAAGTCATGCTCAGAGGTACTACTTATGATAAGCTTGAATGCAAGGGTCTTGTTTGCAAAGCAGTCCTTTGCGATGATGATGATGCTGATGAGCTGGATAAGGCAATGCGCATGGAGAAGAGACTAAAACCTCCTGCTGCAAAATAATTCAAAAAGCAGAAAGTCAAACTTTCTGCTCTTTTATTTATAAAACAAATCTGCAACCATTCCCGTCGCAAGATGTGTGCCGAGGGGAATCTGCGATTCCCCGAGTAATTATTCTAATTCAAAACCTATAAAATCTGAATGGCCATTTATAAAGCTTTGTATATCAATTTCTTTTTTTCCTTCAAGTTTTACTTTTTTTATTTCTAAACAATTTTCCTTGCACTGTACTAAAACTTTGTTATTAAACCCAAAGATTTGGCCGATAAGTCTATTTTCGCCACATTCAACCGGCTCTGCTTCAATAATGTCCAGCTTTTTATTATTATAAAAAGTAAATGCGCCTGGCCATGGAGTAAAAGCTCGTATTTGATTAAAAATATGCTCAGCTGAATTTTTCCATAAAATTCTACCTTGTCCTTTGGAAATAGTAGGGAAGACTGAGGCTTTTGATTCATCTTGCTTTTGAGGTTTAATTTTACCAGCAATATAATCTGGGATTGTTTTTATCAAAAGCTGCGCCCCAAGCTCTGCTAGTTTATCATGTAAAGTTTGTAAATTATCTTGTTTTTGAATTTCAATACTTTGCGAGGATATAATATCTCCAGTATCTAAACCTTTATCAATTTTCATAATGGTAATACCGGTCTTTTTATCACCATTGAGCAAAGCAGCCTGAATTGGAGCTGCGCCTCTATATTTTGGAAGTAGAGAAGCATGAATATTTAGACAGCCATGTTTTGGTAAATCAAGAATTTGCTTAGGTAAAATTTTTCCATATGCAACTACAACACCTAAATCTGGTTTTAGTTTTTCAAGCTGACCAATAAATTTTTTATCTAATTTTTGTGGTTGAAGGATTAAAAAATCACGCGTTGAGGCGTATTTTTTTATTGGCGGAGCAATTGGCTCTTTTTTTCTTCCTTTTGGTTTATCTGGCTGAGTAATCACCGCTTCAATTGAAAAATTTTCTGCCAGTTCTCTTAAAGCTGGTATGGCAAAGTCTGGCGTACCGAAGAATATAATGCGAGAATTTTTCATATTTTATTTAATTTTCAATTATCAACAACTTGAAAATTACCATATTGAAAATTTTTTAAAAATTTGTAAATTGATAATTATTTCAGAATATCGCCTTTTGTAATTTGTAATACTTTGTCTATAAATAAAATTCCATTTAAATGGTCAACCTCATGCTGAATTACTCTGGCAAAAAGACCTTTGGCAATAAAATTGATTTTGTTTCCATCTGGATCAATAGCGTTAACACTGATTTTTTTTGCTCTTTTAACTGTGCCGTAAACGCCCGGAATACTAAGGCATCCTTCTTCTTCAATGTCTGTGCCAAAGCCTTTTTTCTTTATTTTTGGGTTAATTAACACTAAATCACCATTTTCTGTATTTACAACGCAAATTTGTATATTTTTTCCTATTTGAGGAGCAGCCAATCCAATTCCATCCCTTTTATGCATGGTTTCAGCCATATTTAAAATAAGCTGCTTGAAATCATCAGTTTTTAGCATTTCTGAGCTGATCTGCTTATTTTCAGCTCTCAGAATGTCATTTGGATGTGTGATTATATCTAGAATCATATTTTTGTTACGAGATAGACAAGATGGTAGATTTTGTAATCTTGTAATATAATATTATAACAGATTAATTGGATTTTTGTCAATAATGACATTTCCCGGTAATTTTTCCACAATTTTATTTTCAGCTTCTATGCCAAAAAGTTTTATGACAATTTGCCAGATATAATAATCTCTGACTTTTTTTGTATAAACCGGAAACGGTGGCGAAACTTCGGCTTTGACAATATTTTTAATTTTATGATAAATTTTTTCAGCATTTTGCTTTGAGTGCAAATCATTTTTATCTCTGAATATTATCTTCAGTAAAACAGAGTAGGGCGGATATTTTAATTGTTTTCTGATTTCAAGTTCTTTTTTGAAAAATTCCTGTATTGGTTTATTAAAACACGACACTGCATGATTTTCTAAAAAATTACTTTGAATTAAAATTTTTATTTTTGGATTTTGAGTAAAAAGTTTTTGACTAAATTTTCTAAGCAGATAATAAACCTTAAACGGATGCGAAAAATCTGGCAAATAAAACAAACTGTCAAAGTACACAAAGGCCGCACGATCAAATTTTTCAAATTTCGTAGAATAAACGGATGGAAGACCAACAACAATATTTTCGCTTTTATATTTTTCTTTGATTAAATGCTCAAAGCCAAGTGCGCCAATACCAATTGATCTCATGCTGACACCTTTACACTTGGGACATTGTCCTGGCATTGTCTCATATTTTAAGCAATGTTGACAAAACAATTTATTTTCCGGATAAACTGTCAATGGCAAGCCGCAGGTCGGACAAATGGCAATATAGCCACAATCCTGACATTTAAATGAACTGGAAAAACCTTTTTTATTTACAATCAATAAAATTTTTTCTTTTTTTTGAAGACCTTTTTTAATAAATGCATCCAGACTTGGCGTTAAATAATAATTTTCAGTTCCAGAAGAATACTCAACTCGCTTTATTTGCCTTTCTGGCACAGCCTGCCCAATAGTAATTAATTTAAATTTATTTTTTTGCGCAAAATAAAATGTTTCTGGACGAATAGCAAAACCTGAAATTATCAACTTGGCTTTTAAATGTTTGGCCTGTTCAAATAGGACTTCACTTACTTCATAACGCGGGCTTTGATCCCATTGCTTGTAATCATCAGCTTCAGCGCGGTCTAAGATAATTGTTTTTACATTTTGCAAATTAAAAAATATTGAAGACCTGGTGCCAAGTAAAATTTTTGATTCATTATTGGCAATTTTCTTATAATATTCATGATATTTATTTTTACTTGTTTTATAGCTTTTACTGTCTAGAATTAAAATTTGATCCTGAATATTCTTATTTAATTTGGCATAAAAGTATTTCAATTCAGCTAAAGTAGGGAATAATATTAAGATCTGCTCTTCGTTTAATAAATGAGATTTTATAAGATTATAATAGAGCACATGAACAAGGTCGATATTTTGATTGATTAACAGAAAATGTTCTTTTGATTTGTTTATATCCAGTATCAGCTTAGCAATAATTCCTTTTGGTTCCTGTATGTCTTTCTGTTCTCGTCGTCCGAAGCTTTGGCGAAGGACGATTTCTGTTTTCCTGTTCTTTTGTTCTTTTCGTTTTGGAATCTCTGGTACAAAAAGTCTGGCTGTTGATGCAAGAGAATAGTGGTAGTAATTGCTAAACCATTTAATTAATTTTATTTGATAAACGGCTATTAATTTATCATCTATTATCTGGATAATTTCTTTCAGCTTATATTTAGGCTGCGTTTTTAATATTTCTATTTCATAGACCAGACCATAGAGCTGTTCATTTTTAAATAATACAGAAACAATCATTCCTGACCTTATTTCATCAACTAAATTTTGTGGAATTAAATAATCAAATACCTCTAAATTTCTAGGTAATTTGCGGATGGGAATAATTTTGGCAATTTTTTTCATGATTTTATTGTAGCATAAATATGCTGTGATAAAAAAAATTAAAAACCCTGTTTTGAAATATCAAAGCAGGGAGAAAGGGTGGATCGGCTGAAGCGGTGGTTTGGCCGGGTTATTTTTTTTCCGATCCACTTTTAATTTAGAATAACAAATATTTTGTGTCAATAAGGATGTAATTATAAACTATTATTTAAAGATATATTCACCAACTAAATATCCAACCCCAAACGGTGCTTCATATGATAAAACCTCAAAATCATAATTCATATTCTTTACAATCCCCAGCAATGTTAAAATTGACCGTAAACCGCATTCTGCAGCCTCTTCAATCAATGCCGGGTCCATGTTTAATATATTTTCTATTTTTCTTTCTTTCAGAAGCTTAATCAGTTTTTTATCAAATTCCTTGGCCTGCTTGGAAAATCCGGCAGGAGCAGTCATGCTCAAGCGGTGAGACAAATCCCCAGAAGCTAGTACAGCAATCTTTTTTTCTGTGTCAAAAATTGCCTCCTTTAATTCTTTACCAAAATCAATGTGTTTTTGATAATTTAGCAAACAATAATTAATCGGAACTATTTTTACATCCTTTAACCCTTGAGTTAAATAAAAAAGCGGCACACTACTGCCGTGGTCCAAATTTTCGTGCTGAGACAAAAATACCGGGATCGTTGTTTCCACCTGCTCCTTAAACCTATTTATAAACTCCAGATCAGGCTTAAAAGTCAGCTTGGTGGCAAATTCACCAAACTGTTCAAAGTCTGCCTCATAAATTGCGTTTGTATTTACATTGAAAGCATCAGAATATAATTCTCCATGTGGAGAAATTATTATTATCGTCTCTGGTTTTATTTCCAAAAGACGCTCATTTAATTTTTTTAAT
This sequence comes from uncultured Gammaproteobacteria bacterium, assembly GCA_964411255.1. GTDB lineage: Bacteria > Patescibacteriota > Patescibacteriia > UBA11705 > DATKZF01 > CAYPKD01. Next base: position 46,696 of record CAYPKD010000004.1, on the reverse strand, counting down.
GAATTTATGGTCTTTTCAACTTTTGAAATATTTTCTTTGCCAATTGACGGAATAATAATTGGAGGATGGGGAACAATGGCTGCGAATTCTAATGACATAACGATCATGTATCATATATCATGTAACATATATCAAATTTATGATACAAAATATATATTACAAGTTACAAGAATAAATTTATTAGTTTTCTAAATAATCTATTGAAAGATCACCTCCGCTCGGAGTATTTAACAAAGTTACAGGATCAATAATGTGTATGTTAGTCCATTTATATCCCATTGAATTAAATGACTTTTCTGAGGTTATTCTAATCTTTTTTCCATTTGAGGTTACATACACGTCTGGAGAATCAAATGATTTAATCAGTATACCGTCTTTTAATTGCACTAATTCTCCCCGAGGAAATTTTTCCAGTTCTTCAGGTGAAACCTGAGTTATATTATATTGCGGAAAATTAATTTCAAGAATATATTTATTTACAACCGGTTTTTTAACTCCATTTTGCGCAAAATATACACCACCTGTTTCATTATCTTGCAACAAGGCGCCGGCTGGATAAGCAGTATTCAATGTAATCGGTTCTCCAGGCTTAAATAGAGAAACCTCTCCGGCATCCATACTAATCACTTCTTCAATATTGAAACCAATTGTTCTAAATACGTCCATGTTTATGATATGACGAAGCTTATCATCTGCTAATAAATATATTTTACCATCTGGAGTTTTTAACAAAGAATACTGCGCATATTTAATCGGATTGCCTGTAGGATATGCATTTAACGCATTCTTGTCGACCAATATAACATTATTTATATCATACCTGCTTATCAGAGCTCCCTTTGAATAAAAAGGTCTTTTTTGGCCATATTCGATTAGCCAAACCCCAGGCTCACCATCTACCTGTAACAAAGAACCGTCAGGATATTTCTGAGAAAAATATCTGTTCCATAATTTCCAAAAATTGTAATTACCATGAATATGAGGAGTGTAAATATATAAATTAGCAGTTGCCTGATTAAATATATTTACAGTTTCACCGTCTATATTATATGTACCACCTGGCTTAAAGTTGAATTGGTTGGCATTGGCAAAATAATAATCATTTGCTCCAGCTGCATAATCTACTTGATTGGCAAAACCCTTAAATTTTTGAATATCTGGATCATCCATAGAGCATGAGTCACAAACCGCATAACCAGTGGCCCAGTCAAGCTGCTTTTGGCTTGGAGCTGGATCATCCAATAAGCTTTGCTCCTTTTGCAAAGTAACTAATAAGTATTTAGGATTAATTTTATATGTTATGGCTGAGCGATATATGATCTCAGCAGCTGATCTGGATACGCCGTCAACATCTTTAAAATGCATTCTTTTTAATGCGCCAGGCCTTGAATTTAAAAAACTTTGTATATCAATCAAATCCATTGAAGTAGAGTCTCGAAGTTCTATATCTGAAATAATAAATCCAGGCGAAAATTCAGCAGCATAAACCCGGCTCAAAAAGGGTAGGGGAGTTAATGAAAATATTACTGCAAAAATCAATACTTTTTTAAACATATTTTTTATTTTTTATAATAAATTACTTTATTAAGTATAATACAAAAATTCATTTTCTGCAATGCAGACTATATATATATTATGACAATTTTTTGCTAAAAGTATTACAGAAATAAAAAACCAGACCTGGATTAATCTGATTTTTCTAAATTTGTATTAAACAAATATAACTTTATTGTCACTAAAATCGACTGTAATACTTTTTTGTTCACTAATTTCATTAGTAACTATTTTCATTGCTAATTCATCTAAAATTTCATTTTGAATCACTCGCTTCAAAGGTCTTGCCCCATAAGCTGGGTCATATCCTTTATCAGCCAAATGTTTTTTTATTGCATCTGTAAACTCAAGATTTATCTGTTTGATTTCTAATCTTTTCTTTATCTCTTTAAGCTGTAAATTTACAATCTTTGCCAAATGAGATTTAGCCAAACTTTCAAACATAATAATATCGTCCACTCGATTTAAAAATTCTGGTTTAAACCTTTCTCTAAGCATTTCTAAAATTTTATTTTTTGTATTATCTTCTGACGGTTTCTTTTCTTTCTCATCAGCAAAACCTATTTCACCCTGCTGTGACATTTGTAATATCAAATCACTGCCAATATTTGAGGTCATTATGATAATAGTATTCTTAAAATTCACAGCTCGGCCTTTTGAATCAGTCAATCTGCCATCATCTAACAATTGAAGCAATGAATTAAACACATCTGGATGAGCTTTTTCAATTTCATCAAACAATACCACAGAATATGGGCGTCTTCTAACAGATTCAGTTAATTGACCGCCTTCATCATGACCAATATAACCAGGAGGTGAACCAATAAATTTAGAAACAGAATGCTTTTCCATGTATTCCGACATATCAACTCTAATTAAAGCATTTTCATCATTAAACATGAATTCTGCTAAAGCCTTTGCAAGCTCCGTTTTACCAACACCTGTTGGTCCCATAAATATAAATGAGCCAATCGGTCTTGATTCCTCTGATAGACCTGCCCGTGAACGTCTCAACGCGTTTGAGACAGCTTTTATTGCCTCTTTTTGACCAACAACCCGCTTTTCCAATTCTTTTTCAGCATCTGCTAATTTTTCGATTTCAGACTTAAGCATCTTTGTTACAGGAATACCTGTCCATTTAGCAACAACTGAAGCAATATCTTCAGCTGTTACTTCTTCCTTTAATATTTGCTTTCCGCCAGGGCCTGTCTGAACTTTTGCCAAACGTTGCTTTTGCGTTTCAATTTCTTTTTCTAATTCAGGAATTTTCCCATAACGGATCTCAGCCACTTTATCAAATTCAGACTTTCTTTCTAAAATATCAGCTTCCTGCTTTAATTTGTCTATATCTTTATTAGCACCCTGAATTTTTGAAATGATTTCTTTTTCTTTCTTCCAATGAATTTCAAGCTGGTTTGACTGCTCTTTTAATTCCTCAAGCTGTTTTTCCAATTCTTTTAGCTTTTGTTTTGATTCATCATTTTTCTCCTGACTTAATGCCTGTTTTTCAATTTCCAAAGTCTTAATCTTTCTTTGTAATTGGTCCAAATCATCTGGCATACTATTTAATTCAATTCGGAGAGCTGAAGTAGCTTCATCAATTAAATCAATCGCCTTATCAGGTAAAAATCTTTCAGTAATATACCTTTGAGATAAATTTGCAGCTGAAACAATAGCATCATCTGTAATCCTTACTCCATGATGGACTTCATATTTTTCTTTAATGCCACGCAAAATTGCGATCGTATCTTCAATTGAAGGCTCCACAACTAACACAGGCTGAAATCTTCGCTCTAGCGCTGCATCTTTTTCAATATGCTTTCGATATTCTTTAATGGTTGTTGCGCCAACACAGCGAAGTTCACCCCTGGCCAAGGCTGGTTTTAATAAATTAGAAGCATCCATTGCTCCTTCAGTGGCACCAGCGCCGACAATTGTATGAAGCTCATCAATAAAGACAATGAATTTATCTGAATTTTTTTGAATTTCTTTTAAAACCGCTTTTAATCTGTCTTCAAATTCACCCCTAAACTTTGTACCAGCAATTAAGGAACCCAAATCTAAGGAAATGACTTCTTTATTTTTTAGATTTTCAGGCACATCTCCAGATACGATTCTTTGAGCCAAGCCTTCTGCAATAGCGGTTTTACCTGTCCCAGGTTCACCAATTAAAACAGGATTGTTTTTTGTTCTGCGAGATAGAACTTGCAGCACTCTTCTGATTTCATCATTTCTGCCTATAACCGGATCTAGCTTTTCCTGCCTGGCTTCCTCTGTTAAATTTATAGTATATTTTTCCAAAACCTGATATTTACTTTCAGGATCTGGGTCAGTTACTTTTTGAGCGCCTCTAACTTCTGATAAAATTTTTAATACATCTTCGTATTTTAAACCATTTTCCGCCAATATATCTGCTGCCTGGCTTTCTACCTGGATCAGGGTTAAGAATAAATGTTCTGTACTGACAAATTCATCTCCTAAACTTTCAGCCACTTGTTCTGAATTTGCCATTACATAATTCAAGGCAGGGGAGACATAAAGCTGTCCCTGAGCTTGGGGCATTTCTCCCTTAGGCAATTGACGTAATGTTGATTCTGTTTTCTTAATAATTTTTTCAGTGTCTTTATCAAGTTTTTTTAGAATTGTAAGGACAATACTGTCTTTTTGTTTTAGTAAAGCAAAAAGCAAATGCAGCACGTCAAGCTGAGCATTTTTATACTCAAAAGAGGTGTTTTGCGCGCTTTGCAAAGCTTCTTGAGATTTGATAGTTAATTTGTTTATATTCATAATTACGGATCCACAGATCAACAACGGATACAACGGAAATTAATTAATATCAGTTGAATCTGTTGCGATCCGTTGATCTGTTTTTAGCACTCGAAGTACGAGACTGCTAATTTATTGTACCAAATAAAAAAAATCTGTCAACTGTTGTTTTTTTTTGCATTGCTATATAATAAAAATATCAATATTTAACACATAATTAATGAATAATATGGAAAAAGAACCAGGAAAAATCGAATCAGCTGAACCCAAGAAAATTCCTGATATGAAGTCCTTAAAAAAATGGGCTCAAGAATCAAACGGTTTTTTTGATGAAAAAGATATTAATAAATTTCTAGATAAAGTAACTTTACAGGAAGGAAAAATTATAGTAAATGGCGACCTGGAATTAAATCCCGAAATACAAATGCTGCCGCCAAATTTACATATCCGCAGAGATTTAATTATTAGCTATGCTGAAGATTTAAAAAGGTTACCAGCAGGCCTGCATGTTGAAAGGGATATAGAAATGAAATACACGTCAATAAAACATATGCCAAATGATATTTATGTCGGCGGCGATATAACTATAGATAGCGGAGCTCCTGATTCATTAATTGACGATATGGAACGATTAATGGATGAAAATAAAATTCGTGGTGATGTTATGATGATTGCATCATAAATAATAAAAAATCACTGATAAATATTAGTGATTTTTATTTTGCTCAAATTGTTATAACAAATCTAAATAATCCAATCCTAAATATCCAGTGGCCACATCAGTTAACTGCCCTCGCTGTAAATGTTTTCTGAAATCTTCAATGTTCATTTTTTCAATTTGGATGAATTCATTTTTATCAGGACTGGGGGATTGAACACATTTACAATTTGTTGCCACAAAATTAAACCGAATCATTGTTGAATAGCCTCCACCGACAGTCGTGCCAACTAATTTGAGCTCTCCACAATAGCCTGTTTCTTCTTTTAACTCACGCTCAGCTGCTTGAACAGGCGTTTCATTTTCTTCAATTGCACCACCGGGCAGTTCAAGTAATACTTTTTCCGGTCCTGGTCTAAATTGCTTAGCAAAGATAATTTCCTGATTTTCTGTCATCGCTAAAATACAAACAACCTGGCATTCTTTATTCACATCATAGTCATCTAATCTGTCATCTGGAAGTTTATACGTTCTTCGTAAAATCTTACGATAACCGTCATAAACCAATTTTTCATTTTGTTTTTTCCAATGCATATGTCGATGCTAATATACTAATTATGCCAATGATACGAATGAATACTATATAAATTTATTTTTGGCATCTGTGTCAATTCTTATAACACGTATAGGCTTTAAATATCTATTTCTGAAATTCACAAACAAAGCTAATTTTCATTTGAAGCCTATAAAGATCTTTGCACTTGATAGTAATCAGCTTTTATATAAATTGTTTTGCTTTTACTTCAATTATTATTTTATTAGCTATCAAAAAATCAATTATATTCCCCGTATCAATGATGTTGAACTCTCTTTTAAATGGTAATTTTATTTCATTTAACTTGTGATCAAGCAAATCACAATATTGTTTTTCTCTACAATATCTACCCAATTCATGATGTACATTAAAACAAATCCCAGTTAAAATATATGATAACTCAGGATGAATTAATTTTGAATTTTTATTTCTATTAACACACCCGCTTTATTAGTATAATCAGTATTCATTCGCCTGCCCTGAGCTTAGTCGAAGGGTATATTTGCATCGATCTATAGAGTAAAAGGTAAGGCAGCCCCGCACTTTGGACATTTCTTATTATTTCTATAATTTTCTTCAATAACATATCCCTTTCTTGATATTAATAAAGCGCCGCATTCTGCGCAATACGTATTTTCATGCTCAGATGTTTTTAAATTACCAGCATATACGTATTGAATATCATTTTCTTTAGCAATTTGAATTGCAGTTAATATTGTTTTTTCTGAGGTTGGCGGAATATTATCCATTTTATGTGTTGGATAAAAAGCAGTTAAGTGCCAAGGTATTTTATTTCCTAAGTCAAACCGTATGAATTTTGCCATTAATGAAATTTCTTTATCAGAATCATTCAATCCAGGGATCAATAAGGTAGTTACTTCCAAATGAACATCTGATTTAGCTACCCGCCGTAAACTGTCCTTTACATGTTTTAATTTTGCTCCGCAAACCTTTTCATAATTTTCTTCATTAAAAAATTTTAGATCAATATTGATGGCATCTAAATAAGGCTCAATTATTTCAAAAGTCTCTTTTGTAAAATAGCCATTTGAAACCCAGATATTTTTCAATCCTTCTTCTTTTGCTTTTTTCATAACTTCAAGCGCATATTCAATATATATTGTCGGCTCAGTATAGGTATAAGCAATACTTCTGCAATTCATACTTTTTGCAGAATTTACAATTTGCCAAGGAGCAACTTCCTCTCCAGGCATTTCATCAAGCGGACCTGGCTGAGAAATTGAATAATTCTGGCAATGAAGGCATCTAAAATTGCAGCCAACGCTGGCAATAGAGTAGGAGAGTGTGCCTGGCAAAAAGTGGAAAAGCGGTTTTTTTTCAATCGGATCTATGTTTTGAGAAATTATTCTACCATAATTCAAACTAAAAAGTTTATTATCAATATTTTTCCTGACCTGGCAAAAGCCAATTTTATCAGGACTGATCAAACATCCGTGCTGGCAATTAAAACATTTTATCTGATCCTTTTTTGATTCCTTCCAATTTATTGCTTCTCTCATATAATTATAAATTTGCTATTAATTTTTCATACTCAAAACCCTGTTGCCTTAGCAATTCATCAAGCCTTGCCTTTTCCTCCATATTTATGTCGCCTAATAAAGCTTTTTCCATTAATTTTTGTGCTCTAGAATCATCTGGAAGGATTTTTTGACAATATCTTTTAACCTCTTCAATAGACATAGTGATGGGCTTTTTATATCCATTAGGCATATTTACAAATTTATTATACTAAAGTATAATTTATGTTAACTATATTTTAGCAAATAAGTGCTATAATGGAAATATGAGATGCTTTATTGCCATTAAAATTCCAAAAAAAATAAAATCTGAAATTGATCAATATTTAACAAAGCTAAAAAAAGCGAATTCAGATCAGGATATAAAATGGGTTAATATTAATAACATGCATTTAACTTTGCAATTTATTGGTGACATTGAAACTAATAGAGCAGGGGAATTATCAAAAGCTTTAAATAATATTGAATCTAATCATTTTACTATTGGTTTTGACAATAAGATAAGCTTTTTCCCTAATGTTTTTAATCCAAAGGTTATAAAAATTTCTTTAAGAGATAAGAATGGAAATCTAAAAAGACTAAACTCAATGATCAGACAACAGCTTAATTCAATAGACATTGAATATGAAAAAAAGCCTTTTTCAGCACACCTTACATTAGGCCGTATAAAATATTTGAACAGTAAATTTAAGACAATAAATTCAATAAACATTTCTGAATTTAAAACTGAAAAATTCTATTTATTTTGCAGTGAACTTACCTCAAATGGACCAATTTACACTAAACTAGCTGAAATTAATTTATGAAAAGATATAATAAAAATAAATCAGTAATATTAGGGGTTGAATTATCAAAACTGAACCTCAATCAAACTCTTGAACTTATAGATAAATTTTTAAATTCAAGCAAATCCCATAAAATTTTCACACCAAATCCAGAAATTTGCCTTAAAGCCTCAAAGGACAAACAATATAAAAAAATCTTAAATTCTGCTGATATAAACATACCAGATGGTTTTGGATTAAAAGTTGGCGGTGCTATTTTAGGACAAAAAGTACCACACAGAATTACAGGTGTTGATCTTACATATAAATTGTTAAAGCAGGCCAATGATAAAAAGCTAAAAATAATGCTATTGGGAGGAAAAGGTGATACTGCAAAAAAAGCTGCTAAAAATATAAAAAAGGATTTTACAGGTCTGCAAATTGTAGGAGCAGGAGAGGGGATTCAAATCAAATATGAAAAAGGCAAAATAAGCTATGACCGAAAACAAAATCAAAATATACTCAATTTTATAAATCAAGTGAAGCCAGATATTTTATTTGTTGCTTTTGGAGCTCCAAAACAGGAATATTGGATATATGAAAATATATTCAGAATTAAATCTGTAAAATTAGTACTGGGAGTGGGGGGGACATTAGATTTTATAGCTGGCAAGATTAAACGTGCTCCAAAATGGATGAGGAAAATTGGTTTTGAATGGCTATTCAGATTTATTCAGGAACCTAGAAGAATAAAAAGAATATTAAATGCATTAATACTCTTCCCTTTAACATGCATTAAATGGCTGTATGGATGGAATTTTAGATATAGAAAAAACGCTTCAAGTATAATATTTAATCATAAAGGAGAAATTCTAATTATTTATAATCCACGATTTCATTATTGGACACTCCCTCAAGGCGCTATAGAAAAAAAAGAAAATCATCAACAGGCCAGCCTGCGGGAAATAGATGAAGAATTGGGTATCAGGCCAAATAAACTGCAATTTATTAAAATACCTCCGGTAGACTACACCTATAAATGGCCTAAATGGTCAAAATTGATAATGCCTTTCAAGGGTCAAAAACAAAAATTCGTATTTTGGAAATTCACTGGTTCTCAAAAAGATTTTGATTATAAAAAATCTGATGAAGTAAAAGCTGTTCAATGGGTAAAAAAAGAAAATTTATTAGCGCAGGTGGCCAAAGTGCGACATGAATCAATAAAAAAAATATACAAATATTTATAAACCAAGGCATTAAAAAAAGAACGTTTATTAGCGTTCTTTTATGTTCTAGTATTTTCATCTGGAAAAGGATGGTTTAATTCCCTAAGACAGAATATGACCTGTTCTTCAGGAATTACATCATCAACTGATAAGACCTCAATTTGAGAAAAATCAACATCTTGATCTGGTCTAAGCTCCATCCTGGTTAACAAATAACTAACATCCTCGTTATTTGTGGGAATCAGAACTACAACATCATGTTCTTTATTTGAACCGCTGAATTTATATAAAGCTACCTGTTCAGGATATAAATGCGGTTCAATGCCAATATCCCGAAGCTTTTGCGAAAATATTACATAATTTCTTCCCTGGTGCCTGTATCTTTGGACCAAATTTTCTGATTGGCTTTCAAACAGCTGCGTAAGATCAGCCTGAACACAAAGATCATTAACAGAATATTTTGTACTGTTAAAAAACTCTGAAATGATCAATACATACGAAACCTGCTTTCTGGGGTCATATTGAGATACAGTGCATGAAATATATATGACGCCCATTTTAGTCTCCAAGTACTGCCTGGAAAGCACAAAAAATGCATTCCAGAAGCGCTTGTGAGCCAAGGCAACCTTTTCTGGCAAAACTACCAACTGTTAACTCCTTTCCAATTTCCCAAATGCCTTGGTGGACTAATTTATATTAATTTACATTTTTATAACTATTTTGTCAAATATTATTTAAAATTAAACCCCCTTGTTTCTATGAAACAAGGGGATTGAGGTTAGCTGTGTGGATTAGCCAGCATTGTGGCCATCCAACTCGGCATGCAATTCAGCCTGCTTTTCTGCTTTGGTTTTCTTCCGAGGAACCGGACGCGCTCGACGTCGCGCACCCTTGCCCCTGTCGTCAAAACGCTTGTTGCGCCTCTTATTCTTGGCCTGCTCCTCAGCAGTCGGCTCATGAGCATCCAGATCATCCCAGGTTGCGCGAGCTTCCTTGGCCTTCGCCCGGATATTCTCGCGCTGATAGGGCAGTCCGCTACAAAGCGGATACGGTCGCGCATGGGGCTGCTGCCTTCTCGAACCCTCGCGAGCCTTGTTGAGAATCCTAGCAGCCAGGAAGGCCAGACTCTTGCGCATCACATGCCAACGGACGGTCTTTCCGTCGTAGTTGCCACGAATGAGCGAAAGAGGATCGCTCTTGAGATTGTCGATTTCATCTTCTTTCAGCTCGGTGCCATCCTGCAGCACCCCGGCCTTGACCGCTGCCCTGACCAGAACCTTGAAGTCCAAGGCCTTGGGATATTCCACCCAGATTTCAGCCCTGTAGTCCTTATCACCAGGGCAAGGCCTGAGCAGATCCGCGAAGATTTCTTCGACCAATTCTTTGATCGGAAATCCCTTGGGATCTTCTCCGAATAGCAGCGCCTCTACCTTTTCCCACATCTTGAAACCGTTGCGGTGATAGAGCAGAGCCTCAGACAGCGGGAAGGAAGAACATCCTTCGCTTCTGGCTGCCAAAGCATTCTGCCCGGAGAAAACGAAGAAACGTTCTTCGTCTTCTTCATTGTTGTCACCGACCAGGAAAAACGAATCCTTGGTAGAGGCATTGTCAGCCTTGGAACCGTCAACCGAATGCTGCTCGGCCACCAGTTCGAGTTGATCCATGTCTATATCGGCAGAGTCAAAATCGACTCCTCCGCGGCCATCCAGCTTGTACGTGGCCTTGACGCTTGAGAAAGCCTTGATCAGCTGCTCTCTCGTCATGCCACCTTCGCCAGAAGCAATCAGGTCCTGAACCTGATTGTTCCTCAACTCAAATGCGAGCCTTGATTGGAGAGGTCGGAACATGATTCGATCCCCATACTTTGACCGCGCATGGGACAAACCCGCTTTGGCATGATCCACGCAAAGCAGAACGGGATACATATCGAGACAGACAACGTCTGCCGCACTTCGCACGTTGGTGCACGGCCTGTCAGAGCTCTGGCCTCGCATACAGCGGACCGTACCTTCCTCTGACATATGACCGACACCAATCTCACTCCACGGCTTGTATTCACCGTCGATGATCATACCAGTAATCGCTTTGGACGGTCTATTGTCCAAAAAAACATGTCCCTCCTTTTTGACAAACGTAATGGGTTCTCCACTACTGTTTGCCAGCTTAAATCCATACATACCAGTGAATGCATCAATTGTAATAACACTCATTTTTTCCTCCAAAATATTTTGAGTATTATGTTAAGGAACGTGCCCCTATGGCCATACCTTTTCAGCTAACTTGTATATGTTCAACGAATTGCTAAAATTAGCCATTCGAATATTCCATTATATCATAAATTTTATTTCTAGTCAAGGCACAATAGACATATTTATCTAAAATTAGATAAAAAACGAACTAGATTAAATTTTGATATATGATGAAAATTCCAAAAATGCTAGCAAAGTGATTATACTCAATTTTTAGTATAATTACCAGGCCTGTTCATTGACACACTGCACGCAGTAGGGTATTATTAAGTTATTAAATAACAAATTTCAGGCAGCAAATACGTAAGTTTATTAGTCATTAGAATAAACCAAAGCCTAAAACCAATAACCACACTTGCTACTAAGCCTAATAACCTACAACTTTAATATTTTTATGATTCTGTGATTAGTAATTGAAAATATATAAATATATGACTTCAAAAGTACGCGTTAGAATAGCGCCCAGTCCAACAGGATTTGTCCACATTGGAAATTTAAGAACAATCTTATATAATTACTTATTTGCAAAGCATAATGAAGGCGCTTTTATAGTTAGAATTGAAGATACTGATCGCTCAAGATATGTAAAAGGAGCAGTAGAGAATTTGTTAAAAGTTCTTGAATGGGCAGGGATTGAGTATGACGAAGGACCATTCATGCAAAATAGTAAATTAATCGAAATAGGGGAGTATGGTCCGTATTTTCAATCAAAGAGACTGGAAATATATAATGAACACATAAATCAGCTGCTGGATAGCGGTAAAGCTTATTATTGTTTTTGTTCAAAAGAAAGACTGGACAATCTACGAGAAGAGCAAAAGAAAAAAAAGCTTCCGCCTAAATATGACAAATTCTGTCGTGATTTAAGCAGAAAGGAAATTGAGGAAAAACTTCGATATAAAGAGCCATATGTGATCAGATTTAAAATGCCAGACGATAAAGAAGTTGTTATTAATGATATTATTCATGGAGCGATCACTATAAACACAAAGGATTTGGATGACTATGTATTAATTAAATCAGATAAATATCCAACATATCACTTTGCTAATGTGGTTGATGATCATTTAATGAAAATAACCCATGTAATGAGAGGGGATGAATGGATTTCCAGTACGCCAAAGCACGTAATTCTGTATGACTCATTCGGCTGGAATCTGCCAGCATTTGCTCATCTGCCACAGTTAGTTAATAAACAAAAGAAAAAATTAAGCAAAAGAGAATCAGATGTTGCTGTGCATGATTTCATAAATGCAGGTTATTTAAATGATGCCTTATTAAATTTCATATCCCTCTTAGGCTGGAACTCTGGGTCAGATCAGGAGATTTTCACTAAGAACGAATTGATAAAACAATTCGATCTGGAACGAGTTCATAAAGCAAGTGCGGTTTTTGATAAGGAAAAACTGGATTGGTTCAACAATTATTATATAAAGCAACTAAACCTGGATAATTTTTTTGAAATGGCTGTACCGTATTTAGAAGCAGCTGAATTGATTTTGCAAAGAAAAAAAGATTTTGAGATTATAGATACAAAAGAAAAAATCAGCTCTGCTCAGTTAAAACAAATAGTCGAGCTAGAACAGCCAAGAATAAAAAAACTTTCAGACCTGCCTGCAGCACTTGAATATTTTTTCAAAAAGGATATTGTAATTGAACCCAAAATACTGCTTTGGAAAAAGAATACAAAGGACTCAACAATAAAACATCTAAAATCATTAAAAAATTTCATTTCTCAAATAGATGACGAAGATTTTTTAGCAGATAAATTGGAAGATGAAACAAAAAAGTTTATTCAGGACAACAGCTATGAAAACGGAGATATTCTATGGCCAATGAGAGTTGGCTTATCAGGCAGACAAGCCTCTCCAGGCCCGTTTGAGATTGCTGCTGCCTTGGGCAAGGACAAGACAATCCAAAGGCTGGAACATGCTATTTCCTTGCTTTAAGGAAAATGCTATAATAAAAACAGTAAACTAAATCTCTCATAATTCCAAATACAAATGAAAAGAAAAATAAAAAATGTTTTGGGATTTTTTATAATTCTAGCTGTTGTTATTACATTGGCTGGTTTTAATATTGCCTCAGCTAATACAGACATTAATGAACTGAACATTCAAATCAAAGAAAAGCAAAAAAAGCTTGATGAGCTAAAAGAACAATCAAATCACTATCTGGATAATATCAACGAAAAACAACAGGAAACCGTCAGCCTGCAAAATCAATTGTCAATTTTAGAAAATAAAATTGCAAAAACTGAGATTGACATTCTGACAACTGAAGCAGAGATTGATAAAACAGGATTAGAAATAAAAGATGTTGAAATTCAAATAGGGAACAGGGCAGTGGACATTGAAAAAAAAGACTCTGAACTTGAGGAATTAATACGGCTTTTACATAAATCAGACCAAAAAGGAATATTAGAAATTTTATTGGTCAATGATTCATTATCAAACTTTTTTGATCAAATAAAATATACAGAGTCTCTTCAGTCAGATTTACAAAATTCTTTAATCTCAGTAAAATCATTTAAAAAGCAGCTGGAGGAAAAAAAGGATACTTTAAATAAAAAAAAGGAAGAATTAAATTCATTAAAGATTAAAGCTGAGCAGCAAAAAGTTGGCCTTGAAGAGGAATTGGAAACAAAACAATATTTGATTGAAGAAACAAAAAATTCAGAAGAAAAATTTTATAATCTATATTGGCAGACCAAACAAGAGCAACAGAACGCTGGTGCTGATATTTATTCACTAGAAAGACAGGCCAGAAAAAAACTTGAGGAGCTGGAGAATAAAGCGAAAGAAAACGCTGACACAGAAGAAGAAAAAGAAGAATTCATTCCGCTGACTGACGCTACTCTTATGTGGCCGGTTAAAGATTTATCAAGGGGCATATCTGCATATTTTCATGATCCGACCTATCCCTTTCGATATTTATTTGAACATCCTGGAATAGATGTCAGAGCATATCAGGGTACAAACCTATATTCAGCTGGAGATGGTTATATTATAACAGCCAAAGACAATGGTTATGGTTATAGCTATATTGCCATAATGCATGCTAATGGACTTTCAACTGTTTATGGCCATGTAAGCAAAATATTGGTTCAAGTAGATCAATATGTGGCGAAAGGGCAACTAATCGGCCAGTCAGGTGGTATGCCAGGCACATTAGGAGCTGGAAATCTATCAACTGGCCCTCATTTACATTTTGAGGTCAGACTAAATGGAATTCCAGTAAATCCATTAGATTATCTGCCAAGAATGGGATTTTAATAGTTTATAGTTGAAGGTTGAAAGCCTATAGTTGATTTTTAAAAAAATTTCAAGCTTCAATGCCCAAACATTACCCGTAAATAAACTAATAATATTATTTTCAGATCAATTGGTCTGTTTTATTATTCATATATGGAAAAGTATATTCAACAAGTAAACCAAATCTTTGATCATGTTTGCTTAATATTAAAAGTAAAAAACTTTAAGTTACAAATCATGCAACGAAGAGGTCCGATCAATACAACGAATGGAATGACATTGGCTTATATTAAGCTGAGTGAAAAAACAGTTGTATTAGATGTCCTCACACCTAAAAGACGACAGCCAAAGTCTGTAAACTCAATTTTGAGGCTACTGGCGCATGAAATAGCTCATTATCAAAAGCCCCCATATCGTCAAAGACACAAAGGCAGATGGATACTTCGACAACATCATCCCAGGTTTTATAAACAAGTAAATAAGAATATTGAAAAATTTAAAAAAGACAAATTACTCAATCAATATTTTCAATCATAAAAACCCTTAAAGGGTTTTTTAAAATAGTTTGGCCGTGGAACATTGTCCCACGGCCATTTCGGGCGTTTCCTAGATCAGGCAATCCGGCTCAGCCCATTCCGTCGTCATCGCACGAGTTTGCAACGTCACGTGTCCCTCCACCACATGTTTTCCTCCTGTCCAAGTCTGTGAATTAGGTGCGTGTGTGATCCAAAACATTGATTTGGCGCTCAATTTGAACTGTCATCCATTGCCTAGATCACGTTATTAATTCTATCAAATTGATTAAAATGGTCAATATGTGAATAGAATAGGTGAGAGAAGCACTTTCGCACATTTTAACGAATAGAGTTTCATTATAAAAATCAGATGTCAGTAGAAAGGTATACAAAATATTTAATAGAATATTTTTTTTATAATTTTATTTAATTGTATGGGCGAGAAGAGTAGTGCTTAATTATAAGGATTAAGGGGAATATTATGTGTCGCCCAATATACCTTATACGACACATGGGCCATATTTACGAGGTTACGTATGTGTCGTATAAGGTTCTGGGCATTTTGCAACGCCTTTAAGGTATCAGTTGTCGTAAATACTCAGAATAAGCCTTAAATCGCAATTTTGGGCTTCATTCAATATGAATTTTAGCCTTATTTTATAGGCTCAAATTGATCCTCTAAGAAAATTTTTGAATCCTAGGTATCATGGATTTAAATTTTTTTTTAAATAAAAAAAATCTGATGTCTCAGATACATATATGTATTAAAATTTTTATTCTTTGTGTTAGAAGAGAGCTGGGCAAGCCTTCATACTTTTCTTTTTTTATTCTGTTCTCTACTTCACCGCTCTTCTCGCCCACTATGCGTCGCAAAATATAGTACACATTTTTTCCTACCAATCTACCATTCTACTGATCTACCAATCTAATTATTTGTAAAACACCTTATCACCAAATCTTAGATCAATATACTGAATTGTATTTAGCTTATCCGCTCCTATCTCCTCTCTAACCAATATATTAAACCTTTTAAGCTGCTCATCTATCTCAAAATTCATATTAAGGTATATCTCAAAGCCCTTACCTGTAACGACCCGCAAATCACTTCTGTCTCTTGAGGGAAGCTTGTATGTTCTGATTTCAATACCCTGCGCCTGCAGTTCATCGTTTAATTTTATAATATAATCAACTGTTTGTTTATCTAAAGCTAAATCTCCAGCATATAACTTTTCTCCGCTTTCATCCCGGATTTGAATAAATTCATTGCTTAATTCATTACATGGTTCGACAATAAGGCCATTAATATCTATATTAAAGCACTCTTCTGTTGTTATATATGTTAATGCTGAGACTTTTTCTTCTAAAAGGATGCTTATTTGTGTTGGATTAAAGGTCTTTTCTATTTCAAAACTCTCTAATATATATGTTTTTGAAATACTTTGTTCAATCGTATTAATATTGAATAAAAAAATATTATTATGCTTGAATATTATTCCTTTATTAAGTTCCTGATCTATTATTTTTTCAATGTTTTCTCTTTTAATATTTTTTAAGCCCAAAATCTCGATTTGCTCAATACGAAATTGCGGCCCAACTAAAATAAAAACGGAAATTGAAATAAAAGTTAGAATTATGAAAATGACTGATATTAATATTATCTTTTTTTTTCTATTTTTTGTATTTATTTTTTTTCTTGGATTTTGATAGTCAGTGTTTACAAAATCCCTTTTAATTTTTTTCATATCACACTACTTTTCTCCTGATTGAACTGTTTATGCGAGTTAAGACCTCATAAGATATTGTATCTGTCATTTTTGCTATGTTTTCAACTGAATTTTTATCATTTATATTGTCACTTATTGCAATAATTTCATCCCCTATATTCAGATCCAAATCATTCACATCAATGCATGTTAAATTCATACAAACTCTGCCAGTTATTGGCAAAAACTGACCATTTGCCTTTACATAACCTATATTTGAAAGCTTTCTATCAAAACATTCATAATACCCTACTGGGATTATTCCAATTTTCATATCTTTTTCTGCAGTAAAGGTGCAATTATAGCTGACTTTATCACCAGAATTTAAATTCTGAGTTGATACAATGGTTGAAATCACTCTGATTGCAGGTTTTAGGCTTTGATCAAATAGTTTTGCTGGGTTATAGCCATACAAACCAATTCCTAATCGAATAGCATTGAATTCTGATTCTGTTATTTTATAAGTACCGCCAGTTGCAGAAATATGCTTATACTTTGGATTAAATCCAGCATCTTTAACAAGCTGTAAAGCTTTTTTAAATTCCGCAACCTGCTTTTGAGTAAAGTCATCAGTTTGGCCATCAGCATCAGCTAAATGAGTGCAAATTCCTTCCATATTTAAGGCTGAATACTTTTTTAGTTCAGTTAAATATAGCGGTAAATCTTTAATAGCAATTCCCTCACGATTCATTCCTGTATTCACAAATAAATGCACATTTATGAGCTTGCCTAATTCCCCTAGCGTTTTTAAACTTATCAAATCAAAAATTGTAACAGCTAAATTTTTCCATTTAAAATATTGATAATTCTCCGGCTTTGTATAACCAATCATTAATACTTTTTTATTTGAAATTTCTTTAATCTGCAATGCTTCATAATAACTATCTACCACATAATACTCTACTCCCCTACTCTCTAATATTTGAACTACTTGCTTTAACCCATGGCCATATGCATTTGATTTTAAAACTGGAAAAATTTTTGCATGGCTGTTCTCTTTTTGAAAAAAATCAAAATTATGTAATATGTTTTTCGATATTACTTCTACCCTATTTAAGGTATTTATCTTTCTTTCAAGTTTTGATAGATATTTATTGTAGAATGCTTTAAACATAGATCTAGCAAGACAAGCCCTTAAAACCTGATTTACTTGTCTCTCTTTATAAAAAATGCCTTAAACATAACAAGTTTGACAAAATATATAATTTGTTATATAATCAAATATCGTATCAGAAACCCAATCAAGGAGGACATCATGGCTGAAAATACGCCAGATTCCAGTATTGCTGATATTGCTGCTCAATATGAAATGAAAGCACATGCTTTATTGAACAAATTAATACTCTGGTATCCAGCTTCTGTGAATCAGTTGGAAAATCCTGAATCTTTTGCAGAGTGGGTATTTTATATAAATCCAATTAAATTAGCAAAACACATTGCAGCAATTGAATGCATGCTGATAGAAGCTTTATTCTCTTATCTGGGTGAGGTGTCTATCAAAGCAATTGCTTTAGTGCCTTACATTCATGCAACTAATATGCCTGATGAAAATATAAGAATTTCACCAAATAGAATCTCGCAAAGGATGTCCATGTATTCTGGGCTTTCGACAGGTGATTCTTACATTGCATGGCTGCTAATTACAGCCTTCATGCTTGAAGATCTGAATCTCTTTACCAAAATTGATTATACAGTTACTCTGACAAATCACAATCAAGAAGCTCATCTCAGCCTAAAGCCTGATAATAATTAATTGATTTAGAACCTACATTTGGGTTCTTTTTAATTCTTGACAATTCTAACATATTACCATACAATCTAATATACTTCATGAAACCTGGGCCAAGGAGATTATCATGGATAAACAAACGACTGATACAAATTTTGCTGATCTGGCTGCTTCATATGAACAAAAGGCAGCTCTTTTATTAAAAAAACTGATAATTTGGACTCCATGGGCAATAGATTCTGATTATTATGATTATGGTGAATGGGTTGTTCAGCTTACTGGAATTGAGCTGGCAAAGCATATTGCTGCAGTTGAATGCATGCTATTAGATATTATTAATTCGAATCAAGGCCGCGTTTCTATTGATTCAATGGCACTAAACATGTATCCTTACATCTATATCTGGGCATTTGATGCCAATGAGATACTTGCATCAATTCGTAATGATACCATTTGGAAAAGGATGTCTGAATTTTCATCATTACCAGATAAGAATTCCCACTTTGCCTGGCTAGGTATTTCAACTTTTATACTTGAAGATCCAGCTCTTTTCAAAAAAATAGATTGCAATATTACATTAAAGACAGGAGGCTGTAAAGCATGGATTAGCCTTAAGCCTGATGCAAATTAACAAATTCAGGACTCAACATTTGGGTTCTTTTTTATTCTAAAATTTCATTTCCTGTTTTAGGATCAAGCTTGACCTCTTTTTGACCATCTTCAGTTTTCATATTGGCAATTATCTGATCATCTTCATTAATATCTGTAAACCACATATCATTTTGTTGCAATAATACATAAAATTAAAAAATAAATTTTAAACTTTGTGCTAGAAAATATTTTTTTTAGCATAATTTTGTTTTATATATTTGATTTTTCTACTATAATAACTGAATTTACCTTTGCGCCATAACACAAGAATAAAGTGCTGACATTTGGAATTATTGCAACCACTTCTCCTTCTAAATTATTAAGGTATTGCTCTAATCTGTCCTGTTCTTTATTAGTTTTAATATCCAGCCTGTGAACCTTGTATTTCATATTTTATTTTTTTTATTTATTAGACATTATGAATTAGATATTAAAAATTATCTATCCAACAATATCACTAACATTGGTAAAAGAATAAAAATAAATATAAGGGCAAAGAATACAATAATAATACCATAAAAAAGATAATTTTGTTTCACATTTCCAGCATCAACTGTTCTGATTTTTTCTTTTTCTGGATCAAATTCTTTTGAAAAAAGATGTCGAATATAAGCTCTATCATTGCTCAAGGCGTAATAAATAAGCAAAACAGTTCCAACTATTGGGGAAATGTAAGCAAAAATATACGGCAGATCATGAATTAAATTATGTAGACAAAATTTAATGCAGAAAGGTTGATAGACATGCTCATAATAACCAACTCTTTCCAAAAAATTAAAATATGGTTGAGTTACTTTCTGGTAAAGAGGTTCTATTAAAACCATTACAACAAGAAATCCAAGTAACAATATGACAGTAAATAATGTAATAAGCAGATACAATTTTTTATTATCTCTCATTTTGAATACTTTACAAATTAGATAGAAATTAATAATTAGGAATTAAAAATTCTCTCAATCCTCTCCGGCCCTACTTATATTTTGCAATTTCTTTTAACATAAACTCTTCAAAGCCTTTCATTTCTCTGGAAAATTTATCCAGATTTTCGTAGTTATCAGAAATAAGACGAGAATAATACAGCAATCTTTCATCAACATCTTCACTAATTGGTTTTTCCCATACAGTTTCCCATGTCTGGCCATTGACAGTATCAAGCTTATCACGATCAATCCATTTATTGTGATATTTTTTGACAAATTTCCCGTCTTTAAGGATAATTGTGTCCCATTCAGCAGTTACTTTTCCATATTTTTCGACAGCTTCTTTTTGTGATATTTTTTCCACCAGCACTTGCTTAAGGATACGATGTCCCTTTAGCGTGTGATCAAAAGAAATTGCCTCCTTTTTATTTAGGCCAACTGAAATGAAATAATGTTTTCTTTCTGATGTTGGGCAATAATCGACTTCGATGTTCATAACCTAGTAATTAAACATTAGAAATTCCCTCTATCCTCTCCTGCCCTCCCATATACGGCCTTAAAACCTCTGGTATTTCAACTGATCCGTCAGGATTTTGATAAATTTCTAAAAGTGGAATTAATATCCTGGGCGTTGCAATCACTGTGTTATTCAATGTATGGCAATAATGAACTTTTCCATCCATGTCTCTAAATCGTAAATTCAATCTTCTGGCCTGGAAATCATAAAAAGTTGTACAAGAATGAGTTTCACCATAAGATTTTCGAGAAGGCATCCAGGTCTCAATGTCATTGGCATAATATTTTCCTAAGCCCATATCACCGCTGCATAATACGACAACACGATAAGGGAGTTTTAAATCCTGCAAAACTTCTTTGGCATTTTGCATAAGTTCTTCATGCATTTGCTTTGAAATTTCCGGATCATTTTTACAAACAACAACCTGCTCAACTTTATTAAATTGATGCACCCGATACAAACCATGCGTATCTTTTCCATAAGTACCGGCTTCTCTTCGATAACAGCCTGAAATACCAATGTATTTTTTTGGCAAAGCTTCCTGATTTAAAACTTCATCAGCATGATAAGATGTTACAGAAACTTCAGATGTTCCAACTAAATATTTATCATCTTTTTCAATATAATAGGTTTGATCTTCAGCTCCCGGAAAATAACCTGTCCCAACTAAAGAATCTTTATTAACAATTGTCGGTACACTTAAAAGCTTATATCCTTTCTTTACCATCTTATTCAAAGCAAACTGCAGAATTGCTTGTTCTAATCGCGCTCCATCCCCTACTAAAAAGTATGAACGGGTTCCGCCAATTTTTACACCACGTTCAATATCAATAATTCCTAATTTTTTACCCAGTTCAACATGATCTTTAATATCAAAAGCAAACTCAGGAATATCTCCCCAGCTGTCAATTTCAATATTTTCAGAATCATCTTTACCTTCTGGAATACGGTCATCCATTATTTGCGGCACATGAAGCATCAAATCTGTAAACTCATCATAAATTCGCTTATATTTTGCTTCCAGCTTTTTTTCTTTTTTTGACTGTTTCTTTAATGTTTTTAAAACCTGCTTCTTTTCTTCTTCAGAAACTTGCGCAATTTGTTTATTAAACTCTTTTTTATTTGATTTAATTTGCTCAATTTCCTGCTGGAACTCTCTTCTTTTTTCATCCAGCTTTAATAATCTTTTTAAATCTAAATCAATACCCTTTTGCTGGGCTGTTTTTTTTATTAATTTTGGGTTTTCTCTGATGAATTTTATATCTAGCATATGAATAAATTAAAAAGTAAAAATTAAAAAGTAAAATTAAAAAAATCTTGCCCCCGAGGGGGAAATAAAAATTAATAAACTTTTTATAATGCAACAATTCATAAAATTCTGATTATAGTCTGTATTCTACCTTGTTTTACGCTTTTTCGCAACATTTACACAACCAAAAAAGACTTCAGATTATGTTCTGAAATCTCTTATAATTTAAGTCTTGGTTGAAATAATCTAATGCCCTTTTGTTCCAAAATCTCCCTTATTTCCAAAATCATCACATTAAACCTCACATTACCTCCTTCGTATTCAAACCTTACTTTATCATTATCATGATTAATCTGCATCTTCACTTGCAGTTCACCAGCCAATATTTTTTTACTAAAAGTAGTCTCTTTTATTCCTTCAGCAATCAGCCTAAATCCATATTTTTTAAAAACATGTTGCATCATTTTCTGCAAATACGTCATAATAATAACTCTTTTCAAATGACTGGATTGACCAGAATGATTATTGCTAACAAATGCAAAATTATTATCTTTAATCAGCACACCAATACTTCCAGGCATTCGTTTTGTACGAAAAGCAAACAGTGTCTTCTGTTTTTTCTTTTTCTTTTTTTTATTACCATCAACTGAATCAGTTATTTCACCGTTAATTCTGTCAGCAATAACATCTTTTATGCTAATTAAGAACTCAGCATCTGCTTTAACTATTTCACATAAATAAGTTCTGCTATCAGCCACCTTTCCCCTCCTTTTCTGGTGCTTATATAAAAATTTTTAAAAATAAAAAATAAACTAATCACGTTTAATACAATTTACTTAATTTCTAAAATTTCATACTCAATCTCTCCTGCTGGAACTTCCACATTTACTTTCTCACCTTTTTTTCTGCTCATAAATGCGCTGCCCAAGGGAGATTCATTGGAAATAAAGCCTTTTGCCGGGTCTGCTTCGTTGTAGCCGACAATTTTAAAGGTCTGTTCTCCCAATTTTGACTTTACTACCACTTCACAACCAACATTTACCTTGTCTGTCTTTCCGTCATTTTCAGTTACGACTGCGCTTTTTAATATTGATTCGAGCTGGATAATTCGTGCTTCCATCATACCCTGCTCATCTTTCGCTTCGTGATACTCTGCATTTTCTGATAAATCACCCAGTTCTTTAGCCTTTTCAATTTTTTCAGATACTTCTTTTCTTTTTGTGTTTTTTAGGTAATCTAGTTCTTTTTCAATTTTTTCCCTGCCTTCAGGGGTTAATACTGGTGTCATATAAATTAAATTTATTGAATTTGTTGTAAATACTACTTATTTTTGCGCGTTTAGTCAAATTAACTTATCCACAGGGCATTATCATGCACGAGCATAAACTGAACCTTTAATTTTTCCCTGCTTTCTCAGCTCTTGTGCTTTCAAAACTGCATCTGCCCTGCACATTCTCATATAAACATTTCCATGAACAATTAAATTATCAGGCAAATTCCTAATATTTGAATTTGATAATTTTAAATCACCCATAATTATTATATTTTCAGGTAGATGTTCGATTTTTGAATCCTTTAATATTAAGTCACCTTCAATCCTAATGTTTTCTGGTAATGTTTTTATCTTAGTCTTAGAACAGTCACAATTACCTTTAACTATCAAGCCAGATCCGATCCAGCTTGCCACCTCAGCTCTTGTAAGATCAAGATTTCCATTAACCGTCATATTAGCTGGACACTCATCCATGGAAAATTTAATTTCTAAAAAACCTAAATTTGTAGATGTTTTTGTCTCTAATTTTGGTAACTTAGTTAAATCAAAAATTTTTTCAACAAGTGTTTCATCTTTACCAATATCTTCTGCCCACTTTACCAGCATTTCCTTTGTCCATTGAATTTTTCCTCTCTCTTCTTTCTCTTTTATCTCTTTAATCTTCAACAATTCATTTTTATAGTCAGTATATAAATCGAATGCTTCCTGCAATTTCCCCGCCTTTTCCGCAGCCACTGCTTTATCCATAATTTTTCCTAAAAATTCTTTCTCTTCTGGAGTTAAAGGCACACGCTTAACCTCTGCCCGCCGCGGGCGGGCCATTTTAAGCTGGAATTCGAGTGATTGTGCAGCTTTTTCTGATTTCATACTTGATATTAATATTTAACATCACCTTTAATTTTTCCTTCAGCTTTAAGTCTTCCTGCTTTTTCAATTACTTTTTCTTTACAATTTCCAACCCAAATATCTGAACCAATGTATATATCATCAGGTAAATCCTCAATAGTTGAATTTATTATTGACAGATCACCATGAATCGTAGTTCTTTCTGGCAAATTTTTTATTTTTGCGCTGACACATTTGCAACCTCCTGTTATTCTCAATCCAGAGCCAATCCATTTTTTTACCTCAGCATTTTGCAGTATAAGATCTCCATTCACTTCCATATTGGCTGGAAATGTGGCAATCATTAGGTTGCTGAAATTTAAAAAACCTTTTGATTCTAATTTTGGTAATTTAAATAAATTGAAATGATTTTCAACAAAATCTTCTTCAGCAATTCCAATGCTAGCAATCCAGTTTTCTAATTTTTCCTTTGTCCATTTAATTCCCCCTCGTTCTTCTTTTTCTTTTTCTTTTTCTTTTTTTTCTTTTTCTTCTTTAATTTTAAATAATTCATTTTTATAATCCGTATATAAAT
The DNA here is from genome assembly GCA_964411255.1 of uncultured Gammaproteobacteria bacterium. Taxonomy (GTDB): domain Bacteria; phylum Patescibacteriota; class Patescibacteriia; order UBA11705; family DATKZF01; genus CAYPKD01. The sequence goes on along the minus strand of CAYPKD010000004.1, from coordinate 22,055 downwards.
TCAAAGCCTCTTTCAATTCCCCAGCTTTCTCAGCAGCCACAGCCTTGCCCATAATCTCACCCAGAAATTCCTTTTCCTCTGGAGTCAATGGGACACGCTTAACCTCAGATCGTTTTGGTCTGGCCATCTGGAGTTGGGATTCGAATGATTGTTGTTCTTTTTTCATAAATATTTTTAGTTAAATAAACTCATCGACAGACTACATATTAGTAATAATTTCTCCCTCAATTTGCTCTTTGGCTTTTAATTCTCTTGCTTTTTGGGCTAATTTTTTTTCATGCTTTGCGCCTTCAATTGAAATACTACCTCCAATAAAGATATCATCTGGCAAATCTTTAATTGAACTTTGGCTTATATCGAGGTTGCCTTGAAAGACCATAGTATTATCTGGCAGATAATCAGTTTTTGCTCCAAACAAAAATAAATTTCTTCTAATACTTAAATTGGTTCCAATCCATTTTTTTATGGTTGCATTGTTCATAATAAGCGTTCCATTAACTTTCATTGCTGCAGGGAATTTATCTATAACTGCAAAATCTAAGGTCAAATCGCTCTTTGTTTCAAGTTTAGGTAATTTAGTTAAGTCAAAATTATCTTCTACAAATTTTTCATCCTTACCTATATCTTTTGCCCACTCCACCAGATTTTCCTTTGTCCATTCTATTTCCCCTCTTTCTTCTTTCTCAATCCTATTTTTAATTTTTAATAATTCATTTTTATAATCTGTATAAAATTCAATTGCCTCAGCTAGTTTTCCAGCCTTTTCCGCAGCCACTGCCTTATCCATAATATCGCCGAGAAATCCCTTTTCTTCAGGTGTTAAAGGCACACGCTTAACCTCATGGCGCCGCGGGCGGGCCATTTGAAGTTGGGATTCGAGTGATTGTGCAGCTTTTTCTGATTTCATACTTGATATTAATATTTAACATCACCTTTAATTTTTCCTTCAGCTTTAAGTCTTCCTGCTTTTTCAATTACTTTTTCTTTACAATTTCCAACCCAAATATCTGAACCAATGTATATATCATCAGGTAAATCTTGTACTGTTGAATTTCGTAAAATTAATTTACCATCAATTTTTATATTATTAGGTAAATGACTAATAGCTGAACGATTCATTATTAGATCTCCTTTAACGATCAATCCGGAACCAAACCCCTTTCTAAATACTGATTTACTCAACGTAAGAGTTCCTTTAACTTTCATATCAGCAGGAAACATATCAATCATAAGGTTGCTGAAATCCAAAGAACCTTTTGATTCTAATTTTGGCAACTTGGATAAATCAAAATATTGTTCCACAAAATCTTCTTCAGCAATTCCAATGCTAGCAATCCAGTTTTCTAATTTTTCCTTTGTCCATTTAATTCCCCCTCGTTCTTCTTTTTCTTCTTTTTCTTTTTTTTCTTTTTCTTCTTTAATTTTTAATAATTCATTTTTATAATCCGTATATAAATTCAAAGCTTGCTGCAAATCTCCAGCCTTTTCCGCAGCCACTGCCTTATCCATAATTTTTCTTAAAAATTCTTTCTCTTCTGGAGTTAAAGGCACACGCTTAACCTCAGCACGCTTGGGGCGGGCCATTTGGAGTTGGGATTCGAAAGATTTTGAACTTTTTTCATGCATAAATTTTTAAATCTTCAGCTTGAATTTTCTAATTATGTACACTTCCTTTAATTCTTCCAGTTACCTTTAACACTTGAGCTTTTTGTTTTACTTTAGCATTACAATTTTTAACATATATATCTCTGTCAACATGAAATTCATCAGGCAAATCCTGTATTGTTGAATTCTGCAAATATACATTTCCAACAACAAATATACCATCTGGCAATGACTTTGTATCTACGGCAGATAAAATAAAATCTCCATTAATCATTAATCCCCCGCTATCCCATTTATTAATTGTTGAGCTTCCCAAATCCAAATTGCCATTAACCGTTATATTAGGAAATTCTTTAATTTTCATGCCACTAAATAACAGGTCACCTTTTGATTTAATCTCAGGTAGCTTTGTCAGATCAAAGTTTTCTTCAATAAATTTTCTATCTAAACCCATAGCAATCAGGCTTTTAATGCCTGGTTCTTCTTTTATTTTATCAAATTTTTCTTTTTCTTCTTTAATTTTTAATAATTCATTTTTATAATCAGTATATAAATCTAATGCTTCTTGCAGCTTCCCTGCCTTTTCTGCTGCCACAGCCTTATCCATAATCTCACCTAAAAATTCCTTTTCTTCTGGAGTCAAAGGGACACGCTTAACTTCAGCACGCTTGGGGCGGGCCATTTGCAATTGATTTTCAAGTGATTGTTTTGGTTTTTCTTTCATATTTATATGTATACATTACCGCAGCTTTGGGTTATACAAAACTATTAAGAAATTCCCGCTTCCGCGGGAATGACGTTCAGGGCAGCGGGATTGGAAATCTATATAACAATGGGCCAATATCCTCGTAAATCAGCCCTTATACTCATTAAAATACCACATCAAAAATTCATAGGCAATTGGTGCTGCCACAGTACTGCCCTCTTCACCTTCTTCTACTAATACTGTAACAACAATTTCAGAATTTTCATATGGGGCAAAGCTGGTAAACCAGGCATGAGGATCTCTGTCCTTTCCCCACTGGGCAGTTCCAGTCTTTGCACCTGCAGTTACTGGCAAGGAATTTAATAATCGCGCACTGCCAAAAGTTACTGCCTGTCTTAAACCCTGCCTGACAATGTCTATGTTATACGGATCAATGAAGTCCTCTCTTTCAATTTCAACTTTTCTCTCAAATATTGTTTTCTGTTCTGGATCAATGAATTGCCTGACCAAATGCGGCTTTATAAATTTGCCTTTATTTGCAAAAACAGACGTAAAATTAGCAATTTGAAGTGGCGTTACCAGTAAATCGCCTTGTCCAATTGATAAATGATAAGTGTCGCCAATATACCATTGCTCCTCTTTTATTTCATATTTCCATTCTGGAGTTGGTAAAAACCCAGGTTTTTCACCAGCTAAATCAATGCCAGTCTGCTGGCCCAGGCCAAACAAAGCAGCGTAATAATTAATTTTTTTTACTCCAAGGCCTTCAAAATCTCCATGACCGCCACCAACAGTGTAAAAATATGTATTGACAGAATCAGATATTGCTTTTTTTACATCTGTTAATCCATGACCGCCTGCTTTCCAGTCTGGAAAAAACCATTCACCAATTCTGATGCCGCCAGTGCTTAAAAAACTTGTATTTTCATTAACAATTCCATCTTCCAGCGCTGCGCTGGCAATTACCGGCTTTATAGTCGAGCCTGAAGGATATTCGCCTTTTATAGTACGGTTAAATAACGGATTATTTTCATTTTCTATTAAAAGCTTGTATTTATCTGCTTCAATTCCAGTCGCAAAATCATTATTATCATAGCTTGGCAGGCTGATCATTGCTAATATCTCTCCGTTTTGCGGGTTCATGGCAACAGCCACTCCTTTTTTCTTTTCATTCTTTACTAATGAATTTCTTAAGATTTCTTCAAGCTTATTTTGAACTTCCAGATCAATTGAGAGAATCACCCCTTTGCCTCGCTCTGCCTTTTCTTTTGCGATTATCTTTTTTTCCTTACCCTGAGAATCAACCTCAACCTGTTTTTTTCCATGATTGCCGCGTAATACTTGTTCATAGCTGTATTCAATGCCAGTTTTTCCAATACGGTCATTTAATAAGTAACCAATGCCTCGCAAATCATCGTATTCATTTTCTGATAATTTTCCTTCATATCCTATTACATGAGACAAACTATTGTATAAAAAAGGATCCTCCACTTCTGGTAATGCAAACATATAATGCCTCTTAGTATCATATTCGATCGAAATACCCGGCATATTAACTGTCATTATTTCCAGCTGGAGCGCTTTTTGATAAGGAATGTTTTCAAACAAAATCAATGGCTCAAAATATTCCTTTTGCCTTGGGTCTTTTTTTAGAGCATCCTCCATGTTCTCTGTCAAATCAGCGTTAATAATTTGCTCCAAATTCTGTTTTATGTTCTGTTGTTTTTGCTCGTCTTGTGGAAAATCAAAAGGAGTTATAAAAAGATTAAAATTTGGAATATTTGAAACCAAGGGCCGCCCCTGTCGGTCATAAATTATCCCGCGTGAAGCTTTTACATAATGAACCCGAAGACGGTTTTGTTCAGCAGTTTGTAAATATTCATCACCCTGAACGACCTGAAGCTGTACTGCCCGTCCAAGTAGTATGCCCAGGCTAATAAATATTATAAATAAAAAAACCTTAAGAACTTTATTGCCGATCGAAAGTCCAAAAAAAATCTTGTTTGATTTATTTATTTCCTTGTCAGAAAAATTGATATAAGCTTCTTCTGTCCAGCTCAGCCGGCTGTTTCTATGAAGCTTATTGTCCTTCAATTTTGTCAATTCAAAAAAATCAAATTTTTTTTCTACTGGTTCGTTTTGATCCTGCTTGGCCATAATATTTTATGTTGCGTCAATAAATACTGTTTTTAATTTATTTGAAAGATAATTAACAAAGAAAAATGCGATAAAAACAAAAACGCTTGATAGCACTGCCTGCCAGATAAAACTATTTAGGATTGCATTGTAATTAATCGCAGCGGAAAATGTCTTATAATTATAAAAATAATATATCAGAAAAAAAACTGTATTTATGATTTGATAAAATAAAAGAAGGAGTAAATTGAGAAGCAAAAGTGAATATATTGATTTGTTTGTAAAAAAACGATTGTAAATTTTTACTAAAATTGCGATTGCTAATGGCAAAACAAAAATACTTAAAATTAAGGGCAAGGAAGAAGAAATCGCCAAAAAGACAGAAAAAACAATTGCATAGATCATGGTTACTTTTTCTTCATATAAAACGAGAAAAAATATTAATACCGGTAAAAATATATTTAGTTTATTTAATGGATAAAAAAGGCCAGGCAAAAAACTAACTTGCATTATAAAAACAATGAATAGAAACAGTGTTACTTTAATTGTTTTCACTATCATAAGAAACCTGCAAAATGCTGACTAAATTTATTTTATTAAAGTCAATCGGCGATTTGACAAAAGCAGTCTGGAACAATTCTCCTTCTGTATAAATAATACTATCAATCTGACCGACATATAATCCGCGGGAAACATTTTCTTCCAGACCTGAGGTAATGACATAATCCCCTTCGCTAATTTTTTCATTCTGCGGGATTAGGTCAATTCTCAAACCCAGGCCGTATTCGCCGCTCAAAATTCCAATTGAATAATCCTTATTTTGAACTGAAACAGCCAACTTGGAAAAAGTATCGTTTATCAGCAGAACCCTACAGGTGTACTTGGAAACGTCATAAATTTTTCCAATCACTACGTCCTGAATGGTTACCGCATAGCCTTCTATTATTCCCTGTTTTTCCCCTTTATCTAGAATTAAAAAATTCTGAAAATTGTCTTGGCTCCGGCCAATGACATTGGCTGCTATACCGTTTATATTTCGTTCTGAAAAGAAGCTGACCTGTTTACGCAAAAATTCATTTTGCTGCTCCAGCTCTTTAATTTTGCTTTCTGAATATTGTTTTGCAATTAATTCGTCCTTGAGCTTCTGGTTTTCAAATAGTAGGTCCTGCTTGGATTTTTGATCATAATAAACATCATTAATTCTTCCTGACAAGCTAAAAACCTTATTTTGGATTGGACGCAAAACAGCTGATAGCGCATTTTCTATTGGCCGTAAAATCCCAGTATAATGCAAAACTATTATTAATACCAAGGAGATTAAAACTATTGCCACTATTTTTGTTATTTTTGTTACTTGCATAAATATTGGAAAATAAATCCGAAACTAAATATTTCGGACATTATTTACAGAACTTGAAACGGCTGCTTTATCTAACCACTCTTTCTTCATTCGCCGGAGGTAATTCCACTTCATTTAGTAGCTTACTGTCTTCCAGCAAAATATTCAGCCCTCTGATAGTGCATGTCTGCGGGTCGTCAGCTACTCGAACAGGAATTTCTATACTGGAAGAAATCGCTTTATCAATGCCACGAAGCAGTGCGCCGCCGCCAGTCAGTACGACTCCCCTTTCATAAATATCAGCCACCAATTCCGGCGGAGTATTTTCCAGCGTCGTTTTAATATTTTCAATAATAGAATTAATAGATGCTTTCATTGCTTCTCTGATTTGATAATCATCTACTATAATTTCCTTCGGCAGACCGGTTATTAAATCACGGCCGCGCATTTCAATTGACGAGGATTCTCCATCCTGATGAGCTGACCCAATTGTTGTCTTAATATTTTCAGCTATCTTTTCGCCTATCAATAAATTAAAATGGTCTCTAGCATAATAAATTATATTTTTGTTGAGCTCTTCCCCAGCAATATCTAAAGAACGCCAGGTAACTATTCCATTTAATGAGGTAACTGCTATCTCTGTTTTGCCGCCGCCTAAATTTATAATCAAACTTCCGGACGGATCCTGGATCGGCAGCCTGGCTCCGATAGCAGCAGCCATAACTTCTTCTACCAAATAAACCTGCCCAGCTCCAGCTCCCAAGGCTGCGTCTTCAACCGCTTTTTTTTCAACTTCTGTAACATCAAGAGGAATACCGATAACCACCATTGGCCTGGCAGACAAATTCAGGCTTTCATGCTGGATTTTATCAATAAAATATTTAAGCATCTTTTCAGTTACTTCAAAATCAGAAATAATTCCGTTAACTAGGGGTTTTGAAATGGTTATAAATCTTGGCGTTTTGCCAAGCATCTTTTGAGCTTCTTCTCCAACTGCAATTATCTGATCAAAACGATTATTAATTGCAACAATTGACGGCTCATTTATGATAATTCCTTTTTCCTGAATACATATAGTTGTATTAGAAGTACCTAAATCAATACCGATTTTTTTTGAAAATTTATTTAAAAATCGTTTAAACATAATAATCTTCAATTGCCTCCTCCAATCGCTTTATTTTCATCAACTTTGAATCTGTCTCTTTTCTCCTTTTTATTTCAAAGCTCTGCTTTTCCAAGGTCTTTGGACTAACTACTATCCGAATTGGGAGGCCGATCAAGTCACTATCTGCTAATTTTGCGCCGGCTGTTTTATTTTCCCTGTCATCAAACAGAACATTATCAGCATATTTTTTATTTAACACATTATATATGGCTGTAGCCTGTTTTTTTACCACTGCGTCATCCAGCCCAATGCCAACTAAATGGATCTTAAATGGTGCTATTTCCCACGGCCAAATTATTCCTTTTTCATCATGATGAACTTCTACGATTGAACCCATTACTCGGCTTGGTCCCAATCCATAACAACCCATAATAACAGGCTGCTGCTTGCCATTTTCATCTGTGTAAACTGCTTTCATCTGATGAGAGTATTTTGTTTCTAAAGGAAATATATTACCAACCTCTATGGCATTTTCAGCCTTTAGCTTTGAGCCGCATTTTGGACAAACATCTTTTAGCTCCTTTTTATCAACTATTTCCTTATTTTTGGAAAAATCACAATCTGTGCAGTGAATGACAGTATCCTCACCTGTTGGACATGCAACCTGAAATTCATGAGAAAATTTTTCTGTAAAATCTCCTCCTGAGGCTTCAGTTATTATTGAATCTAAACCACAGCGTTTGAATATAACCAAATACGCAGTTTTTACCTTTTCATAAAATTCTTCAAAGTCATTATTATCTTTATGAAAGCTGTACAGATCTTTCATTGAGAATTCAATCCCACGCAAAAGCCCTGATTTCGCCCGAGGCTCATTCCTGAATTTATCCTGAATCTGATATAAAGCAACTGGAAGATCTTTATATGACTTGATTCTTGTACGAACAATATCTGTGATCACTTCTTCATGGGTCCATCCAAGACCGACGCCTTTCCCTGACCTGCCTGTAAACTGGAACATAATTTCTTTACCCTCATCCCAGCGTCCGGTTTCCTGCCACAATTCTTTTGGCTGCAAAGCTGGCATTAACAATTCATGAGTTCCCAGTTTATCCATCTCTTCTCGAACAATTCTTTTTATATTATTTAAAACTCTAAAACCGACTGGCAAATAAGAATATACGCCAGACATTAATTTGTCTACAAACCCACCACGGATTAAAAATTCCGCATTTACTGACGGCTCATCTTTTGGTTTTTCTTTTAGTGTTTTGAGAAAGTATTTTGTTTGTCTCATAGATTAATCCGAATGACCCGAATTTCCCATCCGAATACCTCGAATATTAATTTTATTTTTTATTCGGGGCATTTGGGGTATCCGGATACATTCGTGGATTCGGATTTAATTACGAAATTTACGATAAGAAATAAAAAATATTTCAACTAATGAAATAGCAGCCACTAAAATCACAAAATTCCACCAGGTCATCAGTCTTTGTGACTGAAGAATTAAGCTGATAATTATTAATAAGCTTAAAATAATTGACTGCCTGCTTGATACGTCTATTTTTTTATAAATAACTTCTTCTCTTTTAAACATCGTTCTGACTAAAAAACCAAAAATTGAAAATGTTCCAACTAAAGAGACGAACAGGCTTAAATAAAAAAATGCAAAGCCCAGCCATCCTGTAGTTTCAGGATTAGTATATCTGATGACAAAAAACCAGGTCAGCCAGCAAAAGCCTGTACAAACGAATAAAAAAATTAAATATTTACGTAAAGTCATAACTCACGCTATTTGCAATTATTTTAGCAGGAAAAAATACGTTTGGCAAGTGAATTTTCTGCTTATTTTATGTGAATATTATTGATAATTTCTCTACTACTTGTCTTCCTTCTTTTTTATTTAATGCATCTATTAATTTTTGTTGATTTAGCTTTACTTCCTGGGCAATGGCGCTATTTTGACAGCTGATTTTTATCACTTTATTATGATAGCTGACCATTTTAATCCCAGAATAAACTACAGTGCTTAAATTTTGCTCACAAATCTTTTTGAATTTATCTAAAACAACACTGGCTGCGATTGGTCTGGCCAGTTTTGATCTTGTCTTTTTTTTAATTAAATTAGAAATCGGCTCTAATCTTCTCATATGGATATATTTTAGCACAAATATTAATGAAAAGGCAGGTTGAGGTATTGGTTTAGAAGCTGGAATATCTTTACAAAGACAAAGCTGCTGCCGTCTTGCCTGTCATTCCTGCGCATGCAGGAATCCATAACTAGCAATGCATAGCCCAGAGCGGCAGCTCAAATAAAAAAGTCTCACATTTTGAATGCAAGACTTAAAATTCAAACGCCAGTTGCATTTTGTCTTCAATTGATCTGGCAGTTGCCCTGGTGGCAAAAAACATTGTCCGGTCAGCTTCATGCTTAACCATTAGTACATAAATCGTGCCAATTCTTACTCTGCCAACCCGTCCCCTTCTCTGCACATATGAAATGTCAGTTCTGGGAACCGAATAACTGATCAACGCGTCCAGTACTGGTAAATGCATACCAAGTTCAAGCACTGTGGTTGAAATTAGAATACTGAACTTCTTGTCAGTAAAATCCTTTAATATTTGCTGCTGAGTTTTTTGATTCATAAACTTTTTACCAGCAATCAATCTCACCTGATCAGAAAAATCAAATTTACTTTGCTCAATCATATTTGTTAGATCTTGATTCACTTTATACGAATTCCCAAAAATAACAATTGAGTAACCCGGCTTCCAAATGTAATCTAAAAGCTCAAGCAGAGCTTTCGCTTTGGGATGAAGCTTGCCTTGACCAATCAGTTTTTTTAATCTGACTTTTACCCATTGGAACAGCAAGCCAGTACACATTTCATAAACTGCAGAAATTCTGGATTTACCAACTGCCTCTTTTTCCAGTTTTTCCATATAGCGCAAAGCTGATTCATAATTTTCTGTCATTAATACTTCATACAAATACAACCACTTTCCGTAAATACTATAAACCTTCAAAGGATGCCACATGGCCGGCCTTCCCTTGGCGACTATGCTTGCCCGCAATACTTTTAATTGTTTCCTGCGTAAAATCGTATCTGGTTTTACCCTATAGTTATACCTATGAAAATAGGTGGCCTTTTCCTTCAAATGTTTTTCAATTCGAATTCTCATTTCATCTAATTCTTTTGGCAATGCATCTACTCTGGGGATTTCTTCCTTAGCGTGCGTGTGTTCTTTCACCTCTTCGTCTTTTTCTGTTTTAATTATCCATCTACCCAAATTCAAATTCTTTTTAATTCTATATCTTTTGCCCTCATTGCCAGGAGAGGCAGTCATGGCAATAACTTTTACATTATGAGTTCTGGCATACTGGGAAATTTTGCAATATGCATATTTGCCAGCAGCAGCTAAATGCGCTTCATCGCAAATAACCATGGAAAATATCCTTTTATCAAAGCGTAGCCTGCCATGCTTTAAATCTGCAGCCACTGTCTGTGGAGTGGCTAAAAATATTCCATTTTGATTCCATATCTCATTTCTTTTTTTCGGATTTCCGCCTGCAACCAAATGAACTTCATCTGGAAACCTTAAACATTCTTGAAAAGTTTTATAGTGCTGCTGCAAAAGCGGATTTGTCGGAGCCATCATTAAAATTGATCCTATGTCACAAAAAAAGTCAGCCAATAGCATTGCTATATATGTTTTACCTGTGCCAGTAGGCAGCACAATGCCCCAATTTTTATAAAAATTAGGTCCGGAAATATTTGTTATTTCTTTATATATATCTGTCTGATACTTTAATACCTTAACCTTCCTTGGCTCTATCAATGCACCTTCAAAGAATTTTGTTATTTTTTTTTCTTCTTCCATCTTTCACCTTTTTTTCAATGATCATCTAATAAATCGTACAATTGATTTAGTCTTTTGTCAAAGGTTGACATTTGTTTTATTATATGTTAAAAAAATATATAACCACAAAAGGAGGTATAAATGGTTCTTACACAAAGCTTAAGACAAAGGCTGACTCTTTCTGAAAGACTTGAGCAAAAATTAGAGCAGGCAAAAATCAAGCCTGAAGCGATTTGTCCTCAATGCAATTACAAAATGAATGAAGATGAAATTAAAAACGGCTGGCTGAACGATCCACTGAATATTACTACTCAATGCCCCTATTGCGATCATCGCTTTAATGCATATTTGAATGTTGAGGTTTCGGAGAGTGGATTTGAAGCCTCCTATTATTATCTTTGTAAAATTCAGCTTTTCTATGAATTAGCGCAATTGATGAAAAGAGCAAAACGCAAAATTTTAGGTAAAATTTTTCTTCATCAAATAGCTCCACATCTTCTTTTCAATATTGTTAAACATTTTGGAAATTATGAACGCGGCTTAAGAGCTTTTAAGAATAATTTGGAAAGGAAAAGAGATAAGAAATGAAATGCCTACCCTCCATTATATTTGTATCAATACTTACAATGACTTCAGCATGCTCTGAAAAGAACAACTGTGAATCTCTACCTACAGCTAAAATCTGGGTTAAAACATCTGAAGGAGTTGTGCTACATGGTTGTGGCTCAGGTTCAATCGAAAACGCATGGCTAGAAAATACAAATCCTTACCCTGTCAGAATTCGTCAAGTATGGCAGGCTGGAGGTGAAACAACAATATCTATTAGTCTTCTTAAGCAAGGGACAAAGCTTAATCTTAGCTCACTCAGGCATCAGCATGGTTTTTACATCTATACAATAGATGGGATCATGGTTGGTTGGCTTTCAGGAGACTGTCCAGAATGATTATTCAAATATAAAAACCCTGTCATAAAATGGCAGGATTTTTTTAAATGTTATTCAGCACATTTATTCGTGTATAGCATCTGGGGTCTGGGGGGCTGATTGCCCCTGGCGAGATCATTAAGCATGACAACCGCTTCGCATTTGAAGCCCCCCAGCGGTTTTTGGTTACTTTTTGGCGCCAAAAAGTAACTTGGCGCAAGCCAACATTGCAAAGGGCAAAGCAGGCCTTTGCCTGTATAGAAAAAAATAATAATTGAATTTATATTTTTAAATAGCTAGTATATCTGAAAAAACACTATTTTTTTTACTTAACATTACCGCCCTACTCCAGCATAATTAAATCCCAAATTTTTCACTTCCTGAGGATCATAAATATTTCTACAATCAATAATATTTTTTTCTAATATCAATTCTTTAACTTTATTTAAATCAATACTTCTAAAAACATCCCATTCTGTCATAATGACAACTGCGCTTGCGCCATTAACTGCTTCATAGGGATTCTGCGCATATTCAATATTTGGAAAAACTTTTTTTGTATTTTCTATAGCCTCTGGATCATACGCGCTGACATTTGCACCCTGCTCTAACAGCTGTTCAATTAAAGTCAGCGAAGCAGATTCACGGATATCATCAGTTCTGGGTTTAAAAGATAATCCCCAGATTGCAATTTTTTTATTCCTTAACTCGGATACGAATTTTCTTATTCTATTTAAATGAGATTTTTTGTGAAATTCATTTAGCTGATCTATTGCCCGGAAAAACTGAGCATTGACTTGACTGCTTTCTAAAAAATCAATAATTGCCCGAATGTCTTTGGGAAAACAAGATCCCCCATACCCTGGTGAAGCCTGCAAAAATCTTGGCCCAATTCTGCCATCAAGTCCCATACCTTTTGCCACTTCTTTAATATCTGCTCCAGTTTTTTCACAAAAAGGAGTCAAAGCATTCATAAATGAAATCCTGGTGGCCAGCATAGCATTGCTTGCATATTTAACAAGTTCTGCCGTTTCTCTTTTCATAAAAAGTATTGGCCGGTTGACTCTAGAATGAGGTCGATATAAATTTTCTATTACTTTTTGTGCTCTTTCGCCTTCAGTTCCTATTATTATTCTGTCAGGATTTTGAAAATCTTTTACTGCTGCGCCTTCTTTTAAAAATTCAGGATTTGAAACAATTTCAAACTCAACATTTGTTTTTGATTTTATGATTTCTTCTATTCTTTGAGCTGTACCTACTGGTACTGTGCTTTTTTGAACTATAACAGTAAAATTATTTATATGCTGAGCTATTGATTCTGCAGCCTGAAAAATATATTTTAAATCAGCCTTGCCTGATGGCAGCTGTGGTGTGCCAACACAAATAAAAACAACTTCCCTACCAGCAATTGCATCTTCATAACTTGTTGAGAAAGTCAGCCGGCCTTCATTAGCATTTCTTTGCACAATTTCCTTTAATCCAGGTTCATAAATTGGAATATTTCCTGCGCGAAGCTTATTGATTTTTTCTTCATTAATATCCAGGCAGGTTACATCATTGCCTAAATCAGAAAAGCAGGCGCCTGACACCAGACCTACATAGCCAGTACCGATCATAGTAATTTTCATATTTTGTGAAGCTTATTAATATGCATATACTTTATCAAACATAATACTTTATTGTCAAAAAAAACCGACTTTGATTAAAGTCGATGATTTTTTTAAAAGTCTTTTACTCTAATGTACACTACTTTTTCAGTTTCCGGGATAGTTATGACTTCCTCATTATGATATTCAGCTTCTTCCCAATCAATAATTGGAGCAGAACCATTCATGTGGCCGAGCTGAAAAATGATTGGACCGCTAAATCCAGTATTTTCCTTTGCAGTATGTTCCATGCGGAAAGCATCACCGGCTGGTGGATATGAAACATAGATATCTGAACCATCAGGTTTACATGATGGCCTGGGAAAGCCAAGAGAAGGAATGTATCCGTAAAGCTTGCATTCATTCATTTCAACGGAATATTTTACATCATATTTACCTGGCAAAAGCCACAGAAATCTTCCTGGTCTTTTCTCATATATTTTATTTGATTTCAAACACACCAATTCAGCAATGCCATTATCATTTGCAATATCCGTGCGAATCTCAACTTTTGTATATCTCCGTACAGGTACATGCAAAGCATATGCGCCGGCTACGTCAATTTTAACTGTAAACGGCTTTGCATTGGCAACAAACAGATCATTGTTTTCATTCATAAACTTCATTCCTGAAAAAGATATACTATACTCCCCTTTTTCCAGTGTCAAAAAAGATCCTAAATATCTGTCCTCAATATGTCGAAATTTTCCGTTAATTACGCATTTCAATGCGCATGCATGGCCATCAATTCTGCAGTCATCAATAGCTCTTAGATCGCTCCATTTATATGCAGGATTAACTGTTTTTTGTGTTTGCTGATCAAAGAAAATAATCTTCAACTCGCCAGCTTTTCCCGGGTGCAATTGCTGAGCAAAAGCAGAATATTTCACAAAGAAAACCATTGTAAAAATTATAAATGTTAAAGTTCGCTTCATTTTTTCCTCCTTTGGACGCGGTATTCAGCATTTTGCTGACATCCTAGATTAACACAATGGCTAAATTTTGTCAATAAAAACAGCCGCAGAGACGCGGCATCCAAATTATAATCAATTTATTTATTAATAACCGTACGCAAATCATTAATTATTGTTTTGTATTCTTCATCTGCTAATAAAATTTCTCTTTCATTTTGCTTAATTGGTGCGTGCGGATCATTTTCAAATTGCTGTGGAAAAATATGGCAATGAATGTGGGGGCACAGATTTCCATAAATTGCATAATTGATTTTCACTGGCTTGAATACAATATCAACAGCTTTTGCAGCTAAGGAAACCTCTTGCCAAAATTCAGTTAACTCTTGATTGGATAATTCAAAAAGTTCAGTTGCATGACGCTTTAGTGCAACAAAAACCCATCCCCTCCAGTATTGATTTCTGGGTAATCTTACATAACTATTTTTGAGTTCAGTAACTTTAAAACTAAACGGATTAACATCCAAATGAATATCATTACAAAATGGGCAATCTGTTCCTTTTTTCATTTCCTCCCATTTTTCAGGATCTTTCCAGGTCATATTTTATAATCTTTTAAACTCGCAAATCTCTTTGAAGTCACAAAACCCACAAACGTGCGGATTTGGTTTTGGTTTGAAATTCAAATTTTGAATTTCTGATATTTGAGAAAGAATTTTTTCTTTTAATTTTTCTTTATCTTTTTCATCACCCACAAAAGAAATTTTAATATCATCTTCTAAATAATAATATGTTAAATTGCCAACTTTTTTATTCAAATCTTCTTCAACTGCAATTTGATACAAAAGCAACTGCCTTCGGTCCTGTGTTGAAAGCTTTTGTTTTGACATGCCTGTTTTGTAATCAATAATTTCCACTTTGTCTTTATCAATTTTATCTACTCGGTCAATGCGGCCGGCAATCATATAATCACCTACTTTAATCTTAAACGGCCGCTCTAAAACCCAGACTTCTGGCTTTTGCTTTTGAAAATCCTCATAAAAATTTTTTAATGCCTTTTTTCCTTTTTCAAAATATTCTTTTTCCTGCTTTTCATCTTCAAACCAGTCAGATGACCAGTTCTTTTCATACATGGCCAGTAAATCATCCAAATTCAGCTTTTTAGGATCATCTTTTACAGGATTGCCAAATAAATCTTTTTGCAAGGATGAACCTGCGCTATAATATTCTGCTAAAAATTGATTTAATGTCTGGTGAATTGTATCGCCAAAAGTAAATTGAAACTTTCCAAAAGTCGGGATCTTTAATACATTTCCCAGTTTATATTTATAAGGACAGGTTTCATAATTTGAAAGCTGGCTATGGGAAAATCTTTTTGGCACTTCATAGAAAAATTCCTCTTTCTTTTTATCAGGCTTCTTGTCGGCCAAAGCTTTAGCGTAGGCCGATCTCTCTATTTCAACGGCTTTTTCCGGTTCCTTTGCCTCATATCCAAGCTCAATTAAAAATCTTGAAGGTTTTCTTTTTCTTGCTGAACCAAAATCTTGTGCAGAGAAAAAGTACAAACCTTGTTTTGCCCTGGTCATTGCCACATAAAACAGTCTTCGCTCTTCCTGAATGTGGATATCACCCTCTCCCATATGAATTTTAAGCAAAGCATCTGGAATTTCAATTGGTTCTCTGCGCTTGTCTGGCGGAAATTTTCTATCAACCAAATCTGGAATAAATACATATTTAAATTCCAGGCCTTTTGCACTGTGAGCGGTCATAATTTTTACCATTTCCGGACCAGCTTCTAAATCGATTTCAATTGCCCCACTCTCGCCTGCTGCCAACTCAAGCTGAATCAATTCTTTAAAGTCAGCCAACTTAACTTCTGCATCTTCTTTTTCAAAATCCTGAATTTTTTTATATAAAGTTTGTAAATATGACAAACTAAGCTGGTTTTCTTTATTTTCATTCTTTTTTAAATATTCCAAATAGCCAGAATCATATAAAAAACTGACTAAAACTTTTGATGTTTTTTCTTTTTGCGCCAGATGCGTATGCTTTTCAATCAAGCTAATCAGCTTTTTAATATGTGTATATGTTTTTTCATTTAAATCTTTTATTAAATCAATGCCTTTTATAATTTCAAAAAGCGATTTATTCTGTCTCTTTGCCAGATAAACCAGCTTAATCACATCCTGTTCTGGGATATTAAGCCAAACAGAAGTTAAAACTTTGTATAAAGCCGGGCTTTCATGATAATTGTCCAGCAAATTAAAATAAGCAAACACATTTAATATCACTGCCTTTGAATACAACCCTTTTAGTGACAAGAATTGATGCGGAATATTTGCCTCTTCTAGCAAGTTATTAAAAATTTCTCCAGAATTATTTGATCTGGTTAAAATCGCAAAATCATCCCAAATCGAATCTTTATCAATACTTTTTAATTCAATCATTTTCCGAATAATCAAATCTGCCTGATCTTGCTGGTTTTGCATATGCGCATAATCAATTTCACATTTTTCCTCTTTTTGTGATTCAAGTTTTTTATTAATTTTTAATTTTTTCTCAAGACGATCAGGATTGTTTAGCTGAATAAAATCATACGCTTTGTCCAAGATTTCCTGGCAGGTTCTGTAATTTTTTACCAAAACAACCTGCTTAAAACCTGGATAATCATCTTTGAACTGCATGATGTTTGAAACGGATGCGCCGCGGAAGCGGTAAATTGACTGATCATCATCGCCGACCACAGTCAAATTGTTTTTTGGTGCTGCTAAAAGCTTTATCAGTTCATACTGAGCAGTATTTGTATCCTGAAATTCATCAACTAAAATATATTTAAATTGTTTTCGAAATTGATTTAAAATATTCGGCCTTTTTTTAAATAACTTAATTGCATAATTTATCAAATCACCAAAATCTAAACTTTCATTTTCTAAAAGCAATTGCTGATATGTGTGATAAGCATTGGCTACTTCCTGCACTCGCATAATTTCCTGTTTCATTGCTTCTTTTCTCTCAGAAGCTGACAAATTTTCTAAATCAAGCTTTTGCACATAATCAGCTGAATCTGTATTGAGTTTTATTTCTTCAGCATAATCCAAATACTGCTGTGGTGAGATTAATTCATCTTTGCATCTTGAAAAGTGTTTTAGCAAAGCGTGAATATATTTGTTTGGATTGCCCAGCGGCTTATAATAATCTAAATCAAATTTGTCAAAATTTTTCTTTATTAAAAGCCACTGGCCTGTCTGGTCAAGCAGTTTATAATCAATTGGCAATCCCATATCAAGCCCGTTCATTCTTAAAATTTTATCTGCAAAGGCATGAAACGTTAAAATCCAATTATCAAAAACACCATATGGCAAAAGCTTGTCTACCCGCTCTTCCATTTCAGCTGCGGCTTTTTCAGTAAAGGTCACAGCTAAAATTTGATCTGGTTTAATCTTTTTTTCTTCAATCAAATATGCAATCCGTTGTGTAACCACTGTAGTTTTTCCAGTTCCAGCTCCAGCCACAATTAAAAGCGGGCCTTCTCCGTGAGTTATAGCTTTTTGCTGTTCTTTATTGAACTTTTTTAAATCCATATATGAATATCTTATCCTATAAATTATTTAAAATCAAAAAAGCGCTCAATACATGTTATCAGGCGCCTCTCTTAGCATAATAGCTATTCTCCCAAATATCTAAAAGAAACTGGATTCGCTTCTTTTGCATTACTAAGGGATTTAGCATATACAAAGCAGCTACATTTAATCTCCATTGAGGAATAAGTTTAGTGATAACTTTTGTTTTTAAAAGATCATTTTCCTCACCGAATTGATCCCGTAATTCACGAAGATTTGCAGCCTTTTTTTCAATTTTACTCCTTAATGATTCAAGCATGTCTAGATTATCCCAATGTTCTTTTGATGAACAAAATCCATTATGACTATTTCTATCATCATATCTTATGCTCTTTCCTTCATCAGGATACCAAATTGAATATGCTTTTTCCCATCTGGTTTGCAGTCTGACAGTGCCCATATATGGATTCAAAGCGTAAATTATTCCTATTTCCAGTCTTGGCAGCCATATTTTCTCACGATTAGGACTATATTTCAGTATTTTTAATGCTTTATGCATTAATGATAATGTTTGACTGCTCACACTATCATCTTTAAATTTTTGCCAAGCAACATTTCTAACTTTTTTTCTGGTTAAGCTTTCTGGATTGGTTTGCACTGCAAACTGATTTTCAAAAAATACACAAACATTATTAAACGCATGCCGGGGAACAATATGAGCTAAATCTTCCATTGGAATCCATCTGCCATTGGGAATCTTTTGTCTAAAAGGAACATATAAGGTTTTGACCTTCCAAATTATAAATATGCTATCGACTTGTTCATGAGAGCTAAGCAGATAAAAAGGTCTATTTTCAAATCCTGACCTTTTCCTTTGCATTGGTCTCCCCCTCTGGTTAAATACCTAATTTAAATTATCATTGCAATACTATTTTGTCAATAATACAAGTGCGACAAGTGAAACAGCAAGACAAGTACGACAAGTTAATTTTGCGTTTTTGTTCCTTTTGCGTTTTCGCGTTATTAAAAAAACGCCAAATGTTGACGTTTAATATTAGGCAGGATACCAGGAATAAAATCCTCTTTCCCACTTTGCTAGCTCATCTTCAAACCCTTCTCTAATCGCCACATCGTGAAGTGCAGCCAAACCCATCTTTTTTTCTTGTTCACGCATTAAAGTGGACATTTCTTTCATTCTCTTTTCAACTCTGAATTTTACTCTATCTTCTAGATAATGATAAAAGATTAAGAACAATTCTACTCGCAGCTGATCTAGATTAAAACCTGGATCAATTTGTGCAATTCCCACGATCTGATCTGTTTCTTTAATAAACTTTTTTGCAATCTGTATAGCCAATTCAATGGAAGCAGGATCTGCAGACAGAATAATCTTTTCTGACCATGGATCTTTTTGGAAAACAATGCTATAGGTATAATCATATTCAATTATTCCACAAACAGATTTTGCATGTTCAACAATTTTAAATTTAACTGCTCCAGCTAATGTACCACCTTTGTATACAATATAATACCATTTATTATGGGTAAATTCCTCAGCTGCCATATTACCCTCCTTTGCAGCTATAGCGGTTCACTAAATATTACAAGACATGACATTTTTTGTCAATTATACTTAGGCAACAAGTTCTTGCATTTTTGCCTATTTTATTTTTTTGCGACAAAAAGAAGCGCCAAATGTTGACGCTTAATTATCAGGGTACCAGGCATTAAACCATTTTTCCCACTGATCAATAAGTGACTTTTTGTTTACAGACGGGCTCATAATGTAGAAAACGCCTATTTCCAGCCTTGCTCCGGTTTCTGAATCTTTGTTAGATAAAAGAGCCTTCACTCTTTTCATTAATTCTGCATAAACATCAGGCGGAATTTTTTTGTTTTTAAACATTTCCCACATTGACTGCCTATACTGTTCATCAGTTATAGCCGATGGGTCAGTCTGTACTGCATACCCTCGCCGACCAAAGTATGTACAGACATCCACAAATAATGATCGCGCATGATCTGAAATAAATTTTAAATACGATTCTTCACTACCTTTTCTTTCCATATCATCCATTGGGACTGCATTGCCAAAAGGATTTTCCTGATAAAATGCTATGTAAATATCATTATCTTCAATAATGATAAACGAACCGCAAATGTGTCCGTTCTGCATCAGATAATATTGTTTGCCTGCTTCTTCTGCCTGATTCTGGCTCATACCCCCTCCCTGGCTTCTAGCCGGATATAATTTATCAAAATTATTCTGTTCTGTCAATAAAAGCGTCAAATTTTGACGCTTATCTTTTTATCCTCCACTTTTTATGCCATTTTTCCCAAACAGTTTTATAAACTACATCTTCATCATAAGGATACATTTCATCAAAAATTTCAATCTCCAATTTTATTAAACGGCATCCTGTAACATACCCTTCTCTGGCTTTTGCTTCAATTTGTGCTACAAGTTCTTTTGGCAAAAAGAGTTCTTTAAACAGAATCCACATTGAATCCCGATACTCCTCAGGAGTGATTGTTTCTGGCATTGTTTGAACTGCCATTTTCTTTCGTTGAAAATGCGCGCAAACTTCATTAAATACAGATCGGGCATGATCACCTTTTAATGATCTCATATTTTTTTTATCACCAAAAGGATCTAACTGATACCAGGGAACAAACATTTCATCTCTTTCTTCAATTCTGAATATGCCGCAGACGCGTCTTTCTTTAATTAAATAAAAAGTTTTTCCTACCTCTTCAAATCGGCTCATTCTTTCCCTCCTTGAAATGAACGTTAATACTTTAAAATATCATCAAATTAATAAAATGTCAAAGATTGACAAAATATGTATTTTATGCTAATATTGTTAAAAGTGTTTTAAAATACAAGGAGGGTGAATTGCTAGAAAAAAACAGAAGAAGAGCTTTGCGACGCGTTCACAAAAAAAGAATACAGCACAGAAAGGAACGTCAGCTAAGAAATACCTGGTCTTCTTTAAAACCTAACGCTACTTATCCGCTTGTTTGTTGGTTCCGTATAAATGGTGAATATATTCGGCTTCGCTCCTGGGAAGATTTGTTTTTGTTCAGAAAAGAGCTGGCCAAAAGAACCGCTGAGCATAACCAAACGCAGCATGGCATCACTGGCGCATATGCTTCTCAGCGTGATATCCGCGCACATCTCAATGCATCTGAGCAGATCAGCCAAGCAGGTCATCAACCACCAAGGTTACGACATAGCAGAAAATACTGAGGAGGAAAATTGATAGAAAAAGGAGACAAACGAGCCCAAAGGCGGTTCAATAGAACGATGAAAGTCAGGCGTGCCTACAGGGTTTTAAGCCGCAGTTGGTTTTCCTCTGATCTGACTGAACAAGAAAAACTGGACTCTGCAAAACGTTTGGCTGATAATCTCAAGCACTGCTCTTGTGCAGCCCATGGCTGTTGCAGTGGGCGCAAGTATAACAAAAGACCGACTCTTCGAGAATTCAAACACCATCAGGCAGCAGTTCAGGAATGCAGAGAATTGGGCCTACGGCCACCAAAGTTCAGGTTCGGCCGATTCTAATAAACAATTCAAAAACCATGAGAAATTTCTCATGGTTTTTTCTTTTAGCCATGGGCTAAA
Organism: uncultured Gammaproteobacteria bacterium; assembly: GCA_964411255.1. Taxonomy (GTDB): domain Bacteria; phylum Patescibacteriota; class Patescibacteriia; order UBA11705; family DATKZF01; genus CAYPKD01. The sequence goes on along the minus strand of CAYPKD010000004.1, from coordinate 635 downwards.
AGACATAGTTCTTCCTTGGATGTTCCCAACTCTACAAGATCAAACTTGCCAAGCTGAGCATGGTGCCTGACAAAGTCAGCTGACAGAGAAAGGTCTCTCCCCTTTCGCTGCCTGGCAAGCTCAAGTTTTCTCTTTGCTTCAGCCAAATGGCCATGCTTTTTGAGCTGCTCAAGCTCATCTTCACTGGTGCCGATTTCTTCAGGACCTGCTTGAGCCCAGTCCAAATACTTTTGTACCTGTGAATTCACATCATATGAAACATCACGGGAAAGACAGCCTTCTCTGGCCTTTTGCAGCCAGACCTGCGCCATGGACAAAAAGCCCTTTTTTGCCAACTGTTTAAACTCTTCTTCGCTTGTTTTCAGTGTTACAAAAGTGCAGCCATTCATGGACATGCAATGCCGGACAAAAGCAAGCAAACTGCTTACATCACCCACTTTTGTTCTTCGCGCATGATTTAGTGCACTTTTTGCTTCTTGAAAATAATTTCTCTTAGCCATTTTCTTTCTCCTTGTGTGTATTAACGATTTTATATATTAACATTTTTAATAAATTTTGTCAATATTCCATATCTTGACAAAATCCTTATATTTTTATAAAATAACCTATCCAAACCAAAAAAGGAGGCAAAAATG
>CAYPKD010000003.1:0-217450 GCA_964411255.1 uncultured Gammaproteobacteria bacterium | reverse complement strand
CCGGAACTTTATGTGAAGGCTGGGCCTGCCAGCCGGAACTTTATGTGAAGGCTGGCGTTATAAAAAAAGACCTATTGTGAATAGGTCAATTACATTTCATCATATTCTCCTCTTTGAATCTGCTGCATCCGCAAAAAATATGCATCTTCATCTGATTGCTTTTCAAGGCAATCACAGCAAATAGGCTTAAAGCTTTCTTTTTCCATCATTTCTGCAAGAATGGATTTTCGAAGCCCTAGTCTTTCAACAGTGGTCGTGGTGTCAGAATCTTTTACTTCAATAATATCAAAAGCTTTTAAATAACCGCTTACTCTTTCATTGCCGCATCGAACACAATTAAGTGTAATTGGCGGCTGAGGAAATATTTCAATTATTACTTCGTATACTTTTCCCTCAATTTCTATTTCATGTTTTTCTTCCACTATGCTCCCCTCCTTTTGGGTGGCTATATCAAAAAATTATACTGGCATTTATTTATTTTGTCAATATAAAATATTTTCCCCTATTTATATCTCATAGCTGTAATCCCCTGATAAAAGTTTTAAAAAAACCTTATCCGTAAACAAATATTACAAAAAGCTTTTTGCTTTTGTCAGTAATAAATTAAAGAAAAAACCGCTAAATATGATTAGCCGCATCACTTTTATAGTAAAGATCTATAATGAATATTACGTTTGCAATACCAATTAATATCATTGGAATAACAAGTATTTTTATTCTTGTTTTAATATCAATCTTTTTTAAAAATTTTAAATAACTATAAATAATTGCAAACCCAAAAACCAAATTTGCCAGAATTATTAAAAGAACATATACAGTGTCATTCATAATCTCCTCCTATATAGGTAACAGACTAAAATCTGTCCACCCCTATTATCCAAAGCTCCGGGCCAGGATTGACAAACTTTAGTTTGTTACCTAAAAACATGCAAGAATAGCCTGACAGACTTTAGTTTGTTATTAAATCGTCTTGCTTATATTGCTTGTCGCACTTGTCTTTATTACTTCCCTAGCAACCTGGCGATCATCCCATGAAATTTTTTTCAAATTTTTCACCACCATTGCCTGCTCTGATCCTTTTCCAGTAATTAAAACCAAATCATTTTCATTTGCTAAACTGACTGCTTTTTCAATTGCTTTTTTTCGATATAATATTTTAAATAAATTTTGATTTAAAATTTTACCCGCTTCCAATGCTCCAGCTGCCACCTGATCAATAATTTCTTGCGGATCATCATCATATGGATCTTCATTGGTGACAATGACATAATCTGCCTTTTCACCGGCCATTTTTCCTAAAATTGGACGGCGGGCAACATCTCTTCCTCCTCCGCATGAGCCAAGCACATGAATTATTTTATTTATTTGCATCAAATCAACTGTTTCATACATTTTTTTCATTGAATATGGCTCAGGACAATAATCAACGATGACATTGAAATTTTGCCCTTCATCTATTGATTCCATTCTGCCAGGTATAACTTTAATTTTTTGCAGAGCATTTATGATTTTTTCCATAGTAATGCCCTCGTTCAATCCAATAGCCACTGCTGGCAAACAATTATAAACATTAAATGCGCCGATTAATTTTAAATTAATTTTTTTATCACCAATATCAAATGAAGTTCCATTTGGACTAATTAAAATATTATTTGCATAAACATCGCTAATTTCATCTTTAGTGCTAAAAATCAATTTTTTATCTGCTTTAAAGCTTAAAAAATAATCTGAATGCTCATCATCTTTATTAGCCACAATAACTTTTTTGATTTCTTGTCCATTTAATTTCTTTCTTGGTCTTTGCATTAAAAATTCAAAAAGCTTTCCTTTGGCTTTTTTATAATTTTCAAATCCGCCATGTGATTCAATATGTTCTGGAGTTAAATTTGTAAAAACAACATAATCAAAATTAATTCCATAATGACGATACTGGACAATGCCTTCTGACGAAACCTCTACCACTGCATACTTGCAGCCAGCATCATTCATTTGTTTTAAAAGTTTTTGCAAAGCAAACCGACCAAGCATAGTCATCTTTGTATTATTTAGCCATTCTTTACCAGCCACCTTAAATTCAACGGTTGAAGTAGCGCCAACTTTTGCGCCATGGCTCTCCAACACATTGGCAATTAATTTTACAGTTGAGGACTTGCCATTTGTACCAGTTACGCCAATGACAATCATTTTATCTGATGTATTACCATAAAAAACCTTAGCCAATATTGCTAAAGATTTATGATAAACTGCCAAAAGTGGTTTTGGAATCAATTTTTTAATCAATGATTTCATATCTTGAGTGTATCATTTTTACATTATTTTTTAAATTAGTCAATTTTGATCATGTAGCCTGTAGCCCATAACTTGTATCCTAAAACCTGAATCTTGTAACGAAAGTCCTTAATATCCGTTATATCTGTTGTTATCTGTTGATCTGTTTTATTAAAAAACCCAGATATGTGTATCTGGATTAAGCTGCTTCGCGGGAAAAAAATTCAGGTGGTTTTTCCCCAACAATTTGCTCTAACATTTGTTTTCTCTGCTTCCAAACAGGATGAACAGTCCAACTGTTTGTTTGATAAAAATCATGAAGAAAATGACACTGCAATAAATCTGCCTCGTCAATTCTGCCTTGCATAAACAGTTTTGCCAGCTTTTCTCTGCCAGCATAATCACGCACTGGCGCTAAAACATCAGCAATATGAAGGCATCTGGAAAGAAATCCCATATCAGCGAAATTTCCAGCATGCTCCCTGATCGCTCTTATTACTTCTTTTGACCTGATTTCATGTCCCCACATTTGCTGAACAATAAATGCTCCGGCTGGCCCGTGCAAATATGACATAACCTGGCAATCAGCAGGTGTTTGTTCTAAAAGATCAGGATCATACCTTTGCAGAATTTCAAGAATTTTAGACATTTGCCATTCTCTACCAATATCATGTAGCAGTCCAGCGGCCATTGCTTCAGTATATTTTAAATCATATATTTTCGCGGCAGAGCCCATGATATGCATTACTTTTTGAGAATGGCTGAGCCTTTTTTTTGATAGATTTTTTTGAAGGTACAGCCTGAACTTTGCCAAATCCATTCGTATCCCCCCTCCCTTATATCAAAGCAGATAATCTGCTTTGTGGCATAAAAAAATACTATCAATTCTAAAAATGATTGTCAATGTTATAATAAAAAGTCCAGATATATGAATCTGGACTGGTTTAATCTATCGTTCTTTTCACTCGATAAAGACCTTCACCTTTACGAGCAATAAAATGAATTGTTTCTTCATTTACAATAAAATCTAATACTTGATCATATTTACGAATAGTTTTTCCCACCATCACCATTCTTTTCTTATCCTTAACAGCAACGATTATTAATTTTCCATTATGGACATCTGCATATTGGAGATTATCAAATTTTTCTGTCTTAACATTGCCCCAAACAACAAAGCAATACGAATTCCAAACAGTGAAAAAAATCTTATTTTCTCTCAAACCTTCAATAAATATGGCAACATTCTGATATTCCTCAAGACCCTTTTGCCCACCAAACACATAGCCAGCATGGCCATCGGCAGTTAAATAAGTATACAGGAGTTTGCCATCAATAATCCTAAAGGCTGATACTGGTTTTCCAGGGCAGTAAAGCTCAATTCCATTAAAATTCAGTAACCAGTGATCATTTTTAAATGCTCCGAAAATTAAATTTCCCTCAAGTACTTTTGCATTTACAACATCATCATATTCAGGTGAGGTATATTTTCCAAATCTCACTTTCTTCCAGTCTGATGTTCCAAATATTTCTAACAATTTATCTCCATATATTTGATTTGTATAAGAATTAGATTTTGAAAGCATAAATTTTCTATCACCCTCAATAGCATAAGCATAATCCCCGTTCAAACCAAAAAATTTTAATATACCGTCTTTATATTTTAACCCGGAAATCTTAGAATAAACATCATCAATACGTGGTTTATCAGAATAAACAATAAAGCATTTTCCATGTAATTCAGCAGCATAAACCACTGTATCGCCATCAATCACTACCCATCCAATTTTATCATATTCAGGCCCGATAATTTTACCTTTGACTAAAAATTCTTTACTTCGGCGACCTGCAATAAAAACTGGCTGACAATTTATTACATCAAACAATTCATTAGGTTTTAGGTAGTCATACCATCCCCAAATACAGTCTCCAAACCTAACATGCCATTTTTCTTCTACCATGGCTTTATAAAAGGGTTTATCATCACGAATGCAAAATCCTTGGACTTGATCAAATGCTTGACTGCGATCGTTTCCGGAAAAAACGTAATATTTACCTGATATTTTTGCCACATAATGAAGTTTTTTATTTGCAAAAAAAATAAAATTTTCTTTAAAAAATTTAACATCATCATATGGTCCAAATTTTTCCCTGCCAAAAACCACAAATACTTGATTATCAATTCTAGCGCAATAAACTGGAAGATTATCATATATTTTTATTAGTGGTTCATCAGCGTCAAATGGTTTTAATATGTTATCTGGATCTACAATAATATCCTGAAAATATTCTTCATGCCATGTATTTGCTTGTGACATTTTCCCCTCCTGCTTTTTTAATGTTCAAAAACAACAACTAACCTTATCATTAAGTTAAATTATTGTCAATTTAAAAAATAAATGCTATGATAAATTAATTAAAATCTAAAAAAATATGGAACGAAAACAAAGACTAAACAGTTTATTTCATCAAAAAATCGCAGAAATAATTCAACGCCGGCTTGACATGCCGCTTGACTTTTTGATTACCATTGCTAAAGTAGACACTTCACCTGATTTAGAAAACGCCAAAGTCTTTTATTCTGCTCTTCCAGAAAATAAAGAAGATGAAGCAAAAAAATTCTTGATAAACAACAGCAGTGAAATAAAAAAATGGCTGGGTAAAGAAGTAAATTTAAAAAAAATTCCAAAATTAAAATTTGTTTTGGAACAAACTGAAAAAAAAGCCAGAGAAGTTGAGGATATATTAGATAATCTTAAGCAATCCTAAATTCATCTTTCAACTTTCAACTGATAACCTTCAATTATTATGAAAATAATCGAGCAACAAATAATAGAAAAACTGGAAGAGGCAAATAATATTTTAATTGTCTGCCACCGAAATCCAGATGCAGACACATTAGGAGCTGCTGCCGCCTTTTCTTCATATATAAAAGATCAATTAAAAAATCTTTATGTTTTTTGCACTGATCCAATTCCTGATTATTTAAATAATTTTAATCAAATATTGAATTTATCAAATAATATTACCCAGGATTATTTAAATAAGTTTGATCTAATTTTATGTCTGGATTGCGGTGAAATAAAACAAACCGGTATTGCTGACTTAATTACTAACCGACAACAACAAATTTTTGTAATTAATATTGATCATCATTTTACCAATGACAATTTTGGCAATCTAAATTTAGTAGATCCAGTCGCTTCTTCAACCAGTGAAATTACTTATAAACTTTTTAAAAATCAAAAAATTAAATTGACAAAACAAGCTTTAGATCTGCTTTTAACCGGCATTATGGCTGACACAACATTTTTTTCAAATGGAGCGACTACCCAAACCAGCCTTTCAATTTCTTCTGAATTAATGTCAAATGGCGCTGATATTAAAACTGTTTTAAAAAATATTTGGAAAAACAAAGATGTAAATACTTTAAAATTCTGGGGAGAAATTTTTTCACGATTAGAATTCAATGAAAAGTACGGAATTGCCTATACAATAATAACTCAAGACGATCTCAGACAAAATAAGCTTACAGAAGAAGCTATTGGAGGCATGTCTAACTTTTTAACCAATCTATACCAGCCAAATATTATCCTTGTCCTGCGAGAAACTGAAGATAGCAAGATAAAAGGCAGCCTAAGAACTACTAAAGATAATATTGATGTTTCAAGTCTGGCTCAAATGCTTGGTGGCGGTGGACATAAAAAAGCTGCAGGATTTACAATTGATGGAAATTTGAAAAAAATAGGTGATAAATGGATGATTTCATAATAAAAAAAAATAAGGAAAAATGTGCTAAAATAGCACTTTTTTATTTTTAAAAAAACACTAAATTTAGATAAAAATTAAGACTTTTTTATTGACTTTTGTTTAAATTTATGCTATAATATAATAATGTTTTTTGATTTTTCTTTTTCAAAATAGGGGGAACCCATGAAATATCCGGCATTTCACGATCAGCTTCAGGAGTTGATGGACCAGGGCCACTTTCAGGATCTGACAGATCCTACCTATTTCATAACTGTAACCAAGGTGGAAAGAACCACCAAATCAGTTGTACTTAAAAAAGAAAACCGAAAACACAGCCATAAAAAGCTGTATCTGGATGGTGAATATCTGGGATGGGCTTATAATGAGCCATATCCCAAAAGCATCACTATCCTAACCATCCACACCAGTGATGGCAAACAATATACTGTTGCCAGTGCTGAATTGGATTACTTCTGGTGGAGGAAAAGTTATGACGGGTGGTGGAAAGATTCAAAATGGATGTTCAATACTCAGGTCAAGCTCTATGGTAGGAAAATCACTTACCAAGATGCTCTCAATCTGAGAATTGGCACCATGCTCCAGCTTGATCCAAGTAAATTGGGTCGTAAGGAGTATCCTTTCCGACATATTGGTTATGGTTATGTCAGCAATGGCATGATCATTTTTCCTCCTGAGCGTCCTCGTGGCGGTCAGTGGAGATCGAAAATATGGAAAAGTATTGCCTTTGCCCAGCCGATCAAGGCTGAAAATTGGCAGTTCTTTCTGGATTCGATCATTGGCAAATTCTTTGCCGGTGTCAATATTCCTCAAATCAAAGAACAGATCTCAGAAGCAAAAAGAGCAGCCCGACTGCTTAAAAGAAATGCTTCAAAGATCATGGCAATCCAGGGCCATTGTTTCAATGGTGATAACTTCAAAGCAGTGGCCATTGGAGAAAAACTGCTCTTCTTGGGAGAATTCAATGGCCAGCCTCGGTTTGTCGTTGATTCTCCAAACTACGGGCATGCTCTCTATGTCTTTGACTCTGAGAATATTGCCAGGCAGTGGGCCTGCAAAGAAATTTCTTTCAAAGAGGCTCGGCTGAAAAGCAAAGCTTGTGTCATCCATCGAGATGGCTGGGAAGAAAAGACAGCTCAGGCTCTGGTTGCCTAAACGAAAAACGCCTGTCAGATCAATCTGACAGGCGTTTTAATTTTATATAATCCCGTATTTTACTTTTCATCAACTTTTGGCAATTCTACAAACGTAACATTAGCCACACAATCTTCAGCTGCCTTAAATCTCATAATTCTAACTCCCTGAGTATCCCGGCCCAGACTTGGGATAGATTTAAATGGAATTCGAATTACCTGCCCTTTCTTGGAAATAATTATAATATCCCTGTCTTTTGCTTCTTCTGGATCAAGTACTTTACCGAAGATTACTTGACCATTTTTACCTGTCACTTTCGCAGTCCTAATTCCAGAGCCGCCTCTGTTTTGAACTTTATAATATTTTAATGCGGTTCGTTTGCCATAGCCAAATTCAGTCGCGACCATCAGCTCAGTTGTTGCTGCTTTTTTCGGATTGATGACATCCATGCCTATCATATAATCTTCACCTTTTAACCTTACTCCGCGAACACCAGCTGCTGCTCTGCCCATTGACCTAACGTTTTTTTCATCAAACCGGATTGATTGGCCGTTTGAAGTAACCAAAACAACTTGATCTGTACCTGAGGTTGGTTTCACCCATTGCAATTTGTCCGCTTCTTTTAATTTTATTGCAATTAAACCAGATCTTCGAACATTTGCAAAGTCATCTAAAGCTGTTTTCTTAATCAAGCCTTTTTTTGTAGCCATTATCAAATATTTTGAGTCCATTCCTTTTTTAATTGGCAAAATTGATGAAATTTTTTCTTGTGGAGCCAATTGCAAGAAATTAACAATCGCCTGACCTTTTGATGTTCTGGATCCTACAGGTATATCATAAGCCTTTAATTGAAAAACTCTGCCTCTCGTAGTAAAAAATAATAAATTATTGTGAGTCATGGTAGTAAAGAAATGCTCGACAACATCCTCTTCTTTTGTGGTTAAGCCAATAACTCCTTTGCCACCGCGTTTTTGAGATTTAAATGTTTCCGGTGGAACACGCTTGATATATCCGTCTCTGGTTACCACAACAATAGTCGCCTCATTTGGCACCAAATCTTCCTGGGCAAATCCGCCCACTGCGCCTGGAAATATCTTTGTTTTTCTCTCATCTCCAAACTTTTCCTTAATGTCAACTAATTCATCATTAATAATACCTAATATTCTCTTTTTAGAAGCTAAGATGGCTTTTAATTCTTTAATTAATTTTTTCTTTTCCTTTAATTCATCCTCTATTCTCATTCTTTCCAAATTGGCTAAATTCTGCAACCTCATTTCTAAAATTGCAATTGCCTGCCGCTCGCTTAATTTAAATTTTTTCATTAAGCCTACTCTTGCTTCATCTTTATCTTTTGATTTTTTAATTAATTTTATGACAGCATCAATATTATCAATCGCAATTTTTAATCCTTCTAAAATATGCGCCCTCTCTTCAGCTTTTCTTAATTCAAATTCAGTTCTTTTTCGAATCACTATTTGACGATGATTAATATATTCCTGCAAAATATCTTTAAGTGTCAGAACCTTTGGCTGAATGCCGTCAACTAAGGCAAGCATATTTACATTAAAAGATGACTGAAGAGGCGTTAATTGAAATAATCGATTTAAAATCTTTTTTGGATATGTGTCTTTTTTCAAATCAATTACAATTCTTACTTCTTGCTTTGAAGATTCATCCCGCAAATCTTTTATGCCGTCTAATTTTTTTTCTTTTACTAAATCTGCGATTTTTTCCAATAAAGTTGCTTTATTTACCTGATACGGGATTTCAGTTATTAATATTTGAAACACGCCGCTCTTTTGTTCTACAATTTCTGTACTTGCCCTCATCACAATTCTTCCTTTACCAGTGGCATATGCCTGTTTTATTTCATTAATATCAAATATCATGCCTCCAGTCGGAAAGTCAGGACCTGGAATTAATTTTACCAAATCATCAACATACGCATCTGGATTTTCAATTAAATAAATCAAGCCATTGCACAATTCAGCCAAATTATGCGGCGGGATGTTGGTGGCCATACCAACGGCAATTCCCATCATTCCGTTTAACAACAAATTAGGTAGTCTGGCCGGCAGCACTGTTGGTTCTTTTTGTGACCCGTCATAATTTGGTATAAAATCAACTGTTTCTTTTTCTAAATCAAATAATAATTCCTCAGCTATTGCTTCCAGCTTTGCTTCAGTATAACGCATGGCTGCAGCTCTATCTCCGTCCATTGAACCAAAATTACCCTGGCCTTTAACTAAGGTATATCTCATTGAGAAATATTGAGCTAACCGAACCATTGATTCATAAACCGCCACGTCTCCATGCGGATGATATTTACCCAACACTTCACCAACCACGGTGGCTGATTTTCGAAATTTAGCTGTAGATTTTAAACCCAAATTCCACATCGCATATAAAATTCTACGATGAACCGGTTTTAATCCGTCACGCACATCTGGCAAAGCTCTGGCTACAATAACAGACATTGCGTAATCCAAATAAGATTTTTGCATTTCCTCAACCAAAGACTGGTCCTGGATTCGTTCAACCCCAGCTATTTCTTCACCTGTTGATTTTGGTACTTTCTTTTTTGGTTTTGATGCTTTTTTTGCCATAAATAAAAAAATACTTTAACTAATTTCGAATAACTACTTATTAATTCTCAATATCAGGCAACTGTTTTTTTTCAATATTATTTTCTTCAATTTTATCCTTTAGCTGATTTATTGTTTCATCCTTTGTATTTTCAGTTTCAAGAGAATCTTTTAAATCTTCAAAATTGTTTATATTATCCTTAATAAATTCAAAACTGCTAATAAATTTTTCTGATACGCTGTTAACGGTATTTATATCTTCATCTTTCTGTAGTTCATCATTTACACGATTAATATTTGACCGCAAGCTCATTGCCCAAACAACTATGGTAATTAGAACAAATACAGATACTCCAAGCCATAATATTATATGTCGTCTGTCTCTGGTTTCAATTTTTTCTCTTGGCGACTCTTTCTGATGCTCAATTAAACCCTGCATAATATTTTCAGATTCCAGACCAGCGACCTCTTCTCTTGGGCTTGGCTTGCTTGCTCTTTCCTCCTTTAATATTTCATCAACTACCTGCTCCTCTTTATTTTCAATATAATCAAAATTATTTGACTCATGCTTATGCTCAGAATTATCATTTTCATTATATATTTGTACTGGGATTTTTCGTTCCCTCCCTTTCATATTATTTTTCTAAAATTATTATTTTTGTTTCTTCGCTTGGAAGATTTTTCTTGGATATTTTTAATTTCTTTTCATTTTCAGCCAGACCGCCCATTTCTTTCCTGAAGGCATTAACACTTTCTAATTTAATCTTCACTTTTTCATCCCGATAATGCATTGGGATGACTATCCTTGGCTCAATTTGCCGAACCACCTTTGAAGCGCTGGCCGCGTTTAACGTATATATACCTCCAACTGGAATCATTAGAATATCTACGTTTCCTATTTGTTCAAGCTGCTCATCAGACAATATATGCCCTAAATCCCCCAAATGCACCACTGACAAACCCTCTATATCAAACCGATAAATGATATTTTCGCCTCGATCCTCTCCTTGCTTGTTGTCATGCCAGGTTTTTATGGTGGAAACAGCTATGCCCTTTATTTCATATTCTCCAGCCTGATCAATCACAAAAGGCATGTCTGATAAATTACCAGAAACCGCTTTTGCATTATTGTGATCCTCATGCTGATGGCTAATAGTAACCACATCAGCAGCCATTTTAGGCACCCTTAATCCAATACTTTTATCATAAGGATCTGTAATTATCATCAAATCCTGATTATTATATTTTAATATAATCTTAAAGCAGGAATGACCAAGCCATGAAATTATCATATATTTATTTAATCAATAACTGCATATAATTTAGCACATTTTTTTTTAAAAGTAAACCTATTTTGAGCTATATAAAAAGAGTATATAACAGACTAAAATTACCCCCTTGACACAGCTGTTAAAACTGCTAAAATATTACCATCTTTATTAAGAAAGGAGAAAATCACATGTCTACATCAAGTAAACAAGCTGATTTTGATCAATTAATTACTGATGAAAAACAATTCACCCAAGTACCAAAAGTCGGCGAAATCGTTACTGGTATAATTATCAGCGCTTCAAAAAAAGAAGTTCTGGTTGATGTTTCAGGTCTGACAACAGGTATTATCCGGGGACGCGAGCTTTTTGGAGGATTTAATGACATCTCAGAATTAAAAAAAGGTGATGAAGTTGAAGCCACACTTTTAGAATTTGAGAATGAAAAGGGCCAGATGGAATTATCTTTCCGCTATGCAGGAAATCAAAAAGCATGGGAAACATTACGCGGTTATCAAAAAGACTCCAATATTGTCCAGATAAAAATTACTGATGCCAATAAAGGCGGGCTTTTAATTACTATTAACCACATTCCTGGGTTTCTTCCTGTTTCTCAGCTGACACCAGAGCACTATCCAAGAATTCAGGGTGGCGATAAGAATAAAATTCTGGATAAATTAAAGACATATGTTGGCGAAACTTTCGATGTTAAGGTTTTGACTGCAGATGAACGGCAAGAAAAACTTATCGTTTCAGAAAAAGCTGCCTGGGAAGAAACGCAAAAAGATGTTTTGAATAAATATAAAGTTGGTGATGTTGTTGATGGAAAAATTACAGCTATTACTGATTTCGGCGCTTTTGTTGAGTTTGGTGAAAATCTTGAAGGATTGGTTCATATTTCAGAATTAGCATGGCAAAGAATTGATGATCCAAAACAATTATTTAAAGTCGGTCAGGAAATCAAGGCTGAAATTATCAATATTGAAGGATCAAAAATATTTTTGTCTATTAAAAAGCTTCAGGATGACCCATGGAAAAACATTGCCAAAAAGTTCAAGCTAAACGATAAAGTTACAGGTAAAGTATTAAAGGCAAATCCTTTTGGATTGTTTGTAGAACTGGATGACAATATACATGGTCTAGCTCATGTTTCTGAATTATCTGATGATCAAATCAAAGACCCGACTGAAATTGCCAAACCAGGAGATGAGCTTGAATTCAAAATCATTTCCATTGAACCAAAAGAACACCGATTAGGATTGAGCTTAAAGGAAAAAAGTACAACAGATAAAAAAAAGACGAAAAAAGACAAGGTTGAAAAGGAAAAAAAAGTTGAAGCTAATGATGAAGAAGCAGCTGAATCGTCCTCTGCCAAGGCTTCTGCCTCTGCAAAAGCTGTGGCAGACAAGCCGGGCGACAAAAAAAAGGATGATAAAAAGAAAAAGAAAAAGTCCGCCTAAGGTGGAAAATAATATTTTAAATAAAACTACCCGCCGCTGGCGGGTTTTTTTTATTGCGGGCATTTTGTGTCATTTGTAACCATTCGTAACAAATAAAACTGATTTTCTGCCTAAACGGCCCCCTTCGAGGTGAATTCGTAACTGATTTGATGATTCATAGCCTCTCCTTTACATCCTAGAAATTCCATGCTAACATAAATTTACCAGTAAAGTAATAATAAATGACAGAACTTCCTAAAAAATTGCTGAGATTGGACAAAATTTACCAAAATTTCATTTACCAACCATAAAACCATGAAGTTTTTAATAACAACAGACACTCAGAATGAAAAGCCTATCGCATAGACAGGCTGGTAATAAATTTTAAATAAAAACCAATCTTACAATTCTCTTTGGGAAGAAGAGAAATATATGTATTATTTAATAATTGGCATAGCCGCTTTATTGGTAGGGACTACAAGCGGTTATTTTATTAGAAAAACAGTTGCCAAAGCCCAGGCCAAAGGAGTAGAAGCAAAAGTTGAAGCTTTAAATAAGGAAGCAAAAACCAAATATCAGGAAACCTTATACAGAGCAAAAGAAAAAGCAATGCAGATTATTGATGAAGCGAAAAGGGATGAAGGCAATCGAAGAAGAGAATTAAAACAACTCCAGGAAAGACTGGAAAAAAGAGAAAATTTATTTGACAAAAAATTATTGGATCTTGAGGCAAAAACCACAAAACTTCAGGACAAAGCAAAAGATATTGAAATCGCAAAAGATAAAATTAAAAAAATTCAGGCTGAACAAATTGAAAAGCTTGAAAAAATTGCCGGTCTAAACAGGGAAGAAGCAAAAAAAGTACTTTTAGAAAATGTTGAAAGAGATGCTTCAGAAACTTTGGCCAGTAGAATTAAAAAATTAGATGATGAATCATCAACAGAATTAGAAAAGCATGCCAAAACAGTATTAACCAATGTTATTCAAAGATGCGCTGCCAGCCATGCGGTTGAAATGACTACTTCAACTGTTTCTCTGCCATCTGATGAAATGAAGGGAAGAATTATCGGACGTGAAGGAAGAAATATCAGAACTTTTGAACAACTAACTGGAGTTGAGGTGGTTGTAGATGATACACCAGAGGTTATTACCTTATCGTCATTTAGCCCAATCAGGCGTGAAGTGGCAAAAAGAACATTGGGTAAATTAATTCTAGATGGCAGAATTCACCCGGCGAAAATTGAAGACTCATTAGAAGAATCAAAAAAAGAATTGGCTTTAGAAATTAAAAAAGCTGGCGAGGACGCTTCTTATGAAGTTGGAATTGCCGGACTGGATCCAAAGTTAATTCAAATAATCGGTAGATTAAAATTCAGAACCAGTTTTGGACAAAACGTACTGCAACATTCAATCGAAGTGGCTCATCTTTCTGCTCTTTTAGCAGAACAATTGGGTGCTGATGTCACCATTGCCAAAAAAGCAGGGTTCTTGCATGATATTGGAAAAGCTGTAGACCATGAAATTCAGGGAACTCATCCGGAAATCGGCAGAGATATTGCCAGAAAATTTGATTTGCCAGATGAAATTATTCAGCCAATTTTAACTCACCATGAAGACAAGCCGCCAACATTAGAATCAATTATTGTTAAAGCAGCTGATGCTATTAGTGGCGCCAGACCAGGAGCGCGAAAAGACACTTATGAAAATTATTTGCAAAGATTAGAAGAACTGGAAAATATTGCTACAAAAAATGAAGGTGTAGAAAAAGCATATGCTATTCAGGCAGGCCGTGAAGTCAGAGTGTTTGTCCATCCAGAAGAGGTTGATGATCTGCAATCGTATAAAATAGCAGAAAATATTGCAAAAAAGATCGAAGAAGATCTAAAATATCCAGGTGAAATTAAAGTAACAGTAATTCGGGAAAATCGGGCAATTGAATATGCTAGATAATTCGATAAAAATAGAAAAAGCCGCCAAAATAGGCGGTTTTTTTATTATGTTGACAAAAATCATAATATGTACTAAAATAAATTACTCTTGAGATTTGTTCAAATCTTAAGCCAGATCTTTGCCAATCAAATCTTTATATACGCAGGAGGGAGTATAATGGGAAGAAAGCAGCGGAATCAGGAAGAAGAGCGTAGAAGGTCAAACAAGCTACGAAGACAGGATGGGTCTACCAGGGTTAAAACTCCAGGTGGTACCTCTACTATACCTGCAGCAAAGGATAGTGCCAATGGTTCTATTCTAGGAATTGCCAATATTATTTCTAATCTTGGATATTCCATTGAACTGCAGGTGCTGAATAAACCCAGATATGATGATTTAGGACAAACAACTTCTATTGCTCAAAAGCTACAAGATTTATTTCAATACATTAATCGGGTTGATGAAGACGAAGCCAATGCAATTTTAATGAAAATAATTGGCATACTGACTAATCTGGAAATTAGCAATCAAACATTAACCAAAAAAAATAAAGAATTAGAAGAAGCAGATGATAAATCCTGGCTGACAACCTCACAAACCTGGGCAGCAAATGAATTGGCTAATGAAGCTGAAGAACACATGGCCAAGCTGACTGAATACACTCAGGATTTGTATGACCGGTTTGAGGAAAAAGAAGGTGAATATGCTAATTTAGCAAATGAAGTAAAAAAAGAAAAAGAAAAGTGTCAAGACGAAATCAAACGGCTAAAGCACTTTTTTGAAGATCAGGAAATTGATATCAGGATCTTTACCGCAACTGGAAATCTTCGCAATCTAAAAAAGACCGTCTCTTCAATCAGCAGGATTACTAGGCAGACTCAACAAGATATTGCTACCAGTTTAGAAACGGTTGCCAATGACTATCAATTCCTTGTTAAAATCTATGAAGATGTTAAGAAAATTAAAGCTGGCATTCAGGAACTCAATGATAAAATAGAAATTTACAGAACCGCAGAGGCAAATACTCTCAGACAAGATATTGAAAAAATGAAACAGCAAGTGCAGAGAATTAAAATTGTTTTCCAGATAACTGACCATGAAGCATATTTCTGGGGACTAGTTCCTGGGATTGAAGACATGGTTAATTATAAACCGCTTGACTTACTGGTTTACCAGCTACGATTTAATCCAGAAGAATCTTTAGAAAAAGAACTAGAAGAATATATTAAATTGTTTGATAAGGTAAAAATGGAAGCTGATGACATTCTACGACAAAAATGCGAAGAAGAAATCAAAAAAGAAGAAGAAGAAAGACAAAAAACTGCACAAGTTATCCCTCTAAATCCTGAGCAGAATTCTATACCCGAACAAAGGCCTGTTGAAGCAACTTCAGAAAAGCGCACCAGACGCGATGATCTGATCGAAATGTTCATGGCTACGCTTTGGGCCTTTATTCAGGAAAAGATTAATAAAGCCCAGCTTACAGGTAAAAATCTGGGCAAACGCCAGGGAGATTTTGGTAAAAAACCAAAAGTCGTTGCTAATCTACTTTTCTACACCGAATATATTAAAGAGGATACTGAAAGAGAATACGCGCAAAATGAATTAGTAAAAATATTGATTCATAAGGGACTAATCGAATTTCGAAAAGATATTTCTGAAGAAGAATATGGTGAGGCAAAGGCCTTTGTTACTAACTCAGGCAGAGCTTTTTGCCAGAGACTGATGCATCGATATGCTGAATTAATGCAAAGGGTATGGCAAAAACAACAAGACCTTATTGAATTTTACAGGACACGTCCAAGAAGATAAATATTAAAAAACCGTTAAGTACATTGACTTAACGGTTTTTGGTTTTATGTTATCTAATTACTAAGCAAATCAGACATGATCTGTCCGATCCGCTTATTGACTTCTGGAATGGTAATCGCTGCTTCCTGGTCACCCTGCTCAATTCGCTGATGCACTTCCTGCTGCAGCTTCCAGAGCACATAGGTATTGACCATCCATTGAAGCATGAATTCACGCCAGGCTGGTTCAGATGTCTTGAGTAGATCTTTGAATCTCGGATGTTCCCCATTGATGAGGAACTTTTGCCCGACATCATCGAGAACACCGATCAGCGTTTCAGCACCGCCGATTGTTTCGATTTTAAAGACTGATTCTTCGAGAATGACTTTGAGAATGTCGTTTGGAGAACGAACCACCTCTGTCTCCTCGCCTTTAACATACACATCCACCTTATCAAAGACCTCATCAGGCCTGTTCGGATCAAATGCGGTTACTGTGCATTTACCCTCAGCCCTGAGTACGAATGGAACGTTCTCCACTCCCTCGGTCCTGGTGAATTCTCCAATGCCCAAAGGTTCTACAGCCCAATGAAGAGTAGGAGTGCCCTCTGGAATATTTATTGCCCTAAAGTTGATTACATCGTTTTCGTATTTCGTAATCCCGCTTTTCGGAATCACTGTCAGATCAAGGCTTTCAGCGATTCTGATATAGGCGATTCGAGGAACGTTCTTCGGCATCTTTTTGACCACCAATTGGTATTGGCAATTGGGATCAAAATCAGCGCCTCTTGGAATGGTCAGATGAACTTCCTGACCTTCAGTCTTATCCAGCTCGCCTGGAACGCGTGACGCATCCCATTCAAACCGGTCTTCCTTAGTTCCCCTGGCCGTAAAGAGCATTGGCTCACCAGGAACAACCACTGCTGTCTTGGGTGACACGTGAAACCCAATGACAGTGCCTTTCTTTTTCCTCGTTCTTCTTTCCTCACCGATCTCACCGTAAGCATTCTGGGTAAGATCTGAGAGGACCTGAAATCCGCGTCTGGCCTTTTCATCCAAAGTAGCGGTTTCAAAGCCAAACTCTCTAGAAATCTTTCTGCCCAAAATGGTCAGATACTTCATAAAGTGCTTGACTTCATCAGAACGGAACAGGCCTTCCTGGAACTCCTTTGAAGCCCCTTCCCGCCATTGGTTAAAGCCCTGCACCTCGATCAAACCGCAGATACTATGGTCCCGAAAGACCGCAGGAATCTTTTTCCTCAGTCCTACTGGCAACTCATTGCTAAAGGTTCTAAAGTCCATTACCGGACCAACCGAACCAATCCTGAGCACGTCAGTAAGGGTTACTTTTTCAGGCTTATAGATATAGGCGTTTACCTCACCCAGCATGGGGTCATCCATGTGGTCTTCAATAATGCTGCCCACGACTTTTCTGGATTGAAGACTATGACCATTGACAAACACCCGGTCAGTGTACTGGGGTGAAAGCTTTTCTCCCAGCTGTTCAATCAAGTTTCTTTCAGCAAACTCGCGTTGAGCTGTCTTTTTCAGACTGAGCTCAATCAGCGTAAAGCTGTCAGACGATGGGTCATGCGAATGCTCACCAACAGCTGAAGAATCATGGAGCCTGATCGTTTTATTTCCAATAACCCGATCAAGCCATGAATCCAGCTCTAATGAAAAGACCACCACCTTTGGCCTGTCCTTGGTTTTTGTCCGGACGATCATTTTTATCGAGTGGTTAAGAGCGTACTTTGAGCCTTTACCATTGGTGCCTCGATGGCGCTTGGTAGTCCAGAAAGACTTACCATACTGGTAAAAAGCCCTAATTGCCTCATCAGTCATTCCAATACCCTGGTCAACGATAATTGCCTTGGTTGGATTGTCTAGATGATCAGTATAGATATTGACAATTGCGCTCGCAGCGTCAAAGCTGTTTGACACTAACTCTGCCATTGCCAAAAGCGCTTTGATTTTTTGAATTTCTCTTAATATTGCGTTTTTGTCTACGCCAGCTGTGACTTCCAGGGCCATGGTGCCTCCTTATCAGATTGTGTTTGGTTATTCTTGTTTACTGCCGTTTTTAAAAGTGGCAATAAAATCTCGTTCTGTTTCATAGACCTGCTGAGCTGCTTGAGCTGAACGAGTCTTTCTGACAGCCCGTACATTGAGCCAAAGATCCTTGAGCTCATTTTCCAGGCTGCGAAGTGTAACTTCCAGCTCGTCCTGAATATCACTTCTTTGACGATTGTCCATCACCCGCAGCTCTTGCAGCCTTCTGATCGTCTGATTAAAAATCTTACGAGTCTCAGCCACAAATTTAGCAGGAATAATCTTACCGTCAGGCTCTCGTTCAATTGCCGCTGGCATTGCCAAAGGAAGAACTTGCCTTCCTTCGGCAGGTTTCTGCTTCCTAGCAGGAAGCTGCTTTTCAATGCCAGCTATGAATTCGCTTCGGCCAAGTATGAGTTCACACAACTTGGCAGCAAATTCCGGATCATTGGCCAAGCAAGAGGCAACCTGCTGACTAAGTTCTGAAATATTCAGAGCCGCCGCCTCAGCTTCTGTTGGAGACTCAATTTCTTCAATCTCCAAAGGAGCCTTGCTGTCCCTTTGCCCCACAAAGGACAAAAGTCTAATTTGCCCTTTCAGCCTGTTATAGATTGCTTCTTCTTCTGAATT
The DNA here is from genome assembly GCA_964411255.1 of uncultured Gammaproteobacteria bacterium. GTDB lineage: Bacteria > Patescibacteriota > Patescibacteriia > UBA11705 > DATKZF01 > CAYPKD01. The sequence continues at coordinate 198,587 of CAYPKD010000003.1, read as the reverse complement.
TGACGGAGCAAAAGCTTCATGCCTAAATCCCAGATAAAGCTTAATCTTATTTGTAAGCCTTAGAGGCCGCTCCATTTTAACATAACGGTCAAAAGTTTGGCCGTGCATGCTCAACTTTTTCAAGGTCTGCTTTTTAGACGGTCCGCCTTTGCCGATTTTATATTGATCCATTAATTGAATTAGCACCCGATTGAGTGCAAATTTATCCTCTGCTTTATCTTTTTTCGTTTGTTTCACTACTTGAGACTCAGCCTGCTTTTTTACCTTGTCAGGCTGAACAACATCCTTTTCAGATAATGGAAAAATCTTATCCTTCATTTGCTGATAGGCTTTTTGCTCTTCTGCAGTACTTGGAGCAAAAACCTCATGTCCAAATGCCAAATAAATGGCAATTTTATGTTCTGGCTTTAGAATCGGCCTGTTGCCACGAATATATTCGCGAAAGCTTGTTCGTGGAATACTTAAATGCCGAGCGATATCCCGCATTGTCATTTGTTGTGAATATTTATCATCAAAAAGACTTTTGAGAATTTTGTTCAATTTGAATTCATCCTCTTCTTGCTTTACTGGTTTTTCAGGTTCTTCGACTTTAACCTTTCTAGGTTCTTTTTTCTTTTGCTCATCAATCTTACCCATAAACTTTGCAACTTCTTGCTCTTCTGTCTCTACTACTGGCAGAGGAATCAATGGCAAAGGCTTAATTTTATCTTTCCATTTCTTTAGAATTTCCCTTTCTTTTACATCTTTTGGCGCAAAAGCAGGGTCTTTAAAAGCTAGATAAAACTTAATTCTGGCTAAACCTGATTTAATTGAACCAAGACATAATTTTCTATTCATAAAACCACGAACTGAGGTTGAACTCATAGACAAATCTCGACAAAACCCAGTTAAAGGCTTTTCTGGCAAAATACCAATGCCATGCTTTTCAATGTTTCTAACCAAAACCATATTTAATTCATACTTTTCTTCAACCTGCTCTTCCTTTATATCAAATTCTGAAAAATCAATTGGCCCTTTCAGCTCCTTGGGCAGCTGCGGTAATGGTTTAACTTTAGAATGAAAGAGTCGAACCATTGCCAACTCTCTCGAAGTAGTTGGCACAAAAGCTTTATCCCTAAAGGCTAAGTAAAGTTTAATTTTACTTATGGCATTAATTGTGGTTCTGAAGCTAATATTCTCTTGAATAGATGTTGGATGGATATTAATCAACTCACAAAATTCAGTCATACTCATATTGCCAGGCATGCCAATTGAATATTGTTGTATTAAATCCATCAATGCTTTATTCCATCTGAATTTTTCATCATCAATTGCCTGTTCTATATATTCAAACTGAGACCTCTCAATTGGTTTCCTTAATTCATCAGACAGAAACGGCAAAGGATCAATCTTCTCTTTCATTTCTTCCAGATATTGCAACTCCCTCATGCTTATAGGAGCAAATGCAGGATCCCGAAATGCAAGATAAAATCGAATTTTGTTAACATCAGAAACTGAAAAAACTTGTTCTAGGAAATTTGTAAGAGAAGATCTGGAAATTCCAAGCCATCTACAAAAATCAGGGATGGACATTCCATCTGTTCCAATTTCATATTTTTCAAACAAGCGTTTGAGAGCTTGGTTCAATTTATACTTATCATCTTTTTTTTCTTTTTGCTTCTTGGCTTTTTTAGGCAAAGGCTTGTCTTCTTCCTTAACCGTAGCGTTTTCTTTGATCTCTGGCAGAAGCTTTTCGATCGGACCCATCAGCTCCTTTGGTAAAAACGGCAAAGCAAAAACGTCATTCTTAAACCGATCTAAAAGTCCCATTTCAATTTTATCTGCCGGAGCAAATGCCTTGTCTCGGAATGCTAGAAAGCATTTGATTTTTGCAATCATATCTAATGGCAATTCAAAAGTAATGTATTTTGAAAACTTTTCACCGCCAATTTTTAACCATTTACGCAGCCGATTGCTGGGCCAGTCACTTCTGCTTGATCCTATGCCATATTCTTTCATTAAATCATAAAGTCTGTAATTTAAACGCATTTCACGTTCATCTTGCCCTTTTTCAGTCTTAGGCATGCTTTCCTCCTATATAAACCTATGATTTTCAAGGTTCGAAAACAGCAAATTGCTGATAATCGATTGTAGCACAAATAAAAAATTTGTCAATATTTCAAAAAACTAAAATTTTTCACTAAATTTAGATGATTTTTTAATAAAAAAGCGCCCCATCTAAGACGCCTTTTAATCTTTGTAATTATTCGTAATTGTTTCAATTTTCCTTTATATTTGTAATTACAACCAGAAGTACATCACCAAACCAACAATCAGCAAAGCAACAATATTCAAAACCTTAATCATTGGATTTATAGCCGGACCAGCTGTATCTTTATAAGGATCGCCAACTGTGTCGCCAGTAACTGCTGCTGCATGTGCGCTTGACCCTTTGCCGCCATAATGGCCTTCTTCAATATATTTTTTTGCATTATCCCAAGCGCCTCCGCCAGTGGTCATTGAAATCGCTACAAAAAGCCCAGTAACAATACTACCAACTAAAAGTCCGCCAAGTGCATGAGGTCCTAAAAGTATGCCAATAGCAATAGGTACAATAATTGGAATCAATGCTGGAAGAATCATTTGCTTTAATGCTGACTTTGTTACAATGTCAACTGCTGCTGAATAATCTGGTTTTGCCTCGCCACTCATAATACCTTTAATTTCCTTAAACTGCCTTCTAACTTCTTCAACTACCTTGCCAGCAGTTTTGCCAACAGCACTCATTGCTAAGGCGCCAAAATAAAACGGAAGCAAGCCGCCGATGAACAACCCAACCAGAACTTTTGGATCGCTTAGCATGAATTCAAGATGCATTTCCGAACCTTCTGAAATTGCATGAGTAAAATCTGCAAATAAAACCAATGCTGCCAGACCAGCTGATCCAATAGCATAACCTTTGGTCACGGCTTTAGTTGTATTACCAACTGCGTCCAAAGCATCAGTAGTATTTCTAATTTCTTCTGGCAGTTCTGCCATTTCTGCAATACCACCAGCATTATCAGTAATTGGACCATATGAATCAATTGCCACAATAATACCAGTCATTGAAAGCATAGCCATTGCTGCAACTGCAATACCATACAGGCCAGCCAGCCAATATGATCCTAAAACTGCTGCGGCAATGAAAAGTATTGGCCAGACTGTTGATTTCATTGATACTGCCAAACCAGCAATAATATTTGTCCCATGCCCTGTCTTTGAAGCTTTGGCAATATTTTTTACTGGAGAATATTTTGTTGAAGTATAATAATCAGTGATCACTACTAAAGCGCCAGTAACAACCAATCCGATTAATGCGCAGAAAAATAAATTTAATACAGAATACAAAGTATTATCACCCATTAACCAATTGGTGATTGGGTAAAAGGCAATTGCTGCTAAAGCTCCTGAAACAATCAGGCCTTTATATAAAGCACCCATTATATTTTTCTTTGTACTTAATTTTATAAAAAATGTTCCAATTATTGAAGCCACAATTGCTGCTGCGCCTAAAGCTAATGGATATAAAATTCCATTATCAAAACCTTGAAATGTTAATGCTCCTAAAAGCATTGCTGCTACTGTAGTCACTGCATATGTTTCAAAAAGATCAGCAGCCATACCAGCGCAGTCGCCAACATTATCACCCACATTATCAGCGATCACACCTGGATTTCGAGGATCATCTTCTGGAATACCAGCTTCTACTTTTCCAACCAAGTCTGCGCCTACGTCAGCCGCTTTAGTATAAATACCTCCGCCAAGTCTGGCAAAAACAGAAATTAAGCTTCCGCCAAATCCCAATCCAATTAAAGATTTTACATCTCCAGTAATGGCAAAGTATCCGGCTACTCCAAGCAATCCTAAACCAACCACTAACAAACCAGTAACCGCTCCGCCTTTAACAGCTACATTTAATGCTTTAGCTAATCCTTGTTTAGCTGCTTCTGCTGTTCTGACATTTGCTCTGACAGAAATGTTCATTCCAATATAGCCGGCTAAACCAGAAAAGATTGCTCCGATTAAAAATCCAACAGATGTTTTCCAGCCTAAACCAACCCATAGTAAAATGGCAATTACAACAGCAATAATTGTAATAGTTCTATATTGTCGATTTAAATATGCTGATGCGCCGTCCTGAATCGCTTTTGCAATTTCCTGCATTTTGTCAGACCCAGGGCTCTTTTTTAAAACTGAACTGATTAAAATAATGCCATAAATAATTGCCAAACCAGATGCAATTAAGGCGAGGATAATAGTAATGTCCATAAAGTTTTATTAGATTAGTTCTTAGTTCTATGGTTTTATAGTTAAATACATTAAATGCATTAAAAGTTAAAAATGTTAAAAAAGTCAAAAGGTTATACAGTTTTTCTAAAATAACAATGAAGCCATGAAACAGTGAAATAATTACTTCTTTGCCTTCATCTTATCTTCTTTTGCTTTTCTTTTTGCTTCTCTCTTTGTCATTACCTCTTCTTTTGTTCGCATTACTTGCTTGCCTTTATAATGACCGCAATTAGTGCAAACCTGGTGCGCTAAAACAGGCTCTTTACAATTAGAACAAACAGTACCTTGTACTTTTTTTAATGCATGATGGGATCTGCCCATTCTGGTCTTCGAATGTGTTTTTCTGTGTTTTGGTACACTCATATTTGGAATTTGGAATTTGGAAATTGGAAATTAGAAATTAGTTACTCGCATTTCTCATTTCGTCTTTCGTCTCTTATTATTAAGTTCTCTGTTATTCTAGCTGATATATAAATTTTTTTCAAGTATTTTCATAATAAATAAAATATTGACACCATTCTTTATAATTGCTATAATAGTATCGTTATTTTATTAATTTTTTTAAGAAAGACTGAAAATTTCTGGTACTCATATCAAGCCCCCATCGTTCATCCTTCGTCCGGATAAATCGGGACTTCGGATGACAAGCTAGTGGTTAGGCCTGTCCTCCGTAGCCTCTTGACAGCCGAAGCTTTAGCGAAGGCTGTTGACGAAGGAGGAACATCAGGTTTTTCCGCCAAAGGCGGACCCGCCTCTGGCGGGCATCCTGATAAACATATTAGATAATTATGCATTTTCTATATATTTTACAAAGTAAAAAAGATTTAGGATATTATATTGGAATAACAGACAATGTTGAAAAAAGGTTAACTGAACACAATACTGGTAAATCTCGCTCGACAAAAAACAGGATTCCATTTATTCTTAAATATACAGAAACATTTGAGAATAAAACTGATGCAAGAAAAAAAGAAATTTTTCTAAAGAATAATTATCAGGCAAGAAAAGAATTGTTAACTAAATTAGGCTTTAATATAAAGTAAATCAAAATCCGTAAATTTTTGGTACTCCTGCCCCCATCGTCTAGTGGTTAAGCCTGCCCGCCTCTGGCGGGGACATCAGGCTTTTCCGCCAAAGGCGGACCCGCCCCTGGCGGGCATCCTGGCAATATAACAAGTCCGTAAATTTTTGGTACTCGCCCCCATCGTCTAGTGGTTAGGACATCAGGTTTTCATCCTGAAAACAGGGGTTCGATTCCCCTTGGGGGTACCAAAAATTTGCGGATTTTTTTATTTTATCAAAAAACCAACCTCAAATGTGAGATTGGTGTTAACGATATACTCTGTCATGCATATGAGCACGCGATTCGCATTCCCAACGATTGATAGCTTTTAATTTTCTCCTTGCATCTTCATCAAGGTCACTCGGGCTCCTGTGACGCCTTACTATAATCCTCGGCTCTTCCTGCAGCACAGTATCAGAACTTTTTCTATGATATATTTCCAATCCAGCCAGTCCCAAAACCACTTCATCAGGCATCAGAAGAAACTCCATTACTGTCGCTGCCAGCCCCTCAACTAACTGTTGCCAAACATTACTCTTTGTTTGCCTGTACCAATTCAATAATTGATCAATAAAATCTGGTTGAGAAAGTTGGCATAGATCAACTATTCCAATCTGACCTAAGAGTTCATCTCCATGAGTTTTTATAAATACCCGAACCAAATCAAGAACGTTCCTTCGGGTTCCTGTCAGTGGCTCATCTAAATCAACTTCATCTACTTCAAATAATCTCTCCACACCTTGTTCATTTATTAACAATCCCCACAAATACCCTTGTTGCACTACATCAATATATGTCCTTGATGTCATTTTCTCCTCCTTCCCTTAATTGGGATTCCATCTGTATTTTATCATAATAAACCAAAAAACCAACCTCAAATGTGAGATTGGTATAGTTCTAGTTAGTTAACTATCTAGTTGGTTAATTAATCTTCTTCTTCCGAAGAAGACTCTGCCTCCTTTTTACGCCGCTCAAACTCTCTGAGATCTGCCTCCAGGTATGCATCTAGAGCTTCTGCCGATTGTCGATCAATATCACTCCAGAACTTTTCTCGTTCTGGCGTCCACCTTGCATCACTGCGACGAATATGTTCCTGGACTGAATCTGTTACATCTTTTTGATCAGACATGATAGCCTCCTACGATAATTTTTTTCCACCCGTGCCCGCCACAGATGGATTTCCTTGTTTTTTGGGCGGGACTTTGGATGTTTTAATAAATATAAATGTAAAATTTCCTCTCTGTGATTACTAGCTGGCTAATAGCCACAGAAAGATTCCCAACTTTAAGTTGGGAAATATACTGGAAAGGACTATTCGTCTTCCTGACTCTCGTCATCAATGCCCAATGAGTGCTTACGCAAAGCGCCCATTACAGCCTGACTGTCAAAGGCCTGCGCATCTTCACGATCTCGAGCATGTTGACGAAGAGCCTCGTCATAGCCTGGGTCACCAGGACCCACGCTTTTCTGCTCAGAATGTTTGGTGTTCATTTCCTCGGTTGCCGCAGCAAGAGAGTCCCATTGCTTATACAATACTCCAAGAGCCTCAGCACGATCATCTACTATCTGTGACAGAAAGTCAGCACGATGCGTACGGTCGCCTTCAGCAGTTCTACGCAGAGCTTCACGAAGCTCTTCAGGAGTCATTTTTGCCAAACGCTCCCGAAGACTCATTCTCTTTTCACTGTCCTTACTCATGACTCGCCCCTTTAATCGGAGGGTTTCTTTTCATCCGTGCCCGCCACGGATAATTCTCTTTCTTTTTCTCGGCGGGGCTTAGGATATTTTAATAAATATATATGTACAATTTCTTCTCTGTTAATACTGGTTCGTTAATAGCTATGAACGGCTGGCCGCAATTATTGCCAGCTAAAATAGTATAGCACAATACTTGTATTATGTCAATCAAAGTACATAATTTTCATAGAAATTGACAAATCAGGATTATTTTGTAATATACATACAGTGGCTGAAGAACTGAAAGGAGAATAAAAATGAGTGCCAACGACACATCAAAAACTCCCAAAAGAATTGAAGATACGTCAAAAAAACCTAGAAAAGTTGATCCTAACAAGGTAGCCAAAGCATTAGGCGCAGAAAAAGTTGAAGGAACACCGAAAGTAGAAGGTGATCCTGTCAGCAAAGCAGCAGCTCAGCGGCGCGTTCACCAGGATATCAAAACTGGCAAATATGATAAATAGAAAATGAAACCGTTCACTCATAGTGTGCGGATTTTTTATTAAAAAACTACCCCATATTTTGAGATAGTTTACAAACGACAAATATGAACTATGTTGCCTTCAACTTTTTTAATTCTCAAACCTGGCAAAATTTCTGCCAGATCTTCTGGCAAGCTTTTGAGCGCCTTGGCAATTAAAAACCAAATATTTTTGGCACGCTCTTTTTCAATCTGATTACGCATATAAATTACTTCTGCAACCTGACTCTCATTTGCCATTGCCTTTTTGAAAGTAATGACACCAGTTTCACTATCCACCAAAACCTTTTTGGTTTTTTTGGGAGCTAGAACCGCCAACATCATTTCTCTAATAAAAATAGCAATGGAAAGAATTATTGGCGCCAACTCTTCAGCTGTCATTTTCAACAGCTCTGGATTTGCTGAAACCTCAATAAATCTTTGAACTTAATTTTTCTGTTCCTCTTCTACCCTAACCAATGAGGCCATTCCAGAACTCATCTGATCCCCCTTTTAATTTAAATTCACTCAATGCCTGGGTTAACAAATAGCTATATCATAGTAATGTTATTTTGTCAATATTTAAAATAAAACAACCGCCCAAATGTTGGACGGTTTTTAAATACTACCTATCTTTTATAAAATCGACCACCTCGAGAATCTAGCAATGCCAAATCTCCTACTGATACGGGGATTTCACAATCACCTAATAAAGATTTACTAAGATCTTCAAGTTCTTCATGTATGCTATGTATTATCTCGTATCGTAGTTTGCCAATTTTTAAATCTGTGAATTTTTCTATTGTCACACGCATTCTCACACTAAATGCGTCTTTAAAAACTCCGTGAACAACAAAATCAGCACTTAATTCTTTAATATATTTCTTGATTGTTGCAAAACTTACATTATCTCCCTCTTCTGAAATTTGCTCGACCATACTACAAAATTTATTACCAAATCTTTGCGCAGCCCTGAGCTTATTTAACATATCCATCAAATATGAAAAATCCTCATCACTACATTCATCCAATACTGCTGCTTTAAGCAGCTTTTTTTCTCTGTCAGTCACTTTCTCCTCCTTTGTCTGCAAACAAAGCCTCATTGAAACCAACCTCTTTAATTTTTCCTTTATAATTTACCTGAAAAACAAAACTGATTTTTTCTATATCAATAAAACTACCATTTTCAAATAGCGAGCCCATGGTGTCTTTCAATGCGATCATCTCTTTCATTGCATTTTGCATAGTCAAATCATTTTCTGGAATATGACCAAAAAATGTAACTTTAATTATTAGCTGATCATATCCTTTAATTTCATATTCAAATTGCATTTTTGAATCTTCTCTGCCCAATTCAGCCAAAACTGGGTATCCAATATTTACACTTTTATCTGATTTCAAAATATCACGCACAAACTGCTTAAAAATATCAAATGTCTTAGCAAGTCTATTGATTTCATTAATATAATTAATAACAGCAGATCTAATCGGTGATTCCCTAGACTGAAACTCGATTGTTCGAAGGAACGCAATCTCATCAGTCATTATGTCTGGTCCAGCCATATCCACTCTTTTTTTCAATAATATCTTTTTAATATCATCTGGGACTTTACATTCTGAACTTTGTCCAGAACCACAAATCCATTGGTCAAGTATTGGATACGCTAAACTTGGAGATCGTTTAAAAACATCATGAAATAAATCAATAATACCTTTTTCCACATCATTCCTTCTGCCAGGAGCAGTGTACTCGATTGATTTCGAGTATTCCCTGCAGATAAACTGAAAGCTCTTTTTACTATCTTTTTTATCTGGACTTCGCCATTTCCAACCCATCATAATTTTTTCCAAAAAAGCCAGCTGAAGCTTTGGAGCAAAATATTTAGGTGGATTAAATTCCATTTCAGCTAAATTTTCTCTGGCAGGCTCTCGCCACTCAATTTTATCATAAAGTTTCATTAATGACTGCCTGAATGCAACTTTGTCTTCATGCAATGTTTCCAATGCATTAAGCATGACAATTGTAGCTTTATCATCTTTCCATCTTTCTTCAATAATATCCCAAATCATATCTATCTGCTCTTCCACTGGATTATCTTGTAACGCTTTAGCTAATAATCTATGAACAACGCTTTTATTGCCAAAAATTTCCATTAGATCTGGTTTTTGATCTGTCATACCTTCCTCCTGTTTTCAGATGCCCCGCACCTGAAAGTTTCCCATTCTCGCCCGGAGAATGATCTGGATATGCCCTGTCCCGCAAGGCTATACCCAATGTCAAGGAACATTGCCCTACTGGGCAACTGTGAATGTTAGCAGATACGAAACTAATTGTCAATTATTATAGTTGAAAGTTAAAGGTTGTAATAAGAAGCACCCACCCCCCACCCCCCTCCCTCAAGGGAGGGGGAGTAGTGCGCTAGCGCGCGGCTTGGTTCGTCGTCGTCTTTCAGACTCCTCCTCACCAATTTATAAAACGTTTTCAAATCTTGCCTGTCCTGAGCCTGCCGAAGGGTACTATCTTGTATGTCAATCTCGTACATCTCGTAAATAAAAAAGCCAATCATATGTATGATCAGCTATTCTTCAAATTTAAACTCCTCTGGACCAAGGACACTTATCTTAATATCAATATCGCTTTCTGTTCCAGCTAAAAGTAAAAAATCATCTCTGGCCTTTTGAATTTTTGATGTTAATTCAGGACAATCCTCATGCCTATATTTGTATGAACTGCATACATTCACTGTTATACGGGCAGCTTTTGCAGACTCAAGCTTAAAAGCAACTACTCCATTTTCAATATTATATGCGCCGTGTTCAACAAAACCAAAATCAATTTTTAATTTTACAATAAATTCTGTTATCAATTCTTCCATCTCTCTAATTCTTTTCATTTTTTCCATAATCAACTCTTTTGCCTTATTTGAACGCTTATGAAGATCAAATGGCTCTAAAAACTTTACTTCTTCGCCAATTATGCGCATCTCACCAAATCTTGTTCTGGCCTTTATCATCATTTGTTGAAACTCATGCGGAACTATGTCAATCATTGAATATCCATCATAATTAATTGCTTCTGGTTCTCGTAAAATCCATTGATCTAATTCATATGCTTGTCCCCAGCGTTTAAGACCTTCTCTAAAAACTTTACAAATATTCTTAGGAAAATCTTGAGTTGTATAATATCTTGTTCTTTCCACACAATTATATACTAAGCAAATAAATCTAAAACATACTTCTGACTCTTCTGTTTCTTCATTTACTTGATCATATGAAAAGCCTTTATTCCATTTCCAACCACTTAATATTCTTTTAAGCATTTCCAGTTTTAGATTCTGTGCAGCCGGAGCCATTTCCATTGATGACTCCCAACGTCCTCTAAGATTATACTTCTTTGGCAGTTTCCAAAATAATTTTCTTAAAAATGTTCTATATTCTGCATTATTGCCATTAAAAAACTTTGCAATCTTATCTAATAAATCTATTACAGACTTATGACTTGCTCTTTTAATAATTGCCTGTTCTAAAAACTTTAGTTTATCTTCTCTTGATAATCTCTCAAATAATTGTGAAAGTAAAAAATCCTGAGGATCTTTATCCTCAAACACAGGATCAGGTTTTTTCTGTCTAGCTGCCATGTTCACCTCCTAAGTGCAGGCCTTGGCCTGCGGAAGTCGCCCTCCTTGGAAGGCGTTTGGACACCTGCTTGCTTACAAGCTGTGCCCAGATGTAAAGAACTACTGCCCTTGGGCAGTGGTTAAAAATTATCAAAAAGCACCCTTCTTGTCAATTTTCCCTTGACAATTGATTTGTTTTTTTATGATAAAAAAATTATAATAGAAAATGTAACTAAACCATAAAACCTTCGTCTTCATTAATAGAACATATAAAAAATAAATCATAAACCTATGACTAAAAAAATCTTTTTAGGACTGGCTATATTAGCCATGGTTGCCGTAATGGCACCAACAAATGCTTTAGCTGGGGAAGGCTGCTATCATGATCCTATTTATGACAGATCCTGGCATGGCTATGTGGACATCAGCGCTTTTGTTAGAAACAAACCCTGCATGGAAGGGACTGAAATTTTGACAACTGTACCAAAGGGTTCAGTAATAAAAATTATTGGCGAAACAGACGGCTGGTATAAAGTTAAACTTTCAAACGGTACAATAGGCTGGGTTGGCGCCAGATTAATGTCAAAAACTGACAAACCATTAACTTCAACCTCTACTCCAACTAAAACAGAACCAAAACCTACTTACAAATCCACGCCAAAACTTTCACCTTATATTGGCTATATCTTTTTGCAGGTTGAAAGCAAAGGTGAAGCATACTATTACCATCCAGTTGACGGTAAAGGATATTATTTAGGCAGACCAGCTGATGCTTTCAGAATTATGAGAGAATTAAGCTTAGGAGCTACTCACCATTTTATTCACAACACAACTTATTGGCCAGAACATGTAATTGGAAGAATTTTGCTTGATGTTGAAGACATGGGTAAAGCATATTACATTTATCCAAAAAATCTGAAAAAATATTATTTAGGAAAACCAGATGATGCTTTCAAGGTTATGAGAGAGCTAGGATTAGGAATCAGCAATCATGACCTAGGTTATCTACCAAAAGCAAAATAAAGTCATTAAATAAAAAAGCAGGCCAAAAATGGTCTGTTTTTATTATTGTTCATTTATTTATTATCAAGCTTCCCCAACCACTAATACTTTACGAGCTTGCCCCAAAGGTATATTAAACCAGGAATAATCCTGAATAGTCCAATATTCATTAGACTGGCTGTATGAAACATCTATTATCTTTGATCGTCGTACTAATATATTTCTATATATCCAGGTTGGCACAGGATTTTGAGGAATATTTACATAATAATAGAAATTGTCTTTTTGTTTCTGCATTTTATCACTAATTTCAATATCACAATCATAAAACGTAGAAAAAGAAAATCCAAAAAAATTATTTTGATATGAAATTATCGCTGGAATTAAACCACCGATAACTAATATAAGCAAAATAATAAGTATAATTTTTCTAGTCATAAATAAAAATTATTCTATCGATAAGTTATACTCGTTCTACATACTCCCCGGTCTCAGTGTTGATCCTAATCACATCGTCTTTTTTAATAAATAAAGGAGCCTGAACTTCATAACCGGTTTCTAAAGTAATTTGTTTGGTTGCTGACTGAGTACTGTCGCCTCTAACTCCTGGGGCAGCCTCTGTCACTTTAAGTTCGACTTTTTTTGGCAAATCAAGCGAAACTGGTTTGCCTTCAAATTTTAATATATCTACATCCTGGCCATCTATTAAATAATCTTTAAATTTTCCAATAACATCCATTCCCAAAGAAAACTGCTCATAAGTTTCATTATCCATAAAATAACATTCATCGCCTTCGCAATATAGAAAATTTGCTTTATTTCTTTGCAAGTCTGCGGTTTCAATTTTTTCACCTGGCTTAAAATTATATTCTATTACTTTACCGCTTATTAAACTTTTTATTTTCGTCTGCATCACTGGCTTTCTCTTCTGGCAACGCATAAAATTTGACCAAATTACAACAAACGGCTCTCCTTCATAATTGAGAGTCGTTCCTACGCGAATGCTGTTGAGTGAATCAATCGTAGCCATATTCAGATTAAAGTTGTCAGTTGTATATTATTATAAGTTGAAGGATTAAGTTCTAAGTACTCAACTGTCAACTTATAACTGTTAACTATCTAACTACATAAGGCAGCAACGCCATGATGCGTGCTCTTTTTATTGCCTGTGCTGATTTTCGCTGATGCTTAGCACAAAGTCCGCTTCTTCGTCTGGGTGCAATCTTACCATATGAAGATGTAAACTTTCGCAAAATTTGAGCATCTTTATAATCAATGTCATCAATATTATTTACACAAAAATAGCAAGCTTTAGCTTTTTTTCCAATTTGTTTTCTCATATAATATTACTACAAGATCTACAGATCCTCTACAGATACTACGGATATCTGTTACATCAGTAGCAGATCTGTAGATCTTGTAGCATCTTAGCTTTCAAGTATTAAAAAGGGATGTTTTCAATCTTTATATCATCTCCGTCATCATTTTTTTTATCTGATGCTGGAGAGGAATCCTGCGGAATAGCAGTCTCTTCCACTGAGTCTGCCTGAGGTTGGGCTGGAGTTGAGGCTGGGGCTGATCCGGCTCTATCTAACATAATCATATTATCCGCAATAATTTCAGTTCTATATCTTCGAACTCCATCTTGTCCCTCCCAATCTCGGGTTTGTAAACGACCTTCAATGTAAACTTTGCTTCCTTTCTTTAAATATTGAGCGCAAATATCTGCCAGCTTTCTCCAGGCAACTACATTATGAAACTCAGCTTTTTCCTGGCGCTGACCGCTAGAGTCATTCCAAATTAAATTTGTAGCTACTGAAAAAGATGTGACATTAATTCCCTGAGGAGTAGTTCTGGTTTCTGGATCACGGGTCAGATTGCCGATTATCATTGCTTTGTTTAAATTCATATGTTATCGATGCGAATATACTAATTATGCTAACGATACGAATTAAGCTTTGCTTGATTAGCATAATTCGTATGCATTCGTATATTAGTATCGCGTATTATTAAACGTCAATATCGTCTTTTAATATTTCATCTAATTTTTTATCAAGATCTTCCAAACTTACCTTTCCTTTCTTTTTATCCTTATCATCTTTTGTCTTTGAAATCGGTGATTCTTTTTTATCTTCTTTAATTTCTTCTACCTTTTTTTGAATTTCTGCTTCTTTTTCTTTCTTTTCCTCTCTGACCAATGCCTGTTTTTTCTGCTCTTGCTTTGCTATTTGTTCTGGTGTAAGTTTTTTCTTCTTAATAACTAAAAAACGCAAAACTTCTGGCGTTAGCTTTAATGTACTGTTAATTTTATTAACTGCTGACTGCTTACCGTCAAATTCAACCATCACATATATTCCCTGGTGTATATGCTTTATTGGATAAGCTAATCTTTGTTTGCCTAAAATTTCGTCTTTGGTGATTTCACACCCTTGGTCTTTGATGATTTTTGCCACTTTGCCTAAAATTTTTTCTTGCTCTTCTCCCACAAATTTTACAGGAATAATATAGAGCAATTCATAATGCTGTTCGATCATAAATTCATTTATTATGTAATTTTGCAATAAAGAGATGTTTATTGAAGGTTCACGTTTCCAAACGTGACAAAATTACTTTATAAATAATTAACTTTAGCTTAGCTTAACATAAAGCAATTTTTTTGGCAAGTTCAGAAAAAATTCGCTAATTTTATAAAAAAAGAACTGAATTTGATCAGTTCTATGATGAATAAAAGCCTGTTGCCACAGACATATCTTCACTATGATCACTTATAGATACAGTTCGCAAGACAAGGCTGTCGTCAATATATGCAAATTGAATTGCATGAGAAAAACTATCAGAATCTGGTGGTTTATATAAAACTCCAGGACAAGTCATATAAGGCGCGTGTCCTAATATCCTGTCTCCATGCAGATAAATTGCCACAATACCAGATATTGGGTCAAGTCCAAACTCAGGATAATCACCTTTTTCATATGTACCGACCGCATAATTAACACTTTCGCCATTATGCAATAATCCCAGCTGAACTGGCAGACGATAAAAAACTCCATAATATCTTTTATCAAAATAATCTAAAGCCTGAACTAAATCCTGCGAACACATTAATCTTTGAACATCAAAGTCAGGATCAACAATAAAATCTGGAATAATTTTTTGCATTACTTTTAAGATCCATGCCAGGGCCACATGGTACTGAGGAGCAAGTATCTTATATTTTGGTACGATAATAAAACCCTCTGCTCGTTTCGATGTTTGAGGCTGATTTGAAAAATCAGGCTCCGCATCATCATCCAGCACCATATTAAGCTTTTTCATTAAATCATTTATTTCTAACAATTGCTGTTTTTTTGATTTATACGTCAATGAATAGAGCCTTTTTGGTTCAGTACATTCTAGCAGACTTACCTGGTCAATTCTACTTGGCTCTCCAAGTGAAACATTTACTGGTATTTGGTCAAACATGGCATTAACAACTGTTTTCATCGGAGCTAAATCAATATGTCCTTTTATTGATCCAAAAGCTAAATAAATAAATTTTTTTATTAAAGAACGCAATGATTCATCAGCATTTATCAAAATGTATAACATATTCAGAACCAATTGAGCATCCATTTTCTCTTGTTTACAAGCACCATAAACATAGTGAAAGTATTCAAAAACCTGATGTAGCCTTTCGTCATTGGTATTCATGGTGTACCTCCGTTGACAAAATTATCATATTTTAATAAATTTGGCAAAATCAATCAAACTGTTTGCATTATTTACAAATATATGTTATATATTAATTACTAGGCTAGTTTATTATTAAACTAGCTATTTTTAATAAATAAATAAAAAAATATGCTTACTGAAGAAGCTCGATTAGCAATTAAACAAATTTGCGCTGAAAAAAATATTCCTGAAGAATCAGTAATTGAAACGATTGAATCAGCATTAGCTGCAGCTTTTCGAAAAGACTATGGTGAAAAGAACCAAAACATTAATGTTGAATTAAACTTGGATACAGGAAAATTCAAGGTTTTTGACGTTAAAGAAGTTGTCAAAGATCTGACTGAGAAAGAAATAAAGGCAATTGAGAAATTAAAAGAGGAAAGAGAAGAGCTTCGGGCCCAGGGCATAAAGCCAGAAGACATGCCTGAACATGAAGATGTCAGAAGGTTCAATCCAAAAATTCAAATTGAACTCAAAGAAGCAAAGGAAATAAAAAAAACGGCTAAGGTTGACGATGTTTTGAAAACAAAACTTGAAGTTCCTGGTGATTTTGGCAGAATGGCAGCCCAAACTGCCAAGCAGGTAATTATTCAGCGGCTGCGCGAAGCAGAACGAAATGTTTTATATCAGCAGTTTAAAGAAAAAGAAGGTGAGCTTTTAACTGGCATGGTTCAAAAACGTGAAGGTAAAAACATTATTATTGACATTGACCATATATCAGCTATATTACCGCCAGAAGAACAAGTACGGCTAGAACGGTATAGACTCGGAGATCGAATTAAAGTGTTTATAAAATCAGTGTCATTAACTACCAAAGGTCCGGAAATCATCGTATCCAGAAGTGATAAGGCTTTTGTTAAAAAACTTTTTAGATTGGAAATCCCTGAAATTGCCAGTGATATTATTGAAATAAAAGATATTTCCAGAGAAGCTGGATCAAGATCAAAAGTGGCAGTCCATACTGATAGCGATAATATTGATCCGATCGGCTCATGCGTTGGCCAAAAAGGTGCCAGAATACAAACCATTATCAATGAATTAAATGGAGAAAAAATTGATATTATCAAATTTGAGGAAGAACCAAAAAAATATATTACAAATGCTCTATTGCCAGCCAAAATTTCTTCCATTGATTTAGACGAAAAAGAAAATGTAGCCACCGTAACCGTTCCTTCTGACCAGCTTTCTTTAACCATTGGCCGGGAAGGCCAAAACGTCAGACTGGCCACCAAGATAACTGGCTGGAAAATAAATATTGTTGAAGAAGGGTCTGGAAAAAAGATAAAATCAGAAGAATTAAAGGAAGAAGCTGTTGAAGAAGAAAAAGATGAGGATAAAAAAACCAAAAAAGAGGTAAAGAAAAAGAAAGATACAGAAGAAAAAAAAGAAAAGAAAGAGGCAAAGAAAAAAGCAAAGACAAAGGCAAAGCCGAAAGAAAAAAAGGTGAAAAAAGATAAGAAGGAAACTAAAAAAAAGAAAAGCGCAAAGAAAGAAGATAAATAAAAATAAAACCTATGATTCAACTTTTTAATACAATTTTATACGAACCTCTGTATAATCTGCTAATCTGGCTGTATAATGTTTTGCCAGGAAATGATATTGGTTTGGCAATTATTGCTTTGACCATCATTATTAAAATTATTCTGCTTCCTCTGTCTCAAAAATCTGTTAAATCCCAAGCAGAAATGCAAAAGCTACAGCCAAAATTAGCTGAGATAAAGAAGAAATACAAAAATGACAAGCAAAAACTGACGGAAGAAACAATGAAGCTGTACAAAGAGCAAAAAGTCAATCCATTGTCTTCCTGCCTACCATTATTAATTCAACTGCCTTTTCTGTTAGCCGTATATCAGGTTTTCCGAACAGGTTTAGCCAATAATGGCTCAGATTTACTTTATTCGTTTGTCCAAAATCCAGGTACTGTTAATTCTGTTTCATTTGGTATAATTGACCTGGCTGTCCCAAGCATTTATCTTGCAGTTCTAGCAGCTATTGCGCAATTTTTTCAGGCTAGAATGCTGCCGACAGCACCAAAACCGAAAAAAGTGGATGCAAATTCAAAAGACGAATCCATGATGGCCAATATGAATAAATCAATGAAATATTTCATGCCAATCATTACTTTAATCATTGGCATGCAACTTCCAGGCGGATTAGCATTATACTGGTTTATTACTACATTGCTCACTTCACTTCAGCAATTAGTTTTATTTAGAAAAAAAGATTCTGACAAAGATGGAGATACAAAACCCAAAGAACTAACAGAACCAAAACCCGTAGAAACAAACTAGGCTGTAACACATTCTACAAGCTATAAGCTAAAAAATATGCTTTCTAATTTAGAAAAAGCTATAATTTCTACTATTATATATTTTGATATATTTAACTATCCGTTAACTTCTGTTGAAGTTTACAAATATCTTCTCTGCCCTACTGGAAAAAAAATTGATGCTTCGTTTTTAGAAATAAAACGAATACTGGAGACCTCACCCTTGCTAAAAAAAAGAATTCAGACCAAGCAAGGGTTTTATTTTTTAAACGGCAGAGAAACAATTATTTCCAGGCGCAAACAAAGATATTTAATAGCTGAAAAAAAACTACTCCGAGCAAAAAAATTCATAAGAATGATTTCAAAACTGCCTTTTATTCAGACAATCTGTATTTGCAACTCTTTATCTTACTCAAACTCACGTGAAGACAGCGATATAGATTTGGCAATTGTCTGCCAGCCAAACACTCTCTGGCTGACCAGATTCTTAGCCGTCTCCTTAATGGAACTGCTGGGTCAGCGGCCATCTGACGAGAAAATGAAAAATAAAATTTGCCTTAGCTTTTATATTTCTGAAGACAATTTAAATTTGGAAAACTATCAAAGCGAATGCCCTGATATCCACTTTATATACTGGCAATCCCAATTTTTTATTGTATATCAAAGAAACAAAAATAATTTTTTAAAAAATAATATCTGGAGCAAAAAGTATTTACCAAATCAAATAGAGCAACTAGCAAACAATCGCCGGGCGATAAAGCATGATTCAAAAACTAAAAAAATCTGCGAGAACGTGCTGTGTGAATTTGTTAAAAAATATTTTAATAAATCAGCGAAAAAATATCAATTACGAATTCTACCCACTAAGTTAAAGGTGTCTAATCAGCAGCCAACTACAGACGTTGTTCTAGAAAATAATATTTTAAAGCTTCATGTCAATGATCGCCGCCAGGAATATAATCAAAAATGGCGGATAAAATACAAATCAATATTAAAATTCTATGAAAACATTGCAGAAAACTATTGAATGGCTATTTTACATTTTTATTTTTCTACTTCCCTGGCAGACCAGGTGGATTTATAAAATGGTCAATTACAAAAATGAATTTTCTGAATATCAAAGCCAAAGTTTATATGGAACTGAAATATTGTTGATTGCTCTTTTTGCATTAACAATTGTTTTTTATCTAAAAAAAATCAGCTTGAAAAGAATATTTCAAAAATTGAATCAAAAAAAATTCTTTTATTTTTCAATCTTTATGGCAATCATTGCTGCTTTGGCAATCCTAAACATAATCTTCTCTGCTAATTCTGATATATCATTTTACAAAGTAATAACTCTAATCGAAGCTTTTGCTTTAGCAATTTTTATAATTTTTTATCCTTATAATTTTAAAAAATTCAGCTGGGCAGTTATTGGCGCAGGTCTGGTTCAAAGTATTTATGCAATAAATCAATTCTTTAACCAAAAAATTATTGCAAATAAATGGATGGGTATGGCAGCTCAAGATCCAAATGTTTTAGGAACTTCTGTGATTGAAACTGCTGGCAACAGATTTTTACGCGCTTATGGCTCTCTGCCACATCCAAATATTTTAGCTGGATTTTTAGTTATATGTTTACTTTTTATTGTTTATCAATATTTAACTGAAACTAATAAAAAGAAAATAAATATTGTTTTAACAAGTTTTATAATCACTTTTACCGCTCTCTTAATGACTTTTTCCAGATCTGCCTGGCTGGCCATGTTTGTTTCAATAATTTTTATAATTATAATGGCAGGGGTAAAAAAAGATCTTTGGAAAAAATATAAAGTTCCAATTAATAAGCTTATTATTACCATTTTATTCATTGCCATTGCTTTTTCTCTGGTCAAATCTGATTTAATTTTCACCAGAATCCAAATCGAAGACCGGCTTGAGATCAAATCAATGACTGAAAGGCTCACCGGATATGAAGACGCCTGGCAGATTTTCAAAAATAATATCTTTTTAGGAACTGGGCTTGGGAATTATACTATTGCCCTGGCAGAGGTTCATCCAGACTGGGAGGTTTGGGATTTACAGCCAGTTCACAATGGATTTGTGCTGTCAATAATTGAAATGGGAATTATTTTAAGCATAGTTCTGCTTGGCTTTATCATTTTAATCTGCAGATATTTAATAAGACTCCTCAAAGGCAAATGGTTCAACATGGAAATTATTTTTTCTATATCAATAATATTGTCGCTTTTTATAATCTGCCTGTTTGATCACTTTTTGTGGAGCTTTTATTTTGGAATAATGCTTTTAGCCTTCTCAGCTTTGATTCTTAGATTTACTTTGCGCCCACCTTCTTCGCCGAGGGGAAACTAGGTTTCCCCGAAGAGACCCGGGCGCGATTGACTTGTATTAAATATTATGCTAAAATAAAATATCGTCCAAAAACCTGAAAGGGAGGAGGAAATGCTATCATACGCAGCATCACAACTTGTTAACCCTATTATGATCATTCTAACTATTATATTCGTAATAACCGCGATAATTGCCCTCTTTAAAAATAAAAACAAGCTTTTTGCAATCGTGATTTTTTTCCTTGGGTTGAATAGTATACTTCGACAAATACTTATTAGTGATTTTTCAACCTTTAGAATTATAATCTCATCCGGCTTAATTGCAATAGGAATTCTATTGTTCTATGTTAATGTCAAGGAAAATAAAGCAGTAAACGCCAACCGCTAAATCACATTTAGCGGTTTTTGCTTTTAAAAATTCTTTGTTATAATTCAAATAGTGCTCAAACAGGAGGAAACATGAACACAACGCTCATTTATATTCTAATAAATCTTTTTGTCTTTTCTCTTATAACTGCATATTGCTTATATAAACAAAAAAAGAAAAGACGAATTAACATTGGTGTAATTGTCATGCTTCTTGGCATTACCTTTGGATCTCACATATTGTTTTTTGAAAGCAGCTATAAAAAATCAGTGTATGCTGCTGGTGCATTAGGGCTTGTTGCAGTGGGATGCCTTGCAAATCTTGCAGATCATTTAAAAAGAGGACGAAACAGATCTAACCGCTAATCACATTTGGCGGTTTTTACTTATTTTGATAAAATAAAATTGATAACGAATCCAATCAAAGGAGGCAAAAGATGATGATGCACCCCAACCCTATGATAATACCGTTTGTAGCTGGAGTAGGCGTTCTTATTTTGCAAATATTAAACAGGCACCCAAAAATTCAAGCTATTGCATCATTAATTTTCGGAATTGGTGTTTATATTTACAGTCAAACCATAAATAAACCTGATGAACTGCTAGGATTAATAGGTCTTGTTTTCTGTCTGATAGGCTTTTCATCTTTTATCAGAGAAGTTCTTATTAAACTATTAAACACAGATCAAAATTCAAATAATTCCGCCTAATCATATTTGGCGGTCTTTTAATAACAATTAAAAATTATAAATCAAAAGTTTAAAATTATTCTGAAACATGAAATACTTGTCATCCTCTACCCCTTCTATCGCCACATTACGCCCTCTTTCGCCTTCTACTTGACATGAATATAAAAAATATTATAAGATAAATTAATCATTTTAGAAATTAAATCAACAAAAATTATGTTAAAACCTTTAGCTGACAAAATTGTTGTCAAACCAATTAAGCAGGAAGAAACTGCTTCTGGCATTATTATTCCAGAAACAGTTGATAAAGAAAAGCCTGAAAAAGGTGAAGTAATGGCAGTTGGCCCAGGCAAGCTTTTAGACAATGGCCAAAGAGCTCAAATGGAAGTTCAAGTAGGGAATAAAGTATTATTTACAAAATATAGTCCACATGAAGTCAAGGTCGACGGGCAGGATTTGTTAGTGTTGTCTGAATCAGACATACTTGCAGTTATTGAATAAAATTTGTAATAATTTGTAATCAATATAAATTAATAAATAAATTTGTAATATATGGCAAAACAAATAATTTTCGATGAACACGCACGCAATGCGTTGAAAAGGGGGGTTGATAAATTAGCAAATGCTGTCAAAGTTACTCTAGGTCCGCAGGGCCGTAATGTTGTGTTAGACAAAGGCTTTGGTTCACCAACCATTTCTAATGATGGTGTAACAATTGCCAAAGAAATTGATTTAAAAGACAAATTTGAAAATGTCGGCGCTGAATTAGTTAAAGAAGTTGCCACTAAAACGAATGATGTGGCTGGTGATGGTACTACAACCGCTACTCTTTTAGCTCAAGCAATCATTCTTGAGGGTTTAAAAAACGTAGCAGCAGGAGCCAATCCAATGGAAATCAAACGCGGCATTGATAAAGGTGTTAATGCTGTTGTTTCTGAATTAAAAAATATTTCAAAACCAGTAGGCGGCCAAGAAGAAATTGCCCAAGTAGCTTCAATCTCAGCTAACGATCCAGAAATCGGCAAAATCATTGCTGAAGCTATGCAGGAAGTTGGCAATGAAGGCGTCATCACTGTAGAAGAATCTCAAAGTTTTGGTATTGAAAAAGAAGTAGTGCGCGGAATGCAATTTGACAACGGCTACATTTCACCTTACATGATTACCAATGCTGAAAGAATGGAAGCTGAATACGAAGATGCATTTATTTTAATTACTGATAAAAAAATCTCAAATGTTGAAGATATTGTTCCGCTATTAGAAAAACTTGCTCAGCAAGGTAAAAAAGAATTGGTAATCATTGCTGAAGATGTTACAGATCAAGCACTTGCAACATTGGTATTAAATACAATCAGTAAAAACTTTAAAGCGTTAGCTATTAAAGCACCAGGATTTGGTGACAGACGAAAAGAAATGCTGGAAGACATTGCTATTTTAACTGGCGGTAAAGTTATCTCAGAAGAAATTGGATTAAAACTGGAAAGCACAGAAGTGGAAATGCTTGGCCGGGCCAGAAAAATTACTTCAGATAAAGAAAATACAACTATTATTGAAGGTCAGGGTGATAAAAGCTTAGTTGAACAAAGAGTTAACCTAATTAAATCACAACTTGAAAAAACAACTTCTGAATTTGATAAAGAAAAGCTTCAAGAACGATTAGCAAAATTAGCTGGCGGTGTTGCAGTATTAAAAGTTGGCGCAGCCACTGAAACAGAATTAAAAGAAAAGAAATTAAGAATTGAAGATGCGCTAGCAGCAACCAAAGCTGCGGTTGAAGAAGGAATTGTTCCAGGTGGTGGTGTTGCTCTGCTTCGGGCTAAACAAGGATTAAATAATGTTGAAGTCAATGGCGATCAAAAAATCGGAATTGATATTTTAAATAGAGCTTTAGCAGAACCAGTTAAACAAATCGCCTTTAATGCAGGCAAAGATGGTTCAGTTATTGCTGAAGAAGTTAGAAAACGCCAGGGAAGTGAAGGCTATAATGCTGCAAAAGATAATTTTGAAGATTTAGTTGCAGCTGGAATTATTGATCCAACCAAAGTTACTCGCTTTGCTTTACAAAACGCAGCTTCAATTGCTTCAATGATTTTAACCACAGAAGCAGTGGTCAGTGATGACCCAGAAGAAGAAAAAGAAGCTCCAGCTCCTCCTATGGGAGGTGGCATGCCAGGAATGGGTGGAATGCCAGGTATGATGTAATTAATTCTCACTATTCAAATAAATAAGCAGCCCGCAAGGGCTGTTTTTTATTCGCCGAGTATTTCTTCGGGGAATCTACGATTCCCCTCGGCATAAGGAGGCTCGGCAAACCGCCCGCCTTAATGACGCTGAGGGGAAACTAGGTTTCCCCGATCGAATGCGGGCGTAAGCTCTATAATCTTTCACATAAAAATATAGTAAAGTATCCCGCAAGGGCTGTTTTTTGATATATTGACAAAAATGCAGGCTGTGCTATATTATTATGATAACCAATGTAATAGAGCCTGCAGCCAAAGGGAGGATAAAAATGGAAAACCAACGTGAATCCTTTGCTTTTAAATTTTTTGCTTATTTACTAGCATGTGCACTTGGACTTTTTCTTTGTTTAATAGCATTTTTATTTCTAATGTATTTTGGAGCGAAAATCTGTGAAGCAACTGGAACACAAAAAATTGTCGTAGCATCTATTGGTATCGGTGTATATTTTCTTAGCATAGCCATATCATATCTATGGATAAAATTAAAAAACTACGCTGATGATTGTTCAAATGTAACAAGAAAAAAAATGATCATCTATTCCTGTCTTTCCGGACTACTGGGGCCAATAAATATAATATTTCTTCTTTGTTCAATTTGGGATGCAGGAGAGAAAAGAAGCTTAATAATCTTTTCAAAAGCAGCCGCAAAGCAAAGAGAAAGAGAGAAAAGATCTCGATATTATCATAGAGCCTAACCAAGCACCATGTGCTTGGCTTTTTATTTTTTAAATTACCTCTCTGCCTTCTCTGCCCTATCCGCCTTCTTAAGCCCTGTTAAGCCTTATAAATAAAAACCCCCATCAGTATTACTAATGAGGATTTTGTCTTCTAAATTGATCTGTGAATCTAAAAATGGTTGAAAAGAGCGTTGTACCGCCAATATTAAAGGCAGGATTATCAACATCTACATTTCTTATCTTTAAATGACTAGCCACAAGCCGGTATGCCTGTTCTTTTGATATTGTCTGACCTGTGACCACCTTTTTCCTTATTTCTTTGCAGGCAGCAGACAATGCCAATGCCCGCTGATAGCCAAAGCTTGAGGAATGAGCAGCTGGATTTTGGCCAAAGCTCAATCCGCGAAGCGGTTGCCCTTCTTCATCAAGCATCTGAGCAGTAAACATTGGAATATTTTCTTTAAACCAAAGAAAATTCTTTTTAAACAATTCAAGCATTTCATTATATACTTTCAGCTGAGCCCCAGTGTCAAAATAGACAACTGCACAGTCACCACGCTTTAATGATTCAAATTTGTCAGACATCTTATACTTGATATTAATATCATATCTACTTAATTCCTGCTTGATATAAAAAAGCTCTTCCCAAAATTCCAAAGCATAAGGATGATATACTGAAAGATAAAATCTTCCTAAATGCCCTTGGTCATTTACCTCAGGAGTTTTACCTCCCCAGAACCAACCTGCTAACCGGAGCGGGGGCTTCATCTGCCTGGTAATATTTTTCATAAATCTGTCGCCCCACTCTAGCTTTTCCTGTACTAAACAAGCCAATCCTAGAGCAGACGTTGATTGTTTATCTCGATTGACATAATGACCGTACATCTGATTTGTATCAGATGTTGCCTCTGGCAGCTGTTCTTCTTCTGGCATATGTCCATTTTGCCTGTCCCATCCCAATGTATCAGCTTCAACTTCAAGATTATTGGTAAATTCCAACAAATTGGAAAAATCAAGCATATCCAAATAAGGTATTAAGCCTGAAAAAACTTGAGATTCTTGTTTTTTCGGCTTTACAACTTTTTTGGGTACAGGCTTAGGCTGCTTTTTTGCTGCCACCTTTGGCTTTGGAACATGTTTTAGTACAGGCTTAACTTGTTTTTTAGGTTCTATCTTTTTTTCAACTGAATTTGCTGCTTTCATCGGTTGGGTAGGTCCTGCTTCCTGAACCTGAGATTTTTGCGATTTTTCCTTTAGCTTTGGTTTATTTTGTTTCAAATCAATTTCTTTGTTTTTTTTATCCCTGTCTGATATTTCTTGCAGAATATTGCTGCCTTGCTCTACGAATTTTTCAAGCCGATCCAAAGAAAATAAATATTTTCTTTTCTTAGTCATTGCTCATTCCCCCTTAATGTCAAAAAACAAGATATTTTACTATAATATCATTGTGCTGCTTTGTCAAGCTATATTATTGACATTTTATTTTAAAAATATAACAATGATTATACGAATAAAGGAGGGGAAAATTGCACCCTACTACAGATACAAAAAAGGGACTACCTAAACAAAAAAGGCCTATCTCACCTGAATCACAGGAAAGAATGACAGATGTTATTGAACGAATTAAAAGACAATTAGATGGATCAAACGCATCTGTCTGGATAGTGTTTATGGATCTTGTTCAGATTCATGGCCAGGGCAGTCAAAAGGAATACATATTTCCTGTCACAGCTAAAACACCCACAGAAATTGGATCTTTGTCCATTTATATGATAAATCCAGTTACAGTCAGAATTATAAACAGAGTAAAAAAAGACAGCCACCCTGTTTTCATCGAAGTAGATGAAAAAATTAAAATAGGCAAATATTTTGTCGGTGTATTTGATACAAAGGTGCAGGCAAAAATTTGGCATTTTGAAATGCTTGATCAATCCAGGCCAAATCCAAATAAAAACCGAAGACTAAGACAAAAACCAAAACCAGGTCATACAAAATGATTTGGTTTTTTATTGCCCTTGACAAAAGCAATTTTTTTTGCTACATTTCAATATCATGTTCCTTCTATCATAGGGGGCAACGATGGACAAGCCAAATTTCATTCCCGGACAAAGTGTAATCTGGAATCTAGAGCGTTTGAATCAATCAACTTTTGATAAATATTTTCTTAAAAAATACGGAAAAGGCCCGTTTGAGATTGTAAGTACAAACGAACTTCCATCTAATAATGTTTGGGCTAATGAACATCCACAATGGTTACGAATTAAAACCCCTGCAGGTGAAATAGAAACCTCAGGAGCATTTCTTCTGCCAGCGTAAATAAAAAACAGAAAGACAATCTTTCTGCTTTTTTGTATGTAATTTGTAATTATTTGTAATAAAACGAATCAATAATATTTGCAATTAAACATTAAATTTAAAAAGCATTGAATCCCCGTCCTGCACCACATATTCTTTTCCTTCCAGCCGAATCAAACCCTTTTCCTTAGCTGTAACTTCACTGCCGATTTCAACCAAATCCTTCCAATTAATCACTTCAGCTGCTATGAAGCCACGTTCAAAATCCGTATGAATTTTCCCAGCTGCCTGCGGAGCTTTCGTTCCGGCTGGTATGGTCCAGGCTCTGGTTTCCTTTGGTCCGGTGGTAAAAAAAGTAATCAAATTCAATAATTTATATGAAGCAATAATAATTTTGTCCAGGCCGGTGTTTTCTTCTCCGATATCTTTTAAATATTCTCTTACTTCTTTCACTGGCATTTCTGCCAAATCCGATTCTAGCTGAGCGCAAATTTTTATAACTGTTTCACTTTCAAATTCTGGAATATTTATTTCTTTTTTTAAATCTTGTTCATCAATATTTAACACTATCAAATAAGGCTTTGTTGTTAAAAAATTAAAGTTCTTAATTTGCTCTACCTCTTTTTCATCCAAATCTTGATTTTTAATTGCAATTTCGTTTTCAAGCCCCTGCTTTATCTTTTTTAACGTTTCAATTTTTGCCCGATCTTCTTTTCCCTGACTTTGCTTAGTTGATTTTAAACTTTTTTCTAAATTTGAAATATGCTTATCAATAGTTTGCAAATCAGCAAAAATCAGTTCAAGCTTAATTGTTTCAAAATCAGATGCAGGGTTCACCTCTCCCTCAACATGCACGATGTCACCTTTTGTAAAATTTCTAACCACATGGCAAATTGCGTCAACTTCTCTTATATTTGATAAAAATTGGTTTCCCAGTCCTTCACCTTTGTGAGCTCCTTTAACCAAACCGGCAATATCCACAAAATCAATAGTAGTCGAAATAACTTTTTCCGACTTTGATAATCTTGCTAACCTATCCAAACGTCTATCTGGCACTTTTACGCAGCCAACATTGGGTTCA
The DNA here is from genome assembly GCA_964411255.1 of uncultured Gammaproteobacteria bacterium. Classification (GTDB taxonomy): domain Bacteria; phylum Patescibacteriota; class Patescibacteriia; order UBA11705; family DATKZF01; genus CAYPKD01. The sequence goes on along the minus strand of CAYPKD010000003.1, from coordinate 170,740 downwards.
ATAGTACAGAATGGATAATTTGCAATATCAATTTGTTTTTTAGTTAAGGCTTTAAAAAGAGTAGATTTGCCAACATTTGGCAAACCTACTATGCCTATAGAAAATGACATTGTGTTTATTTATGATTATTCTTCCTTATTTCCCTCAGGATTTTCTTCAGGTTTAGGCTCTTCTGGCTTTGGTTCTTCAGGTTTAGGCTCGGTCTTTGCTTCCACTTTCACCACTGCGATAATTGCTTCAAATTCACTTAAAAATTGAAAATATTTCTCATGTAATAAATTATTAACCCGGAATATAGCTTTATAATCACCATGGTCTGATAAAATCATAACGGTTGGCACAATCAAGCTGTTTGATTGTTCTAAAAAGTAGACCAGTTTTCCGCCATTATAATCCTGAATGTCCATGATGCCCTTGCTTTCAAAAGATTTTACTTTTTCATCCAAATTCTTCTGCCCATCAAACTTATACGGCATTATTTGCATAGATCGTAAAAATTCAGACTGCTTTACTGGTTCAAGCGTTATATCTTTTCGGCTTTCAACTTTCTGCTCTTCATCTGCTGCCACTTCTGATTCAGCCTCTGCTGTTTGTGCGATTTGCCAGGTCTGCGGATAATGAAATTCCATTTTCCATTCATCATCTTTGTAAACCTGCCACTCTTTGGTATCTACAGAATCAGGTAATTTTCTCTTTTTGATCGCTTCATTGAATAAGTACTCATCACTTTTCTTGGTGCTTTCTTCCAAATCTTCAGCTTTTTGATTTAAATTACTAACCTCTTGCTGCAAATTATTAACTGAGCTCTTTAATACTCTGGTCTGGCTTTCAATTTCTTTTTTGTCATTATTTACTTTGCTGATGCTATTCTGAGCATAAATAAAAAGAGCTACTATACATATTAGCAAAACTCCAGCAATAATCCAACCTGGTATTCCTGAATTCGTCTTTAATGATTTAGCTTTTTTAACTTCGGTTTTTACTGTTTTGTCATTGTTTTCAGTGTTTGTTTCTTTAGTAGAATTTTTTTTCTTAGGCATATTTTTTGATTATTAATAAAATGGGGGATTAGTGAGAAGTAGAAAAGAGAGAACTATAAATATAAAAAAACCATATAAAATTATTATTTAAATAGAGTATAATAACACATAGTATATCTTTGCTTCCCTATTTTTAACTTATAGCTTCATTTGCTTTTCTTTTTCCTTATAAATAAGTGTCTATATTTTAGTTTTTTGTAAAATAATTGTCAAATTTTATCAAAAAAGGTATTATTTAAGAAGAGATGTAATAATAAAAGTATTAAAAATTCATACAAATTGTCCTGATTTATCAGGACTTAATAGTTTCACCTTCAAATATGTCAAATGGAGCTCAATCTATAGAAGATTTATTAAAAGATCCTTCTATTTTAAAAAAATCAAAAACTACAAAAAAGAAAACAGATGACGATCAGGGATCAAAACCAACATCTGCCTTAAAAGGAAAAATGCAAAATATCCGCCTTAAAGAGGCAAAAGCAAAAACTGAGGAAAAAGCCAAAGCTAAGGGCATTCCTTTTATTGACCTTGTTGATTTCCCTGTCAGTACAGATGCTTTGCAAATTTTAGATGAAAAGCAGGCAAAAGAATTAAATGTGGTTACTTTTTTAGAAATCGGACAGGAAATCCGCATGGCAGCGGTTAAACCTGAAGATGAAAAAGTACAAGAAGCTGCCCATCAGATCGGGGAGAGAAGAAAAGCAAATGTCGCCATTTACATGGCCACTGAACACGGCCTGGAAACTGCCCTGGATTTATATAAAAAAATTCCAAAAATAAAACCAGCGCCAAAAGGTGTTGATATAACCCAAAAAGATTTAGAAAAATTTCAGGCTGGTTTTAAAGATATAACACAGCTTCAAAAAATGATAGGAGAAACTAACTTAACTGAAATGGTTGCTTTAATAGTTGCTGCGGCTGTTCAAGCCGGAACCTCTGATATCCATATTGAGGCTGAAGAGAAAAAAATAAAAATCAGATTCAGAATGGACGGTGTGTTGCATGACGTTGCTGAATTGGAAAAGTCAGACTGGCCAAAAATTATTTCTAGATTAAAATTATTAGCAAAAGTTAAGCTGAATATTACAAATCAGCCGCAAGACGGACGATTTAGAATTCAGACAGAAAAAGAAAGAATTGATGTTCGTGCTTCATTTCTGCCAGTACAATACGGTGAGAGTGTGGTAATGCGTCTTTTGCGCTCTGGCGCTATTAGTTTAAAATTCGAAGACCTAGGTCTACGTGGATTGTCATATAAAAAATTAAAAGCAGAAACAGAGAGGCCAAACGGTATGATTATCACCACTGGTCCGACCGGTTCTGGAAAAACAACTACCCTTTATGCAATCCTGAGTAAATTAAATGATCCAGAAGTAAAAATTATGACTTTAGAAGACCCAATAGAATATGAGCTACAGGGGATTAATCAAAGTCAAATGGATCCTTCAAAAGGATATTCATTTGCTACTGGTCTTCGTTCATTAATGAGGCAAGATCCTGATATAATTATGGTTGGTGAGATTCGTGATTTAGAAACTTCAGACATTGCCATTAATGCTGCCCTAACCGGTCACTTGCTGCTTTCAACAATCCATACGAATAGTGCTGCCGGAGCTATTCCAAGATTTTTAGCGCTGGGATCAAAAGGTTTTTTATTAGCTCCTGCTTTAAATGCCATAATCGGACAGCGTCTTGTGCGAAGAATTTGTGAAAATTGTAAGGAAGAGTATAAACCTGATGAAAAAACTCAAAAAAAGGTTATGGATATTTTAAATCAAATTCCTGCTGATCATCCTGACCGGCCAAAAAATTTAGATAATCCGAAATTTTATCAGGGAAAAGGCTGCCCAAAGTGCAATAACCTTAAATACAAGGGTAGAATGGCTATCTATGAAATTATGACAATGAATAAGGAAATTGAGCAACTAATACTAACAAACAAAGCCTCAGAATATTCCATTCAAGAAATTGCCATAAAAAACCAAATGATTACCATGGTACAAGATGGTCTGATTAAAGCTCTTGACGGTATTACATCAATTGAAGAAGTATTTAGAGTAAGTGATTAAATATCTATATGCCTGAACCAGAGTTCAAAGCTACACCAAAAACGAGAGAACAACTATTTCACGATCGATTTGAAAATGCATATATTGGTTTTCCAAAAAGAGATTTTGAAAAACAATTAGTTGAACTAACTGATGAACTTGAGAGTGAAATGGCTAAACCAGCAAACAAAGATTTTTTGCCTGGACATTATCTTCAGGCTGTTTTATTTCATGAAAAGTTTAATTTATTAAAATATAAACAAACCAATTTTGTTCAAAAGCAAGCCCATAAAAAATTTAAAAATAAAAAATGGCAGGATTTAAGTCTTGAAGACTTGAGAGGAATTTCTGAACAATTTCCAGAAAATGAACAAATGAAAGAACTTTTAGATCAAACTATTGATAAATATAGAAAGTCAATTGAAAAACCTTGGGTATTATCTAAATTTTCAAACAGCGTTTCAGCTTCTATTTTCTTAGCTGATCTATTATATCAAAAATCAGTTTCAGTAAAGGACCAAAAAGAAAAAGATGAACTAAAAAAACAAGCAGATGATTTGCTTAAAAAGGCAGCTACCAGTTCAAATATTGAAAGTGGCATAAAAACCGAATATAAATTAATGTATATTATCAGAAAAACAATTGAAAAATACGCTGACACAGAAGATATATCTATTGAACATGGGCTGCTCAGAGAAGACAATGGCCAGGAAAAAGCTGATTTAAAAATCACAATAGATAATCTAACTCATAAACTACAAATGGCTACTACAATGGATCCTCACCCATCAGATGAAAAAAGGAACCGTATTAAAGCTGAAAAAATGCAAAGTGTTCCAAGAAGTACTACAGTATTTGTGATCTCCAAACGATTAATTAATCAAGCATTTGAACAAGCAGTATTTAATAGACTAAACAGAACTTCAGCAAGAAAAGTTATTGATGAGGTCGCACAAGATATTTTTCCACCGGATTTAGCAAAGGATTTTACACTTAAGGTAGTGCCTCTAATGGAGGTAAAAGCAGAAACACAAAAACTTTTATCAAAAAAAACTGCTGAAAACTACACTGGTCCAATTTTAACAATGCTTGGAATAGAACCAACCACAGATATTGGCAAATTTATGGCATTGAAAAAAAAGCTAACAACATTTCTCTTAAAATATAGACCTCGATTAAAAGTAGATCAGGTAATTAATCCCAGTTCTGAATTACTTAAAAAAATAAAAGACAATTTTAAAATATAAAAAGGAGCTAAATTTTATTAACTCCTTATCTAATCACTAAAGACGGAGGCACACAAGGCTCTGTTTTTATTACTTTAATAACAACTCTCTCGCCTTTTTGCTCATCACCTTGATCTTCAAGCAATCCGGATTTATCAAGCAAATCTTTAAGATCTTTTATTTCTTTCTTTTTTTCCTCTTTTGTACTGGCCATTTGTTACTTCCCTTTTTTTACTTTACGAAAGAGCTTATCGTCAACTTCAGTCTCCCAATTGCTATAAACGTGTTCTACTAAACAGCCAGCCTTGTCAAGCATATCAATAAACTTTCTAAATCTTTCTTTATCCTGAACACCTGTTATTACTTTTACTTCTTTTATGTGTGCCATTTGTTACCTCCTTAGCAGTACACATCATATAATTATAATCCAAATAATTGTTTTTGTCAAGTATGCTTTTCTATATCAATAGTTCTTTTCTTCGGTCCTGCAATTTTCATTTTTATTTGAATATAATCTCGCAATATATCTTTAATCTTTTCACCCCATTCAATAAAACAAACTGTATCATTCATATATAAATATTCATCTAAACCGCTTGGTTCAAATTCCCTGCTGCATTCTATGCGATACAAATCCATATGGCATAGCTGTTTTACTTTTTTATGCTTTGTCTTATAAATCTGCATTAATACAAAAGTTGGACTGGTTATTTGTTTTATGCCAAAAGCCTTGGCAATTCCCTGTACAAAAGTGGTCTTTCCTGCGCCAAGTTCACCTGATAATAAAATGACTTCACCGCCTTTTAAGGTTTTCACAAAATCAGCAGCGATTCTTTGAGTTTCTTGTTCTGAATTTGTTGTATAAAATTTTTTCATATTATATTAAACTCCAACTTGGATCTGCAGTTAAATCAAATTTATTAGCAAAATTTTTATTTTTATAATGAAAATATGCGGCTGCACCAATCATTGCAGCATTGTCAGTGGTATAATCAAATGCTGGAATATGTACTTTTAATCCTTTAACACTTTCCCCTGCAGTAATCAATTCAGTTCTCAGCTTTTTATTGGCAGCCACTCCTCCAGCTAATAGAAAACTTTTTGGTTTATATTTTTCAATTGCATTAAAAGATTTTTTTACTAAAACTTCTACCACTGCTTGTTCAAACTCTCTGGCTAAATCTGCTTTTGCCTTGTCTGACCAATTTTTTCGTGATTTATATAAATATAATACTGCTGTTTTTAATCCAGAAAAACTAAAATCAAAATCCTTTGAATTAATCATTGGCCTGGGCAAATCAAATTGCGCAGGTTTTCCATTTTCTGCTAATTTTGAAATTATTGGACCGCCAGGATAACCCAATCCCATTATTTTTGCCACTTTATCAAATGATTCTCCAGCAGCATCATCTCTGGTTTGACCTATTAATTTATACATTCCCCATTCTTTTACCAATATCAAACTTGTATGGCCTCCGCTTACTACTAGGCACACTGCTGGAAGCTCCATTTTATCCTTATTAAACAAATTAGCTGCAATATGACCTTCAATGTGATTAACTGCAATTAGCGGCTTATCCCATGCATATGACAAAGCTTTTGCTGTTTCTACACCCACTCTTAATGAGGGCACCAGACCAGGGCCAGAAACCACTGCTATTGCTTTAATATCATTTATCTTTACATTTGCTTCATCTAATGCCAAATCAATGATTGGTATAATTTTCTCAACATGAAGCCGGGCAGCAACCTCTGGCACTACCCCTCCATATTTAGCATGAGTTTTGATTTGACTTGAAACAACATTTGATAATGCTTTAAAATCTGTGCTTTTTTTTATTTCAACTACTGCTGCTGCGGTTTCATCGCATGATGTTTCTATGGCTAATATTTTCATATTTTTATCCATCTTGCATATCTTGTACGCTAATATTGTAATCTAGTAAATTCATCCCATAAATCCATAACTATATATAATTTTCTCACGCCCAGCATAAATTGTAAAGCAAAATAAAAACCTCTCAAAAGAGAGATTTTTGGTGGGGAAAGGGAACTATTCCCTAATTTAAATATTGATAAAAGAACAAAGATTATTAAAAATCTAGATAAAATAAAAATCTTATTTATTTTCAGGGTTATCCCCAGAAAAATTATAAGATTTTCCTCATCTATTTATATTATAGCAAACATTTTATTTAAAATCAAGTGTATAACTTTTTAAAAATTATGACTTTTTTACCTAAATTTCTCATTTATTTAAAAATCTGAGAATACTATCTCAGATTAATTACCTTGTTTTACTTTGTTTGAGCCTTAGGATTCTTAATAAGCGCACTCTCTCAACTAAGAGCATTTTTCTTGGACTCAGGTATAAATCTCCAATTGTTCCATTATAATCTTTAATAAAATCAACATCTTCTTCTGCTTCAAGCTTCTGAAGCACTTCGCCTAGCAACCATAAACCCATATAAATGACTTCATAATCCCAAAGCTCACGCCCCCGATGTCGCTCTGCCTTTTCCCATATTTCTCGAAAATCAACTACTCCATTAGATGGAACCTTTATTCCTATTTCAATACATAATCCCAGAAACGTCCGGTTTATATACTTTTTGGCACGTTTTATCCATAACTGCTGCTTGCTCACTCATATATCTCTCCTTTCACTCCTAAAAACGCAACAGGCATTACTTCTATTCTATATAAAAACTATAATTCAATCAATCAAAAAAGGACTAATTCCTAGCCCTTTTCATTTTTATATTTCCGTAATATCTGTAACCTTCTGTATGTCCGTAACCTCTCTATTCTTTACTGCCGCCTTTAACAGTATCCCAAATCTCTTTTTTTATTTTTTTAATTAACTTTGGATTTTCTTTTAAATATGTTTTTGCATTTTCCCTACCAACTCCCAATTTTTCTTCACCATAACTATATGAATTCCCAGCTTTTGAAATAACCTCATGAACTAAACCAGTATCAATCAAATCTCCTGCTAAAGAAATGCCCTCATTATACATGATGTCAAATTCTGTAGTCTGAAATGGCGCTGCCACCTTATTTTTCACGACCTTAACCTTTACTCTGTTTCCAATCACCTGCTCTGCCTGCTTAATCTGCGCTGAGCGCCTGACTTCAATCCTCACTGAGGAATAAAACTTCAACGCATTACCGCCAGTGGTTGTTTCAGGATTTCCGAAAAATACACCAATTTTATGCCTGACCTGATTAATAAAAATAACTGTGGTTTTGCTTTTTGATATCAAACCAGCCAATTTTCTCAAAGCCTGGCTCATCAATCTTGCCTGAAGACCCATATGAGAATCACCCATGTCGCCTTCAATCTCTGCCTTTGGTGTCAACGCTGCCACTGAATCAATAACCACTACATCAATTGCATTTGACCGGACCAACGTTTCAACAATTTCTAAAGCCTGTTCACCAGTATCTGGCTGAGAAATTAATAAATCATTAATATTAATGCCGATTTTCTTTGCATAATCTGGATCTAATGCATGTTCAGCATCGACAAATGCCGCTATTCCTCCAATTTTTTGCACCTCAGCTACAATGTGCTGGGATAATGTTGTTTTGCCAGACATTTCTGGCCCGAAAATTTCTATTATTCTGCCTCTGGGCACCCCTCCTACGCCAAGCGCAATATCCAATGACAAACAACCTGTTGGGATGGCCTCTATATTCATCGCTTTTGCTTCACCTAAAAGCATAATAGATCCATCGCCATACTTTTCCTTTATTTGTGAAATTGCCTGTTCTGCTGCTTGGCTTTTCTCTTTAAGTTCTGAATTTTTCATATGTATAAAAAAAATCTCAAGCACGGGAAAGACTTTTTTTAGATTATTTAGAACAAAATAAACTATTGATTTTTACTAAAACCTGTATTATCTTCAACAATTATTTTCAAATATTGAACATTTTCCTTACTATGTTTTTTTCTTGCTGTTATCTTAATAATATTTAATCCTTTTTGCAAATCAAGCTGATCTGAAAAATTACCTTCTTTGTCACTGATTATTTCCTGACCATTAATCGTCAGTAAAACTTCCTTTTCCGTATTTCCTCTGATCCATACCTGGCGCTCATCTGTAATAACACTATCCTTGGGTTCATTTATTACTAATTTTGGTGGAGTAAATATTTTACTGATTCCCCATCCTATATAAACTACTAATAAACTAATAACCAAAACCGTAACAGCATATTTTAAAAATTGAGGTTTAAGAAAAAAATTAAATATTTTTTTTATAAAATGCTCATTTTTTCTTTTTTGTTTTTTTACATTCTTTTTTGTCTTATAATAAATGTCTTTTTCCTGATCATAGATGTCAATAACTGTTTCCGGATTTAAATCTAAAAATTCAGCATATTTTCTTAAAAAATTCTTTGTATAAACATCGCTTGGCAGCTTATCAAAGTTATCTTTTTCCAAAGCGATTAAATAATTAACATTGATTCTGCTCTCATGAGCAATATTTTTCAAACTCAAACCACAGCTCCTTCTGTGCTCTTGAAGCCTTTCCCCTAATGTTTTGATGGCATTAATTTTTTTATTGTTAAAGCTGACCATCATATATCTATGACAATTTTCAATTTAGAAATTATTAATTTACAAATTTTCCTATTCAAAAATTGATAATTAGAAATTTGTATTTTATTTGTCATCTGTGTCTTCTTCTTCATCATATTCTTCTTCATTCCCTACCTCTTCTTCTGGCTCATCTTCCTCCTCAAGCTCTTGAGTAGTACCTTTTGAAAGTTTATCTAGAGAAACCAATACTTCACGCGGTTTAGCGCCATCTGGAGGACCGACAACTCCATTGTCTTCTAATAGATCAATTATTCTGGCTGCTCTCGCATATCCAATACGAAGTCTTCTTTGCAATAATGAAGCTGATGCCTTGCCAGCTCTAATAACTATTTCCATTGCATCATCATAAAGCTCATCTCCGTCATCTCCATGATAATCAAAACTGGTTGAGCCGCCTTTGTTCTTTTCTGTTACTTCTTCATTATATTCTGCTTCTCCTCCGGCATTTTTTAAGAAATTAACTACGCGCTTTATTTCATCATCACTGACAAAAGCGCCCTGGATTCTGCGTGGTTTTGACAGCTCTGCTGTTTGAAACAGCATATCCCCTTTTCCAAGTAATTTATCTGCGCCAGCTGTATCTAAAATCGTACGAGAATCCATTTGCGAAGCCACGCTAAAAGCAATTCTGGCCGGAATATTTGCCTTAATTAATCCTGTAATAACATCTACTGAAGGTCGCTGAGTGGCTAATATTAAATGAATGCCAATTGCTCTGGCCATCTGAGTTAATCTGATCACACAAGATTCTATCTCAGCTGCAGCGGTAATCATCAAATCTGCCAATTCATCTACAATAATCACTAAGTATGGTAGTTTATCATCTGGGTGCTTTTGATTATAGCTTTCAATGTTTCTCTTGCCGCATTTTGATAAAATATCATATCTTCTATCCATTTCAGTGATTGCCCAGCGCAAGGAATTTACAGTTTTTGTAACGTCTGTAATAACCGGCGACAGCAAATGAGGTATTCCATTGTAAACCGGGAATTCAACTCTTTTTGGATCTACTAAAATAAATCGCAAAGTATCTGTATTGTTTTGATATAAAAGACTTAAAATAATCGTGTTTAGACAAACGCTCTTTCCAGCCCCAGTAGCTCCGGCAACCAATAAATGAGGCATTTTTTCTAATGGATAGACCCATGTTTTGCCAGAAACATCCTTACCTAGAGTAACTGCCAGGTTTGATGGCCTCTTCTTAAATTCTTTTGCTTCTAATAATTCCCGCAAACTGACCAAAGCTGCCTGCTTATTTGGAACTTCGATCCCAACTAAGGATTTACCTGGAATGGGTGCTTCAATTCGAATCGGATGGGCAGCTAAAGCCAGGGCCAAATCATTATTTAAAGCGATAATTCTTGATAATTTAACACCTTCCGCAGGTTTAAATGTATATTGGGTAACGGTCGGGCCAATACTTACTCCTTCCATTTGCACTTCAATGCCAAAATTTTCCAAAGTCTTTTGAATTTTTTCCATGCCTAATTTAACATCGCCACTGGTCGGCTTGCCTCCTTTTTTATTTAATAAATCTAATGGCAAATCAATTTTTATTTTTTTAGCAGGGAACTTTACCGCTGTTTCATCAATGTTTTTTTCCGAGGTATCTTCTTCTTCAGTCTCTTCTTCCAAATCTTGTTCATATTCTTTGTCATCCTCTTCTTCATCATCTTCCTCGTCCTCTTCATCTTCATCATCCTCGTCATATTTTCTTCCTCTAAAAAATTCAAACGGGCGTTTTAGAAAATTAAAAGACGGGTTAGAAAATACTAAATTTTGAATAGAAGTATTAAAAATCAAAAGTAAACTGGCCAGTGCAATTGCTATTAGTACTATCAAGGCCGCAATTTTACCCATGACAAATTGCAACGGATAATTAAAGATTAATCCTAAAAAACCACCACCATATCCCAGCGCTGACATTTCAACCAATTCGGTCAGATCATATCCAATGTGCAGCAAAGCATTAAAACTTAAAAGAAAAAACAATATTCCCAAATATTTTGTTTTAGTTAGGGAATACTTTTCATCTCTTAGCAAGACATATGCATAGATGATCAAAAGAAAAGGGAAAGCAAATTTTGTCCATCCGAAGAATATACCTAACGCGGAATTAATAAAATCACCTACCTTGCCGGCCAAGGCAAACAAGCTTAAAAAACCTAAAAGGCCTGCAGCAAACAAAAAAACTACAATAATACCTTTTTTGGCCTCTGGACTTAATTCCTTTGATACTTCTTCTACTTTTTTTTCGCTCTTTTTTTTCTTTTTTCGGCCCATTTATTTTAATATTATTTTCCCTTTTATTTTAGCACATTTTTATGCACAAAAAAAGCAGCATGTGTGCTGCTGTAATGAAACTTTTTTAAATAAATATCGTATTATATTAATAGAAGCTCTGAAAAAATAGAAATAAAAAAATCCTGTATAGTGAGTAGATAAGAATTGGGCCCTCCTAGTAAAGTCAGAGGAGAGAGAAAAAATCCTACCTACTCATTATACAGGACTTAACATGCAAAATAATACAGAGGTGTGGAATTGAGCTCAATAAATAAATAAATAGCCCTCCACTCTCTCCTCTGTATAATTTTACACATTAATCATGTTTCGTATTTGTTTTTTATTGATGTATTATTATATCACTATCAATATAATTTGTCAAGAGGTGTTTATAAAGTGGGGACTTTTTGTGCTAAAGTCAGCAAAATTTTTATAAAAAAACTTTGACCATTTGACAAATTTATTTTAAAATGTAATAATGGAGAGTCTAATTAATATATGAATCTAATTCCAACAGTTATTGAAAAAACAAATTTTGGTGAGCGCGCATATGATATATATTCACGACTATTAAAAGAACGGATAATTTTTCTTGGTGCTCCAATAGATGACAATATTGCTAATAGTATAATTGCCCAGCTTTTATTTTTAGAAAGTGAAGATCCAAAAAAAGATATTAAGTTATATGTAAACAGTCCAGGAGGATCTGTAACCTCAGGGTTAGCCATATACGATACAATGCAATATATAAAACCAGATGTAACAACTATTTGTATTGGTATGGCTGCCAGTATGGGAGCTGTATTATTAACTGCTGGTGCAAAAGGCAAGAGATTTGCTTTGCCAAATTCTGAAATTTTGATTCATCAAGTAATGGGGGGTGCTGAAGGCCAGGCTTCTGATATTAAAATTAGGGCTGAACGAATACTAAAAATCAAGGATAGATTAAATAAAATACTGGCAAAACATACTGGGCAGCCAATAAAAAAGGTGGAAAAAGACTCAGATCGCGACAATTTCATGACAGCAGAGCAGGCAAAGGCATATGGCTTAATTGATAAGATTATATAAGTTTTTTTAGTAAAAGACTTGACAAATTCTGTAATATAAGTTAAATTAGTATATCAGGTATTTACATACTTAAAACGTTTTTGAACGGACAGACACGACAAGCATGGGGTTTTTATTTATGGCAAGATCAGGCTTCGGCTCGATCCAGCCAGGGTAAAAATTTCTTGTCTGTCCGTTTAAGGACGTTTTTTATTTTAAAGTAGATATATATTAAAACCTCATAAGCTGTTTTTTTAGATTATTGACAAAAAAATAAAACAATGTTATAATAAAAAATCAGTTTTTCAATCAACTCAAATTTAAGGAGGATAAAATGGACTGTTCTTTTATTCTTTTACTGGCATTAGTTGATGACAATGACTTGGACGCTGCAATGGTCTGCAAAAAGCTACAACTATGGCTGGGGGATGAATTTCATTGGGGAACAAATCTTGGAAAGCCTTCAGACGCGCGGGAAGTTCAGCTGGATCTTCATCAACTGATGCTTCAACGCTATGTTTCAAAAAAGGGAGATAAATTCTCTATCACTGATGACGGACTGAAAGCCTTGGCAAAGAATAAGCTGATTGCATTTGTCATCAGGCAGATGAAAAAAAATCCAAAACTATCAAACTAATATAAAAAGGAATGCTTCACTTGCATTCCTTTTTTAATTAAATTATTTGTTATTCAGCTGGTGCTGGCTCTGAAGGAGGTGCTTCTGTATCTCCCCCATCTCCATCTTCAGCCGGTGCTTCTGGGCCGACTAAGCATACTGCCTGCCAAGGCCGATAAGTGCTTGACCATGTTTCTTCATTAACATCTCCTGATGCAGTAGTAATTGTTCTATAAAATACTGCATCAGCGCCATTGTGCGCTCTTTCAGTACATCTTCTCTGACCTGGTTCCAAATCTTCAGATACAATTTCTTTTGTCGGGCCAGGATAAGTTATATTAAATATTGTTGGATATGTTACGTCAACTTCTCTGCCATCATCAGTTCCCCAGAATTCAAAACGCAAAATATTTCCATTAATATAAGTTTGAATTAAAACATAATGGCCAGTGTCATTTATAAATTTTACGTCTGGGCTTGGGTCATAAATTGTTGCGTCAAATCCTGCAGGTTCATAATATGAAACTCTGTACGAATGAGGTTTTCTTTCCGTTACTGGCAAACCAGTATTAATCGCTGCCCTAAACATTGTTGTTCCCACTTGGCAAAGCCCGCCGCCATATTCAGGTATTGTTTTATTTCCTTTTATTACCAATTCTGCTAAATATCCAGTAGATGCGTCAATATGCCCCAATGTTTTCGTTAATGAAAATTCTTCACCTGGCTCGATAAGCAAACCATGCAAGACATTTGAACCAACTCGAATATTATGCCTTCTGTTTGCCGGACTGCCAGCAAAGTTTGATTCGCCAACGCCTATTAATTCTCTCACCCCCATATCATTTATATTTTCACTGGTTACTTCTGGTAATTCTTCTTCAACCACTATTTCCAGCTCAGTGCTATGAAAATTAAAAAAGTTGTCAACCAGCTTTTCATATGTTTTATCTCTATTAATTGCGATTCCGTTTTCAGAAACCTGAAATTCAGATACTTTTCCTTCTACAATTTCAAATCTTGCGTTTTTTGCCGGTATGTTAACATCATCTTCTATTTGTTCTAAAAATTTATAAAATAAATCCTGATCAAACGTTAAACCGACTGCATTGTCTTTTTTATCCAAAGCCAGCCAGAGTGCATATTCAGACCATTTTGCCTGCCAAGAATTGTCTTCATATTTAAATGTAAGGCTGTCAATATTTTTAATAATTTCATCTGCCTTAGCTAATGCCTGCTCTGTTTCAAAAGCTCTAATTTGAGGAGCTTCGGCCTTTAATTCCATGCTGATTTTTTCATTATTAAATTTATTTATTAATTCAGCCAGCTGATTAATAAAATTGTCATAGTCAAAGGCCACTCCGTCTTTTTCATCAATAATCCTTAATTCAGCCTGTCGATCTTTTTCTGAGGTAATTTTAACCTCAATCTTTGCTGATTCTGCCCGATCCTCGAATTGCTGAAAATTTTCTATTAATTGCTGCTTTAAATATTCCTTATCAAATTTAATTTCCGGTTTAATTTTCTTTGCTCCTAAAAATGTTAGCAATTGATCTTTTAAATCAACAAATATTTTACCAGAGCGTCCCACCCAAAATGCATTTTGAGCTGTTTTTTCAAAATCCACTTCTAAAATGGATCTTTCCACTCCTTGAATTACTTCGTAATTATTTAAAATAGTAACTTCCTGATCTCCATAATAAAAAGTAAAACCGTCTTTATAAGTCTGCCTAAATGATGTTTGTAAAACTTCACTCGCCTCTTCAATAGACATCTTTGCCAACTTCACATCTCCAACTGAAACTGTAGTATAAATTTTTTCCTGATGAACATTCTGATAAATTGAAACAGCTCCAATAACAAAAGCCAATAATAAAAAAACAATCGCCACTGTAAACAGTACGCCTTTAAATTTTTTTACACTTTTTTTATCTTCTGCTGTCATTTTTTTATTCCTCATCCTTTGAGATAATTTCATTTAACATTTTTTTTGCCAGATCAGCGTTTCTTTCAGTAGTTTCAGCATCTACTGACAGCTGGAGCCACAAACTCTCCTTTGGCTTTATATCTACCTCTATTAATTGCCTTGGCATAATAATTTCCTTGCCTTCTTTTGTAATCAAGACAGCCTTGTCCTCCTCAAATCGATCTAAAACAACTTCAATTTTCATATTTTTATCTTAATCTTCATCAAGCACTTTAACTTTAATCTTTTTGGTTGGATTGACCTTTGGTAAAACAACCTTTAGAATACCACCTTTTATGGTGGCGTTTATTTTATCACCTCGTACCTCAACTGGTAAAATTACTGATCTTGAAAACTTACCCCAATAGCATTCCTTGTAAAAGTAATTTTCATTGTCAATCTCATTATCCATCGCTCTTTCTCCGCGAATAGTCAATATATCATTGTGCAGGGAAATGTCAAGCTTATCTGGATCTATTCCAGCTATGGCAGATAAAACAATTATATTATTTTTATCCTGATAAACATCAATAGCGAGTTGGCCTTCATCCTCATCCTGAAAAACCTCAGAATTTTTATCGATTAATGGTTTGTAAACATTTTCAGCCCATCTTTCATCCTCAGAATTTTTTTTAAAATTCTTTAAAAAGACATCTTGATTGTCATGCAAAAAATCTTCTAAAAAATCAAATTGCTTTTTTTCTTTTTCCATATTTAACTATATTATAAAATAAATCACTAATAGTAGCAAGGAATATTAGCTAAGTTTAATACAAATCGCAGATAATAATCATCTTTCAACTTTCAATTGTAAACTGTTATCTATCAAAAAAGCCTCTTGTCAGAGGCCTTTGTTTCACTAATTTATTGGGAAGTGGAAGCTTTAAGTGAATCTTTTAGTGCCTTGCCAGCCTTAAACTTGGCAACTGTGGTCGGCGGAATGTCAATCTTTTCTGACGGATTTTGAGGATTAACTCCGATTCTGCCCTTTCGAACTCTGGCAGAAAAAGTACCAAACCCAGTCAACACAACCTCGCCGCCTGCTGTTAATGTTGAAATTGTTGTACTTACAAAACATTCAATCATGTCTTCTGCTTGTTTTTTTGTAACACCGCATTTTTCTGCGATGACACCGGCTAATTCAGCTTTGTTCATATTTTTTTATATTTAATTGTTACAAGATGTACGAGATTTGCATACGAGATAGTACAAGATATTTAATTATCCTGTAATCTCGTAATATCTTGTATGTGGATCTTGTAAATCTCGTAACTTCATTTTACCGAATTTGCACTTCTTCGTAAAGCTTTTTTATTTTTTTTGCTTTGCCATCGTCCGTAATTTCTAAATAAATCGCATTTATCTCAGTCAGTCCTTTTTCTACCAATTCATGTCCTGTTGGCAGCTGAGTGAGATAATTTTCAATTACCGGCTCAAATTTTATACCTAAGCTGGAGTTTTTTGCCCCAGCCATGCCAACCTGCGTAACATATGCCGTATGTTTATCCAAAATTTCATAATCGCAGGTGCCAACATGAGTATGAGTTCCCAAAACTGCACTTGCTCTCTTTTTTAAATAAAATCCTATGCTCTTATTCTCTGAGCTGGCCTCAGCATGAAAATCTAGGATTACAATCTTTACATCTTTTGGTTTTGAATCAAGAATCCGGTCAATTGTCCTAAACGGACATTCAAAATCTTCCCGAAAAAAAACTCTGCCCATTAAATTGGCAATTAAAATTTTATTTTTTCCACTCTCAATTATCCGATAACCATCACCAGGTACTCCAGGAGGATAGTTGGCCGGTCTGATAATAGGCGCTTTGGGATCTTCAAATATCTTATACGCTTCTTTCTTATCCCAAACATGATTGCCTGAAGTAAAAAAATCAATACCAGAATTTAGCATTTCCTGTACTGTCTTTTCAGTTATTCCTTTTCCGTGAGCCAAATTTTCTGCATTGGCAATTATTAAATCCGGTTTATATTGTTTTTTCCATTTAGGTAAAATCTTTGTCACTGCCTGACGGCCGATTTTACCCATAATGTCGCCGATAAATATACATTTAAACATAATTTGTAACTTGCAGAAGCTAGCTTGTAGATTTACAAAAGCTACAAGCTACCAGCCACCAGCCAATTCCTATATCTGTTAGTTTAGCAAAAAAATTACAAAACTCAAAAATTATAATCCACAAAATAATAAACACACTGTGATATTTATGGTATAATTGAAAAGAATTAAAATAAAAATTCATATGCTTACCTATATTCTGTTTGTGCTTGGTTTTGTTTTATTGATTAAAGGCGCTGACTTTTTAGTTGATGGAGCTTCTTCAATTGCTAAAAAGTTAAAAATTTCAAATTTAGTAATTGGGTTAACAGTTGTTTCTTTTGGTACTTCTGCTCCTGAATTGGTTGTTAATATAATTTCTGCAATAAAGGGTCAGGGAGACCTGGCAATTGGTAACATTATTGGAAGTAATATTTCCAATATTTTATTAATATTAGGAGTATCAGCAATAATCTGCGCCCTGTGCGTACATAAAGGAACTGTCTGGAAGGAAGTACCTCTTAGTCTCTTAGCCATCTTAGTTGTATTTATATTGGTAAACGACGGATTAATTGATAGACTTGGATTTTCAGCTTTAACCAGAATTGACGGATTAATACTCCTGGCATTTTTTATAATTTTTATTTATTACACTTTTGGCATTGCTAAAGTACAAGGTGAAGAAAAAGACTCGTCAATAAAAAAACGCGCTACTTGGCTGTCGATAATAATGATTTTAGTTGGGCTTGCCGGCTTGACCTTTGGAGGAAAATGGATTGTTGATGGCGCAATCGTCATTGCCCAATCATTTGGTGTGAGCGAAGCGATCATTGGTTTAACCATTGTGGCGATTGGCACTTCTTTGCCTGAATTGGCAACATCAGCAATCGCAGCTTTTAAAGGCAGGGCTGATATTGCAGTTGGTAATGTGGTTGGATCAAATATTTTCAACTTATTCTGGATTTTAGGAATAACTGCAACTATCCGGCCTTTAGAATTTTCACCAGTATTAAACAGAGACGTTATTGTTTGCATCATCGCCACCTTTCTCTTATTCCTATTCATGTTTATAGGCAAGAGGCATGTATTAGAAAAATGGCAGGGGGGAATTTTTATCGGGCTTTACATTGCCTACATTGTAACATTGGTACTAACAGCGCAGGCTTGATCATGGCTAATTTCAAATAAAGATTTATTGTTCTACTATTCTACCAGTCTACTTGACTACTTTCTTAATATATGATAATCTGGATAAATGATTATTTTTTTAATACACGGATCAACAGATCTGAAACGGATACAATGGAAAATCAGAATATCTAATATCTGTTTCATCTATTGCCATCCGTTGATCTGTTTTTCCCAAACATTAATATGAATATTACAAAAAAAGAACTACCTAAAAAACAAATTGAATTAATTATTGAGCTGTCTGAGAAGGAAGTAAAGCCATATTTGGAAAAAGCTGCAGAAAGACTATCTGAAGATAAACCAATCAAAGGCTTTCGCCCAGGCAAAGCTCCTTTTGATACTGTAGTGAGGCAATTTGGAGAAATGGCTCTTTATCAAAATGCGTCACAAGACATGATTGCAGAAAATTATTATAAAGCAATTGAACAGGAAAATTTTGAAACAGTTGAACAGCCTAAAATTGATATTGTAAAAATGGCTCCAAAAAATCCTTTTATATTCAAAGCAACTGTATCACTTTTACCTAGCGTAGAATTGCCAGAGTATAAAAAAATCAAGGCAAAAAAACTTGAGGAAATTAAAATTGAAGACTCTGAAATTGAAAAAGTTTTAGCTGACTTGAAAAAAATGCGAGCCAAAGAAACCTTAGTAGATCGAGAAGTAAAAGAGCGCGATCGGGTTGAGGTTGATTTTAATACTTGTGTAGATAAAGTACCGATTGAAGGCGGAGAGGCAAAAAAATATCCATTAGTAATTGGGGATAAAAAAATGATTCCAGGTTTTGAGGAACAAATTATTGGCATGAAAAAAGATGAAGAAAAAGAATTTGATCTGGAATTCCCAAAAGACTATCATCAAAAAACAATTGCTGGCAAATTAGCAAAATTTAAAGTCAAACTTTTAGCTGTTTATCAAATTGATTTGCCAGAAATAACAGAAGAATTTGCCAAAGGCATGGGCGTACCGACCGTTGAAGCTTTAAAAAATCAAATTAAGAAAAATTTAGAGGATGAAAAAAAGGCAAAGGCAGTTCAAAAGCAAGAATTTGAA
Source organism: uncultured Gammaproteobacteria bacterium (assembly GCA_964411255.1). GTDB lineage: Bacteria > Patescibacteriota > Patescibacteriia > UBA11705 > DATKZF01 > CAYPKD01. Next base: position 151,611 of record CAYPKD010000003.1, on the reverse strand, counting down.
ATCATTGAACAACTTATTGAAAAAGCTACGTTTGAAGAAATTCCTGATATTCTGGTTGATGAGGAAACTCACAAAATGCTTCATGAATTAGAAGATAATGTAACCAGACAAGGATTGGATTTTCAGCAATACTTAAATCACCTAAAAAAATCAGAAGCAGAAATGCGTTTGGAATTTTCAGCTGATGCCCTAAAGCGCGTAAAAACAGCTCTTTCTATCAGGGCGATCGCTAAAAAAGAAGAACTAAAGGCAACAAAAAAAGAAATTGATGAAGAACAGGAAAAAACCTTAGCATCATATAAACTTCAGCCTCAATATCAAAATCAACTTGATCAGCTTGAAAAAAATATTAAGACTGAAAACGCGCGCAGATATTTTGAAAATTTAATTGCTAATAAAAAAGTAATTGAGTTTCTAAAAAATAATGTCACGATTTCTTAAAAAAATACTTAAATTCTTCAAAAGCATTATTATTGCCTGGGCAATGGTGATGGCTTCTGTTTTGGGTTCCAGACCGCATCAGCCAGAAAAGACTGATAATAAAAAAATTGAATCTGATAAATAAACGAATAATTAATAGATACCGCAGCCCGGTCGTCATCCCCGACCTGATCGGGGATCTCATCAATTTATTGCAGTGGCATAAAATTTTACTGCTTTGCTTCATACAATACAATTCATAGATTCCCGCCTGCGCGGGAATGACGCAAAGGGCAGTAAAATTTTCACAAAAGAAGCTCATCTGAGCTTTTTAAAATTAAAAACCCAGCAAGTTATTACTCACTGGGCTTTCTCACATGTATTGGCAAATGTCTGCACTTGGTCGCATGGGATTGAAGTGAAATCAATTCTATTTCTATTATAGCTGTAAACCAACAAGGCAAAGCAACCATTTGAACCTTTAATATAATGAATGTCTCCTATGCTATTATTATTGATATAAAGTTCGTCCATATTTTTTATGCCTGTCTGAACAGACACTGTACTTATGCATTCAATCGGATTTGCAGAATAATCAGGTTGATTTGATTTTGATATGAAAAACAGCGCTATCCCAACAAAAGTAAATAGTGTTGCAATAATGGCAATTAGCAGAGGCCAATGGCTCTTCTTTTTTTTCTCAGACATGATTCCTCCTATTGAATAAAACAATCACAAACGAACATTTAATTATATCAAATGTTTATAAAATTGTCAATCCTAGCTGTTTTATAATTCAAAAAACGACTATTTTAAGTCGTTTATTTAAGCTGCATGCTTTTCCCTGCTTTCAATCATGTCCTGAAAAAGTTTTGGCAAATATTTCATTGCTGTTTGCTCTGAAATTGAAAAAAGAAATTCATCAACATCAATCGGATGATCATAACATCCTCTAAAATTGCCCCTCTCACCTATTGCTAAATGAACATCAATTCCTCCACTATCTCTTTGTGATTGATTACTCCTTTTTTCTGTTGGAATTCTATCAATCACTTCCTGACACAAAATTCTACCAGTGCCTCGAATATTCCATTTTGCAAAATATAACCATTCACCAAAAATTATCATTGTTTCTCTTTCGCAGCAGGTCATTGGCAAACACATGACTATTCCCTCCTTGCCTAAGTTAAAACCAATTTATATCTTTGTTTGGTCACGCTGTTCTTTTTTACAGCAACATTCTAAATCAGTAGGGCATTTATGAAAATGAATATCATCACAATGCCTGATTAATTGACACACAATAGTCAATCCAATATGAGTATTCATACCCAATCTCATTCTTTCATATTCAACAGATCCACTAAATACCATAAAATCTAAATCAAATATGCCTGGATGACATAAATCAGAGTCCTTTTCCATCTCTTTTTTTAAAATTTCTAAAATATGCATATAAGCTGCCGCAAAGGCTTGTCTTTTTTTGTGTAAAAGTTCTTGTTCTGACATCGAACACCTCCTTTTCCAGGTTCCTTGTGTTAAATAAGCTTAATGGCAGATATATAAAAAGTCAAATTTAAAAATTAGCTCTCAAAAGCTGCTTTTGTTATAATAGAATCAGGATAATTTATTTTTCATTGTATAAATATGGATTTAGAACGACCAAAACAAGAGGACGCTAATGTGCAATCCTACAAACGCGCTGAGAATTTTGATGAAGGGATTGCTTTACTTAAGGACAAGATAAAGACCTGCCTTAATGAAAAGAAAAGTATTCTTGTCACCTTGTCTGGCAAAACAGGATCAGGGAAAACAACACTGGCAAACGAACTACGTAAGAAAATAGCAGAAGATAAAATAGATATAACAGTTGTGAGTACTGATAATTTTTATTTTCCTAACAGCAATGAACTAGATTTAAAAAAATTGCATATGACCATTAACAAATTGCAGCAAGGTAAATCTGTTGATAATCTTACCCCTGCAAAGGTCATTTTAGTTGAAGGTGTTCAAACAATTGAGGAGAAGGTTGTCGGTCAAAAATCAGATATACGAACATATATCACAGTACCTATTGATAAAAGATTTGCGGCTCGTCTTCTTCGTGATAAAAAAGAATTTTTACGTAAATTAACAGATACTAAACTTACACCAGAGTTTATAAGCACAGTACAAAAATTTGAAGCAGAGCCTTTATTAGTGAATATGGATATTGTAATAAATAACGATCGAAAATATCCTTCTGAACTTGAGCTATATATTTCAAAAGATTCTTTAATATATTCAATTCCTGGTGATATAAAAGGAGCTATTAAAATTGAACCTGCCAGAATTAAATTCCTGGAGCAAATTGGAATACAAAAAAAATAAATTATTAAACAGGCTCTGTTGAGCTGCTTTTGTTATAATGTAATTATCCTGAATCCAAAGATAATCTAATTCGCAATCATTTGTAATAATTTTAATGTCTTTAACGAATTTAATGTATTTAATGATTTAACATTCGTAACCATATGAAAATCGTCATAATCGGCTCAATGAAATTTGCCCAACAAATGCTGGGGGCTCAAAAAATTCTTCAAGACCTAGGACATGAAGTTGTTGTACCTTATGATACAAAAATGTGTGCTGAAAATCCAGAACGTGATTTTGCCAGTGATCCTGAACATTTTAAAACCTATGATGATATTATAAAAGCTCATTTTGATTTAATAGTACCCAGAGATGCAATACTGGTACTGAATTATCCAAAAAATGAAATAGCTGGTTATGTTGGCGGCTCAACTTTAATGGAAATGGGCATTGCTCATCATTTTAATAAAAAAATCTTTTTGCTATTTGACCCACCGACTGAAGAAGATATCAGATATGCTATTGAAATAAATTTAATGAAGCCAATTGTTTTGCAAGGCGATGTACAGAATATCTGTAATCATTTGTAATATTTAACGACTTTAATGCATTTAACGAATTTAATGATTCAATATTTGTAATTTATGAAACTAGGCGCCCATGTCTCAATCGCTGGCGGCATCCAAAACGCCCCGCTTAACGCAGCAAAACAAGGCTGTGAATGTTTTCAATTCTTTTCAAGATCACCACGGGGCGGAGGACTAAAAGCTTTAACTGAAAAAGAGATTACAGAATTTAAAGCTAATTGCAAAAAGCATAAGTTAACTGATTATTACATTCATACTCCGTATTATATTAACCTAGCTTCAACAAATAATCGCATAAAGCATGGGTCAATCAATGCCTGCCGGGAAGAATTAGAAAGAGGTACACAGCTTGGTGTAAAATATATCATGACTCATTTAGGAAGTGCTGGTGAAAGAACTGAAAAAGATGCGCTCAAGGAAACAGTTCGCAGTATTGACCGAATTTTTGATGGATATACTGGCACAACCAAATTTTTAATTGAAATGTCAGCAGGTGCTGGCAAAATTATGGGTGATACATTTGAGGAAATTGCGTTTATCCTAAATAAAATACAAAATAAAGATGTTGGCATATGCTTTGATACTGCTCATGCTTTTGCGTCTGGCTATGATTTGCGAACAAAAACCTCAGTTAATAAAACTTTAATAGAATTTAATAAAACAATTGGCCTTGATAAGCTAAAACTACTGCATATTAATGATAGCAGAGTTGAACTGGGCTCTCACAAAGATCGACATGAACATATTGGAAAAGGATTTATTGGAATAAACGGATTCAAAACCTTGATCACACATCCAAAACTGCAGGAAATTAATTTTATCATTGAAACACCAAAAGAAAATGATAAATCAGATAAAAAAAATCTTGAAATATTAAATAAGTTAAGAAAAACTTAAGAACTAATAAACGCATGAACTTATGAACATGATTTTGTTCTTTAGTTCTTGAGTTCTTATGTTCTTTTGTCATAAATATGTCAAAAATTGCGATTATCTCAGATTCCCATGACAATATTCCTAATTTGGAAAAATTTTCAAATTATTGCAAAAAAAATAAAATAAAAACGCTACTTCACTGTGGTGATGTCACGTCTTTAGAAACATTTAACTATATCCAAGACAGCTTTAACGGAGATATTCACGCCGTGAGGGGCAATGCTGACATGTTCACTTTGGATAAAAAGAAAATAATTGAAATTGATTCTTTAAAAATAGCATTAGCGCACCACAAAGAAATAGTAGCCAGTCTAATGACTAAAGAAAACAATTTAGATTTTGCATTTTACGGCCACTCGCATAAGCCATGGATTGAAAAATTTAATAATACGTATTTAGCTAATCCAGGATCCTTAGCTGGAATGGGTTATAAGGCTGTGTTTGCAACATTAGATACAAAGACAAAAAAATTAGAGCTACAATTATTAGAAGATCTATAAAAATATGAATCCAAAAACAATTGCCTTACAAGCAGTAAAAAAAGCAGGGTCAGAATTGCTTAAAATTTATAATTCAGGTAAATTCACTGCTCAATATAAATCAAAACATCAATTAGTCACTTCTGCAGACATGGTCGCAGATAAAATTATTACAAAATCAATTAAAAAAAACTTCCCAGACCATACCATTTTATCAGAAGAAAGCGGCCGCTCAAAAAATAAGTCTGATTATCTCTGGGTAATAGATCCATTAGATGGTACTACCAATTTTTTCATGCACAATCCCCTTTTTGCAGTTTCAGCTGCTTTAGTTTATAAAGGAGAAATCCAGCTTGGTATTATCTATGCACCAGCATTAGATGAACTTTATGTAGCAGAGCTTGGCAAGGGCGCAAAGCTTAATAATAAAAAACTAAAAGTATCAAATCGAAATCAACTGGACAAAGCACTTTTAACATATTGCCATGGCACTGGCATTTCTTCATGGAAAAGAGCAATAAAGCTTTATAGTTATTACAAGCTAAGAGCCGCTTTTATGCGCCAGCTTGGTTCTGCCTCACTTGAACTGGGTTATGTTGCAGCTGGCAGAACTGACTCTATGATAATTCCAAATGCACATTCCTGGGATGTGGCAGCTGGGATATTATTAGTCAGAGAAGCTGGGGGCAAAGTGACAGACTTTAAGGATAATGAATGGACATTAACGAGCAAAGACATGCTCGCTTCAAACAAAAAAGTCCACCAAGCATTAATAAAAACAATTCAAAATAAATAAGCCGCTCATTGAGCGGTTTTATTGACAAAATAAGTCAAATTGATAAATTAAGTATAACGAACCCAAACAAATCGCAAAGGGAGGTAAAGGATGGATCTTGCAGCTTTTCTAACGATAGGTTTGTTCCTTTTCGTCATTGTCTTATCAATTCAATTTGTATTTGCAACGATCATTTTCATTTTCACATTGCTCTTTACTTTTTCTTTCACAAAAGCCTACAATTGCGCCAGAAACTTTTTCAAGTCTGGATATTCTGTCACCTATGATGATGATTACATAAACCCCAGCATCTAACCGCTCAACACCTGAGCGGATTTTTATTGACAGATCAATAATTCTGAATTAAACTAATTTGAAACAGTTCTTTTCAAACCAAGGGGGAAATATGCTCGATAGAGAAAAAAGAGAAAGAATAAGACGAAAAGCAGTTGCCTTGCTTTCATCGTGGCCTGACATACAAATAACCAAAAGACAAGCACAAAAAGCAGTCAAGGGGATAAAGGCTGTTGCTGCCAGCTATTGCCAAGAGCGAAGTATGAAAGCATGGGAAACGGTAAAAAACTTACAGCCTTTTGGGACTTATAAACTTGCTGACGCTCATTTTTATCATCCCTCGCTTACACCGGGATTTGATAATGGAATTGTAGTATGTCAATTCGAGGAATTATCTTTATTGGAAATATACTTCGATGCCGTATGTTTTAATCCTGCTGAAATAATCCAGTGTAAAGACTTTGAGGAACGTATGAATAACTTGTCAATACCTGCGCAAGCAATTCATTCTTTAACACAAGCAAGTGAGATTCCGCATAAATCCTATGGATTCCCCATGCCTGTCTGGACAACTGAACACAAACTTGAAATTCAATCAGCTGCCTGGGTTGTTTCTAATCTAATATTCCATATAAAAGCTTCTCTTTTTCCAAGGCTAAGGGCCCTGAAAAAGCACATGAAAAGACTCAAAGTTTTCCCCCCGCTGGGAAGTGGTATCCATCACCCTCCTATGGATGTGCATGTATATAAGCTATTTCCCAGAAGACATCTTGGTTCATTAGAATTGCCAGGGAAATATCCATTTCTTACATTATGTAATTATATTTTTGAAAGTGAATATGGAAAAATTTTGATTGACCTTGAAGAAAAACTAAAATATATAAAGGACGAAAAGCATATTGCCAGAATAAATAAAATTCTACGTAAACATGGCAAAACCAAATAACCGCTCAACACTTGAGCGGATTTTTTTATTTCAATTTCCATTTTCTAATTTCGAATACCAATTTCAAATTTTAAAATAACCAATTTCCATTATTTAAATTCAATAAAATCATGAACATCAATCCCCTTTTCAGCAGCCATTCCCCCATTTATCTCCAGAACATATTTTGCTTTTTTTAATGGCCGGATTGAATCGCATTGTTCAGTTTTGCAAGGTTGTGCATTTGGGAAAATAGAAACAATTTCCATTTGTTCATCAATCCAAATTATATCTAATGGTATTAAAGTATTTTTCATCCAAAAAGGATGAATTTTTTGTTCATCAAAAATAAAAAGCATTCCTTTATTTTCTTCTAAATGCTCTCGATACATTAAGCCTTGCTTTCTTTCTGATAAACTATCAGCAATTTCAACATCAAAACAAATTTCATCAGTACAAACCTTTGAAATTTCAGATTTAGCACACGCAGATAAAATTATGATACAAAGAAATAATAAAACAATTTTTTTCATATCTTGTTGCCTAATACCTACAAGCATTATAAAATGAAATTAGATAAATAACAAAAATTTTATGCTTATTGAAATCAACAAGGAGACTCCAGAGTATCCAAAACTAAAAAAAGCTGTTGAAATAATGAAGCAAGGAGGCGTTATTGCCTATCCAACAGATACAATTTATGGACTTGGATGTGATGCATTAAATCCTGATGCAATTCAAAAAATTTATAAAATTAAACAAAAACCGACTTCTGAAGGACTGAGTTTCATTGTGCCAGATTTAAAAGATATTAGTAAATATGCAATATTAAGTGATGCGGCTTTTAGAATAATAAAAATGCTAAGTCCTGGGCCATATACTTTTGTACTTAAAGCAACAAAACTTATTCCAAAACAGATTCTGCCAAAAAGATTGACTGTAGGAATTAGAATTCCTGATAGTCCAATATGTTTAGAATTGACAAAAATGCTAGGAAATCCAATAGTATCTACAAGTGCAAATATTAAAGGCCAACCACATTTTACAGATCCAATTGAAATTGAAAAAAATCTAGATGGAAATATAGGCCTTATTTTAGATGCTGGAATTTTGAAAGCTGAGCCATCAACAGTTTTAGATTTAACTCAAGAACAGCCAATTGTTTTAAGACAAGGAAAAGGTGATGTTTCAAAAATTGTATGATCATTACTGTAAAGGTATTAACTAAATCAAAAAAAACAGAGCTCATTCCCCTATCTGACACTGAATTTAAGGTGAAGCTAACTGCAGCGCCAGTTGATGGCGCAGCAAATAAACAATTGATTGAATTAATTTCAAAACATTTTAATATTCCAAAGTCTAATATCTCAATAAAAGTTGGTAAAAGCTCTCCGTTAAAATTAATTGAAATAAAATTATAATTTGTATAATTTGAAATTAAAAAGACCGTCGAATATGATCGACGGTTTTATTTTATGACAAAGATCTCTTCTTTCTCTATACCATATTTATTTGCGATTTCGTACCGAACCTCTAAATATTTTTTCCACCACTCATCTGATTTTCCATAAATGATAAGTGTTAAATATAGGAAAAATACAGGAATGACAATCCCTATTAAAACAATAAAACTTTTCGTTACGATTCCTAGAATCATTAAGGCCACCACTGTTATCATTGATACAATAAGAAAATCAAATCCAATTTTGTCGTATTTTTCTTTCATTTTATCATATTTTCTAGAGCTTTTTTCAACAATTACTTTATCCTCTGGAATTAAATGAACAACTCTGAGTTCTGTTTTTACCCTTCTGTTTCCCTTGCAGCAGCTGCATTTTCCACTGCCTTTACAGCATTTACAGTCAACAAACTCGTATTCAGCTATTTTTCGTTCCACTTTTTCCCCCTTTTTGTGAAAGATCTACTGTCTCTTTTTTATTACATTTCCAAAAAATTGTCAAAAATTCGAAATATTTAACAGATTTTTAATATTTTAGCTAAATTTACATAAATAACATAGTGTTGTGTCGCAAAAGGTAATATTATGTTTCACGTGAAACATTTTTTTTGTCCATGAATTCTATTTTTACAATGTATTCAATTATGCAAATACTATAAAACATATTCCTATAGCATTGTTAATTAAATCCTTATTTTTCCAAAATATCTATTTATTATTTGTCAACAAAAAGTCCCCAAATAGGGGATTTGACATCTAAAAGTATAGACCAGTGTATACAATTGTCAGTTACTTACTGACCTTAATTACAAATCATCTCAGGTAAATGCCTTTGTGGATCAATTAATGTAGACTTTCAGTGACTGCGCCATCCGAAGCTCAAGTCGAGCTTCGCGAGGCGAGAGCGAAGGATGGCGCACCCGGCAGGGATCGAACCTGCGACCTAGACGTTAGGAGTGTCTCGCTCTATCCAACTGAGCTACGGGTGCATTTTGGGAATTAAAAAATTGAAATTTGAAATTCGCATCCAAAATGTTTCACGTGAAACATTCTCCGTCATTATATACTATTTTTTCAAATATTTGCCTAATTTTATACATGGATATGTGTCGCAAAAGGCAATTTTCATCCAATTTTTATCTATTTTACCTAAAATATACTCAAATATAACATATTTTAATTCAAATATCAAACATTTTACTTGGAATTTACACATTATATCCATATACCTTGCTTTATTGACTCAATTCTGGAAATTTGATATAATAGTGAGGTGATTTTAGTTTTCGGTCCGCGTAGCTCAACCGGATAGAGCAACAGCCTTCTAAGCTGTAGGTTGATGGTTCGAGTCCATCCGCGGACGCCATCCAATCCCTGCTTAACAGGCTCATGGCCTTCAGCCAATAATAAAAGAGGGTTCTTTAGAATACGAATAATGTATAGATATTTCCTCGATTTATTAGACTTACTCTGTTTTTGACATTTTCAATTTGCACCATAATCCTACACCATGGCGGGTATAGCTCAACGGTTAGAGCATCGGTTTGTGGTACCGGTGATGAGGGTTCGATTCCCTCTACTCGCCCCACAAATACATCTCCAAATATGGAGGTGTTTTTGTTTATTGCTTTGCTATTTGCATTATTTTTATTTTATGCTATTATAAAACTGCAAAAAGTTTGCCCCGTTAGTAGAAATAAGTCGAATTTCTGCAAGAGGCTAAATTTTGCAGATTAATTCATCTTATTTTTTTATGAACGGATCAATCAAAAGACTTACAGACAAAGGTTTTGGATTTATCGCTTCAGATGAATCTCCTGACAAAGACATTTTCTTTCATTCTTCAGCGCTTCAGGGTGTTGAATACAATGATTTAAATGAAGGAGATGCTGTCACCTTTGATGTTGAAGAGTCTGAAAAAGGCCCACGTGCTATCAATGTACAAAAAGCCTAAAAGTCAACTTATAAAAACATCCCGCTTTTACGCGGGTGTTTTTTTTACAAAAAAGCAGCGAGTATTATCTGCTGCTTAAAATGAATATTGAAATTGCAATCTAACATCCGGGATTTCTTGAATAAAATCATAGCTTGGCCAAAGTCTGAAATATTTTAGGCTGTCAGTTGGAAATGAAAATTCAGGCCCAACTCTCAGTCTAGTTAACTTATTCAGTAAATATGCCTGATCAACCTTTAGTCTCAACCATTCAAGTAATGGAGTTTTTATTGACTGAATATGCATAATTACCCATGGTACTTTTTTATTGAAAAAGTTTTTTTGTGCCCTATTAGCCAGAACGATTTGCCAATCTTTGTCTCCAAGGATCAAATTTACAAAAAAGGCAAAACTATCTACGCCTTCATCTGAACCCTGTGGGCCACAATTAACTACAATGGCAGATTTTGAGAATAATGGAACTTTAAATCCACCTCCAATATATGAAGCTGGAGCTGCTTTTCCAGCTGGCCAGCGATTTTGCTGCCAAAACTCAAAATACCATATCTTTAATTTAAGCCATAACTGACGATCATGCATAAAGTCTCCCCAAATAATCATCTGAAGTTCAACTTCTTCATTTGCTCTTGGTGGTGTTCCCTTTGCAAAAGCATAATTTGCCAAGGTAATCATTGCGCCAGAACCAACTACAGCAGTTGTTTTTCTGGCCTTGTAGACCATATCTTCAAATAATTGTTCTATTTCTTTTTCTCCAATATCAATTTGTTGCTCAACGAGTTCTCTGACCGTATCACGATGGATGCCTCTATTATTCCTAAAAATCCTATCAAACTCATGTATGCTATATCGACTTATAAATGAACATTTACAGCCTAAGGCAAGGGCAATCACATCAATTGGCCATAATATTAATGTAGACCAAAAATTTGTAGTATGTGATTTAAACGCACAGCCTAATTCCTTAAAAAACTCAGCTCTATTTCTTCTCAGCCGCAAAATAAAAGTAATCAACCCGGTAAACAAATAAAGCCTGACTGCCCAATTATATGCAGCCACTGGCATAATACCAAAAGCAAACAAAAACAAAATAAACAATATAAGGCCAGGTCCCTTCGCTCGATCATGATCAAAAGCTAAATATTCATCTGTATAATATGGCATTTTCACCTCCTTGATTGTAAAAAACCAGGGTTCTATTATTCTTACTAAAATTTACATTCTTTGTCAATTTTATTGAAAAAATAACAATACTCTGTTAATATTAATTCAACTATTCATAACGTCTTTATATGAAAAAAATACTTTTAGTATTATTAATTACGATGTTGTTATTACCTGGAATTTCACAAGCTGCAACTTCAAATCAGCTTAAACAAGATTGGCTTAATGCTATAAAAATTCGAATGGCAGCTGAGGCTGATCATAAGGAAGCAAAGCTTGATTATGCAACTGACAAATCTGATGAAAATGAGCAAGCAGTGATTGACACAGGAAAAGAAGTATTAGAAGCTGCGCTGGATGAAGCTGAGGCCTGGCTTGGCTGGAAAAAACTTGAAGCTCAGGAAAATCCAAATGTGCCAGATACCATTCAAACCAATATTGAAACTGATGTAAAAACAAATCTAGCAAAAATAGATACTTTACGAACAGATGTTAAAAATATTGATTCGCAACTGAATTTAGGAACAACTTTTCTAAAAATGATAAAGTCTTATTTGGAGCTATTAACTGATGTTGCCAGAAATTCTGGATCAATGTGGGTGAGTATTGGAAATGATTTAATTGAAACAGCAAAAACGTATGAACAAAAGATTCGGGCGGCTGCTGAAAAACTTCCAGACAGTGATGAAATAATAAATAAATTAAATGTAGCCAAAACAGAATTGCAAACAGCGCAGGATAAGGTTGATTTTGCAGAAAGTTCATATAAACAAGTAAAATTACCTGGTACGCCCTTAATTAAATTCAGTGAAGGAAACAATTATCTGCGTCAGGCAAAAACAAACCTGCTAAACGCACAGCAGCAATTAGAACATGCATTTAATTTAATAACAAAATAATATGAAAAAAATACTTTCTATAGTCTTAATTTTAATTTTTGCATTATCTTTATCTGCTTGTGGCAAAAAAACTGAACAATCTTCTTCAACACAACAACTGGATGGTATTAAAATTGATTTAGGCCAGCCAAACATTGAACAGACGCAGCCAACTAATTCAAAAATAGCCACATCTGATACTGAAATGGATATAACAGAAAAAGATCTACAAAAATTAAAAACTGATATTCAAAATATTGAGGTTGACGATTTAAATGCTTTGTCCCAATAAAACAATTTGCACTTGCACAGATTTAAAAAATACGATAGAATAAAGTGTATTACAAATAACAATTTCAATCATATGGGACACAATAGCGCAGCAAGAGCCAGAACTAAGCATGCAAAGAAAAAAACTAAAAAAGGCAAGCAATTAGCTAAACATACTCGAAGATTAAGAAAATAGCGCTAAGCAGCGTTATTTTTTTATTATGTATAAATTTCAAAAAATATTTGAAAAAAATAAAAATGTAATAATCGGTGCTATTCATTTTCCACCTCTTTTAGGTTATGAAAATTTTCCAGGATTTGAAATTGCCATACAAAATGCTTTAAAAGATCAAATAGCCTTTGAAAATGGAGGAGCAAAGGCTATTATTTTTGAAAATAATTATGATTTTCCACATAAAGAATTTATTGATCCAGCACAAATAGCTTCAATGACATATTTGGGTGAACAAATTAAAAAAGCAACCAAGCTGCCAATTGGTATTAGTGTTTTATGGAATGATTATAAAACTGCTTTATCAATTGCGAAAATATTAAATCTGAAATTTATTAGAATTCCTGTTTTCATTGATTCAGTCAAAACTGATTATGGAATTATACATGGAAATGCTAGACAAATTATTAATTATCAAAAATCAATCAATGCTGAAGATATAGCTTTATTTACAGATATTCAAGTTAAACATGCTGAACTTTTATCAATCCATGATTTAAAAACGTCAGCTCAATTGGCAATAGAAAATGGATCTGATGCTTTAATAATCACTGGCAGCTGGACTGGCAATGCTCCGGATATGCAAGAACTTCAAATGATTAAACATTCTGTTAATGATTTTCCAATTTTAATTGGCAGTGGATTAAACAAGAATAATGTTCAAGAATTTTTTCAATACGCAAACGGAGCAATTGTAAGTACTTCACTTAAAAAAGGCGTAAAAGATAAAAAAGAAATAAATATAAAGCCTTATAACCAGAGAATTGATGAAAATAAAGTTAAACAACTTATTAATAATATTAAATAATAAAAAATAATGCGAAAAAACCGCATTTTTTTATTTGACAAAAATAAATATATTTCATAAGCTTAAAGCAGTCCTTGGTAAAAATTTTACCCCATTTCTAGAACCTTCACAAAAAGGAGGACCTCACAATGAGGAAGTACCAAAAACCAAAGGTACTTAGACGCGGCTACTTTCCAGAACCCGTAGAATCAGGTTGCTGCCTAACAAGCTGCGGTGGTTCTCCTGGGGGATTACAATCAGGAGAACACGCTGGGAAAGCATTCGCGTCTGCCCTGATCAGACTCGAAACAACCCTCAATCTCAAAAAAAAGGGGGCGTCATGTGTTATCAAATTGCCATGACAACAGACTGGCAGAGGTAATTTCATCATTACCTCTTTTATAACCCAAAAAGGAGCGGCCAATGTTAGTGCGATTTAGGCAAGAAAAAGAACAATATATAGCCTACTTTTTAGATACCAGACGAGTGATTGAAATTAATAAAATTGGAAAAAATATTTTAGATTTATTTTTTAACCATGAAAAAGATATTGACTCTATTGCTCAGTCTATATCTAAAAAATTTCACATTTCACTTTTTCAGGCTCTCAATGACGTAATTGAATTTTTACAACAAATTCAGGAAGAAATAAAGCCGTCTGGCTTTAATGTCCTAGAACAAAGGCAACTTGACATGCCTTTGGGCGTAGAATTTGAAATTACAACTTCGTGCAATCTCCGATGTAAACATTGTTTTCAGGCTGAACACCAAGAAATATTTGTTCCCACACAAAAAGCAATTGATACCGTAAATCTTTTGGCTAAAAATGGCATATTTGAAGTCAGCCTAATAGGCGGGGAGCCCCTAAGGCATAAAGGCTTGTTGAAAATAATTAAAGCTTGCCAGCAAAATCAAATGGCGATTAATCTTGTTACCAATCTAACTTTAATTGATAATGAGATGCTCGAACAATTAGCCAAAATCAAAAGATTAACTTTTTTAGTTAGCCTTGATGGAACAAAAAAAATTCATGATAAAATCAGAGGTAAAGGAGTATTTAGAAAAGTAGACAAAACTCTACGGATATTGACAAGCAAGGGCTTAGCTGTGGAAACTACTTTTACTATCAATTCAATTAATATCTTGTTTTATCAACAAATAATTGATTATTGCAGACAACTTGGAATCCCATGCAATTTCAATTTATTCAAACCCTTTCAGCCTGAACATAGAAATCTGATACCAGAACCGCAAAGCTTTTTTGATTTAATTATCACCTTATTTAATTTAAGAAAAAATAAAGGTGAAAAAATTGGAATTTCCAATGCTGCAATCGTTTCAAAACTTCTTGGGCTTCCGCCAAGAAATGAATGCCGAGCCACTAGATCAGGGCTGGTGATAGATGTGAATGGAAAAATGATAACTTGTCCATCTTTGGTTGCTGCAGGCTATTATCAAGACAGGGAATTACCAGCCTTTGATGATCATTTTTTACAAAAATGGCAAAACCATAAAATTTTTAACCAATTCAGAAATAATGGACTTCGAGAATGCCAAGCAAGGGCTTATATCTTTCATAAAGATGTTCAAGCCAAAGATCCATACGGAATAACATCTTTTACTAAATATTTGGAGAAAAAAAAATTACAATAATAAAAGGACCATGTGTAATATGTGTCCTTTTTCAATTTTTTTAAAGCTGTTTTATTAGCTTCTTCGCTTCTCGTTCTAATGATTTCTGATAATCATCTTGATTTGAAATGGCTTTAATACTGCCATTACTCATCATAAATAAATGAGAAGGAGATATATTTTCTAAAAAAAGTCTATCGTGAGATACAAGAATTATTGTCCCACTATAATCTATCAATGATTTTTCTAAAGCTTCAAGCGCTTCGATATCCAAATGATTGGTTGGTTCATCTAAAATCAAAACATTCACATTTTGAACGGTAAATAACGCTAATAAAATCCTCATTTTCTCGCCTGGACTCAAATCATTTATTTTTTTATCTGCATCTTTGGCTAAAAACTGAAACTTATCCAATATAAAATATATTTTCTGCTTATCAATCTCTTTTTCAGTAAAAAATTCAAAAATTGTTTTTTCCTTGGCGATGTTTTCATTCTCCTGCATTAAATTACCGAACTTTAATGATTTTCCAATCATTATTTCACCATCTTCTATAATGATTTTCCGAGAGATTATTTGAAGTAGAGTAGATTTGCCCGACCCATTTGGCCCAAGAATTGCAATTCTTGATCCATATTCAATATGTAGGCTAATCGGACCTAAGCTAAAAACATTTCCATACTGATACCGAACATCTCGTAATGAAATCGAATGCTTTGCTCTGCTCGCTTTGGCGACTATTGGAATTTCCAGTTTTCCCCGCTCTGGAGTTACTTGAACTTCCTTTATTTTATCAACATAACTTTCGATTGCTTTTGCGCTTTTGGTAATTTTGGATGATTGGTCTCGTCTATATCCTCGTAAATATTTATCTTTATCTGAGGTTGTCTGCTTTGATGCTTTACTGGCCCAGCTTTTTTTCCTTGTAACACTCTCTTTTAATCTCTTCTTCTCCCTTTTTATTTGTTTCTCCTCTTCCAATTCTCTATTTCTTTTTTTCTCCTTATAATCTCTATATTCACTATATGTTCCATTAAATTCATTTATATTTCTTTCAAACCAATCTAATTCAAATACTTTTGATACAATTTTATCTAAAAAATGACGATCATGAGATATTATCATGCAAGAAACCTTAATATTTTGCAAAAAAGTTTCTAACCAAATAATTGAAGCCAGATCCAAATTATTTGTTGGCTCATCAAGTAGTAATAAATCTGGACTTTGAAGTAAAAGCCCGGCCAAAGCCACTTTGGCTTTTTGACCACCGCTCAATGAAGCTATTAATCTATCTGAAGAAATTTCAACTAATCCAAATCCGGCTAATATTATATCTCTTTTCTGAATAAAATTATATCCATCCAAACGTAAAAATTGCTGTTGAATTTCTGAATATTGCTCTAATTTTTCTGCATCTTCTAAATCTTGTTCTAATCTGTGCATCTTTTCTTCTAACATATCAATTCCAGTAACTCTTTTTAAATATTGATCAATTGTCTCATCTCCAACAGTATCAATTTCCTGAGGCAAATATCCTATTACTACATTATCATCAATTTTTACTGTTCCACTATCAGCTTTTTCCTTATCAGCTAGAATTTTCAATAATGTTGTTTTTCCAGCACCATTTGGCCCAATAAATGCGATTTTCTGATTTTTCCCAATTCCAAAAGAAATATCTTGTAAAATAAGATCTCCCTTATATGATTTGCATATTTTCTCAACTTTTAACATTAAGCCCCCTTTCATTTATTATGAGTTATTTTAAATGTACCAGATTTTATTATACTGTAAAATACCAATTAAGCAAATAACGCTAAAAAACCGCATTATTTTTTATTTGACAAAATTATAATTTTTGTTAAAATAAGCTGATTTAGGCAAAGTGCCTAAAAACAGGTTTTGTCCTTTGAAAAAAGGGAGGGACAAATGTCAGCTCAAGAAGTAGTACAAAAAATCATTGATCAAATACTGGCATCAGTTGATTCTAATAGTGATGACATCGACGAGGCTATTAGAGAATATGCTGATATTTCACAAATCGCTATTGATCTATTTGAAAGCGATGATGAAGTTCAAGATGCTTTACGAAAAAAAGTAAAATCACTTCTTCTCAAAAAAATACGTGAAGATGGATCCAATGAAATTGAATCTGATATAGAATCACGAGATATTATTGATTATATGCCAGACAATTTCAACATTGAAACTATTCTTACCCAATTATTTGAAAGGGACAGAGAAATAAGAGATAAAGTAACTCAAAAAGTTAAAAATACATTGTTTGATGCAATTGCTGCAATTGATGGAAATGATTTGCCTGATGATGAAAATCTTATTGAGCAAATCGATATAGAAAATCTGGTGAAAAAAATTATTCAAGAGCCGGAAATTGAAAAAACTATATTTGAAAAAATCAAAACCGTAGTCAGAAATTATTATAATCAAGAATGTGATTGGGATGAAAATATGCCAGATGATTTTTGGAGAAATCTGGATAAACAAATTTCTCAATTGCTTTCTGACTTTACTTTTAAGCAGCAGGTTGAAGATATGATTAAAGAAGTAGCCAAAGATGAAATGCAAAAATACATTCAAAATCGATTTGATCCTACTGAACGAATGGCAGAAAATCAAGAATTTGCTAATCTGGTTGATCGGGCAGTAGATGTTCTGTTCAGAGATCGAGATTTTGCTGAAAAAATTCAAGAAATGCTTACTGAGCGTTTGACCACTGATCCACGACTTGGTGAAAGGCTGATGAAAGCTGCATTTGATAAAATGGCTGATCATTTAATTGAAAGAATGTTTCTGCGCAGGTAACGGGGGGACAATATGCCTGAAACCAGATTGCAAAGACATATTAGAACACTAGGAGAAGAATTAGACCAAAAAAGAGACGAGCGAGACTCGCTTCCGCGCTGGGATGGTGCAGAAACTGAAGAAAATATAATTAAGAGGCAAAGACTTACAGCTTCTATTGATCAATTGGGTAAAGAATTACATTTACTCAGAGCTAGAGAAGAGATACAAGAGTTTCTAAGGAATAATATATTAGATTATTTCTATACCTTGCGATCTTCTTGGAAAAAAGACGGAACCAAAGAAACTGTATCAGAAGTTATTACATTTCTTATCACTGCCTTTGCAGAACTTAAGGAAAAACTTGAGCCAGAGCTGGCTAAACATTCAAAATTGGCAGCGCAATCTCATTTCCGAGATTTCAAAAATCTTACAGAAGCTGGGTTCACCCAAGAACAGGCAATGTCAATTCTTTTAACAAAGATTAAACCAAGCTCATTGGTCCATCAACTCCAGGAAGTTATGGCTGGAGCTAAAGAAGCAAACAGTTTAAGGAGATAAAACTTCAATAATATTTGAAGTTTTTTTATTTTCTCAATAATGATATACTTTATATGCTTAAATACTTCTAATAAATAAGCATTAACTTTATGAAAAAACTTCCAATTATTTTAATGTCTATTGCATTAATTTTCACCTTAGCTGCCTGCGGCAGTGGACAAAAAACCACAAAACAAACCAAGCAAATTTCACTTAATAATACAGTTAACGAAGCCAGTTTAAATTATACAATTGGCTATCCAGCTGACTGGTCATATAAAGTTGCAGAGAACAATGCTTTAGTTATTCAAAACGCTCCGCCTAATCCTGCAAATGTGGCCATTATTAACATCCAAACTTATCCAACCAAATCAAATGGCGGAACTTTTTCTACAGCAGCTGAAGTAATCGATGGTTTTAAAACCACTTCTGCAGACATAGGTTCAAATAATGAGTATTTTGCTGAAAAAGATTATGAATATACTACTGCGGATGGTACAAAATTAATGGGTAGACAAATTGTGGTCAGTATGAAAGACCTTGGAATTCATCAAAAACAAGTAGTAATCCCAGGTCCAAATGGTAAATTCCTATACCACTGGTCATATTCAACTACCTTGGCCAACTATAATAATCATATTGATGCGGCTGAAGCCATGCTTGCCTCATTTAAATTGAAATAAACAAACGTGAATATCACAAAAATCAACTGAAAAAGTTGGTTTTTGTTTTTTGACTTATTTTGCTATAATTTAACCAAGTTATGGCTCAAATACTAAAATCAAAATACTTTTTACTAGGAGGAGATATTGTAATATTTTTCCTCTCTTTTTTCATTAGCCTTTTTATCAGGCATAGAGAAATTTTTTCCTACCAATATTTTAATCAAAATCTGATTAAATTTAGTATATTGCTGATTATTTGGCTTTTTGTTTTTTATATTTTAAATCTTTATCATTTAAATAAATTTCATGGCAGAATTGATTATTTTAAAAAACAATTAGTCGCAATTGTTGTTTTAACAGTTCTCAGCACTTTATTTTTTTACTGGTATCCAAAAGACACAAATATTACTCCAAAGACTCTTCTAATTATCTTTTCAGCCATTTTTTTAATTCTTTGGATAAGTTCCCGGCTTTTAATTTTTTATATTCTTTCAAAAAAACAGGAAAGCTACTTAATCATTGGAAATAGCCAGCGAGCGCATCAGTTATTTGAAGATCTATCATCATATGGCCCGCAAAAGAAAAAAATTATAATCTATTCTGATGCTTTTTTAATAAATTTTGATAATCAGGCCACTCAAGTTATCAAGCCCCCAATCAAAAACCTATTAAAAACAATGGAAAACAATCGCTTTGATAAAATTATACTTGATAAAAATTTTACTTATGCCACTGAAATAATTAATCTTTTCTTTTCTGAAATTCCAAAAATGAAAAGCGAATTTTATGAATTGCAAGATTTTTATGAAAAACTTCATTCAAAAATTACTTTAGAAAATTTGGATAAGCGCTGGTTTATTTATAATCTTCGGCCTGGCCAAAACATTTATTTGATTGGTAAAAAAGCAATTGATATTCTTCTTTCTACTATTGGTACAGGTTTTTTAATCTGCTTTTATCCAATTATTGGAATATTGATAAAACTTGATTCGAACGGACCAGTCATTTACAAACAGAAACGAATAGGGCAAAATAAAAGAGTGTTTTACATTTACAAATTCCGAACAATGACTCACTCAGCTGATGATGTTCAGATCTGCGCAACACCAAATGACAAGAGAGTGACTAAAATGGGGAAACTGCTGAGGAAATCCCATCTTGATGAAATGCCTCAAATAATAAATGTATTAAAAGGCGATCTGAGTGTGGTAGGCCCGCGGCCAGAACAACCAAAAATTGTTGAACAGCTAAATTCGCAAATTACTTTCTATAATCAACGACATTTAATCCGGCCTGGCGTAACTGGCTGGGCACAAATTAATTATCCATACTGCACCAGCTTAGAAGAGCATAAAAACAAATTACGCTATGACCTTTATTATCTAAAACACAAATCATTTATATTAGATTTAAAAATTGTACTTAAAACCATTAGTAAATTATTTAGTTAAATATGAAGACCCAAAGCAAAATCATTTTAGCCAACATTTCCAGAAATGCCTTTTTTTTAATTATTCTGTTTTTAATCCCTTTAACTTTTTCTACTAGGCTTTATAACAGTTTCCGTCTGCCAAAAACTACATTATTTATAATTTTTACCTTGCTGGCTTTATTTTTTTCCATAATGTATTTTTTGGAAAAAAAATCCATTAACCTAAAACGATACAAATTTATTTTAGGCGTAACAGCAGTGCTATTAATATTAAAATTTTTATCTTGGTTCTTTAGTGAGAACCGCGATATTAGTTTCTGGGGGGATTATACCCGTACAGAAGGCTTTTTGCTCTGGATATTTTTTATTTTGTTTTTTGTTTTATTGCTGCTTAATGACTGGACAAAGCAAAAAATCAGATACTATGCTTTTGCTATTGTAATGTCTGCCACCTTAATGTCACTTTATGGATATTTACAAAAATTCGGCCTTATTCAGAATATTTGGTCAGGAAATGTAGCCAGTCGTATTATCTCCACCATGGGTAATCCATTAAATTTTAGTGCTTTTATAATTTTAACCATTCCATTTTTTTATTACTGCATATTTTTTTATAAAAATATTTTTATTAAAATCATAACCGGTGCTGGATATATTATAACTGTCGTCGCTTTATACTTTTCTGGTTCTAGAAGTTCTTGGATTGCATTTTTATTTGCAAACTTTGTAATATTTACTTTTTACTTTTTTAAGCGCAATAAAAAGGCATTTTTAGCATTACTAATATTAGGTGTTATTTTAGCTTCATCCTTTACATATATTGGAATTAATAAATATGAGGAATTTTCAAATCCTGCGCTAAAAAGACTTTTTAGTATTTTCAACACTGAGGATAATTCAAATAAGCAAAGGCTTTTATTCTGGCAGGGCTCTTTTGATGCATTTAAAGACAGGCCTGTCTTTGGATGGGGACAGGACTTTTTAGGCTATGCTTTTGATAAGAATTTTCCACCCAAATTATCAGATCTGCCTGAAACCAATATTGACCGTGCTCATAATTGGCATTTGGATGTTTTGGTAATGGAAGGCGGGCTTGTCTGGGTATTGACCATGGCAATATTGCTTTTTGCAACCTGGAAATCAATAAAACTATTAAAAAGAAAAGATAAAGAAAAGGCGTCTGTAGGATTAATTTTTATTTATTTAATGGCAGCCTGTCTATTACAGTTTTTCTTTATGTTTGCTCTGATCTCTCCGCATTTGATAATAATTTTTGCTCTGGCTGTTATTTATTCTCAAAGCTACACTGAAAATGAAAATACTACAAGCATAATTCGATCAAACCTTTTAGAAAAATTGAAAAAAAATTCAAATTTATATTTAGTTATTGGTATTGGCATGGCAGTATTTGTAGCCGCTATTTTAATGAAACCAGTTCTGGCCAATAAAGAATTTACAAAAGCAGTTCTTTTACAGGAAGAAGTGCAGGAACGCATGGAAAAATCAAAAAACACCTTTCCTTCTCATTTTTACAAACAACAGCATGCTTCATTACATTTAAAATATGCGAATGAAGCCCGAGTATCAGATAATACCGCTCTGAAGGTAAGTCACGGGGGAAAGGCTTCAATAATTTTTAAGGAATTAGTTGAACAATATCCTTCTATTTATTCTAATTATATCTTTTTAGCTGAATCATATGATTTGTATGAAAAATATGAATTAACTGATGAGACTTTTCAAAAAGCAGTTGATAATTTCCCAACCAGGCATGATATATATTGGAAATGGGCTGGATTTTTAGGCCTACGTGATGAAACAGAAAAAGCAATTGAAATATTTAACAAAGCAATTGAAATCGATCCAGAGGTTGCTTTGCCATACTACAAATTATCAATTTATTACAGAGCGCTTGAAGATGTGGAAAATGCAGATAAATACCGGGATTTGGCTTTGGATAAAGGATTATTATATAGAAATTTATCATTAAATGACAAAAAATACTTAAAAAATTTAGCCAGTGAGGAAACAAAGGCGACCAATGATGAGGTGAAAGAAAATTAATTTATGATAAAACCTGAAAAAATAAATCAAACTATTTTAGATATTATTTTAATCAGTATTTTAGTAATGGTTCCTTTAATTTTTACTGCAAATTTTTATAACAGTTTTAGACTGCTAAAAACCACCATATTTATCTCTTTAGTTTCTTTGGCTTTGATTTTTGCCATCTTGGTTTACATTAAAAAAAATATTTCCTTTTGGAAAAAGTATAAAACGCTGCTAATAATTTTGGGAGGTTTTTTTATTTTTAAAATTACATCTTTCATTTTTAGCGTTAATCATCATAAAAGTTTTTGGGGAGGATATTCAAAACTTGAAGGCATTCTTACCTGGTCGTTTTATATAATTTTCTTTTTAATCCTGGCTTTTAATTTTATTAATAAAAAAAAGAGAAATATTTATCTTGTTCTCATATTAATTACAAGTTTTATCATCACTTTATTTGGATTTTTACAGCACTATGGATATATTGGTGAAAAATGGAGCGGAAATGTTGATATCAGGCCGATTGGCACTTTAGGAAATCCAATTCATTTGGGTGCATTGATGATATTTACTATCCCTTTGTCAATTTACGGTTTTTTTAATTTTAAAAGTTATGCAGCCAAAGGCTTTGCCGCCTTTGTCTTTTTCTGCCAAATATTAAATCTGATGTTTACAAAATCAAGAAGTTCTTGGGCAGCCTTTACTATTGGCGTACTTATTGTTTTATTTTTATATTTTCTAAAAAATTCAAAAAACAAAAAATGGCTTATTATCTTTTCAATCATATCCATAATCTTTATCACCAGTTTTATTTATATTGGCAATGCAAAGCCAGATTTAATACAAAATAAATATATTCAAAGAGCCTTTAGTATTTTTGACAAAGAAGATTTGTCAAACAAGCAAAGAATATATTTTTGGCAGGGATCCTGGAGAGCATTTGCAGCCAAACCATGGTTTGGCTGGGGTGAAGAAAATTTAAATATTGGTTTTGACAGAAATTATCCGCCAAAACTGACTGACCTGCCAGAAACGAGAATTGATAGAGCACATAATATCTTTTTAGATGTGCTGGTAGAAGAAGGTATTTTTGCATTTTTTGCCTTTATGGCTTTTTTCGCTTATATACTTTATCTTTCATTTAAATTATTTTTTGATAAAGAAGATAAGGAAAAAAACTGGATTGGAGCTTTGGGAATTTTCTTTGTGATCGGCTATGGTCTGCAATATTTTTTCATGTATCCGGTTATTTCCTCTTATATCATAATATTTTTCGTCTTTAGTCAGGTTGTTTCAATGAATTTTATTTCTAAAGAAGACTTGGCTAAAAAAGAGCCAAAAAAAATGTCATCTATTATTCAATATATTTGCGCTTCACCTGCAGCTATTATTTTCTTATTAATATTGATTTGGGGAACTCTTCCTAGAATCTCAGCTAATTATTCATTTACTCAATCAATGAAACAACCTCAAAATGCTGAATACTTTCTAAACACTGCTTATAAAAAATGGCCATCACCTCATCTGCGGGCCAGACTCAGTTCTCATTATCTTTCCCAGGCATTTTCTGCAGGCCAAAAAGAGGATCAAAAAGCAGAAGAGTATTTTAAAAAAGCAAAAAATCTTTTTTTAATAGATACAGAACTATTCCCAGATAATTACATCAGCCAAATGAATCTTGCCAGTATTTATAATGTTTACGGGGATTTTGAAACCTCAGATAAATATTTTATAAAAGCTGTAAATCTGACTCCAACCAGGCATGATGTCTACTGGACCTGGGCAGAAAATATGCACGTTCGCCGGGAAATAGAAAAAACAATTGGTATTTTCTTAAAAGCAATAAAAATCGATTCTGAGGTTGCGTTGCCTTATTATAAACTTTCAGAATATTATTTAAGAATTGGAGAAAAACAAAAAGCAGATGAATATCTGCAAATCGCAAAAGACAAAGATCTTTTACCAAGATTTATAAAAACACAAAAAGCTCCAAAAAAACAAATTTCAAGCACTGATGATGCAGTACTTTCCTCTCAAGACGTTAAATCCGAATAAATTTTTGTTGTTTTTAAAATTTGTTTATTGAAATTAAATTTTTCCTTAACTGATTTATACCCGTTTTCTATTAAAAGATTACTTAATGCATCGTCTTCAAGTAATCTTTTTATTTTTTCTAAAAACTGATTCTGATCATTTGAATCAAATAACAAGCCTGATTTTTCATCAGATATAATTTCAGGTATACCTCCTACTTTACTGGCCACAATCGGAACTTTAGCCAGCTGCGCTTCAAGCAACGTGCATGGCAATCCTTCTTTTATTGACGGTAAAACAAATATATCAAACGCCTTAATGTATCTAGAAGCATCTTTTACAAAACCAAGTAAAAAAAATTTTTCTCTTAGCTGTAATGCTGCAATTTCATTTTCAATTTTATTTCTTTCTGTACCATCGCCAATAATTACAAGTCTTGTACCAGGTTTATCTTTTAATAATTCCGCATATGCTTTAATTAAAAAAAAATAATTTTTCTCTGGATAAAAATTTGCCACTATTCCAATTATTTTTTTTTCATTTAAGCCCAGGTTGAGTTTCTGCCTAGCTTCATCCTTGGAAAAAAACATCGATTCAGCTGAAGGATTAATGCCATTTCTGACCGTTATGATTTTTCCTGAACTACAAATTTTATTTTTCAGCCATAACTGTCGATCTTTTTCAGAAACTGCAATAACTATGTCTTTATATTTGACTGTCATTTTTTCTATCCATTTAAAAAATATTTTTTTTGCTTTACTAAAAGCTGCTGTAAAAACCGCTCCGTGAACTGTGTATATAACCTTAACAGACATTTTTCTAGCAGCGAAACTTCCCAATACACCAGCCTTGCTGCTATTAACATGAAATATATCTGGATTTTCATTTTTCAATAAATTCTTAAGTTCAAAATATCCTTTAATTTCATAAAAAAAAGAAATATCTCTCTTGAGATATGAAAGTGGAATTACTCTAATATTATAATCCCGTAATTTTTGATATAACTCTCCAGTTCCTCCACAGGCAACGCAAACTTCATGTTCATTTTGTAATGCCTGAGCTAATTCAAAAACATATTTTTGCGCCCCACCCCAGCTAGATTGCGTGACTAAATATAGTATTTTCATAAATTAGGATTTCTTTTTTCTTCTATTTCGTCCATGAAAAGCCTTATGTATATCCCGAAGCTGCTGATTTGTAATATGGGTATAAATTTGCGTGGTAGTAATTGAGGCATGACCAAGCATTGATTGTACGCTTCTAATATCTGCTCCATTCATTAAAAGATCAGTGGCATAACTGTGTCTCATCGTATGAGGTGTTACTTTTTTTGTAATCCCTGCGGCCTTTGCATATTTTTCTACCAATCTTTGAATGCTTCTAGGGGTGAGGCCGGTTTGCTCAATTGTTTTTCTTCCTTTTGATGCCCGGTCATGTGAAATAAAAAGAAAAGGGTTTGAATCTTTTCGCATATTAAGATATTCTGCAATCCAAAACTTTGACTGATTTGATAAAAACACAATTCTTGGCTTATCACCTTTGCCTCTGACAGTAAATTCATCCTTTTTTAAATTTATTGAATCGACTTTTAAATTTGCCAGTTCAGAAACACGTAGACCGGTGCAAAAAAGAGTTTCTAATATTGCTTTATCTCGTTTTTTAATAATGCCAATATTATTTGTTTTTAGAGGGGCTTCAAGCAATCTTTCTAAATCTGAGCCATCTAAAAAATCCACAGTGCGAATCGGCACTTTTGCCAGATCAATTTTTTCCGGCGCTAAAGTATTCATATCTCTTTTTGCCAAATATTTTAGCCAGGCACGAACAGCAATCAAATGATAATTCTGCGTATTAGTCTTTAATCCTTCTTTTTTATTGCTTTTTAATCGATTAAGCCATAACCGATACTGCCTGATATGATTTTGGGTTATATTTTGCGGTTTTGTAATTTTATTTTCCTTTAACCAATCAGCAAAACGAGATAAATAAAAATTATAATTAGTCACTGTCCGAAGAGAGCGATTATAAGCTATTTCAAGATCTTCTAAAAAATCCTGAATTAATTTTTCTATTTCTGTTTTTGTTGGCATAAAGTTATAAGGGAAATAATGTAAGAGCAGTAATATGCTGTAAACTTTAATCCTTAACTATTTTAACTTTTCTAACTTCTTCAACTCTTAACTATCTATATTTTACGACACAAAATAAATTTTGAAAAGAGTATTTTACCTGGCCCTGTACAATTAAGGTAAGATAACACAAATCTTTGACTTATTTTTCATATCGTGCTAGACTTTTTGTTAAGAGATTTAATTATTAGTGCGGTACTTGGGTTTTAGACAGTCTTAAAAAGGAAGCGTCTACACTCTGGTATTTGCAAAAAGTATGTTATCACAACAAAAAAAGCAAAGAATCATTAACAAATTTAAAACTCATGAAAAGGATACAGGTTCAGCAGAGGTACAAATTGCTATTTTAACTGAAGAAATCAAAGAACTAACCAAACATTTACGAACACATAAACACGATCATTCGTCAAGAAGAGGTTTATTAAAAAAACTTGGAGAAAGAAGACGATTATTACGCTACTTAGAAAGTGATAATCCAAAAGGTTTTGAAAAAGTAGTGAATGAATTAAACATAAAAATTTCAAGAAAAATTAAAACTGAAGAACCTGAAGAATTATTAAAAGAAATGGAAACTGAAAGAAAAGCAGAAGAAAAGAAAAAAGATTCTTAACTATCAGGCATCCTTTTGGCTGCCTTTTTTAAATATATGATAAAACACAAAAACCAAAGAATCGGTGTCTTTGTTGATGTACAAAACATGTATTATTCAGCAAAGAATTTATATGGCAAAAAAGTGAATTTCCAGGAAATATTAAAAAATGCCATAGCAGAACGAAAATTAATCAGATCAATTGCTTATGTAATTAAAGCTCAGACAAAAGAAGAGCAATCCTTTTTTGATGCTTTGACCAAACAGGGATTTGAGGTTAAAATGAAAGATCTGCAAATTTTTCCAGGAGGTATGAAAAAAGGAGACTGGGATGTAGGCATAGCAATGGATACTGTTAAATCAGCTGATAAGCTTGATGTTATCGTTTTAGTAACAGGTGATGGTGACTTTCAGCCTTTAGTTACTTATCTGCAAGAAAATAAAGGCTGTTTAGTTGAAGTAATGGCTTTTGGTGAAACTGCTTCTGGAAAATTATTAGAAATTGCTGATGATTTTATTGATTTGAGTAAAAGCAAAGCAAAATATTTATTAAAAAAATAATTATTAAATTTATAAATAAACTTTGTCCGTCAGACAAGTAGATTTTATGAAGAATTATAACATTCTTGAAATCTAAAGTCTGACGGTCAAAAAAACATGTATGTTTTTTAAGAAAAAAGAACAAAAAGACAAAGTTCAAAGATTTGAAATGCAGCTAAATGGAGAACAATTGATTGTAGAGACTGGAAAATTAGCACATCAAGCAAATGCCAGCTGTGTAGTGCATTATGGAGGGATTGTTATTTTAGCTACAGCCACTATGGGAAAAGAACCCCGTGAAGGCATAGATTTTTTCCCACTTATGGTAGACTATGAAGAAAAATTGTATGCGGCAGGAAAAATTAAAGGCTCTAGATTTATAAAAAGAGAAGGCCGCCCCTCTGATGAAGCAATTTTGAATTCTCGAATGATTGATCGCGCCTTGCGGCCGCTTTTTGATCATTCAACAAGAAATGATGTACAGGTCATTTTAACAGTTCTGTCAGCTGACGGAGAGAATGATCCTGATGTAATCGCATTAATAGCAGCTTCATGCGCTCTTCATATTTCAGATATTCCTTGGGCTGGTCCAGTTGCCGGAATAAGAATCGGCCAAATCAATGGCGAGTGGGTAATTAACGGATCACATGAAGCTCGGGAAAAATCAATACTTGACCTGGTTGTAGGAACTACTAAAGATAAAGTGATTATGATTGACGCTGAAGCAAAAGAAGCAGATGAAGAAACTGTATATAAAGCATTTGAATTTGCAATTAAGCAAACGAAAAAGCAGCTGGAATTCCTTGATCAAATCAGAGAAAAAGTAGGTAAAGAAAAACAATCAACGCGAATAATGAGCGAAGAGGATGAATTAACAAAAGAAGAAAAAATCACTCAGGAAGAGTTTGAGAAATTAATTGAGGAAAGTAAAGAATTTCTTCGTCCAAAACTGGATGAATATGTTTTTAACGTACCAAAAGACAGCAAAAAGGCAAGGAAAGAAATGATTAGCAAACTGCAAGATGTACTGGAAGAATTTTTAGTTGAAAAACAAATTGGCAAAGAAAAAAGAAATAAATTAATTAAACAATTCTTTATAAAGTTTATTGAAGATGAAATAACCAAAACGATCATAGAGACTGGTATTAGAGTTGATGGCCGAAAAATCGATGAAATCAGGAAACTTGATGTAGAAGTTGGTTTATTGCCTAGAACGCACGGCAGCGGGCTATTTCAACGCGGAGAAACGCAGGTATTGTCCGTTGTCACCCTTGGTTCTCCTGGTGATGAGCAAACACTTGAGGGAATGGAAGAGAGTGGCAAAAAAAGATTCATGCATCATTACAATTTTCCTCCATATTCAGTGGGTGAAACCGGTCCATTAAGAGGCCCTGGCCGAAGAGATATTGGGCATGGCTCAATTGCTGAAAAAGCAATCAAGTCTCTTTTACCAGATAAAGAAAAATTTCCATATACAATAAGAGTGGTATCTGAAGTTTTAGGATCAAACGGATCAAGCTCAATGGCAGCTACCTGCGGTTCAACTTTAGCAATGATGGACGCGGGTATTCCTATTTCAAAACCAGTAGCTGGAATTGCCATGGGCCTTGCATCAGATAATTCAGGCAATTACAAAATTTTAACAGATCTGCAGGACTTAGAAGACAGTGATGGTGGAATGGATTTCAAAATTACAGGCACGAAAGAGGGGATCACCTGTATTCAAATGGACACAAAAACCAGTGGGTTAAGTTTGGATATTGTAAAAGATACTTTAAATCAAGCAAAAACCGCCCGCCTGGAAATTCTTGATTCAATAACTAATATTATAAAAGAACCGCGGTCAGAACTTTCACCACATGCGCCAAGAATTATTTCAATGAATATTAATCCAGATAAAATAAGGGATGTTATCGGTCCTGGAGGAAAAATGATTAATGAAATTATTGATAAAACCGGTGTCAGTATTGATATCGAGCCTGATGGATTAGTACTAATAACCTCAACCGATCAGGCTGGGGCAAAAGAAGCGACAGAATGGGTTGAAAGTTTAACCAGAGAAGCAAAAGTTGGTGAAATCTTTGAAGGTAAAGTATCTAGACTATTTGATTTTGGAGCAATGGTTGAAATTCTACCTAACCAAGAAGGCCTAGTTCACATATCTGAAATTGCTCCATACCGGGTAAATAAAGTATCTGACGTGCTTAGCGTTGGTAAGCCAGTAAAGGTGAAAGTAATCAGTATTGATGACCAGGGAAGAGTGAATTTATCTATTAAAGCAATTAATAAAGATTCCAAAAAGGATGATCGAGCTAAATATAAAAGATAACGCAACTCACCAAAGAAGAAAAATTCCTCTGCTTATATTTTTACTTATGATTTTAGGAGGAATTTTTCTTTTTATCCTCTTTTTATTCAATTATCATTTTGATTCAATTGATGATTTTGTTAATGAAGATGTAAATGTATATAGCCATTGGAAAATAAAGAAAATTTTTCAACAAGAAAGTGCTAACCTAGACAAAATAATTGAATCTGCATCAGAAAATAAAAATTTTCCTGATAATTTTAAGGAAAAATTGATGAATTCTTCAGAATTCGCAATTATTCAGGCGGAAAAGCAATGGATTTTTATTTTCAAACCAACAGATTTTAATATTTTCTCAAAATCATTGAAATATAATAGCTATGCAATTGAATCAACAGAAAATGTGAGTATAGTAAAGACAGTAATTGATGAAAATCAGCCATTATCAAACAATCATACATATAGAACAAAAAAACGCTTTGATTTTTCAAAGGCAAACATTTATATTAAAGATTATTCTGATCTGCCATATTTTAATGAAAATATGCTGATTCTTGATGAAGAGACCTTTTGGAAAATACAAATTGAAAATGATTTTACGAAATTAAGCGCAAAACAGCTAAAAAACCCAAATAATTGTAAAAATAATATACAAATTCCTGATTTTTCAAATTATCAGTATTATATTAACAATTTATCAACAAGCAACAATAATCTCACAAAAATTCCCTTTCTAGCAAATACTAATACCTGTATTGATTTATTGATAAATGATGAAGATAATTGGCTGGTTTTAGCGCCAAAAACAGCAGAAAATACAATAAAAAATAGCATAATTGATCATTTAGCTTACAAATACCCCAAAAAGCAGACAAAACGGCTGGTAGATGGTTCAATCTCAACTCAAATAATTGCTGACAGGACAGTATATAATTGGCAAGAAAATGAAAATGGTAGCCTTTCAATTTCCCACCAAAATGAAAAATATTATTTAAGGCTTTATGATCAAAATTTTATCCAATTATCAAATATTGATCATACACTATCTTTTTCAGATCAAATCAAATATGAAAAATGTGGCTTGACAACACTAAACAAAAATGGCCAAAATAATATCATTTACATTAATGACCCATCACGATTCATTTTCGAAAATATTCTAATCAATAGATCAACAGACAGAATAGCGATTTGTATACACTAGTGTGTACTTTCGCTGTGGATAAGTACCCACTTTTATATAGGTTATCCACAGAAAATTCATTATTTTTATATTTAAATTTGTAATTATCGCGCATATATTTGGCTAAAATGAGCCATTTTTTTTAATAAATAAAAATTGGACATTGACGCAAAAAAATGGTCTTGATATAATATAAGTAGGTAGATCACATTCTATCTATCAAAAGGAAAACCATTGAATAAATTTGTTGTTCTTTACAGTTCTTTATAGTAAACAACTATATTTCCTCACTGAGTTTTTCTAACCTAGGAAAACTCCAGTCATCCTGTTTTCTTATACAGCGAGCCCCGCCTCGACAGGACTCCTGTAATGAAACAAAAACAAAA
Organism: uncultured Gammaproteobacteria bacterium; assembly: GCA_964411255.1. Classification (GTDB taxonomy): domain Bacteria; phylum Patescibacteriota; class Patescibacteriia; order UBA11705; family DATKZF01; genus CAYPKD01. The sequence continues at coordinate 119,812 of CAYPKD010000003.1, read as the reverse complement.
ACAAAATGAACGGTGACCTTGCGCCTAAGGCAACACCTAGGAAACGGGGACTGGATCGCGAGTCGAGCGCAAAATCAGGAAATCGCTTTGTCTTCCAGCTCGATTCTCCAAATCGAAATGGAAGTAGCGTAATCTCCTTTACTTCTAGGGGCACACAGGCCACTTTTAAACAATTGGGTCGTAGTAGTGCCCCTTTGTATTTTTAAAAAAAATGTGCTATATTGCAAAAAACACCATTAATAGGTAAACTATATATAATAAGGCTTTATGAAAAAAGACATACAAAATCAAATAAAGGAAAAATTACTCGAGGAAAAAGCTAATTTAGAAAAAGAATTAGCTAAATTTGCACATCCAAGCAAAAAAGATCCATCTGATTACAAGTCTGATTTTCCAAATTATGGTGATGATGAAACGGAAAATACGAATGAGGTGGCTACTTTTGATGTGAATTTGACTTTAGAAGCTACTTTAGAAAAGGAATTACGTGATGTTAATAAGGCTCTAGATAGAATAAAAAAAGGAATTTATGGCACGTGTAAATATTGCAAGCAGCCAATAAATGGGGACAGATTGTTAGCTCGCCCAACATCAAGTGCCTGCATCACCTGTAAAACAAAACTTAAATCTCTTTAATAAAATGCCTGGCAAAAAAATCTTGGCATATATAATTCCAATTTTATTACTTGCCATTGATCAAACAATAAAATTTCTAGTACTAACAAAAATTCCGCAAGAAGGTGTTTTTTTAATTGAACAAAATAATTTTGTTTTTTCCTTGCAATTAATAAAAAACCAAAACCTGGCGTTTAGCATATCTATGCCGCAATATATTATTTTTGCCATTGTTGCTTTGATCATTATAATATTAATATATCTTTTATATAGGGCAATAAAGAAAGATAATAGCATCCAGATTATAGCGTATTTTATAATTATTGTTGGTGCCATTTCAAATCTTTTTGACAGGATTATTCATGACGGTGTTATTGATTTTATTTCACTTAACATATTTGATTATCAACTTGCAGTTTTTAATCTAGCTGATGTCTGGATTGTAATCGGAGTGGCTATTTTACTTTTAAAAGAACCTTTCAAAGGTAAAATATGAAAAAACTTTTATTTATATTTTTTTTATTTTTGCTTGCATCACAGCCAGCTTTTGCACAGGATATGGAAATCACTGCTGAAGCTGAAAATATTGAGCCAAAAACAATTTCTGAATCTCATTATGAAAAAGCTGAAATTTTAGCTATTCATCAAGTTCAACTTGAAGATGAAAGTGTATTACAGGAATTAAAAGTAAAAATATTAAGCGGTGAATTTAAAAATCAAACCGTTTCTTTAACAAACACAATTGAAAACAATCCATATGCGATGGATTTAGAACAAGGAGACAAGATCGTACTTTACGTTGAACAAATGTCAGATGGAACGATCAATCATTATGTGCATGATTATTATCGACTGGGAAAAATCATTGTAATAATTTTAATATTTTTTGCCTTGTTAATAATTTTTGGAGGCTTTCAGGGTTTAAAAACTGTTATCAGTTTACTTTTAGGAATATTATTTATATTAAAATTCCTACTTCCTGGAATATTAAAAGGAACAAGTCCGATTTTTTTGACAATTATATTTTGCAGTGTTATTACTGTAATAACATTTCTGTTAATCAGTGGCTGGAATAAAAAGGCTGCATCCTCAATATTAGGAACGATTTTCGGCCTTATTGTCTCAGTTATTTTGGCATTAATTTTCGGAAAAATGACCATTTTAACCGGATTTGGCCATGAAGAAACCAGAACGCTCTTTGCAAAATTTCCAAATCTCAATTTTAACGGCTTATTTTATTCAGCAATTATGATTGGCGCAATCGGCGCAGTAATGGATGTTGCTATGTCCATTTCATCTTCGATCAATGAAATAAAAAAGGCTAATCCAAAACTAAATTCAAAGGAATTATTTAAATCTGGCGTGCGAATTGGAAAAGATATTATTGGCACAATGAGCAATACGCTTATATATGCCTATGTTGGCGCTTCACTTGGCTTGCTGTTATTATTTTCCAGTTTTGGAGAAAGCTATCTGAAAATATTCAATTTTGAATTTATGGCTGAAGAAATTATTCGGTCAATTGCCGGTAGCATCGGCTTAATCGGAGCGATACCGCTGACTGCTATGTTTGCTGCCTGGTTTGAAACCAGGTCTAAAAAATCTAAACAATTAAAATTTAAATAATATGAAATATAAATTTATTATTTTACTCTTATTGGCTATTTTTATAATGCCAACAACTTCTGTCTTAGCAGAAGAAAATGATTCAGTTGAAATTTATTTCTTTGTTCAGCAGGGCTGTCCTCATTGCTCAAAGGTAGAAAAGCAACTTGAGGAATGGAAGGCTGAAAAATATCCTGAAATAGAAGTGCATAAATTTGATATTGTTGAAGATAAAAATGTTGAATTATTAATAAACGCTCTGGGTGCTTATAATTTTCAGGCAGAAGGCGTGCCCTTAACTTTTATCGGTGAAGAACATATTGTTGGTGCAGATCTGGAACAAATTGAAAATGCAATTCTAAATTGCAGAGATAATTTTTGTCCAAAGCCAAGTGAAATAATTCAAAATTATGCTGACCGGCAGGCTGAAGCCGCATCAGCAGAGCAGGTGATTATTGATAAACAGGAACAAAAAGAAAAAAATACCAAAGTGCTGATCATTTTAGGAATAATAGTGGCTGCAATACTTATCTTTATTTATACTCAATTTATTAAAAAGAAATAAAAATGTTTGATTCAGTAACAATCACAACTGTAATCAGTGCTGCTGCAATTGATTCAATTAATCCATGCGCAATTGCTGTTTTAGTTTTTCTAATTACCTTTTTAAGTGTCTTAAAAAGCCCTAAAAAAATGCTCATCATTGGTCTGATCTATATTGCTATTGTATATATAACTTACTTTTTAGCCGGTCTTGGAATATTAGCTGCTTTAGGCGTTGCTTCTTCAACAATTACGCTTACAATTTTTAAACTGTCAGCCGTTTTGTTAATAATTTTAGGATTATTAAATATAAAAGACTTTTTCTGGTATGGCCAGGGCCTGAGCTTAAGCATTCCTGAAAGTAAAAAACCAACAATTGAAAAATATGTAAAAAAGGCAAGCATTCCAGCTGCAATAATACTAGGATTATTGGTTTCAGCTTTTGAACTGCCATGCACTGGTGGAGTATATATTGCAATCTTAAGCCTTTTAGCAGTTAAAACTTCATATACCACTGGAATTTTATATCTTCTTTTATATAATTTAATCTTTGTACTGCCTTTAATTGTAATTTTATTGGTTGTTTACTATGGCTATTCTTCAAAAAAGATAGAAGAGATGAGAAAACAAAGCCGTTCATGGCTGCGCTTAATAATTGGTTTACTAATGCTTGTATTTGGTATATTAATTTTAGCTGGAGTCATTTAATGTTGACAAATAAATTTATTGATGATATAATAATCAATCCCCATACCAAAGGAGGTTGGCTATGTCATCGCCAGACAAGCGTAAAAAACATCCTGAAACACGTGAAGGCGAAATCTTTTTGTGCAATATTACTCCATCTGGGTTCAACCAAAGTAAGTGGAAGACAAAAAGAAAAGGAGAAATTGCATATGATTCACATGGAAAAGATATTTCATCTACTGGTCTATATCCAATATTTGTTAGCCGCCAGGAATTAATTGATAACGGGCAAGATCCTGATTCATTTGTATGAATAAATTCATAATATTCTCCGATCATTTCGGAGATTTTTTAATATTGACAAAACGCATTTTTTTTGCTAAGGTAAAATGTCTTGAACCCCAAAGGAGGCTAACATGACAAACAAAACTATCCTTTATTGGCGATTTTTAAAGCGATACAGAAAAAAAGGCGCTATTCTGTTTGGAAAATGGATGGAAATTCTCGATAATAAAGATATTCCTCTTGAAGGAGTAGATGAAAATGAAGAATTGGATGTGGGTTTATTTATTGTAGGAATTCTCAAAGCCCTAGCAGGGTTTCTTGATATTTTAGGTGAACTGTATTATAAAATAGAACCTGACAGAAGAAAAACAGCTCGCATTTGCATCCGCACAGTTGATGAAAAGATTATTGGGGTTTGGCATGAAAATAAACAAGCTCTTTCAGAAGAAATTGACATTGAAAAATCATTTTTATTCTCCTTAAAACCCATCAGCTGTATTTACGGACAATCAGCCTTAATTTTGGCAAATCTGTTTGCCAGCGAAGTTGTACACGGACAGCTTCAGCTGCCAGGTTACAAAAATCTTTCTCAAGGCCTGGAGTCAATTTGCCTCACTAAGCTCGATTTATCAGTCCAAGCAGAGCTTGCACAAATAGAACAATCTGAGACTTCCTGATTCAATAATCAGGATTTTTTTTATTTGCTAATTTCACTGGTAAATGATAAATTGATATAACCAGTACGACCAGCAAGACTGATGCGACAAGTGCCACAAGCATCCGAAAACTTGTCTTGCTCGTCGCACTATCAAAATATGTACAGTAAAATAAACTCCTGTGCTGTGCTCGGCCTTGATTGCCAGCTGGTAGAAGTGGAAACTGCCATTTCCAGTCAGGTGAGAAAATTTAAAATTGTCGGCCTACCAGACATGGCTGTCCAAGAAGCTCGCGAAAGAGTTTTTTTAGCATTTCGAAACAGTGATATAGAATTCCCAAAACATAAAGTAACTGTTAATCTGGCGCCAGCTGATATTAAAAAAGAAGGTCCGTCCTATGACATGCCAATGGCTGTCAGTATTTTAAAAGCATCAGAACAAATCACAGATGACATCTCTGACAGTCTATTTGTTGGAGAATTAGCTCTGGACGGCCAACTTCGCCATACAAACGGCATTTTGCCAGTGGCTATTTTTGCCAAAGAAAATAATTTTAAAAAACTTTTTATCCCAGCCATTAATGCCCAGGAAGCCAGCTTAATCACTGAAATTGAAATTTATCCAGTACAAAATCTAGATCAACTGTTCAGGCATTTAACTGGCCTTGAACAAATCAACCCTTTAGACAAAAATTTATTGGATGATTTAGATGAAAAGGAAACTTTTGATGTTGATATGGCTTATGTTAAAGGTCAGGAACATGCTAAACGCGCATTGGAAATCGCTGCCTCAGGCGCGCATAATGTCTTGATGAGCGGCCCACCAGGTTCTGGCAAAACATTATTAGCAAAGACATTGCCATCAATTTTGCCTCAAATGACCAATGAAGAAATTTTAGAAGTAACTAAAATGTATTCAATTGCCGGTATCTTACCTGAAAAAAATCCATTAATTTCAAAAAGGCCTTTTCGCTCTCCCCATCATACTTCTTCAGGCGTGGCCCTGGTCGGCGGTGGCAAGTTTCCAAAGCCAGGAGAGATTTCTTTAGCCCACCGCGGTGTCTTATTTTTAGATGAACTGCCAGAGTTTCCCAGAAGCGTTTTGGAAAACCTACGGCAGCCCCTAGAAGACGGGGTAATCTCTATTTCCAGAGCGCAAGGCACAATTGCCTATCCAGCAAGATTTATGATGATTGCCAGCCAAAATCCCTGCCCCTGCGGCTATCATAATGATCCGGAAAAACCATGCACCTGTTCAGCAGCACAGATTATTCAATATCAAAAAAAGATTTCCGGCCCAATCCTTGACCGCATTGATATTCATTTAGAAGTTCCCAGAGTTAAATTTGAAAAGCTTCAATCTGAAGATGGGGGAGAATTGTCAAATAATATTAGAACTCGGGTAATTGAGTCGGCAAACATTCAACGAAAAAGATTTTCAGACTTGCCAATTAATTTTAATGCTGAAATGCGTACTCAGGAAATTAAAGAATTTTGTAAACTGGATGATAAATGTTTAGATATAATGAAATCAGCAGTGAAACAAATGCATCTTTCTCCCCGCTCCTACCATAGAATTCTAAAACTGGCCAGAACCATTGCTGACCTAGATCATAAATACAACCTTGATGTTCAACATGTGGCTGAGGCTTTACAGTATCGTCCTAAATCCTGAATCATAGATCATGTAATCTATTGATTATAACGACTATTATAAGACCGCTGCCCATTACGTCATTCCTGACCTCGATCGGGAATCTAGTAAAATAAGGGCCGTGGTTTTTAAATTTTAAAAATAAAATACCCGCATTGTAATGCAATGCGGGGCAAAGATTAGTCTAAGAAGTCAGCTGGGTAATTCTTTCAGAATCAATCGACTGCGGATGCTGACAAATCCTGTGGCCAGTTGCTTCCATGCGATTGAATCCGCCCTCAATGGCAATAAATGTCAAAAGGTTTGTGCTTGCCAAATGCATCTCCTTGCCTTTCAGGGCTTGGTAATGATAGGCGATCTTGTACTCTTCCAAGTGTGGGTCACGTTCCTTTCCGCCTATCTCGCGAAGCTGCTTTGGTCCAGCATCCCCATGCGGATCAAATGTCCGATACCAAAACCAATATGGTTTGGTAAAATCAGCCCACTTGATCCGATGACAAAACGGTTCTTCCATCTCATAACCGGGTTTAATGCTCTCGAAGCGAGCCCAAAGAGCCTTCATGAAACTGAGATGGTCAATTGGCCGGCAAAAAAGTTCCCAGCCTTCACGCTGGTACCGCCGGATCTGACGACCAGAAGCAGACGGATCAGGAATTTCAATATCCAGTTTCAGAATTTCACTGAAGAACCGATCCATCTGAGCAAGCCGCAGAGAAGCCAGTTTGGACAATTCCTCAGCTGTTGGCCTCCTAGGTGGGGCAATCAACCGCTGCAATCGCTCGGAAGTTTCCTCCCAGCCAAATGTTGCACTGCCTCGCATTGAACGACGAATCAACTCGTCACACTGCCTTCGGAGCTTGAGCTCCCATTCGTCAGGGCGACACATTCCTTTTTGGCGTGTCATGACGAACCTCCTTGTGTCTGTGCGTCCATGCGACAGGACTAAGCTGTCTAGACGCAACGCAATTAATTAAATACTAGCGACTTTCACTAGTATTTTATTATATCATATAATATCCAAAAAGTCAATAAGCAATAAACCTTAATTCATTGAATCAAAAAAACCAGCACTTTGCCAGCTTTTTAATTTTTACTTTTTTTATCTAATATAACTCAACGGATTCATTGGCGTACCATTAATTCTGACCTCAAAGTGAATATGAGTACCAGTTGACCAGCCAGTTGATCCCATCATGCCCAAAGTCTGTCCCTTAGAGACTCGCTGCCCGTTTGATACAAAAAACTTACTCATGTGAGCATAACGCGTCTGTACGCCGTTTCCATGATTAATATAAATTACATTACCATAACCAGTACCCCAGCCAGCCTTAACCACAGTTCCAGCTTCTGCTGCATAAAGCGGAGAGCTATAATCACCGTCGATGTCTAAACCTTTATGCCGCCAACTATAATATTGCGTTATTCTGTGACCATTAGTTGGCCAAACCATTTTACCGCTTGGGATGGTTGGCGCACCTGGCGGAGCAACTAAATTTTTAATTGGAGCAATACTAACATTACTTCGGGTATAAGTCGTCTTTTTTGCAATGGCAATCGGCATTGTACCTCCAGGAACGACTAAAATCTGATCTTCCTGAATATCTTCTGCATTAGCTAATTTATTAAATTCAATAATTTTATCTGTCTCAACATCATAACGAGTAGCAATCTTGCTAAGAGCATCGCCTGATTTTACAGTATGAGTCAGACCGGTTATTGGCAAAATGCTTAAAGTATCACCAGGTTTAATAGTGCTGTTCTCTGATAAATTATTCTCCCACAAAATAGTAGTGGTCGAAACGCCAAATTGTTCAGCAATCATGCTTAAAGTATCGCCTTCTTTAACTGCGTAAGAAATAATTTCTTCTCTTGGTCTTTTGGCAATTTTGGTTTCAGTAATATTTGGCTTTACCAAAGTAGCGCCCCCTTGAGTAACAGCTGCCAGGCTATCAGCGATTTGATCTTCTGTCACATCTTCAGTTTTATTGTCAGGAACTATTGTTGGCTTGCTGGAAACCGCTGATTTGTCCAGATAGCTTAAGATCTTTGTCTGGCTGTCTTTAACAACCACTTCCTCGATAGCGCCCAGAGTTTTTTCATTATACATGGCATAAATTATGGTCTGCTCGCCAAAATCCTCATCCCGTATTTCTTTGGCACTAATACTGTTCACCACAACCAAAAAAGAAATGATTATTATTGCAAAATGGATTAAATATTTTTTTGAAAAAAATGAAAACACCCGGCTTTTAGCTGGTAAATAAAAAACCTGAAGCCTTTTCTTTAAAAATAAATAAAGCTTGTAAAATGATAATATTACAAACTTGAATATGAATTTGCCTGCGCGCACAAAAGGTCTTGAAATATATATCAAGCCTTTTTTCATATATTTACCAAAAACAGCTAATTTATCGCAAATCCCTAAAAACAGCTTAACTAAGTATTTTTTTATGGTTAATGTTGCTATATGGTTTTTTCCTTTGATTGTGATTTCAAATTTATCATAATATCCAATGTTTGTCAAAGTCATAAATAACATTAAAAACAAAAAGACTTGAGTAAATCTTAACTCTCTTTTACAATATAAACATATGAATCAAGAAATAGAGATTAAAATTAAAATTTCCAATCCAGATGAGATTGAGAAAAAAATTCTTGAAAAAGGTCGATTTATTAAAGAACGAAAACAAACTGATAAATATTTTGTTCCACAAAATCAAGACTGGTTTGAAATAAAACCTGTATCAAAATATTTACGAATCAGGTATGAAGATGATAAACATCACTTAAATTACACTGATGCAAAATACGATAATAAAACTGTTCTGTTAACATCCGATGAATATGAATTTAATATTGAGGATCCCAAAACCGCAGAGGAATTCCTAAAACAGCTCGGGCATGAATTAAAAGTAACTGTAACCAAGACCAGAAAATATTTCCAAGTAGAAAACTTTGAAATTGTATTAGATAATATTAAAGAACTCGGAAACTTTATTGAAATAGAGGCAAAAAAAGACTTTGGAAACGCAAAAAAAACCAGACAAGCCTGCTTTGACTTCGCAAAAGAACTGGGGATACAGCTTAATCAATCAGAATATAAATCAAGCGGTTATCCAAATATGATTTTAGAAAATCAAAAGCTATGAACAATACAATTATTAAAATCAGAAAAGAGCTTAAAACCAACATTGACCCTAAATATAAAAAAGGCTCACAAAATTTTTTTAATGAACCAATAAAACTTTACGGAGTGAGGGCTCCGATCGTCCGCAAAATTGCCGCAGGCAATTTTGCGGCCATCAAATTACTTCCAAAACATCGAGTCTTTACCCTGTGCGAAAAGCTTTTACAATCAAATTATAATGAAGAAGCAATGATTGCTTTTGATTGGGCAAAAAGACTTACAAAGCAATATCAAAAAAAAGATTATAAAATTTTTGAGCAATGGCTGAAAAAATATGTTACCAATTGGGCAATGTGTGATATTTTTTGTACCAATGCCTTTGGGCATTTAATCATAAAATATCCGGAATATTTAAAAATCATAAAGCAATGGACCAAGTCAAAAAATCGCTGGGTTCGTCGGGCATCAGCAGTGATAATGATTCCGCTGATAAAACAAAACAAAAAATATTTAAAAGATGTTTTTCAAATTGCTGACATTCTTTTGCTTGACAAGGATGACTTAGTTCAAAAAGGGTATGGCTGGATGTTAAAGGAAGCTGCCAACCATTACCAAAAAGATATTTTTAATTTTGTAATGCTACGAAAACACAAAATGCCCAGAACAGCTTTACGTTATGCAATTGAAAAAATGCCCGTATCATTGAAGAAAAAAGCAATGGCAAAATAGTATAATATTTACAAACTATTAAAATTGACTATACTAAACACAACTTACTCATAAAGAATTTATTTATGGAAAATCAAACACAACCAACACCACCCCCAAGCCCAAGCTCTCCTAAAAAATCAAATTCAACCATTATTATTGTGGTTGTAATTGTGGCTATTATTATTGTTGCCTTGATCGGCTATTTTATTTATCGGGCTGTAGTCAATAATGTAACAGAAACTGCTTTAGAAAGAATGATTGAATCTCAAACCGGAACAAATATTGATATTGATAAAAGCGGAGACACCATAAAGATAAAAGGCGAAGATGGGGAAGGTGAAATAGAATTTGATATTGATGGTGATGAAGAAGGAACATTCAAAATGAAATTTACAGATGAAGAAGGGCAGGAAGGAGAATTTAAAGTCAAAACAGATGAATCAGGTATTGATGTACCAAAAGAATTAAAAAACGCAATACCTATTATGGATTCAGCAAAAATGGTTACTTTAAATGAAATGGCAGAACTTGGCATTGGCGGTACTTTTACTACGAACAAGTCAAAAGATGATGTTAAAGGCTTTTATCTTAATGAAATGGAAGACTCTGGCTGGAAAAAGATTTCAGAATATGAAACAGATGAAACCACTTCATTAAGCTATTCTAAAGACAATAAAAATGCTACCATTATTATCTTTAGTCAGGATGATCAAATTAGATTTACCTTAAGTTTAATGACTCAATAATCACGTTTATAAAAAATCCCTAAAAATAAAGGGATTTTTTATTTTTAAACTCAGGGCTTGCCAAAACCAATAAAATATAGTAAAATATTGATAAGTCCATTTTATATTTGAACCTAAAAATGAACAATTTATGGCTAATAGACACCTTGCCAGGACCATTGCAATGCAAACATTATTTCAGTGGGATTTTCTTGGCAAAAACACAAAAGATTTGCCTAAATTTATTGATTACAATTTTAAAGAATTTGCTCCAACGGTTAAAGATAAATCCTTTACTGAAAAAATTATTGACGGCGTAATCAAAAAAATAAAAAAAATTGATGAGCATATTGTAAAATATGCCCCAGAATGGCCAATCGAACAAATAACGACTATTGATCGAAACATTCTTAGAATCGGCATATATGAATTAGTTTTTGACAAGGATGTTCCTGCTAAAGTAGCAATTAATGAAGCCATAGAAATTGGTAAAACTTTTGGTGGCGAATCATCTGGAAAATTTATTAACGGTGTTTTAGGTTCAATTTATAAAGACATGGGTGAAGTAATAAAAACAGAAGATAAAGAACAAATTAAAGTAAAAGCGGAAGAAACTAAAAAAAACGAAGACTCTAAGAAAAAGTAACTACGGATCTATTGACCTACTACAGATATTCCAGATAATGCATTATCTGTTTCATCTGTTGCAGATCTGTTGATCTGTTTTTGTCAGTATGAAAAAAGATTTTTCAAAATTAGAAAAGAAAATAGGGGTTAAATTTGAAAACATGGACTTACTGGAACAAGCACTAGTCCATCGTTCTTACTTAAATGAACATCCTGATTTCCATCTGGGACATAATGAAAGGCTGGAATTTTTGGGAGATGCAGTCCTTGAATTAGTTGTGACTGAACATCTTTATCTTAATTATGAAAACCCAGAAGGCGAATTAACTAATTGGCGGGCAAGTTTAGTCAATAGTAAAATGTTAGCTAAACTGGCGCAGCGAATTGGCCTTGAAACTTATTTATATTTAAGCAAAGGTGAATCAAAGGATATTGGAAAAGCGCGCCAGTACATTTTGGCTAATGCCTTTGAATCATTAATTGGCTCAATATATTTGGATCAGGGATGGCAGGCCTCAAAAGAATTTTTAGAAAAAAAACTTTTGCCAGAATTGCCATATATTCTGAAACATCAACTATATCTGGATCCAAAAAGTAAATTCCAGGAAGCTGCCCAGGAAAAAGTGGGTATTACACCAACATACAAAGTATCAAAAGAAAGCGGTCCAGACCATGCTAAAATATTTGAAGTAGGTGTTTATTTGGGAAAAGAATTGGTAACTAAAGGATCAGGATTAAGTAAGCAGGAAGCTCAGGAAATAGCCGCTGAGAAGGCTATAAAAAAGAAAAAGTGGAGCTAATATAAAAATAAATAAAACTTAGGCAGCTTTGCTTAAGTTTTATTTACAGGATTTTTTTGCAACAATTATCTATACAAGATTATCCTAAAGTGACACCAATAACTTTCTTATGCAGCCGCACCCTTCGACTTCGCTCAGGGTAGGGCTCAATTGGATAGAGTCCCGAAATTGTCAAAATTTATGATTTTGTTACAATTTCGAGAATCCTCGATTATTAAGCTGATTAGCGGCTCTAAAAATCGGGACATCTGGCTTCGAACCAGAGGGTTGGGAAAAAAATTTACAATTCGTTTAATATGCAACATGCAGCCGTAGCTCAATTGGATAGAGCATCTGGCTTCGGACCAGAGGGTTGGGGGTTCGAGTCCCTCCGGCTGCGCCATGAATCCAAATAAAGTGAATGGTTCATGACTGCGCCATTCTTCGCTCCTCACAATATTCGGAGCTTCAAATGGCAGGCCATAAATATTCTTTTGGATTTTGTTATTTATTATTTCATACCAAGGGTCGTTAGCTCAATGGTAGAGCAGTGGCCTCTTAAGCCATTGGTTGAAGGTTCGAGTCCTTCACGACCCACCATCCTTCGCTCTCCCTCTCGACAAATTCAAGGTCGGGCTTCGGATGGCAGACCTTTATTACATTTAATTTTAAAAAATATGGTATTTAGACCGGAGCAACAAAAACCTGAAAAAACGCAAATATCCGTTCCTGACTCTCCAGAAAAACTCAAAAAGAGACAGGCAAAACCCAAAAAAGAAAAAGGCTGGAAAGTATCTGGCCTTGAAACTCAGGTCACTCCTGCACAGGTTGAGGCTGCAAAAGAAGCGTATGATGAAATGGAAACTGAAAAATTAGGTACAGCCCAAACCCAAGCTTCTGGAAAAATAACCGGTGTAGAAAAAACTGTTGCTGCCCGTCCTGAAAAAATTGCAGAAAAGAAAAAAACTACAGCTGAAAAAGAACCAATAAAAACAGAAATAACTACTGAAGATTATTTTAAAAAAGTGCTTACTGAAGTTACTCACGATTTATTTGAAAATTCAATAAAACACGGTATGATTGCCGCTGCCAGCGGGCATTTAGAAAGAGCTCATACTGAAAATCTTCCAGAATACGAGGCAATGAAAACTAAATTTATCGGTTATATTGATACATTAATGAAAAAAGAGAATATAGCTTTAGAATACCGGGTAGAATTGCAAGTATTAAAATCAAACGTAGAATCAGATTCTTTTGATTTTGTTACTGGTCCTGAACTTATTATGAAATCCAAGGAAATTTCTAAAAAAGACCAGGAAAGATTTTCTACAATAATGAAAACCTCTGAAATCCAATCAATTCCTGATATTTTTGAAAGAAGAATCGCTGATGAGGATATCGTTGGCTCATATCAAACTTTAGCCAAGGCATTTCAATATAAAAATAAGCTGCCAGAAGGTGAGGAACAATATGAGGAAATGAAAAATCTATTTCTTTTGAGCTGTAGTGCGCAAATCGAAATGCCAGATAATATATTGTCAAAGAAAGCTATAAAAAGTTTGAAAAAAACACGCAAAAATATTGAAAATGATATATATAAATAAATCAAAGGCCCACGAAATGAGTTTCCATAATTTTTAATTTTTACTTTTTCATTTTTGATTTTTTTCCGGGCCTGTAGCTTAGTTGGTAGAGCGCCTCCATGGCATGGAGGAGGTCGCTGGTTCAAGTCCAGTCAGGTCCACCATTCTTCGTTCGCCTTTGGCGAACTTCGAATAGCACAGCCATAAATAGTGATACAAATTAATTAAATCTTTTATATATTAAAATGAAATACTTCACATACATTGCCCGATGTAATGACAATTCGTTATACACAGGATCTTGTATAAATATTAAAGCTAGAGAAGAAAAGCATAATAAAGGCGAAGGAGCTAAATATACAAAATATAGAAGACCTGTAAAAATTGTTTATTTTGAAAAATTTAACAGCCGATCAGAAGCACAGAAAAGAGAAGCGCAAATAAAACGTTTAACGAAAATTGAAAAAGAAAATCTGGTTAAATCTAGTCATTAACCATTTCTCAATTAATAAAATCCGCATCCTGCGGAATTTTTTTTGACAAAAGATTTATAGTCAGTTAATATTAAATATCGCCTAAATCAACTAGGAAGGGAGGTAACAATGGATGAAAAATCAAAACAATATTTGGTTGTTTATTCAAAAATTGTTGAGCAATTAGGCTGCACTGACCTTGAAAAAGCAATGATTCTTGCAGCGGCAGCTTTGGGTATAGCAAATTTTAACGAACAACTTATGACTGATGCTCTGGAACATCTTAAAAATTGTACTGCATGCATGCATACTGGGGGGCTGGTACAGACTGTCTGTGAAATTCATAATTCAAGATTGACCGAACACAATCAAAATATCAAAGCTTTTTTTAATAGATTGACCGGCAAGGACATAAGCGATATAGTCGAGGCATCTGTTAAAGCATCGATTTAATTGTTATTCCACCCACGCGTGGAATTTTTTTATTTGACAAAAATCCTCTTTTTGTTAACCTAAAAATAGGTTGTTCTTTATATTATTCAAACGGAGGTACTGATGGAGGTCATAAGCACCCCAGGACCTTGGAGTATGTATTCACAATGCCATTTTTGCTTATCTGTAATTAGAATTTATGAAAATAATTTAAAGACAACTAAACAAAAAGGAACTTCCAATATAGATATTACTTTTATTTGTCCAGTATGTAATCATAGAACAGTGGCTTTTCGTGATTTTTACCATCCATATTATGAAATAAGAACAGATGTTAAAAATAGACTTTTAGAAAAAAGAAAAATATATAGGATAATTCAGATTATAGGCATTATTATAGCAATTATAATATTCTACTTCCTGGCAGTGGCATTGGTTCGAATAGCAAGTTAAACATTTCCGCCCACGAGCGGGAATTTTCATTTTAAAAAAATTAATTTTACAATATTATTCGGAAAAGTCAATTGAATAAATTGTTTTTTTAGCTAAATTTAGCATAAAAACTATTGACAAAATTAAAAATAAATGATACAATAGTAATAGTAAAACAAATATGCAAGACCAAAACAAAAATCATTTGTCTTATTTTCATAATGCCTTAAATTCTAAAAAAAATTGTGAAAATAAGCTTCCAAAAACAAAAAAAGGAACACATTTTACCATGAGTCTGCTTCTTTCTTTTGTTATTGTGGCTCTTTGCAGTTTTGGCATGAGATTTATTGAAGATAATGTTATTAATTCTCTTAATCAAATAAAAACAAAAAATCAATTAAACCCTTTTCATACTACAGTTGCTTTAGCTGCTGAAAATAATAATCAGGCAGCTTTTTTAGTTCAATCTCATAAACATGTCAATATTATTCCAAATAAAGGCTTTACTTTTATTGTTAAATTTAAAAATACTGGTACAAAAGCATGGAATAAAGGTAAAGTATACTTAAAATCATTAAGCACTGGCCTAAAATTCCATCATGATTATTGGCCAGATCCATATCATCCTGGAAGTCTGGAACAAGACGTTGTCTGGCCAGGCCAGGAAGCAACATTTAAATTTGCTGTAGAATCTCCGCCAAATTATGGTACTTATTCTGGAAATTTTGTTTTAGCTGATGACAATATAATGATTCAAAACGGTGAGGTTTCAATTTCAATGGAAGTAACTGATGATCCTGAAAAGTCTTCAGCGCCTGCACCTACACCAACTCCGGCACCAGCACCAACACCAGCGCCGACACCAACACCAAGGCCTAATCCAGCTCCTGTACCAACTCCACCCCCTACTGTCACTTCTTGTCCATATATTGATAATACTTCTTCAGTCTCAGGTTCTACTAATTGCATTCCGCAAAGAAATTCAAACGGGCCACTTCTTCGCGTAGGTTTATATCATTCTGAAGATAATTTTCAAATAAAAAATACAAAATCCTGGCAACTTTTAGATGCAAACAATTCTTTACTTATCAGTGTTCCAGCAAATGAAGTGATTACCGTTGACTATATTGAGGAATTATCTACTTATCAATATAAAAGAGCAGGAACGCCGACAAATCATACCTATTATTTAAAATTAAAAAATACAAATAATGGAATCTGGGAAATAGTAAATTATGACCGTCGTCCAACTTGGAATCCTGCAATTAATTGGAATAATTTTTCAGGTAACTTAGAGGTTCGCTATAATGAATCAAGGGAAAGAACATGGTTAATTGAAGAAATTTACATGGAAAATTATTTGCGCGGCATTGCTGAAACCAGCAATGGTTCGCCAATTGAATATTTGAAAACAATGACAGTTGCTGCCAGAACATATGCTTACTATCATTATTCCAAAGGCACAAAACATGCTCATGAATATTTTCATGTTGACGCTACTTATGATCAGGTATATAAAGGCTATGCCTCTCAAGAAATAATGAGAGATCTGCAGGGTGCAGTGGACCAAACAAACGGTATTATCGCTACTTATGATGGCAAGCCGATTGTAGCCGCATATTTTTCTCGAAGCGATGGCCGCACCAGAAGCTTTGAAGAAGTTTGGTATAATCACGTCCCATATTTAGTTTCTGTTCCCTGCCCATACAACGAAGGAAAAGAGCTCTGGGGTCATGGAGTGGGTATTGATGCCACTGACGCCTATCATAGGGCGAATGAGGACGAAGGCGGGGCATCTTATGATCAAATACTAAAGTATTATTATACTGGTATTAATTTAGAAAAAGTCTGGTAATATCAAAACAAGGAGTTAAAAATTCCAAGTCATATTTACCTTGATTTCACCAGAATTTTTCATCAAAATAACAATTACAATTAAATTTAATAAATCCAAAAAACCGCGCGTAGCGGTTTTTTATTATCATTGAATATAAAAAATAAATTTATTCTTCTTTCCCAATTTGTTCAACGCTGGGCTTTTTTTCTTTTTCTAAAACCACTGATTCTTTTTCCTCTGTGTATACAGGTTTTTGCTGGGGTTGCGATTCTCGTGTCTTTGTAACCAAATTACTAATTTCCTGAGCAACACTGGCAGCATCTGGCACTTGTTTAAAAATAAATCTTCCTTTTGTTCCTGCAGTTTGAATATATATATTTCCATAATTAAAAAATGTGGCTAAAAATCCATGCACCTCTGAAGTGACGTCCTGCATTCGAACTATTTCTTTTTCAGAGACCACCCTGGAAAAAAGTCCTTTTTGCTCAATATTTAGAATTCTTTTATTCGTCACGATCCAGACATCTAAATAATAATCTACAAAGTTGGCAAAAGTAAACAGCATAACAAACAGAAAATACGCGCTGTTTCCTAAAATAATAAGAGAATAACTAATTTGGCCTTCCCAAATATTTGTAAAATAATAAGTTGCCACATCCAGGACTAAAACAAAAACAACTAATAATACAAATAAAATAAAAAACTTGAAAACAACAATCCAATGTCTGCGTAAAAAAATTAATATATTTTCATCTTCCTGCTGATTAGGAAAACGGGTCATGGTATACATATGTTAAAATCCCAAACTTTTATATTTTTCAGATAACAATGATAAAACCTGGCTCCACTCTACATCTTGCAGATAATAATATGTTATAAAAACTACGACTGCAGCGATAACTATGTACAAAATTATTACGACATAAACAAAAACACTGGAAAAACCGTGCTTGACCAGGTGATAAATATTAAACAAACTAAAAATCAAAAAAATTCCAATATACACCAGATATATTATTAAAAAACTATATAATGGAATTTCGACTGACATAATGAAAGTTAAATATAAAAAAGTTAAACGATAAGGCCTCAGAGTTCAGATTTTGGATTTCAGGATGCAGGCTTATTAAACGGCAGATTCAAATGTTCATACGCCTTGCTTGTTACTATTCTACCACGCGGTGTGCGATTTATAAAGCCAAGCTGCAAGAGAAATGGTTCAAATACATCTTCAATTGCATCCATTTCTTCAGAGGTAGCTGCTGATATAGTATTTAAACCTACAGGTCCGCCTGAAAATTTTTCAATAATGGTCAAAAGTATCTTTCTGTCTATTTCATCCAAACCTAAATCGTCTATTTCAAGCATTTTTAAAGCCTGTTTAGTTATGTTTGTATTTATCAAACCGTCGTTTTTCACTTCAGCAAAATCTCTTACTCTTTTTAACAACCGGTTTGCCACTCTGGGAGTCTTTCTTGCTCTTTGTGCAATTTCTATTGAAGAATTATCTATAAAATTACAATTAAGAACTTTTGAAGTTCTCATTATTATCTTTTCAATATCATTGTCAGAATAAAAATCCAATCGATATACATTACCAAAACGATCCCTGAGAGGGGAGGAAAGCTTGCTGATCTTTGTTGTAGCTCCAATTAATGTAAATTTTGGTAAATCTAATCGAACAGTTCTGGCTGACGGTCCTTTGCCAATGACAATATCCAAACAAAAATCTTCCATAGCAGGATACAAAACTTCTTCAATATTGCGGTTAAGCCTATGAATCTCATCTATAAACAGTATATCCCCAGGTTGTAAGTTTGTTAAAATCGCTGCCAGATCTCCACTCTTTTCTATTGCCGGACCAGAGGTTACTCGTAAATTTGTGCCCATTTCATTGGCAATAATATGAGCTAAAGTGGTTTTACCAAGTCCTGGAGGGCCAAAAAGCAATACATGTTCAAGCGGATCCTGTCTCTTTTTTGCTGCCTCAATTGAAATCATGATGTTTTCCTTAACTTTATCCTGGCCAATGTATTCACCCATTATTTGGGGTCGCAAACATAACTCAAGCTCTTTTTCCTTGGCCTGACTTTTTGGATTTGAAATTCTTGATTCATTATCTGACATAGTACATGTATTTTAGCTTAAATCTTTAAAAATGCCAAAATTAAAAAAGACACTGCTTGTTAACAATGTCTTTATAGTATATTAGACCAAAACTAATCCGATCTCACTGGAGATCACCTTTAGATGACTCCAAATTGAACCAGTTTTACTTTCAGCCTCAATTTTTTTCAATTCATCAATTCGGCTACGAAAATCATCTTCATCTGATTCTTCACCATGAACCATTAGGATATTTTTCTGAGGACGAATCAATTCAATTGCCCGCTGTTTGTCTGCCCAGTTGCCATGTCCGGAAACATGAAGATTTTCAACTAAGTGAATATCCAAATCATCAAAATTTTCAAAATCAGAATTTGCATCCACATAGATTGTAGCACCCAGATCTTCTAGATCCAGAACCAAATCCACAAAATCATCTTCATTCCCAGGAATAACATTTGATGAGAAAATAACCACATCATTCTCATCAATTTCCAAATCAATCAAGTTATCTACAGCTTTTGCCAAAACCGCCTGTGGTTCTCCCTGAGAACCTGTAACTAAGATCATTCTTGCATTATTTGGAAATGTTTGCTGCCAGCCGCGATCAATGAACTCATGCTCTTTAGCACGTTTGAAGTGTTTTTTCATCGCAGTTCCGTCCAGAGCAAATTTTTTACCTGTATATCTGGCAATATCAAGTATTGCCCGCATTCGATACACATTTGAAGCAAAATGGGTAATAATCACTCGCTTATCATCAGGAATGGTTTCAACCAGGTTGAAAATTGCTTCAAAAGTCAAATTCTCCTGAGGAGTATATCCTTCAAAGCGAGCATTCAAAGCTTCAATAACAAGTGTATCAATAATATGACGGCCAATTGCGCCCAAAGTTCTGGTCAGGCGCATCTTATCAGTATGATCCAAACCATTGAATTTGAAATCAGTGATATGAACCACTTTTTTCATCGGATCTCTGGTTTCAATCATATAGCCGCAAGCATCTGGAACGCTGTGAGGAACAGGAAATGGAGTTACATTGAAAACCCCGATTTCAATCGGTTCAAGAAGCTGCGCGTCAAAAGTTGTAATATTTACCAGCTGCTTTCTTTCTCCACGAAAACCCCTATCTCCATCTTGCAACAATGTAGCTGTATATGGCGTCGCAAACATAGCAACTCTTTCAAGCAATTCTTGAGGCAAAAATCTCACTCCACCAATATGATCCATGTGACCATGGGTGAAAAAAATAGCAATAATATCTTTTTGGTTTTCTTTTACCCAATCAAGATCAGGCAAAACACTGGTGTCAATATTACCATTGCCATTTTCCATATCAAGAAAACGCGATGGATCAGATCCAAAATCAATTAATATAATTTGGCGTGTACCATCTGTCAGATACTTAATGTAAGCATAACAAGCAGCACCGACTTTTTTCTTATTTCCCAAAATCTTAATTTCAAACTCCGAAGGATTCTTCCTAACGTCCATCTCACTCATTTTTAACTCCTTTCATTATCGATATATAGTTTTTATTGTAAAAAAACGATCAAATCCAGTATTTCCGGACTGATTTGTATCATATTATTCTAGCATCTTTTATTAATTTTGTCAAAGGTTTTGCTAATTTAAGCTATTTTCATAGGAAATTGCAATTTTTATTACATTATTAAACATTGACAATTTTTTATATAAATGATATAATACTAAATCAAATAAAAATGCTGGGATGGTGGAATTGGTAGACACAGGGGACTTAAAATCCCCTGGCTCAATGCCGTGAGGGTTCGAGTCCCTCTCCCAGCACCAAAAAAAACCTTTTGAATATTTTCAAAAGGTTTTTTGCTTTAATTGACAAAATATTATAAATACACTATTATTTAATGTTTAACCAATGGAGGAAAAAATGAGCAGCTCTGAAAAAAATAAAATTGACAAATTATTCAGAAATTATATCATACATTGTCTTTTCTTTACTCTGATTATTTGCCTTACCTTCATGATAACTCTGCTTTATCCTTTTAAAGAAATTCCTGATAAATTTATTAAAGTTGTATGGCCGCTCTTTACTTTGCTTTTCTTATGTACTCTCGGTTGTGTTGTGTTTGCATTTTTTTTAAAAAACCAAATTAATCAAATTGGTAAAAAAAATTTCCTAATTAAACAATTAGGATCAGTTATTAGAAAAGAGGAAAAAGCATTTCACAATACTGACTATATTGTAAATACGAGTGAAAACGGTTCATGGCTCGAGTTTGAAGATGATCCTTCAGTGGAGGAAGTTAAACAGATATTAAAGCTGGAATTTCCCAAAGTTCCGCATATGGCCTTTTATATCAGACTGATAGATAATAAAATTGTAGTTGTTGATTATAATGTTAGTTTAAAAGATGCAAAATCCACTTAACAACAGCACTTAAAAAGGGCTGTTTTTTATTTAATAAATCAACTAATCATTGACATTTTATGTGGATTTGCTATAATATTTGATGTTATTATTAGATTGGTAGATCAGTATAAAATAAATAATACATAATTCTTACTCTTTTCATATTGAAAAGCTTTTCGGTTGCGGGCCTGCCCGCCGAAGCTTTTCAAAGAAAAGCGTAGGCGGGTATAGTATAATGGCTATTATATTGCCTTGCCATGGCAGAGATACGGGTTCGATTCCCGTTACCCGCTCCAGCCTTCGCTCCTTCGGAGCTTCGGCTGGCAGGCCAAATCACCTGTCAGTACGTCGGAGAATCGAGGGTTGGAGTTTAGAAAATCAGCTTTAGCCGGCCTGTCGGCCGAAGCTTGAGTAAAGTTTACGCTTTGGCCGGCCTGTCGGCCGAAGCTTGAGTAAAGTTTACGCTTTGGCCGGCCTGTCGGCCGAAGCTTGAGTAAGGCGAAAGCGTAGGCCGGCGTGGTGGAATTGGTAGACACGCAGGACTTAAAATCCTGTGGATGAAAATCCGTGACGGTTCGACTCCGTCCGCCGGCACCAGCCTTCGGAGCTTCGGCTGGCAGGCCATAAAATACTTATTTAGAAAAGTATTTTTTTATTTTTTAAAAACCTTGATTTTTAATACTATTTCAGATAATTTAATTATAGGAGGTCAAACAATGGTTTGGCTTTATTTATTCATAATCACCAAATCCTCAAAATGGAGATAAAAAAATGGGAAAACTGGACAGAAAAAAACTTAAGGATTTCACAGATAAAGATTTAGCTGGATTCAGCCTAGTCACAGGCTTTTTTCTAAAAATTGATCATAGTTGTATGGGAACTCATCCTGCTCTTATATCTGGAACTGATGAAATTGCTGTTTGCCTTGATAAAGATCTTTTATTAAAAGTCAGAAACACACTTCCTCACAGGGATTATAAGGTGGTTGAGATAAATCGTTTTTTGGTTAATCCGGAACTAGGGATTGGTTTTGATATGAGTGTTGAACATCCAGATCAAGAATCATTACACATACTTACTAAAGAAGAAATTCAGCAGCGAATCGATAGACAGAAAGAGCCATTCTGCTGGGTAAGAGGTGTTATTTCTTTTGAGAAACCAAGACCCTGGCCTGCGACATTATAAAACACTGGATCACTCCAGTGTCTTTTATTTATTGTAATTTGTAATTAGTAATTGGTAATTTAAGATTTGATCCATGATATGTACTCCATTATCATTGTTTAATCGGCATTACAATATACAAATAACTGGTATCTTCTGCTGGTTTAATAACTAAAGGCACATTACCGTCGATTAATTCCAGCGATACTTTTTCACTGTCTAAATTATTCAAACCATCAAGCAAATATCTGTAATTTATAACTGACTGGTTTTTATCGCCATGAAAATCAACCTCTATCTCAGCAACACTCTCTCCAAGCTGATTATTAGTTGAAGAAACTACCAAACTATTCTTTTCAGGTAAAAATTCCAAATTGATATCAAAAATTCCAGTCTTAGAAAACAAACTTGTTGTTTTAATTGTTTTTAAAAGATGAGCTGTCTCTAAAGTACACTTTGTCTTATTTTCACCTGGAATAATCTGCCTATAATCAGGGTATTGCCCTTCTGCTGTTCTGGAAATTATTTCTACTCCGTTATCAATTGAAAATAAAACTTGATTCTCAGAAGTATAAACATTTACATTTTCTACTGCCTCAGGTTCATCTTTTAGAACTGTTAATATTCTAAGAAGCTCTTGCAGCGTTTTTACTGGTACAATAAATTCTTGTTTTTTGCTATTCCCGGCAATTTCTATTTTTTTCTCAGCTAGTCTGTAACTGTCCGTGGCAACCAATGTCAATTTACCAGTTTCATTGTGAAAGCTCATAAAAATACCGTTTATTTCTGGTCTTGATTCATTTGTCGATACTGCAAAAATTGTTTGAGATATTGCTTTCTGAAGATCTTTAATATTTATAATATACGGATCTTTTTTTTCAATTTGAGGAATTACTGGAAAGTCAGTTGATGGTAAACCTTTTATTCTGGTTTTTGAATTGGCAGTACTAATATTTAAATAATCATCTTTATCTAATTCTATTTCAACTTTTTGATTTGATAATAAATTAACAAAGTCAGCTATTAATTTTGATTCAACTGTGAATTCACCTTCTTTTTCGGATTTTCCACGAACAGAACAACTTATTCCTATTTCTAAATTTGTCGAAGCCAATGTTAAAATACCGTCTTTTATTTTCATTAAGACATTATTTAAAATTGGTAAGTTAACATTCTTGTTTGACAAGTGACCAGTAATAAACAACCCCCTATTTAGATTTTCTTGCGTACAAATGAATTTCATATTTAATTATTAATTTAAAATATATTTAAATATATAATAAGTTTATTAATAATATTGTGGATAGAGTGGTAAAACTAATTTAATCTTAATTATATTGATTATTTTTAAAGTCATTGTTGTGAATAAGTGGTTGGATAATTGAGTATTAAGCTGTGGCTTTTTTTTAGGAAAAGTTAATAAGTTTTAGCCATAAAAGTTTTCCACTTTTATCGTTTTACTAAAGAACATCTTCTACACAGACTTGTCCAAAGACTATAAACAGTTTATTGGTATAAAAGTTGCTTGATTAAGTTTATTTCCTGCCTGAGCTTCTCATCATTTTCAAGTAAGTCTGAAATTTTTGTATGGGCATGCATAGCGGTTGTATGGTCTCTGCCTCCTAGTTCTTGGCCAATTGACGGATAAGAAGATCTCATTTCTTCTCTCATTAAAAACATAATGATTTGTCTTGGAAAAGCTAATCTTTTTTGTCTGCATTTTCCAATTATGTCATCTGTGCTTATATCATAAAACTTTCCGACCGTTTCGATCATATGTTTAGGGGTAATGGAAGCTTTTTGCCCACCAGCATTGCTTAATGAAAATATTATTTTTTTTACGTTCTCAATTGTTGGTGGAATTTTGTTTAATTGATGATAGGCAATTATCTTATTTAGCGCCCCTTCTAATTCTCTGACATTATTTTGAATGTTTTGAGTAATGTAGTTGATTATGTCCCTGTCTAATTCGCAGTTTTTCTCCTGACATTTTTTTTCTAATATTGCTACTCGTGTTTCTAGGTCAGGCTGTGAGATATCAGCTATCATTCCCCATTCAAATCTTGATAATAACCTGTCTTCTAATGTAGCAATTGCTTTTGGAGGCCGGTCTGAAGTTATAACAATTTGTTTGTTCCTTTGGTGCAGGTCATTAAAGGTATGAAAGAAAGCTTCCTGCGTTCCTTCTTTTCCAGTAAGAAATTGAATGTCATCTATTAGCAGTACATCAGGGGTACGATAATGTTTTTGAAATTTTTCTGTATTTCCGGCAGATATCGAATTGATAAAGTCATTTGTAAATTGTTCGCAGGTAACATAGAGAAGTTTTTTATTTGAGTCTTTTTCAACAATATCATTACCAATTGCTTGTAAAAGATGAGTTTTTCCTAGACCAACTCCGCCATAAATAAAAAGAGGATTATAAGTAAATCCTGGATTTTCAGCCACTGCCTTAGAAGCAGCCTGAGCTAATTCATTGTTTTTGCCAACGATAAAGGTGACAAAAGCATAATTAGGGTTTATGTTTTGATGTGGTTCTTCGCTTGACGGCTGCGTATAGCTTGACTCAGCTGTTTTTTGTTTAATTTCAGTTTGACTTATTTCAATTTTATGTTCAGGTTCTTTTTCAATTGGTTTAAAATCTTTTTTGTTTTGGACTTTATAGGAAATTTCTTTAAGTCTTAGTCCTGTCAAATTCTGCAGAGTTTTAGAAATGTCATTGTGGTATTTTTGTTTCAGCCAGGCCTGAGAAAAGGTATTTGGGACGCCAATAATAATACGCCCCTCTTCATTTTCAATAATAAAAGTATTTTTGAACCAAGTGGTAAAGCTGGCTTTGCTTAAATTGAGCTCTAATTCACCGAGCACAGCTTGCCAGAGTTGCTCGTTATCTTGTGTCATAGGGAAAAGTGGGGTTAATTCTTTTTTTGTTTTTATTTAAATGAAGTTAATGTTCATTGTAGTAAGTTAAATTTGGGGGATTTATACTTTGATTATTATATCACAAAACATTTGTGGATAAAATTTTTAAAATGTGGATTTCGTTAGTAAGCTGTGAATGAGATGTGCATATCTTAAATTCATTGTATAGGAATTTTTGAATAATGCAAATTTATAAAATCGTACCCTGGATATTACCTTCAATTATTGACAAAAACTGTTATATAATATAGAATGTTTCTATTGATTCATTATTACAAATTATATGCCAAAAAGAACATACCAACCAAAGAAAAGAAAGAGAAAGAAAAAGCATGGGTTTAGAAACAGGATGAGCTCTACGGATGGAAAAAATATATTAAAGAGAAGACGGGCAAGAGGAAGAAAAAAACTATCAGCATAAGATCACTACTGTGATCTTTTTTTATTACGCTGAATCGCATATAATTATAATAAGCATGGATTTATACGATAATTTAAATTATGTTAAAAAGATTACATCGAATTACAAAAAAGACAGATTTTGATAAGTTTTTTGGATCAGAATTTAAAAAGGCAAAAGGTTATTCAGCCTCTAGCAATCATTTGATTTTAAAAAGTTTAAAAAATGATTTAGATATAAGCCGTTTTGCTTTTGTAATTTCAACAAAAATAGATAAACGCGCCACCAAGCGAAATTTAGTAAAAAGACGGTTAAGAGAAATTTTTCGGTTGAATTTAAATAAATTTAAACAAGGTTATGACATTTTAATTATTACAAAAAAGGGAATAGTTGATTTGTCTTTTAATGATCTTGAAAAAGAAGTAGATTCTTTATTGAAAAAAATAAAATTTTACAAAACAAATGGATAAAAATACTTTTGTTCAATATCCTAAGATAATTGGGTTAAAAATGATTCGTTTTTATCAACGGACTTTTTCTTTTGATCACGGACCCTTTAAAGATTTATTCCCTGGCGGTTATTGCCGCTATCATCCAACTTGTTCAGAATATACTTATCAGGCGATTGCAAAATACGGACTTATTCGAGGCTGCGCTAAAGGAATTTGGAGAATTATGAGATGTAACCCATGGTCTAAGGGAGGGGATGACCCAGTAAAATAATTTTTAATTTTCAATTTAACAATTTTTAAATAATTTTCAATGATCAAATTTTCAAACATTTGTATATTGTAAATTGATCATTTTTTAAAAATTTAAATATTCTAGGTTGAAAATTCTTATGTCCTTGACGAAAAAAATTGCTTACAACACATTAATCCAGTACATTGGCAAAGTGGTTACTACTATATTAGGAATTTTGGTAGTTGCTTTAATGACTCGGTATCTGGGCAAAGACGGTTTTGGCCAATATATTACAGTAACTGCTTTTTTAGCTTTTTTTGGAATTATTGTAGATTTTGGCCTTTCATTAACTGCGACCAGAACACTTGGCAAACCTGGGATTGATGCTGATAAATACATGAGCAATATGATGACAATTCGGCTTTTGTCATCTTTTATTTTTATGGGGCTTGCCCCTTTGGTTGTTTGGTTTTTCCCTTATGCAATTGAAGTAAAGTGGGGAGTTTTAATTGTCACCTGGTCATTTTTCTTTATTTCAGTCAATAATATTTTAGCCAGTGTATTTCAAAAAGAATTAAAAATGTTCATTTACACTTTGGCTGAGGTTGCCGGACGAATAATTCTTTTATCTGGAATTGCCATTGCCATGTATTTTAAGTTGGGCATATATAATATTTTTTTAATGATTACTTTGGGCAGTTTTACGCATATGATTATATCATTTGTGGCTGCAACCAGATATGTTAAATTTCGTGTTAGATTTAATTGGGATGTATGGAAAGAAATTTTGAAAAAAAGCTGGCCAATTGCCATTTCAATATCATGCAATCTCTTATATTTAAAAACAGATACCATTATTTTGTCTTTAGTTCGGCCAGAAGCAGATGTAGGATTATATGGCGCAGCTTATCGGGTGGTGGATATATTAACTATGCTACCTTCACTTTTTATGGGATTGGTTTTGCCAATATTTACCACTTATTGGATACAAAAAAATCATTTTAAATTAAGAAGTTTAGTACAGATGGCCTTTGATGCCATGATAGTTATTGCCTTGCCAATTGTCTTGGGTACATTAGTAATTGGTGAAAAAATCATGACGTTAATCGCCGGTCAGGAGTTTATTATTTCCGGTGATATTCTAAAAATATTAATTTTTGCTGTCGGCGCAATATTTATTGGCACATTGTTCGGTTATTCTGTGGTTGGAATAAATAAGCAAAAGAAAATGATTTGGGGCTATTTGAGCGTGGCAATAGTTACTTTGATTGGTTATATAATTTTAATTCCGATTTATGGCTATTGGGCTGCGGCAATTTTAACTTTAGTATCAGAAGCATTAATTGCTATTATTACTGCCATTATAGTGACTCGTACAATTAAATTTTTCCCATCACTTAAAGTTTTTTCCAAAGCATTGCTGGCAGCAGTAATTATGGGTGGAGTTTTATATTTATTACAAGATTTAAATGTAATTCTGTTATTGGTAATTGCAATAATAATATATTTTGTCTTGCTAATATTGTTTAAAGCTGTTAAAAAAGAGACTATCAGGGAGTTGATGTCCTTGAAGAGTTAAATGAAGAAAAATAATAAATATTAATTATGATATATTTAATTGGAGGCGCCCCAAGATGCGGGAAAACAACCATTGCTAAAAAATTATCAAAAAAAATAAAAATTCCATGGATTTCAGCTGACACAATTGAATCAATTGTGGCTATTAATACATCACCAACAGATATAAAAAAATTATTTCCAAAAAGTGAAATGAGAAAAAAGACAAAACAGAGCAATGATTTAATGTATGACAAATATTCTGCAAAAGAGATAAAGAACGCTTATGTTAAACAGGCAAAAGCAACCTGGAAGGCAATTGACATGATGATTGAATGTGAAGTGAAAGAAGGGAACGATTTTATTATAGAAGGGCATCAAATTCATCCGAAATTAATGAAATTTCTTACAGAAAAATATGGGAAGAAGAATATTTGTTCGTTAATTATAACGCGTTTTGATGTTAATAGAATAGTTGAAGGATGTTTAAAATATAAGTCGAAGAACGATTGGTTTATTCAAAAGACAAAAAAAGAAAAAACATTTTATAAAATAGCTGAAATGATTAGATTATATAGTAAATTTTTTGAAAGGGAAGCAAAAAAATGCAAAATCGATGTTATTAACGTTGATACTAATTTTATTAAACAAATAAATGAAGCCGTGAAAAAAGCAACAGGGAAGTAGTTGATGTCGTTAAAATCATGAAGATTGAATAATTTGCCCGGCCAGTTTAAATCAAGATCTCTCCATTTCGTCCTTCGACAGGTTCAGGACTCCGGTCGAGATGACATTCGGGCCGGTACAGAAAGATTAAGTAATGACTTTCGTACTAGAATAATAAAAAAAACGGCAAGTAATGACTCACAGGTTCAAGATATTTTTATAAATTATCGGCCAGTCGGCCTAAGCTTTTCATTAGTCCATGGAGACTGGCCATCCAGCCATTCTTCAACACCAGTTTTAGGATTTGTCCGGACAACATTTTTATAACATTTTTTACAGCTGCCGGTTAATACACCATCTGCTAGGCTTGCTCCAATTGAAGCATCACAGCATGGAGATTTGAGCGGTTCTTGCTTGTCAGTTCCCATTTTTCACCTCCTTTGGGGGTTGTATTGTTTAATCTAATTTAATATACATTTTAGAATAAGTCAATGAAACCTGAAACCACATTTGATTTTATTATAAAAGCTAAGTTCTGGTTATACTTAGCAATTTTTTTCTTGCCGCTTGAAAGGGTTTTGATTATAAAAATATCTCAGACTAATATTCGTTTCACTCACATCTTTTTATTTGTTGCTTTTTTTGTTTGGGTTTGGCAAAAGATTTTAGAAATGCAGATTAAAAGGAAAAAAAGTAAAGGTGAATTTAGTGAGTTTTCTAAAAGATTTCCTCAAATATCCAGATTGTATAAATTAATTTTTGTTTATTTTGCCATTTTAGGCTTTGGCCTGCTGGCAATCAGGGATTTTAACAGAAAGTTTAGTGTTTGGCTGTACACGGTATTTGTTTTAAGTTCCATTTATTTTATTCCGCATTTTTTCCATAAAGTTAAAGAGATTGCGATTAAGGAAATAAGATTGGCAATAAAGATTTTTTTATGGAGTTCTTTAGCAACGTGTGTTTTTGGAATTTATCAGTTCGCTGCTGATATGCTTGGCGCTGGAGTGAACTGGACATTTTTAACAGAAAAATATACCAGAGATATTTTGGGATTTACGCGCATTCAGGGATTTTTTGTTGAACCGCTTTACTTTGCGAATTTTTTAATATTCCCGATAGTTTTTTGTATTCTACTTTTAATGAATAAGGTGAAAAACCCAAAAACAAAAATATTTTTATGGCTGACATTGGCGTTGAGCATAATAAATTTTATTTTAACAAATGCACGCGGCGCTTTTATTACCTTGTTTGTAATATTCATTTTATTTTTAATTTTAAACCGAAAAAGATTTTCAAAAGAGTTTCTCGTCTCTTGCGCAGCGGCAATAGTAATTTTAATATTATTTTTTGGCACAGTATCTTTTGTAATGCCAGAAAGCAGCTTGGGAAGCTTTGTTAAGCATGCCACTCATCCGCTTCAGGGAGCAGCATTTGAAGAACGAAGCGAAACGTTTGGTTTTGCCTGGCAAATGTTTAAAGACAGACCAATTGTCGGCCATGGACCAGGCAGTTTTGGCCTGATGGCCCCGCTCAAAGAGTGGGAAGTTAGAGAAAACTGGAAAATTGCAAATAACCTTTATCTGGAATTTTTAGCTGAGTCTGGGATTTTAGGATTTACAGTAATGATGATATTTTTTATTTTACTTTTAATCTCTTTATACAAATCTTTTGCAAAAACAGATAATAAACTTTTAAAGATATTATTTCAAGGATTTTTTCTGGTCATTTTAGGAATTTTAATTCAATATAATACTTTTTCAGTTATTTATTTGCCATATGTCTGGATTGTGATTGGGTTGGCAGTGGGAACTCTGAAATTCAGGACTGAGTCTAAATAAAAACAAAAAACCAAGTCTTTTAGACTTGGTAAATATTTATCTACCTGTAGTTGCTGGAAGCAAACCAGCGCAGACAGGCCTTACAGTAATGGTGACATGTTTTTTTCTAACTTTTGCTCGAGCTTCTGCTCTTTCCAGTTTATCTATTAGAATTCTGGCAAGTAATTGTTTGCACTTCCCGCGTTCTCTAAAATATTGTACAAGTTTTAACGTATTATCAGTCATTCATTTTCTCCTTGGTTATGTTGGTTGGAAGATATGGAGAAATTGAACAATTAAGAGTAACACAAACCTTAATTAATGTCAAGTATTAAAAAAACCTTACCTAAATTTAGGTAAGGATTATAGATAATTAGCCGTGTGCGGCTAATTTTTGTTTAGTAGATTTTTGGCATTCTGCATTATGAATGGCAGCATAAATAATACTATCAATACCGCTGAAATTCTCAATCAATTTCATTATGGTTTCGAGATCAATTCCGTAAATCACACTTTTTGTCGGTTTTCCAGTATGCAGGTCAAAGTGACGATCTTTGTTCGGAAAAACGTTAAATTGCTCTTTTAAGCTATAGCAGCCTGGTCGGACATTTGGATAAACCTGCGATTCTCTGGTCGCTCCACCAAATTTCACTTTGATAATTGGTCCGGAAACCTTGCAGTTTGAATCAACCCACCAGAAATATTCCTCACACTGCTCATTCCATTTTGGCATTGTATCATGACAGTGCAATGTTCCATTCTGATCCCTGAAATAATATCTGTATTGCGGATTTACTAAAGAGGGTTTTGGTTCATCTTTGCAAAAAATACATTTTGTAAGGTGCACAACCT
Source organism: uncultured Gammaproteobacteria bacterium (assembly GCA_964411255.1). Classification (GTDB taxonomy): domain Bacteria; phylum Patescibacteriota; class Patescibacteriia; order UBA11705; family DATKZF01; genus CAYPKD01. The sequence goes on along the minus strand of CAYPKD010000003.1, from coordinate 88,482 downwards.
TTCCCATACTTCACCGCCTTCCAACCCGAATGAAACTTGGGTTATGGTTATAAATTTCCGGAAGAGGTTATATTAATTTAACAAGAAGTTCAACTTTCGTCAATAAATAAAAAACCTCATTTGAATTTAGATGAGGTTGCGTTGATTAGCCGGTTGCGGCTTTTTTTGCGATAATTACATGTCCTTGGTTGCAGTAAACCGGATTTGAATTTATTGAAATTATTATAAAACCAGTTTTTTCCAGCAATTCTGAAATTTCATCACGAGTATACCAATTTTCTGCAGTATTACTGATATTTTGATCAGTATATTTGAGAAAATCATCCCATGATCTTTGAATTTCTGGGAATAAGCCCTGATTCTCCAAATCTTGCCTGAGCGTTTTAAGCTGCAGATCAACACTATCTCTGGTTTCTGCTCCTGGACCAGAAAGAACCAATATCCCGCCAGGTTTTAATACCCTAAAATGTTCTACAAGATATTTTTCAGGATCTTTGACTGCCCATAAGACCAGCATTGAGGAAATACCATCAAAGAATTGTTCTTTATAAGGTAGATTGTTTGCATCTATACATTCAATTATTACATCAGGATTATAACCACATCGTTCATTTAGTATTTTTAGAGCTTTAGGATTCATATCTACAGCATAAACTCTGCGAGGTTGTTCGATGAGTTTTTTTACTAAATGTCCTGGCCCGCATCCGCTATCCAGCACTGTACGGCACTTCTTTAATGCCTCAAAATGCAGATCTACAAGAGCTTTGTGTGCAGAATAATTGCCAATTACTTTATCATAAGCCCTGGCATATCTTGCCCAAAAATATCGGTTGTTTGACATCGGGTTGGATTATTAACCGTTGGCGGCTTTTTTTTGATCTTCTTTTTCTGTCAGCTGATCAGCCAGTTCTGGCATATATTGTTTAACGAGTCCTTCAAATACGGCTCTAGCATCATCGTATTTGACCAAAGATACAATCATTGTCCAATTTTGTAGCTTTTGGTATATATTTGGCATAGTTATTAGGGCCTGTTCAATATCTTTTCTGAGTTCTTTGGCATGTCGGGATCTTCCCATAGAGTCCCTACGTTGTCTGATTTTAATCAACATATAGAACATCTGTAGGCCAAGGTCATCTTGTACAGCTTGAGCTTGGAGAAACCTTTTTTGGAAATCGCAATTTGTTAATGAATTCTGAAACAGTTCAATAATATCATAATCACTATTGATAACATCTAGTGCTTGTTCAGGAGTTAAATCATCAAATTTGGGACGAGCATGTTCAAAACCCAGATCACCGAGTCGTATCTTTCCATTTTTAAAACGAATATACCAGTGTTTAACTCCAACAACAGCATTTTTTTTAAACCAACCACCAAATTTAAGTTCTAATTGCGATCCAGCAACCATGAAGTCTTCTGCATTCCACTGGGCAACATTTTCAGGTGGTGTTTTCCAACAATGGGCTTCAAGACTAGGAATCCAAATCGGCGCTTGAATATGGCAATGGACATTTCCATCTTTATCTTTGAAAAAGTATACGTATTTACCAATGATTTTTTTGGGTAGAATATGGAAAAGTATTAAACCCACAGCAAATACTAAAGATAAAAGGGATGTCATTACCATCCAGAAGATTGGTTCTTGAATGATAAGTTGGTATGCAATTAAACATAGAGAAATAAGAAACAGTAATATTGTCAGACAAGTTTGAGCATCTTTATATTTTTCAATCACTGATTCTGCATGTTTGCAATCTTTACATATTAGTTTTTCTTTTTCTTCTGCCATGCTCCACCTTCCTTCCAAAACCAATAGGCCTTTTTCATCCTAATGGCGGAAGTGCACAAGGTTGACCATTCTTCTGCGATTTGCAAAAGACATTTCAACCGAGGCTTGGGTTGTGAAAGAGCTGATTTAGCCGTATAATAGGGTTAAGATATGTTAACACGGACGGAGCTTTGTGTCAAGGATATATCAATTTTTAATTTACGAACTTTTTAATTTTCAAAAAATGATCAATTTACAATTTTTAATTGAAAATTTGATCATTGAAAATTATTTGCTAAATTGTTAAATTGATAATTGTAAATTTTAATTTATGATCTTCGCAATTATACTTTTCACAATTCTATTTGCAATATTATCCTGGAAAAAAATAGACTGGGCCCTTATTTTAATTGCCTTTGGCTTGCCCAGCTATCTTTTGCGTTTTTCAATCGGTCCTTTGCCAATGACAGTACTGGAGGTGATGATTTTAGTTGTGTTTGCTGTTTGGTTGATAAAATATATTACTTCAAATAAAAAAGGCCGAAGAGAAAGTTGGTCCAAGCCCCTCAGAAAATATAAGTGGATGATTTTTCTTTTTTTAATTGCTGCCACAATTGGCGTAATTGTTTCAACAGATAAAATTGCTGCGCTTGGAATTTGGAAAGCATATTTTATTGAGCCAATACTTTTGCTCATTGTCTTGATTAATACTTTCAAGGGTAAAAAGGATTATAAAAAATTATTTTACGCTTTTGGCGCCAGCGCAATCTTGATTTCGCTCGTTGCCATATACCAAAAGTCCACTGGCGTCTGGATTCCAAATGAGTTTTGGAGAGCAGAAGAAACACGGCGCGTCACTTCAGTATTTGGTTACCCAAATGCAATAGGATTATTTCTAGCGCCAATTGTGATTTGGAATTTAGGAGAATTGGTTTTTAAATGGAAAGAAAATATCTGGCTGCAAAGGATTTTTTATGCTGCAGTAATAGTTTTATCAAGTTTGGCAATTGTCTGGGCTAAGTCAGAAGGCGCAATTGTCGCTATGGCTGTAGTTGCAGCAATAATTTTTATAAAAAATAAAAAAACCAGATGGTTTGCTGTTATTGCAATTGCCCTTGGCATAGTATTAATATTTGCATTGCCAGCTTCAGGCAATATTATAACTGAAAAATTATTGCTAAAAGATTATTCTGGAGAAATTCGAAGAGAAATGTGGTCAGAAACCTGGGAGATGCTGACAGAGCGGCCTATTCAGGGCGCAGGTTTAGCTTCTTACCAAGACAGAGTGGCAATTTTTCATACTAAACCGCATATTGAAATTTATTTATACCCGCATAATATATTTTTGAACTTTTGGTCTGAGATTGGATTGCTTGGACTTGTAGTTTGGTGGTTAATTATTGGGAAGATTGTTAAAGAATACTGGAAAGGCGAGAAGCGAGAAGAGAAAGGGGATTATTTTATATTATTAATGGTTATTCTTGTTATTTTAATTCACGGGCTGGTTGATGTGCCGTATTTTAAGAATGATCTTTCTGTATTTTGGTGGGTTTTATTGGGATTTATATTACAGGCAAAAGGCAGCAGGCATTAATAAAACAAATAAAGATTTAAAAAAATCAGACATTTAATACTGGTTTTTTATAATTGACAAATTTTGTTAATTTTGATAATATAAAATATCTTTATGTGACAAGGAGGATCCCATGAGCACAGGAAAGCAAGTTACTATTATCAGTATTATGTTTATTGTTTGGCTTTTTGGTATATATGCAGTTGATAAGTATTATGATGACCAATGGAACTTGGTAAAGTCAATTGCTGAAATGGCAGAGAGAAAAGCATGTCAAAATGCAGGATTAAATAATCCAATTTGGCAGCCTTGCGCACATAGTCAAAAATGTTTTTTCTGTGCAGATAACAAGGGTATTTTAGTTCAAGTACAATCACCAAAGTGTAACACGAACATGTTTGGCTCCCCATCAAGATATAAACGTCTTTGCGGCGTTGCAGAAGAATAGAAAAAAAATTCCCCAGACCAAATTCTAGGGATTTTTTTAATCCTTGACAATTATTATTATTTTGATATTATATAGAGTCCCCCAATACCTGAGGGAGGTAAAAATGCATACTAAAAAAGAAATTCAAGTAGAAAAAGTGTCAATTTGGCTAGAACATGCTGCAGATAAATATGGATTAAAACGAGACAAAGAAAATTCTTGTTTAGTTATATTTAAAGATGTTTTTGTTCAATTTAATCACAGGTTTATTTGTATAGATTATCTAACGTTTATTCCAATGAGAGAAGTGATGTCTTTTAGCTTTACACCTGGCAAGCAAAAAACAATAGGCAATAAGTTTTGATTATCATTAAATAATAGACTGGGCATAGAGCTCAGTTTTTATATTGACAAATATATTTGATTTTGATAAGTTTAATTATTCCCACAATTTAGAAAGGAGGAGCAGATGGTTATTGTTATTTTGCATGGGTATGAAGATGACGGGTATACAGCGCCGCTGTGGTCTGAAGAAATATTTATTTCTGAAGATGATATTATTGAGGCATCAAAGAGAGTTGTTACTGAGTTATTTTCAAAATTGAAAAAAGAAGCATTAGATCTTCACAAGGATGCCCAGTATGCTGTAATACATCAGATTGCAAAATTATAATGATAATAAAAATCCCCAGATAAAGTCTAGGGATTTTTTTATTATTTAAGGTTTTTTTATTTAAATTCACCTTCAAGTACATGCGTCTCCGGCTGACCATCAAGCCCGTTGGCTTGGGTTTCCTCAGTAATTACCACTTGTGTATAGTCCCTGTTGTCTTCATCTGACACATATTCGAGAACATATTTTCCATTTTTCTTTTCCAGCTTGCCAGTTGAGAAAAAAGAAGATCTTTTGACCAGCCAGCCTTCATAGAATTTGCCAGCTGCTGGCTCAGCTAAGTCAGCTTCAACTGTATGAACGAATTTACCATTGAGAAAACTACTTGTAGCCAGACCAGATCCTGAATAGCTTTCGACAGCTTTAATTTCAATTTCAATCGGATAGCCCCCTTTTTCCCAGGCAGAATAATTTCCTTCTAATCGGAAAACTTTCATAATGCCGGACTCTGCCAGTTTTTCCGCTCCGGAGATAGCTACCCGGTCAACATGGCAATAGACCAAATACGTTTTGTTTTTATCTAAAGAAGGAATAACCCGATCCAAACTGTCATCGCCTAAATAGTAGCCAACAGCGCCTGGCAGATGCCCATCATCATAATGAGGGGAAACATCAATCACTACCAGGTCAATTTTAGGATCCATAATCAAAGCATAAGCTTGCGCAGGTGAAATGTCTGTATAAGAAGAATTTTCATCAATAGTCGGGGTTTCAGTTTCTATCAATGGTAATGTTTCCTGACCAGTTTTTTGATTTTGCCAGATTAAATATGCAGCAACAGCAATTATTAAAATGACAATAATTGTAATAATGACTTTTTTCATAAATTTTATATTAATTATTTATTTCTATTTTATCATGATTTGACAAAAAAGTTATTTTTTTCAATAATTTTATATTTTTTTTTACAATGCTGTCTTAAATCAAAATCCCCAGACCAAGTCTAGGGATTTTTTATTCAAAAAAGCCCTTCAATTTTTGAAGTGGCTTATGGTTTAGGCTTATGGTTTAATCCTCAAATCCTTTTAGCAGCTTTTGTACTGCCTCCTGCATATTTTCATCAATCATGATGGATACATTGGGATCGAGGTCATGGCCAGTTCCCGGGCATGGAATATTCAAAAAATGACTTTTTTTGATAAATTTGCCTTGTACGGCAGCATCAGCGTCGAATGTGTGTATCAGATGTTGATCGAATTGCGGATTTCCAAAGATTGTAAATGTAAAAGCGTGTCTGAGATCTTTTGAATTGAAAATTATTGCGCCTTTGGCAAATTCATTTTGGCTGTGCCTTATTTCCCAGCTGACCAGCCAGCCCAAATCCATTCTGGCTATTTTCACGTTAGCAGCGGAAGAACTGATTTCCAGTCTCTTTTTTTCCATATCAATATTTTCAACAGCCATCTTATTGCCATGTCGATGAAACCAATCAGGTTTTGTCCGGAAAACCATCTTTTCCTCCTTTGAAAAAAGGATAAAAGCAAGCGTAAAACTTGCTTTTTTATATTAAAGGAAAATTTTTATTATTGCAAATAATAGATTATAATTTCGATTCGACCGTATTTAGTTGTTTTTTATTTTTATAATAAATGACAAACAAGCAGGCGGAAAATGCGCCAAAGAGATTAAAGACTAGATCAAAAGCATTGTTTAAATATCCGCCAATTGTGTTTTGCATTCCTAAAAATAATACTGCGTTTAATTCAACGATTTCATTTATAGTTCCCATGCCTAATGCAGCGAAAATTAATATAAATGATAATAGCAATTTTTTCTGCTTTATTTTTTCATTTAGATATGGCGCGATTAAAGAATAGATAACTCCAATTGCCACAAAAGAGGCAACAAAGTGAATAATATTATCGAATTTTAGTACGCCTTCAATTAACCAAATATCATATAATTTTATGCCATTTATATGAGTATAGCTGGAAAAAATATGCAAAGCTGCCAGGAAAGTGGCACCGATGACTACTAGATTATGAAAATTAAATTTTTTATCCAGTTTAAGGCCGATAAGCATTAAAATAATCATTAATCCAGCAGAAAATAGAAAAGAATAGTCTTGTTTTGTTATTGAAATAATTGAAAATACTGTCAAATATGACAGTGTAAAGATTATTGAAAGTTTAAGTAAAGTTTTCTTATTAATTTTTTCCATAACAATTTGTATTATAGCTATTTTTGAAAAACAAATCAACCATAATATATTGGCATTAAAATTTAACTGGCTGAAGAGCGTAGAATCTTATTGTTTTTACATTCCTAACATTACAAAGGCTTTGTAGATCAAAAACACTGGCCAGATAATTGCTTTTAAAATCGCTAAAATAGTCAACCAGAATCCCTCGACTTGCTGAATATAATACACAGCAGAGGCAATTACACCAAAACAGTAAAAACCACCACCAATGAATGCATGGCTGCTTTTATGGGTTTTACCGCACTTTTCCCAGTCTTTAACTTTTTTTTCAATCTTTTTTTCCCAGTTTTCCTCACAATCACATGATGAGTCGGATTTTGAGTAATCCTTATTTTCTTTTTCCATAAGTTTATTTATTATTAAATCTATGATTTATTATACATAATTCCTAATAAATTGTTAAATTTATTATTGTTTGCTATATTTCAAACATATGATTGAATTAGAAAAAACATATTTAGCAAAATATTTGCCAAAAGATTTAGAAAAATTTCCATCAAAAGAAATTATTGATATTTATATTCCAAAAGAAGATGATCATCCAAAGATTAGAGTCAGAAAAAACGGAAATAAATTTGAAATAACCAAAAAGCAGCCAATTAAAGATGGCGACGCTTCTGCCCAAAAAGAGCAAACTATAATTTTGAATCAAAAAGAGTTTGAATCATTAAATAAGCTTGAAGGCAAGCGAGTTAGGAAAATCAGATATAATTATCCATTTGAAAACCAGATAGCAGAGGTTGATGTTTTTCAGGATGACCTTAAGGGTTTGGTAACAATAGATTTTGAATTTGATTCGCAGCAAGAAAAAGAAAACTTTGAAATGCCGGATTTTTGTTTGGCAGATGTAACGCAGGAGGTCTTTATTGCTGGCGGGATGGTTTGTGGGAAAAAGTATAAGGGTATTGAAAATGATTTGGAAAGATTTGGATATAAAAAACTTTAAATAAAATTTGAATTAAAAATACCAGCAGATGTGCTGGTTTTTAATTTGGCTTTGTTTCAAAGCACTGGTTATCTTTTGATTTTAAATAAACCCAGAGAAAGCCAACATCGTCGCTGTAAGAATTTCTTTTATCCTCCCATTTGACTGTGCATTTTAATGCATCTTTCATTGCGCTTTGAGGAATTTCATCCCCGAGTATGGCCTCGATGTTCGAGGGTATAAAGGCTGCTGCCTCTACTTGACATTCTCTGACCGTTTCTTCTTTTTCTCTCACGCAAGGTTCTTGTTCCATTCGACCTGTTTCGCCATCGTATGTGGGGCATGAGCCCCATTCGAATGAGGTTCTTGTTTCATCTTCACATCTGCAATTTCCAGATACTTGTACGCACATATAAAAATGACCTTTTCTGCAAATTTCTGAATTTGGTTTACATTTTATATGAGGTTCAATGTTTACTCCGTCTGGATCCCCGCTGTCGCGCGGATTGATAAATAGATTATTTCTTGAAATAAATTTATCTGGTCCGCAGGCAATAATAGAAAATGAAATTAAAACACTCAAAATGTAAAATCGCAATTTAGTTTTTTTCATTTTGCCCTCCTTATTCTGCTACAAAAGCCATCAGTTAAATTTATTATAAATTAATTATAATGTCAAATGTTATTTGAATTTGCAATTTTTTTTATTTAATAATAAGATTTAAATACCTTCAGCAATGTTGAGGGCGTTCGTTCACATAGCCATTAACCGCCCTTTTAGCGTATATTGCTAAGTGAAAATTCAGCCTGAATTTTCAGCTAAATTGGAAGGTTATGGAATATAAGGAGGTTTGGCATGAGCAAGCCAAAAACCAAAAAGAAAAAAGCTCTGGTAAAAAAGAAAAAGCAGTCTTCCAAACCTAAGGTCAAGGCTGACCTTGGCAAGGGCAGCTGCAGAATTTGTGATTGATTGAAATGAGAACACATCCAGATGAATTTTCTTGCTTCAGTTGTTTTTCATCTGACTCTGTACAGACTAAAAAGCGCCTTGAAGTAGAAACTGAAAAAGCAATCTATCAGATACAGTTTGGGCAAATACAGATTCAAATAACTGGCCGATGTAATATGACATGTCAGCATTGTCGTGCAGCGAACGAGTTGAAGCAGGATATGCCCATTAAGCAGATCTTAAAGATTGTGAAGTTTGCCCGCCAGTTTAGCCCTAGCTATAAAGAAATACTTTTATCTGGCGGTGAGCCATTGCTTCATCACCAGTTTGAGAAAGTATTGAAAAAAGTAAGGGCAAACGGAGGTCAGTCTGTAACTTTGACTACTAATGGATGGGCATTGGCTAAGAGACATTTGAAACTTATCAAAAGATTGAATTTTTCTAAATTCACCTTGTCTGTCAGTTTAGATAGCCTAGTTGAAACAGAGCATGACCAATTCAGGCAAAGACAAGGGGCGTTTGAGAGGGCGATTAATGCTTTACGCATGATTGTTTCAGCTGACCTGCCAAATGTAATTTCGTCTGCCAGAATGACCTTACGGCCGGAGCAAATTCCTCAAATGTTTGAAATGGCGGCTTTTGTTCATCAGTTGGGCTGCAAGCGAGTGAGTTTTTCTGCAATTCATCCAGTTGGTCGAGCCAAGTCTGATCAACACTTATGGATGAGTGCTGAAGAAAAGCATCAGTTTTTGAAAAACATATATCAATTGAAAGCTTGCTACACCGACGGATTTAAAGTAGAGACCAATGACCCGTTGAAATGTTTGCTTCGTGGCATCAGTCATGTTGGCAAAGCTGGACAGGTGATTTTTGATGGTTGTTCTGCTGCTGCGGTTACATTCAATGTGGGAGCTGATGGCACAATGACGCCATGCGCTTTGCTGCCTATACCAATGATGAATGTCTTTCCGTTATCAATAACGGAAATAACAGAGAGATACAGGCAAAGTCAGATTGTCCATAATATGCTGGACATGAATTTAAAGGGAAAATGCGGATCTTGCAATAAAAAATATCAGTGTGGTGGTTGCAGAGCACGAGCTTATTCCAAAGAGAGTGACTACCTAGCTGAAGATCCAGACTGCTGGATCTGAAGACTAGGACAGAACATCCATTTGGATGTTCTTTTCAATTTAAACATGTTTATAAATTCTTTGTACCCAAATAGCAAAATGTGGTAAAATATAATGGAATAAACATTCTCGTTTTTTTTGTATTTGTATGAAAGAAATTAAAAAAGCAGTGATAATTGCTGCTGGATTTGGCACCAGGTTTTTGCCTGCAACAATTGCTCAGCCAAAAGAAATGCTGACAGTGGTTGATAAGCCAGTGATTCAATATATTGTGGAGGAATTAGTAGCTTCAGGCATTAAAGAAGTAATTTTTGTAACTGGCCGGACAAAACGGGCAATTGAGGACCATTTTGATCCGTCTTTTGAATTAGAGCATCTGCTGGAGGGTAAAGGAAAAAAAGACATATTGCATGAGGTGAGAAAAATTTCTCAAATGGCAAAATTCATTTATGTTCGTCAAAATAAACCATTAGGAAATGGCCATGCAGTATTGATGGCGAAAGAAATTATTGGCAATGAACCATTTGTATTGTCAGACGGTGATAGCATTATTGAAAGCAAAGTGCCAGTGACCAAGCAGCTTTTAGACAGTTATAAAAAAGAACCGGGTAATTATGTGGGCGTAAAGCAGGTTGATAAAAAATTGGTTGACAGATATGGGATAGCTAATCCGATTTCATCCGAGGATCATATACATAAAATAAAAAGTTTGGTTGAAAAACCAGAAGTAAAGAAATCCCCATCCAATTTAGCCATTCAGGGCATGAGATATGTATTGTCTCCACAGATTTTTAAAGAACTGGAAAATATTAAGGCAGGCAAGTCCGGCGAGATATGGTTTACTGACGGTTTTAATAAATTAATAAAAAAGGAGCCGGGCTATGCTTATGAATTTGATGGAGAATATTATGATTGTGGAAACAAGCATGGTTATTTGAGAGCAAATGTCCATTTTGGATTAAAAAATCCGAAATTAAAGAAAGAATTTTTAGATTATTTGAAAAACGTTGTTAAATAATATGAATAAAATTATAAAAACATTTTCTGTAATATTGATATTTGCATTTTTATTAACTACTGGTGTCACTTGCGGTGGCAATGGTGAGCAAGCATCACTCAATCCGGTGGTTTTAGATTATTGGGGAGTGTGGAATGATTCGGGCGATGTCGCGGTTTTGATTAGTGATTATAGAAAAATTTATCCATACGTTACTATTAATTACAGACAGTTTCGATATGAAGAGTATGAGAGAGAGCTGCTTGAAGCTTTTGCCGAGGACCGCGGGCCGGATATTTTTTCAGTTCATAATACCTGGATAAATGAATATCGCACAAAGACAACTCCTTTGCCAAGCCAGGTGCGGGTGGCTAGAAAAATTATTGAGGGTGACCTTAGAAAACAGGAAAGAGTAATCACTGAGGTAAAGCCGTCTTTGGCGATAAAAGATATTAATTCCATTTTTCCAGAAGTGGTAGGAGAAGATGTTGTTTGGGTAGATACAGAAGCAGAAATGCCGACAAACAAGATTTACGGTCTGCCTTTAAGCTTGGATACTTTAGTTTTATTTTATAATCGAGATTTATTAAATAATGCTAATATCCCGCAGCCTCCTAGAAATTGGGAAGATTTTATAGGGCAAGTCCAATCTTTGACCCAAAAAGATTCAGAAGGAAATATTTTAGTATCTGGAGCAGCTTTGGGCACAGCAGATAATGTAACTCGGCATTTTGATATTTTGTCGCTTTTAATGATGCAGAACGGCACCATAATGGCCACTAAAACAGGCGGCCCAACTTTTCAAGAAATGCCTCCGGGAGTAAGCCTTCCCTCACCTCCGGGAAGAGAGGCCTTAAAGTTTTATACCAGTTTTGCCCAGATTGACAGTGGAGTTTATTCCTGGAACAATGACCTGCCAAATTCCTTAGATGCATTCATTGCCGGACAATCTGCTTTTTTCTTTGGCTATTCATATCATATCCCAGTGATAGAATCCAGAGCGCCAAAATTGAATTTTGAAATTTCTCAGGTGCCGCAAGTTTATGAAAATAACAGACTTAATTATGCAAATTATTGGGTGGAAACAGTTTCTAAAAAAACAAAGAGCATAAATCATTCCTGGAATTTTGTTCAGTTTATTACTTCTCAAGAAGAAGCTGAAAAATATGTTAATCGCGCTAACAGGCCGACAGCTCTACGTTCATTAATCAACTCTCAGTTAAATGACCCAGATCTGGATGTATTTGCTGATCAAATTTTAACTGCCAAGAGCTGGTACTGGGGTAAAGACGCAAACGCAGCAGAAGAAGTTTTTAAAGATATGATTAATGATATATTAGGAGGAGAAAGCTTGTCAAACTCAATGGATCTGGCTGCCAGTCGGGTGAATCAGACGTGGAGATAGTCAAAGACTTTCTAATTTTTAATGTTTAATGTCTTGATATCGATATAGCCTCTAACAATTAGATTTATGAAAAAGTTTATTTTAATCATTATTTTATTCCTTATTGCTATGCCAGTCTATGCAGGTCTGCCTTCTTTGGTTCCGAATGAATGCTTAAATGACGCTTCTGGCTGTAATTTGAATTCAATAGAAAATTTAGCTGCAAATGTGGCTGGCATAATTTTAGGCATAAGCGGATCAATTGCATTGTTAATGTTTGTAATCGGAGGGTTTTTATATATTTTTTCAGCTGGTAATCCTGAGCGGGTGTCAAGGGCAACGAAAATTTTAACCAGTTCAATAATTGGATTGGTTTTAATTTTAGGTGCAGGAGTTTTAATTAAATTTATATTAAGCGCTCTTCAAGGATAATTATGAAAAATTTTTATAAAATAATTTTTGTTTTCGCAGCATTTGCTCTTTTATTTTCTTTGCCTCAGATCGTTTCAGCTATGACTGGTGCTCAATGTGAAAGTAGTGTTGAGAATCTTCGGCAAACTTGTAAAGTACCACCACCTCAAAATTGTAGCTCTGCGTATGATTCATATGTAAATTTTTGCAATAATAATTTTATTGACGTTATAGAATGGAGTGTTCTGGCCAATCTTGGCACAACAGATTTAACTGCATATAATAATTTATTAAATGTTGAGTCCAATTATTATAAAAATTTACAAAATGATGAAATTGATCCGTCAACCTCACCGCCAAGCGCTGTTGGAACAACTCCCCAATGTGATTCAGCTCATTTAAATTTATGTACAACTGAATCAGCTTGCACTGGAGCCAATGGAAATTGGTGTAACAATCAGTGTCAAGCCGCGGCTTGTCCTCCACCAGACGATGGAGGGGATGATGGTGATGGGGGAGGAATACCATCTCCGCCACCGCCAGGTGGAGCTACAGTTGGTGACTGCGCCAGTGTGTTGCAAACAATTGCATTGTATTGTTCCTCAAGCGATCCTGAGCTGTTTGCTGAATGTAATCCAATATATGATTATTATGTTCTACATTGTGATAATAATTGGCCGCCACCGACTCGAGCAGACTTTGTAGATGATCCGGTTGGTACCAGTTCTCAGGTGATTGAAGATAAATATGATCCGTCTTTTGAAAATGATTGGATCATGGATCCAACCAAAGGAACAATAGCCTGTTTGCCAGGCCAGTTAGACGGTTGTTTTACTCAATCAGAGTGTGATGTATTGGGAGATGATTATACTTGGTTAGCTGGTGGTGAATGTGTTTTAACAAGTACGCTTGAAGACGGTGAAGAAGAGGAGGAAGCACCAACAACTCCAGGCGGCGGTGGGGGCGTAACAGCAAAAGATTATGGAACTTTTTGTGACTGCCCGGCAGCGGCTGGTAGCGCATGTGAAGCAGTCTGTAAAACATCAGGAATTGAAGGCACAGCAAAGGGTAAAGGCTGTTGCTGTGAAAAAGAAGGCTCTGAATATAAAAAATGTGCTCAGGTACCAGATAAAGCTGCTTGTAATGCACAATGCGCTCCAGCAGGAGCTGCATTGGGAATTGGGGATGCTTTAGCCGCCATTGATAGCTTTTTAGGGAAAAGTCCGATTAAAGGAGAAATGGTAAAAGGTGATGTGCCGAGTTTAATAGGCCAGGCTCTAAAAGTATTTTTAGGTATTATTGGCTCTTTGGCTTTAGTTATTTTTATTTATGGCGGAGTGATGTGGATGACTTCAGGCGGCAATCCAGATAAAGTAAAAAAAGCCCAGGGTACTCTGGTTTGGTCTATTCTGGGACTGGTTGTAATTTTTTCCAGTTATGTATTGGTTTCAAGTGTTATCACAGCATTAACTTTTAAAGGCGGTACTTCAGAAGAGCAGGCAGCGCAAGTTGATCAGTGTGTAGAAGACTGTAAAGAAAGAACCGCATTAGGAGAGGCAGACTGTGTTTTGGAAGCAAAAGAACCAGGCGCGCCAGTAAATGCATATGATAAGTGCCTAGAAGGCCTTAAGCTGGAGGAAAGATCCTGCCGAGCAGATTGTAGTACAAAATATCAATAAGTTTAATTAATAAAAATAAAAGGTCGACTTTTTATTTAAAATAAAAAAATATGAACAAAATTCAAAAAGTTTCATCTGTGGTAATGTTAGTTTTAGTAGCTTTTTTAGTTGCGTTGCCAATCTTAGCACAAATTGATGTTGGATTAGATCCTTTGCAAAATGAAGTTGGCTACAGTACCAGAGATCTTCGAGCAGTGGTTGGTTCAATTATCAAGACTGTACTTGGGTTCTTGGGCGTGGTTGCCATTGTTATCATTTTAATCGGTGGATTTAAATGGATGACAGCTGGTGGTAGTGAAGAAAAGGTAGGCGAAGCTAAAAAGTGGCTTATATCTGGGATCATTGGATTGGCCATTATTTTGGCAGCCTATGCCATTACCACTTTTGTTATCAGTTCGTTAATGGAAGCAACGATTTCTACTCCTGCAGGTGAATAAACAATTGGGCAGAGGTCATGCCCAGCTGGGGATCTCTGCCCCTTCTGCGGTAATAGCGAAATATTGTTTCGTTATTACCGCAAAGGAAATTGCCATCTACAAAAATTTATGAGACAATATTTACAAGAACTGTTTATAAATACAGCGAATGCAGCTGAGGGTTTGGTTGAGGGAGGATTAAAAAATTCTGCCAAGACTGCCAGTCTGAGTACTCAGGCAAGCTTGCCACAGATTATAGGAAACATCTTAAATTATTTATTGGGTTTTGTCGGCGTTATTCTTCTAATAATGCTGATATATGGTGGAATTCTCTGGATGACAGCTGGCGGCAGTGAAGATAATATGAAAAAGGCAAAAGGCTACATTGTAAATTCAATTATTGGATTGATTGTTATTTTAGCTTCATACGCAATCCTAAAATATGTTTATGATGCTTTAGATGTTTATATCCTTAATTCATTATGATAAAAAAAACATTTTTAATATCTTTAATCCTGTTTGCTTTCGTGTTTGGTTTTATGCCAAATACAGCGGATGCTATCCCGACCGGATTGGAGACTACTGCAGGAAAAGCTGGATTAAAAGTTGATAAAGAGCCATCAGAAATTATAGGTAATATTTTATATGTTTTTTATGGTGTTTTAGGAATTATTCTTTTAATCATTTTAATGTATGCGGGTTTTCAGTGGATGACAGCTGGCGGTGATGAAAATCAAGTTAAGAAAGCTAAAGACATGATTATAAATGCACTGATCGGTATTGCTATAATATTAACGGCATATGCAGCAACCAGCTATATTATTAGAAGAATACAATCAAGCGTTACGGGAACTACCGGATTAGTCCCGACTCAAATTGAAAAAATAATTTAATATAAAAATAATTAAAGTTAAAAAAATTATGCGAAAAAATTTAAAAAGATTTGTGCCTGCCATTTTGGTTTTTGCTATTGCTCTTGGATTTGCCATGCCAGCTCTAGCAGGAACACCTGACCTTGGCGGTGAATTGGCAAATGTCGGCGCTGGATTTGGAGCTTCAGAACAGGATACAGATTTACCTACTGTTATCGGAAGAATTATTAAGGTGGTGCTTGCGTTTTTAGGAATAATATTGTTGATCGTGGTTTTATATGGAGGATTTTTATGGATGACAGCTGGCGGTAGTGAAGAAAAAGTTGATAAGGCAAAAAGCTGGATTATTAATGGAATTATAGGGCTTGTAATTATATTGCTGTCTTATGCCATTGCCAGTTATGTGGTAGATAAGTTAACTACAGAAATTATTACTGGATAACATTTTTTAAACAAAGATGCAAGCATAAAGCTTGCATTTTTGTTTTGGGAAAAGTTTTGGTAAACTCACATTACGAGATGTACGAGATTTATTATACAAGATAGTACAGATTACCTCTCGACTTCGCTCGAGGCAGGCAAGCTCAGGAAAGGTCGCTCGGGGCTGGCAAGATATACAAGATTAGCAATATTTATATTTTGCATCTTGTATCTTGTATATCTCGTATGTTATCTTGTAATCTTGTAGATAAAATATGAAACAAAAGTTAATATTAATAGGTATGATCGTGCTTTATGTAGCAATAGTATTTGGTATTTGTATTTTTAAATATACAAACAATTTTTATAATTTAACTGATTTAGCAATATTTTATCAGGCTTTTGACAGTCTGACTCAGGGCGAATTACTAACGGTGCCGATCCAGGGAAATATGTACTGGGCAGACCATTTTAGTCTGATGTTTTTTATTTTCTTGCCTATTTTTTACATCTGGCAAAGCCCTCTTTTATTGCTTTTTATCCAAACTTTATTTATTGCCCTGGCAGCCTGGCCGCTTTATTTGATAGCAAAAAGATATTTATCTAAATGGAAAAGTTTTTTAATAATTGCTATATATCTTTTTAATCCTTTTATTATTAGTATAAACTTATTTGAATTTCACTGGTTGTCATTTAGTTTTTTCTTTGTGTTTTGGATGTTTTATTTTTATAAAAAAGAAAAATGGTCAGGTTTTTATGTTTTTTTGTTTTTATGTTTTTTTATTCGAGAAGATATGAGTTTGTTTATGTTAGGTTTTGCTGCTTTTATGCTTTTTGAAAAAACAAAGGATCAGACTTTTAAAAAAGCAATAAAAAATTCAAAAATTTTATTTGTTTTATTAATTAGTATTGTTTGGTTTGCAGGATCTTGGATAATTATAAAATATTTTAATCAGGATTCTAATAAATTTTTAATATATTTTAGTTGGATTTCAGATTGGAAATTAGCTTTCAAGCACTGGTTCAGCTTGGGCCAGCTTGAATTAATATTACAAATATTTATACCTTTTATATTTTTACCACTTTTTAAAGCCAGATATTTGTTAATTGGATTAATTTATTATTTAATGGTTGCTGCTGCTTATGGTCAGCCCATAGCAGGCTTTCACTATGGTGTATTGCTTATGATTCCAATGTACTTAGCCACTATTTTTATATTACATGATTGGAATAATAAAAAGTTTAAGAAAGTTCCTTTTGAAATTTACAGAAAATTAGCACCAGTATTATTAATTTTGGCAATGCTATATTTAAATGTATTTTTTGGTCCATGGAGAATTTCTGATTATAAGAATGAAAATAAAAATTTGCAGGATTATTTTGTTGAAAGAATTGAATCTGGATCAAAAGTCATCAGTCCAGCCAGCCTTTTTTTAAAGTTAGTTAAAAAATCAGAAGTTTATTCTTTGGGCTGGACTTTTTGGGGCCATAAACAATTTTTAGATCAAAAATATGAAGTTGGAGCGGTTGATTATATTTTAATTGATTTGGATGAATTTTTGACCTATGAATTACAAAAAGATCAAAGGTTGTTTTATAAAACAAATTATTTATCAGGCACAGATAACATTCGAAAAGTGATCAGGGAAAATAATTTGCGATTAGTTGAAAATTGGGGGAATTATATTTTGTTTGGCAAAGAGCCTTTTGAAATAGCATTTAATCCAGAAAATAAAAATTATAAAAAACTACATTTAAATCAATATTTTACTGACTGGCAGGATAAGGTATATTTAATTAAATATTACAAAAATGATGAAATAATAAAAGAGCAGTATGTAAAGCCCTTTTTTGAAATAATAAATGTGGCAGTTGAAGATTTTGATAAAATCAGTTTAAATGAGGCGAAAGTTAGAGGCTTTCTAAATTCAAATCATTTGGGGGTTGCATTTAATGATATTATAAAAGTTGAAGGGATTGGTAAAGAAATTTTTATTGTTAATTAAATCATCCGGTTGGGATATTCGGTCGGGGAAACTTAGTTTCCCCTCGGCGATTGAGTGCGAAAAAAATTAAGGCCGAGGGGAATCTGTGATTCCCCGAGTGATATATATCTTATAATCGCCAATAGTTTTTATCAAAGAAAAGAAATTATTTTTTAAATCATACCTCGATATAACATAAGAAATATTGTGTTTTTTTAAAAAGTTTTTAGCTTCTTGTTCTGATAATTTTTGATTGAGAAATTGTAATAATAAAATTTGTTTATTTTCAAAATCAATTGTTTCATGGCCATGGCCTAAAAAGACTTTTGTTTTAATGTTGGCAGGCAGTAAATTCATTAAAAAAGTATCATCAGATAAAACAACTGTTTGATAATTAGTTTTATCCTGAAGAAAATTTATTATTTGCTGCTGTGGTTTTTCAATATAAAAATATGGATTATGGATTGTAGACAAATGGATATCACGGCTTATATTATAAATAGTTGTTGGCATTAATATTAAAAGCGAAAGCAGAAAAATAACGGCAGAAAGATAGCTGTCTTTTGTTTTGTAAAGATATTTTTTTATAAAAGACCAAAAGGGTACAATAGCTAAAATAATCATTGGTAGTTGCATTCCCTGCAGCAAACGGCGCTGAAATTGAAATTCTGGCAAATATGATAAAAACAGGCTGCCGATAAGCCAAATAATTAAAAAAATGTATTTATCTTCTTTTTTTAATTTGAAAATTTTGTATATGCCCCAGGTAGCCAAAGGCAAAAATATGCCAAAGCCTAATATAACATAAATAATTGGAGGGCTTAAAGTCACGTTTTGCAAGGAACGGCCATAGATTAGCGGATCTTTTAATGTAAAAAAATGATAGACAATTGAAGGTAAAGAAATAAAAAATAGAATTAAAAATGAAATTATGTTTTTAAAATTTTTATTTCTGGCTAGGTGATAAATTGTATAGGTTAAAGTAACAAAATAGATGGTAATAAAATGATATGGATGATATTGAAATAAAATTAAAGCAAAAATTCCGGAAATTATACTGTATGTAATTTTTTTCGTCCTGATTGATAATATAAAAAATATAAATGTAAAAATTATTAAAATCCAGGAAAAAGAAAAGTGAGGCGAGTGGTAAAGTGAGGTAAAAATGTTGCTTTCAGAGACCCATAGGTCAATTGGTGCTTTTTGATATGAGTTCAATTCAACATTTAAATTTGAAAACCACATACCAAGGCCAGATGAAAATGATAATAAGGCTATGAGGACCATTTTTACTTTTGGGTTTTTTATAAATAGATTTAAAAATAAATATATGGCAATAATCAGTACTGGAATTAATATAATTTTTAAAACATGAAAGGCCATCAAGGGAGAAAGATCAAATACTTTTGCAAAATTACCTGCTCCCAGCCAAAAAACATTTAAAATTTTTAAATCATCAGTTTCAGAAGTAAATTGATTTATTAAAAAAATATTTCCATCTTTAACCTGATTAATATATGAATAATAAACCGAAATATCAGCCGGCGAGATAGAATGCTTGCCATTGTAAGTATAGAATTCATTATTTTGAGACAAACTGTAAAAGAAAGGGATTGAAATAACCATTGTTAATAAAAAAGAAATAGAAATTATAAAAATCCATTCTTTTTTTGAGATTTTTTTTATTAAATCAGAAAAATTATTCATAATCTTTTAAATAAAATATTGTACTTTCATCATCTTCATACTTTTTTTCAGCTAAAAAGTTGTTTTCTAAATTTTGCAGAAATTTTTCATGATTCTTTTTTTCTACAAAAATATAATCAGAGCTAAAATCATTTTTTATAATTTTATATAAATTATCAGCTTCCTCGCCCATGATTATCTTTGCCCATTTTTGGTGCAATTGGTTATCAAAAGTATAGCTAAATGTCGGATCAAGTCCGTTAAGATAATAATTTTGGTCATTATGATACCAAAGCTGCGGAAATTCATCCCAGTCAGTGTGGAAAATAATTGAATGAGGTTCAGTGTATTCTTTAATCCATTGGCTGGCCTGCTTAAATTCAGTCAGCTGATGACCGTTTTGAAATGATATCACCGTGGAGGCGAAATTATAGGTGGCTAGGCCTGTGGCAAATATTATGCCAAATATAAAATATGCTAAAATTTGTTTGGGAAATTTTTCAATTGGTTTTGGCGGCTTGTTTTCATTTAATAAATATGCAATGGCAATGATGAAAATTGGAATAAAATATTCAATATACCTGCCAGACTTTAAGGTTGCTACAAAAAAGATTAAACTTAAAAAAATCCAGAAAAAGTGTTTCCAATTGGGTTTTGCTTTTTGATAAACAACAATCATTAATGAAAATATGAATAAACCCCAAAGGAAAAATAGGTAGATTATAAGATTGAAAAAGTCATATGGGTACCATTCTGCGCCGACAGTAATTTTATCCTGATAATTTATCAGGCCGATTTGTACAATTTGCTGCCAGTAAAAATATATATTTTTAGGAAAATATGGATTGACAATTAAAGCAGCAATGATTCCGCCAATTGGTGCCAGCATTAAGTATAGGAATTTTTTATTAAATATTTTTTTAGCCTGCCTTTTTTCAATTATTCCAAAAAATAATCTACTTAAACAGTAAACAAATAAAAATATAAAAATAATTGCCCAGCCGCCATAACAATACAGATATAAGGCGCTAATAATGAAAAGTTGCCATGGCTTTTTTTTATAAAGTGCCCAGACAAAAAGTAGTAATAGGATTAATGACAGGCCAGAAGCTTTATTTAAGCTTAAACGACCAAAAAGAGGTGTTGATAAAAATATTAAAATTATGTAAAGAAGGGAATATTTAATTCTTTGCTTTTTTAAAAATAAATAAAATAAAGTGACAAAAGCTGAATTAATGAATAAATTAACAAGCTTTAAAGCAAAAGCCTTGTCAATAAATTTCGTTATTGGAGCGACCAAAAGGTGAAATCCAAGATGGTGGTCAATATAATTGTTTTTTAGGGTTGAAACCTGCATCCAGGGAAAGTCTTGGATAATTCCGTCCTGAGCTATTTTTTCAGATATTTTTGCATGATAAAATGCATCTGGGTCTAAAAAGGTGTGCGGGAATTGAGCTAAAGAGAAAATAAAAAAAGAGATGCAAAATATTATTACAGCTTGCCAAAAAAGTGACATTTTAAAATCTGACATCTTCATAGCTACATTGTAACTCATTGTTTCATTTATTTAAAAAAAGTCCCCGTCAAGCATGGCTACGGAGACCCTTTTTGTTTTTATTTTAAAGGAGAGAAAACTCTCCTAACTGGTAAAGTGAAATTTTTCTTATAAACCCTCCTTTGAGAACAAGTTCTTAATTTAATTCTATATTGCAAGATTTTTTCAAATTATGCAAGAAGGTTTTGTGTATAACTCTATTTAAAATGTAATTTGTTATCATCTGCAATTATTTGTAATTTATTTTTTTAATACGATGTGAATATTTGTAATACCCTTGATTATTACCATTTTTTTTGCTATAGTTGAATTAGTCTAGGAGGATTTTTTTATTAAAAAGAAAAATCCAATTTTTTGAATTTTTCATTTTGATTTTTTATTTTATATATGTCTGGACACTCAAAATGGGCAACAACTCATCGGGCAAAAGAAGCTGCAGATAAAAAAAGAGCCTCCATCTTTACCAAACTTGCTCGCAATATTATTGTCGCAGCCAAAGAAGGCAAAGATCCTAATATGAATTTTAAGCTGCGACTGGCTATTGATCAGGCTAGAGCTGCAAACATGCCAAAAGATAATATCGAAAGGGCGATTGCCCGTGGCGCTGGCGAGCTTGGCGGTGAGCAGATAGTAGAAGTTTTGTATGAGGCTTTTGGCCCAGAAGGAATAGGCATGCTGATTGAAGGCACGACTGACAATAGAAACAGGACCAGTTCTGATATCAAGGCGGCCCTAAATAAATTAGGCGGATCTTTAGGTTCAACCAATTCAGTTAAATGGATGTTTGAACAAAAAGGTGTAATCCGGATTCTTGAAGACTCGTATAAAGATAAAGATTTGGATGAAGTTCAATTGGAACTAATTGAATTTGGTTCAGAAGATGTTAATCAAGAGCAGGGTGGATTGACTGTTTATACAAGTAGAGAAAATCTAAAATCCGTTGAGCAAAAAATAAAAAATGCAGAATATAAGCTTGATTATGCAGGATTGGAATGGATTGCCAAAGATTCTCAAAATATTTCTGATGAGCTTAAAGAAAAGATTAATAAAATTATTGAAGGCTTAGAAAATCTTGAGGACGTTAATTGCGTTTATTCAAATGCCAATCTCTAAGGAAATAAAAATATTAGGAGTGGATCCAGGCTTAGCTGATACTGGCTATGGTTTAATATCAAAAAAAAGCAATAAGGAAGACCTGATTGACTATGGATGCATCCAGACGAAGAGTGACCAGGAATTTCCGGAAAGATTGCTTCGTATTCATAAAAAATTAAAGGACATAATAGATAAATACCAGCCAGATTATGTGGCTGTTGAAGATTTGTTTTTTGCTAAAAACGTAAAAAGCGCACTTAAAGTAGGCCAGGCGCTGGGTGTTATTATCTTAACTGCCAGTTTAGCAAAGCTGCCAGTAATGATATTTACTCCTTTGCAAATAAAGCAGGCGCTGGCAGCATATGGCAGAGCGGAAAAAGCACAAATTCAAAAAATGGTTAAACTTTTATTAAATTTGAAGATAATACCAAAACCAAGCCATGCAGCAGACGCTTTGGCAGTGGCAATTTGTGCAGGAAATTCTTTAACTTATATAAATTTAAACAAAAAATAAAAAATATATGAAAAAGTACTTATTCACAATTTTTTGTTTGATTATTACCATATTTTTTATATTCTCTCCGGTGATGGCGCAGGAAGATGAGATTGTTGCAGAAGAAGAAATTCCTCAAGTCTCTTTGGTCGCAACCTCTGGCGGTGATCGTAATGTTATTGTGGGCAGGCAGGTGCTTTTTAGCGCTGCAGGCTCAAGTATTCCAGAGGATTCAGATATAGAATATATTTGGAATTTTGGCGATGGCAACAGGGCCACTGGCCTGGAAGTTATCCATACTTATAAAAACCCGGGCATTTATCGGGCCAGTTTAACTTTGCAAAACAAAATAACCAGTGATCAGTCAATTGATGATTTTATTGTTTCTGTGGATAAGGATTTAGTAATATTGATAAGTGATTTTTCAATTTCTCAAGAACAAATCGATCAATTACAAAGCATTGCTTCTACCCAGGGTATTTTAATTATAAATATTAAAAATGAAAAAAAGGATTTGGACATTGTAGTCGAAAAAGAATTGACTCAAAAAATAATAGAATCAAAAGAAAATATTCAGCAGGCAAAAAATATTATTATATGGACTCAGGGCAGTCTGGGTCTAAATGCAATGATTGATGCCGCCCAGACTTTAAGTGCAACAGGTACTACTGAGCGGCCTAGTTTGGCTGACTATGGTTTTTCAAACAAGGTTATAATTTCAATTACAGATAAATTCACTACAACTGCACGCCTGGCGCAGACCTTGTTTAACCTGGTTGAGCCACAATTTGTAATTTTAGCGCAGGAAGGATCTATTTTTTCTGCGATAAAAACAACGAATATTGACTCAATAATAAGTTTATTGAAAGAAAATAATACAAAATATCAGTTAATAGGCCTTCATACTCAAAGGGAAATTGGCCAGCTGAGAATATGGAATTTCCTTGCTTATGGGATTAATTACATGGTTAATCAAGGTGTGCCGATCAATACTATTTATTTGTTATTGACCTTGCCGTTAATTGCAACCATCTTGTCGTTTACCAGACAATTTATTGGCATAAAAGCTTTTGGGATTTATACACCAACCATTATTGCACTTTCGTTTCTAGGTACTGGGATTGGATATGGCTTATTAATATTTGTTATTGTGCTTTCAATTGCAAGTTTGGGAAGGGTATTGGCCAGAAAAATCGGTTTGCTTTATTTGCCGAGAATGGCTTTAATTTTAATTATTGTTAGTCTGACAATTTTTATTTTGTTTTTACTGGGAGCATTTTATAAGGATGTTGGCCTGATTACAATATCTGTTTTTCCAATTTTAATATTAATAGTTTTAGCTGAAAAATTTGTTGCTGCCCAGATTGAAAAGGGGAATAAGACAGCTATAATTTTAACGGTTGAGACATTGATTTTATCCAGTTTTTGTTTTTGGATTGCCAGCCTGACATCTACCAAGGCTATTCTGCTGGGTTATCCTGAAATCATTTTCTTATGCTTTATTATCAATATTTTCTTAGGAAAATGGTCAGGCCTTAGATTGATGGAATATTTTAGATTTAGAAAGGTTATAAAACATGTTGAATCTTCTGAGAAAAAGTAAAGGGCTTTTGGGAATTAATGCCCGCAACCTAAAATTTATTAGAAGATATAATTCCCACTCTTCAATTAAATTAGCTGATGATAAGCTGCGGTCAAAAGAAGTATTGTTTGAAGCTGGTTTACCAGTAGCTGATTTGATAGCGGTTATTCGTGACCGGAATGAGTATTATAATTTTGATTGGGATTTATTGCCTTCTAGTTTTGTTTTAAAACCAAACAAAGGCCTGGGTGGAGAAGGAATATTAATAACCTTTGGTCGTAAAAGAAGTGGGGTATGGGTAATGTCAAAAGACCGAGCCGTTAACATTGATGAAATAAAAGATCATGTTTTAAATATTTTAGATGGTGATTATTCAAAAACTCACGCTGAAGATGAGGCTTTTTTTGAAGAGAGATTAAAAATTCATCCCAATTTCAAATTATATGCATATAAGGGTGTGCCTGATATTAGGGTTCTAGTTTTTAACAAAGTTCCGGTAATGGCCATGCTCAGGCTGCCGACCAAAGAATCTGACGGCAAAGCAAATTTACATATGGGCGGTATCGGTGTCGGTATTGATATTGCCTCAGGCATCACAACCAATGCCATTCAAAACGATAGGCTGATTGAAAGTTTACCGGAAACAAATTTCCCATTGCGTGGCATAAAAATTCCTTTTTGGAATAAAATTTTGAATATTGCAATCGCTGCCCAGGAAGCCTCTAAATTAAAGTATGTTGGCGTGGATATCGCAGTTGACCGAGAAAAAGGTCCTGTGATTTTAGAATTGAATGCTCGGCCAGGACTTTCAATCCAAGTCGCAAATTTAGCCCCTCTAAAGGAGCGGCTGTTGAGAGTTCAGGGCTTAAAAATAAAAACAGCTGAACGTGGAATAAAAGTGGCTAAGAATTTATTTGGTGGAGAGATTGAGCAGGAAATTGAAGAGATAACGGGTAAACAGGTTTTGGGCTTGATTGAAAAGGTTAAGGTCAAGGGAAAAGTGGAAGAAGAGATAGATCTAGAAGCTAAAATAGATACAGGCGCTGCCAGCACTTCGATTGACATTGAAATTGCCAGAGAATTAGGATATTCAGATGCAATTAATATTTTTAATCAAATGGATATTTCAGCTGAAGGAATTACTAGAGAAAATTCAGTAGAATTTGATAAAAAATTGACAAAAGAAATTTTAGGAAAACACACGGACATTGTGGGCGTGGTAACAGTATTTTCCTCACATGGAGTAAGTGTCCGGCCAAAAGTAAAAATGAAGATTAAAATTTCAGGAAAATTGATCAATTCAGTAGTTTCTTTAATTGACAGGAGTTTGTTAATTTATCCAATGATAATAGGAAAAAAAGATTTAAAAGATTTTATTATTGATCCAAGTAAAAAGTAATTTTTTTAAAAAAATATGTTAGACCGCTATACAAAAGTCATTACAGACCAAGCCAGAAAAGAGGGATATAATATTGTTCCTTTTCCGAAAAGTAAAAAAATGGTTATCCTTAATAAAAAAGGCAAAGAAGAGGTTTGGCTGAATCAGAGTTTAACCCATCTTACGCCTTATATTTCTTTTGAAATTATCAAAGACAAATTTTTAACAAATTTATATTTGAAAAAACATGGTTTCCCAGTACCGCCTCAAAAACAATGTTCTTCGATAAACGATTGCAAGTTATTTTTAAAAAAATATAAAAAAATTGTGGTCAAGCCGAAAATTGGAGTCCGGGGTCGGGGAATCACTGTTGGCGTTACTACTTTTAATGAGCTAAAAAAATCTTTTCCTGAAGCACAGAAAGTGCATAGTGAGGTTATTGCTGAAAAGTTCGTTGCTGGTGTTGACCATCGGGTTTTAGTTATTGATTATAAGAAAATTTTTGCTGCTCAAAGAATTGCTGCCCATGTCGTTGGAGATGGTGAAAAGACAATCAACCAGTTAATATCTGAAAAAAATGCAAAACCGTTAAGAAAAAGAATGAAAAGACAAATCATAAAGGATAAATTTACCAGGCAAATATTAAAAGAACAAAAAATGGCAATTTCTTCTGTGCCCCAAAAAGGTCAGATTGTTTATTTAAGAAAAACAGCCAATTTAGCAACAGGTGGAGAAGCAATTGACATTACAAATAAATTAAGTGCAAAAATAAAAAAATTATCTATTGAAATTGCAAAAAGTTTTCAGGTGCCAGTGGTTGGCATTGATTATTTATCTGAAGATATTAATAAAAAGCCAGCATACATAACTGAGCTTAATTTAATTCCTGGAATTTTGATCCATCATTACCCTGACTTAGGCCGTTCTTATAATGTGGCTAAAGAAATACTTAAATTATTTAAATAATATGAAATTATCACCATATAGACTTTTAATAAAAAAAGCAGCCAAAGCCAGGGGAGTTAAATTTTCAAACTTTGATCCTTTTGGTAAATTCCAGTATTTACAAAAAGGCAAGAAAAAAGTTTTGATTGATTCCTCCAGGCCAATGGAAACAAGTCATTTAGCCTACAGAATTTCAGATAAAAAGGAACTGACAAATTTTGTTTTAAGAAGACATAAAATATCTGTTCCAGCGCAGATTAAATGCAAGGAGTATAAAGAAGCGGTTTCATTTTTAAAAAAATATAAGGACATTGTGGTTAAGCCAGGCGATTCGTCTCTGGGAAAAGGGGTGACCGTTCATATAAAGACAATCCCTCAGCTAAAAAAAGCATTTATTGAAGCAAAAAAACATTCAAAAGCAAAGGTGATTGTGGTTGAAAAATTTATTTTTGGAGATGACTACAGAATTTCAGTTATTAATGGTAAAAAAGTATATGCTTTGCATAGAATTCCAGCCTATGTTGACGGGGATGGTAAATATACTATTGAGGAATTGATAAATATAAAAAATGCAATCAAGTTAACGTATAAAAAAGACATAAAAAAAGACAAAACTACGAAGCAAGTATTAAGAAAGCAAAGCATGTCCTTAAAAACCGTGCCCAAAGAAGGCCAGAGAGTTTTTTTACGAGAAATTGCAAATGTTGCTGTTGGAGGAACCAGTGTTGATGCGACTGATATTATGCATCCAAAAGTGAAGAAAACAGCTATCAAGATAGCAAAAGTCTTAAAATTACCTGTGGCTGGTATTGATCTAATGACTAAAGATATTAAAAAGCCGGGTGGAGCAGTTATTGAAGTTAACTCCAGGCCGCACATTATTATGCATCATTATCCTCATGTTGGAAAACCGCGAGATCCTGCTGGGGATATTATTGACATGATTTTTAAAGATTGATAGTTTTAAAAAAAAGTAAATCAATCCAAAAAGTATGTTAAATAACGAAGATTTTTCCTATTTTAGCAGCTATTTAATCGGTAAAGCTGCAGAAAATAGGGGAATTCAAGTAAAGAAAATATTTAAACAAGGTGAGTTATCAAAAGACGATGCTCTGCATTTAGATTATAAAGGGCATCAGGAGTTTATTATTTATCAGGTAACATCAAAAAACAGCAGTATTGCCCAACGAATACAAAAGAATAAAGCGTTGACCAAATATATTTTGCAAAAAGCAGGTATAAAAGTTGCGAAAGGAAACATATTTGACTATACTGAAAAAGATAAGATCATTAAGTATTGTAATGAGATTAAATATCCAGTTGTGCTAAAACCCTTAGCTGGTAAACATGGTACAAAAGTTTTTATTGGTATTGATTCTGATCAAAAGTTAGAACAAGCTTTGCAGCAATTTGGCGGGAAATACAGGACAGTAATGGTAGAAAAAGAATTTTACGGAAAAGAATATCGGATTTTTGCCACTAATGAAAAATTTGTTGCTGCCACATATAGAGTGCCTGCCAATGTACAGGGAGATGGTATTCATACAATTAAAGAATTGATACAGCTCAAAAATAAGGATCCAAGAAGAGGATCTGGACATAAAAAAAGTTTAGTAAAAATTAAAATAGATAAACAATTAGTTGATTTTTTGAATTCTCAAAAAAAGAAATTGACAACCATTCCTAAAAAAGATGATATTGTTTACTTAAGAAAAACATCCAACTTATCAACTGGCGGTGACAGTTATGATGTAACAGATCTAGTTCATCCAGAAGTTAAAAAGCTAATGGTTAAAATTGTACAGTCAATCCCAGGATTAGCTTATTCAGGCATTGACTATATGACAAAAGATATTTCATCCCCCCCAACTGAAAGAAATTACATAATTGTTGAATTAAACGGTTCTCCAATGATCAGTATGCATCATATACCGTATAATGGAAAAGAAAGAGATGTAGCTGGTGCAATTATTGATCAGCTATACCCAGAAACAGTTAAAGAAAAAAATAGCAAATAATTCAATTTTTTACTTTTTACTTTTTAATTTTATTAAATATGCCATTACCACATTTTAAAAGCAGAAGAATAAAGCAAGATAAATCAAAAAAGAAAAAAATTGGCTGGAAAGGCTGGCTCAAGCGGCTTTTTATAATTGCAATTTTTGGATTTATTATTGGTGTAATTTTAATGATCGGCGTTTTTGCCTGGTTTTCAAAAGATTTGCCTGATCCAAATAAAATAATGAGCCGGGATGTGGCGCAGAGTACAAAAATATATGACCGGACTGGACAAACCGTATTATATGAAGTGCATGGAGAAGAAAAAAGAACATTGGTGATGCTTGAAGATATTCCAGCTGAAGTTAAATGGGCGACTATTGCAGTTGAAGACAGGCATTTTTATGAACACCATGGTTTTAGCTGGACTGGTATTATCCGAGCCGTGTTAAAAAATGTTTTAAAAGGGGGGAAGGCCCAAGGCGGTTCAACCATCACTCAGCAGTTTGTAAAAAATGCGATTTTAACATCAGAAAAAACATATACCAGAAAAATAAAAGAATTAATTTTAGCATATCAGATAGAAAAAAAGTTTTCTAAGGACCAGATTTTACAAATGTATTTAAATGAAATTCCATATGGTTCAGTTTCCTACGGCGTGGCTTCAGCTTCACAGACATATTTTGCTAAAGAGGTGCAGGATTTAACTCTGGCTGAAGGTGCCATACTGGCAGCTTTGCCAAAAGCTCCGAGTTACTTTTCTCCATATGGTTCAAATAAGGATGAATTAATAAACCGGCAGCATTTTATTTTGGATCAAATGGCAGAAGACGGTTATATTTCAAAAGAGCAGGCAGATCAGGCAAAAACTCAGGAACTTCATTTCCAAAAGAAAAAAGAAAGTATTACGGCCCCTCACTTTGTAATGTATGTAAAAGAGGTATTGTCTGAAAAATACGGTGAAAAAATGCTTGAGCAGGGATTAAAAGTGATTACTACTATTGATTTAGATAAGCAGGAAATAGCTGAAAATGCAGTTCGTGATGGAGTAGATGCCAGAGGTGAACAATATGGATTTTCAAATGCTGCTCTAGTATCTTTAGATCCAAAAACTGGACAAATATTAGCCATGGTCGGTTCAAAAGATTTTTTTGATGATTCAATAGACGGTCAGGTTAATGTTACTACCCGTTTGCGCCAGCCAGGTTCTTCATTAAAGCCAATGGCATATTCAGCCATTTTTAATAAAGGCTTTTCTCCAGAAAGCATTTTATTTGATGCAGTTACGAATTTTACTACAGATGGCGGCAGGGCATATATTCCCCATAATTATGATAATTCTGCTCATGGCCCAGTCAGTATTCGAAAAGCTTTGGCAGGTTCATTAAACACCACCGCAGTTAAAGCATTGTATTTGGCTGGCCAGGATAATTTTATAGATTTATTAGAAAAATTTGGATATACATCTTTTGAAGACAGAAGCCGATTTGGTTTGGCTATTGTATTGGGTGGCGGGGAGTTAAAGCTTTTAGAGCATGCTAATGCCTTTGCTGTATATGCCAATGAAGGAAAATATATTCCATCCACTTCTATTTTAAGAATTGAAGACATGGATGGCAGATTAATAGAAGAATTTGATCAGCCAGCAGAACGAGATGTAATTGATCGTAATATTGCACGAATGATAAGTAGTGTATTGTCTGATAATGGAGCCAGGTCATATGTTTTTGGAGCAAGTAACAGTTTAACTTTAGGATCTCGGCCAGTAGCAGCCAAAACCGGAACAACAAATGATTATAAAGATGCTTGGACAATGGGCTATACGCCTAGCTTAGTAGCAGGTGTTTGGGTCGGAAACAATGATAATACAGCAATGCACCGGGGTGCAGCTGGAGGCGTGGTTGCCGCCCCGATCTGGAATGCATATATGAGAGAGGCAACAAAAGAGTTGCCAGTTGAAGATTTTAAATCTTATGCAAAGCCTAAAACAGATAAAGCAATATTAAATGGTACTTACTCAACTGAAAAGAA
This sequence comes from uncultured Gammaproteobacteria bacterium, assembly GCA_964411255.1. Taxonomy (GTDB): domain Bacteria; phylum Patescibacteriota; class Patescibacteriia; order UBA11705; family DATKZF01; genus CAYPKD01. The sequence goes on along the minus strand of CAYPKD010000003.1, from coordinate 57,901 downwards.
AGTAAAAATTGACAAATACAGCGGCAAACTGGCCACAGAGCATACCCCTCCTTCAGCTATTGAGGAAAAGACATTTATGGAAGTTCATAATATTTTGCATTATGTAAATCCAGCAGATCCGTTGGGTCCAGTCCCAAATAAAGACAATTTAGATCCGGCTTATAGCTCATGGGAAGGCGCAGTGATTGGCTGGATGGAAGCCAAAGCGAAAAAAGCTGAAGAGGAGGGCGAAGAATTTGAAATTGCCAAACCGCCAACTGAATCAGATGATGTTCATACGCCTGACAATAAACCGCATATAAGTTTTACTTCTCCTCAAAGCGGGCAAGATATAACTTCTGTTGTTTTATCAGCTCTGGTTGATACTTTTGCACCAAGAGGAATAACAAAAGTAGACTATCATTTAGATGGAAATTATATTGCTACCAGTTTTAATTATCCTTTTGCATTAAATTATACAATTGGTTCAAATGTGGTAAATGGCTATCATACGCTTAAAGCGATTGCTTATGATGATGTTGAAAATTCCAGTGAAGCTACAATTGAAATAAATATAATGGCTGAACGGCCAGACCCTGACTTAGAATGGATGTTCCCTGCCAGTGGAGCAACATATTCAGCAGATAATTTTCCTTTGGTTGTGAAAGGACGGTTGACTGATTTGAGCAATAGTCAAGAAGTTACATTTTATTATAATAAAAACGGCAGTTCTGCTGAAATTGGTTCAGTTGTAAATCCTAGCTCAAATGTAGTGTTTGTCTCCTGGTCCAGTTTTCCAGGTGAAGGATCATTTAATGTAAGTGCAAAAATAGTTGATAAAAGCGGGGATAATTATCAAATTAGCGGTCCTGCTATAAATTTAGAGTAATTTTCGTGCTTTTTGATTTATTTTTGAAATATTATAAAAATTGATTTTATTTAATTTTATTAAATTTTATTCTAATTTTAGGAAAGAAACACTACATTAATATTTTAATATTGTTGACAAAACCGTTTTTTTTTGCTATGATAAAATATTGAAAATTATACAGCTCAAGAAAACATTTTATAAGAGATATTTTGTAAGATGCTTTATCGGGCAGTGTAGGCAAGAGATCCTTCGAAATCATTTTGAGCTTTTCTAATGGCTCTTGCTGACTTTTCTCCCGATTGGTTTCTGAAGTTTAGGGCAGTGTAGATAAGAGATACTTCAGATACTTCGATATCATGTCAAATCGGTGGGCTGTGAAAACGGCCCATTAAAAGACTCTTATCGTTTTTTCTCCCTAAACTTTGTCCTTTTCCTGCAAGTTGGAGCAGTGTAGAGAGCAGTTACTTCGATATTGAAGAAGACAAATTTGCGGTTGATTGTTAAACAATTGACAGCAAATTGTTTACGATCAGACGGCTTGAATAGCTGCTGATCACTTGAGACTGTTCTTGACCTTTCTCTCCAAACTTGCCTCACCTTTGCGCATGATAAGATTCATGCGCCCTAACTTTCTGCTCCTAATCCATTTGGGATTAGAAAATTAGAGCATTGCCTTGGAGAATATATTGAGAAGAGATTTTTCTCCATATATTTTCCCAGGTAGTGTAGATAAGGGTTACTTCGCTATCCAAGCCACTCTTTGCAGCATTTTGCGAAGTCCAACAACTTTTAGGAGGTGTCCTTATGTTTATTCATAGGAACACAAGCTAGTCAGCGACTGATTTTGGTCCAGTAAGGATCATAACTTGGGTAGCTCGACCTTTAGTGCTTTTTCTCCTGGGAAATTCTCTTGCGCATGACCATGTTATGCGCTCAACTTTCTGCTTCTGACATAGTTTGGGGTTTGGAATCAGAAAATTGAAACTTTATCCATGCTATGGACGATTACTGATAAAGGAGTTTATTTTCAGTAATTTTTTTTGTGAAAAATTTTGAGACTATGTGATTGTGGCTCTAAAAATAACAATGTTTTTAGAGCCAGAAGGCCGTAGTTTCCCCTGGTATCACACAGGAGGTGTGGGATGACGAAGTTTAATCGTCAGACATCGGTCGCAGCGGACCTGGCCAACCGGCCAGATGCAACAGTAAATTTTGAGGGCGGGCTTGCTTTTGAGCTCACCCCCTTGACGCGGCTTTATACGCGCGTCATGTCAACTTTCGTGGCTGAGAAGACTTTTTACCAGTCTGCTCAGGATCACGACGCTGGCCTGCTTGAGGATATCAAGCTGGTGGCAGCGGTCGACCCGGAATTTGTGTTGCGACTGGCTGCCTATGCGCGCCAGGTAATGTACATGCGGAGTGTGTCAGTGGTTCTGCTTGCAGAAGCTGCTGCCATTCCCCAGTGCAAGCCATTTGTTCGCAAATGGACGCCGCAAATTCTGCAACGGGCTGATGAACTCTCTGAGGTCATTGGCTACTGGGTCAAGCGACACGGCTCTATTGGCGATAAGGGCGAGGCTGGCGGTATGCATGCCTTTCCCAAATCCCTGTCAAAGGGAATCGCTGATGCGCTGTATTCGTTTGACGAGTATCAATTCGCCAAGTATGATCGGAAGAAGCGTGCAGTCACCTTCCGAGACATGCTGCGAATTGTTCGGCCCAAGCCCAAGACGGAAAAGCATAGCGCTTTGTTCCGCTACTTGGTCAAGGGAGAACTCAATCCTGAACTTCTGCCGCTTCTGGCTGCCAAGCACGCACTTCTCCGCAAGGAGACGTTTGATGACGAGGCTAAAGAGCTGGCACGCAAGTCCCACGCTACCTGGGAGGTTCTGACTTCCAAGTTTGGCTCTCGGGCTGAAGTCTGGAATGCTCTGAACCTGCCGTATATGGCAGCGTTGAGGAATTTGCGCAACCTCCTCGAGAAGGGCGCAGAGCTGGATAAGGTACTGGCAATGATTGCTGATCCTGAAAGGGTGAAGTACTCAAAGCAGCTGCCGTTCCGGTTCTTGTCTGCCTTTCGCGAGGTAGAGAAGTTGCAGCACCCGCAAGTACAGCAGGTGCTGAAGGCGGTTTCCTTGGCTCTTGAAGCGTCTGTGGTGAATTTGCCCCGCCTGCCGGGTGTCTCATTTATTACCATGGATAATTCAGCGTCAATGAACGGCACACTTTCGGAAAAGTCCTCGGTGACGTGTAAGGACGTGGCAAATCTGCTTGGTTCCATTGCTCACACAATGTGCGACCAGGCAGTGACATCAGTGTTTGGCACCTACCATAAGGTGGTGAATGTGAATCCTTGCGATTCTATTATCACCAACATGCGTCGGTTTGCCAAGACTGATGTTGAACACGCAACCCATGCGTTCGAGGCTGTTCGGCATCTGCGGAGGACAAACACTCGTGTTGACAGGATAATCCTGTTTTCTGACATGCAGTGTTACATCCCGCTACACCGAGGACGCCAGACATCGCTTGCGGTTGAGCTGGAAAGATACCGTCATCAGGTAAATCCCAGAGTAGTCCTCTACTCAGTGGATTTGGCTGGTTATGGAACTGCCCAGTTCTGTGAAAGCGACCAGAAGGTGGCCACTTTGGCTGGCTGGTCTGACAAGCTGCTGAGCTTTATTCCTCTTTTCGAAGAGGATGGAGTACAGGCAGTTACTCGGATCCGAAGCTGGAGTCCAAAAGTCAATTGATCATTAGAGCAGCCAGTCTGCTCATGATCCATAGCCCAGCAGTGAAGCATTTCACTGCTGGTTTTAATTTTAAATTATCCCAAATTGAGCTTGTTTGAGCTTTAAAAATAAGGTATAATTTTATAAGAATAAGTCGATTCTTTTTTTATTTATGTATTTATCTAAGATCGAACTTCAAGGATTCAAATCTTTTGCCAGAAAGACTGTTTTAGAATTTCCTGACAAATCTCATAAAGATGCAAAGGCCAAAAGTGTTACGGCCATTGTCGGCCCAAATGGTTCTGGAAAATCTAATATTGCTGATGCTGTTCGCTGGGTTTTAGGCGAGCAGAGTCTCAAGCTTCTTCGTGGTAAAAAGTCAGAAGACGTAATATTTTCCGGCTCGTCCAGTTTGGCCCGGCAGGGTTTTGCTGAAGCTTCTTTGTTTTTAAATAATGAAGATGGCAAAATTCCAATTGAATATTCAGAAGTGGTAATAACCCGGCGTGTTTATCGTGATGGCGAGGGTGAATATTTGATTAATAAAAATAAAGTCAGGCTTTTTGATATTTTAATGCTTTTGGCAAAGGCAAATTTTGGACAAAAAAGTTATTCAATTATTGGACAGGGCATGGTTGATTATATTATTAATATTTCTCCAAATGAAAGAAAAGAATTTTTTGATGAAGCAACTGGCATTAAGCAATATCAGATAAAAAGGGATCAAGCGGTGAATAAATTAAAAAGAACACGAGATAATTTGGATCAATCAAATAATATTTTGGCTGAGCTTGAACCTCGGCTACGGTCTTTGACCAGACAGGTTAAAAAACTGGAAAAAAGAAAAGAATTAGAAAAGAGTTTAACAGAATTGCAGGAAAAATATTATGGTTATTTATGGAATGATATTAAGGAAAAAAAGGACAAATACAGCCAGGAGTTTTCAGTTCAGGACAAGGTTAGGCAAGAGGCAACTCTAGAATTAAATGAAATTCAGGATAATTTAGGGAAATTGGCAAAACAAGAATCAAGAAAAGACATTTTTAATAATTTGCAAAAAGAATATAATAAGCTACAGACAGAAAAGAATCAGCTACTTGGCGAGCTGGCAGTATTAAAAGGCAAGTCAAAGCTGGAATACTCTAAATTAGGAAAACAAAACATTTCATGGCTTGAAGAGAAAAGGGAAGAATTGATTAAAAGATTGAATGAAATAACTGAAAATTTAGGGCACATCCAAACAAAAATTGACCATCAAAAGGAGGTTTTAGATGAAAAAGAAAAAAATTATCAGCAGGTTTTGAGTGACATTTCTTTGTTGTCAAATAATTTAGAAGCAGCCCAGATAGATCTAGCAAAAATGAAGGGTCAGCAGGGAGTGGGCTATTCAGCAAATCAGCAGGCAGTTTCAGCTATTTTACGCCAGAAAAATTTTATTAAAGGGATTTTCGGCACAGTTAGCCAGCTGGGCAATGTTGAAGAAATGTACCAGACAGCCTTGGAAACTGCGGCTGGAGGCCGTCTCGGTTCAGTCGTGGTTCAAAACGAAGAGGTGGCTATAAAATGTATTAATTATTTAAAGGATAATAAGCTTGGAGTGATAACTTTTTTTCCTTTGAATAAAATTAGGCCAAGAGCAGCTAACGGAGAGATTAAGAAATTATTATCGGAAAAAGGGGCAATTGCCAAAGCAATTGATTTAATTTCTTTTGATCCAAAATATAAAAAAATATTTGAATACGTGTTAGGTGATACAATTATTGTTGATGAAATGGAATCAGCAAAGCAAATAGGATTTGGCAATGCCAGAATGGTGACATTAGAAGGCGAGCTAGTGGAAAGGATTGGATCTATTCGGGGTGGATATAAAAGGGTAAAAGAGGCGGCCTTTAGCTTCGGTGCAAGAGAAATTGCGCAGGCAGTATCTCAGGAAACGAAAATGAAGGAAATTGAAACATTAAAAAATAAATTAAACAATCAACAAAAAGAAAAGGGGGCTCTGCTTAATGATATCAATGAGCTTAAAATTGAAATTGAAGTAAATTCAACAAAAGAAAAAGGGTTACGAAACGATTTAGGCAGTTTGCAGGTTGAAAAAAGGAAAATTCAAATGCAGCTGGAGGAAAACAAACTTTCTCCGAAAGATCAGCCGAAGTTTTTAACCCAAGTTAATGAGCAAAAAAAAGAGCTTGAAGATAATTTGCAGCAATTGGAGAAAAAAATAATAAATAGCAAAAATAAAATTGATAAATTCAATCTGGAGGAAGAAAAAAAGACAGAACAGGTATTTAAATTGCAAGAACAAATGCAAAAAAAACAGTTTGAAGTAAATGAAATTACTGATAAGGTAAATCAGGCAAAAATTATGCTGGCCAAACTTGAAGCTAAGACTGAAGATCTACTGAAAGAAATTTTACAGGAACTGGGATCAGAATATAAGCCGGAAAATTTGCCAGTTGATAAAACAATCATAAATATTGACCAGCTATGGCATGAAATAGGAAAACTAAAGCATAATTTGGATTTAATCGGAGGTATTGATCCGGAAATTGTAAGTGAATATGAGGAGGTTAAAGAACGATATGAATTTTTAAATACACAGGTAAAGGATATGGAAAAAGCAATTGATGATTTGGAAAAAGTTATCTTTGAACTGGATAAGGTTATTAAAAGTCAGTTCGAATCGTCATTTAAAAAAATAAATAAATCATTTCAGCATTATTTTATAAAAATATTTCAAGGAGGAAAAGCCAAATTAGTATTGCAGCAGATAGAAGATAAGCCAAAGCCAAAAGTTGAGCCAAAAACCGAAGCAGAGCAGGCTCAGGCTGAAGCAGAACTTGAAGAAGAAGTTGATGAAAAAGACAAACAATTAGAAAAAATAATAAAGCAAGTTACACAAGGTATTGAAATTATGGTTTCACCGCCAAATAAAAAAATTAGTAACATCACTGCTTTGTCTGGCGGAGAGCGGACTATGACCTCAATTGCTCTTTTATGCGCCATAATTGATAGCAATCCTTCTCCGTTTGTAGTAATGGATGAAGTTGACGCTGCTTTAGACGAGGCGAATTCTGAGCGTTTTGCAAATATTTTAAATGAATTGTCGTACAAAACTCAATTTTTAGTAATTACTCATAATAGGGTAATAATGCATGCAGCTGATATTTTATATGGAGTTTCAATGGGAGATGATGGCGTATCCAGGGTATTGTCCTTGGATTTGAAAGAAGCTGAGAAAATTAGTGAATAAATTAGGGAAACATATATAAAGAAAATCCGATGAAAAATCGGATTTTTTACTTAATTTAGGCAATAAATAGCATTTTGTCATTGACAAAAATTAATATATTTGATATAATTTTATATTCAGTTCTTTCGGAATTTTCACAATACATTGAAAAAAATAGGAGAAAGACAATGCGTGTATTTTTGAATCTCAAGCTCAATGACAAGCAGCTTGGTCGCTGCAGGTCTCTCTTCGTTCAGTTTGACAGACAGAAGGAAGAGGTTCTTGACCTTGACCGTGCACTTGGTGCTATGGATGAGGGAAAGGATCCGAGGAGTCAGCGGGCATTGGGAAACAAGGATGATGACGGACTTTGCATTTTGAAAATGGAAGATTCGAGCATCAGTCTGAGGACCCTGGATCCTGACCTTCAGGCTGTTGGGCTGGAGCTAACTTCAGTTGGCTGGTATGTCAAGACCTTTGATAATAAACAGAGCCGAGGAGGATTTCTGAGGCTGGTTTTCTCTGAAGGTGATGTGATGCCGCTGACTGACAGCCAAAAGTCGTACGTTGATGACCGGCTGGAAAGTCCCTGGGCGAACTGCTATGTCTGGAAAAATGCACCTGGCCGGCCAATTACGGTCAATGTGACACAGCGCCAGGTAGGCAAGAATGCACAGCAGGCCCTACACTTCCAGAACGAAGAGTGGAGTCTGACTGAGCTCTAAGTTCAAAAAAAGCCCCGTAACCTAATATGGTTTACGGGGTCTTTGTTTACAGGATTAGAAGATTGATAAAAACAGATTAACAGATGGCAACAGCTATTTATTTAATCTTAAATAATATCTTCGCGTTCTACAATGTATTGCTCTAAGTACTGATAAGTGTTTTTTATTGAACCAACATCTAAAAGTTTTTTAAAATCGTATTTTTGATCATTAAGCCAATCTGGAATTGGCACACCACCAGTTAAGGTAAATAGATGGGCTAAAAAGGTTGTGGCATAAGATCCTTTATCCAGGGTAAAACTGATTGCAATTCCTTCCTTAAGTCCTTTTACACCTAAAATTTTATAATTCATCTGGGCATTTACCTGCCGGGAAGATAATCGTACATATGGAAAAGGTTTTAAGTTTAATCCAAATTTAATTGGCACTTTATCTGCTTTTAGGAACGCTTCATATGGTTTTTGGTCAGCAGAATTCATACTTAATACCAAAGGCAATGTTTGAGGGCATTTAACATTTTCAGTTGCATAATAAGAAAGTAGGCTGTTATAAAGATAACTGGCATAAGCATATACCCAGAGTCGAATTTGGTCTGGAACTGTATTTAATGCACCAGTAAAATCTTTTGGATTTTTCATCAGATGCTCAAGCATTAAAAGTTCATATCGCAATGAGTATGGCAGATTTTGAAATAATTTGTATAAGTCCTGCCAATTACCATAATATTTTTGCGCTTGTTGGCGAAGTTGCTGGAAAAAACCCAAATCCCTGTCTCCAATATCGCAAAAATAAGAATGAACGCATTTTTCATAATTTCCCTGCATTAAAAATAATCCCCAGTAATGGGATATTAGTCGATTGCCAAACCGCTGCAGCCAATAAAAATTCCAAAAACCGTTTTTTTCCACCTTTTTTATGTGCGTTTCTATTTGCTCTTGGCTGATTTGTTCTTTTGTTCTGATAAAAATAGTAAATCTGTTGCCAGCCAGATTTCCTATTTGAATAGCTCCTTTTCCCAGTTCCAGATTTTTTAGAAAAAAGTTTTTTGGTCGTAAATTCTGAACTTTTTCTAATGTTACTCCTCTAAGGCTTATTCGTTGGCTGGTAACAGCATTTTGATCTTTTATGCCAGCAGTACCTATTTTTTCAGGCTTAATATTTAATAGAGTTGCCAGTTCATTTACAGCATCAATGGTTGAGATTCCAATTTTAACTAAGTCTGCGTAAATTGTTGAATATTCTTGCTCAGTATCTTCTATTACATTTTTTTCAAATTCAATTGTACTGATTTGTTGATCTTTTTGGATTTCCTCAACAATAAAATCAAAAGGATGATACTTTAAATATCCTAAAGGCATGTTACTGAATGGAAAGGCAATACCCACTTTTTCTAAAGTCTGTTTTGAATCAATTTGAAGCTGTGATTCAAAAAGTTCGGGATGATCTTTTTCTATTCTTTTTAAGTATTGTTGTTCTTTTTGAAATAAATCAAAAAGTTTTTCATTTTTCATATTTTTTTATGAAAATATACCACTCATCTTCATTATAAACCTTTTGCCAATATTTTTCATCAATTAAATTTTTAGGTAGATCAAGCCGAAGTTCTTTGCCTCCATTTGGATAATTATCAGACCAGAAAAATAATGGATAAGTATTAGTTGTTTTATCAAAATATAATATGAGACTGTCAATTTTTTGAGGCTGTCCCTGCTGAATTATTTGCATAAATTTATCAGCCGTCTGGGCTTGAGTCATATTTTCAATTTCAGTAAATCGTTTTGAATAATTAGCAGCATGATGGCTAAAATGAGGATTATGCGCAATATAATAGGTTAATGGGATATATGCATTAATTTCAGGAGCGCCACTTGAAAGCCAAATTCTGTCTTGGAAATCAATATTTTGTTTTATAAAATCTGCCAGAGGTTTTATTTCAGGAATTTTCAAATCTTTTTCAATTTGATTTTGAACAACAGGATCATCAACGAATCTAACAAAAGGCATTAATGGAATAAAAAGCAGAATTAAAATCAGCGCAATTGATTTTTGATATTTAAGTTCAAGCTTTGCAGTATATTTTTGAAATAAATAAATTGTTAAATATGCTGCGCCAATTGTCAGACAAGCTGTACCTAAAAATAAAAACGGCTTTGCTGCTTGAGCTGGCTTTGCACCAAAAGCGAAAATTAATACATTTATTAATTGATAAATAAAAGCAAATACAAAAGTAACCAGACTTGCTTTTATAAATTTTTTTCGTCTAAACCAGATAAGTCCAATAAGTCCGATAATTAGAATGATTGATTTTAAATTTAAATCAAACCAGGGAACAAATGTTGACAGGTCAGGTGGGACAAAATAAGCTGCCTGCCAGTTTTCCATTCCAAATTCTATGTATGATTTCAGCAAAGGAATTAAATAAGGACTTGAAATAATAAAAATAATTAAACCAAATAAAATTATTCTCAAAATATTTTTTGATTTGTATTCTGAAAGTAATGCCAGAGTAAATATTGCTGGGATTAAAATAAACCACCAGAAATAATAAGTTAAAAATAAAAGTCCGCCGCTTATGCCTATAAAAATGTAGTTTTTCCAAGACCATTTATCCCAGTCAAAACTTTGAGCAATAAATCCAATTAGTAAAACGCATAAAAGCGCAGGCAGCGTTTCATATGGTTTTAAAATTATGGCATCAAAGTCTACAGATAAAAAAAATATAATCGGAGTCAATAACCAAAACCATTTGGATTTTATAATGGAGGGTTTTTCTTTTTTTGGGTCAAATAGCCAAAATAATTTTTGGAAAAAGTATGGACCAATAAACCAAACTAACAATGTTAAAAAAGTACCAATTCTGGCAGCCATGATCCCGTTAGCTGTAAAAATTTTTGCTACTGTGCCTGTAATCCAAAAATATAGGGGAGGATAAAATGGAGGCAAATGGGAATAATAAAAATCTGTAAAATAATCACCAGCCAATACTTTAGTTAAAAATGAAAATATAAATACTTCATCACCATTATTTGCCCAGAACATTTTTTGCATGGAATCTGATAATAAATAATAAAAACCAGCGACAGCAGCGGTAATTATTATCAAATACATCCAGGGTTTAGCTTTTTTCCAAATAAATAGTACTAATAAAAACACAAAAATAAAGAGCATTATTTTTGCTCCTCCAATAATCTGCAAAGTTGTGATTGATAATTCCATAAATTACAAACTCATATATAATAATGACAGCACTGCTGCTATTCCAAAACTGATAAAAAAGGCAACAAACCCAAATTGCCAAAAAAGCAGCATTAAAATTGGCAGAACTAAAATTCTGGACAATCTAAAAATTATTTCTTTGGCCACAATAAATTCGAAATATTTTTCCTTTTTAGCCAGATCATATATTCTTGAACTCCATGGCACATCTATTGCCTTACCGGCAATATTTTTATAAGTATCTATTCCAAAGACAAAACCAGTTGAATCTGCAAATATTCTGCCAATCCAGCCAATAACATAGAAAACAGTAGCACCTTTAATGATTTTTCTCCTGGACATTTTATCAGTTAATTTACCAATAAAATATAAAACAATCATTGAGGCTATCATTGAAAATGAAATAATAGCACCGACTTTGTTAATACTGCCAATAATAACTAAAATGAAAACGGGCCACAATGCTCGGCCAATGGCTGCTTCTGTCGCATATCCGAAAAATGATAAATTCATCCGCCAATGTTTTTTATTAAAAATCCATTTTATAATTTGTTTGACATTAAAGTTAATTTTTTCAGGAGTATCCTTGGTTCGTAGCAAGGGCCAGACAGAGAAAAATAAAACGATTGACGCAATGATAAAAGCATATTGCCACCCAAGCCAAAAAATAATAGATCCACCGACAAGAGGCGTAATAAAATTGGCCAGAACGGCTATTCCCTGGATTAATGCGATTTCTCTGCCTTGTCTTTTTCTATCAGCATGCTCAACAAAGTTCACATGCCAGCCTATCCAGAAGAAACATGCCCGGCTGGCCGCAAATAAAGGCAGCAAATAAAAAAGCCATGGCCAACTCTCAATATAATATAATCCTAAATAATAAAGTATTAGAAAAAAACTTGAATAAAAGATTGTATGTTTCTCTCCTTTAATACTAATTAATTTAACCACCAGAGGAGAGACCAGTATCCAGTAAATGGCCCAAAGCGTAAAAAATAATAATATTTGAATGATTGAATATCCAAGCTGCCATAAATAAATCGGCACGAAAATAGCAATCAAATTTTCAGCAATACTATTTAGGGCCATTGTAATGTACATGGAGTTGATTTCCTTGTTTTTAAAAAAATTGGTAAATGTATGATGTCTTGAATGCGGCATAATAAAATATTAAAAAGTAAAAATGTCCGCCTAAGGCGGATCAGCCTTTGGCTGAAAAAAGTAAAAATATGGTGTCCTTCTACAAGATCTGGATGATTTTTTTATTATTCTTTGGCTTTGTTCAGTGTAGGCAAATAATTACAAATGTAAAAAGGGTGAGAAGGATGCCCAACTTGTTGGGCTGACGACGAACCCACTTGCGCGGTAGCGCATTACTCCCCTCCCTTGTAGGGAGGGGGTGGGGGTGGGTGGTCTTATCTTTTGTTAAAAAAGAATCCCTTGAATTCAAATTTATCAATTTCAGCTATATTACCAGTATAATACATTTGATTTGTTTGAGGAATTTGTTTTTCCTCAATTTCAAACTCATCTGGATAATCAATTGGATTTATATAATCAGCAATAATTACAATTTTATCCGTATTATTCGGAATAATCTTAATTTGATTTGTAAAGTATTTTTCAGTTTTAAATCCTCCAATTACAGAGTATTCAGACGTTACGCCTGAAAAATCATACAAATTGTAATCAGGTAAATAATAACCTAAAACTCTTATATCATCGTATTCATATGACTGAATATTTTGTTGCTCATCCAGGTATTGCCCACGTAAAACTAATATTAAGGTCGTTTTGTATAAATATTGTGAGTACAGTAGTTTTTTATAATTATAAATTCTCTGATCATGTTTTTTTATAGATAAATAATTAAGTTTTTCAATTTTATTATCTTTAAAAATTGTTTGTGGCCAAATGAAAATAGAAATTTGTAGAATCAAAATTAGGATTATAAAAACAATTCCCCAAGATTTTTTTGAAAAATATTGAATCGGCAAAATTATAAATAAATAAAAGAGCGGAATGATTGACAAAATATATCCAACCTCACCTATATGCACAAATGTATAAAATAAAAGAGTGATAAGAGCTGGAATTAAAAAGTAAAAAAGTTTTTTATCTTTTAAAAATTTAAAATTTTTCTTAATTCTAATTAATAAGAGCAAAATTAAAACATTTAGAGATAATAAAATACTTTTTATTAAAAAAACGATTTGGGATTTTTGGGAGAATGCTTCTGAGCTGACTTGAAGCTGGTTTTTTGTTATATCAATAAAATTATCAAAGCCAATTATATTTATAAAAGGAATAAACCAGACAGCAAACAGAATTACAAAAATTAAAAAGCCGAGTAAAAAATTTTTTAATTTTTGTTTTGCAAAAATGAATTGAATGATTAAAAGCGGCAAAGTTACAATAATTATGGAAGGCCGAAATCCCATTAGAACAGCAATTAATCCTAAATTATAAATGAGAGAGTTTTTATGTCCTAAAAACGATTTGTAAGTAAAAAGAGAAGTTAAAATTATTGCCAAAGACTCAAAGATATAAGTATTGGCAATATTGTGATAATACCAAAAGACAGGATTAACAATAAATAATAAAGTTATAATAAAGGAAGTTTTTTTGTTTTGCGAAATTAAAACAATTAATTTGTACAAAAAATAAATTGCCAAAGCTCCGGCAATTAAATTTATAATAATAAAACAAATGTTTATGTTTCCAATTATATAATTAAGCACTTGCGCTCCTTTTACAAACAAAAAATAGCCAGGCGTGTGTGGCTGATGATTATTTAAATCATAATTTTGAGTTCCTAAAGCAAATTGCCCTGCATCCCAGTTAATTAAATAATGAGAGCTAAAAAAGACAGCTGATATTATAAAGATAATAAATAAGATTATTTGAAATTTATTTTTTTTAAAAAAAGTTTTCATAAAGAGTGGAATTATGTATATTTTAGCAATTTTTTGCCTAAAAAACAAGCATTTTTAACAGTGTTGAGATTGACAAATTTTGATTTCAATGTTAAATTATGATAATGTTCTTTTACATCAAACATAACTGGTATTGGCCAGTTTTAGCAGTCAATCTCACTCATGCCAAACGAAGGAGGAAAAAAATGAGTGGAGGCGTTAGAAGATCTTATAGATCAAGTTTTGAAAGAGGCAGTAGAGGACTTTTCAGTGATGATAGACGTGCCAGGGACAGAGCCTGGGACGATCGAAGAGAAAGAATTGCCACTTCAAAGGCCAGGGTTCATGAAGCACGGCCGAGAGTTAAAAGAGATACCAGTTCGGTTTATGACCAAAATTTGGTAAAGCTTAAAATCACCAAGCCAGCCCCTGGTATTAAAAGAATTCATGTTGTATTGATTGATAATTCAGGTTCAAATAGAACAATTTCTGACCATCTAAAGGCCAGCTCTGGATATTTGACCGCTTTTTTGAAATCAATTGACAGTGATTCGCAGATTGCTTTTGTTTATTTTAGCGATCATTGTGATGATGATCGTATCATGCAAGAAGTTGATTTTGTTTCGCCTGATGAAGAAGGTGATAAAATTCTTCATTCGAGCATTCGGCATATTCAAAATGCTGATGGTGGCGATCCGCCAGAAGCTATTGAATGCGCCCTTTGGGCTGCATGTGACATTAACTTTGGTGAGGCTGAAGAAAAGCATCTATACTTGGTTACTGATGTTGTTGCTCATGGAATGGGCATGTCAGGCGATGACGGCTGTCCGTTTCATCGGGATTGGAAAGAATCAGTCAAGCGGGTGCAGCAAACTTTTACTTCATTTGAAGTGGTTGGCTGTAGTCCGAGCAGAAGAATTGGAGAAATGCAGGCTAAATTTTTGAAAGATGACAGAGCAAAGTTTGATCTGATCGATCTTTCAAAAATCAGAGAAGCTGAACACCGGATGGCAATCACTGGAAACGCTTTGCTTTTCCTCATTGCCAGGCATCAGGGATTTCAGACTGTTGAGATGTTTCTCAGTCTGCTCTATGAAAAATGGCTTGCAGATCCGGTCTTTGGCCGTGAAACTTTGCAGCGGGCGCATGAAGCGATCAGGCGTTTTGGCAAATATTTAGAAAAACCAGAAGATGAAGTCGGAGATTTGATGGATAGAATCTTAGTCTAATATGAAATAAACTGTGCTGGCCAAATTCAGCGCGGTTTTTTAATGGCCAATCAATTGCGGAAAGGGGCAGCAAATGAAAATACAACAGATAATGCAAATGCTCTTTTCCAAAATGGTTGAAATTGACCAGGAAGGGAGCCTTTCGAACCTTAGGCAAGCTTATAAGCAGATTGTAATTGACCTTAATACAGCTGAAGATAAAAGACTGGCTGGAGATTTGATTGCCAGAGCTCATTTATGTTCTCTAATCATGGATAGAAGAGAGCTTTATTATGCAATCAAATGTTTTGAACATTTGCGAGACTGGGATTCAATGGAAAATGTCTTGCGATTAGCAAAGCTTTATGGTCAGATACGATCTGTCTGGCAGATAAAGCAGATTGGCCACAGAGAAGACATTGGTTCGTTAAAAGTGGAAGATTATGCAGATTGGTTCAAATCATTTGGTGTTAAATGGTTTGATATGTATATTGATGCTGTTTGCCAGCAATTTAATTTCATTAATGATGATGATATTAAATTCATTGAAATGATTGTAGAAAAATATTTTGTGCCAAATATATTTTGGACGCAAGTATTAGAAGATTGCTTAGAAGATAAGGTTATGTCACGTGAGAGAAAGAAATTGCTCTATCAGTTGGCAATAAAACAAGATATTTTTGTCAAAAAAGAAGCAGAAATAGATGTAGAGCAATTATTCTTTGAATATTGCCATCAAAATAAAATTGTTGTGCTAAAAAGGCTGCAGGCTGGAATTAATAATGTTCGCAGATGCAGTTATGTATATTTGGCAATGGATTCAGATGGCATTATTAAAATTTTTAAGGAACTTCTTGATTATAATGATAATATTTTAGGTGACATTTTTGATAATGAAGACAAAGTTTACGAGCATTTGCGCAGAACTGATTTTCTTCCCAGGCATTATGGAAGAATTCAGATTACAGATGATCTGGCATTTATCAAGCAGTCAATTCACTTTGGCCAGCCTTTGTCAGACTATGTTAAACCTGGAAATCAGCTGTCAGTTGACCAAGTTTGTTTTATTATCAGAAAAATCGCTGAAAAGCTTGCTTGGCTACATGAAAATGATGTGCTTTACCTTGATCTTAAGCCGGAAAATGTATTGTTTAACGGTCAGGATGTACAGATTCTTGACTTTGGTGTATCGCGAATACTAAAAGACGGGCAGACAGAAGTGGATTCTTATCCATTTGATGCTAGATTTGTTCCTCCAGAAGTTGGAACATATTTCCGAGCGTCAAAGCAAAGTGATGTTTTCCAGCTGGGAGTATTGTTTCACATGCTCATTGAAGCAAAGCATCCGTTTATGATTGAGAAAAAGTTGGTTGAGGGCGATTCATATCAGCAAAGTGCTGCACTAAAGTATGTTTGGCCAAACATTGTTTTGCCTTATAGGCATAATTTAGCTGAAAAGCTTGGAGATAGTCGGTTAGAAATAATTAAAAAGATGGTTTGCAAAAATCCAGCAGATAGAATTAGTTTGGAAAAATTAATAGATATGTTGAATGGTCCAAAAAAAATGACCATTTGGCAAAAGGGAAGAGAGAACAAACGTTCAAAGAAAAAGAATATTATTTTATTCCCAGCTCGGATGGGTATACCGCACAAAGGTCATATTGAATACATTTCTCGTTTGCTGGAATTGGGATTTTTTGTAAAAATTTCAATTCAGCGGTCATATACCATTACTGACCGGGACCCCATTCCCAAATGGCTGGTAATGAAAATGGTTGGCCAGTCGCTATTTGATAAAGGTTTTACTGAAGAAGATTTTTGTTTTATGCTAACGCCGTTTTATGAAACACATAATGAACTGCGAATGCATTTTACAATGATGCCAGAACGGGAAAATATCGTGGGTGTGGCATCAGGCAATCCAGAAGTATGGCAAATGTTTGATGAATTTCAGATTTATGATCAAAGATCAGTCTTTGCCTTTGAAGGCGATCATTATGATCATAAATCCTGGGGAGAAATAATTCGAAATGCAGTAAAGGATAATAATTATCGAACTTTTAAGCAATATGCAGCCTCAGGTGTTGAAAGGATTTTGACATTTGATGAAATTCAGCAAATATATGCTTGGCAGCAAATTGATTTTGTTTCTGGAAAAACTCGAGTTGTTCTATTAGATGAAGAAACAGAAGAAATTATTTCTGGTAGAGTAATGAGATTTAGTACTCCAGAAGCAAGCCTTGCTATTCATTGCAAAATGAAGAAAAAGGAATTTGAATTTATTGATGCATATGCTAAATACACAGTGATTCAATTAGATGGTAAAATGTGTTACATTCAGTATTTAAGAACAGAATTTGATGGTGAAAATGAAACCATTTATTATAAATTAACCTGACTTACATAAAGCCAGGTTTTTTATTAAAGGAAAAAACAGCGTCAATTGGAGTGTGCCATCCTTCACTGAAGTTTTTACTGGCAAGAGTTTAAAGGCATCGACTTTGTTTTATAACGCAGTTTTTTCAGATTGCTATAATTCTTTTCAATTTCGGCTTACGCCGACCTACTTTTTGTAACCAAAAAGTAGGCAAAAAGTTCTGGGGGGCTCAAATGCGAAGTAATGATTACGTTTTTTTACATCTTGCCATGGGCAATGAGCCCCCCAGACCCCGATGCTATAAACGAGTATAAGCGTTGATAAAAATAAAAAGATATAGTAGGCATAGCCTGCAAGATAAAAAACTACCAATATTGCTGGTAGTAATTTATTGACAAAAATTGAATCAAATGATAAGTTATATGGATCCCAATATGCGAAAAAGGAGGTAGTATGCTTGTTGAACTGGCAATTGGCGATGCTTATGGCGCAGGATTTGAATATTCACCTGAAGAGTTTGTACATAAAAATAATGATTTAAGCCAATATTATCGGCATCAATTGCATGATATTAAGCCAGGTAGGTATACTGATGATGCTCAGATGGCCATTGCTGTTGCTGAGCTGATAATTGAGGATGGGATTTGGTCAGCTGAAAATATTGCCCATAAATTTGTAACAGTTTTTCACCGGGATATTAGGCAGGGCTATGCTAGGGGCTTTTTCCAATTTTTAAAAAGTGTTAAAAGCGGTAAAGAATTCATGGCCAATATCAGGCCAGAAAGTGATAAAAGCGGAGCAGCGATGAGAGCTGGGCCGATCGGATTATTCCCAACCATTGATGAGGTTTTATCAAGAGCTAGAATTCAGGCAAAGGTGACACATAATACGAAAAACGGAATTACTGCTGCTCAGGCAGCAGCATTAATGGTTCATTATTTCTTTTATAGGAAGGGAAGAAAAATGGATCTTGGCAAGTTTTTAGACAAACATATCCCTGGGTCATGGGATAAGTCATATGATGAACCAGTGGGTTCAAAAGGCTGGATGAGCGTAAAGGCTGCAATTACTGCTATTAAGGAATGTAAAAGCATGAGCTCTTTGCTCAAAAATTGCATTGCTTTTACTGGCGATGTTGATACAGTGGCCACCATTGCTTTAGCCGCAGCCTCCTGGTCAGATGAAATAGAGCAGGATTTGCCAGACATTTTGATTTATAATCTTGAAAATGGAAAATATGGCAAGTGGTATTTAGAATCCTTGGATGACAAATTATTTATGATGTTCAATAGGTTAAAAGTTTAAAATATAAGCAGATCAAATCTGCTTTTTTCATTTTTAAAATTTCATTTGAATATATGAAATAAATATGATATTATGAGTTGTTCATTGAAAATAAGGGAGGAGCGCCATGATCATTGATTGCCATGCCCACACTTCAAACCATAAATTATGGGGTTTGCATACAGATTCAGCAACAATTGAAGATTTAGAAAGGTTAGCAGAAAAGTTTGGAATTTGTAAAATTGTGTTGATGGCAACTTATTTTCCATTTAAAAAAACTGGCCTGACAAATCAAGAATTGCTGGCCAGAATTGCTGGCAATGGCTTGTTTTGCATGTTTGGCAGTTTAGATATAATGAATAATTTTCAAGCAGGCTTGAGAGAATTGGAAGCATTAGCTGAAAAGAAATTGATCGCTGGGATAAAGCTTTACCCAGGCTATCAGAATTTTAAAGCTTCAGATGAAAAAGTGTTCCTGATTTATGAGCTGGCTCAACGTTTTGGATTACCAGTAATGTTTCATACGGGCGAGCTTCATCACTGCTGCAGCAGAGAAAAGCGGGAAAAGGGTGATTTAAAATGCAACAATGATTTTTGTTGGCTTGACAGGCTGCAGCATCTTTCTCACCCAGAACAAATGCGAAAAGCAGCTCAGAGTTTTCCAGATGTTACATTTGTATTAAGTCATTTGGCAAATCCTTATTTTAAAGATCTGCGGCAGCTAATGGCAGAATGTGAAAATGTTCATACAGATATGTCTGGGCAATTTTTATCTGACACAGAAGAAGACAACCCAGATTATCGGCAGCTTTTGAAAAGAGAAATAATAAAATTTTTACAATTGCCACAAGGCATTGACCGTCTAATGTTTGGCACAGATTTTCCAATTCAGTCATATCAAGATTCAGTTGATTTGATTAAAATGCTAGGATTATCAGAAGAAGAAAAAGGAAAAATTTTCTATAAAAATGCGCAGAAACTTTTAGGCCTATGAAAGGAGGCATCATGAGAGTTTTGGTGACAGCAGGTTCGACCAGAGTAATGATTGATCAGGTAAGAGCTATTACCAATATTTTTAGAGGTAGGACTGGAACAAATATTGCTCAATATTTTAGTAGCCAAGGTTGTGAAGTTACATTGATAACTTCTGAACCTTCTTTGGTCCAGGCTTTGAGTGGAATTTGGGTTGAAAGATTTAGAACATTTGATGAATTAGCTGCATTAATGGAAAAAGAAATTACAGAAGGAGATTATGATGTTGTAATTCATTCAGCTGCAGTAAGCGATTATCAGGTTTCTCAGGTATGCGTTATAGATGAAGATGGGAAAATTGTTCCAATTGATGCATCTTCAAAAGTTTCGTCAAGTCATGATAAAGTATATTTGGAAATGGTTCCCACATTTAAGATTATTGACAAGATCAGAGATCCCTGGGGATTTTCTGGAGTACTGGTAAAGTTCAAATTGCAAGTACAAATGTCAGATGAGCAGTTACTTGAAATAGCTCATAAAAGCAGACAGACATCTGATGCAAACATTATTGTCGCTAATTGCCTGGAATGGGCATATAAGTATGCATATATTATTACTGAAGATCCTGAACCTCTTCATGTTCATCGTACGGAAATTGGTATATGTTTGTATAATTTTGCAAAGAAGGCCTTAGAATGAAAGTTCTGCTGGGAATTACTGGCAGTGTGGCTGCCACTTTATCTAAAAAGCTTGTACAAGCATTGCATAATGCTGAACATGAAGTGAGAGTGGTTGTTACTCCGCAATCGCAATATTTTTTCAGTAAAAAATGCTTGGGTGTACAAGTATATACAGAAGCTGAAGAATGGCCAAATGTTAGTTATCAAAAAGGTGAGGATATTCAGCATATCGAATTAAGTAAATGGGCAGATGTTCTGCTGATTGCGCCATTAACAGCCAATACTTTGGCAAAAATGGCAAATGGCTTGAGTGATAATTTATTAACCTGCATTGCCAGAGCCTGGAGTTTGTCAAAACCAATAGTTGTTGCGCCAGCAATGAATACTGAAATGTGGAAGCATCCTTTAACTACAAGACAAATTGATATTTTAACAGCTATTTATGAAACAGGATTTAATTTGGTTCATCCAGTGGCAAAAATGTTAGCTTGCGGAGATGAAGGGGTTGGGGCCATGGCCCAGATTAATGATATTGTAGAAGCGGTTAATGAATCTATATTTTATATTTAAGAGCATGATCAAATTGTGCTCTTTTTAATTTTAAAAAAGCCTTCATATAAATTTAGATATCATCTTTACCAATACAGGCCAAAGCCTGCTTTACCCTTTTCAATGTTGGCTTGCGTCAAGTTACTTTTTGGCACCAAAAAGTAACCAAAAAGTGCTGGGGGGCTTCAAATGCGAAGCAACGATTGAGTTCTGTTATCGCGCCGGGGGCAATCAGCCCCCCAGACCCTCGATGCTATCCAAGAAAGGAGATTTTAATTTTTTTAAAAAACCAAGCTTATGAAGCTTGATTGTTTTAATTATGCTTTTGGATAAAATCTTGGGAAATCATCTGCGAAAAGATGAGCTGCCCATTCATCTACAAATCCTACATATGCTAAGGCATTTTGTTTTCGTTCTAAATACTGCCAACTTTCAGGGAATTTTTTAAAATCATGTAGGACAGAGTCCAGCCATTTCAAATATTCACTCATTGTTTTATCAAATGCTTCTGCCCAATGGAATTGCACTTCTTCAGATAATTGATCGAAAAACATATCAGTAAGCTGGGATATAGCTTTGTCAGCCCCTGATTCAATTTCATTGTGGAGCAAAAGCTGCCAGCCCTGAAAAACATGATTTACTCTTTTCAAAGGCATTTGTTTTTCGGGAATCATCAAAGTTTGAATAATCCTTGCTAAACTGGCACGATTAAAATCACGAAGCTCAACCATTCGTCCAAAATCATGTTTGCCATACGGTGAATCATTTGTCTGACTGTTGGCAAACATGCGAAGATGTTCTGCCATCGTACGGTTAAGCTTTTCAGCTCTGATCATTTCCTCTGGCCGGAGCATTGGCTGCATGTGATCTTTGAATTCAATTTCATAATAGCCGTTTTGACCATAATCAGTATGAGGTCGGTACAAAGTAAGGTAATGCCTACAGACAAAGCACGGGCCGCTGCAGTCCAGGCGGTCAATCCAGCGGGCCAGCCATAAACCATAAATAGGTTTGCCATCTACTTCATCAACATAGGGTTCAATTTTTCTGGTCACACCATCAGCGCATTCAACCTGAGAAGAACCCAGATAGTGCGTGTGGGCGCAAATAGCATATTGAACTAAAAGTTTTTCTTCAGGTGTAAAATCAAGCTGCGCATCTTCAATTGCCCAGCCAACCAGTAATGCGCTAGCTTCAGCATGACGGACAGCTCTGTTTTTTTCCTGATATCGATCAACAATGGCCACGCCAATATCATGCAATGTTCCGGCAATCAGGCCGATAAAAGCATGTTTTGGATCAATATCAAGTTTTGTCAGCAGTCGCAGCGAATTGATATAGTCTCTAATAATATGGCCTTTTCCATGGCCAGGCTCAATTCTTTTTAAATCTAGGCCTGCTAAATTTAAAATTTCAAGAACTTGCTTGACGCTGTTTACACCCCTTTCTAAAGCTTCATCTCTGGAAGAAATTTTTATTTGATCAAAAAGTTCAGGTTTAAATTCTTGACGAATGCTTTGAATTGTGTCCCAGTTTTTTGCTTCATCCACAATTAATGAATTAAAAGATTCCATTTCCGAACCCCCCTTTCCAAGCGGGTGTGAAAAGAACACATTATGAAAGTTTATTAAAAAAAAACGTATTTGTCAATTAAAAAAAACAACCTTTATCCATCAACGAGCTTGTAAAGCTTTGAGCTGAAGCATTTCGTTAGAAGGGAGCGAAAAAAAAGTACTTGTGATATAATAAAAACATATGGAAATAGTTTTATGGACAATTGGCGCAACAATAATTGTGAGCGTTTTATCATTTATTGGAATTATTGCTTTATTGATAAAAGATAAATTATTAGAGAAAATTTTACTTTTATTAGTGGGATTTTCTGCTGGTTCGCTTTTGGGAGGCGCTTTGCTCCATTTAATCCCAGAAGCGATTGAAGAATCCACTACTTTTAATATTGTAATCTGGGTTTTAGCTGGATTTACAATCTTTTTTATTATCGAAAGAGTTTTTCATTGGCATCATGACCATAAATGCAAAGGAAAATGCAGAAAATTAAAAGATAAAACAACTTTATCTTATATGAATTTGATTGGTGATGGATTTCATAATTTTATTGATGGTTTGGTAATTGCCGCGGCTTTTGCAGTTAATATTAATTTAGGCGTGGTAACCACTATCGCAGTCATTGCTCATGAGCTACCGCAGGAGATTAGTGATTTTGGTGTTTTGGTTTATGGAGGCTTTACAAAAAAGAAAGCATTAATATTTAATTTTTTGTCAGCAATTATTGCAATTATTGGTGCAATAGTTGGAATATTATTATTTAGAAGCATTGAAGGCATTATTCCATCTTTATTAGCAATCACTGCTGGAGGATTTATTTATATTGCCGCCTCTGATTTGATTCCAGAATTAAATAGAGAATCAAAAATAGCCAAATCACTTTTGGCATTTTTATTTTTCCTATTAGGGATTGGGTTTATGTTCGTATTTAAAATTATATTTGAAGGATAAAAAAAATGCATGAAGCGAAACAAATCAGTGTAAGAAAAGTTGAAGGGTAAAAAAGTTTGAATTAAAATATAATTTAATATAAGTAAAAAACAGACCTTTAGGGTCTGTTTTTTCATGGAGCGGGTAACCCTTCGACAAGCTCAGGGCAGGCGGGAATCGATTTATACGGGTTCGATTCCCGTAAAAGAAAAATCCTCCAACTTTCGTTGAAGGATTTTTCCTGGAGCGGGTAACGGGAATCGAACCCGTATTTTCAGCTTGGAAGGCTGACATAATAGCCATTATACTATACCCGCCTACGCTTTCACTTCGTTCAAGCTCCGGCGGGCAGGCCCGCCAAGCTATTTTTGATATTAAACAAATCTTTTCTTAGCAAAAGCTCTTCCTGATCTAGACTTAAGATATTTTTCGCTGGCTTGCCAGCCGAAGTTCCGAAGGAACGAAGGCTGGTCGGGGTGGTGGGACTCGAACCCACGACCTCACGCTCCCAAAGCGCGCGCCCTAGCCAACTGGGCCACACCCCGATTTTAGTGGTGCCAGGTCCCAGAATTGAACTGGGGACGCAAGGATTTTCAGTCCTTCGCTCTACCACTGAGCTAACCTGGCCTGACTTCGCCAAGGCTTCGTCGGGCAGGCTTATTATGGCCTGCCATCCGTAGCTTTAGCGAAGGATGGTGGGCGTGACAGGAATCGAACCTGTGACCTCAGCATTATCAGTGCTGCGCTCTAACCAACTGAGCTACACGCCCGCCTACGCTGTTCACTCTGTTCACAGCTTCGGCGGACAGGCCCTGATATGGCCTGCCAGCCGAAGCTCCGAAGGAGCGAAGGCTGGTGGGTGCTCGAGGATTCGAACCCCGGACTTCTTCGGTGTAAACGAAGCGCTCTAACCAACTGAGCTAAGCACCCAAAAATTAAGAAAAGTATGGATATAGTTTATCAAAAAAATACAAAAACTTCAATAGATATTATAGCAAATGTAGTAGAATTAGTCAATGTTTAATATAAAAAAGCCGGATATTGTATCCAGCTTATTTTTTTTAGAATCCGCAGTAATTTACATGTGGATCTTCAGAAAGCATTGATCCAAGGTTTGAATCATCCATCAGGCAATCATGATGAATGTGGATTCTCCAAATACTTGTAACAGTGTCAACTAAATGTTTCGCTCCTTTATATGTGGCATCAATACCCTGAATGCCTAGGTTTACCCATTTTGACGTGGCATCAGCAATGAAAGTAATGTAGTTATTATCATCTCTTAGTGTGAATAGCATGCGGTCAGCACTTTCATAAGCTAATAATGTAACCTCATCAAATTTACCAGACATTCTTCCTGTTTCAGACTTGTCGACCACTTCTCTAAGACCAGAAGCATAGACATTGGCTGCAAAGCGATCTGCTAATAGTGACAGTTGGTCATTGGCCTTTGCATAAAGCGGATCCCTATTTAGTGTTCCTTGCAGGAGGTTTCTGCTTATCAGTCTAACTTCTGCATTGCACATACTGGCTTTTTCCATTAATTTCTGAAGACCGTTTTTACCCTTTGGCAGACGGTAAATGGTTACTCTGATTTCCGTACTAGAGTACGGACCATAATGATCGCCTTCTTCTGTATATTCGTAAAATGCATGTTTTTCCACCTTAATAATATAAGCAACATCATTAAGATCAAGCATTTCAAGAATTCTTAGTACAGGCCCTCGTTTTTTTGTAACAAGAATGTCAGCAAGATTTCCGTCTTTGCGACAGATATTAATTGCTGATACGTATTCACAAGCAAATTTGCCCGTCGGGCCATCATAATACATGAAACCGCCATTTGATCTAAGTACGCCATCGCCATGTGAAAACAAAAGTGCTTGATCTACGCGTTCCACTTTTATGTTTATTCTGGTATTTTTTTTGTCTCTATCAAGACATATTTTTAAAGCAGGAAATTTTTCAATGAACTGATTAATTCTTTCTTCGTTTTGCCATTGCATGTCCTGTTTTCCCTTTTCCGCATTCCGCGAGAAAATGATCCCAGCATTCCGCTATAGGGATCGGGTAAAAAAGCAGTTAATATAATTTAACAAATTTTAGTAAGTATGTCAATGATTTAACAAAAAACAGCCCTTTGGCTGATTTTAGGAAATCTAAAATAAAAAAACCGATTATACTATATGAAATTATAACCGGTCAGAAACTATTTTTTTGGGATGCCAATAGTAATTTCGACTAGGCGTAAAGTCACTCCCCCTGCATACATATGATAAACGATCGCCTCAATCCTTGGATTTAATCCTTGGATTTTCAACCAATTGAAGAGCTTTAGTGCTTCTCCTTGTAGAATTTTATTTTCAGGAATATCATATATAAAGAATATAGTGTCAGGTTCACCAAACCCACCATCCAACTTTCGTTTATCAATATTTTTTAACAAAGTCCATGAACGAACATCATTATCGCAACATTTAATTAGACCTTCTGAATCAATTCTATCTTCTGGATTACTTTTTCTCCTTCTCCATGTAACTTCACTGTTTGATGGTATGTAAAATGGATATCCGTATTCACCAAACTCAGCAATACTTATCCGCTCGATAGTTTTTTCTTTCATAAGTTTTAACGTAGATAAAACCGATTTCTTAATTTTTTCAATTAGGGATTGAATTCTTTGTTGTCTGCTATTGATTTTCTTATCCTTTTTATATTTAACAGCTGTTTTAATCTGTTGTAGGACTGTTTGAAAGACAATTCTTTTCCTTAATGAGTTATGAATTACAGCTTGTCTAGTTTGCTCGATTACAACATGAGCGTCTTTTTGTTTCTCTATTGCAGCTGTTCTTTTTCGTCTTAAAGTGCCTACGTATGCCTTTTGCAAGGTTACTTGAGACTGTAGTGCAGTCATTTCCCCCCCTTTCAGGTTGTGCCTATTCGGCTCGACTGCAGACTTGTGAGGTACATGCCTCCTAATGGAGGACTCTTTAGATTAATTATTATTAGAGTTTTTGTCAATAGTTGATGCGAAGAGTTTTATGATATAAAAAAACAGCCTGTTAGCTGTTCTTTTTATTTACAACAGAAAATTGATAGAAAGAGCCTTGTCCTGATGAAATCAGGACTCGACCAAATGGAATCATTCTCACGTGAATGATTCAAATCTCCAAGAAAGGAGGTGATCCATCCACAGCTTCCGCTACGGATGCCTTGTTACGACTTCGCCCCTATCATCAGCCCCACCTTCTGCCTGCTTACACAGACATTCGGATGTTGCCGACTCTCTTGACGTGACGGGCGGTGTGTACAAGACCCGAGAACGTATTCACCGCGACATGGCTGATACGCGGTTACTAGCGATTCCAGCTTCATGAGGTCGAGTTGCAGACCTCAATCCGAACTGAGACCAGCTTTGATGGGATTAGCTCCACCTTTCGGCTTGGCGGCCCATTGTACTGGCCATTGTAGCACGTGTGTAGCCCCAGACGTAAGAGCCATGCTGATTTGACGTCATCCTCGCCTTCCTCCAGCTTAAAGCTGGCGGTCTCCTATGACATATCTAACATAGGACAAGGGTTGCGCTCGTTTCCGGACTTAACCGTACATCTCACGACACGAGCTGACGACAACCATGCATCACCTGTCTAGCACCCTCGAAGGAGTCCCGGTTTCCCGGGATTTGCAGCTAGATGTCAAGCCTTGGTAAGGTTCTCCGCTTATCGTCGAATTGAACCACATGCTCCACCGCTTGTGCGGGTCCCCGTCAATTCCTTTGAGTTTTAGTCTTGCGACCGTACTCCCCAGGCGGGATACTTAACGCGTTAGCTTGGTTCAACGACACTGGAAGGGTCGATACTTCCAATGCCTAGTATCCATCGTTTACGGCGTGGACTACTGGGGTATCTAATCCCATTCGCTACCCACGCTTTCGTCCATGAGCGTCAGTACTGTTCTAGCAAGCTGCCTTCGCATTTGGTGTTCCTGCCGATATTAACGCATTTAACCGCTACACCGGCAATTCCGCTTGCCTCTCCCAGACTCGAGTTTACTAGTTTCAGCAGCGTTCCCTAAGTTAAGCTTAAGTATTTCACTGCTGACTTAATAAACCGCCTGCGGACGCTTTACGCCCAATAAATTCGGACAACGCTAGGGGCCTTCGCATTACCGAGGCTTCTGGCACGAAGTTAGCCGCCCCTTATTCTTTAGGTACCGTCATTAGTTCTTCCCTAATAAAAGACCTTTACACCCCGAAGGGCTTCTTCAGTCACGCGACGTCGCTCCTTCACACTTGCGTGCATTGAGGAAGATTCTCGACTGCAGCCTCCCGTAGGAGTCTGGGCAGTGTCTCAGTCCCAGTGGTGCTGGTCGTGCTCTCACACCAGCTACCCGTCATAGCCTTGGTGGGCTTTTACCCCGCCAACAAGCTGATAGGACATAGGCCTCTCTTAAAGCGCCGGAGCTTTACTTTAGCAACTTAAGATGCTAAAGCACATCAGGTATTAGCCCAGATTTCTCTGAGTTATTCCTAACTTTAAGGTGAGTTACCAATGTGTTACTACCCCGTTTGCCACTATTCTGAACAAAGTAAACTTCATTCAGAACCGTACGACTTGCATGCCTTATCCACGTCGCCAGCGTTCGTCCTGAGCCAGGATCAAACTCTCAAATAAAAGTAGTAGACCATTTTAGAAAGAGATGGTCAAAAACTCTGTAAATGTAAACAATAGACTTCTTTCTATCAAATTTCTAATGTAAATGTTCAATGTGGTAAAGATTATATCGCATTTTTAAAAGTATGTCAAATATTTTTCCCCCTCATATATGTGGACTAATTGTGGGTTAATTTATTAAAAAAAAGCAGCCATTTTAGGATGCTTTATTAAATTCCTGGTTCTCTTACAATTTCAATGTGCATTCCTTGTTTATCTGATAATATTTTTCTTACAGTGTTGATTTTTCGCCAATGTTTTTCTTTGTCTTTAAAGTTTTTAACTGAAATTCCATCGGTTTTACGTAATTCTTCCAAGTGTATTTCACCAACATATTGTGTTCTCGGATCACAACAATGAAGGTGGGGATTTTCATGCGGAAAAACATCAATCTGAAATTCAGGAAAATCACGATTTCTGATACGGATTATACATTCTTCAGCCCTAGCAGTTTTTCGTAAATTATTCAGAATTTTTTTAAGTTCAGAAATTTCTATTAATTTCTTTCCTTTTTCCCATACAAGTGCCAGTCTCACTCTTTCGGAAATGAAATCCTTAATGCTCATTGTTTTTTTATCAAATAAGCCCACTTGAGCCTCCTTTGGGCTGATGTTGGGATTTATAGATAATTAATTTAACAGAACAACATTAATAAGTCAAGAATTTATTTTTTTGAATTTTTTTGTCTCCACTCTTCAATTTTTGCATGATGGCCTGATAAAAGAATTTCTGGCACTTTATATTGTTTTTTTACAATCTTAAAAATTTCAGGTCGAGTATATTGAGGATATTCTAAATAACCCTTTTTTGAATGAGATTCTTCTTTTAAAGACGCTTCTTTTCCCAAAACGCCTGGAATTAATCTGGCTGTTGAATCAAGTAAAACTAAAGCGCCCAGCTCGCCGCCAGTTAAAACATAATCTCCAATTGAAATTTCTTCATCTATAAAATTATTTACTCTTTCATCAACTCCTTCATAATGACCGCAGATTAAAATTAATTGGTCTAAATTTTTATAGCGCTGCGCTTTTTGCTGAGTCCAGGTTTTGCCTTTGGCTGATAATAAAACAACTTTAGAATTTTCTTTGCGTTTAATTTTTTTCAAAGTTTTGTAAATTGGTTCAACCATCATAACCATGCCTGGCCCGCCGCCATAAGGTTTATCATCAACTGTTTTATGTTTGTCTGTAGCATTTTTTCTAATGTCATGAACCTTAATTTTTATTTTTTTGCTTTTTTGCGCCCGTCCTAAAATACTCTCATTGATATAAGAGTCGAAAATGTTTGGGAAGATTGTTAGGATATCGTATTGCATATTAGTAATTAAATTATAGCATGTTTGACAAAGTTTTGTGTTTTTGATAAATTATTATGATCTTTTTAACAAGGGAGGGCCATAGCATGACAACTGTAAGACAGATTGCTGAACAAGATTCTATGTTTCAACAGGACTTTTTAGCTCTTATCCCAGAAGACATAATTAATATGGAGTTAATGCCAGGAAATTTACATCTTTTAGCCAAGAAGATAGATATTATAGGTTTGGATAAAATTGTTGAACTTGCAAAGTTTCATAACTGGAATCCTCATAAATTTATAATGCCAGATAAATATCAGCTTTCTGATGAGGAAAAGAAAGAATTGAAAAAAATTAAAGGCCGTCGCTTGGATGAAATCGAAGATGAGCAAGAATTTTGTCTAGTTCAACAGCTCTATTTTTTAATGAATATTTCATCATCAATTCTTCAGCATAATTAAACGCTCAACGAGTGTTTTTTTTCATATTGACATAATTCATATATCTTGATAAAAATAATTATTAGCAAAAAAGAGGAGGGAGAACATGTTCAATCAAGAGGAAAAGCAAATATTGAGAAAATTCTTTGTACATCATTTAGGAGTTAATAAACAAGATAATTGGGCAACCGTGGTAGATTGGCTTAGGGAAGTGGAAAGAGAGAATAAAGAATATTTTTTGGAAGAATTTCCTGAATGTGATGCTGAATATGAATTGATTGCAAAAATGATTACTGATGAACAGTTTACTCAAGCTCTTTCTGATGCAGATGCATTAATTCAAAGAAGTTTTATAGTAATACGTTCAGGCAATGAAAACGTTCAACAAGAACAGAACAAGAGAGTTTGTGATCAAATTATTAAAATTATTGAACTTTTAACCAAATTTATTTAAAGATTAATATCTTATCTAAACGCTCAACGAGCGTTTTTTCTTGCTTAAAAAACAAAAACCACATCTAGTGTGGCTTTTGTTAATTTATAAAAAATTAATTTAGATCTTTAGGTCGTCAACAACGTCTGTGTCAACATCGGCTTTTGGGCCTCGAGTTGAACCTTCTGGTTCAATGATCTTTAAGTTAACACGAGCATTGTTTTTTGCTCCGATAATTTTTAACAATGTTCGGATTGACTTGGCTGTTCTACCTTGTTTACCAATTACATAACCCATGTCTTCTGGATTAATGTTAAGGGTAAGTAAAACACCCATTTCGTCGACAGTTCTGTCAACTTTTACGTCTTCTGGATGAGCAACGATTGATTTAACAATGTACTCAACAAATTCTTGGTCAGCAAATTTTTCTGCCATAGAAATTCTTTTCATTCTTAATCAATTCAGCAAATACTTTCTGGTGACCAGACCAGTCTGTTTTACTGAAAAATCCTTTTTTCGAGGATCTGAAAACATTATAGCAAATATTTTTTATATTGTCAAGCTGGCTTATCGCAGCGATAAAAAAGAAAGCCGTTTTATTTAATAAAAAAAGCCGCATTTTTGCGGCTAGTATATGTTTATTTTTTTTCTTCAGGTTTTGATTCTTCCTTTGGTTTTTCTTCTTTTTTATTTTTAGTTTTAGGTTCTGGTTTTGGGGCTTCAGCTTGTTCCTTAGTTTCATCTTTTTCAGGTTTATTCTGAGATTTAGCTTTTGGTTTTGTGGTTTGCTCAGCCGGTTGAACCTCTTTTTTTCCGACCTTTTTCTTTTGTTCTATTTTTTTTGCTCTCTTTTTACTGATTCTTGAAACCCGAACTTTTTTTCCATCTATTATTTTATGTTCAACAAATAAATTATGAATGGTTAGAGAAGGCTGCGCTCCATGATCAAGCCAATATTTAATCCTTTCATTATTTAGTTTTGTTTCTTTTGTCTTTGGATTATAGTGTCCTAATTTTTCAACATAGTCTCCTAAAGGATCTTTATGAGATTCAAAAACAGCAATGCGATAAAATGGCTGATGCTTTTTTCCAATTCTAGCTAATCGAATTTTTAACATAAGTGTAGTTAAGAAATTAAAAAATAAATGTAATAAAATGATACATCAAAAGCATAGGTCATGTCAAGGAATGGGTAATTCTATGACTGAAAATTGTGTTCATGAAAGCCTTGACAATATCAGCTAGAATTGATAGTATTATTCTCGTTTGAACAAATTCGTTGTTTTGTTGCTAGTATTGACAAAATCATTAAAATGTGCTATAATACTAAGCATAAAATAATGAATTATATGAATTATATGAACAAATTAAACATATTAGAAACATTAAGAAAACACCTTAAAAAGCGTGGAAAAGTAGCTATATTTATTGTATTCTTTTTAGTTTTAGCTAATGTTGCTATGCCAACACAAGCGAAAGTATTATATAGAAATCCTGTTGATGTCAAATCGGTTTTAATTGCTGATAAACAGGACATAATTACAGAAAATATGCTTGCTTATAAGGAAAAGCAAGAGCAGGCAAAACAACGAAAAATCGCATATCAAAGAGCTGTATATCCAAAGTATAAAAATGGTGAATTATATGTTACTGCTACAGCCTATACATCAAGTGTAGCAGAAACAGATTCTACTCCATGTATTACCGCTGACGGATATAATGTTTGTGCAGCTAATGAAGAAAATGTCATTGCTGCTAACTTTTTACCATTTGGTACTAAGGTCAAAATTCCAGATTTATATGGTGATCAAGAATTCATTGTTCATGATAGAATGAACAGACGATATTCAAACCGTGTAGATATTTGGATGAAAGACCGAGGTGAAGCCATTCAATTTGGTAAAAAGCAGATTAAGATTGAAGTTGTTGAATAAATAATAGCTTAAATATTGAAAGATTGTCTGCCTTTGGCGGGCAATTTTTCTTTTTAAAAAAGGCCTATGTTTACAGTATATTTGTATTATGTTAAAATAGAATGGATTTTTTCGAAAAAGCAGGCATATACGATTAGCTTGGTTTTGTTGATAGTAGGCTCACAGATATCATATGATATAATGTTTGTGAGGGTATTGTCAGCGATGGTCGTTGATATGCCTGATTCAGAACCATGACGGTTCAAACTAAATCCACAGTCCTGATCTGCTGACTAGCAGGCAGTAGGGACTAAGAGCCAGTGAATGCGGATAACATCCGCAAAAGACCGTTCCGCATTAGTATTAAAGCGGATGGAACTAAAAAGGGGGGCTAGTGGCTATAATATAGCACACACCCCAAACCTCTACTGATGAGATCAGTACTGACGAGTCCTAATTTTGTCGATTATAACAGGACGAAAGGAAAATTATATAGGTAGGTAATTTCAATTTACGGCACGGTAGCCAAGCAGTAAGGCAGCGGTCTGCAAAACCGCTATGCACGGGTGCAATTCCCGTCCGTGCCTCCATCCTTCGCGAGAGCGAAGGATGCCTTTCGAAGCTTTAGTGAAGAAGGGCCGAAATAAACGAACGAAGTACTGATTTCAAGCGCTACGGATTGCACTGCCAATTTTTTTGCCAAAATACAAAAAATTCCCCTAAATTATAGGGTTTTTTTATTTTTCCAATAAACTTGACAAATTCTAATAAATATTATAAGTTAAAACACACTGCATTTGCAGTAAAAAGCAGTCTTTTAGCACCCATCACATAGGAGGAACAGCTATGCGAAAGACTCTTCTGTACATTTCAAGTGTAATTTTATTTGCAATTTTTGCAATCAGTTGTGCTGAATCTAAACTCAGGACTGATGTAGAAGATGCTGATGTATCTGGGCAAGACATGACGTCTGCCGATGGTGAAGCCACTATTTTTCTATGGGCAACGCTGCTTTCTGATCCTGAAGGAGCTTCCGTGACCATTGATGAAGATGAGGATCCTGCATGTATTACGCCCTGCCAATATGAAGTGGCAGAGGGAGATCATACATTTACTTTTGAACTTGAAGATTATGAGACTGCGGTTGTCGATCATTATGTCACTTGGGGTGACAGCACTATCTCTGCTACTTTAACTTCTGAGGCTGAAGATACAGTCTTTACTCAGATTGATTCTTCTCCTCAGGGAGCAGTGGTGGCCATTGATGGCCGCGCTGAAGTTTGCGTCACTCCATGTGAGCCCCAGGAGCTGACTGCGGGAGACCATGAGTTTGTGTTTGAGATGGATGGCTATTTGCCCCAGACAATTATTTATACGGTGTCATTCACAGACAATTACGTGTTTGCCACTCTGACCCAAGGCCAGCCTGGCTTGATTGCGGTTCAGCTCAATTCCACTCCAAGCGGTGCTTCTGTCACCGTTGACAGTGCTGCTGATGTTTGCACTACGCCATGTCAGTATCAGACCACGGCTGGAATGCACACTTTCAGTTTCACTTTGGATGGTTATCAGCCAACGACTGTTCAGCATAATGTGACAGAGACTGACAATAGTGTTTCTGTTACTTTGCAGCCTGGCCAAGCTCAGCTGGTAATGGCCCAGGTTGATTCAAGCCCTCAGGGAGCATCAGTCAGCGTAGATGGTGCGCAGAATGTCTGCACTACGCCATGTTCGCACCAGGTTACTGAGGGGCAGCACGTTTTCGGATTTACTTTGAACGGCTATCAGCCTGCGCAGGTAACGCATTTTGTCAGTTTTTCTGACAATTACGTGTTTTCTATCCTTACGCCGGAAACAACTCAGCCAGTGGCTGTGCAGATCAATTCTACTCCTGCTGGAGCATCTGTGGCGATCGATGGTCTTCAGAATCTCTGCACCACACCCTGTTCTCAGCAGCTGACAGAGGGAACGCATGAATTTGTGTTCACGCTCAGCGGTTATGAAACAGCAACAGTGCAGCAGAATGTCAACTCAAGCAGCAATACGGTCAATGTGACGCTGACCCAGATTTCTACTGGTGACGTTTCTGTCAACATTGAGACGACTCCTGCTGGAGCATCTGTGGCGATCGATGGTCTTCAGAATCTCTGCACCACACCCTGTTCTCAGCAGCTGACAGAGGGAACGCATGAATTTGTGTTCACGCTCAGCGGTTATGAAACAGCAACAGTGCAGCAGAATGTGTCAGCGGATGGAGACACTGTTTCTGTGACGCTCACACCGGAAAGCACTGGTGAAATGGTGACCATTACTGTTTCCTCTGTGCCAATGATGGCTGCATTGTCCATTGATGGGAATAGCCTTGGCACTACTCCGTTCTCTGGAGAGGTTCAGGCAGGAACCCGCCAACTGCTTATTGAAAAACCGCCCTGTGATGCGGTTAGTGAGCAGATTGAAGTTTCACAGAGCAATAAGAGCTTTTTCTACCAGTTGCAGAATTGCAATAAATAACAATAATATAAACATATCCTGATTCATAATCAGGATTTTTAATTGACAAAATTGATGTTTTATTATAATTGTTAATATAGCAACGGTTATTTAACCGGGAGGATAGCAATGAATATGAAGCAGAAACTACTGTTCTTTTACATGATATTTATTATGGCCTGTAGTGATGATAGAGGAGGAAGTATTACAGTTTCTTTCACTACAGAACCTCTAGGAGCATCTGTTGAAATTTATCATCGGCATCGAAGCGTGTCAGAAGAGCCAAATCATATTGGCATTACTCCTTTTGAATTGATTTTATCAGGACCAACAAATTTAATATTAAGAATATCAAGGGAAGATTATGAATCAATGCGAGCGTGGACTACTATTGGGAGAAATACTGAGAAACTACATTTTGACTTAACCATAAAAGAAATTTATGCAAAAGTTAATTCATCTCCTCAAGGTGCTTCAGTTACTATTGACGGGGAAGAAGATGTTTGCCAGACTCCGTGCGAAATAAAATTAACATATAGAGAGCATGAATTTATTTTTTCACTTGAAGGATATGAACAAATGACAATAATTCATGATATTGATTTGGGACATGGCACTGTTGATGTTGATTTACGCAAATTAATTTCAATAAATATTGATTCAGATCCAACAGGCGCACAAGTAATAATAGATGAAAGTCAGGATGAAAATTATTTTACTCCATTTGAGGTTACTTTGCCTGAAGGTGAGCATAAGCTGCACTATAAACTGGAAGGCTACCATGATTACACAGAAGTGGTTGAAGTTAATCGTCACAATACAAGTTTTTTTGCAGAATTAGAATCACTTATTCCTTTAGAGTATGAAGTATTCATTAATTCTAATCCTCAAGGAGCAATGGTTACTATTGATAATGATTTTGAAAATGTTTATATCACCCCTTTTAATATTAATTTACTTGAAGGAGAATATGAATTTTTATTTGAACTGGATGGATATAGGACTGAAATTTTCGAAACACCTATAGATCGTTACACTGAAACAATATTAATAATACTTGAACATGCAGAAAAAGTATTGCTTTATTCAGATCCGCAGATGGCATGGGTGGAAATTGACAATCAGCCTGATGTTTGTCAGACTCCTTGTCATGTTGAATTAAGTCCTGATCCTCATCATTTTGTTTTTTCATTACCAGGCTATGATATTTTATATCTTGATGAAACAATATCTGATAGCAATAATTTATTTTTAGTAGAATTTTTAAATGTACCAGAAGTTTTTGTCACTGTAGCTTCAGCTCCTCAAGGAGTGACTGTCTTAATTGACAGTAGAGAAACAGAGTATGTCACTCCGTTTCAAGTATATTTAAAAGAGGGCTGGCATTTTTTTTCTGGAAACCTGGTTTATGACAGTATTGAAGTGCTAACAGAAGTATCTGCTGAGCAGAATTATGTATTTATTGATATGGAATAAAAAGTATCTAAATCCTGGTTAATAATCAGGATTTTTTTGTAATTATTAATAAAAAAAACAGTCATAAATTAATGAGAGGGGTGTTTTAGTATAGATAGAGGTAATGATTGACAAATTTTTAATTTTGTAGTAAAATAAGGTACTACAGGTCTTTGACAATAAACTGCCTAAATAAGGGCTTAAGGAGAGAAGCAATGAGGAAATTTGCTCTGTTTTCGTGTATTTTCGTACTTTCATGCGGTTCTACGCCGACAACCGTAGATACGTATTTAGTTCAAACAAATGATGTTACAAATGGCCTAGATATGGAAGAAAATGATATTGAAAATTTTGATATTTTTGAAGAACAGGCTCAGCCAGATATGGAAGAGGTAGGAACTGAAGATGTTCCAGCTGAAGATCAACAGCCTGTTCTGGATATCCAGGAAGATACAGTCGTTCCATTGATCAAGGTCTTTGTTGACTCTGAGCCAGCTGCTGCGCTGGTTACAGTTGATGAGGGAACGACTCAGTTTTTTACACCATTTTCACTCCACCTGCAGGCAGGTCCTCATAGCTTCCATTTTTCCAAGGATGGCTATCAGGATCAGACACTTAATGTGGAGATTAGCCAAACCACTGATCTGGTTTACGCTATTTTGCAGGAAGAGCCATTGGTTTTGGTACCAGTGGTCATTGATTCTGTGCCGCAGGGGGCGTCTGTCTCAATTGACAGTGAGCCCAATGCCTGCACCACTCCCTGCATGAATGTGGTGTTGCCTGAAGGTATGCATCAATTCTCTTTTACTCTTGAAGGCTATGAGCCTTTGACAGTAGATCAAGAGATTACTGAAGAAAACTTCGGCGTATTCGTCGAACTTACTGAACTATTGCCAGGTGAATATCTGGTATTTATCGATTCGATGCCGCAAGACGCGCTTGTTTCGATTAATCAGGATGTTGACGTCTGTACCACTCCCTGTGCTACAAATCTGGTAGAAGGCATGCATCATTTCGCATTCACTCTCTCAGGTTATGAAACAGAGGAGTTGGATGACTATATTTCACAAACAAATACTAGCGTATTTGTCGAATTGACTGAAATTCCACCAGTGATGTTGTCTGTAGATATCAATTCTACACCAGCAGGTGCAGATGTGTCTGTTGATGGAGAATATGTCTGCCAGACGCCTTGCTTTAACCAGCCACTGGAAGAAGGTTCCCATACCTTAGAATTTTCTCTCACTGGCTATAATACTGCAGTTGTTCAGCATGAATTTAGTGAGGCAAATGATTATATCCATGTCACTTTGACTGAATTGCCTACAGGCGAGGTTGAAGTTGACATTGATTCAGAACCTCATGGTGCGAGCGTATCCATTGATGGAGAAGCTGATGCCTGTACCACTCCTTGCCTTCAGGTAATGGAAGTAGGAGAGCATCAATTTGAATTCACTTTGGATGGCTATGAAACCGAAACAGTCAGCGAAGACATTTCTGAAACCAACAACAGTGTTTTTGTTACACTGACTGAATTGCCACCAGTTGAATACTCAGTGGTTATCACTTCCAATCCTACTGGAGCAGCTGTGGCCATTGATGGCCAGGATGTTTGCACTACGCCATGTGTGGAAGTGCTGACAGAAGGTTGGTATGAATTCGTCTTTACTTTGGACGGATATTCAACTGAGACTACTCAGAAATATATTTCTGAAACAAACACCAGC
Source organism: uncultured Gammaproteobacteria bacterium (assembly GCA_964411255.1). GTDB lineage: Bacteria > Patescibacteriota > Patescibacteriia > UBA11705 > DATKZF01 > CAYPKD01. The sequence goes on along the minus strand of CAYPKD010000003.1, from coordinate 20,198 downwards.
ATCGCAGTCTCTTTGACTGAGTTGCCGCCAGATGAGATTGAAGTCAATTTTGACTCTGAGCCTGAAGGCGCCAGTGTCTCGATTGATGATTCGCTGGATGTGTGTACTACTCCCTGTTCCCATCTGTTGGTTGAGGGAGAATACACCTTTAGCTTTACTTTAGATGGGTATGAGCCAGAGATTGCTACCAATTACATCTCTGCTACAAACGCTGACGTTTTTGTCATTCTGACCCAGCTGCCGCCTGATGAGGTAATGGTAACCATTGACTCAGAGCCGCAGGGGGCGTCTGTCGCAATTGATGATACGTCTGATGTATGCACTACGCCGTGTTTCCAGTCTCTACCGATTGGACCGCATGAGTTTGTGTTCACAGCAGATGGATATGAAGCAGAAACAGTCAGTCAAGATGTTTCTGATATAAATAACAGTGTCTTTGCCACATTGACCGAACTGCCGCCTGATGAAGTGCTGGTAAGCATTGATTCAGAGCCGCCGGGAGCGTCAGTTGCCATTGATGGCACGCCAGACGTATGTATTACGCCGTGCTCGCTGTCTTTGACGGTGGGTCCGCATGAGTTTGTGTTTACTCTCACTGGTTACGAGTCAGAGACGGTAAACGATGATATTTCAGATATAAACAACAACGTTTCTGTCACTTTGACAGAAATTGTTGAGACATTTTCAGTCACTATCAGCTCGAGCCCAATGGGAGCATCAGTTTCCATTGATGGTATGCCAGATGTCTGTAGCACGCCATGCTCAGAACAACTGACGGCTGGGTCGCATGAGTTTAACTTCACACTTGATGGCTATCAGCCAGAAACATTCAATGAGGAAATCTCTGCGTTAAACACCAGCATTTACGTGGCATTGACCGAACTGCCGCTTGATGAAGTGCTGGTGAGCATTGATTCAACGCCGCCGGGTGCGTCAGTTGCCATAGACGGTACGCCAGATGTATGCACTACGCCGTGTTCCCAGTCTTTGACTGAAGGATCGCACCAGTTCGTGTTTACTTTGGCTGGCTATGAAGATGAAATAGTCAGTGAAGATATTTCTGTCAGCAATGACACAGTTTCGGTAACTCTGACGCAGCTGCCGCCTGATGAAGTGCTGGTGAGCATTGATTCAACGCCGTCGGGTGCGTCAGTTGCCATAGACGGTACGCCAGATGTATGCACTACGCCGTGTTCCCAGTCTTTGACTGAAGGATCGCACCAGTTTGTGTTTACGCTTACAGGCTATGAAGACGAAACAGTCAGTGAAGATATTTCTGTCAGCAATGACACGGTCTTTGCGACATTGACTGAGGTTGTTGAGCAACATTTCGTCACTTTCACCTCAAACCCATTGGGTGCCTCAGTTTCGATTGATGGCACGCCAGACGTTTGCACCACTCCGTGTTCAGAGCAGCTTACTGTTGGTATGCATAATTTTGTGTTTACCCTGGCTGGGTATGAAGATGAGATGGTGAGTGAAGATATTTCATCTACCAACACCAGTGTGTTTGTTACTATGACTCCTCTTCCAGTGACTGTTACTGTTACGTCCAATCCGAGTGGCGCAACAGTGGTCATTGATGACGGAGCCTATACTGATACGACAAGCTTTACTTATGATTTGCTGCCAGGCAGTCACAAGTTTGATTTTTCGCTGGCTGGCTATATGCCCCAGACGATTAATCAGGATATTGATGCAGCGAACAATACTGTACATGCTGATCTGGTCGCAGACAATACGATTCTGGTCCAGATCAATTCAGATCCTCAGCAAGCATGGGTAGAAATTGACAGCGTTCCGAACGTTTGTCAAACCCCGTGTGAGCAGAGTTTGACAGAGGGACTGCATGACTTTGTTTTCACTGTAGATACTTATGATCCTGTATTGGTGCAGGAGAGTATTTCTGCGGTGAATAACTCAGTATTTGCAGTTATTGACACTGTACCGACAATTGAGGTCACAGTGGTTGCTGTTCCGTCACAGACGCAGGTAACCATTGATGATCAATATGTTGATACATCGCCTTTTGTCATCGATTTGAAAGAAGGCATGCATCATTTCGTCTACGAAAAACCGGGGTACATTACCCAAGAGTATGATGAAAATGTAGATGCAGCTAATGACTACTTCTTTATTACCCTGCAAGCAGGGAAATAAGGACATTTAACCTTGATTTTCATAAATCAAGGTTTTTTAATTGGGGAATTGACAAAATTTACGTTTTATGCTAAATTGCTATAACGTGTTGTTTGACAATGAACCAAGGGCTTTTTTAACCTATGGGAGGAAAAAATGAAGCAAATAGCCCTATTAGCAGTCTTTTCTTTCATTCTGTCATGTGATGAGGGGGTGGTTGAGATCGCGGGCGATGTGATCCACCCTGATTCTGCAACTGAGTTGGATACTCAAGGCGACATTGCTGCAGAGCTGGTTGATGTTGATCAGGATGTTGAGCCTGACGTACAACCAGACGTGCAGCCAGAAGTACAGGATGAAGTGGTCGTAGACGTACCTGAAGACATTCCGGTTGATGTAGAGCCTCAGCAGTTTGAAGTAAGCATTGGCTCTGATCCGACTGGAGCATCGGTTTCTATCGATGAGTTGCAGGATGTCTGTGTCACTCCGTGTACACAGACACTCACTGCCGCAACGCACGTATTCCTCTTTGTTTTGGAGGGATATGACATGGAAATGGTTGAGGAAGAGATTTCTGAAACCAACTCCAGTGTTTTCGTCACTCTGACAGAAACGTCCCCAGACCAAGTGGAGGTGAGCATTGACTCAGATCCGCAAGGGGCATCGGTTTCTATTGATGGGGTGTTGGATATTTGTGATACACCCTGCATTCAAACAGTTATGATCGGTGAACACACCTTTGACTTTGCTCTTGAGGGCTATGAACCCGAGAGCGTCACTCAGGTGGTGGATGTAGAAAACGATACGGTTTTCGTCACTTTGACAGAGCTGTCTCCACCTGAAGTAGAGGTGAGCATTGACTCTGATCCCCAGGGGGCAACGGTGGCCGTTGATGGAGAGGCAGACGCGTGCACTACGCCTTGTACTCAGTCTTTGACTGTTGGGCAGCACGAGTTTGTTTTCACTCTCGATGGATATGAGACAGCCACGGTTGAAGAAGACATTTCTGATACTAACAATAGTGTCTTTGCCACTTTAGTTGAGTTGCCACCTGAAAATGTGGAAGTGACAATTGATTCTGAGCCCCAAGGGGCAACAGTTTCAATTGACGGGGTGCTGGATCTTTGCACCACACCATGTACTCAGACAATGTTGATTGGTGAGCACACCTTTGACATTGCTCTTGATGGTTATGAGCCAGAGAGCGTTACTCAGGTGGTAGACCTGGATAATGATACGGTTTTCGTCACTCTGACAGCATTGCCTGTTCCTGAAGTGGATGTCGACATCGACTCTGACCCACAGGGAGCATCAGTGGCCATTGATGGTGAGGCAGACATATGTGTTACTCCCTGTACTCAGTCTCTGACTGAAGGGACGCACGAGTTTGTCTTTACACTCGATGGTTATGAAACCGAAACAGTCAATGAAGACATCTCTGATACGAACAACAGTGTCTTTGCCACATTGACAGAACTACCGCCTCAGGTGCTGGTCAGTATCAATTCTGATCCGCAGTTAGCAACGGTGATGATTGACGACGTGCCTGATGTTTGTGTCACTCCTTGTGAGCACTCTATGTCTGAAGGTTTACATGACTTTGTGTTCACAGTCGAGCCATATGACCCTGTTTCTATGCAGGTCGATATTTCTGAAACCAACAACACTGTGTTTGCAGTGATTGACACAGTACCAACGATTGAAGTCACAGTGGTTGCCACACCGCCGAATACGACAGTGACCATTGACGACACTTATGTTGATACTGCTCCGTTTAACGTTGACCTGAAAGAGGGGTTGCATCACTTCGTTTATACAAATCCTGGGTATATTACCCAAGAGTATGACGAGTTCATTGATGCAGACAATAATTACTTTTTTGTTACCCTGCAAGCAGGGAAATAAAGACATATAACCTTGATTTAAAAAATCAAGGTTTTTTAATTTTAAAAAAGTGGTAAATTTAAGGTGAAAATGATATAATTTTATTGATTTTATATGGTATCAAAAAAGACAAAATTTGTAATAATTGATGGTAATTCTGTTCTGCACCGTGCCTGGCATGCTTTGCCTCCTTTAACTACCAAAGATGGCCGTTTGGTTAATGCTGTTTATGGTTTTACGTCAATTTTATTAAAGCTTTATCCTGATTTGAATCCTGATTATATAGCAGTAGCATTTGATCGCAGGGAGCCGACATTTAGAAAAGAAGCGTATAAGGAATATAAAGCACAGAGGGAAAAGCAGCCAGATGAGCTGTATGAGCAATTTGATGATGTAAAAAATGTTTTAGATGCGTTTAACATATCATACTATGATAAAAAAGGATTTGAAGCAGATGATATTATTGCCACATTAGTCGACCGCAGATCAATTGATAAACCTGATGTTGAATCAATTATTGTTACTGGTGATTTGGATGCTTTACAGTTGGTTGATAAAAACACAAAAGTTTACATGCCGCATAAAGGTATTTCAGAAACTATCACCTATAATGAAAAAGCAGTTAAACAAAAATACAGTGGCCTAGGGCCAGATCAAATGATTGACTTTAAGGCTTTACGTGGAGATCCTTCAGATAATATTCCTGGAGTTCCAGGAATTGGAGAAAAAACAGCCATTGATTTACTGACGAAATTTAAAACATTAGAAATTTTATATAAAGAGATAGAAAAAGAAACTGCTAAAGTGGAAAAATTGCGGCCGCGAATCATCAATTTATTAAAAGATAATAAAAAAGAAGCATTTGAAAGTAAAAAATTGGTCACTTTGGTTCATGATGTGCCTTTAAAATTTAAGCTATCAGATACAAAAGTGAAACCGTTTAATAAAGATGAGGTTGTTTCACTTTTCCAGGATTTGCAATTTAAAACCTTGATGAATAGGCTGGGAAAAATTGAGATTGCCGGACAAAAAGAAGAAAAAAAGATTGCCAAAGTTAAGGGAAAGCTGGATTATCAGCTTGTTGATACTGATGAAAAATTTAAAAAGTTTTTTACAAAATTATCAAAACAAAAAGAATTTGCCTTTGATACAGAAACCAACGCGCTTGATCCTTTTTTTGGTAAACTTTTAGGTATAAGTTTTTCCTGGTTAGAAGGTGAAGCTTATTATGTTTTAGATAAACCAGCCTGGATTAAAACATTAAAACCAATTTTTAAAAATGAATCAATAAAAAAGATTGGCCATAACCTGAAATTTGATTATGAAGTTGTGGGTCAAGTCGGTTTGGAAACAAAGGGATTGTATTTTGACACAATGATTGCCTCTTATTTATTAAATCCTGGATCACGCGGTCATAATTTAAATGATCTGGCTTTTCGGGAACTGGGTCATGAAATGATTACCATTGAAGAACTAATTGGCAAGGGAAAAAAGCAAATTTCATTGTTTGATGTGCCTGAGGAAAAGGTTTCAGAATATTCGTGCGAAGATGCAGATATTTCATTTCGTATGTATAAGATTTTAGAAAAAAGACTAAAAGAAAATAAATTATTTGAATTATTTCAGAAAATTGAAATTCCGTTAATTTATGTATTGGCAGAAATGGAAAAAAACGGCATACTTTTAGATAAAAAATATTTGAAAAAGCTTTCCAAGGAGATTGATGAAAGAGTTAAGAATCTAGAGAAAAAAATATTTAAGCAGGCTGGAGAAAAGTTTAATATCAATTCTCCTTCCCAAATGAAGATAATATTTTTTGAAAAATTAAAGCTGCCAACTGCTGGATTGAAAAAGACAAAGACAGGGATTTCCACCGCTGCTGGTGAACTTGAAAAATTATTGGGTAAACATCCGATCATTGAATTAATTGTTGAATATAGGGAATTAGCAAAATTAAAATCAACCTATGCAGACGCTTTGCCAAAATTGATAAAACCAGACGGTCGTGTGCATACCAGTTTTAATCAGACGATTACAGCCACTGGCAGACTATCATCTTCTGAGCCAAATTTGCAAAATATTCCAAAACGAACGGATCTTGGCACGAAAATCAGAAAGGCTTTCATTGCCAGCCCTGGTCATAAAATTGTAGCATCTGATTATTCTCAGGTAGAATTAAGAGTGGTGGCTTGTTTAGCCAAAGATCAGAATATGATTAATATTTTTAAAGCTGGCAAAGACATTCATTCTGAAACAGCTGCTAAAATTAATGGAGTTAAGCTTGATAAAGTAACAAAAGAAATGCGAAGAGAAGCAAAGATGATAAACTTTGGTATTTTATATGGCATGGGACCATTTGGTTTGTCTGCTAGAACAGGCATTACAATAAAAGAAGCAAAAAAGTTTATAGATAAATATTATGAAGCATTTAGCAGCGTGCAGGAATATATGGAAGGGATAAAAGAATTTGCAGAAGAGAATGGCTATACAGAAACCATGTTTGGCCGCCGAAGATATTTTCCAGATATTCATTCTGGTGTTCATCAGATTCGGGCTGCAGCTGAAAGAGAAGCCATTAATACGCCGATACAGGGTACAGCAGCTGATTTGATAAAAATTGCAATGATTGAAGTTCATCAAGAATTAAAAAAAGTTAGCCCAAAAACAAAAATATTGCTTCAGGTGCATGATGAACTGGTTTTTGAAGTGCCAGAAAAGGAATTAAAAAAAGTTGCTAAAGTTATTGATGATAAAATGGAAAAGATTCACAAAACCTGCGTGCCAATTACGGTTGAAACAGAATATGGAAATAATTGGAGAGATTTGGAAAAATTATATTAACAATACCACTATTAATCTTTATACAATATTGGCATGTGGATTCCCGCCTTCGCGGGAATGACGATCTGGGTATTGTGTGCCGATTACAGTTGAAACCGAAGTCGGGGATAATTGGAGAGATTTGGAAAAATTATTTTAACAATATATATAGCCATTATTTTTTATACAATACGGGAAGGGTGGATTCCTGCCTACGCAGGAATGACACCGTGGAAGTGCCATGAAAAAAATAGTCTAATGAAGACTATTTTTATATTTAACAAGCTTGAATAATACAAACTAGAATGATAATAACTGAAGCAAATGATATTGGGATGTGGGCTATTATTAGCCAGAAGAAAATTTGTTTTAATTGCCAGTTTTTTCTTTTGGTTAATTTTAGATGGCGTTTTGCTCGTTTGAAAAATTCCCACAAAAAGTATACAATAACCCCACTGATTATAAGGATAGCAAATGCAGGTATCCACATGGTTCCCCTCCTGGTTTATCCTTAGATTACATGAAGAATCTATTTTATGTCAAATGATCAAAAACAAATTTTTGCCTGGTATGGCGATAATGACTGGGCAATTTCAAAGCAGATCCAGAAATGGATTGAGGTTTTTGATAAAAAATTTGGTTCATTAAATATAGTAAAAATTGATTTTGAAGATAAAACAAGCAAAGACAGGCTTGAGCAGACATTAAAAAATGCCATGCAGGTAGATTCATTATTTGGTCAAAACAAGTTAATTATTTTAAAAAATATTTTTTCTTCAAAAACAGATAAAAACATTGAGAAATTAATTATTGAAAGCATGGAAAATCTGCCGGAGAGTTTTTTTGTTATCATTTCTCAAAGAGGAAAGATTGACAACCGTAGCATATTGGCAAAAAGCCTGAAAGCTCTGATGCAGGCAGGAAAAGCTGAGATAAAAGAGCACAAAAACCCAAAAGGCGGCCAGCTCATGCCATGGATAAACGACCAGGCCAGTAAATCAGGCGCAACCATTACTAATGGTGCGGTAAATAGATTAATGGTATTGGTCGGAGACAACCTTTGGCAGATTGAAGCAGAGATCAAAAAATTAGCCAGTTATTGCCAGGGAAGAGAAATAGCTGAAAGTGATGTTGATCAATTGGTAATTGGCAGGTTTAATGATGACATTTTTCAGTTTGTTGATGCTATTTCATTGAGAAATAAAGCCAGAAGTTCGCAGCTTCTCTCAGATCAGCTTTCAAGCGGCGCCAATCAATTTTATTTATTAACCATGCTGACCAGACAATTTCGGAACATTTTATTAATAAAGGATTTAAAAGAGAGAAACGAAGTGCGCTCATCAGGCGAAGCAGCTAAAATATTAAAAATGCACCCTTTTGTAGCCCAAAAGACCTGGGGTCAGGCTGACCGGTTTGGTAGAGAAGAAATTGAAAAGATTTATGAAAGGCTTTTGGCAATTGAAAAAAAATTTAAGTCAACTTCCTGGTCTCCTCAGCTTTTGTTTGATTTGTTTGTGATGGGATTATAAACGCAAAAACGCAGAACAGGCAAAACCACAAAACCAAATACCAGCTTACACGCTGTTTTTTTATTGACAATATTTCAATGCATTGTTACAGTTCTTTTTAGCACCCTATTTCAAAAAGGAGGGAACGTGAACTTTCGGCTCCTTAAAAGAGATGATAAAAATGGATTGATAAGATTGCTTGAACAGCTTTCTCAGAAAAAAATTGATAGTAAACATTTTTGTATACATCATTTGATTTCCAATCATCATTGTCGTTGTTTAATTGTTGAACAGGATGGACGAATCATTGGCTTTGGCGCTTTAGTTTTATATCTGACGCCCTTGAATGGCAACGTTGCCAGGATTGAAGATGTAATCGTAGATATAGAATTTAGAGGTAAGGGAGTAGGAAAAGAAATAATGCAAACTTTAATTAAGTGGGCAGCGATTAATCATGTAAAAAAAATTGTTCTTACCAGCAATCCTAAAAGAGAGGCAGCCAGGGGTTTATACGAATCATTAGGATTTAATAAAGTAGATACAGAAGTATTTGTTCGGGAAATATCATTAGAGAATGCAAGAGAACTTATTGCCAACGGTTAACCAAAAACCAGCTCACATGCTGGATTTTTTTATTGACAAATAGTTCATTTTACATAAAGATATTATTGACAAGGGCAAGGTCAAAAGGAGGCTGACCATGATCAGAGTTCTTTCTAATTATAGATACCCACTTTTAATAGCTATAGCTAATATTTTTAGAGTTATGAAAGTTATTTTTGTTCTGACATGTCCATTCATGACACATTTTCTTTTCGGCGGATGGATATGGACTTTGTTTGGCGTGGTACTGGGATGTGCTTTGGGAATAATATCAAAGAGAATATCAGTTTATTTTTATAGAAAATGCAGTAAATATTACTATAATTTTGAACAAGGAGATATTTGGCGTGATAATATAGTATACTTTGCAATAGGTCTGCCAGCTTTATTGGGTTGTATTGATTTGGGAATATATAAAGGATTGATTTGGATTGGCGCAGGACAATCATTGATTTATATTGTAATGCTTCCTATTGCGGTTTTTTCCGCTTTGATTTCGTTTATGAGCATAATTGAATAATTGAGAATCAAAAACCAGCTCACATGCTGGTCTTTTAAATTTAAAAAAAAGTAAAAAAATAAAAAAATTATTTGGTTGCGGCAGCTTTTGTTTTGTTATAACTTTTTACCATCCTTGATTTCATTCTGGCTCCGGTATTTTTTTTAATTCTGCCTTTTTGAATCTGCTTATCAATTGCTTTTATTGTTTCCTTAATATTTTTTTCAGCATCTTTTGATTTTACTTCAATTGCTTTCCTGGTCTTTTTTCTTAAAGTTTTTATATTCGCTAAAGCAACGCGGTTTCTTTGCGTTTTTCGTTGGCTTGATCGTAATGCTTTTTTACCTTTGGTTGTTATTGGCATATATTGTAGTAATGGGTAATGAGTAATTGGGGTCATTAATATGACTTACATTATAATAACTGAGAATTTTGAAAGTGTCAAGTAAATAATAAAGCCAGGATTGACAAAAGTGCTAAAATTTGCTACATTATAATGTCCGTAAATTTTGGGAATAGGAGGAAACAATGGTATCAGGACAATGTTGTTTATGCAACAAATCCATGAAACATACTGCATTTATTGGAGATGGATGTATTTGTTCCGGGTGTGTTAAGTTATGTGTTGAACAATTAATTAATAAAGGATTCAAACCTGACGAATTTGTTGATGTGGCTACTATTGAAATTAAAAATGATGGTTTTTGTGTAAGAATGGGGGAAGAAGTAAAGAGATTTTATTTCACTCCAGTTCAAGGTACTAAACAAACTATTCCACCATGGGATAAACTTTGCAGGTTTTTGAAGTCACTCAAGGCTAAGGAGCTGCAGCAGCAGATTGAAAGAAAAGAAGCTGAGCTGCAAAAGCTTTATCAGCAGATTGATCTTTTTCAAGAAGAGCATTCAGACGCTGAATAATAATTCGGCGTTTTTTGATAAGCAAGACTAGCGAGACGAGCAAGACAAGCGAGATAAGTGAAAGGATATGAAAACTTGTCTTGCTTTTTTACTTTCTTGCTGGACTTGCTTTGTGTTGACAGTTTTTTAATAATTTGATTAAATTAGATATTCATTAAAAGGAGGTGATCATGGCAAAGCAGCCATTAAATTGTTCTTTTTGTAATCAAGCGCAAAGCGATGCAAAACGCTTAATTGCTGGACCTGGAAATATTCATATTTGTGATAATTGCGTTTTAACCTGTATGAAAAATTTAGCTGAAAGCGGTGATATTGATTTTGGTGTTATGCAAGTTAATAATGTCCAGTTTACAATTATTTATGCTGGAGAGAAAAAAAGTTTTAAGCTTGTGCCACTAAATGATCTCGAAGCGGCAGCTATTTTTCGGGATTTGTCTTTGTTTTTAATAAGGGCGAGCGAGGCAATAAAAAAAGAATGAAAAAAAATGATGTCAGACAATGATCTGACTTTTTTTATTCGTTTTGTGGTTTATCTAATTGCATTGGGTCAATATTGCCTTCAGCTCCAGTAATTCTTACCACATCTTTATCGATTTTTTTCAATTCTTTATAAGCAGTATTGTAGGCGTTTACAGTTGTACCTAAATTATTGCCCAGCCGTTGCATATATTGCTCATAAGCTGACATGTGCTTGTGAAGCTGTTCAACTCGTTTAATAATTTCTTTTGTTTGCTCTTCAATTTGCATTTTTTTCAAGCCCTGGATTACAGTTTGCAAATATGCATAGAATGAAGTTGGTGAAACAATAATCACATGCTTTTCTTTGAAAGCGTATTCAATTAGATCACGAGTATTAACTTTAATGGTTCCAACCTGATTTACCAAAAGATCATAATAAATTCCTTCAGATGGAATAAACATGAATGCAAAGTCAGTGGTTTTTTCCTGAGGCCGGATATATTTGGCAGTTTCATCAATTCTGTTTTTTAAATCCTGCTTAAATTGTTTTTCTAATTGTTCATGCCGGGCAGGATCTTTTTCTTCAACAATCTTATTATAATTTTCCAGAGAAAATTTCGAATCAATTGGAATAATATTGTCTTTGACAAAAATTACTGCATCAACGATTTCACCATCATTGAATTTATACTGAACTTTATATTGATTTGGCGCAAAAACATTTTTTAACAAAGTTTCTAAATAATATTCACCTAAAATTCCTCTTTGCTTTGGATTTTTTAAAATATTTTCTAAACTTTGTAATTGTTCAGCAAATCCCATTACTTGTTTGTTGGTATCATCAAGTTTGGTTAAGTGTTCAGTCACTTCTTTAATAATTTTTGCACTCTGGCCGAACTGCATTTGGATTTGCTTTTGCGATTCATTAAGTTTAAAATCCATTGTTTGTCGGATTTCTTTTAATTGTTCTTGCATCAGCTGCATGCTTTTATCATCTTCTTTTTCTTCAGGTTTAAGTAAGCTAAGTTTTTTTGAAAAATAAATAAGCGCTACAATAAATAATATTGCAAAAACAGCAGTTGAGATTATATAAATTGTTTGCATAAGAAGTTATTATTTGTAGGTATTAAGATTTTACCACTCTAGGATAAAAACCGCAATTGACATAATTTTTTTATCTGATATTCTTATATAAACCTTCTAAAGGAGGTAAAAAGATGACTGAAAGGGCTTTGGGTATATTGAAAAAAAGTCGTTTGAAGGTTAATAAGGATATTGTTTGGACAGAGATGGCCCTTGAGGTACTCGGAAAGCTTCGTATTTTTCAGGTTAGAGGAATGTATGGTGTTAAAAAGAGTATTGGCCATACTATTGAGGTCTTTTTTAGAAATGAAAATGGAAAAAATATTATTACTGGTACAATTATTGATAAAACCGTGAACAGAAAAATAAAAAACTGGGCTATCAAATAGCTCTTTTTAATTTGACAGGAAATTTATTTTGAGATATTTTATTTAAATCAGCAACTGCCAAAGGGGATTGGCAATGAAAACAATAAAAGGTATTTTTGAAAAATTTATTGGCATTTGGTCAAATGGAGATGGATATTGTACGGTAATTCAAGTTAATATTGATGGAATGGAAATAGAAGCTGCTTTTCATGGATTGATTTGTTCTAGCGGAGAAGGAAGGCCTATTGCTTGTTGTGTTGAGGATGAAAAACCAAAAAGAGGTGATTTTTTGATTTCTGATATAGAGGATGCAGAAACACAAAAGTCATATGTCACCCAGACATAAAATTGTGGGAATAGTTGCAGCTGACCAGCCTCTTCAATATCGTACAAAAATAACAAAGAGATCAGAGGTCAGTCATCAATGTTCAATTCCCGTATTAACAAGTGGCTTTGTTATTAGGTTTACAACAGATGGCGTTATAAAAGGCCATGAGATTAAGGGTAGACCAGTTGAGTTTGACCTAATTGATTCCAGGCTAATGAAGATTGCGAATATTGTTGATATGGTTTCAGGGGAGAGATATAATATTTCATAAGCAGGCTATCAAATAGTCTGTCTTTTATTAGGGTCAAGTCTGATAAAAGCAAGAAGGCTTTGCAGTACTTGGTTACGGATGAGGGCTTTGCATGTACTTTTGTCAGGGGATTACGAATAATTACAAATATGCGATTGTCAATTGTTGCTTTATATAGGTTATAGATTTTAGGCTATCGGGTTGACAAGACTGGCAATTATTGTTATAATACTTGGTCATAGTTCTTTTTATAAGGAGGTCAAAAAATGACTGAACTGACTGGGAGAGAGATATTTTTAAATAAGCTTTGGCCTTTTGTACTTGAGCGCGAGATAGGCCTAATTGAAACAGCGTATATTTTTTCAAAATATGGTCATCGGGGTCAACGGCGTGATCAGGGTGAACGATATTTTGAACATCCCAGGTCAGTAGCAGAAATCATTATTGATGAGCTTGGGATCAAAGACAATTGGGAAATAATCGCTACTGCTTTGCTCCATGATATGCTTGAAGACTCTTATCTTCTAAATGAAGAAAGAATAGTGATTAATTTTGGGCGGGAGGTAGCTCTCTGGGTCAAGATGCTAACCAAAAAGCCAAAAGACGGCTATATTTCCCGGCTAATGAATTTTGCTCCCTGGCAGGTGTTGGTTGTAAAGTTGGCTGATCGGCTGCATAATCTGCGCACGCTCGGAGACTGCACACAGCAAAAGCAGGTAAAGCAGATTATTGAAACCAGAGAAGATTACTTTCCTCTTTGTGAGCGACTGATTGACATACTTCCTGATGATAAAAAGCAAATAGGAAGAAAGCTTAAAAAGAAATTGAGAAGAGCTTGTGATCATTTTGAAAAAAAATTTATGGCACAGACTGCTGAATAATACTTTAGTAGTCTTTTTATTTATGTTTATTGGTCTAAGTCAGTAGATAGTAGAGTGTTATATATGGCTAAATTTAGAGTAATATAAGACATTTTTTATTGACTTTTTTATGAAAGCATGATATAATATTATATCTTTAGAATAAAGAAATTTAGACAAGAATTTATCTAAATTTCCCTATTCTCAAAGAGAGAAGGGACTGGAAGCGTTGGCCAGGATTTCAACGCATGTTTTTTCAGCATAGGAGGATAGCCATGGAAGACATGGTTGTCAGTGGTTCGGATATTACATTCGGGCTGCTTGGAGAGCTGATGACGCAGCTTAACGCAGGAACAAGAACTGGTGGAAGGAAAGGCATCACTGGAGCTCAGTTCCGGGCATTCCTTGAGCACCGCAACCCATTCGATCATGTAGAGGTAGAGAAAGTTCTGCCCTTTGCTGATGAAGAAGTAGAAAGTGATTTTGGCTATCCGAAAGGCTTTCGTATTCATTCAGTTCAGGAGCAGCTGGCAATGCTGGTGAAAAGAGTTGACTTCTTTCAGAAGTTTGATGCCAGCCACATAAATCAGTTGGCCAGCAGAGATCTTCCTGAAGGGGCAGAAGGTTGGGGTTTGATTACAAAGCCTTCAGTTGTGGGATCAGCACATCATAACAACTTGATCATGTTCCTTCGATTGCTCTCAATTCAGCGGACGTTCGATTCATGGCCAAATCATGAATTGACAATCAATCACCTGCGTATTACGAGCCGATCATTGACTCCAATTCAGAAATTGGAAGCTGAAACACCTGGAGATTTCCTGGTAATTCCATTCCAGTTTGGAATGTTGCATCGCGGACGCTCTATGCGGCGGGCCCGTGCCTGTTTTGCAGATAATGAATTCGGTCTTGGGCCATATGAAGTAGCAGTATTGATGCTCACTCATCCTGATCGAATCATCGGGCATAGTCAGCTCAATGCTAGTTGTCCAGGAGCGGATTATGCGCCTAAAGGCAATTGTGCCTTTCGAGAAGGTATTTCTTTTCACTGGGGACTTGAATCTGAGCGGCTGAGAATGTCCTTCAGCACTCCAAATAGTCTAAGCAGGCAGTCAGGTCCTTGTACAGGATTTCTAATGCCTTAAGCTTAGCACCCTGCATTTCTGATAATGTAGGGGTTTTTATTTACTAAAAAAGAGCAGTTATGACTGCTCTTGAGTATTACTTGTTAGACCTCCTCGTTTAATAAAATTATTCATATCCTCAAATGCCATAAGATAATTTTGTGCTGCCTTTTGCATGTTTTTTTTTATCTCAAAGGGAAATCCTTCGTATATATTATTAAAAAATTCCGAGAAAGATGATGTGATATGACTGACCTGGTGCATACCGCTGGCAAACCAAGGTGTTGATTCCCAAATTTGTTCAAATGAACTATGTGTTCCGTGAATATAATCGCGGGGAGCAAATAGGTATAAAACCATTGCTAAAAAAGTAAGATTTACTTGCTGGTAATTTTGTTTTGCGCATTCCCAAAGCTCTTGCCAGATTAGGTGAGTTCTATTTTGATGCCATATGGCGGAATTTTGCTCTTTCAATGCCAATTTTTCACCTGAAATTGTTGCCATACATGCATTGGCAAAAGTTGCTGCGGCCAGTTGTGCATCAGTAAAGCATTTATTATCTAAAATGATATTGCGAATAAATACGGTTTGGCCAGTAATTAAACCGAGTCCATCTGGATTGTTTAATATTGTTAGATTAAACCATTGGTCTTGATAGTCTGTTTCAGGAGGATCGTCCTGAAATATTGGTATTTGAATAAGGTTTCCTTCTGACATTTATGCTCTCCTGTATTATGAAATTTTCAAGGACTCTGATTAATATGTATCAATAAAATAAAATATAGTCAAATAAAAAATCCCAGCAAAGTATTGCTGGGTATTAATTTATGCTGCTCGTTCGCGCGCAGCTTTTCTGCTTAATAATTTTTTTCGGATTGAATCATTTATTGGTAAAAGCTCAATTAATTGATCTTCAATATATTTTCGAATTTTTTTTCCCTCTTTTGAATGGACAAATCGGCTTGTATCTTGAATCATCGTTGACACATTCATAATAACATCGGTTGCTTTAATCCGAGCGAGTTTGGTTTCATCAAGTTCTGCTGACACTTGTCGGAATTCTTTTGATTTGTAATATACCTGATGATCCCAAGGATGAAAATCTTGTGGGTGTTTAGCATTTAATAACATTTCCACTAAGTATTCTGCTGGTAATTTGATTGTACTGCCCAGGTGATCAATCACCTTAATATAACCAGGCCATGATCTGATTTTTTTAAATTTCCAATATTTTCCCCAGCCTCTCATATCTTTCTTATTAATAATTACTTTAACTGGGTGTCTTCTCCAACCGCCTAGTATGATAATTACAGCGACTGGAGAGGTTTCAGTTATACTTAAGAAAGAACATTGATAATCATAAATTTCTTTATTATTAAAAAAAGATTTTTTAATTCTATTATTTTTATCAGCATCTACCCAAAAAACCATTTTTCTTCCCATAATATTTCTATGCCAATATTCAGCAAACCATTTAAGTGGATTACTATTTGAAATAATGAAGAGATAACTTAATACAGCAAGGAGAGTGAGAGTAATTGAAAGAGCCATAACTAACTGATTCATCGCATTTAATAATGTAAGCGCATGTAAAGAACCAAAATAAATTAAAATACCTACAAACGGTAGAGCTAAAAGTTTTAGCCCACCTTTTGGAATTGGCTCATGCTTTTCAATTGGATCATGTGACATTGCTTCCTCCTGCCGATTCAAATGTGAATGGACAGCGCTGCGGAACAGCCTTTTCCTTTACAGAACAATCTGTTCGGCACGCATTGAGTGCCAGGACCTTCCTGGCAATAATTAATAATAGTTTTTTTATTTTGTTTTGTCAAGATTAAAAAACCAGCCTTCGCATAAAGCTTCGGCCGGCAGGCCCAGCAAAGTTTTGCCGGGTATTACTTATTTATAAATCCGTTAAGGATTGCGTTTTCTCTTTGCACATCAGAAGGATTTGGCGAATGGACTGTATTCATTCTGATCCATCTGGTTTTGCCCGCAATTTCAAGCTGGTGTCGTTTGCCAGGAAACAGCCTTCTGATTTCAAGTTTTAGTTCTAATAAATAGTTTGGTGAAGGATTGCTTTTGAATCGAATAACAATTGCCTGGCCTTTTTCAATTTGATCAAAACCCTTTTTCATTTGTAAATGCGATCGAATATTTTCTTCAGTTAAGGGCCAGGTGTAGAAAAAAGTTGCACAATCTTCCCATTTATTTACCACATCCATTGATTCGATTTCCAATCCGTTATCTTTTAGAAAAGCAATAATTTGATCCTTATATTTTAAGCCAAGCGGCTTGATAATTATAAAGGTTTTGTCTGAAGCTGTACCATGAACTATTAGTGTCCTGATTTCAGTCATCATATCTATGACTTGTCTTTCAGTAATATCATCTGAAATATAAAGTATTTGACCAGTATCCAAGGTCAGAGCCTGATTGGTCTGAGTATTAAACACTCGGCAACAGTTAGTACAGTTTTTGAGGCAGATCGGATCTTGGCAGCAATCATGATTGCGTACAAAATCCATAATCTTTTCTTGCTGTACTTCAAAGGTATCTGTTAGCTCGCCAATAGGTTTTCCAAAATATCGCAGATAAATTGAGCAGGGATAATAATGCATGCTGTCTATTGTTCTTTCCGTCATTGGAATAAAACAATGCGTCATTATTTTTTGAGTTTTCTGATCTTCAAGCCCAGTAGCAAATGGATCAAAAAGTCTTTTAATTTTTTCTCTTAATAAAACAAATTGATCTTTGGGATATTTAGCTAAGGCCTGCTTTAATCTCGCAATTAACATTTCATCTCTTTTTCCCAAAACAAATCTTTTATCCTGAGCAATAACTAAAAATTTAATGTCGTTTGGATTTAACGATATTAAAAATTGTAAAGTATGTTCGATTTCTTCAAGATTTGCTTCTCCAATGCAGGCGTTTATGACCAAAAAGATGTCTTTTTCAAACTGATCTCTTAATGCGGTGATTAATCTGATGTTTTGAACAACTTTTTGAAAGGAGCCTCTTACATTTACAATGGAATCAAATATTTCTTCAGAATACGAATCAATGGATATTCTAATCTCTGTTAATCCTTTGTCAATCAATTCTCTATAGAGATCAGAGTTGGCAATGCCATTTGTAGTTAGAGAAGAAAGAATTCCAAATGCAGTAGCGATCTCTATAAGTTTTGGCAGATCTGGGTTTAATGTTGCTTCCCCTCCAGTAAAATGAATATGCTTAATAAAGTTTGTTTGCGCCTGCTGCAGCAAATGTTCAAATTGAGTAATAGTCAGATCGTTTTGCAGCATTTGTTTTTTTTGAGCCGTATTACCCTGTTTTAATGTCAGGTGAGGCCCATTGCAATATTCACAGCCAAGATTACATCGATGAGTGATAAAAGCAGTGATTCGGTCCAGATCCTGAAGCGTTCCAATTCTCCAACCCCAAAAGTCAGTAATTCTTTTCACTCTTTCTTCCATCACTTCTGGCAGTAGCAGATCAGGATTTTTACTGCGTTGTCTTATTGTCATTATTTTTCCTCCGGGTTTTTTAATGAACTAATTTGATAGTATATATTATAAGTTAAATTTGAATGTGTCAATATTTAAAATAAAAAAAAGACAGCAATCAATGCTGGCTGGTGCCGGGGAGAGGAATCGAACCCCCACGGGCTTACGCCCACTTGCTCCTAAGGCAAGCGTGTCTACCAATTTCACCACCCCGGCTTTTCATATATCAAGGGTCAAGCAATTAACAATTATTAACTATATAATTATAGCGTACTTTTCAATAAATGTCAATAAAAAGAGTGTTTTTATACCTTAAATTACGGGTTCTTGACAAGGTACACATTATTAATGTATACTGTTTTACAGACAATTTATTTATCCACAGGTAGCTGTTTGCTCGAATTTTCCCGAATTGAGAGCAGCAGATACCTTTTTTATTTTCATAAAATTGTCAGAACTTTAACAATTAAACCAACACAAATCGAATTGAAATAATTCGTCGAGAAAAAGTTATTACAACAAATATAAATTTTTTCATTTTAGTGGTTATGCAACTCAAGAGCGTAAGGTGGATGCCTAGACATAAGAGAGCGATGAAGGCCGTAGCAGCCTGCGATAAGCCTCGGGAAGGTGGCAAGCAACCTTTGATCCGGGGATGGCCGAATGGGGAAACCCGTACTGGTGTTGAGCCAGTACATTGCTGTCTGAATTCATAGGACAGTAAAGCACACCCAGGGAAGTGAAACATCTCAGTACCTGGAGGAGAAGAAAATAATAATTATTTCCTGAGTAGCGGCGAGCGAAAGGGAAACAGCCCAAACCTTGTTTACTTTGCTTGATTTGATTTTTGTCTTCGGACATTGTTTATTTCAAGCGTAAGGCTGTCAGGCCATATGTTTTCAAGGTGTAGCGGGATATTTGTGTTTTTGCTCTGACAAGCAAAGATACTTCTTATAATTTGTAGTCGAGTGGGCTGGAAAGCCCAGCCACAGAAGGTGATAGCCCTGTAGGCAAAACAAATTATAAGTGTATAACAAGTATTCCCAAGTACTGCAGGACACGTGAAATCCTGTAGGAATCTGCCAGGACTATCTGGTAAGGCTAAATATCTCTTATGATCGATAGTGAACTAGTACCGTGAGGGAAAGGTGAAAAGTACCCCGGTGAGGGGGCTGAAATAGTATCTGAAACCATACGCTTACAAAAAGTCGGAGTCCCGATTTATCGGGATGACGGCGTTCCTATTGAAGAATGAGCCAACGAGTTTGTTGTCTGTTGCTGGTCTAAGCTCGAGAAGAGCGCAGGCGCAGTGAAAGCGAGGATGAAAGTCCGTAAACTGAACTTGATTTTTCTGGTGTCCAGTTTTTTCTGGTCACTAGTTATCTTTTTCAGTATGCAGCAGGCACAAGACCCGAAGCCGAGCGACCTATCCATGGCCAGGTTGAAGTTCAGCGAAAGCTGGATGGAGGACCGAACCCACTCGCCGTGCAACACGAGGGGATGAGCTGTGGTTAGCGGAGAAATTCCAATCGAGCTCGGTAATAGCTGGTTCTCCCCGAAACAACTGTAGGGTTGGCCTCAGGTATAACCTTGGGGGTAGAGCACTGAATGGGGGCGGATGGGTAACCTACCGTCTCCAATCAAACTCCGAATACCAAGGCTTAAGCTTGGGAGTTAGACTATGGGGGCTAAGCTCCATTAGTCGAAAGGGAAACAGCCCAGATCACAATTTAAGGTCCCTAAATCTAGGTTAAGTGTGAAAGGAGGTGGGATGACTTATACAACTAGGAGGTTGGCTTAGAAGCAGCCATCCTTTAAAGAAAGCGTAACAGCTCACTGGTCAAGT
>CAYPKD010000002.1:0-226237 GCA_964411255.1 uncultured Gammaproteobacteria bacterium | reverse complement strand
AATCCTTATATTTTTATAAAATAACCTATCCAAACCAAAAAAGGAGGCAAAAATGGATAAAAAAGACCTTGATTATTTTTTTGGAAAAGAAAGCAAAGGTAAAACCGCTCTTGAAAAGGCAATGACTTCTACTATGCTATTTGTCAGAAGCCAGGATCATTTGGCCTTATATAAACCAGCATCAAAAGGCTTGATAATGACTGCCTTTGATGTCTATTCGATCTTTGGACTGGACGTGATGCAAGAAATTTTTGATAAAGGAAGCGCAATTATTGTTAAAGAGCCTAATGAACCAACAGTATCTCTTATACGCCGCAGAGAAAAAAAAGGCATAACGCAGGATGAAGTGGCAGAAAAAACAGGACTGACTCTTAAGCAAATTCAAGATGCAGAAGATCCAAATACTAGAACAGATATGCTTACCCTGTGCAAAATATGCATAGTGCTAAAAATCAATCCTAAAAAAATTTCCTGGATTTCATTTGGATAAAAAAAATACCGCTGATCAAATTCAGCGGTTTTTTTAATAGCAATTGACGAAATAAAAATATTTTGCCACAATATAATTAATATTAATAACAAAAATTAAATTTATGCCAGAACTAAAAGAAGAACCTACCCAGCCAAAGGAACAACCTCTTTCCCCAAAAACTGCAAACGAACTTATTAGTCTTTTTGATCAAGAACAAGATGAATATGCTAGACAAGAAATCCTAATGGCTTTGGCGCAAAAAGAAGAAAAAACCGCTTATGAATTTATAATTGATCACTTTAATGAATTAACTACTTATGCCAAGGCAGATATTATTAACCCCTTGGCTGCTCATGAAAGCGTAAAATCAATAAAAATGCTGCGGCAGATTTATGAAACAGAAGAAAATGAATTTATAAAAACAGAAATACTTGTCCAAATCGTTTCAAATTTGTCTGGTGAAAAATTAAAACAAGCAATAGATGATTTTTATGAGATTGATGATGATTATGCCAAAGGAAAACTTCTGGCAGCTGCAGCACAGAGCGGATCTAAAAAAAATATAGACTTTGCTGTAAAACACTTTGATGATATTCAGAATCAAAATGATAGAGAGGCAATTATCCGCGCATTATCAAGCAAGGGTCTAGATGTTGGCGCAGAATTTGTTATGGATAATGTCGGGCAAATATCAGAGGCAAAAGATAATTTTCCGAATCAATATTATTGTTGTTATGATGCGCTCAAAAATGATGCTGGACTTAAAAAAGCAATGGAGCGCTATGATGATATCAGAGATGGAAGTCTACGTTTCATGGTTCTTGAAGCAGCGCTGACAAGAGGTGGGAAGGAAGGCCGAGACTTTGCCAATGAAAGAATTAGAGACTTTAAAAAAGAAGAATACATTCGTGGAATTATTTTACACGCTGCAAAACAAACCGATACCCTAAATTTTGCAGCAGAAAATATTGATTTACTTCCTCGAGATTATCTGCAATACGAAATAATCACAAAAGCAAAAGAAGATCCAAAGGCATTTGAAAAACTTCTCGAAAAATGGGAAGCATTAGTGCCAGGAATGCCAAGAAGCCTTGTTATAGATGCAATATTTGAAAATGAGAAATACTTCCAGCTTGCTATGAAAAAAATTCAATATCTAAAGAAATATGAAAATCTGTACAGAATACTTAATCATGCAGTAAAAAATTACGGGCAGGAAGGTATTAAATTTGCAAAGGAAAATCTTCATTTAATATCACACAAGGCAACAAGGAATATTTTAGAAGCATTAATAGAAGCACGTGAGAAAAAATAAATCTTTTCAACACACAAAAGCTGCATCATATTGATGCTGTTTTTTAGTTGTCATAAAAAAAACCGCCTGGTGTGTTTACCTAGACGATTGATTTTACGATCAAATCCTTTTTTTTATCAATCACAACTAACGCTCTAACTTGTTGTGGTTTATTCTTCTTTTTTCTAAAAACATGAATTATTGAATTCCAAATTGCCATCATCATCGAGCCAAGCAAGAATCCAAACGCAACAGCAATGCTTGCCAGAATTATGGTGAATATTCCAGATATTGCGCCATCAAATATACCCACAACTAAGGACCCTGCAAAAACCACTCCAAGATAAAAGCTGCTTGGCCATTCATTATCCTGATATTGTATCAAGCTATAAAACAATGATAATAGCAAACAGTAAAGGCAAACGTTATTACTCCAACCAATTATTATACCTCTACCAAAATAAATGTGCATGATGAAGATCATTAATACGGATAATGTTACAATAAACCAAAATCCTCCTCTCATAAAGAAATAGTGGGCTGAGATATCTCCTGCCTTTTTCTTAATTGCATTTATTACTACCAGAATTTGCGTCAGAAAATATGCGCTTAGCAAAACAAATACAAAAATCACGTCCCAAAACCTGGAAACACTGAATGGCAGGATAACTCCTGAACAAAGCGCACTTTCATTCCCAGCAAAACAAAATGCGTCAACAGATGATTTATATTTAGTTCCCAGCAAAATTACACTGCCGGTTTTCGGCATGACTGACTCATATAGATAGTAAATGCACCAGAAAATAGCAACCAGAAATGCCAAAATAAATGGCCAGCCAAACAATCGTTTCAGAACCTGGGGCCGCGTCAGCCAGACAAGCGGGTTCCAGCCTTTTTCTTCGCTTTGATATTTTTCTCCAAGAATTTCCAAAGCTTCTTCTTGAGGTATATCTTCAAGACCAGGCTTATTGCAAACGGCTATAGCCTTTTGCCCAGAATCATAAGTTTTATCAAGATGTACAGGTGCAACAATCATTGCTAATTCAGTTTTACTTTCTCCAGCTGGCAATTCTGTAACAGATGAATCATCCTGAGCAGCAATTGATACAGCGATCCCTGAACCAAATAATTCATCCAGTTCCTGCTGTTCCTTTACTTTTTTTTGAAATTTAATCATTACTTGCCCAATACGTTCCAAATCATTGTTCATTGAAATCAGCTGCGCTGGAATATCTTCACTATTTTTATATACTTGAAGAGGAGTGAAAGTATCGGAAAAAAAATGAAGCAAACTTATTATTCTAATAATTGTATCATCTGCAGTCAGAAAATTACTATGCAGCATTTCATCTTTAATGAGTTTAATTTCTTCTCTGCTCTGACACAATTGTTTTTTTATCCAGTTTTGATTATGGGAAATTTTTCCTTCATTTTCTGGGCTACAGTAAATATGAATAAAAATATCTATAATGCCATCAATTTTATTTAATATTGCCATTACAAATGCCAATTGCTTTTGATTAAACTTAATTGTATTTTGCTGTTCATCCATATAGCTGGTATAGAAACCTTTATATAGACGCGCCTTATAAAATCTGGCATACTTTTCCCAATGTTCAGAATCATGCTTTTCAGTAATCGTAGCCACTATATTCCATACATTTTCATTTTCTTTAATTTCCGGAAAAGCCTTTACCAAAAGTTTTATCGGATTATATTCAATAATTCCTTCAATATGAGAAATAAAATTTTCTACTGCGTCTTTAAGAGAAATAATACCATTGACCATATTAAATTTATTACTATCCAACTCTTTTCCCAGTTTATCTAATTTTTCCCTAGCTTGGAATATTTTGTCTTTCAAAGAACTTTGCTTGCCAGAATACATATCTCTTTTAAACTCTTTTCTATATGCTTGTTCAATTTCTGAATACACATAAATATACCTTCTCAAGGTTTTAATAAGCTTATCAATATATTCAACTACACCAACAACGCGATCTTCTAGCATTTGTCTCCCTCCCTGTGCAAGCAGCGGGATTTATCCCAAATAATAATATAGCATTGCCTCTTTTCATTGTCAATAACCTATCAAAAAACACTGTGATTTCCAGTGTTTCCGAGTGTTTAATCAATTTTTTCAAAACGTATATTTTCCTCTTCATCTAAAATAGCTAAATACTTATGGACTTTAATGCCATTAAAATGTTCTTCAATTATTTTCTTTGCTTGCTGTAAATCTTCAAGATATTTATTTCGCTGCGATTGATCTGATTCAAATGCTTTACTTCCGCCATAAGCGCCACAATCCCAGTGGGCAATTAAATAAACATCTGTCATTTGATGAAGTTTTTGAGACAATTCAACTTGTTTAATTGCTGTGGCATGCGTCGCTTCATCTAAAAAAGTTTTCTGTGTTCCAGCAATTGAATATAAATCATATTGGCCTTCAAGATCCTGTTCTTTTGCAAAGTTAGCAATATCTTTATGAAAACGGAAATCCATACAGGTGACCAGAAGGGCTTTACATGTGTGTGACATACTAATAAAATTTATCAATTTGCAAATTTTCAATTTTTAAAAACTTACAATGTACAATTATCAATATTCGGAAATTGATCATTGAAAATTTTTTGTAAATTTGACAATCGATAATTATATTTTGTTATTCTTTATATTTAGGCGTTCTGCCAACCTGGTCTATTCTTTTATATTTCCTTCCTACTCTAATCCTAGCCATTTCCTTTTCAATCTGCGCTGCTAATGAAGCAAATTCCACCGCATCCATTTTCTTTTCAGTCATTGCTTTTGCAGCTCTTTCTTTTGCTTCTTCTGCTCGCTTAATGTCAATTTCTTCTGCTTTCTCAGCTGTGTCTGCCAAAACCACCACCTTTTCTGCCTGCACTTCGATAAATCCACCAGAAACTGACATTGTTTTTACTACATTTTGCTTTTTCACAATTATCTCCCCTGGAACCAATACTGATATCAAAGGTATATGATTTGGCAATACTGTTATTTCACCCATTTTTGTCGGTAAAGTGATTTGTTCTACCTCATCCTTAAAAACCACACGCTCAGGTGTGGCTATTTTAAAATTTATTAAATTATCTTTTTTTTCTGCCATAAAAGCCAAATTTTGAATTTCGTATTTTTATTTATTCTGATTTAATCAATTCAATACTCTGAACAATAACATCCTGCATTGGATGGTCGCTTGCATTTGTTTCAACAGCTGCAATCAATAAAACTGTATTCATACCACCTACTACTTCTCCAAAATTTGTATGTTTACCATCAAGCCAGGGTGTTTCATCAGCTGTTAATATAAAGAATTGAGATCCATTGGTGTTTGGGCCTGAATTAGCCATAGCCACGCTTCCTTTTACTAATTTTCTGTCATTAATTTCATCGTCAAACTTGTAGCCAGGGCCACCCTGTCCGTCATCTGTCCAGTTCTCATCTTTGCTATTTGGGTCACCGCCCTGAATCATAAAATCTTTTATTACTCTATGGAAAGTAGTACCGTTATAAAACCCCCGCTTAGCCAAATTCATGAAATTGTTAATTGTTTTTGGAGCATCTTCATTATAAAAAGAAATCTGGATATAACCGGCGTTTGTCTTTATCCTTGCCTGGTCATATTGGCTTATCAAATCATCAAACGTATCCGGGTCATAAATATTTTCCGGTCCAACCTGAGTTTTCTTCTCACCCTGAACTGGTACATTTTGACTTGGCTGTTCAGTTTCCTGAACATAATTATTTAGATTAAGGTCAATGCCTTGCGGCTGACTGTCCTGCTCATCAATATCTATGCTTGATTTATTATTATAATCAGTAACATCAGCGGCTGAGCAAGCAGCCAATACACTTATTAATACAAATGCAATTAATAATTTTTTCATATGTTTATAAATTATATTAATTGATACTGTAAAAATTTATTGCTATTTAACCTCTTCAATACCGCCTTTCATGTAAAATGCTTGTTCAGATTTGTCATCATGCTTACCTTCTAAAATCTCTTTAAATCCACGCACCGTGTCCTTTATCGGCACATATTTTCCAGCTGTACCTGTAAATGTTTCTGCTACAAAAAACGGCTGGGACAAAAACTTTTGAATTTTTCTTGCCCTGCCAACAATTATTTTATCTTCAGGGGAAAGTTCATCCATTCCTAATATAGCAATAATATCCTGCAAAGCTTTATAACGCTGTAATACCCTTTGAACTTCACGGGCAACTTCATAATGTTCTTTACCAACCACGTCTGCGCTTAAAATTGTAGAAGTTGAATCTAAAGGATCAACGGCAGGATAGATTCCCAGCTCAGCCAAACTTCTGGCTAATACAACGGTGGCGTCTAAGTGTCCAAAAGTGGTGGCTGGAGCAGGATCGGTCAGGTCATCTGCTGGAACATACACAGCCTGGATTGAAGTAATTGAGCCTTTATCAGTAGAAGTAATTCTCTCCTGAAGCTCACCCATTTCAGTAGCTAATGTTGGCTGATATCCCACTGCTGACGGTATCCTGCCTAAAAGGGCTGATACCTCTGAGCCTGCCTGAGTAAACCTAAATATGTTATCAATAAATAATAAAACGTCTTGTTGCTCCTCATCTCTAAAATACTCTGCTAAGGTCAATGCTGTCAAGCCCACCCGAGCACGGGATCCTGGTGGCTCGTTCATTTGGCCAAATACTAATGCGGTTTTATCTAATACTCCTGAATCTTTCATTTCATTATATAAATCATTTCCCTCACGAGTTCTCTCGCCTACTCCGCCAAAAACGGAAAAGCCGCCATGCTCTTGGGCAATACTGCGGATCAATTCCATTATAACAACTGTTTTTCCAACTCCAGCACCGCCAAATAAACCGATTTTTCCACCTTTGGTAAAAGGACAGATTAAATCAATCACCTTAATTCCAGTTTCAAATACCTCTGTTTTAGTGGCCTGTTCAGTAAACTCCGGGGCTGAACGATGGATTGGATACTTTTTTTCGGTTTTTGGAGCTTCCTTTTTATCTATTGGCTGGCCTAAAACATCAAACATTCTGCCTAAAGTTTGTTTGCCTACAGGAACCAATATTGCTTTTTCCGTATCCAAAACAGACATGTTTCTTTTTAATCCGTCAGTAGCACCCAAAGCAATGGTTCTGACCATTGAACCTCCAAGATGATTTTGCACCTCCAATGTTACCATTTCTTTTTCAGACTTTTTTACTTCCAGACTATTAAAAATATCTGGCAATTTATCTGAAAATTCCACATCAACTACTGGTCCGATAATTTGTTTAATTTTTCCAATGTTACTCATATTTTTATCATAGAACATGGATCATGGGACATGGATCAATTTAATTACATATGATCCATGATACGTGATCCATGATATGTGAATTTATACTTTATTTTGTTCTAATGCTGCTTTTCCAGATGAAATTTCAATAATTTCTTTTGTAATGGCAGCTTGCCTGGCCTGGTTGTAAGCCAAGGTCAGATCGTTAATCATTTCACCTGCCGCATCTGATGCCTGACGCATAGCCATCATACGCGCGCTATGCTCTGACGCATTTGATTCCAACACAGCCTGATAGATCTGTATTTCAATCAATCGTGGTAATAATTCATCCAATGCTTTTTTAATATTCGGCTCAAATAAATATTCGAATTTGAATTCTCCTTTGGTTAAGTGCTTTTCCTGCTTTGCTTTCGCAAACTCAGGTGTCATATGAATTCCCTTACTTTTACCCACTGCACCTAAATATTCATCTTGAGTAGTTATAGGTAATATTTGTTTTACTCTAGGGATTTGACTCATTGATGAAGCATAATCTGTATAGCCAATCAAAATTTTATCATATTCATTATTAACATAATTGTTAATTATCATATGAGCTATTGGGGCAATTTCCGCAGAAGACAAGATCACATCTTCTTTTGGAAAATCAGCTGTGATCTCATATTTATTACGAATAAGCGCGTCTCTTCCCCGGTCACCTAGAGTGATAAGCTCATGATCAATATTTTCATGCTTCTTTATTGACTCTACTACCTTCTGAAAAATCTGATTATTGAATCCACCGCAAAGCCCACGATTTGAACTGATTAAAATGATTGCCACTTTTTTCACATCTTCTCTTTGGTATAATAAAGCGTGTTTTGACGTATCAGTTCTTTCTGAAATACTTAAAAGCATTTCCCATGCTAAATTAGAATAATCACGTGTAGCCAAAACACCATCAACAGCTTTTCTCATTTTAGCAGCTGCGACCATTTCCATTGCTTTGGTAATTTTTTTTGTATTTTTAACAGACTTTATTCGCCTGCGTATTTCTCTTGCTCCGGCTTGCATAATATTTACATTATAACGTTATGAACTTATTCTTCTACTTGATCTTCTTTCTTTACTAGCATTTCCGGCACTGTACCCTTATATTCATTAATTAATCTTTCTAATTCTTTTTCAATATCTTCTGTTAAATCCTTCTGTTTTTTAATATTATCCAAAACTGCTTTACCAGCATTTTCCAGATATTTATGATAACCCATTTCAAAATCTTTTATCTTTTTCGTTTCAACATCATCCAAATATCCGTTAACTGCTGAGTATAAAATAGCAACCTGATGTTCCACCAGCATAGGTTCATATTGTCCTTGTTTTAAAATTTCAGTAATTCGCTCACCTCTTTCAAGTTGTTTTCTCGTTTCTTCATCTAATTCAGAAGCAAACTGGGCGAAAGCGGCTAATTCTCTGTACTGAGCTAAATCCAATCGTAACTTTCCAGCCACTTTTTTCATTGCCTTAATCTGTGCGGCTGAACCGACACGGGACACTGATAAACCGACATTAAGCGCTGGACGAACACCTTGATAAAACAAATCTGATTCTAAATATATTTGACCGTCTGTAATGGAAATCACATTCGTTGGAATATAAGCGGAAACATCACCTGCCTGAGTTTCAATAACCGGCAATGCAGTCAAAGAACCTCCGCCATGATCTTTATTCAATTTTGCTGACCTTTCAAGCAGCCTTGAATGAAGATAAAAGATATCTCCAGGATAAGCTTCTCTGCCTGGGGGTCTGCGCAACAATAAAGAAATTTCACGATATGAGACAGCATGTTTTGACAAATCATCGTAAATAATTAAAACATCTTTTCCCTGATCCATAAAATATTCGCCAATAGCGCAACCTGCATAGGGAGACAAGAATGATAATGATGATGGATCTGATGCACCGGCAAGCACTATAGTGGTATATTCCATAGCACCCACTTCTTCTAATTTTGCCTTAAGTCTTGCAATCTTTGACTCTTTCTGGCCAATCGCCACATAAATGCAAATCATGTCCAGTCCTTTTTGATTTATTATAGTATCTATGGCAATTGCACTTTTGCCAGTCTGGCGGTCGCCAATAATCAATTCACGCTGGCCCCGTCCGATTGGAATCATTGAGTCTATAGCTTTTATTCCTGTTTGGACTGGCTGACGGACTGATTCTCTGGCAATAACACCTGGAGCTATTTTTTCTATCGGATAATACTCATCCGTCTGTATTGGAGTTTTTCCATCGATAGTTTGGCCTAACGGATTTATAACCCGGCCGACTATTTTTTCTGAGACAGGAATAGATAAAATTTTTCCAGTACTTCGCACAGTATCTCCTTCTTTTATGCCAAAATATTCACCTAAAATCATAGCACCCACAGTGTCCTCTTCTAAATTCAGGGCAACGCCAAAAATATTATTTCCAAAGTCAAGCATTTCTGAGGCCATAACATCAGACAGCCCCGTGATTTTAGCAATACCATCTCCGACTTCAATTACTTTACCGACTTTTTCGACAGCTAATTCCTCCTCGAATCCTTCGATTTGCTTTTTTAGGAGTTCTACAATGTGGTCTTTTGTTTTTTCTTTAGGCATATATTTCTATTAATTTAATTTTCTTATTATATTTCTCAATCTGTCTAATTTTCCCTGAACGGAACTGTCTATCACCATATCTCCAATAGTAATTTTCAGACCGCCAATCAATTTTGGTTCAATTAGATTCTTTATTAAAATTCTTTTATTCGTTTTTTCAGCCAATGTCTTTTTTATAATATCCTCTTCCTTACTTTCTACAGGTACAACAGACTCTACAATGGCCTCTAGCACATCTTCTTCATCTTTTCTTTTCTTATGAACGTCTCCGATTATTTGGTCCAGATATGCTATTGTTTTGTCTTTAATTAAAATAAATAAAAAATTATACGTTTTCTCAGAAATAAAATCCTGAAACACAGCCTTTAGTGCTTGCTTTTTCTTTGACATTTTGATCTGTGGGTCGAGCAAATATTTTTTTAAATCAAGATTGGCATTTAGCTTTTCCGCAACATCTTCTATGTCTGCTAATATTTCATCTAAAATATCATATTGCCTGCCAAGATCCAATAATGCCTTTGAATAATGTTTTATATTTCTGATTGGCATACTAAATTTACTTATGGCTTTAAATCTTTGCTTTTCGCAAATCAATAATAGCTTCATCAATCAACTTTTGGTGAGTAGCTTTATCAACCGAATCCTTGGTCACTTTTTTCGATGCTAAAAGAACTAATTCTCCCAACTCAGCCTTAACATCTTCTATCATTTGGCCCCTTTCCATTTGAATCTTTTCTTTTGCCTCTTTTATAACAGCCGCTGATTCATCCTTTGCTTCACTTACCTTTTGTTTTTTAATTTCGTCTGCTGTTTTATTTGTACTTTCGATTATCTTTTCAGCTTCTTTTCTTCCTAGGGCAACCTGGTTTTCCCTTTCAATTTTTGATTTTTTCAAATTTTCTTCAACCTTTTCCGCATCTTTTAAACTCTGGTCAATCTTTTTTTGTCTGTCCTTCAGCATCTTAAGCAAAGGTTTATAGACAAATCGGTGAAGTACAATTAAAACAATGGTGAAATTTATTGCCTGAGCAATTAAAAGCTTCCAATTAATGCCAAGCTTATGAAATAATTCTTCCATATTTTTTTATAAGGCGAAAGAGGACGTAAGAGGGCGCTAGAGGTGATATAAGGCAAAGAAAACGCTACCAACTATTTTTCCTCTCTTTCCTTTTTGTTATTAAGTGAATTAAGTAATCTATCAAAAAGAAATCCGGTTTTTATTGAGATATCCTCAAATTTATTAAATTCATCTTGAGCTATATATTCTTTTCTTAGTGTTCTTTCCACTCTATCATGCAGTTCTCCAATAGACCTTCTACTATACTTACAAAATCGTATATATTCATTGAGTGATCCACTATAATATCCTTCAACAAAATTTGCACTTATTGAATCTGAAGCACTATCAATTTGTGTCCTTATCTTATATTCATATCGTGGTATTTTCTTTAAAATTACTTTTTGAATATATTTATCCAACTTGTCTGCCATTTGCCAGACAATCATATTCTTATGTCTAACACCACTTTTTGCCTCCTTTGACATATTCGTTCTTATTTAGGTTAAACGACTAAAATACGTAAGGGGCGTAAGAAGTTTTCAATATTTGGCTTCGCCTTCTATCTCTTTTCTCACTTCTTACGCCATATTTCGCCTTCTAGCGCCATCTAGACGAATTTTACAATCAATGCGATTACCAATGCATAAATAGCTACCGCTTCAGCAAAAGCTATCCCAATAATCATTGGAGCTTGGATCTTTGATGCTGATTCTGGATTTCTACCGATTGAATCCAATGCCTTTTCTCCGATTTTGCCAATTGCTAAAGCTGGGCCAAAACCGCCAACAGCGATTGCCAATCCAGCAGCAATTGATTTTACAGCTTCTAATTCCATATATTACGAATTTAGGTTACGAAATTACAAGATTACATACAAAATAATATAAATGTTGTATAAAATTTGTAAATTCGCAACTAAGGATAACTTTTTCTCGACTTATTTTTTTTATTGTTTAGAGTCGGATGTTATCCTTGATTAGTAATTAATAACTTGTAATTTGTATGCAGGATTGCTATTTCCAAATTACCAATTATTAATTACCGATTGTAAGATTTAATGTTCTGACGTCTGCAAACTTAAAAACACCAAAGTTAGCATGGCAAAAACAGCTGCCTGAATCAAACCAACAAAAACTTCTAAAAACAAAAATGGCAATGGCGCTACATACGGTACTAGTATTGCAACTACAGTTAACAAAACTTCTCCGGCAAATATGTTTCCAAATAAACGAAAAGAAAATGACACGGTTTTTGCGATTTCTCCGATAATTTCTAAAATGCCAACAAAAAACATTACTGGATCCTTGTATAATTTTTTCAAATCTATAAATTTTTTCATGTGCTTTGCAAAACCAAGAGCCACAATACCAAAGAAATGAGTCGAGGCTACTGCAATTATCGCCACTGCCAGGGTGAAATTCAAATCGGCGCTGCCTGCTCGGAAAAGAGGCACAAAAACCTCATGGCCATTATGGACTTCATTAAAGCCAATAGTGCCGACACCCGGGATCAGACCAATCCAATTGTTAAAAATTACAAATAAAAATATGGTTACTACTATTGGAAAAAATTTAATACTCTGTTTTCGACTGCCAGATACGCTATCCATAATTTTCAAAAAACTTTCAAACATTGCTTCGACAAAATTTTGGAGTCCTTTAGGCACTTTCTTTATTTTCTTTTTCAAAGCAATTGACACAATAACTAAAAAAGCCACCACAATCCAGGCGGTTAATAATGAATTAGTCACTTCAAATCCTCCTATATGAAAAATTGGTTCAGCGGCTAGAGAAATTTCCATACTACTAAATTATGAATCTCATACAAATCCTACAAAATCTATTATTTATAGTTTTAGTAGACAATTTGTAGATTCGTAGACCTATTTTTCCCCCTCTTTCAACTTGTCTACTTTTTTTTCACACTTACCTAAATCTGCTATTATTTTTGAAATTTTTATATAAATCATCCAGCTGGTGATCATTAAAGAAAGCAATATTCCAGCTAAAAGTAGCCATGGAGACGTATCAAACTTTTTATCTAAAAATCTGCCCAATAAAGCTAATACTACTAATGGAATTGCAATAGTATAGCCCAATTGAAACGCTAGGCTCAGAGAGCTAACCCATGGTTTTTGTTTTTTTGTTTTTTCCATTCGATTGTTTTTTAAAAAAATAAATTTTATCCACAATTAGTGATAAAAGCATCTATATTTTAGCGAAATAATAAACTTTGGTCAAGTGAATAAATCAACTCATTCAATTCCCAATCTCCAGATTAAACAACCTCTTGGCATTTCTTAAAGTAAGTTTGGCAGCAGTTTTATAATCAATCTCCCTAATATCAGCGATTTTTTTAATCACATATTCAACATAAATTGGCTCATTTCTCTTGCCTTGGTATGGGATTGGAGTTAGATATGGGCAATCAGTTTCTGATAAAATTTTATCTTTAGGTGTTCTCCTCACTACATCAAGCATATCCAACGATTGGGTATAGGTTATTATTCCGGTAAAACCCAAATAAAAGCCCAAATCCAAAAATTTTTCCGCTGTTTCCCAGTCTGAAGAAAAACAATGAAGCACGCCATGTACCTTTTTTTTACTCTCTATAATTATTTCCAATAAATCATTGTATGCTTCTTTTGAAAATCCTTTTCCATCCCGGCAATGCAATATTAATGGAAGATTTTGCTTACTGGCCAAATCAATATGCTCAAGCATTACTTTTTTTTGCAAATCTTTTTGTTCTTCTATTGGCACATCAGGATTTATATGATAATAATCAATACCGCACTCTCCGATCGCCTTTACGTCAGTATTTAACGCCAACTCTTCATAAGCGCTAAAATCAAATTTTTCAGCCTTGCTCCTGATTTTACTTCCCTCTTCTTCAAACATCTGTTCTATTAAATGGGTCGGGTGCAAACCGATTGAAGAAAATACGTTTTTATTTTGATTGGCAATTTCCACAGCTTTCATGCTTGATTTAAAATTTGCCCCAACAACAATCATAGCAACACCACTTTTATCAGCTCTTTCCAATACCTCATCTCTATCCTTATCAAATGCCTGAAAATTCAAATGACAATGTGTATCAACTATCATAAATTATTTTTTACTTCCCGATAAACCTTTGGCACTATTGGAATCCAAATGTAAGCAATGGCCAACATTGGCCCCACCAAGTATGAGCTGTCAATCTGATTTATAAGCCAAGGACTGATAACCGACAGCTTTATGATCATCCAAACCAAAAATGAGGTCATTAAAAGCCCACTGATCAAACCAATGCCAGCTCCTAAAAATTTATTCAAAATCTTTGAGCCAGGGATAAATGAAAAAATTTTAAATATTTTTTCAACTATCCAGATAGCTAAACTAATTAATGCAGAAATAATAATCAGGGCAATAACAAATACAATAACCTTCCCCCAAAAAGTATCTGCTTTAGTCATCAGCCAGGGATAAAACCAGCTCACTAATAAAATAGTTAAAATAAAACCTAATAAAGAACCTAAACTTTTGATTAGGCCTTTTTTATAGCCGCCAATGACAAAACATACTAATAGGGCAATTAAAATTAAGTCTAAAATCATATGTTTATTTTTGTTATGATGTTAAAAAGTTATGAAGTTATGAAGTTATTTTTCAATACGAGGAAACAAAGCTTCGCCTTTTTCAATTTTTGTCCCAGACTTAAGCAAGCCCCACTTTTGAGCTTTTTCAAACTTTATTTCCTGCAATTCTTTTTGAAGATTTAATTTTTTAAATATTTTCATAGAAGTTTCAGGAAGTATTGGATAAATCATCCAAGCCAAATGTCTAGTCCCTTCACAAAGATTATAAACGATTTGAGATAATTTCTTTTCATTACCTTTATCTTTCGCCAGATCCCAAGGCTTATTATCTGCAATATATTTATCAATTTTTTGAGTTAAGGCATTAATATCTTTAATTGCCTCAAAGATCTTCAATTGCTCAAATTTTGACGTAAAACTTTTCCAAACCTTTTTGATTTTAAATATATCCTCATTTTGTGATGCTTCTGGAATAACATTATCAAAATACTTTTCATTCATGCTTAAAATCCTGCTGACTAGATTTCCAATTCCATTTGCCAGATCTGCATTAAATTTTTCCTCAAATAAATCTGCTTTGATATCTCCATCTTCCCCAAATGGAAACTGTGACATAATCAGATATCTGGCGCCTTCTGATCCAAATTTATCAATCAAATCATTAGGATCAATAGCATTACCCAAGGTTTTACTCATTTTTTTTCCATCAATAGTGAAATAACCGTGAGCAAATATTTTATCTGGTATTTTTAAGCCCAGGGTTATAAGCAATGCTGGCCATATTACTGCATGAAATTTTAATATATCTTTTCCAATTACCTGTAAATCAGCTGGCCAAAATTTATCTAATTTTTTCTCATCATCTGATAAATACCCAAGTGAGGTTATATAATTCATTAAAGCTTCAACCCAAACATAAACGGTTTGTTTTTCATCCCATGGCACTCTGATTCCCCATTCTACTTTTGTTCGACTAATAGCAATATCTTCCAGACCTTGATCAAGCAAACCAAGAACTTCATTTTGTCTTTTTTTTGGCTCGACCATTAATATATTTTTCTCTATCTGTTCTTTCAAAATATCTTCATAATCTGAAAGTCTGAAAAACCAGTTTTTCTCCTTGACCAATTCTGGCTTTTTCATATGATCTGGACATAGTCCGTCAACCAGATCATCTTCTTTTACATATGCTTCACAGCCAACACAATATAAGCCTTCATAATCCTTTTCAAAAAAAATGTCATTTCCTTTTGGTGTTTTCAAATCTTTTAGCTTTAGTAAAATATTTTTCACAGAATCCTCATGCCTTTTTTCTGTCGTTCGCAGAAAATCATTATTGGAAACGTTCAAACTATCCCAAGATATTTGAAATTTCGCAGAAACCTGATTACAAAATTCCTGGGGTTTTTGTTGATTTTTATTTGCTGCCTGTTCTACCTTTGCTCCATGCTCATCTGTTCCGGTTAAAAACCAAACATTATCCGCACCCAGCTTGAGGCGATAATATCTGGCTAAGCTGTCAGAAATTGCTGTAGTGTACGCATGACCAATATGAGGCTGGTCATTTACATAATAAATTGGTGTTGTTATATAAAATTTCTTCATATTTTCCTAATTTACCTTAATACTTGACAATTATGAATAATTAGCTTATGATAAAAATGGAAGTGGATGAAGCCCCAATTGCAAGACCCCCAAGCTGAGCCAAAAATTGATATTATGCTCACGTTTTGAGAGTCTTGTCAGCCAGGGGTTTCCCCCTCCTTCTCTTGCAAGAAGCGGCGCATTCACTTTCTGAAGCCCTAGACCTCGTCTAGGGCTTCTCTCTTTTAAAAAATTACTTGTTGTTTATAATAATTACAAATTCACCTTTTAAATTTCCAGTACTTTCAAATTCAGTATTTATTGTTTTTACATTTCCTTTATAAATTGTTTCAAACATCTTTGTCAATTCCCTGCCAATAATAATATTTCTCTCAGGAATTAAATCACTTAATGCTACTAATGTCTTTTTTATACGGTGCTTTGATTCAAAAAACACAACTGGGACTTTTGATTCCTGTATTTTTTTTAAAAATTTCTGCCTGCCTTTTTTATGGGGAATAAATCCTAAAAAGCAAAACTCATCCATTGGAATACCGCTGACGCTGATTAGTGTTGTCAAAGCTGAAGGTCCTGGAATGGGAATAGTTTTTATTCCTTCATTAAATGCCAATTCAACCAATTTACCACCTGGATCAGAAACATTTGGAGTGCCAGCATCACTCACATAAGCTATGCCCTGCCCTTTTTTCAGTTTATCAATCAGGCTTTGAAGTTTTTTCTCATTTGAATGCTGATGAAAACTTAAAACCTGCTTTTTAATTTTATAATGATCCAAAAGCTTTCTGGTCTGCCGAGTATCTTCGCAGACAATTAAATCAACTTGTTTGAAAGTTTCAATAGCCCGAAAAGTAATATCTTTCAAATTACCAATTGGCGTAGCCACAATATATAAATTTCCTGATTTCATATGAGTGTATTATAACAAAATTTAAGCTTTTTTCAATTAAAAAAACAGATACATTGGTATCTGCTTAAAATTCTTTAAAGAACGAAACAGCTCCTCGGGCAGCATCACTACCCCCGGTCACATACATTAAAGTGAACAATACAATTAATAAAATTACATATCCTCCAAACACGATCGCTTTTTGCTTAAATGATAATCTGATTTCACTATTATCTGCAATAACAGCGTATTTATCTTTTAATTTATCAAGTACTCTGGGCGCTATAAATAATGAAGCGAAAAATGTCTCGTTTATTGTATCTAGATGTGCAAAACTATATTCATCATGTTGCATATTATGTTGCTCTATCTTTCTTTCACAACCATCTAAATGTATCCTTGTCGTCGGAGGTATTAAACGATGATATTTTGATGAAGCCAAGTACAAAATTACCGCTTCAAAATTATACCAAGGATCTTTTGATGGGAAGTCATTAAACTTCATATTATTTTCTATTCCATGCTTGGTGAACAAATCTTTCATCTTTGGATAAAGAGTGCTCAATTGAGACTCCATCTGATCATACATCTCTTTAAATTTGCTGCATAAAATTTCCAGCCTTTGCCAATAATTATCAGGGATATGATACTTATCCCATTCCATTTCTTTTGCTCTTTCTAATCCATATCCATGAATTTCAATCCCAAATTCTGCATCTAATATTTTTACTACCCTTTTCCCATCATCCAAAACTTGCTTAATCAGCTTAACCGGCTCATCCTCCAGCATACAAATAATAAATTCGTTGTTTATCCCGCAATCAAAATTCTTTTTCATTTGTTTCCAAAACTTTTTCCACTTTTTATACCAGGATGAAAAATCCTTTCGTATTTTCCTGATCTCTTCAAATTCTCTCCATTTTTCTTGCTTTTTCATATTGTCAATTGTGATGAAAATATCGCCTATCTTTGCATTTTTTTTCAGTCCAAGCAATTTAACAGAATCTCCTATCATTTTCTTAATTTTTGTACCTATTATATTTAAAACAGGCTTGTCTTGTTCATTATTAGCTATAATAGCATTATACCTAGTGATAATTTTATCAAGTTCTTCTGGCTCAAATATCAAAAAAGTAAAATATACTTCATTTATTTCCTTTATCTGATCAAGATGGTATTGTCTTATTGGTCGATACCAGGCTAAGTCTTGTTCGTGTATTTTTGTATCTTTAGGAATTAATATACGCTCAGAATCAGAATTTAGATAAGCGATAATAACTTCAAAATTAGACCAACTATCTTTATATGGAAAACCAGCGAACCTTTGCTTTGAGTTTACTTCAGCAGCTTTAAAAAACTGTGACATCTTTGGATAAAGACTTTTCAAATTTTGTTCTGCCTGATTGTAAATTCGCTTAAACTGATCGCATAGCTCTGCTATGCTCTGCCAAAAATCACCGTCTATATCACACAGTTTTTCTTGATGACTATGTTCAATATCATAAATATCTGTCGCACTAACCACATAACTATCTCCTAAGATTTTTATTCTCTTTTGACCTTTCTCTATAATTTTTCTCATCAGGCTAACTGGATCTTTATCAATCAAACACACAGTTAACTTCTGATATAGCTTATCATGACACCCGATATCATTTAACATTTCCTGCCAAACTTCTTGCCAGTCCTGATACCAGGTTGAAAACTGCTCTCTTAGGCCTTTCAGTTGTTCAAATTCCTGCCAATCTTTAGACTCTTTCATATTATCAATTGCCTGAGGAATCTCGCTGATATCAGCAAAATCATTTAATCCTAAAAGTCTTTTTAAATACCTTATTATGTCTTCAATTTCGCCAGTTTCTATTTCAATCTGATTTTTTTTCATTCTATGAAATTTATTATAATCAGAAGCAAGCTCAAAAAATCCTACCACTCCAAAAAAAGCGAACAACCAATATCCATTTACTACACAAAATGCAATTGCTGCTGAACTAAATATGGCCATCATGATTTTTTCTGAACGAGTCATTGGATATGAATAGGTAAAAGAATGCAATACTCTGCCGCCGTCAAACGGATAAATCGGCAATAGATTGATCAAGTTAACAAAAGCCATCCAGCAGGCTGCCACTTCAAACACAGGATTTGAAGTTGCAATGTAAATCAAATAGGTTCCAAAACTGGTAAACAATCCCCAGATCGGACCCATCAAAGCAATGTAACCTTCTGAGTAGGCTGTTGGAAAAGAAGTTTCAGGCACTGCAGCACCACCGAAAAATGGAATAAAGTAAAATCCCTTGGTTGGCATGCCAAACCGCTTCATTGCCCAAACATGGCCCATTTCATGAATGCCAATTAAAACTAAAATGCAAACAGCAAATTCCCAGGTGAAAATTAACGAATAAACTCCAAATGAAGTCACTCCAAGTCCTGCTTTTGTTGCGCCGACTCCTTTGGCTGTTTTCCCGAGAGTTAGCATTACTTTCCACAACTTAGTTATTATTGGTTTTGCAATTTTAAATATAATCAGTAAAATTCCCATTACTCTGGATGAGGATTGCACTTTCAGCCTCCTTTCAAAGCATTGTCAATGAACTTTGTAATTTATCA
This sequence comes from uncultured Gammaproteobacteria bacterium, assembly GCA_964411255.1. Classification (GTDB taxonomy): domain Bacteria; phylum Patescibacteriota; class Patescibacteriia; order UBA11705; family DATKZF01; genus CAYPKD01. The sequence goes on along the minus strand of CAYPKD010000002.1, from coordinate 206,797 downwards.
AATAATTATAATTTAGTCAACAGTAAAAATTTGTAATTATTTGTAATTATCTGTAATATTTCTATATACACGCATATTTGTAATTTTAATGAAATCAAATCGAAATAAAACTATTACCGTTACTGATGAGGAAATTAAAAATTTCACTTTTTTAGAATTCCCAAAACAAATTAAAAATATCACAGAGATTGAAAATAATATTTATCTAACTGACTGTCTGAAATCAATAAAACTCATTCCAGATGATTCAATTGACCTAATTTTAACTGATCCTCCTTATAATAACCGAAAAAACTTTGGCGATGGCACTGTAAATTTGTCAAAAAGGGAATTTGAAAATTGGAATGATTCCTGGATTAAGGAATGTTTTAGAATATTAAAACCGACTGGCTCTATTTATATTTGCATTGATTGGCCAAATTCTGGTATGATTCAAAATTTATTAGAACAATATTTTGTAGCACAAAACAGAATTACCTGGAAGCGTGAAAAAGGCAGAGGTTCAAAGAAAAATTGGAAAAATAATATGGAAGACATCTGGTTTGCCACCAAATCCAAGGATTATACTTTCAATTTAGATCAAGTCAAAATAAAAAAGGAGGTTATAGCTCCTTATAAAGATTCCTCTGGCAGGCCAAAAGATTGGGTGGAAAAAGATGGACAGAAATTCCGCATGACTCATCCGTCAAACATTTGGACAGATTTAACTGTGCCTTTTTGGTCAATGCCGGAAAACACTGAGCATCCGACTCAAAAACCTGAAAAATTAATTGAACGAATTATTTTAGCTTCATCAAATGAAAACGATTTAGTTTTTGATCCATTCTTAGGTTCTGGCACCACTTGTGTTGTAGCCAAACGATTAAAACGGAAATATTTAGGTTTTGAAATAAATAAAAAATATTATATTCTGGGCAGTAAGCGCTTAATGAAATAATCTAAAGATTGTCAATACAAATACCATGCCAGAAATGACAAACTTTAGTTTGTTATATAATAATATAAATGAGTGCTTAATAAACATACTTTCGTTCTTGACAAACCTTTAATAAAGTGATAAAATACAATTTACCGCAAACAAGGGGAATTATAATGAAGAAGCTCCCATACCCAATTAATAATATACAAACATATTATGATCTTCGAGCTTTTTATCAAAAAATACGATCCTTTAAAAGAGTAATTCTCTTGCTTGCTGTTATTGCAAGCGCTGTGACTATTCTTTTTGTCACACTGTATTATCTTGATGATAAAAATGAAATTTTTTCATATCTAGGATCATGTTTTGGCGGCCTTACTTTTGTCTTATGGATAATATGCGCCCAATGGCATACAAGACAAAATATAATTAGACGAAGTATGATTACTCCAAATAACAAAAATAATGATTCTTCCTTCTATGATAAGAACGTTTAACAAACGTTCTTTTTAAATCCAAAACAAACCGCGAAACTGGAGTTCCACGGTAACTAGATTAAAATTTATTTTAAATCATCAATATTATCTTTAATTTCTTTTGCATCATCAATCAAATCCTTACCATGATCAATTGCTGAATTTATATCATTATAATTTTCATTTGCCTTGTCAATCGTATCCTTTGTCTCATCATAAAGCTCCTTATTCTCATTTATTTCAATATCAATCTGGGCTTTTACATCCTGATAAAATTTATATAAATAAAATCCGCCAGCGATTAGTCCGGCAATTAAAACCAAACAACAGCCAGCTTTTAGCCTTGATACTATGCTGGTTTTTTGTTTTACCTGAACAGGCTGAGCCTGCTCTGCGTGTATTTTTTCAAAATCATCTCGGTTGGAGTGTTTCATAAAGTCATAATCACTGCTTTTATTCATTCAGGACTACTAAGTGGATTCCCGCCTCCGCGGGAATGACGGACAGGACAGTGGTAGAGTTATACCAGTTTCCAGCCCTTCCATCACATCTGATGCCTCTTATTATGCCCTCTAAATAAGTTTCCTGATTTTAAGATCATATATCATCTGTTCAATCCGCTGCTGATTTCTTTTTGCATGATCAAATTTTTGTCGCAAAGGTCCAGTTAAATTTGTGTCTAGCAAAATCTGGATAACTTCATTTATTGTTTTTTGAATTTCAAACATTTTCGAATAATCACCTTTGTTTACTAAAAGCACAGCCCAGCGAACCAGTTCTCCAGAAAAATCAGACAGACCGCCGATGTACCCATCAAACTGCAGGCTTACTCCTTTAATCTCCCCTACTTTGCCGGTTTTTCTATATTCAAAATAAAGCGCTGCCTCAACAAATTCTTCAGCTGCAGCCTTCCATGAGCCTTCACACCTAAACCTTGAATTTTTCCCAAATTTCTTTTCTAAATCTGTTAATTCTTTTTTACTCTCATTGAGCTTTGCCGCCGCCTCTTTTACATTATCCCGATGCAAAGCAAATATTGCTTTTTTTGCACTACTTAAAGCAATGTTTGAATGATGGATTATATTTGAGCGGCCACTGGCATACTCTGCGTGTTCCTTTTTAATTTTATTCCAAAAAGTTTTGTTTAACATAAATTCTTATTTAATTAACATGATTTAATTATAATAGATTTCCTAATTTTTATCAAAAAACAAAGCTTGACAAAATCTACATTTTAAGCTTAAAATAGTATGACCTATATGGAAAATCAAATCCAAATCGACTTAAATGTTACAAACAGATGCAATTTTAATTGCATTCATTGTGGTTTTGATTCAGGAAAGTCAAATCTCGAGGACATGGATCTTTCTTTGGCAAAAAAAATACTAAAGGATTTTAAAAGCCTAGGAGGCATAAAAGTAGATTTAACTGGCGGTGAGCCTATGCTTCATAAAGATATTGATAAAATCATCAGTTATGCAAACAAGTTAAACCTGCGAACCAAACTCGTAACCAATGGCAGCTTGCTAACTGAAGAAAAATTGTGGAAATTAAAACAGGCTGGTTTAAAAGGAATATCAGTCAGTTTAGACGGGCCAAATTATAAATCATTCAAGCAAACCAGGCCAGAAACAATCGCTGTTTATCATCGAATAATCAAAACAATAAAAAACAGCGTTAAGATAGGATTGTTTACAAAAATCAATACAGTTATTTTTGACTATAATCTTTATGACATTGAATACGTAGTAAAGCAGGCAATTGACCTCGGGGTTCATGAAATACGATTTTGCTTTTTCAGTCCTGTCGGCCGGGGCGCAAATAAAACAGAACATGTTGCTGATCCAAAAAAGTGGTTGCAGATCTGTAGAAATAATTTGGGGAAATATAACGATAAAATCAAAATAACGCTTGAAGCTCCAATCATAGAAAGTCATATTGAGTGTAATGTTGATTGCTTGGCAAAAAATATCAGTTTTCTTCAAATTTTTCCAAATGGCGATGCATTCCCATGCTCTATCATGGCCACCTATAATAAGCCTTTGGGAAATTTAAAATATTTGCCATTAAAAACATTTTGGCCAAACCGCAGAAAGATTTCAAACAGATATTTTAAAAATCATATTCAGGAACTTTTTTATAAATACTCCGGCTGTGTTAATTATAATTTCAATGACTTGATAAAAAGTAAAGCTTACAAATTTGTCTGCCCATGCAGAAAATTTCAAATTAAAAAATATAAATAATAATCCAGAACAAAGCAATAGCAGAGGCCATTTTATAAAATATCTTCACTATTGACTTGTTCATTCACAGAGGAGGAAAACAATGAGCAATCCTGTCCCGCTAAAAAGCATAGGCTGGGGATTTGGCGTTTGCAATATGCACTGCAAACATTGTTATGGCGCCAGTTCATCACGCGCTGAAGAGCACACATTTACCGAGCTGGCCGCTATTGCCGACAAAATCTGCCCGACAATCACTGATATTAATTATGGAACGGGTGAATTTATTTTTAATCCAAATGCAGTAGAGCTGGCCAGATATATTGCTCGAAATTATCCCAACGTCAAGCAGGCAGTTACGACCAATGGGGCAACAGCAATAATGATGGATCCAGCTGAGGTTAAGAGAATTTTCCATGATATTGATATTTCAATTGATTTTCCAGACCCTGAACGGCACAATGACTTTCGTCAGCATCCTCGCGCTTGGGACTGGGTGGAAAGAAGCTTAAAGATTTGCAAGGAGCTTGGGATTGAAGCATCAATCGTTACTTGTGTGACCAGTCAGACTTCAGATGATGATATTAAGGAATTTTTAGAATTAGCTGACAAGCATCAGGCTTCCTGGCGAACAAACTGGTTTAGAAAAACTGGCCGTGGTAAATCAAAACTTCAGCTTACTCCTTATCGCTTTTGGCAAATTATCAAGCTACTAGCAGAACAAGGTATTACTTTTGAATCAATTTCTGATCCCTTAATTGCCAATATCCTTGGCAACGCTGAAAAAAATCCGGTTGCTGGCTGTTCTTGCGGCAGACTTTCATGCCGGATTCAAACTGACCTCAGTGTTACTCCATGTGTTTATTTAAAAGGTGAAAAATGGGCTGCCGGATCAATTGCAGAAAAAACACTTGATGAAATTTACACTTCTGTCCTCTTTAGCCAAATTCGAGACAGATATCCAGATCTATGTAAAGATTGCAGATTTGGAGAACAATGCCGAGGAGGCTGCGCTTCAAGAGCTTTTCTTCATCTGGGAGACCTCAGACAGCCTGATGACTATTGTCCATATGCTGCCAGTGATATTGCAGTAATGGATCTGGTTCATCAAATTCTAGATATTCAATTAAAAGTTACACCTGGCACTGATAAAGTCCATGACGGCTATCTTTGTACTATGATTGTTAAGCCATAGATTAAAAAAACTCAACACATTTTGTTGAGTTTTATTATCTGGCTCTACTTTGAGCCAAAATACCTATTGCGTAAAAGAACATTGGAGTCTGCCCAATAATTCTGACAAAATCTTCTTTGGTTAAGGAAAACAGTTCCATGTCGGTTTGAGCGACAACATCTGCTGTTCTTACTCCATTACCTATCAGCGCCATTTCTCCAAAGCACTGATTTCTATACAATGTAGCAATGTGCCGCTTTGGTGATTTTGGATCAGCCTGGGAAAAAACATCTGCTTTGCCAGAAACGATTCCGTAAAACCGATCTCCAGCATCTCCCTGCTTGATAATCACCTCACCAGCTTTAACCTGTGTAAGATTTGTCGCTTCAACAAGCCTATTCTGAACCGGAGCAGGCAGATCCTTGATTGTTGCCAACTGAATCAGGACAGGACGAATCTGATGAATTTTCTCCAGCTTTTTCATCAAGCCCGTACAGGAAACCATTTCCATAAAAATATCCTGTGGCAGCTCAAGCACTTTGATCGGACTTTTTGTCACAATCGAAGCTGTACATGGAATATCGTACATTAAAGAAATTTCGCCAAAGAAATCTCCAGTGGAGAGAGTTGCCACACGCTCGTTATTATATAACACTTTGACAGTTCCGCCGATTAAAAGGTAAAAGCTTTTACCGAACTTGCCTTCCTGAAGCAAAGTATAGTTGGCAGGATACTCTTTGGTTCTTCCCTGAGAAATCACAACATGCATCCATTCTTCGCTAATACTGGAAAGAATTGGCGCATGTGAAACTCTCATGAAATCACTAACATCCCAAGTCCTTTGACCGATCAATTCCCAGCTTTGACCAGGTTCGATCGGATCAAACTTATCTCTCAGCTCGTCAGGCACTTGTTCCATATGTGTTGGAACGATGTGGCGCCTAATCTGTTCTGGCAGGTCTGCCAATTCTTTCAAATCAGGGTGAATCATTCCGCCGCCAGCGTCATGGAATGTCAGCTCTGAACCCAGCATTGGCACATCCTGAATTCTTTCACAAACATCCTTTGGTATCACGCCTGAATCGAATAATTTATTCAGCTTTGATCCCCAAATCGTATCAGCTGAATAAACGATTGATTTTCCAGCTACCGTTACCCTAAATCCCATTGTTGGAATCGGATGAGCAACTGGCCAAAATTCAAAAGTTGCGCCATGCCAATGAAGCGGCTGGCCAGGTATAACCTCAATTAACTGGATCATTTTCTTAATTTCCTCTTCGGGCATATCCAGGAGAAGAGCTGCTTTTGAAACCAAACAATGATAACCCAATTTATCTGAAATCAGGTTAAAAACTTTTCCGTTAACAATTAAATCAAAAATATTGCTATGGTCATCATGTATATGAGTGACAATATGCGCTTTTATTTCAGTTGTATTTATGCCAAAGCTTCTCAAATGCTCTTTCATCCAGGCTACGCCATCCACAGAAACACCCATACCATTGATCCAAAGAATAACTCCAGAAGTATATCCTGTATGGTCAAAACCTGTTGTGCATTTACTCAAAGCTGTTGCTCCAAGCACTGCTCGCGGAGGCAATTCGCGTGGTACAGGGATAGGAATCTGCGGCCTTTGAGCTTCCTTAATATTTATATCAACAAAAGTTTCCGTATACTGATCCTCAAACTTAAAAACATTTTGATCTTTGATAGAAATATTAATCCGTTCAAACCGAAGCTCTGGATGACCATATTTAAACTTCCTAAAATTAATCAATTCGCAAATTGCCAAGGGCTTTCCGCTTTTATCCTTAAGACGAAAATGATCTGAAAACTTTTCTACTAAATCAATTTGATCTTTAGGGATTCCCCAGTTCTCCATCGTTGACCGACTTGGCCCATTCAAAGTCAGATGCAAAAGTCCAGTCATTCTATTAATTTGCTTTTCAGTTCCAAAAACAGTCAGCTTCTCACCTTTGAAAAATCTTCCCTGAATAAACAGAAAATTATACAGCACAAATTCAAGTGCTGCCTGAACAATTCCATAACTAAAAAAATGAGTTGGCAATACAATTGCTTGAGGCACTTGCCTGTTTTGTCTGGCAAAAACCTTTAAAATTTCAGATGGACAGCCCACCATAATTTCGCCTGCTGAAGTATGAATAACTTTGCAGCCAGGCATAATTTCTTCTACTTTTTGGGTGTCTTTTGTCATCTGACCCTCCTTGGTGTCAAGGTACATTTGAACATTATATTTTATCAGTTATATATTAATTTGTCAACTTGTCATATTTATATTAATTGACAAAATTTTTATTAAAGATTATAATAAATTGAATCAATGGAGGAAAAAATGGGAAAAAGAACAAAAGAGCAGGAAGAATTTGCACAAATACTTTGTAAAGGATGCAAGAAGGAAGAAAACTGCGGGATGAAAATAAACTTTTTAACATTCTTATTTAGTTTAGCATCACGCGACTCAGGATTTTTCTTTTGCTCACATTATGAAGAAGTAAAAACCGGTAAAAATATTAAGATAAGAAAATTAGTCTGGAATCATCCAAAATGGGGTTATCTGCAATTAAATCTGGAAGAAGGTCAAATTGTAGTCAATGGCCATCATCTTTGGCCAGATAAAATTCATTAAAAAAAGACCATTCATTATGGCCTTTTTTCTTTTTATAAAAATCTTATTTTAGGTACTTATGTTTGTTTACCACGTGCTCTTCAAATGTTTTGCTGTAGATAATTGTTCCATCCTCTGTATTTAGAAAATAATAGTAATCATTTGATTTGGGATAAATTACAGCTTTAATCGATTCAATACTTGGATTGCAAATCGGGCCAGGCGGCAGACCTTTACTTCTGTATGTATTATATGGATCCTGGATTTCCAAATCAGCATAGCTTGGCCTGGTTGTCCCCTTTTTTGTAATATAATTAATTGTTGCATCAGATTGTAAAGCAATGCCATCTTCTAATCTTTTCAGAAAAACATCAGCAACCATTCTTCTATCTTCTTCTCCATACATTTCCTTTTCAACAATTGATGCCAGAGTTAATACTTCATAAACTGTTTTACCCTGGCTTTTAATCTCATTTCTTAAATCCTTTGTTAATTTTTTATTAAAATTAGTTAACATTTTTTCAATAACTCCCTTTGCCCCATCTTCTGGATCAAAAAAATATGTATCTGGATATAAATATCCTTCTAAATCTGATTCAACGGGTTTTCCATCCCAAATAGTCCATTTACTTTCAGCTCTCCAATCTCCTTTTTCAACTTCATCAAGAAATAACATGCCTGATACAATATTTTGTTCAGTTAATTCTGCAGCAATTTGCATTTGATCCCAGCCTTCAATTATTGTTATCTTTCCGACAACCTCTCCTTGGCCACTAAGCACATCGATTAGATCTATAGAGGTGTGCGCTGGCTCAAGCCAATAGGTTCCGGCAATAAAATCATCGCCTACCTTCTTGAATTTAATATACCAAATCAATGCGGTTTTATCCTTTATAATATTTTGTGCTGCTAAATTATTTACAATCGTTTCAGCATTTGTTCCACTTTCTATCTTAAACGATGTCTTTTCATCAATCAGTAATTGTGAATTGAGATTGTTCCACTTCAAATATACAAAGACTGCGATAATGATTAATACTATTATCAAAATGTAAAATAGTTTTTTCATAGAAATTTCTTTTTGGTTTCGTCTTCTTTTAATTTATTTATGATCTTTTTTATCTCCTGAGCACTCCCTTTTTTGCAAACCAACAATGCATTTTCCGTATCAACTATTACAATATCATCAATTCCAATGGTAGCGATCATTTTATCAGCTGCGCCTTTAATCAAACATCCAGAACAATCTATTCCCACCCAATTTGCCTGTATTAAATTCTTCTCTTCATCTGTTTTGCTTTTTTGTGCATCATACAAAACATCAAAAGCCCCAATATCACTCCAGGTGAAGTTCGCTTTTATTATTAATACATCTTCAGAATTTATTTTTTCTGTTACAGCATAGTCGATTGAAATACTTTCCATAACATCACACGTATCTTCTATTGTTTTGTCATCATTATTTTTATTAGCATCGATAATTCTTTTCACATGATCTAAAATCTGCGGCGCGTATTTTTCAAAGGCTTCAATGAATTTGCGTGGTGTCCACATGTAATAGCTGGCATGCCACAGATAGCTGCCATCTTCCAAATATTTTTTTGCAGTTTCAAAATCTGGCTTTTCAGTATGGCTTAAAAATTTATATATTTCAGTTCCATTTTCCTGTAAATACTTTTCGCCAATTTTTGTATAACCCAAAACCGTGCTTGGAAAGTTTGGGGCAACAGAAATGTCTAAAAGCTTTCCAGTATTTTGAATTAATTTATCAGCCACGCTAATTGTTTGCATGAACTTATCATTATCACCAATAAAATGATCAGATGGAATAAATGCAATGGTCTCATCTCCGTATTTTTCTAATAAATTCAAGCAGACATAAGCCATTGCAGGACCAGTATCTCTTTTGCATGGTTCAATAATATAATTTTCATCAGGGATTTGAGGAGCTAAAGTTTTTGCCGCTTCCAAATGCTTTCTGCCCAAGGCAATATAAACGTCTTTAATATCAAAATCCTTGAACCTGTCCAATGTTTGTTCAAATAATGTTTTATCTCCAATAATTTTGGAAAATTGCTTTGGTTTTGATTCTCTGCTTTGCGGCCAAAGTCTGGTTCCTCCTCCGCCAGCCATGATGATTATTTTCATATTATTTATAAGCAAGACAAGTTAAACGAGCAAGACGAGCAAGACAAGTCTCCAATTCTTTTACATATTTCACTTGTCTCGTTTGTCTTGCTTATCACATTGACAAAAATTATTATTATTTGTAAGATCTAATTCACTCGTCATATCCGTAGCGCAGGAGGTAAACATGGAAATATCTGCAAGTGCTTGGACATTAATAATTATATGCATCGTATTTGTTTATTGCAACATTGGCTATCTACTCGCTCATATTAGCTGGAAAACCTGGCACAATATCATCCTCAACAAGAAGATTAACTACTTTAATAATAAGCGCAAAATCACGAAATATTGGTATGCTTATCTGATATTCCCTATGTCATTCTATGAATGCGGTGGTGAAGAAGTGCCAATAGATGGAATGAAAGAAAAACAATACAAGCGAATGATGATGTTCTTGTGGCCAATGAAAATAATATATAATATTCTTTCATTAACAATAATCATTTGTCAAAATATTGGGACTATAATATGGTTATTAGGAATTCCTATAGCTATTGGCTATGTCATTGGGTTACTCGCAATCCAAATCGGAAAACTTTTCACTCTACCTGTAAAGAAATTATTCAAAATTAATTCAGTATAATCCCTTGGTTCAAAACCAGGGATTTTTTATTTCTTGACAAAAATTCGTATTACCTGTAAAGTATAATAATTAGTCCTTTCACAACAACAATTAGGGGGTTATAAATGGAACTATCAACTATGACTTGGGTATTGGTAATATTTATAAGTCTTTTCATTTATTGCAATATAGGCTACCTGTTTGCGCATATCAGCTGGAAAACCTGGCATAATGTCATCAGCAATAAGAATATTAACAACTCTGATTATAAACGCAAAATTACAAAATATTGGTATGTTTATCTAATATTTCCAATATCATTCTCAATTGCTATTGCTCCTGGTGTGCCAATAGATCTAATGAATGAAAGACAATACAAACGAGCGATGATGCTTTCGTGGCCAATAAAGGTATTGTTTAATACATCTGGTCTGATAGGTATTGGCCTTCCCATAGCTATCATTTACGGTGTTGCTTTATTGATAATTCAAATTGGAAAGCTTTTTACTCTGCCGATAAGAAAAATCTTCAGAATAAACTCTGCATAATCCCTTGGTTCAAAACCAGGGATTTTTTATTTCTTGACAAAAATTATTTTTTTAAGTAATATATTGAAATGTTTCTTCCCCCACCCCCAGCAAGGAGGCAAAAGTGGAAAGATCTTTCATTGAAATCATACTTGTAATTATTGGTGCTGCAACAGTATATTATCAAATTGGCCGATTTCTTCTCAAATATAGTATCAAAGTATGGCATGGCTCAAAAGTAGAAAAAGACTGCTATGAAATATTACTAAAACCTGTTTGGTATGGATATTTTCTCTTCCCGGGCCATTACATGAATCATAAAGAAGGAAAATATATTTGCCACGAATATGATGAGGATGTTCCCTCACCCCCCGTTGAATCATTAAATAGAGGTACTTACTCAGTACTATTGATCCTCTTTTGGCCAATCAAGATTCTAGCAAATACATGGAAATTTGTGATTCACTCCCCGTTCATAGTTGGCATCGTGCTATACCGTATTGGTAAATGGATTATTCAAAAGCTCTCTAGTCTTCCACAGTTTTCAGTAAAATCCACATAATTCTCAGGATAATATTCTGGGATTTTTTATTTCAAAAATAAATAAATTATTAAAACAATTGCCAATACAAACCTATAATAGGCAAATGGCCTCATACTATATTTTTTCAGTATAGCAAATAAAAATTTAATTGCAAAAAATCCTACTATAGCTGAACTTATTATTCCAATTGCGAATATAATCCAGTCGCTATTTTCCATCACAGAATAATCCAATTTTATAACTCCCCAAACTGTAGCGCCCAGAATAGCTGGTATGCCTAAAAGAAAACTAAACCGTGCCGCTTCTGTCCTATGTAATTTAAATCCCATTCCTGTTATAATGGTAATACCTGATCTTGATACTCCTGGGATCAAAGCAATTGCCTGAGCAATACCAATGGTAAATGCGGTTTTCCAATTCAAATCTTTCATGTCCAGTTTTGCTTTATAAAATCTTTCTATAATCAAAAATAGAATTCCACCAGCAATTAATGTTATAATAACTACAAGCGTATTTCTAATATAATTATCAATCCATTCACTGAACAAGGCACCGATAATTGCTGCCGGGATTGTTCCTAAAATTACCTGCCAAGCAACTTTTTGGTCAGAATTCATCTTTTTCAAATTTGTAAAACTAGTAAACCAGGCTTTAATAAGTCGAACTACGTCCTTATAAAAGAAAACAATAACCGCCAGCAATGTTCCAAAATGAACTGCAATATCAAAACTTAAACTATCGGAAATTTCAAAATTCAAAATTTCTCTGAACACGATTAAGTGCCCAGAGCTTGAAATTGGTAAAAACTCAGTTATACCTTGTATAATACCTAGTATTAATGAAATCAAATACATAATTAAATGGTCTTAGGTCGTTAGGATCAGCAGCCAGTTTGGTTTTTAGTCTTTGGTAATTGGTAAACTTAAACTTATGACTTTAGACCAAATGACAATACTGGCAGCTAGGCCCAATGACTAATGACCCTGTTATATGATTCAAATTATTTTATTACCTATCATTGCTGGCATTTTATGCCAAATTATTAAATTAATCGTAAGTGCTGCAAAAGGTAAATTTTCTTGGGGTGAAATCAACAGTTATGGTGGTATGCCGTCATCTCATACAGCATTTGTTACATCTTTAGCAATTGTTGCCGGATATTACGAAGGCTGGACTTCTGTTGCTTTTTCTATTGCTCTAATATTTGCTATCCTAACAATCCGCGATGCTATTGGATTTAGAAGAACGTTAGGCAAACATGCAAAAGTTTTAAATGAAATGGTCCATCAGATGCCAGATTCTAAAAAGGCCGAGTTTAAAAGCTTATCTACCAGACTTGGTCATACTCCGCTTGAAGCTTTTATTGGCGCATTAATTGGAATTGTCATTCCATTAATTTATTTTTTTATAAAAACCTTATAATTACTTTTGGCAAATTGGACAATAAACTGTACTCCTGCCCCCGTTTTTCATTCTTTTAAGCTCTGCATTGCATCGCATACACTTTTCCCCTTCTCTTCTGTAAACTTTCAGCTTTTTTGTATATCCTCCAACTTTTTTTGAATTTGGATAAGTGTTTTCTGCAGTACTTCTATTTTTTATTGAATCCGCAAGGATTCTTTTTATATTATTAAAAATAGATTTTGCTTCTTTATCACTTAACATTCCAGCTGCACGGTCTGGTCTCACTTTTGAGGCAAATAAAATCTCAGCTGCATAAATATTTCCAAGTCCGGCAATTTTGGACTGATCTAATAGAATTAATTTAATGTGCTTTTTCGGATATTTTGCAAGAAGCGATCTGAAATACTTCAAAGTAAATTCGCCTGTTAATGGTTCTATTCCAAATTTTTCAAAAACTTGTTCCAAATCTTTTCTATCTATCAGTTTAATCCAGCCGAATTTTCTCAAATCGCTAAAATAAAGTATGCCATCATTTTTTAAATAAAAAATAGCATGAGTGAATTTATTTGGAACTTTTTCAACTCCAGGCACCCCATGCCCGCCAAATATTAGCTTGCCTGTTTTGGGCGCAAACACATACTGGCCAGTCATTTTCAAATGCGTGACTAAATAATTATTATCATCTAAATCAAAAATTATCATTTTTTGCCTACGCCAGACTTTTTTTATTTTTTTGCCTTTTAATTTACTGCTTAAATTTTTAGGTTCTATCTTTTTTGCAAAATCTATAATTTTTACCTTTTCAATCATTTTACCAGGCAGAACTTTTTGAAGGTCGCGTTTTAAAATTTCAACTTCTGGTAATTCTGGCATAAAATATTTAAATCAATGATTTACCTGTCATTTCCTCTGGAACGGGTAAATTTAAAATTTTCAATATTGTTGGCGCTACATCTGCTAAAATTCCAACCGGTTTTATCAAGCTTAAGTCATTTCCAATGCTTTCAGATACTCCTATGTTTTTTCCTTCCCACTCTTTGCCAATAATTATAAAGGGAACTGGATTTTTTGTATGCTCTTTATTTATTTCTCCTGTTTGTAAATCTCTCATTTCCTCAGCATTACCATGGTCACCGACCAATACTACCGCACCATCCTTTGATAAAACCAAATTCACAATAGTGCCAATTACTTTATCCACTGTTTCAATAGCCTTTTTCGTCGCTTCAATATCCCCTGTATGGCCAAGCATGTCAGCATTGGCTAAATTGCACACAATAAAATCATATACTTCCCTTAGAATTTCCTTTTCAAGCCGTTTACTAATTTCCAATGCGCTCATTTCTGGCTTTTGCACATAAGAATCAATCTGAGGAGACGGTATTACCACTCTATCCTCGCCAATAAACGGCTCCTCAGTATTACCACTTAAGAAAAAAGTAACATGGGCATATTTTTCAGTTTCAGCGATGTAAAGCTGCTTAAGGCCGTTATCGCTAATTGCTTTTGTTAATGAAGTCTTAACAATTTGCTTTGGGAAAGCAACATCCACTGGTAAATCTTTTTCATATTGAGTCATAGTGACAAAAACCAAATTTGCAATTTTAGGTCCTCTTTCAAATTTTAAAAATTCATCCAGCACAAAGGATTTTGTAAGCTGACTGGCACGGTCGCCTTTTATATTATAAAAAATTATAGCGTCTTTTTCAGTAACTGTAGTTTTTGGCTTACCGCCTTTGGTAATAACAACTGGCCGAAACCCCTGATCAAAAATCTGTTTTTTATAAGAAGATTCAATCGCTTCAGCCGGATTATCATAAAATTCATCTGCCTGTCCGTGTACAATTGCATAAAAAGCTTTTTGGGTTCTGTCCCAATGACCGTCTCTATCTAATGCAAAAAATCTGCCTGATATTGATGCGATTTCACCAACTCCTGTTTCATGAATCTTTTTTTCCAAATCATTTATAAAATCTTTTCCACCACTTTCTAAAGAGTCAAGTCCGTCCAAAATAACATGAATGTATACCTCGCTTACCTTTTGTTGTCTGGCCAATTCAAGCAAGGCGTATAAATGATCTATTGACCCTTGAATATTTCCATCGCTTAAAATCCCTATCAAATGCAGTTTAGATTTGTTCACTTTTACATGATTTACCGCTTTAAAAAAAGCCTGATTATTAAAAAAATCTCCGTTCTTTATTGCACGGTTCACTCTGGGCAAATTTTGATAGAAAACCCTGCCTATACCCATTGTTAGATGTCCAACCTCTGAATTACCCGGTTCATTTTCAGATAATCCAACAGATTCACCTGAAGTTAAAATTGTCATTGCCGGATAATTAGCGATAAACCGGTCAATATTTGGAGTGTTAGCCAATGAAATGGCATTGCCATCAGATGGAGGAGCCACTCCCCAGCCGTCTAAAACAATAAGGGTTAAAGGTTTTGGTACTTGTTGAGCCATAACTAGTTTATTAATGACTTTGATCTAATTTTATGATTTTTTTGATTTATCACATCAAGCACTGTTGACATTATATGAGATAAACGCCCATTAGACCGCAATTTAACATTTTTACTATTAACAAAAATAAACGGTACTTTATTTACTGTGTGTTCAGTAAATTTTTCACCAGTCTTTAAATCAAGCATTTTTTCTGCATTACCATGATCAGCTGTGATAATACAAGTGCCTTTAGCTGCTAAAAACTTTTTATAAATTGCTCCAATACATTTATCAGTAGCCTCAATCGCCTTTATCCCAGCTTCAAGATTGCCTGTATGACCGACCATATCTGGGTTAGCTAAATTTACCACATAATAATCATAGCTTTTCTTTGATAATAAATCCAGTATTTTATCAGTGATCTTATAAGCACTCATTTCAGGCTTTAAATCATAGCTTCTTACATTAGGAGAAGCTATATTTATTCTATCTTCTCCATTAACCGGCTTGTCAGAACCGCCATTGATAAAGTATGTCACATGGGCATACTTCTCGGTTTCTGAAATATACACCTGCCTTAAATTCTGTAAAAGAATTGGCATCGTATTTTTTTCTGTTACGCTCGGATAGGCGGTTAAAATATTATTTAAATCAGGGCCAAAATCAGTCAATGCGACAAAAGCTAAATTTTTTAATTTCTTTTTTCTCTTAAATGACTTTGGATTTATTTTATTAAAATCTTTTTGGACAAAACATTTTGTTAATTGCCTGGCCCGGTCAGATCGTAAATTAAAAAACACAATACCGTCATTGTCCTTTATTAAAACAGGCTTTTTCCCTTTTGGTACAATTAAGCTCGGCTCCAAAAATTCATCGGTTAATTCTTTGTTATATGAATGCAAAACTGCTTTATCAAAATCTTCGAACACTTCTCCTTTGCCGCTGATTAAAAGCTCATAAGCTGTTTGGGTTCTCTGCCATCTTTTATTTCTATCCATAGCATAAAATCTTCCAACCAAAGAAACAATTTTTACTTTTTCAGGTAATTTTTTCTGAACCTGTCTTAAAATATCTGCAGCAGCAAATTGCGGTGAGTCACGTCCGTCAGTAAAAAGATGCAAATATATATTTTTACATTGTTTACATGCCATTTTTGTTAAAGCATATAAATGCTCCAAACTCATGTGAGGGCTATTATGAAGTGATATTAAGCCCATCAGATGCAAATCTGATTTATTTTTATTTACATGCTTTATCAGTTCTAAGATAGCAGTATTTTTATAAAATGTCCCATCCTTAATCGCTTTTGATATAATAACAGAATCCTGCTTTACTACACGCCCAGCGCCAATATTTAAATGCCCTGCTTCTGAATTTCCTACCTGATTTTCTGGTAATCCCACATGCCTGCCATGAGCAAATAAGCTGGTATGTGAATATTTTTTTAATAAAAAATCAAAATTTGGCTTTTTAGCCAATTCTATTGCATTGCCTTTATTTTTGGGAGCAATGCCCCAGCCGTCAAGGATTAAAAGTATTAATGGTAAATTTTTCTTAGTGGACATATTTATAAAATTTCCTGTTCAATTTCCATCAATCGATTATATTTACAAACCCGTTCACCGCGAGACAAAGATCCGGTCTTTATATAATTTGCCTGAACAGCTACGGATAAATCAGAAATAAAATCATCAGTAGTTTCGCCTGACCGGTGAGAAACGATTACTTTATATTTATATGCTTTTGCCAGCTTGATTGTATTCATTGTTTCAGTTACTGAACCGATTTGATTTAGCTTAATTAATATTGAATTTGCAACACCAACGTTAATACCATGATCCAGTCGGTCAAAATTTGTAACAAATAAATCATCGCCAACCAAAGATACTTTTTTTCCTAAAAACCCAGTAATCTTTGCCCAATTTTCCCAGTCATCTTCATTTAGCGGATCTTCCATTAATTCAAAGGGATACTTTTTAATCCAGGAATCTAAAATTTTAATCATTGAATCTGCACCAATCCCTTTACTTTCTAGATGATATTTTTTTCCTCTGTAAAATTCTGAAGCTGCCAAATCCATTCCCAAATTAACATTCAATCCGGGCTTATAGCCAGCTTTTCTTACTGCATGAATAATTAATTTTATTGCCTCTTCATTATTACGAACTCTTGGAGCATATCCACCTTCATCCCCTACTAAGGCAATTAATTTTTTTATTTTTAATATCTTTTTTAAAGCATGAAAAATTTCAGCGCCGGCCCGTACTCTTTCTGAAAATCTTTTTGTTTTTGGAATAATCATGAACTCTTGGATAGATAAACCATTATCTGCATGCCTGCCGCCATTTAGAATATTCATGGTTGCATATGGCATTTTTGAAATTTTTTCAAACTTAAATGCCTGGTTTAGATAGCGATACAATGGTTTTTTCTGAGCTAGCGCAGCTACCCTGGCGCAAGCTAAAGAAACGCCCAAAATTGCATTGGCACCAAGCTTTTTTTTATTTGCAGTATTGTCCAGATCAATCATTGTCCAGTCAAGCTTTTCTTGCTCAATCACATTCATTCCTTTTAATTTTGGTGCAATAACTTTTTCAATGTTTCGAACAGCACGCATAACGCCTTTTCCCCCATATCTTTTTCCGCCATCCCTTAATTCTAAAGCTTCATGCTTGCCAGTTGATGCGCCCGAAGGCACTGAGGCAGTGGCTTTAATGCCATTCGACAACATTACTATTGCTTCAACAGTCGGGTTTCCCCGAGAATCTAAAATCTCCCGAGCTTTGATTTGCTTTATTTTCATAAAAATATTTGTAATTATTTGTAATCAAATCAAAATCATTTTATTTTTAATCACAATATTTCGTATTCTACAGTAGCAATCACCTGGATTTCCTGAGACCCAACTTCAATTTCCGGCACTTCCATTTCTCCTCCAAAACCAATTGCCTCATCTGCAAATGCCCTGGAATACATTACTTCAGGCGCTGCCTGACCTTCGGAAAATGAAACAATCTTGCCTAATTTTACTCCGGCAATATCTGCCAACTCCTCAGCTTTTTCCTTTGCATTTTCCATTGCCTGCTCTCTAGCATCTTGTTTATATTCTTC
Source organism: uncultured Gammaproteobacteria bacterium (assembly GCA_964411255.1). Taxonomy (GTDB): domain Bacteria; phylum Patescibacteriota; class Patescibacteriia; order UBA11705; family DATKZF01; genus CAYPKD01. The sequence goes on along the minus strand of CAYPKD010000002.1, from coordinate 188,590 downwards.
AGGATCATCAATTGTAAATTGCAGGCCACTGACGGTTTTCAATCCAATTTCACCAGCCAGCGCTACTACCTGGCCAGCTTTATCAGTTTCTCTTATTTTCACTTCAACATTTTGTGACACCCGATATCCTCTTAAAACTTTCTTACCGTTATCCCAGTCATAATCCTGATGAATATTATAATTCACCGTCTTGATATCTTTTTCATCAATATCAAACTCATCTTTAAGTTCTTCAATCAATTTATTAATGTCTTTTGTTACTTTGTTCTGCGCTGTTGCTACGTCTTTTTCAGTTGCTTCAGTGCCTAAGGTTACTTTTGCAATATCAGGTACAGCTACAACCTTACCAATCCCTGTAACCTGAATTGTGTTTGGTTTTTCCGGAGAAACTCCAATGTAGTCAAATGATTTAACTTTAAATGCTACGCCAAATCCTACAAAACCTATCAGTACGATTAATAAAAGTGAAACTAAGATTGTAAATAATTTGTTTTCAGACCATGATGGCCATAATGAATCTTTCATAAATTTAATTTTTATTAGTATTTATCTTTTTTTCTTTCTCAAAATAGCAGCTAATCCGGCAAACTTTTTCGGATCAGTTAAATAATCCAGCATTGCTCCGCCGCCAGTGGAAACAAAATCCATATCCTTCAACATATTTATACGACTGAGAGCGTCAATAGTTTCTCCTCCGCCGACTGCGCCAAATGCTTTTCCTTTGGATCTTTTGGCAATGAGCTTTGCCAACTCAGATGTTCCTTTTCTAAATCTGATATCTTCCATCTTTCCCATTGGGCCATTCCAGACAATCGTATTTGCTTTATTTATATATTTTGAAAAAAGCTTTATGGTTTTTGGGCCAATATCTAAAATCATTTGATTTTTTCTATAAACAATATCTTTATCCTTATTAATGCTTCTGGTAATGTTTATTGAATCAATATCCCCGCTTATTATCACATCTTTTGGCAGAACAATTTTCTTTTCAAATTTTTTGAGCAACTCCTTTGATTCTTCAAGATGTCCATGATCAAGCAATGAACTGCCGACCTCATAACCCTGAGAAGCAAAAAACACATTGGCCGCCACACCACCAACTAGAATTTTATCATAAATTGGCAACAACTTTTCCATTAATGGCAGTTTGGTCTCTACTTTTATGCCTCCTAAAATTCCAACTGCCGGCTTTTTCGGTTTTATTAGCTTACTTAAATATTCAATCTCTTCAATAAATTTAAATCCAACATATGATGGTAAAAAATTTGGTACACTATCAATTGACGCAGCCTTTCGATGTGAGAAAGAAAAAGCTTCGTTTATATAAAAATCGGCTAATGACCCGAGTTTTTTTCCAAAGCTGACATGGTTTTTATCTTCTCCCTCATAAAATCTTAAATTTTCCAATAAAATAATATCACCAACTTCAATTGAACTCAGCTGCTTTTTCGTAATGTTTTTAATTTTCTCATGCCAAAACTCTAATTTATAATTTGTCAGTAATTTTCTTAATTCCAAATACACAGGCTGCAAAGAAAATTTTCTATTATACCTGCCGCCAGGCCTGCCCAGGTGACTGATTAAAATTACTCGGCCATTATTTTTTGCAATATGTTTTATAGTTGGCAAAGCTGCCTTTAACCGAAAATTTTCAGTCACTCTGCCCTTTTCAATTGGCACATTAAAATCAACCCGAACTAAAACTATTCGTCCGTTAAAATCAGAAATTTTATCTACGGATGGTATTTTTGTATTCATATATATAATTATAACAAATTTCTTTACTCTGCTCTAATCTCCCGAAGACTCCAATAATTTTCTTTTCCGTCAACTTTTTTAATTTGAATTTTAGCATTCTCAGCAATTGTTTTTTTATTTAATAATTCTAAATTATATTTTAAATTTTCAGGCAAAATATCCTCGCCGTGCTCTTTAATAAAACCCAGTTCAACCACAATCTCACTTACCTTTTGGCAATTGTTTTCTTTTGCCTTTTCAAGAACTAGCTTATGAATTTTATCTGCTAAATGAAGATCGTGCATATTTTACTAATGAGTGGCGCAGGAAACACAAGGGTCATACGCCCTGATCAATGTTTTTATCATTAAATCTCTTTTCTCATCTGTTAAATTGTTTAATGTTGGTAAATATTGTTCTAAATCTTTTTCTAAATTAGCAATAAACAAGGATGTTGGCGTTAAAATATTGCATTCCTTCATTAATCCTTGCTTATCAAATTTATATTCATGAAACAAAAGACCCCGCGGCGCTTCAATCACTCCAATCCCTCTTCCCTCTTTTACTTTATATTTAGCTTGTATATTTTTATCTTTGATTCTCATATATTGAGAAATTAATTTATCACATTCTTCATAGCAATGTATAACTTCTACTGCTTGAGCTAAAATATTATGAAATGGATTATAATCTGGCATTTTCACTCTAAGTTCTTTCCAGTTTTTCTTTGCCACTTTATTTAATTGATTACAATTACAATTTATTCTGGCCAAAGCGCCGCACATCATTGGCTGATCAAAATGATAAGCACGTTTCACTGTCTGATATGGCAAGCTTTCTTCAGCGACGTCTGAATAAAACATTTTTGAATCCTGTGTTTTTTTATTATCCAAAAAATATACTTTGCCATCATAAATAGCATATTCATTTTTCGTTTTTAAAGCCAAATAATTTGAAGGGTTTGAAAACTTTGGAATTTTATGATTTTTTAAAAAGTCAAAAAGTTTAACCGATAGCTTTACCTGTTTTGGAATTTGTTTTAAATATAAAGCTAGCTTTTCTTCATCTGGCAAAACATTAAATCCACCGACTACACTATTGATCGGATGCACAGTTCTGCCGCCAATAAGCTTTGCCATTTGCACAGCCCAATCCCTGACTTCCAATGCAATCTTCGACTGCTTTGGATATTTTTTTACAATATCTGTATTATTTGAAACTCCAACCAAATCAGGAAAAGACAAAAAGAACATGTGCAAAGTATGGCTATGAATTATCTGAACAAATTCCAATATTTTTCGAAGTAAAATAACTTCTTTACTCACTTTGACATTAAAAGCATTTTCTATTGCTTTAACCGAAGCTAAATTGTGAACAATCGGGCAAACACCGCAGATTCTGGCTACAATTACTGGCATTTGATAATATGGCCGGCCAATGACCATGCCTTCAAACAGTCTAGCACCTTCTTCAGTTTCCAGTTTGGCTTTTGCAATATCACCCTCAAGCAATGAGCCTATAAAACTCATGTGACCTTCAGTTTTAGCAATATGGTTTATTTTTATTGTTTTCATATTTTATTTAATATCTAAGCAATAATATTTTTTGTAAATTTTAGCTAAAATTAGCTAATTTTTTATAATACATATTGACTTTTATTGAAATATATGCTATACTATATATGTAACATGATCCATGATAATCTCCTTGAGCCCTGGGTGCCTCTAAATTTGGACATCCAAAGGAGAATGGATCAGCTGGTTTGGAGGACCAGCAGGCTGAATCTGCAGCAGTTCTGCAGAAACAGCTACGAGCTTTGCATCTGCCTGCCCCACCCCTTTCTCGTGCGTGTGATCTATAAATGAATCATGCGTAAAAAAAATTTTTTATATGAAGGGTCAGGAAGGTGCAGTAATAGCTCAACTATAATTAATTTTAAATTAATTAAAAACCTCGTTCAGAAGACCAGGGCTCACAATTTTTCTGAACACCTCCAAAAACGTTGACAGACTGAGACTCCATGAGTTCTCAGTCTTTCTTTTTTAAAAAACTAATACTTGACATTTTTATCACATTATGATAAAATATATATGATCCTGTTTTCTATTACTCATGCCCAGATGAACACAGGAAGGAGCTAATTTTAGAGGGTTAGCTCAGCATTTCAGTATAGCTACAAAACCTTTTAATGCCGCCCAGGGTTTAAGTAGTGGCCGCAATAAAATGTCTGTAATGTTTTGCTGATCTTTGCTGGTCTTCACAAATTTTTACCCGGAATCTATGAAACATAGTACAGAAAAGTGGGCAAAATCTCTTTTCTGTGCAACCTCTTCCCCCTTCTTATTTACTTGCTGAAAGTCATACTTTCAGCTTTTAATTTTGTATAAATTTAATCTATTGACTTTATTTAAAAACTATGCTATATTATTATGATAATCTACATGCTCTGAACCCAGCACTTTCAACATGGAAAGTAAAAATGTAGAATCTGAACTGATCGAGGAGGGTCAGGTTCGGCTTCAGAACCACTCTGAAGCTACGAGGCCTAAGCTAGCTTTGCCAATTTTGTTAATGCATAGGTAATGTGGCAAATAAAGCTAATATGTAGGCTCACTTATTAATTTTAATTATGCATCGCAGTCTGAGGAAATGGGTTCAACAATATTCTTCAGATTACCTCCTAAACAACTATAAAGACTGAGTCTCAACGAGTGCTCAGTCTTTAATTTTTAAATACTTGACTGAAATACAAATTTTTAATAAACTTAATTTGCTGCATACAGCAGCATTGTCCCAAGGTGCGGTTTGATTATACCAGGTCAACAACCATCAGAATTCTGATAGAATTCCTGGTTATAAAACTTTCTGCGCCTTGGGCATCTATGTGCTCCAAGTACTTTTTTGGCCTCTTTCCTTGGCCGGAAAGTAAGGCTGGGCCTCCAAATCCTTGTACTTGGGGCACGCCTTAAATATCACGGCTGGATTCTAACAGGTTTCCAGTCGTTTTATTTTAAATAAAATCCCTAATCCCAAAAATTTCCAGAGCGTCTTTAATTTCCTTTGTCGTATGTTTCTTTTTCAATAATTTTGTAAGGTTCTCAACTTCTGCATCTTTTATCAATCCCCTGCAACCCCAGCAGCCCTGTTTACTTTTCAAGCAAATCGCATTGCAGCCAGTTTGGGTAATTGGACCTAAACAAATTTCGCCTTTTTGCAAAACGCACTGATATCCATTTTTCTGGCAATCATAACATACAGTATGCTGTGGAATTTTTGGCAAGCGTCCAATAATTATTTCATTAATCATCCTAAAAAATTCTTTAGCATCAATTGGACATGCTGGTACATCAAAATCTATTTTCACATAATGACTTGCTGGATATACATATGGATTATCAATGCCTTTTGTTTCTGTATATACTTCTTTTATAATTTCGTCCTTATTATAATAATTTTTCAAATGATAAATACCGCCCAAATGCGCACATGTTCCAAAGCTGGCTAAAATTTTGCTGTTTTGCCTGGCTGTTTTTAGCTGCTCAATATTATGCTTAGTAATTGGACTACCCTCTACAAAACAAATATCAAATTTTTTCAATGCTATATTTTCTTCTGGCTTCCATAATCGAAAAAAAGAAAAATCAACTTCTTTAAACAATTCTAAATACTTTTCCGTTGCATCTAGTAAAGCAAAGCAGCATCCCTCGCAAGATGTCATTGATAAAATTCCTACTTGTAATTTCTTTTTACTCATAAATCATTCAGCTTCAAAGCTGATTCCAATATTTGGTTCTTTTTCATATGATTTTGATCCGCCTAATTGTGATTCAATCATGGATTTTAATCTGGACGCATCATCAGAGGTAATAAAAAAGTCTTTTTGATTTGCCACTTTTAACCGAATACCATCGGAATTTCTTGCCACATAGCCAATTGATTTATCTCTTCCTGTTCTCACTCCATAACCCATATAGCGCTGAAAATCAAATTTTTCTAAGGTTATCTCTTTGATATCTGAAAGTTTTATTTTTCTTCGCAGAATTCCAAATCCAAATATTAAACGATCATTTGTTAAAATAATTTTCAATTGATAAAAATTTGCAATAAAAAATATATCTAAAATCAAAATCAATCCTAAAAATATATACGGCCAGGTGGAAAGTTCTGATAATACTCCTTTTTGCCATTGAATGACTAAATATGCGCCAATAATAACCATTGAACCTAAAACTAATAAGCCCATCATTAAACTAAATTTTTGTGTTTCTTCGTGAACTACTTGCATAATGTTACTACGAGATCCACAGATCTGCTACAGATGATACGGATCTCAGTTTTGTATAAATTGGCAATACGATATATTTTAACATCTTTATCTCGAAATAATACTAAAAGTCCAAGTTTATATCCAGATAAATTTAAATATTCTTTTATTTGCTTAAAATCTCTTCCTGAGCTTTTATTACCTACTTTAATCTCAACTATCACTTTATCATCTATTAAAAAGTCTAAATACCTTTTACATACTATTTCATCTCTTATCTTTACCGGCACTTTAAATTGATATGCAAAATCCAAATTATTTTTCCGTAAAAGTTTCATGATTGCATTACAATATGTTCTTTCTTTATAACCATGACCCAAGCAATTATAAACTTCATAAAATATACCAATCAAATCATACGTTAAATTCTCATAAATGTATTTTGTCATATCTGTAATATCTTGTAGCAAATCTGTAAAATCATGTAGCGTCTATAAACTATATAACATATTGTTTAGCTCTCTATAAGAAAATACCGGGCCATCTTTGCAAATATATTTTGTACCAATAGCGCAATGCTGACATACTCCTTGGCCGCAATACATTCTTTTTTCTAAACTTAAATAAATATCCTCTGGTTTTATTTTTTTCTGTAAAAGTATTTGGACCACATGTTTATACATAACTGGAGGTCCTACTATAAAAATCAATGAATTTTCAAGCAAAGGCTGATCCAGCAAATCAGTGACAAAACCAGATTTTTTTGCAAAACCAGGCAACTTACCTTTTTCTAAAATTAAATTAAAATCATGCTTTTTTTTCCATTGGTTAAAACTTTTTTTGAAAAATAATGTATTTTTATCTTTGCAGCCAATCAGTATTTGCATTTTAATCTTTTTATCATTTCCATAAGCTTCAATCACAGATCGCAAAGGTACAAAGCCGCATCCACCGCCAATTAAAATTAAATTCTTGTCTTTTACTTCTGGAAATCCATTGCCAAATGGACCGCGGATAAGCATTTCATCTCCAGTTTTTAAACTAATAAGTTTATTGGTTATCCTGCCAACTCCGCGAATTGTTAGCTCAATATATTTTTTTGAATCTTTTGGATCTGAGCTGATACTAATTGGTGCTTCACGAAATCCCATTAATCCCACCTGCATAAATTGACCTGGAAGAAATTCAAAATTTTTCTGCAAAACAGATGATAATTTCAAACGAAACAAATATGTAATATCATTTTGCTTTTCTTTTTTTATAATCTTTGCTTTGTCTACTTTATATGGATTCCTCATGTTTTTAAGTTTTTTAAGTTCTTAGCAATATTAATTCCAGCCGGACACACTTTATAACATCTCATACAGCTGACGCAACCTGGGAACTTATATTCATCTGTCATTCGCACAAATTTATGATAATACCAATAATAAAGTTTTTGTGCTGCATCTTTCATATCATTTTCTCCGCCGGTAATCTTTGTAAATTCAGGGAAAAAGCAGGTTGACCATCTTCTCTCTCTAGTTATTTTATCCCCGTCTTTTACATCTTCATGCTCAAAACAAAAGCATAAAGGACATGCTAATGAGCACTTGCCACAGGCTATACATATATTGCCAATGTCTTTAAAAACTTTTGATTTGGCTGTTACTTTTTCAATTGCTTGTTTATTTTTTAAAACGAAATCCGGATCTGGACCTTCCTCTCTAATCGGACCAGCATATTCAATATTTACATAGTCTTTAATGCCATTTTTATCTAAAACCTTTTGCCCTTTTTCTGAACCAGAAAATACTTTTAAATTTTTATTCTTTTGCTCTTCTATAAAAATATCAAACATCATGTGTTCAAGCTTATCTTCACGATACTTTTCATGAAATATTTTATATTTTCTATAATCTTCAGGAATCCCAGAACTATAGCCAATTACAATAGTTTTTGCTTTTCGTTTTTGAAAATATGGATCTTCGCTAAAAATTGTTTCTAAATACGTTAATGCCTGCAAATCTAAAATATTTACGCCAAAAATAACCTGAGATTTAATATCAAAAACCTCCTTTAGTTGAGCACCTTTTTGTTCAAGCAATCTTTCCCTTGCCGGAAGCAATAAATGCTTAAAGCTTTGCTTTGGGATCTGAAAACTCCAGTCAATTTGTTTTAAATCTCTGATTTGTCTGATTACGATCTCTTCCTCTTTGGTCGGTCCAAATAAAACATTTTCTTCCATTAATTTTCCCAAAAGTTTCATTAGTTTTTGTTTGTTCATATCTATCTTATTATATCATAAATCATATAGCTTGTAACATATAACATGAAGCAGTTTGATTTTTGCGTTTGAAAATATTTTTATTTATCTTTTGCTTTTTTGCGTAACAAAAAATCCCCGCTTTATGCGAGGATTTCTTTATAAAATCTTATTTAGCATCTGTATAAAAAGTTTTAATTATGTCCTGAATTTCGCTTGCTCTTTTTTCCATTTCATCATTTTCTAAATACTGAGAATGAGACCAGGAAAAAACATACTTTGAATTTTCACCTAGCTTACTTACTTGCCGAGCATCAGGTGAATCTTGAAGTTTATCCCATTGTTCTTTGGTAAATATTGAAACTGCAAATAAACTTTCCTGCTCTTCAAAACCAAAATATAATGATTTAGCTTTAAAGTCTCCCCAGCTTGTATCTTCCTCTTTTACTCTATAACCTTTCCATGTTGCAGGCAAAGTAAATCCAAATCCATAATCTGCATTGTAATATTTAATCTCCTTAGTTTCGACAGTCTCTTCCTTTGGCTCATCTTCCTCGTCTTTTTCTGGTTCTTTTACTTCTTCATCTTTTACTTCAATCTTATCTTCGTCTTTTTGATCATCAACCTGTTTTTCAACTTTCTGCTCTTTATTATCTAAATCTGTTTCTAAATCAGTAATCTTTGAGCTTAAATGATAGTATAAATATCCGCCACCAGCTAGCATAATTATGATTATTACAACTAAAGAAATAACCAATGCTTTTGAGCTTGAATCGCTTTTTTCCATATTTTCTTCTTTTAACTCTTCTTGTTTATCTTCTGGCATGTTTTGATTGTTTTCTTGCATAAATTTAGCGCCTTATTAATTAGTATTTTATTATATATTAAACGCAAAGATGTGTCAATTATTACATTGATTTTACTTCGTAAATATTGTATAATAAATTATTTAACCTCTACTTCAGTTGTTTTTATAATCTTTACTTCATGCTTTGGCTTAACCAGTAATGCTGTAAATAAACCTGCTAATACGCTTATAATCAAGCCTGATAACAGCCACCATAAAACAATGCCAAATGGTAGATTGATTAATAAAAACAATGATAGAAATCCTGGTAAACTGCCAATTAAGAAAACAAAAATTCCATACATTACTCCTCTACCAGCTTTTCTTCCAGGAACTGCACTACCCACAAAATAATACACTAAAACAAAGAACGCAGCTGCAATTAATTGAAAAAGCGCTGAATACCAGAAAAAACTGGCTGGCGGTGGACCTTCAGCTGGCATCATTAGTTTTGACCAAACACTAAAATATGCTGGATCCTGATAATAACTCATTGTAAATTGAGCTATTACAGTGTTAATAATCATGGCAATTACGATCATGATAACAACTGCTAAAAGAGCTTTCCAAAAATTTTTCATAGATTGTGTAATTTATTAATTATTAATTATATTTTACCATATTTTTTATAAAAGTTCAGCTTGACAAAAAGCTCATTTAAAGCTATGGTTATAATGTAAGGAGGTAAATATTGAACCTTAAAACAGGAGATAAAATTGATAAAAGAAAAGCTGGAACGAATAATAACAAAAGATAGTATAATCCTAATTCTAAAAGAAACAGCAGAAACAGGTGAAGAAAGAATTGTTACTCAGGAAGAAATATCTTTAAAAGATGTTCCATCAGATGAAATGGAAAATCATATTCTCAAACATTTACTTCTCCTATCAGCCCATGACCCATTAACCGGCTTATATAACAGACGATATACCAGGAAAAAACTGGCTGAATTAGTTGATAAAGAGAAAGACCGTGAAGCAGCAATTGAAAGAGGGATAAATATCCCAACAGTCAATGCCATATTAATGATTGATATTGATGATTTCAAAATAATTAATGATACATATGGACATTTAGTAGGTGATGCAGTTATTGTGGCATTTGCACAAACGCTAAAAAAGGCCACTCATCTACTTGATCTTATCTGCCGTTGGGGCGGTGAAGAATTTCTTATTCTTTTTGAAAAAATAAATCCTGCTGATTTAAAAAGTATTTGTAATCGTCTCAGAAAAACCATTCAGGCGCAGGTTGTTGAACGAGTTCATCAAATGGGACATCACATCCAAGGCCCGATAACAGCTTCTATTGGAGGCTCTATTTCAGGCAATTGGAACATTGGAATTAATACTGAAAGCTCAATTGATGACATTATTGATAAATCTGATGTCTGCGTATATATCGCAAAAGATGCTGGAAAAAACCGCGTTGTACTGTGCAGCGAAATTTCAAATAACCAATAATATAAACAAACAAAACAAGGAGGCAAACAGTGACTAATTCACAAAAAGCAAAAGATCTTTTAGAAACCATTCTTGCCTGGCGGCAGGCAGGAATTGGACCAAATCGTGAAATTAGTAGACGCCTGGTTAAAATCAAAAAGCTGGGCGGACTAGCAATTCCTGTCATTCGGGAAATGCTTGAAGATCCAAAGTATCCAACTGCTATTCGCAGAACAATTAAGGATATTCTGGAAACCACTTTTCATGAATTAACTCCTGAAGGAGAACAGCTCAAAATAGCTGTATAGGATCCTTATCAAATTTGGATCCTTTTTGTTTTGAAAAAAATAGCTAAAAATAGCGAAAAATCATTAAAAGGTATTGACTTTTTTAAAAAAATATGATATAAAGTAGTGTGCAGCTTAAATCAAATTAGCTGGCTGAAAATGCCTAACTAATTAAAACAAAGACATGAAGGCCTGACACGGTTAAGGGGGGCACGCTAAATAGTAATGCCTACCAAGAAACCGAATGGATACTTTGCTCTGTGATCTTCAATAAAAACAGAACAAATGACCAAGTGGCAATTTAACGTTTCTCTCTAGAAACAGCCACCAAAACCCGGCCTTATAAATCTTTCAAGCAGCACATCTGTTCTTTCAAATAAAGTCAAAGACCTCAGGTCGAATCAATAAATCACCCGCTTACATTTGCTTTTGGAATTTCTGTCCAGCTCACTTTAATACTTCAACTTCGAAAAGCAAATTTCACAACCAATCCATCTGTCATTTCAACTACATCCCTTCCCATCTCATTATCACACCTAATCAAATCGACCCTGGTCCAAACACTTATCGGAGACACTAATTCAGGGTCTTTACCCTACTCCCATAAGACAAAGCCCGTAGCTTCACAATGCGGGCTTTTACTTTTTTAGATTTCAAATTTAAATCCTCCTGCGCGCCTTTTTAATTTGGGCACATCCAGCATGGCTGCGCTAAAAATGGTACGTTCACCATAAATATCATTGATTTTATCCAAGGATTTTATTAATAAAAATTTTTTCCTTTCTTTTATAAATAAAGGCATTTGATTATTACTTTCAATCACATTTCCTGCTCTAAAGCCAATTAATCTGACAGCCTTGGGAAAAATTAATCTTTCAATTTGCGATTTTGCCCATTCAAAAAAATTTACCTCATCATATAAATAATTAGTCCAGGTTTTTCTTTCTCCCCAATGAGTAAAATCCTCAAATCTCAAAAAATATGCGGTTGTTTTTGCGCTCAAATTATTTTTCCTCAGCCGACGGCATACTTTTTCAACCAGCTGAATTAATATTTGATAAAGATAATTTTTATCATAAGTATTTTGAGGCAAGGTATAAGAAGCACCTGCTGACTTTAGCTGCTCTTCTTTATAATACGGAGTGATTGTTTCATCTAATTCTCCAGCTGCCATTTTTTGCAATCTCGGAGCCCAATACGGGCCAAATTCATCCAGCATTATTTGCTTATTTGCTTGTCTGATTTTCCTTAAAGTATCCAATCCTAAATTATTAAGCCTCTTTGCCAGACGAGGGCCCAATCCGCATAAATCATTTGGTTTTATTGAATCTAACACTTTTAACTTATCTTTCTCTTCAATCACCACCAGACCATCAGGTTTTTTCATATTAGCAGCTAATTTTGCTAAAATACGATTAAATGAAATGCCCACAGAACAAGTAATCCTCTCTCCTATTTCATTTTTAATTTGTTCCTTAATTTTTTTTGCAACAATATGTGCCTGATTAAAATTTTTTACATATTTTGTTAAATCTAAAAAAGCCTCGTCAATACTAAAAAGCTCAACCTCACTGCTATACCTTTTAAATATTTCAAAAAAAGAATTGGTTACCTGAGCGTATTTTTGCGGATCTGGCTGAACAAAATATAAATTTGGGCAAAGTTTTTTTGCTTCAAAAACATTCATTGCTGTTTTTATTCCAAATTTTTTAGCTTCGATCGAAGCAGCCACAATAACGGTCCGGGAATCTTCTTTTCCGCTGACCACAATTGGCTTACCACGCAAAAAAGGATTGGCCTGCTGCTCAACTGAAGCAAAATACGAATTCATGTCTATATGAAGAATTATTTTCATAATATTAGAAAATAGAAAAGCGAAAGGAAAAATATAAATTAATCCTTTCGCCTTTCGTGTCTCACATTTTATATATAACCGGTTATATATAACTAAGCGGGGATGTATGTTTCAGTATCGAAATCAAAAATATAGTCTTTACCATGCAACTCAGCCCAAAAGTGAACGTTTGATTTAAAAATTTTTGTTTTAACCTTCATAATATAGTTCTAATAATTTCCAAGTCCCTTTCTCAGTATCAAAGCAAATCTTAAAAAAATTAACTGCATCTGATACTGAAAAAAAGTATATTTTATTCCTGCCCTCTCGAACTGAATGGACAAGATTAATTTTCCTAACTTTATAGCGACGATTTTTCCATTTAAAAAATAACGGAATCATTTTACTTCTCGTAAAAGCAGCAATTACTTCAATTGGTTGATTTATTACTTCATGCATAAATAAATAATGCGACAAGCAAGACAAGTCGCCATATATATATCACACTTGTTTTACATGCCTTACTCTAATTAAACATTGATAGTCAAATCTCTCCAAAATCCAACAGCCTTCCGATAAATTGATTTTATTTTTCTTTTTGACATAAGGTTGAGAAAAGCTGGGGTTAACAGAAGAACAAGGAGAGGGAGAAATTAAAATGAATTAATTTACTCCTCCCCATTCTTCTGCCCATGCTTGTTATGTATTAAACAAATTTACGAATAATAGCTTTTACAATTCCTCTGATAGCCACGTCTTTGCAATAAATAGGTTTCATAGATGAATTGGCAGGCTGCAGCCGAATGCGGGTCGCTTCCCGATAAAACTTTTTCAAAGTGACATACGCATTATTTAATAAAGCGACAACTACGTCTCCATTCTGAGGATAATTGTTTCTTTCAATAATCACAAAATCACCGTTAAAAATACCTTCTTCAATCATTGATTCTCCTTTTACTTTTAAGATGTATGAATTCTCATCTCTGACTAAATCAGCAGGCACGGCCATTGTTTCATTTTGTTCAATTGCTTCAATCGGCTGTCCAGCAGTAATCATACCAACTAAAGGCAATTCAATGCTTCTGCCCATCTTGATTACTTTATTGGTCAATTCAATAGATCTGGCTTTTTGCGCATCAACATCTAAAAATCCTTTGGATTTTAATGTTTGAATATGCTGATGAATGGTAGCTGGAGATGAAATCTTAAAATTATCCCCTATCTCCCGATAGCTTGGCGCATAATCATATTCTTTTACATAATCACTTATAAAGCGTAAAATTTCTGATTGTTTTTTTGTAAGCTCTCCCATATGGTTAAAGCGAGACAAGCAAGACTAGTGAAACGAGCAAGACAAGTTGGCATTAACTTTTTGACTTTGTATCCAACCATGTAAAGTCCTTCCTGTCTCTTTGCTCATTTCAAATAGTTTGCTATAAGTATTTTTAGTTATTAGATTAATATCATAACAAATTAATATAAAATATTTTAATTCCTCTAAAGAAGCATTTGAAATATTATAAAAATTTAAACTTTCTAAAATCTTTTTCCTGGCAAAACCTTCAACAATATTAGCAGTTACTGATATGACCGCTCTTCTCATCTGACTGACCAAACAAAATCGCTCTTCGCTTGGGAAATTCTTGGTTATCTTATATATTTCCAGAACCAATTGATGAGCTTTTTGCCAAACAATAATATCTTTAAAACTTTTTATTTCTTTTTTATTTTCCATATTAAAGGATTACTTGTCTCGCTTTCTTGCTCGTCTTGCTTATCTCGCTTATTACGAACAAATACCGAACACTCTCATTGGCATTATACCGAACAAAAAACGAACAGTCAATATCCCCTGTGGATAACTCCATAATAAAACATAAAATATATATCAAAAAAAGAGCATAATGCCCTTATATTAAACTTCTTCCTGCCTACATTCTAAATTATTCCTGTACTTTCAATTGATTCAGCGCATCTTCTTCCTTTGCTAAAATATCATTCCATTCATTTTCAGTTCCGCCTTTTTCAAAATATGCTTTCTTTAAAGTAAAGCAAGCCACAAAATTGTCAAAAAGGCTTGGGAATCTTTCAAACAGATCAATTATTTTTACATAATGAGTCTCATCGCTGATTGACTTGAAAAATTCATTCATTAAATCTTTTGTTTGCTGATCAGTATCTGACTCATCAATTAATTTTTTAACTTTTGGAGCCAATTCCATAATTATTGTTTGTTTTCTTTGTATTTGTTATATAAAAAATCACTGGCTGATCTAAATGTATCAGCAACAGTTTTTCGATCACCTTCAAAATGCTTTAATAAGTCATTTTCCCTGTCTAAAGGCGTTCTAATTTCCAGACTTTCAAATTGTTCTTCCATAAAATTCCCTTATTTCTTAATTATTGACATATTATCTCTTTTTATAAAAAAAATCAAATAAAAACTCCAAATTTTTTATTTTTTTTACTTTTTGCTTTTTGCTTTTTGATTTTAAAAAAACCTCCAGTGCTGAAGGTTTTTGTTTTTGTTTGAATTTTCATGCATTATAAATTTTGACTTTTACTTTTTCTGCAAAATCATTATCATTGTCATCATCATAATCTGGTTCAATTTGCACCCACAAGCCTTTTCGCGGTACAGACATCTCAGCAATAATTTCAATAATAACATACTCTCCTTCAGGATGTGGCACCACATCAACAATTCCGGCTTGTGCTCGATAACCGACAATTCTTACTGGATCACCTTGGATTACATTTACTTCACCATCAATTACAGCCATCAATACTTCAAATTCTTCATGACCTTTTGTCTCTATCGCTGGATCTTTTGTAATATTATTTCCCGGATCTGTTTTTATCTCATATGATCCAGAAATTTCAGCCCATGCATCTTCATTTAAATTTGTAAATGGCCTTGTCAAAACTTCCAGTTTTTCTTGATTTACTTCAACAACCTCTAATACATCTAAGCTATCTTCAGTCGAATCAGACAAAACAGGAAATGCTAAGCCCTCTCTGTCTATTACCTTATCTCCTACGCCTATTTGTAATTTTGCATTACAAAATCTTAATTTTGTTAGCATGATCTCCCTCCTATTTTTTTGTTTTCAACTCTTATATTATACAATAAAAAAATTATTTTGATAACCAAACGATACACGAGAGCTCATAGCTTGTACCATATAATACATAATAAAAAAAATCGTCCGCCTTTGGCGGAGATCTTTAATCTATTAAAAAAATCTCCAGTTGCTGAAGATTTTTTGTTTTTGTTTGAATTTGTGTTTTTGTTTTAATCATCATTTTCTTCTAGGACAAATTTGATATTTGAGAAATCATCAACCCAAGAAGTATCTGATACCCTTAAATCTTGCTGATCAGGATACTGACCGCCTCTTTGCGCTTTATTCCACTTTTGAATTTTTACAAGCCTGGCAATTAGCGGCTTGTTAATATGTTGAACAACTTCTATCACTTCATAAACGCCCAGAGCATCTAATACAGCGATAACAATTCCATTAATGCCTTCAAAGTCAATTATGTTGACCCTATCGCCTTCGATTACATTTACATTGCCTTTAATAAGAGCGGAATATGTTTTTGTCTCAACATGAGGTTGACGTTTTTCTCTTAATTCATCTCTTATAAACCTTAATTCATCCGGATCTTTAGTTATACGCTGGCGAACTGGCGGATTGGTATCTTCATGACACCACGGATTATGTGTCGAGCAATCGGCCTCTTCGTCAACTGAGACAACTTTTACTGAACAATCACCGTCATAACCAACCACTCTATACATATCGTTTTCATTAAGTGATTTAAAATTAGAAGTTTCGATGGGTATAGCAAAGCCATTCTCATCTTTTACTATTTGTCCTGGTAGAATTTTAATTTTCGATGAACACAAAAAAAGCTTTCTTGTCTTTTTCATCTCTGCCCTCTCCTTTTTTTATTTCCTAATTTTAATTATACAATAAAATAATAAATTGAATAAGCGAATTTATTCCACATTTCGTCAACAGTTTATCATACGACTTATATCATGTAACTTGTAGCAAATTTGAGTTTGGGTTAGGGGTTTAGCTGTTTGAATAAAAAAAGGTCGCCAAGCGACTCCACAGTTTTTACCCTTCGACATAGCTCAGGGCAAGCTTTTTGATTTTTGCTTTTTAAAAAACCTCCAAGTGCTGAAGGTTTTTGTTTTTGTTTGAATTTTATTTCTGTTTTGCATCATTTATCTTTTTTCAAATCTCTCAATCGATTTAATTGCTCAGATGAAATAAAATCAGCTTTACTTTGTCTGCCAGCTCCACAAGGCCTTCCCAAAAGATAACGATTAGCCAATTGCCTTTCTTTTATTCTTTTCTCATCTTTATATGGAGCAACCAATATTCCTCGACCATTCTTTAGGTTTGAATAAACCACATACTCGCCATCATCTGCAGGCAAGGCAATCTGCTGATTGTTAAATGTCTGAATATTAACTCTAGCTTTTTCTGGTATAAATTCTAAAGTCATCACTGCTAAAAATAATCCACTAACTCTTTCTGAATTTTCATCAATATCTTGTTCATCATCTAAATTTTGCATCCTAGCACGTTCTTCATGACCATTATTTGTAATTTCATGCTGAGTAATAGGATTCTTTTCCCAATCATTACCAGGAACCGTACTATCATTATCTATATTGGTAATAGAGACTTCAGTGTCTTCACCCCAGACATCTTTAAATCTTTCTATTTCATCAACAAATACGACAAAATCTTCTTCATACACAGCAGTGACCACATACTGGCCATTCTCGTCTGGAATAGCAAACGCTTGATTGTCAACTTTGTCTAATCTTACTTTTATTCCATGAGTGATCCTAGAATCTAAATATGATGCTTGTATTTTCACTTCTCCCTCCTTTGTATTTCCAACTTTTATTATACAACAAATTTAAATTAATTGTAATAACCTTTTTATACACAATTTAAAAAACCTTCAGATGCTGAAGGTTTTTGTTTGAAAAAATTACTTTTCCCTTTTTTTCCTAAATTCTGCCAATTGTTCTGGCGATACAAAATCCACTCTGCTCGGCCCGCATATTCCGCTTCTTCTGCCAGTGACATACCGCTCTCCTATCTTCCGCTCAAATGCCCGCTGATGCTCAGCTTCTGGAGTGACTACAATTTCATATCCATCTGCGCCTCTAATCTTTTTTTTAACAGACGCTGTTACGACATACTCACCATTAGGATCTTTTACAGCTAATTTATATCCTTTTAGCAGCCTTAATCGCACCCTTGTCTCATTTGGTAAAAAATCTAATGAGTATGCTTTAATCATATGAAGGCCACTGACTTCGTGATCATCTTCAAAACCAGGATCTTCATCAGCTAATGCCTGCAGGCGTTCTTCATTTGAACCATCTTCTGTAATATCATGCCGGGTCGGCCCAGCGTCCTGCCAATCAAAGTCACGAATAGTTGTTTCTCTTTCATCCCATTCTTCAAAATTAATCGCGTCGTCCATTATTTTATTAACAAATACCTGACGCTCATCAGGAAATACACCAGCGATTTCATAATCGCCATTATCATCAGGTTCAACAAATATTGAATTACTTGTTTTTATTAATCTGACTCTTTGCCCAAATTCCATCTCATCAACATGATAAGTAGCTATTATTGGCATTATACCCCTCCTTATTTTGCATATCTTATATTTTAAAACAAAAAAAACACTTTTGACAGCGTCTTGTCCACACATGATTATGTTTAATTAGAAAAAGCTTGTTTTGAAAATAAAGTTAAAAGCTCTGGCTCAAATGTTTCATTTTCAATTTCAGGATTTGGTGATTCAATCCGCACTTTCTGATTTAATTTTTTTACTGAATCATATGAATACCAAATATATTCATTGCCCTGCTCTAAAACATTTATGCAAATGTATAAGACTTTATCATTTAAAAACTGGTCAAAAACACATGCAGATTCTTTACCCTGCTCAAAATTATAATTTTCAATCTTTACAGGGTAATAATTCATTTGAAAAAACATTTTATCTGACAATCCAATCACCGCTCTTGAGCTAACAAGCCTAACTTCAGGTGATGCTTTTTGAAGCCTAACCGCATCTTCATAACTTTTTTTTGAATCAAAAAACATTAAAAATTTCTCATTTGACTTGCATATATCCCGAAGCCTATATCCTTGCCGGTAATAACTGGCATATGCCCGGTTATTATATTCTAAATAAAAATGAATTTTTGGGTCAAACTCCGGATATGAATTTATAAAATTTTGAGAACAGTCTGCCACCACTTTGGCTGCTTCTGGCAAATCCCGCTCTATCAATTCCTGGTTTGTTATGTCCTTGTCTTCCAAATTGGATATTTTTTTATTTAATTCGTCAATTTGAGCCTGCATTTCTTCTTTTGTCTGATCAACAGCCTGGTCTTTATTTTCATTCGCTGCCTTATTTTGCAGATAATATCCTCCACCAATTATTATGGCAGCTACTATAATAATGATAACCAAAGTAGAGGCAAAAGTGGATGACTTTACCTGTTTTTTTTGCTTTTTCTTTTTATCAGCTTCAGCCTGCGCTAAGATTGAATCTGTTTTTTCTTCTTTTTGCTCTTTTTCTTCACTCATAAAAAATTTGGCTATTTCGCCCTTATCTTAATCAATTTTTACCATTTTGGCAATGTTTATCAAAATAATATTAATTTTATTGACAAAATATAAAAATAATGATAAAATATCATGAAGCTGGAAAGTCCAGAAAGGAGCGATTAATGGGGAATGATAAATGGAAAGATCCAAATTATATGTATCAAGAAGGAGATGAGTTTGGAGAAGGAGAAATTCCACCAGAAGAAAGCTGGGGTTATGAACCTCCAGATTCAGGATTTATCTGGTCTTTCAAATTATTAGGACTAATTATATTGTTAATTGTGTTGATTATTGGAGGAATTTACGGCGGATGGAGATATCATGTAGATGCTTCAAAAAAAGCTATATACGAACATCAAGAAGAAGTGCAAAAAAATAATGAATAAAGATCACAATTTTTCGCTCATAGCTACATTGCTTTTGGGCGTTTTTTAAAAATAAAAATTCTATATTCATAGCGATAAAAACTTATTTTCGTATAATTCATAATTGATTCGTAGTTTCGTATACCTGCATTTGACAATCCTTTATAATCTTGCTATAATGGTAATTGTTATGAAAATAGCATTTATAAAATTACATCATCACAAAAACCTCTACCCCTTGGGAAAGAATTGAGTTTTTCTTTATTTATAGAGCTTAGCTCCTTCCCAAAGGGAAGGGGTTTTTGTTTTGAGATCAAAAAGGAGGGAAAGTGGAAAGATTGCGGCAGCACTTTGAAAATGCTAAATGTTGTACACCCCAGGACAGACAAATCGGTATTGAGATTGAAACTCTTTTTGTTGATAAAAATCAAAGGCCAATAGATAGATCCACTTCTCAAAAAATGCTTACTATTCTGGCAGGAAATTTTAACTGGGTTGTTGATCAAAGAAAAAATGGATACATAACACAGCTGAGCAAAAACGGATTTATTCTCGTCTATGAGCTCGGCTGCAATAATCTGGAGCTTAATACGCCCACATATCATATTGAAGATTCCAGACTTTTTGTAACCATACAAATACTGATTGCAATGATAGAAGAAGCTGCTCATATGTGCCAGGCAAGGCTTCTGCCTGTCTCATGGGATGAGCATCTTGATGATAATCTGATGATTCCTGATAAACGAGATGAGATCTGGGTTGAAGTTGATGGGCCGGCTCTATTTGGACTGGGACATATTGCAAGCATACAGTTTAATTTTGATTTGTGTTCAATTGAAGAAGGGATGGGATTTATTAGAGACTTGAATTACCTATATACTCAAATGAATTGGCCACACGAAGCTAATTTCCGAATTTGGAGAAATTATATCAAAAATTCTTTGGCAAATTATGAACATGACAGATATGCTCCAGCTCCAGTAAGCTTTGAGAAATATATTACGAGATTGTCGCAAATGAAGGTTATAATGCAAAAAAATGGCAATGGGCTACAAATCTGTCGTCCTGCAAAACCATTTGCTCAAACTGATGTTAAAGACATAGAAATGTTCTTGCGTTCAGTCTGGTGGTATACCAGATTTCGAGTACGAAACGGCAAATTGGTTCTGGAGATCAGGGATATTGGACGAAAAAGCGGTCTTCATCTAACCTTGGATATGATCAAGGTACATCTGGGCATTTAATCTTTCCATAAAGGGCAGCAATGTCTGCCCTTTTTTGAAAAATTTACACATTTATATATGAAAAAAATATTAATCATTGCAGCTACTCATGGAAATGAGCCGCTGGGAATTGAAATTTTAGAAAAATTAAAATCTAAAGGATTAGATAAATTTTTTGATACATTAATTGCCAATCCAAAAGCGCTTGAACAAAAAAAAGAATACATTGATATTAATTTAAACCGAATCTATCCAGGAAAAATTGATTCAGATATTTATGAAGTAAAAAAAGCAGCACAAAATCTAAAAATTGCTAAAAAGTATGAATATGTAATTGACCTGCATGAAGCGTCACTTGGAAAAGATGATTTTATTATTGTGCCAAGAGAAAAACTTTCAAAAAAATTTCCGCTCCAATATGTTGATTTAGATACAATTTTGCTCTGGCCAGATCCCAAAGGCCCTTTGGGTGAGGTATTAGAAACCTGCATTGAATTAGAATTTGGAATGAAAGATAGAGACAGAAATGAAGCGATTGAAAAAGGCGTAAAAATAATTGAAAAATTTATTAAACAAACAAAAAAACATAAAGACAAAAAAACTGAAAAATTGAAAAATGTTTATTATGTGTTCGGGAAATTAATGAAAGATGAATTTTCAGGAGATATTAATCAGCTTCAAGACTTTAAATTAACGCAAATTAATGGAGAAAAATTTTATCCCTTACTTGTTGGGCAATACTTGCAAAAGGAAAATATTGTTTGCTATAAAATGAGAAAATTATAAAAGCCGGCCGCAAAATGCATGATTATAAATTATTCGTATCGTTGGTAAGTACGCAAAATTTTGCGTGCCTGCCTGTGCGTGCATTTTGCGGCCGGCCTTTTTTTATTCTAGTGTTTTTAAAACTGCTTCGATTTGTTCATCAGTCAAACCGATCTTCTTTTTCAACAAACCATTTATTATGCCCTGCAAAGCCCGTTCATTCCCCTTTTTTGCCTGCAAAGTAGGATATACTTCAGCCACTGCCGGCACCTTGTCTCGTAAAATCGGACTTAATTTCTTCAACCCTGGAGGAATCTCAACTTTTTTCTTTTCTTTTTTCTCAGGCGCTTTATAAACATACTCACCTTTTTCTAAAACTATTCCAGCTTTCTGATCACCTGCTCTCCTTCCTTCAATAGCAGCTACCAATGCTGGTAAAGCTTTTTCCATTTCTTCTAACGTTTTAATCTGTTTTTCAGCCTTATCCTGAACAGTTTTGACTTTTGGATCCTCAGGATCACTTTGTTCATTCCAGCCTGCGCCTTTATCTGATTTATTCAAAGCAAAAACAATTCTCATCTTTGTTTCAATATTCACATCCATTGGCAAAGCTTCTGCTTTTTTGAAAAACTGGTCATAAGATTTTAAGCCTTTTCCTTTTGGCTGGTTATTTGATTGAAAATTTCCAACCAAATTTAATGCTGATGCATGCAAACCAGCTAATTTTGCCACTAAATCAAGTTCTTCTTCTTTGAGATTAAAATGCTTTGGTACGACTTCACGCACAATTTTTTCACTTTCTTTTTCATGACCTACATATTGGCGCTTTTCAGGATCTTTTGGATGAACCTGCATACCTTCTTCTGATACTTTACCCAAATCATGTAATTTGCCAGCTAATAAAATTAAATCTTTGTATTGTTCTAATTTTTCTAAATCCTCCTTTTTCTTTTGATCTTTCAGCCATTTTTCCAGGCTGTCTAAATTATTTTCCAAATTCCTGCCCAGCTGCTTTGTATGCTCATCCAAAGTCAGCGTATGAAAGTCACTTCGCTGATCAAATCCTTTCATTTTAGCTACTTCTGGAATTCGAGCTTCCAATTGTTCATAAGAAACGTCAACAGGTAATTTTTGTTGTTCAAATATTGGTTCGCCTTTTGGCATATATTTAATTTAATAATAAACAGTTTAGTCGATCTTTGACATATCAAATACGCCTTTTGCCGGACTGCCAGAAGTAAACTGGACTTCATAATCCATATGAACTTTTTCCATATCAAGCGTTCCACTGGCAGTCATTGATTTAATTCCAGGTGTTGTTATGTTTTCACTCTTTACATCAACTGTTGCTTCTGACTCCCCTGTTTTTTCAATATTAATTGTTACATCACCAAATAATTCATCGTTTTGTTCAAAAACTATGCCTTTGTCATTATAATTTCCTTTGAATGTCTTTGGCTCTGGATTAACCATGCCAAAAACCATGCCGTCAATATCAATAGTAAAAGACGCAGTTCCATCTTCATTTACTATAACAGTTGCTTTTGATGCTCCGCTTGAGCCAAAAGTAGTATTTTTCCATTGGCCTTACCAGGTATTGGCAAAATCTTTATATTCATCATACAATTCTGGCATTTTATCAGTAGCAATGCCATCAGTAGGTTCAGCTTTTTCACAGCTGCAGCCAGCTAAAACTAAAACCAGTAGAAATGTTAATAAAAATAATTTTTTCATACTTTTTTATTTATGTAATTTATATTTGTCTGGAATCGCTTGTTCAACTGCGCCAAATACTTTTTTATCATCTCGCAAACCAAACTTTCGCTTATGGCAAATTTCAATTCGTGTTCCTCTGTCCAGAACTTCCCAATTTTTTCCTAAAATCTCCTCAATCTTTTCAGCTAAATCAAATGGGATATCATCATCTGCTAAATGCAAAACATACTCATCTTCATGGCTAGGCTGGCCAAAATTGAGATATGCTTTCTTTTTTCTTTGTTCTGGTTTGTTTGGATCTTCCATATTTATGTATTTATTTAATGTACCTTAATTGTAGCAAAATTTGATAAAATAAAAAAATTGCCCAAATAGCAATATTTTTGGTGACCCCAATGGGACTCCCTGAGCCAGAACTCGCTTCGCTTGTTCGGTACGGGGCAGGCGAACCCATGTTTCCTGCTGTTCGAGGGCAACGTATTAAGATTTCCCCAAAATTTTTGGTACCGCCACGGGGATTTGAACCCCGGTTTCTGCCGTGAGAGGGCAGCGTCCTAAACCCCTAGACGATGGCGGCTACAAAAATTTTGAAGAAATCATTACTAACCACTAGCCTGTCCGCCAAAGCCCTGAGTTTATCGAAGGGCGAAGGCGGAACGATGAGGGCATAAAAATCTGCTTTATTGTAACATAATTGTATAAATTTTTCAATAAATTGAATATAATTGCAGTTTTAGTTATAATTAAGTCATAGTCTTGGATCTTGTATCCTGAATCCTGTATCCGAATTACTCATTACTTATTACCCATTACTCACTACTATATGTCAGAACAACCCAAATCACTCGAATCCCAACTAAATATGGCCCGCCCGCGGCGGGGTGAGGTTAAGCGTGTTCCCTTAACTCCAGAAGAAAAGGAATTTCTCGGTGAAATTATGGATAAGGCTGTGGCTGCGGAAAAGGCTGGTGAATTGGCAAAGGCCTTAGAGTATTATCAGCAATATAAAGATGAACTATTAAAAGTAAAAGAGAAAAAGGAAAGGAAAAAGAGCCAGGATAGAAGAAAAACAAGTAAGGAGCTACTGAACAAAGAAGAAAAATTAAAAGCTGCAAAAAAAGCATTTGAAAGAAAACCTCTAAAAGTACCACTTGATTCAATGGTTGATGAAGCTAAATTCATAAAGAGAGAATCATTAAAATCCATTACATTAGCTGATAAAAATGGTGATTTAGTACGAATTAGTAAAGCAAAAAACACAGTAGACCCGAGAATTATTGGATTTAGCCTATCAAATAAAACAAATGATACTAAGGGTTTTCATAATTTATTTAGCACAGAACACAATTTTTTAATTGGAAAATCAGGTGCACTTTATTTTTTCCTTGATAAATATTTTAGATTATTAGCAGAACCTGCTCAGTCAATTGTTAATATAGATGGTGATATTTTTATAGAAAGGGGGGCAACAATATCATATTCTCCTATACCAAAGAATCTGAAAGATATTCCTAAAGAACTTCAAGACAAATTCATTCAAAAACCTGATGGTTTGTATTGGAAAAAAGGGATTAAATAAAAAAGCTTCTTTAAATAGAAGTTTTTATTTTTGTCCGCTGATTTGGGTTACACTATACTAATAACGGATTCCTGCCTTCGCAGGAATGACGTCCAGAGCAGCGGGGATTTCGGATTTCACCTTTCTATCTCCTCAACCACGCCTTTGACTGCCTGACCAAAAGCTGCGAAGCCCGTTCAGGATGAGCCATCAAAGCTTTTGCCACTTTTTCCATTCGCGGACCCTGAGAGCCTTTTACTAAAATAAGATCACTATCTCTGAGGTCTTTTTTTATTTGCTCAGCAGCCAGTTCTGATTTTTCATATACTTTTATATTTTCCAAACTTAAACCAGCCATTGATGCTCCTTTTCGAATATATTTTGCAAGTTTACCCACTGCATATATTTTTTCAAAACCTGCCTTAACTGCTGCTTCACCAAGTTTCTGATGTTCAGATACAGCCAGCTCCCCCAATTCCAGCATTTCTCCAAATGCAGCAATCAATCTTCCCCGCCTTGGAATTTTACTCACAGCTTGAATTGCTGCGTGCGCTGCATCAGGAGATGAATTATAACTATCATCAATAACTGTAGCATTATCTAAGCCTTCAATAATACGCATTCTACCCTTTGGTGACCGATATTTTTTCAACGCCTGACCAATATCAACCATATTCATTCCCATTGCAATACCAATGGCAGCACCTCCTAAGGCAGCATATAGCTGATGACGTCCAATGACTCCTGGCAAAACCATAGGAATAGTTGAGCCTTGATATGATAACTTAAAGCTCATACCCCTGACTTTTTCCTCTTCCACCTTGACATCAATTCCAACCACTTTCATTTCACAATCTTCTGAATAGCCATAGCTTAACACTTTTGCTTTTGTAATATTCTCCATTGATCTTACTTTATCATCATCAAAATTTAATATTGCAGTTTTATCTGATTTTAAATTTTTCACTATCTGGCCTTTTTCTTTAGCAATTGCTTCAATGGTGCCAAAAAATTCAATGTGAACCGGACTGACCTTGGTTACTACACCAATGTCTAATGGCACCATATCAACCAAATATTTTATATCTCCAGGCTTGTCAGCGCCCATTTCTAAAATTAAAACTTCTGGATATTTTTTATTTTTTATCAGCCACAGTTTTAATGCCTTAACAAATACCTTTAACCATTTTATTAATGATTTACCTCCGGTCTCAGTGCCAATAATGGTTATTGGAACGCCAATTTCATTATTATAATTTTTTACATTTCTTCTCACTCGAAATTTGTCTTTTAAAACCATAAAAGCTGCTTCTTTAGTAGAAGTTTTACCAATACTGCCAGTGATACCGATTACCTTTGGCTTGTAACGATTAAGTATTCTTCTTGCAAAGAATGCTAGTATTTTTTGAAGGATATTCATCATATAAAAAAATAACAAATAACAAGCACCAAATAGCAAATAAATAACAATAATCAAAATTCAAAATCTCAAATACCTCTTATTTACTTATCCAACTTTTTACTTGGATCTGCTTCAACTAATATTGAACAAAAAATCTTTTTTAATTCTACTGATTCATCAAAAAGACTCATTCCTTCTTCTCTAAAACTTTCATCATTTGTTTCAATTATTAATCGTAACCAATAGCCAGACTCTTTTGATTCTTTTATACAAATTTTAATTCTAAATGAGAAATCCTTTTTACTTAGAGATTCATTTGCTTCAATATAATTTGCACCGACAGATGCTGTTGCTCTAATCAATTGTTTTCCATATTCGATATTACTCACCGTCCTAGGAATTTTTTTACAAAATAAAGCCGCGTCTTTGGCGAATGTATATGTTCTATCCTCTAAATCATATACTTTTTTACTATTTGGAATTTCGTTCATTGAAATTTAGATTTTATTTGTTATTTGTAATTTGTTCTTTGAAATTTATTCAGTGGGTGGAATTCCATAATATTCCAATACGAACTTAGAAATTTTACCAAATGTTGGGGCTGCAGTCAAGACTGCATAGGCCCGGTGCGGCTTGTCAATTTTTACAATCATTACAAACTTGGGATCTTCCAGCGGCGCAAACCCGACAAATGAATGAATGGTTTCTGCGCTATATCCCCCGTGCACTTTATCTGGAACCTGCGCAGTTCCGGTTTTGCCGCCAACTAAATATCCTGGCACGCCTGCAGGTTCAGCATGGCCGTTTTTTACCACAGAAATCAACATGCCTTTGACCAGGGCTGAAGTTCGCTCTGAAATAACCTGCCGCAAAACCTGAGGTTCTGTTTTTTCAACAGTACCATCATTATGTCTAATTTCATCAATAATATATGGTTTAACCAAATTACCTCCATTAACAATTGCCGCATATGCATTTGCCATTTGAATTGCGGTGGTTGTAATACCTTGGCCAAAAGATCCGGTGGCCATATAAATTTCTCCTGGTTTTTCTAATGAACTAATATCTCCGGCAAACTCTGGCGTTAAACCAATGTCAGTTTTTTGCCCAAATCCAAAATTCTCAACATAATTTTTAAATACCCCAACTCCCAGCTGCCTGGCTGCAAAAATAGACCCTGTATTTAAGGATTCTTCCAAAACATTGGTCATATTTTTTATTCCATGACCTTCTCCATCAGAATTTCTAATCGTATGATCTGCAATAGTAACCGATCCAGTGTCATTATAAGTTGTATAAGGATCAACTTTACCAGCGTCAATTGCTGCGGCCATGGTTATGGTTTTAAAAATTGAACCTGGTTCGTAAACATCAGATACTGCCTGAACATTAAAAACGTCAATATCTGATACTTTATTATAATTATTCGGATCATAATCAGGCGAACCACACATGGCAATAATCTTTCCAGTATTTGGTTCCATTATTATTAAGCTGCCGCTCTGCGCATTATATGATTCAACCGCTTTATTCAGCTGATCACAGGCAAAAAACTGAATTGACTTATCTATTGTTAAAATAATATCAGCTCCGTCTTCTGCTTTTTCAAATCGTTTATTAGAAACTGAAATCCATCTGCCTAAGCTATCAAGTTCTGATTGCAAAAATCCAGCCTTGCCAGCCAATACTTCATCATAACAACCTTCAGTGCCATAATTGCCTTTTGATTCTGAATAATTAACAAATCCTAAAATATGACTGCCAATATTGCCTTCTGGATAATAACGCGTCTTTTCAGGCGCAAAATATATACCCTGAAGATTTAAATCTTTCAACCTTTGAACCGTATTGTCATCCACCCGGTGCCAGATCGGTTCATAAGGATCATTTTCTTTGTTCAGCTTTTCTAAAATTTCCTTTTCCTCTTCTTCATTATCTATATGAAAAACCTCTTTTAATGCCTCCATTACTTCTTCTGAATCCTGTATTTCATAAGGCTTGGCAAAAACTAAAGACAATTCCTTGTTGGTAGCCAGCGGATAAAGAGAGTCTTCATTAATTACGCCCACTTTTTCATCCCTGACAAAAATATCTCCTCGCACTGGATAAAGCTGTTTGAAGATCTCATATTGGTCAGAAGCCAAGGCGTAATAATACTGATGATCTAAAACCTGGACAGTAAATAATTTTGCTGCAATTATTAATGCAAAAATTATAAAAAAACCGCGTAAAACAAAAATTCGGCGATCCATAATTCTCGCTTTTTTCTCTTTTTCAAATTTTTTTGGTTTTCTTAATTTTCTCATTGCTAAAAGCTTTTCTATAATATAAAATAGCATATTTTTCAGCTAAAGAACAGGGGGAAGAACTAAAGAACTGAAAAACAAAAGAACAGAAAAACATAATAGCTGCACTTAATAACAATTTAAATAGTAAAACTGAGTAAAATTTAGTATAATTTAAGTAATCACCAGCAAGACGAGCAAGACAAGTAAAACAAGTGCAACAAATTAAACTACTGGTCGTACCCCAAAGGCGCCCCTATGGGGCTTGTCTCGTTGAAATAATATGGCTGAGCCTGTACAAAAAATTGACATTCCTTCTGAACCAAAAGAACTGAAAGAGCCAAAAGAAAAAGAAGTTGATGTTAAGGAATTGACAAAGGTAATAAAAAACATTAACCAATTGGTTGATAAGTTTTTTAGTGGTAAAAATTACTATATTCATCCTGATCAATTAGAAATGTCTGAAGCTGATGAGGATAAATTTGAAAAGATATTCAGGCCACTTGATGATATACTTGAAAAATATCCAGAACTGGCTATTACTGAATTTGAAAAAAAAGTTAATCACCCGATATTCAAATTTTATCTTATTAGCAATGGCTGTTATTCATTATTTGATTCAAATCCAGAAAAAGCAATCAAAATTTTTAGAAAGAATTTAGACAAATACCTGCCTGAAGTTGCTAAAATGGAAAAAAAGCCAGAACAAGAAGCGAAAAAATCGCAATATCACAATTTTATCAGATCAATGTCATATTCGCCTGAAAATTTCAAAGGCATAATCAGCAAAATAGATTTTTCCCAGTTCACTCCAGATCAAACAGAAATGATTATTACCAGGCTTTTTGAAAAAAATATGATTGAAATCGCCGAAAATATGGATTCAATTAATCTGCCAAAAGAAAAATTATTTGAATTGGTAAGCAAAACCTTTCTCCGTGATCCAAAGCCAATTTTTGATAACATTGAAAAATTCAAATTTTCACAAAAACAAATTGAAGAGCTGGTAGATGGTATGCTCGGCTGGGGTTTTGAAAACAAAGCTCAGCCATTGTTTGACAATATTGATAAATTGAATTTACCACAGGGAATTCATGATAGAATTGTTCAAGATTTAAAGCATGGCAATGTTGAAATGATTTTAGAAAACTGGAACAAAATATCCCCTTCTCAGGCAGCAATTAATGAAGTCCGAATTTATTTATATGACAGAAAGCCTGATCTTCTACTCAAACACCTGGATAAATTTGATATGACAAAAGAGCGGCTAATAAATAAGAAAATTTTAGACAGAAGCAAATGGCTGTTTGAAAATATGAATAAATTTGAATTAACTGATGATCAAAAGCGGGAAATAATAGCTTATATGATCAACAGATTCCCTGAAGTTATTGTTACAAAACTTGATGAATTTAAACTTGAGAAACCAGATCTAGATAAAATAGCAAACAGATTATCAATGTATCGCCAAGATAAGCTTCTTGAAAATCTAGATAAATTAGGGATAACAAAAGATGAAGCAATTGATATGATAATCCAACGATCACCAAGATGGGTGATTGAAAATATAAATGAACTCAAACTTACTGCTGAGCAAAAAACAAAAGTAGTTGATATTGCTTTAAAAACACAATATGCCAGTGAATATTTAATAAAGAATTATGACAAATTTGAATTCACTCAGCCTCAACTAAATTTATTAATACAACTAACTGCCGGACGCAATCCAGCCATATTATTTGAATATGCTAAAAAAATGAAATTAACTGATGAAACTATAATAAATAGCATAATAAAAGAAAATGCTATTTGGTTATTGAGAAACATGCCTATTATTGAAGGTAAACTAGATGAAAAAGAACTTGAAGATGAACTCGACAAGAAAGATGAAATAGAAAAAATAAAAGGCAAGCACCAATTCACTCAGGATGAAAAGCATAAATTAACAAGCCAAATTCTGCTTGGAGATTATTCATATGAAGTATCTTTGGAATTAATTGAAAAGTATATTGAACTTTTTGAAAACATTGGCCAATATGAATTAAATGATCAGGAAAAAAAGCAGATCATGAAATATCTAATTGAAAAAAATATTGATGAAATGTTTGATCTTTATCCCAAATTCGGCATAACAAAAAAAGAATTCACCTTATGTGTGCTGGCTAAAAATCCTGTAATAATAATTGACAACTTATCCCAATTTGGAATAACTGAGGAGCAGATGCCCATGCTTATTCATGAATTAACTGTTTTTCATCCTGAAAATTTAATAAAGAATATTGACAAAGTAAAATTAGAGAATAAACAAGAAAGTTATTTAGTTAATGAACTTATTGATAAAAATCCAGGTCTTTTATTTGAAAATCTGGATAAAGTAAACCGCAGCAAAGGACAATTTATAATGAAAGCAGCCCATTCTTACATGGCAACCAAATGGATGATTAATAATTTTAATGAACATATTAAAGATGATCCTGATTTTAATGATTTCAAAGCAAAATTCATAAAAGCATCAATAAGACATTGCCCTGATCGTTTTGTCACCATTATAGACAATTTTACTTTAACAGATGATCAACAAGAGCTTTTAGTAGAAAAATTATTGGACAAAAAAAAATATGGCCTTATCCTTCAATATTTAGATAAAATAGGCTATCCAAAAGACGAATTTAAAAAATTAGTAATCGAATCAGATCCTGTATGGCTAGCGAGAGCTCAAGACAAAATTAATCTCACAGATGATGATATGGAAAAAATGATTAAAGCAGCAGCTGCTAAACCAAATGTCATCCAAGGCCTTTATATTCATACTCTTTTTTTAGAAAACCTATCGGATGAAAATAAACAAGAGCTAATTGATTTGACAATTCAACAATCTCCAGAACCAGTTTTTATAGATTATTTAAATAATGATATTGAATTATCAAAAAGTCAATATAACAACTTTATCTTTCAAATATCATCTAAATTAACAGCAAAAGCTTTAAAACGACTTGATGATCTGGAACTTTCTGACCTCCAAAAAAAATATTTAATTGAAATGGGTATAGAAAAAGCACCAAATGAATTACTAAAAGTCATGGGTAAACTTCCTTTAACCAAAGAGCATAAAACAGCACTTACCCAGGCATTGTTAAAATATTCTCAAAATTATGAATTAATATACAAACATTTAGATAATCTTGAACTTAGTGAAAAAGATTTCATTGATATGGTCATTCCAGTCAACCCCAGATGGATGCTCTGGTCCATGGACCAAGAAAAGCTACCATTAACTGATGAGCAAAAAGATGAATTATTTAATCATGCAGCAGTACAAACTTCATATGCATTGTTCACTGATTTTATTAAACATTTTGAAATCACGCCAAAAAGAAAAAAATTATTAGCTGAACAACTTATTTCAAAAACGAACTTACGTGTACTCTTTGAAAATCCAGATAAATTAAACATGTCAAAAGTAGAAGTTGCTAAACTAGCTTTAGAAAAAGGCCAATTTGGCTTTTTATTAACCAATAGTAGTTTATATACTGAAGAAGAATTCCAGCAGTTTGCGCCTGAATATTATTATCATCAAGGCCTTGATTCGCTTAAAGATTTAGCTCTTATAGACAAATCAGATAAAAAACACATTCCATGGTATGATTCCTTGCAAAAATTAAAAAAAGTCCAGGCATTTGCAGACAAAAAAGCATATTGCCCATGGGTAGTTGCGCTCACTCCGCTTATCAATGAAGCTGAGAAACGAGAAGATATAGATCTGTCTTTGAAAAATAAAAAAGACGGCCAGCTATTTCTTTCTTTTGTTAAGGATTTTGGGCCATTTAACACTCCAGAACTGCTGTCTACCTATGTTGCTTTGAAAAAAACAAAAAAACTGGAAGATGTACCTCCAAATGTAAAAAATTATTTAATTGAAATTATTGGTCCAAAAAAAATTGAAAAACTGCCAAATAATGCTGCCATTTTAAATGAAATCAAATTGTTTAGGACAAAATTAATGACCCAACTTCTAAAAGATAAAATGCCAAAGAAAATTGACTCAGCTTTAGGCATAGATATTTTCAAAGGCATGCTGGGTACCACACGTTGGGGCCGGTCTGATAATTATGAAGATCTATTCTACACTTGGCAAAATACAATAGAAAAAAATCCTCAAGCTACTAAACTGCCGAATGGATATACGGAAAAAGCAGTAAAAATAGAGGCTGATATATTAAGACCAGCTTTTAGTGAACAAGAATTAAAGCAACAGGAAAGAAAAATTCTAGATAGAGAAAAATTAATTGAAGCTTTTAATTATTTTAAAAATGCAATTAAGCAAGGTGTTGAGATAGATGATATTGGCAGTTTTTGGAAAGAAGAAAAACAAAAGCTGATTGATTCAATTGATATAAAAATTAAGGCTAACAAAGACCGATTGGAAACTTTGCCAGAAAAAGCCAGGCCAGGAATTGAAAAAAATATTCAAAGACTGACTGAAGCAAAACAAACACTTGAAAACTCTATTCTCTCCCCTGGAGCAGATGAGAATGAATTAATTGAATTAATGAATAAATTATCACAAATAAAAGAAGCCTGGCCAGTCCTGCATACTTTATCAGCGTTTCATCTCAATCAAATATCAGCACAAGGCTGGAAGGAAATCCTAGAAAAAATCAGTCAGGCTGAAGATACGCTAACAAAACAAGACATTGATCGAGTTGGTGACTTAATGGTTTTTAATATAAGAGAACATTATCTTCATTCAGATCAAATTCCAGAGCATACTTATCATCAGCCTTTTTCAAAAAATTTGGTTAAAGCGCTTGGATCTTTATGGCAAACCAGCCAGGACTCGGAAAAACATATCCTTTTAAGCGCTCAAAAAAAATTAGAGAACATTCAGATTGGCGAAAGAAAATCTATAGTAAAAACAGAAGTCAATTTTGTTCCTCAGAAAGGATTGCTCCGCATATTTGCCGGAGACATTGGCGATGCCTGCTATACCTCACAACATTTTGAACTGGCCAATGGTGAATATGAAGGAATTACTGCCATCGTATTTGTAACCAACCGCAATAAACCACAGCAAAACATTGAGGGTTCAGTATTATTTATTGAAACCACCACTCCAGATGGAAAAAAGGTGCTAAATATCAGAGCAAACAATCCACGCGAAAATTTATTGACCAAAGCTGGCCAGGATGCCTTGATTAAGGAAATACTTGATTATGCAATAGAAACAGCGAAAAAAAGAAAAATAGATATTGTCACAGTACCGCTGGATAAATCCACTAACTCAAGCTCAAATAGAGATAAAGTTGCTGAATATTATCAAAACCATTTTTCATTAAACCCAAGGATAAAATTAACATATGAACCAGAAACAAGCTTTAATGGTTATGCAAACTGGGATGCTGATGGCAACCATGCTGTGGTCATTATTTGGGAAAAAGAATAAATATAAATAAGTTAATAATATGAAAAACAAAAAGAATATAGTAATTTTTACAATTATATTAATTGTCTTAATCGTTGGAGCTATAGTCATTATACTTTACTTCAAAAAAGTTGAAATAAAACCTGAAAAAAAGTCTATTCGTATTTCAGAAGAAACCCAAAAAACTCTTGAAGAACTGCCCAGTAAAATTATTTTAAGCAAGGACTCAGATGGTGATGGGATTAAAGATGAAATTGAAAATAAATTTGGTACAGACTCTCAAAAAGAAGATACTGATAATGATGGAATAACAGACAAAAAGGAAATCATTGATGGGACAAATCCCTTAGGTAAAGGGCGACTTACACCAAGTATGTTCCCTGATAATTTTATTATTCCGGATGAAATAATAAAAAGGCAAGTTGTTTCCTCAAAAAAAGAAAAGGAGAAAATATTAGAAACTGAAGATGTACCAGTCAGTAATTTCATGAAAAATACAATAATAGTTACTTTTCATAAAAACACATCTGCAGAAGATATTAATCAATTAGCTGAAAAATACGATTTAATTGTTTATCAAAAAATAGCAGATTTAGATCTTTATACCTTTATTCTAAAAAATAATAGATTTGCAGATACGATTAAGACAATAAAACAAGAAGGCATTGTAAAGTTCACTACTCTCGATATGGTAGGAATAGAGCTGTAAAATACTAAATATTTCAAATAACAAACAACAAAAAAGAGAGCCTAGCTGGCTCCTCTTTTTTAGTTCAATTAATTTATTATTGTCTTGGCTTAATATCTGACTCAACTTTTTGATTCCAGCTTTCAAAAGCCCGTAAAATTTCAAGCGGCATAGCAAAAATTACTGTATTTGACTGGTCAGAGCTCAAATCATTAATTGATTGCAAAGTTCTCAAATGCAATGCACCAGTAACTGATGATAAAGTAGATGCTGCTTTGGACAAATTTTCAGCTGCCACAACCTCACCTTTAGCTTTAATGATGACAGCTCGTCTTTCTCTCTCAGCCTCAGCCTGTTTAGCAATGGTTCTTTCCATATCACCAGGCAGCAAAATATCTTTTAATTCAACATTATTAACTTTTATCCCCCATTCATCAGTTGCTTTATCAACAATTTCTTTAATCCTTTGAGAAATAGCATCTCTTTCACTTAAAAGTTCATCTAAAGTAACTTCACCAACAATATTTCTCATTGTTGTCTGAGCCAGCTGTGAGACTGCCCAGAAATAACTTTCAACTTCTAACACTGCTTTTTCAGCTGAAGCGACTTTCCAGTAAATAACTGCATTTACACCAACAGATACATTATCCTTGGTAATTGCCTTTTGCTCAGGCACGTCAACTGCTTTGACACGCAGGTCAACTTTTTTCATGCTTTGGAAAATGGGAAGTACAATTCTCCAGCCAGGGTTTACAGTGCCACTGTATTTACCCATGGTAAATTTTACGCCTCTCTCATATTGGTTGATCTGGCGCAGACTGATCAAAATAATGAACAGTACAATAACGATAAGTGGAATAATTGCGGCCATATTTTTTAAAAAGCGAGACGAGCGAGACAAGCGAGATAAGTAAAACAAATAATCTATTGAAAACTTGTCTTGCTAGTCTTGCTTTCTTGCTTGTCTTACTTATATTTATAAATTAAACTCAGCTTCAACCCAATCATCCAGCTCATCATCCCATTTATACGCTTTTAGGGTATAAACCAGCTCATCTTCAGAATATACATAATCAACCTTTACATCACTTCCAGCTCTGCCAGAATATAGGGTTTTTTTATCTAAAACTTTTGGCTTTGTAGAAAATTCCAGACGCATTTTGCCCAGCGGCCCATCAAACTCAATAAATTCCAATTTGGCATTTGGAATATCTTCAATTGGCTCTTTCCCAAAGTCAGATATTTCAAAGCTTTTTTGAGCCATCTCTTTAATTTCTTCCCATCGCTCTGGAATCATATGTTTCTTATATTTTAGCAGAACCAAGAAAAAAGTAAATAGTAATTTTTATGTTACGTTGCGAAAAAGGCTGTTTTTCGTTATAATATAAGTACTATAGTTTCCTTCTCTGCCTTCTTAAGTTTACCAGCCGAAGCCACTATTGCTGAGGGGTAACTCCTTGTCAGCCGAAGTTTTAACGAAGGCTGACGCTGCCCCGACCATAATAGTGCGAAGGCTGGCCCTCTTACGCCTTATTAAGCCTTCTAAATAAACAATATGTGGAACAAAATTAAAAATTTCTTTAATAAACTTTTTCGAAAAAATATGGCTAAACAAAATCCTAAGGATCCAGAAGAAGAAAAGATTGAAAAGCTTGAAAAAATCTGGAAAAATTTTCAAAAAAAGATTGCCCAATTACGAATTGAACAGCTTGAAATTATAAAACAACATAATAAAAAGAGAGATGAAGAGAAGATTAAAAAACTAGAAAAAGAACTTAACCAATAAATATATGGCAATGAGAGAAAAAAATTCACCTCAGCAATCAGCAGAACAAATTAAAACTCCTGAAATGAAAAAGACCTCAGCTGAAAATCTTGCATTATCTAAACTTCAAGAAATGGAAACAGAAGTTGAGGATATTAAAGCAACAGGCACCCAAAAAGCATATGATGGAAACACAACAAAAAAACTTAAGGGCATAAGCCAAAAAGCTGAAGGACTTATGATTGACACTGCAAAAGAAATGCAGGGTACTTTATCTTCTTCAGAAAGAGCATTAAAAGCAAAAACTCGGCGACCTTCATATATTGATGAGTGGGTTGCTGAAAAAGAAAAAATGCTTTTTGAGAAAGAAGGCATTAAGCATGAACCGATTCGACGTCCTAAAGTGGATGTTGAGGATTTGCATAAAATGCAGGCTGAAAGAATGTCTGGCTTAGCAAAAATTGGCAAAGTGATGAAAGAAATGGAGGAAGACAAAGAAAAAGGAGCCAAAGGATTTTATCGAAGAGTGGAAGATTTATACAATGCCCTACCTGATGAATATGAGGATACACCTGAAATAAATGAACAAATAAATAAAGTATTAACCTATAGTAAAAAATTTCTTAATATGCACAGCCGACATCAAATATCCTTATCAGGAGAACAGGTTGATGGAGTGCAGTCAATTATAGATATTTTAAGCAAAAATAAAAAGAATATAAAAGAGAAACTAACACCTTTATTTGAAGAAGAAAAAGCAGCTTAAATATTTCGCATAAAAAAACAGAACTCAAGCAGTTCTGTTTTGATTTACGCGCTTTTTGGATAAGGCTTTACCTCTTCCAAATTAAAAACATATGCTTTATTAATACCATCTAATACCTTGACGATATACTTATTACCCCGCCTACATCTGAATTCTCCAAGATTTTTAGATCTTTTGCCATACATTGGAACTAAAACAAGTTCTCCTCTCCTAAATTCATGTACTTCCTCCATTTTCTCCTCCTGATATATTTAAAGTTGCATATACTTCATATCTTTAACCTTTTCTCCCATATGCATTATTAATCTTTCAATTTTACCATGTTCAGTCGGTTCAAGTCCTGGTATTTTTGTTTTTATTTGTTCAATGAATTTATTATAAACATCTTTTTCAATACCTTGTGCTTCTATTTCAAGCTCTTTTTCTCTTAATTCAATACCTTTAGCCTTTGACATAATATTATCAAAAGCCAGTTCAATGCAATTATCTTTATCATCACAGTATACAAATATTTTTCTAAAATTGTCAACCTCTATCTTTTCAGTCAATTTTTCTGGGTCAATAATTTTTTTTGTCTCTAAAAAGGGCCTTATCTGCAGTTTATGATTTAATAAATCACTGACTTGATCTTCAGAAATTTTTTCTTCAACTTCTTCCACAACATGCGTAGAATCACCGCTCACCCCAAGTTTATGCTTAAATGCCACATGATATTGGTCATCTTTTTGTCTGAAACGATAAGCATACCATTCTTTAATTAAATAAAAGTCTGGGGTTTCAAAATATATATCATGAATTTTAATATCTTTTGTACTTTTTAATTCAAGGCCGGCAATACTCTTAAAGGATTCCAAAACAGCCAAAGCTTTTTCATCTTTTACTAAAAATTTTGTTTCAATTTCGTAAAGTTTATCTTCAAAATATTTACTCATAATTTTACCAGTCATTGGTCGTTAGTCTTGGCTGACGGTTTAGGCAAAAGTCATTAGTCATTAAATAATTTCTCCAATGACCAAAACCTAAAGACCATACTGGCTGCCAGCTCCCAAAAACCATTGACCATAAATCAAATTGATTTCCGAATATTCTTCATCCATTCTAAATAAAATTCTAAGTTATTTAAAGTAGCCAGTCTTTGCGCCAAAGGCTCATTGACAACGAACAAATGCCGCAAATATGCTTTGGAACATTTTTTTAATACTTCAAATTTGCTTTTTTCATTTATAGGAGAAAAGTTTTCTTTAAAAACTTCACTTTTAATATTCATGGTAAAGCAGCAGTCTTTTTCTGCTATTTTTTTCTCATCCATCAAATCTTCTATTTTAATATTTTCATCAACAACATATAATCTGCCATGTCTGGCTTCACGCGTTGGAATGACACAGTCAAACATATCAATTCCGCGCTTTACAGCTTCAACAATATTTTCAGGCCGGCCAACTCCCATTAAATATCTTGGCTTGTCTTTTGGCAATGCAGGGCAAACCCAGTCCAAAACTTCATACATTTCCTCAGCGCTTTCCCCAACTGATAAGCCGCCGATTGCATAACCATCAAAATCCAGACTTGTAATTTGTTCAACACTTTTCATTCTTAAATCCTTATCGATTCCGCCTTGTATGATTCCAAAAAGCGAAGTTTTATGCCTGGCTTCAGCCAGCTGAGCTTTTTGGTAATATTCTTTACATCTTTTTGCCCATTCATAAGTATGCTCCAATGACTCTTCGAGTTTTGACTTTGTCGCCGGCAACTCACAGCACACATCCAGAACCATCATAATATCAGAACCAATTGTCATTTGCATTTCAATGGATTTTTCCGGAGTAAGCATAATTTTTGATCCGTCAATATGCGATGCAAATTCTACTCCGTCTTTTGTTAATTTTCTAATCTTTGCTAATGAAAAAACCTGAAAACCACCACTGTCAGTTAAAATTGGTTTATCCCAATTCATCATTTTATGCAATCCGCCAAAATTCTCCATTAATTCCTGGCCTGGTTTTAATAACAAATGATATGTATTTGATAATATGATTTGTGCTTCAAGCGCTTTCAAATCCTGATATGTTAAATATTTTACAGCTCCTTTGGTAGCAATTGGCATAAAAAAAGGACCTTCAATTTTACCTCTTGAAGTTTCTATTTCAGTTAATCTGGCCTTTGATTTTTTTGCTTGTTTTTTTACTGTAAATTTCATAAATTGACTATATTAATTATATCTAATATAACTAATTAATTCCAATATATCCTGCACCCTTAGATTTGCCAAGCCTTAAAAATAAGGATGAATACAATGTTCAAATGACAATAGAATAGCATTTTATCATATCCATTGGTTTTTGTCTTGTAATTGTGTAAAATGAAGTGTAGGAGGAATAATGGCCAAACAAACACTGACAGATCATGTGTTATCACATTTTTTAACTAAATTTGCACAAAAGGCATTTAACCTGGGATATGAACTTCATGCTGAAATTGTAAACAGAACAATTATTGCCAGAATAACACCTATTTCAATTCCTTGTGTGAGTTTTCAATCCATACAGGCATTATTGGAAATTCCTTTTGACGGTTATCCTGTATGTGTGCACCTTGATGTTAAAAATATGCAATCTGTCTAACCAAGCCTGGATCATATCTGGGCTTCTTTTTTTACTCAAAAATCACAAATATCAAAAAAACGCAGCATTAAATAAATCTGCGTTTTTTATTGAATATGTAAATTGCTTTTTATTTCAAAACTGTTCCAGTCTCCAAATACCATAAATATAAATCAAGTTCTGCTAAATTCAATTTGACCTTCTCTCCTACTTTTCTTAAAACATTTTCAATTTCTAAATATGTTTTTTTATTTAAAGTCTTGGGACGAACAGCTAATTTTTGCTTTTCTAATAAATCAATAATATGAAAATCAATTATGGCCACATTTTTGTAACCAATATTTCTTAAAAAATGACTTGCTTCTTTCCATCCCAAACCCTTAATATTTTCAATCAACCATTCGCGCATTTCAAATTCATCCAATTCTTTCATTAATTTTTTCAATTCATTTTTATACTTTTGAGATTCTGCAATATAATTTGCGCGTTTGGTATGGAATCTGGCGCCGCAGGTCTTTAATAGCTTTTGCAAATCTTGTTCAGGCAAATTCAAAAAACCATTACCTACTTTAGTACACACTTCAATACAACGCTCAGCAGTAGAATTAGCAGTCAAAATGCAAAAGCACAATTCCTTAAATATTGTATTATTAGAAGACTGTCCTGCTTTTTTAAATTCTAAAATCCGCTGATCAATTTGCTTTTTGACAGGGGATTTTTTTAATTCCTGGATTTGTTCTAATAATTTTTGCATAAGAAAAAATTCCCAGCCTTGGCCTGTAGTTTTGGTCGGGGCAGCAGAGCTACCCCTCAGCATCAGGCAGTCCAAAGCTGAAGTGCCGCATTTTTATCCTGCAATTCAAGGTCGAGGGGTAGCTCTGCTGCCCCGAGTAATCCAGGATAAAAATGCGGCTCTAACTATCCTATCAGAGCCGCAAATCTATTTCAAGTAATATTTATTGAAATTTTTTAAATCTTTCATTGATTCCATTCCAATTCACTATATTCCAAAAAGCCTCCACAAACTTGCCTCTTTCATTTTTATAATCTAAATAATAAGCATGCTCCCAGACATCAACTGCCATTAAAACTGGCAAACTTGGCACTAGATTCATATTATGCTTTTCAATTTGCATAATCATTAATTTCTTTACTAAAGGATCATAGGCCAGGACTGCCCAGCCAGAGCCTTCCACAGAAACTGCAACTTTAGTAAATTCTTCTTTAAATCGCTCAATTGATCCAAACTCCTTTTCTAATAATTTCCCAATATCCCCTGGTTCGCCACCTTTGCCTGCTGGAGCTATTTTTGTCCAAAAAAGAGCATGAAGCAAATGTCCAGCAACATTAAATGATAATTCCCTTTGTGTGGCTTTGACATCATATTCTGAACCATTTTTCCGAGCATCATCCAGTATTTTAAAAATTGTATTTGCTCCATTGACATAGCCTTGGTGATGTTTAGTATGATGAATTGTTAATTGCTCTTCAGAAATATGAGGAGCAAGATCTGCATATCCATATGGAAGATCAGGAAGTGAATATAAATTGTCCATATTATTTAATATTTATGAATCTAATACATATTTTATCACAATTTTACCTAAAAATACACGAAAATGTTGACAAAAAGAATAATGTATGGTATAATACTTTGAACCTTATATAGGAGAAAAACATGCATAAAAAGGGCGTCTGCTGCTATTGTCAGTCAGTTCATCCGGTTATTCATAGCTGTAAACCATCTGACACAAAAGAAGATCCTTTTCTCTGTCAAATTCTACATGAGCCTTGTGAGGACTATATAATGGCTCCTCACAAATTCAATGGGTCAGATGTACAATGCCAAGGATCTGGCCAAGAACCACAAATCCTGGTGAAAGGAAAATAAAATGAAAAACAAGGGAACCTGCCACCTTTGTGGCAAAGAAGTAGAGCTGGAAATCTGTGATCCTCAGCCGCCTGGAAAAAAAACCCTCCCAGATCCGCATCTGGTTCTGAAAAACCATTTCAGCCAGACCGGCTACCGCTGCAAAGGCAGCGGCAATATCCCCCGTGAACACTACGAACCTGTCAGGCCAGGTCTCTAGAACAAACAAAGCCACTGAGCAATGCTACAGTGGTTTTCGAATTATTTAATTTCTTATAACAACGTCCAAATAACGCAAACATAACGTACATATCTTATTGACAAAATTAATCAAAATTGATATAAAAACATATAGATTGCAATCAAGGAGGTGCGCATGAAAAAACAGTTAGGCGTTTGCTATCTTTGCGATGGACATTTTCCCATACAAAGAGTTACTGATCCAGATCCAAAAGCAAGACAGATTGCAGATCAAAAAGAATATGTTCTAACAAAGCATAAAGATCCATACAGCAAAAAACCATGCGATGGCAGCGGAGTGGCACCCAGATGGCTTTTGTCTGCTACATAGAAGAATCTGGAGAGTGCCCTATTTGTACCAGTGTTGTAACTGCTATATTAATTGACAATGAATTTGATGATGAGGGGAAACAAATATATGTTGTCGTTCCGCATGCTGATCCAGTGTATGATGGCAAAAAATGTCCAGGCAGTGACGAGCTAATAACAGAAGATTCTATTGTTAATCAATAAAAAACCGCCCAGTCATATCTGTGGCGTCTTTTTTTTAAACACGAATAAGAAATTATAAATCCTAACTCCCCTCTAGCTTGCTTTGTCTTTCTCAAACTTGTCAAATTATTCGGGGCATTCGGATTATATCTCAATTTTAATCTTTATTATTCAATCTTTCCAAACGAATATCAATATCTAATTCCTCATCAGCAGCATTAGCGGAAAACATGGTATAGGTGCTATAAATTCCAAAGATTAAAACACCAAGCGTTATAGCTACTATTATTGCAAATGCTATTGGAATATTATATCTCATATTTTTACCCATTACCTATTTTTTATTTTAGCATTTTATTTTAAAAAATCAATCAAAAA
Organism: uncultured Gammaproteobacteria bacterium; assembly: GCA_964411255.1. GTDB lineage: Bacteria > Patescibacteriota > Patescibacteriia > UBA11705 > DATKZF01 > CAYPKD01. Next base: position 145,734 of record CAYPKD010000002.1, on the reverse strand, counting down.
ACCCTGAACTAAAACTTCGTTCAATTCAGGGCAAGCGCAGGATCTTATCCTACTCTTTATTACAATGGCAAGTGCACTGCCCTTAGCCTTCTTCTCCTCTCTATTTTTAGAGAATAAAGCCACAGATCATTATTCACTTCTCTTTCAAACTGCTTTCTGATATGTTCATAATTTCCAATTGCAGATATTAACAAGTATCTCTGGCCTTTATCATCAAAAATACATTTACCTGTCTTATATGTAACTGGATTTCCCATTGACACATATGGATTTATAAAACAAGATTTTAAATCACTTAACAACTGTGCTTCATCGATTTTTTTTGAAAAAAATTTCTGCTTTTTATCAAGACACACCTGATAATTTGCTAAAGAACTAAAACTTGTCAAAATGATGCATAGTGCTATTAAAATCCTCATCGCTTGCTTCCCTCCCCTTTCAATATTTACTTATTTTACTCAATCTATACTAAAAAAGCAAGATTTTAAAAAAGCTGAGCACATTGTACTCAGCTTGCAGATTCTTTACTCTTATCTCTACGTATCCTTGATGGCAATTCTTTTAACCGCTTAAAAAACGCTCTCTCTCCTTTTTGCTTCCTAAATTTCCTTACTGTAATATGCCCGTATATTGTAAGAAATAGATTCCGTCCAGCTTGTTTTCTAAAAGACAGGGAAAAAATAAATGCTGTTATTGCTTTTAATGCTCTTTTCATCACTCTGCCTAAAGAATAAAACCGGGGCATGGCCTGAAGCATTACTGCTTTTTGAAGCTTCCAGGCTGGTATCTTTGCCGGTAGAAAAACAACATGATGAGCATCAAAATATCGCCATGATCTGGAAAGTAGTCTGCCTTCGCTTACAAGCTTGTCGTAAACAGCTGATCCAGGAAGCGGGCATAAGATTGAAAACATTACTGTGTCAACTTTCATTTTAATTGCAAATTTTACCGTATCTTTTACTGTCTGCTGATTATCATTATCTCCACCAAGAACAAACATCCCATGAACTGTAATACCATATTCATGGAAAATTCGAATTGCTCTTTTCATCTCTTCCACTGTTTGACTTTTTTTCCAATCTTTTAACGTTTGAGGATTAACAGATTCAAGGCCGACATAAACCTGCTTACACCCGGCTTGTTTAAACAAATCCATTAATTCAGTATCCTTAACCGCTTTGACAGTAACCTGCGCCATCCAATCAACTTCCACTTTTCTTTCAATCATCAGGCTCAAAAGTTCTTTTGTCCAGCGTGGTTTACTGACTAGATTGTCATCGTAGAAAAAAACTTTTCTGCCTGGCATCAACTCTATCAATCGTTCTAGCTCTTCCACAACTGTAACCACGGTGGCGCAACGTAATTTTCGGCCAAACATGGGCGTTACTGAACAAAACTCACATTTATGCTGGCATCCTCGTGAAGTCTGAATTGGAATAAATCTCATTCTCTCATAGCCTTCAATCATTTCCAATGCAGGAAATGGGATATTATCAAATACAGCCTTATCTTTAGGACGATCCGGATTATGGATAGGCTTACCTGCTACTTCATAAGACAGCCCTAAAATTTTATCCAAGCTTCCTGAATCATTCATCCAGTCTATAATTTCAACCATTGTTCGCTCTCCCTCTCCGCGAACAACAAAATCGACACCTTTATCCAAAGCTTCTTTTGGTAAAAATGTTACATGCGGCCCACCCATAATAACGGTCTTTTTGGGCCAAAGCTTTTTAATCTTTCTCACAATATCAAAAGCTCTTTCAGCTGTACAGGTAATTGTAGAAATACCGACAAGATCAGCTTGTCTCACATAACCCCAGTCAATTCCTGATAAGTCTTCACAAAATATTTTCACATCATGTTTTAAATCACGAAGTATTGCTCCAAGTATTGGCAATCCAAGCCTTGGCAAAACAAATTTTTTAAACACATGAAAGCCAGGCGACCCAGCTTCAATCAACGCTATTTTCATTTACTACTCCCTATGCAGATCAAACTGCGCTTTTTTACAAAGAACTACATTTTATTTTAGCATTTAATTATTCAAAATGCGAGAATAAATTAAAAAAACCAACTCAGTTTAGCTGGTTGTATATGTTAAAGCGATTTTTAATCTATCGCAACGGGGGTCTGGGGGGCTGATTGCCCCCGGAGCGAGATGGAAACATCATCATTACTTCGCATTTGAAGCCCCCCAGCGGTTTTTGGTTACTTTTTGGCGCCAAAAAGTAACTTGGCGCAAGCCAACATTGGAAAAGGCAACGCAGGCTTTCGCCTGCATAAGTAAAAATAAATATTATTAAATTTATAAAAAAAACCAGCTCAGTTTAGCTGGTCATGTAATTTAAATTCTCTTTTGAATTGCTACAATAATCATTTCCTGATCATCCCAATCAGACGCATCCTCCCACATTTCTGCATACTGCTCTATTGATAAATCATGCTCTAATAGTTTTTTTACAACTTCTAAATATGTATCAAAATCATCAAACTTGCTGGCCACTTTGTATGTGATCCACCACTCTAGCTTACTATTTGCCGTATTCATCATGTAATGAAAAACTTTGAATCTCAAGCTTTTATCAAGTCTAGCAAATCTACAATAGAATTGATACCAATCATCAAAGCTGCTGCAGAGCTCCTCAAGTTTATAAAAAGCTTTTTGCCTAAAATCATCAAAACAATATAGAAATTTCAACCAGGCTTTCCACCATTGTGATGGAGTTTGAATCAAAGGCATAATTTTATCAACATATCGATAACCATCTTTACAATTATCAATGATAAAAAACCAGTCTTCAAATGTTTGAGCAATATCAATCATTTTTTCTAAAATTTGCTCTCTAAAATCATTCAGTCCTGGATCCAAACCTTCAGGCAAAGCAATTTCTGCTGTTTTATACATTTGCTTTAAATTTTTTGTATTATTTCTGGCATACTTAAATAACTGCCTGAGAATTTCTTCCTTTTCATCATCTGAAAAACTATTATAACATATGAAAACGCTAAGCCAATGCCAAAAACGATAAGCTGTTTCATACATGCGTTTGCGCACAAACTCTGTAAATTCCGCATTTTCAAATGACCAAAAGTCAATATTTCTTTCTCTTTCAACTTTGGCCCAAAATTGAAAAGGCTTTATAGCTGATTGAATTTTTTTCATTGCTTGCTTGTTTAAATCTGTTTGATCATTGGTGATCATTGCAATTTCAACCCATTGATCTAGATTTAAACCTTTAAAAAATTTTGGATCAGTTTGATTTTCATATACTCGTACAGCAAAGCCAAACCCGAATTTTTCTTGTAGTTGTTCAAAGGTCATGTTTCCCTCCTTTTTTGACAAGAAACAATTAGATTATTATACATAGAAGTATTAATATTGTCAATAAAAAAGGACTGTGTAAGCCCTTTTTTGCGTTATAATGTGTTATTTTGTGTTAAATTTGTGTTATGTTTCTGAAGCAGCTTGTTTATTGCTTTGACGCTTTAATAAAAATGTTAAAATTGGCGGAGTTAATAGTGTAGTAAATATTACCATAATGACAATAACTGAAAATACAGAATCTGAGACCACTCCAAGCCCTTTTCCAATAGTAGCGAAAATTAAACCTACTTCTCCCCGTGGAACCATGCCAAAACCAATAATTGACTTATTAACCCCCTTCCCAGCTGCAAAACCGGTTATATATTTTCCAATAAAAGCAATAACTGTGATACCTAAAGCAACCAGCAATATTTTAAAATCAAACAATGTTTCAAGTTTTACGGCCATGCCAGTCATAATAAAGAAAATTGGAATTAAAAACATGCCGATCGGCTCAATCAAATCTTCAATATGTCTATGAGCATGCGGTTCAATTGCATTATAAAATTTATCACGAACATCAGGCCGAGCCTCGGCAGCCACCTTTTTCATGTCTTTTACAATCTTTGCGTCTTTAAAATATTTAAAATGAACTGGGTCAAGCACCAAACCTGCAGCAAATGCGCCGACAATTGGAGCTAATCCGATTTTTTGGGCTAAAAATGCAAATAACAGTCCAAAACAAATGGCTAATGTGAATTTCATGCCCACTCCGGTCTGGATTTTTGCAAAAACTCGACCCAAAACTTTTGCTAATAATTGTCCGATAACAATAGCTCCAATCAAAAATAGAATAGCTTTTGCCACTATCAAACTAATCACGCCAATGCTAACTGCGCCGATTGTAACCATAGCAGAAACAACAGCCAGAATAATCAATCCCAGAACATCATCAATAACCGCAGCTCCCAAAATAATTTGCGCTTCTTTGATTTTCAACTTTCCAAGATCCTGGAACACCCTGGCAGTAATGCCTACTGAGGTGGCTGTTAAAGCTGCGCCTAAAAATAAATAGGCATTCATTGATAAGCCTGGTAAAAGCCAAGGGCCGACAACATATGTTCCCAAGACAAAAGGAGCTACTACGCCTACAATTGCTACTAAAAATGCTTTCATACCAACCGATTTCATTTCTTTAATATTTGATTCTAAACCGATTTGGAATAATAGAATGACAACACCCAATTCAGATAAAAATGTAATTATATTATTTTCTTTCAAAGGTTCAAAAAAGTTTATGCCAACCAATACTAAATTTCCTAAAATCACACCCATTACTAATTCACCTAAAACAGAAGGCTGGCCCACTTTTTCAACCAGGCTTGAAAGTTTTGCAACAATTAAAATTATTGCAATCCACATGAAAGTTTTTGCTGCTTCAGCTCCATGTCCGCCTTCGTGGCTTGATTCTGTTTCATGCTCTTCAGCTACTTCAACAGATTCTTCAACGGCAACCGGAACTGGAGTTTCAGCATGCTCAGGCTGACTGGCCCAAACTTGCGGCACAACTATGGCTCCAGCTATGAATACTATAATCAGCCAGCTTCGGATACTTTTGAAATTTGGCAAAATCTTTAAAGGAAAAAAATTGCAAACCCTTTTGAAAAATAAAAAAACATCTTGAAAAAATGTCATACTTTACGATATTAATTTAAAAATACACAACAAAATTATAGCAGCTGATTAATCTATTTTCAAGAGAGTTATAAACAGGAAGAATAAAAAAAAGACCTGGTTATTTCGGTCTTTTCGATATATTGCGTTATTATGCGTTATGTGTGCGTTATTGTTTGTGTTATATTGCGTTATTTCCGGCAATCAGCAGGGCATCCTTTTGGTGTTTCACCACACGGACAGCCTACAGCCTCGCAAACCACTTCGTCGCATCTGCCATCACCACACATATCTTTGCAAAAATTCTGGCCAGGATTGCATTCATTTCTATAAAATGCCCATTGCCCACATTCTGAACCATCTTCAAACAGGCAGAACCCTGCAGTACCATCTTCAAATTCCCTATTCTCTATCTCACCACCCTCTTGTTCACAATAGACTGATGCAGGATTGGCTAATTGAGCGCTATTCCCAAGATCATCCAAGGGATCTAAATCTTTTTGATTAACATCTATGGTTTCGTCTTCTGTTGCAGGCATATCATCAATTTCCTCTACAAACGTTTGACCATCAGCTCTGCATTGCCGTGGATAACTTTCCATTACTGGATTACCAGCAGCAGCACACTGTTCAAAATTTGTAATTTTACCATCATCAGGAATTATTTCAGTATCCTCTAAACCAAGGTATAGCAAATATATGCCTACACCAATAATTAAAAATACAAATACTAAAATTATAGCTCTTGATTTAATCATACTACTCTATTGATTCATAAATTAGATCTGCTATCTCCACCATGGTTGTTTCATCTAAATTTCTAATAATTAATAAAACTGAACCATCATCAGACAAACTTTCCGGGAAATCCCCCTGATAAAACTCCTGAGGAGGCTTTTTCTCCTGCATTATAATAATCATTTCTTTTTCAGGTAATTGCTCATAATATTCCGGATATTCAGTTAAATCTGGCCGGCCTTCTAATAATTTTATTGTGTAGACATCATCTTTCTTTTTATAAAGTCGGTTTGTTTCTTCATAAACCATAGCTTCAAATCCGGTTTCTAAAACAGGCGTAAACAATAATCCTACTCTAACATCATTTTCATCGTAAAATCCATAAATAGTCTGGCCTGGAACTTGCGATTCCTGCTCAGTATAAGTCCAGCTATCTGGATAAATGAATTCATATCCAGCAATACTAAATGTTTCCCAATCTTCTGTTGGATCTGCTTCTGCTTCAGTTACTACTGTTTCTTTAGATGTTCCATTTTCAATTTTCTCAACTTTTTGAGATAAAGTTTTCTGAGTGCCAGCAACTTCATTTTTTAATTGCTTCATTGCATTATTTTGCCAGATCAGTATAATTCCGACAAAAATAACTGTAATTAAAATTGCTGCAATAAGCGCCCAGGCGTTAAATGCGGATTTATTATCTGGTTTATTTGTTTTGGTTTTTTCAGGCATATTTTTTTAAGTCAAAATATTAATCAATAAATTCAAAACTACTAAGGAAAGTATTAAATTTCTTTTTATTTTCTTGCCATTTCTTTGAATCAACTTGATAATGAATGAAATATGAATCGCCTCCCTTTTCAAATCTAACTACATATGCATTTATTTTATTATTATCATAAATACCTGAAATTTCCTGTCTATCAGCAATAATACCATCAACAATAATTTTATCAGTGCTGATTACTGTATTAAAATACTCTATTCCCCTACCTGGACTATTAACTTCAACCCATAATGATGCGTAATCAGAAAACGGACTTTTTGTGGTAATTGACCTATCTTCCAATTTTACTAATAGAAAGTTTAATAAATCTGAATATGAATCATCAATAACCCAATTTTTTGAATATTCAAATTGAAAATCAAAAATCCTACTAGTATAAACATTCATTTCCTCAACAACAACAGCATCTTCTTCCACCACCTCTTCTAAATCAACGTCTGGCTGCACTTTTTCAATCTTTTGTTCTAAAAGAGCCTGATGGTCAGATAGTTTTAAAATTGGTTCGAGCACAGTAGTGTAATAAGCTAAATAACCGAAAATAACAATGACAAAAATCAGAACTACACCTGAAATTATCATTGTTATCCATGGAACTATTAGTAATTGTTTTTTGTTTTTTTTGTTTGGCATAATGATAAATAAATATTTAATTAAATTCTAAAGTTGAAATAACTTTATCAATCACATCTGGCGTTGTCTGTTCATTTTCCATTATACATTTTTCATAATCCTCATCACCTTTAGATCCCAGAATACTACAATTTTGATATTTTACAACTAAATTAATTACTTTACACATATTTTTCGAAACGGTTGTATAATAATAACTTACAAAAGTGGAACCTGCTGCTCCTTCAACATGGCGATACAAGCAATATGAATCATTATTAATCATTACCTTTTCACCATTTGGATTATGCCAATAATATGAAGTTGGCAAACCTGCAGCTAAAGAATTTTCAATAGGACTGCCTGTCACAACTTCAACCGCCTGATCAATTTTGGGACATTCTCTCGGAAAATTAACATCTTTACATGAAATTTCTGTAACCTTTGGTTCTTGATGAAAAAAATCTTTTGGATATTTTATGGCAATTCCTAAATCATTATCAAAATAATCTATCCAGCTGTCAGTTGCATTGGTCTCTCTGATTTGAATAACTTCACCTTGATCAGAATCTCCATCCGCTATCTTAATCTCATCAGTTAAATCAATAATTTCCTGCTGTATAATCATTTGATTCTGGGCTAACTGAAAAATAGGCGTAAGCACTGCTGTGTAATATAAAATATAACCCACGCTAATCAATACAAAAAGCAATGTCAGGCCTGAAATAACCATTGTAATAAATGGAATGATTTTAAAATCTGTTTTGTTTTTTGTTTTCTTTTTCTTTGGCATAAAATTAACAAAAGCACATAGAAACAAAGAAACACAAATAAAAACTAAAAACGTTTATCATCTTTTCTAAGCTTGGAAATAAATGCTTTTAATTGTTTAATAATGTTTTCAGCTTGTTCTAAATACCTTTTATGTTCAGTGATTTCAATATAATAATCATCTAAGGCGCAATCTAAGCATCCGATAACTTCATTAATTGATCCAAGAGCATGATTTAGATAATGACTGAAATCCTTATCAGAATGCTTATCTGCTCCCTCTGCAATATTTAATATTATTGAATCTAATGCTCGCCAAAGCTGTCTTCTTAAAATGTATTGTTCTTCTGAAGGAAATTTTTCTTTTGATAATTTTTTCAAATCTGCTCTAAATTTCCTGGCATCCTTATATACAGGGAATTCTCTAAAACGAAAAATAGTATTAGACATGTTATATATCTTTAAAAATTTCTTTGTTTCTCTGTTCTTCTGTTTCTCTGTTACTAATTATACCATAAACGCTAATATTTGTAATTATTTATTATTTTCTTGTGTATAAATAAAATTCTATTCCAACCTTGTAACTAAAAAACCAACATAGAAACTACGCTGGTTTTTTTGTATAATTAATTTAATCAAACTTTAATGATGAAATAATCTCTCTTAACTCTGAGGTGTCTCTACTGTCAAAATAGACTCTAAAAGCAACAATGTTCTTATCATCTTTTGTATAATACCCTGTTAAATTATACATGTCTCCAACAGTAATTTTTATAAACTCATTATCTCCCAGATTCATAGTTGAATATGGAATATTTATTTGTTTTGTCATCTCCTTTAAGGTATTGCCAGGCAAATCATAATCTGAAAGAATGTATTTTTCCAAAGAAATAGAAGTAGACACTGACTTTATTTCAATTTCCGGGATTTGACACGTATCACATCCATAGGACGGATTAATATGGCGGTCATATCCTTCTTTTGTCCAAAGTCCTTTTTCATCAGCAATAAATTTTTCTGGATATATGAATGAGAAACCATCACCTTCAAATACTTTATCAGTTACCCCTATTTCATCCTCTCCATCTACTTCATCATCAACCTCCTCCACCTTTTTATCAGCCTCTGGCTTTGCTTTCTTAATCTCCAGCTCTAAAGCAGCCTGATTTTGCTCTAATGTGTCAATTTTTGTTATTAAAGAATAGTGCCATAAATAGGCTCCGCCAACAATAAGGAATGCGACTGTAATAATAGCAATGGCTAAAATTACATAAATTGGAATCATTGACGGTTTAAATTTTTTCTTTGGCATAAGGTTACGAATTTATTATTTTTATTTTTTTAAAAGATAGTTATAAATATTAGTCTTGCTTCATTTGTTCTTCGCACTTTTCACTTTCCTTTCTGCCTTCATTTACCTGATACGCTGGGACTTTATAAGATTCTAAACCAGCATTAACATCTGATAATTCAAGATATTCAAAATCATCCCAATGAGCCCAGATTGAAAAACAAGGGCCAGGAGAATTATCAATCATATCTACCATTAAAATTAGCTTTGATCCTTCAATACCCATTGTTCGCAATAATCGGTCATTGGTCACTTTTTCCTCATAAAGTTCAGTTATTTCCCCTGTTTTTATATTATAAGAATAAATTTTATTTAGATGGGGAGTTTTCAGGTTATATGCATCCACGCTGGTTGATAAAAAGATTACATTTTCATTTGCCGGACTTTTTGGAAAATAAAAGCCTTGAATAATTTCTTCATTTTCATACAGTTTTGCCAATGCTTTTTTTGCAAAAACAAGCGAATTGCCTTTTTCAAGTGAAATAAAACCTTCTAGCTGACCATGCCTATATTGATAATCCTGCGCTATTTCCTCAGCCTCTATAGCTGATTTTAATGGAGATAAATCTTGCTGAACTGCTTCTTCAACATCTTCTTCTTCAGTATCTGTAGCTTCATCTTCTTCAGCATCAGCGGTAGCATTTAATTTTTGCTGTAGAACAGCCTGACTTTGTTCTAAAGTGTCGATTTTTGTTATTAAAGAATAGTGCCATAAATATGCTCCGCCTACGATTAAAAACGTGACTGTAATAATAGCAATTACTAAAATCACATAAATTGGTATCATTGATGGTTTGAATTTTTTCTTTGGCATAAAATTTATTTAATTGAATGATAAATATCTTGAGCTGTACCTACCAGGTCATCCAAATGTCTGATTATTAACATGCATGAATTCATATAACTATCTGTTCCAGAATCCAGCCAATCGCTTTCTCTCATAAAAATAATCATTTCTTCTTCAGGCTGATCAAAATCTGGCTCTATCAATTCTGGTCTGATTTTACCTTCCCATAATAAAATTTCATATGTCTTATTATTTTTTTTTATATGCCTTTTAGTCTCTTCGTAGATCATTGCTTCAAATCCAATTTCCGGTATTGGGCAGGCAAGCATAGCGATTAAATTATTTGATTGATCATAAAAATTAAAATCTACACTATCAGAATATTTCGAATACTCAGCTTTTTTCTTTATCCAATCAGTTGGATATTTAAATTCATAATCCTTTACTTCGATGAATCCTTTTTCTTCTTCTTCAATGCTGTCTTTTTCTTTTTTAATAATCTCTTCTTCAGTTGCCTTTGGTTGTATATACTCTATTTTTTGCTCTAAAACAGCCTGATTTTGCTCTAAAGTGTCGATTTTTGTAATTAAAGAATAGTGCCACAAATATGCGCCGCCTACTATTAAAAAAGTGACTGTAATAATAGCAATGGCCAAAATTACATAAATTGGTATCATTGACGGTTTAAATTTTTTGTTTGGCATAAAATTAACAAAAGCACATAGAAACAAAGAAACACAAATAAAAACTAAAAACGTTTATCATCTTTTCTAAGCTTGGAAATAAATGCTTTTAATTGTTTAATAATGTTTTCAGCTTGTTCTAAATACCTTTTATGTTCAGTGATTTCAATATAATAATCATCTAAGGCGCAATCTAAGCATCCGATAACTTCATTAATTGATCCAAGAGCATGATTTAGATAATGACTGAAATCCTTATCAGAATGCTTATCTGCTCCCTCTGCAATATTTAATATTATTGAATCTAATGCTCGCCAAAGCTGTCTTCTTAAAATGTATTGTTCTTCTGAAGGAAATTTTTCTTTTGATAATTTTTTCAAATCTGCTCTAAATTTCCTGGCATCGTTATATACAGGGAATTCTCTAAAACGAAAAATTGTATTAGACATGTAATATATCTTTTTATAAATTTCTTTGTTTCTCTGTTACTAATTATACCATAAAGATGAAAACCGGGCGAAAAAATCTGTGTAAATATATAAACATGCCAAAATTTCAAATTTAAAACATCTTATCTTCTATAGCACCGGGGGTCTGGGGGGCTGATTGCCCCTTGCGCGATACATAAACTCAATCATTACTTCGCATTTGAAGCCCCCCAGCGGTTTTTGGTTACTTTTTGGTGGCAAAAAGTAACTTGGCGCAAGCCAACATTGGAAAGGGCAAAGCAGGCTTTAGCCTGTTTAGAAAAAATTGAACTTGCATTAACAATGATTAAACTCAATATTAATTCAAAACAAAAATCAACCTGCTTTAGGCTGATTTTCTATTTAATTTGCTTTACTTTAATTTTATTGAAGGCTCAACAATTATCCTCACCTCTTCACACCCAATCGGCAATCCAGATCCGTCTGAAAATCCAGTACCGCAAGATATTGAAAAAGCTAGATAATTTTCTGATACTGCAAATGGATAAACACCGCCTGCAGCGCAAAAATCAAAATCTTTTTTGAATTCATCTAAATTTTTATATCCAAGCCTATTTGGCATAATCTGCATAGTCCAATAACTTGGTTTTTGAGATGCTTTACCATATTCAAAAGAATAAACAACGCCCTTTTCCCCATCCTTATATTCTGACATTAATTTTTCAAAATATTTTTCACTTTTATTAGTACCGCATTCTTTACTTTGTCCAACCAACTTCTCAGTCCTAAAAGTTCCTTTAATATCAAAAGCTTCCTTAAGTACCTTAAAATCATTTGCTTTATCATCATATGAAAACTCTCGGATATCTACATTTTCATCTGCAAACTTCCAGGTCTCCTTGAATTTTTTCAAATATGGCTCATATTCTTCCCATTTATCCAAATCTACCTGATATAAAATAAAATAAGAATCTTGATTCCTGTTAAAACGCAGTCTTTCACCTTTTACTGTTTTATCTTCAACTTCACCAGTTGCCAAAGCTCTGTCAGCCTCCACACTTGGTTTTCCAAAGTTAATAGTATCTTCTTCAAGAACATTATTTAAATATTCAAATCCCATGCCTGGAGGATTAGCCCAAATCGTAAACTTGAAGTCTTCTGGCGCCACTAAGTCTTCTGGATTCATATTTTTTCCAAACTGGACATAAGCGCTTCCCATATCAGATCCTTCTCGAACAATAAGCCATTTTGCTGGATAATAAAATTCAAAACCAAAATCATCATTCTCATACAATGCATACTTTTCTTCAATATCCTGCAACGCGTCCTCGGTTGATATTTGCTGCTGTTTTTGCAAAGCTGCGCTGGGTTCTACATCCACTTTATTGGTCAAAAACCAGTAAAAAAGGCCACCGCCGATTAATGATAAGACAATCACTATAACTGCAATTAATAAAATCGATGATATTGTTTTTGCCATATTTATAGTATTATTTATTTAAGATTTATGTAACCTTAGCAAATTTTTAACTATTTGTCAATAATGATTTTTTAAAAAAAATCGGCCCTCGTGGACCGAAATTTTATTATAATAATATCTATTATTTTTTTGCCATTCCAGTAGAGGTTGCATCAATATATGAAAAATTGTTAATTGGCACCATATCCAAATTCTGCACTTTTTCATTTAATTCAGCCATGGATCTTAGTCTTACTGCCTCTAAGCTTAATTTCTTATTGGATTCATTTAATTCACTTACCTGCATTTCTAAAGCCTGAATTTTAAATCCCTTTGTTGCCAAGCTGTTTATTTGAAGTAAATATAAGAATACTGAACCAACTAAAAATATAATGATTAAAATCTTAATAAACAATTTTGATTTATTGCCTATTTTTATTTTGGCGCATGGTTTTTCTTCATTCCTATTGGCCCTGGAACATTTTTGAAACTTAAAAAATGGAGACATAATAAAGTTCTATTTTATTTTTGTTTATATCCGCTCTGCCACTCTTAATTTTGCAGATCTTGAACGAGGATTTTCTGCTACTTCCTCTTCAGATGCAATAATCGGTTTTTTTGTTTTAATTTTTAAACTGGTTTTATGCTCACATCTGCATTCTGGAATTTCTGGCGGGCAAATGCAATTTTTACTTTCTTTTTGAAAAAAATGCTTAACTATTTTATCTTCGAGTGAATGAAAGCTAATAACTGCGATTTTTGATTCTGAAGGCATTATTTCAATAGCCTGCTTCAATGTACTTTCAATATTTTCCAATTCATTATTTACGGTTATACGCAATGCCTGAAATACTTTGGTAGCAGGATGAATTCTGGATTGTTGCTTCCCTTTTACTCTTTGAATTATTTCAACTAATTGCTTAGTTGTTTTTATTTTTCTTTTCCGGCGATATTTTATTATTTCTGCAGCGATTTTATGAACCCTTTTTTCTTCTCCCAATTCTTTAAAAATCCTCTTCAATTCTTTTTCTGACCATGAATTAATTATTTGCGCAGCTGTTAAACTGCTATCAGTGCTATATCGCATGTCTAAAGGCTCATCTTTTTGAAAACTAAATCCCCTGCCTGATGATGCGAATTGATCTGATGATAATCCCAGATCAAGTAAAATACCATTTATCTTTTCAAAATTATTATCAGCTACAATGTTTTTTAAATTCGTGTAATTATCATTTATCAAAACCAGTCTGGGCAAATATTGTTTTAAATTATTTTTTGCTGATTCAACTGCATTTTCATCCCAGTCAATTGCTAAAATTCTTCCATTCGGCTTCGTCTGGTCAAGCAACGCTTTTGTGTGTCCGCCAGCGCCTAATGTACAGTCAATAAAATTTTGGTTTTTACTCGGTTCGAGCAATTCAAGTACCTCCTTAACTAAAACGGGTTTGTGAATAGTCATATATTAGCTGCTACATGATCTACAGATCTGCCACTGTTTTTACAGATATCTGTAGTATCTGTAGAGGATCTGTAGATCTCGTAGGATCTAGACATCAAGATTTTCTAATTCCTCAGCTATATCTGTACTTGCCTTTTCAGTACCCTGTTTATATTTATTCCATGATTCCTTATCCCAAAGCTCTAAACGATTATATAGCCCGGCAACGATAACGGTCTTTTTCATACCTGCAAATTTTTTTAAATAATCCGGCAGCTTTATTCTTCCCTGCTTGTCAACATTTACATCCATTGCTCCAGAGAGCATAAACCGACTGAATGCCCTGGTATTTGATTTGCTGATTGGCAATGAGGCCAGCTTTTCAGCTAACTTTTTCCACTCAGCTTGCGGGTATAGAAATAAACAATTATCTAATCCGCGAGTGACAACAGCACCCTGCTTTAATTTAGCTCTAAACTTAACAGGCACAGCCAGCCTGTCTTTTTGATCAAGGTTATGTTGATACTCGCCGATAAACATATATTACAAATATCCTATACTAGTTGGATAATAAAGTATTAGGGATCTATTACGAATAACTACAAATATCTGAATCATTTGTAATTATTTGTAATATTTCAAATCACGCAATAAATAATCAAAATAGATTTGATTATTTGTAATATTAAGTGAACCTGGCGGAAAACCAATAAAGCTCAGTTTAGTTTTCCGCCAGATTATCCCCACTTTTCCCCACAAATTAACTTACTACATCCATTATACCCCACAATACACATCCAATCAACCACTAATCAACACCTGTATAAAGATTAATAAACACCCTATTTTAAGGCATTTTTCAAATATTTATTGTTTTATGTGGATAAATCGTGTGTAAAGTTTATTGGAAAAAAATCTATTTTTTTTAGTTAATTAATAAACTTATCCCCAAAAATGGGGATAAAAATAAACAATTAAAAAAGTCCTAAATAGCGATTAGGACTGGGTGACTTGGGTTACTTATTTTGAACAACCCCTTTGATCATTTTCTTGTATATCCAATGATCTTGGAGTCTTATGTGGCACTGGTGCTTGTACTCTGGGTTTTCGATTATTTCTCAATGCTTCATTTTCTCTCTTCAAGGTTTCAACTTGTTCTTCAAGACCTTGAACCTGATTTTTCCACCGGAATGCACTGGCACGCCAGCGCTTGGCTGTTGCCTTCTTATATACATGAGTTCCGCCTTTAGCCATGGTTTCGCATTTTTCATACGATTTGGTGATTAGCTTCAGACTCATTTGAGCCTCGAGCAGCTCAATTTGCGTATTAGTCAATTTTATTACCAAATTATCCCTGATATCTTCTGACATCTCCATTGCAGAATCAATACAATCCAACAAATCCTGAATGATCTCAAGCATGTTATGCTCGTCATTCACTTCAAAATTTCTTTTTACCCAACACTTTTCAGGCAATTCCAGGCCTGATTTTGCAAGGATAAAAGATGCGCTCTTAATGGTTTCTCTGAACTTTCCAATGGCAAAATCATATCTTGCCTGATGATCCTCCTTCTGCTTCTGAAGATCTGTTTGTAGATCCTCCTTCTGCTTCTGAAGATCTGTTTGTAGATCCTCCTTCTGCTTCCAGAGATCCAGAATCTTCTTTTTCTGTGCAGAAACCGTTACACTGTCAATAATTGCTACAACAATCCACATTATTACCAAAATGATGGAAACGATAAGACCAATTTTCCTAGATTTAGCTTGCTCTATCATTATTATCCCCTTTCCAAGCAGGAATTACTAAACAATATACTGTATCATTTTATATAATAAAAGTCAAGATGATCTCATTTTTTTCCTAATTTTAGATATAAAATCAGCAAAATTATGTGGATAAAAAAAGTGTCTAAATTTTATTTGATATTTTATTTTTGATATTTAATATTTTTATGACTTATCACCATTTTTGTGGATAAGCCAAAATAAAAAGCCCTTATTCATGAAACAAGGACTCTAGAAAAGATCTTGAAGCCAGGAAATGGTCTGCTCTATTCCAGATTCATCATCGTAAGTGCATTCAATTATCCCTGGCCAGGGAATAATGTCGCATTTAACATTTGGACAAGCATCATCATTTGGTAAACAATGAATGATAAAATCTTCAGTTAGAGGGCGATAGACTGCCATGAGACACATACCAGCAAAAGCCGGCGGCTCTAAACCACATACCAAGCAATGGTCACTGGCTACCTGTACAACAACGAAAATATCATCAAAAGGCCCGACACTTCCGCCATCATATGTATAATTGCCCGTCATCCAGGGACAAATATCTGCATGTGTGGTTTGCTCCAGATCAATGATTACGTCCATTGGTTCATTTCCTACCTGAACCATAAAGCAAAAATCATTATACCCTGTCTGAAAAGCGCAAACAGGATGGCTTGAATTAACTTCAAATTCAATAATCACAGGCGTAATAATTGGATCAGAACATGATGCAAACGCTGAATCAATGCAGACGTTTACATTTGGTTCATCTTCAGTAATTGAAATAAACACAATCTGGACAAATTGAGCAGGTATTTGCTGATCAGCTTCTGGTTGTTCATCGAATTGAATATCCAATGTACCCAATTCCTCAGAATCGAATGTATCAAAAGTGTCCTCAACCTCGACCTCCAGATCCTTAATTTGAATATCCCCTACTCTGTCAATTTCATCTGTCTGATCAGTTTCAATCTCCTGAACAGATTCTGTTCCTACTTCTGCATCTTGTACCAAATGAATCTGGTCAACTGAATCTTTTTGATATTGATCATTCAAATCATTTTCTATATCCAATATAGAATTCGATTCATCTTTTTGAGTATCCATATAAACCACATCAACATATTCTTTTGCTTTTTGATTTGATACGGTGCTACATCCAAACGTGACTATCAAAATCACGACTTTAACAAAATTGCATTGCATTGGCTGCCTCCAAGCGGCCTAACCGCGTACGTCAAGGAACCGGATATCTTATATCAGTGGTTCCTTTTTGTCAAGTATTGCACACTTTTATATTATAGAGGTGAATTAAAACAAAAACCAGCCTATTAAAGACTGGTTTTATATTATCTTAATAAATTCTCAAAATACGAGTGTTGCCTTCTTTGTTTTGTTTTCTGTTACTTTACCCACTGAATGACTAGAATAATCACCAAGATAATCTTCATGCTCTGACAGTACAAAATAATGTTCTTCTGCTAACACAGTCATTAAGCATTTACCATCTGCTCCAGTAACGCACATAGCTACTGGTTCGCAAAATTCATTTACTTGTCCTGCATTTGGAAAATATTCAGAAACACAGCTGTCATTTTTATTATAAGTTTTCACAGTTGCATATTCCAGCGCTTTCTTTGGATGTCCGCCCTTAACCTTTGCTTCAATCTGGCCAGTAGGGCCAGGAATAACAACAGTTGTTTGACCTGAAATAACGGTTTCAGTCTGATTAGTAAACAGATTCAATATATCAAATGATACAGTGCCAATATTTTCTACCTGCACATCAGTCTGGCCAACATGAGTTAAATTCATTTTTTCAAAATTCTGCAATGTTGTAACACCAACAATTCCGCCATTTAAAGCAATATATTCAACATCAAAGGAACCTAATGTATCTTTTAGTTGCAAAGATCCTCTCTTAAATCCAATCGTGTCTCCATAGCCAAGCCTTGATCTACTAATTCTGGCTGTATCATATCCTTCAACTGTTATCTCTGTTTGAGAAATATTTTGAACATTAGCATAGCCTTCTGGATCTCTTTGCAGTCTGGCTGTCTGAGTCGGATCATTCATTATCACTCTGGCAACTGTATCCTGGCTGTCTAAAAATTCAATGTCAAAATTGCCATAAATCGGTGTAATATCTTTTTTTACAGTACCTGAAAAAACAGCGCCTTCAGTTGATTCAAGACTGAATTGTGCAAGATCATCTATTATTATATCAAAAACACCAGTGCCTAGATTAACTAATTCAGTGCCACCGGCAGTATTAACAGCAAGACTGGCCTGACTACCTTGAGCTAATACTGTTTTGGCAATAGCAATTTGGCTACCAACATCTAATATATCTAAATCAATCGCTCCATCAGCTACATTTACATTAACTACATCAACACCAGAAATTGCCGATAATGTTTCATTTTGATCTAAGGTCAGCATACCTGCTGATTCTACCCATTCAATAGCATAAACATCTTGGGCTGAAGTATTTACATTGGTTAATGATGTGCTGCCATCAACATTTCCCTCAACCATTACATGATCTCCCTGGCTCATTGGAACATTCATTACCCAATTGCTATTGCTATCATATAACTCCAAATCCCAATTTCCAGCTTCGTTTTTTACATACACTGAATTTCCTGAATTAAATGACATTACATCTCCAGGCATTGATATCACAGTACCGATTGGAGAAGCGCCAACAAACCAACCAGGATCGTCATACAATCTAAACACCGTAACTTCTGACCCTAGGTTGGTATTAACTACAGTAACACCGCCGTCTTCATTATGAAATACCATAAATTCAGTTCCGGGGTGTAGACGCGCTTGTGCAATTGGCACGCCATAAGTATCATAAAATAATATATCTATATCGTCCCCTATATTCCTAATACGAATGCTATCATCTGATAGATGCGAAATTTCAGGAGGCAGCACGCCTTCTGATATTTCAACTGCCGCATCATAATAGCCAATGTCAGTCGAAAGAATAATATTGCCTTCATCAGTTCTAAAAATTGTTTGATCCCTACCCGTACTAGTCGCGTTCATGTAATTACCTACTATACCTGTTGTGTTTTCATATTCAAATGCATTTGCAAAGATCTTTGGGTAAAAAAGTGAAGGTTCAGCTGCAGTACCGACAATATTCACATTTTCAGAATCAATAGCAACAATACCAGCAATTTGAGCACTAGTCTCTTGATCCTCGTGAGGCGAAATAAAATTAATATTACTTCCATTTTCTACAGTTGCCCCATATTGACAAAGGCCAAATCTGTCAGAAATACTTATAAAATCATTAACTGAAACACCAAAAGGAACATCTTTTATTTCAATCGCCTTATAAAATGGAATGTCATTACCTGGGTAAGAAAGATAATTATTATTAGTAGACTTTATGATGTTTGCTCTTCTTAAACTAAGACCGATAGACTCGCTATAATTAAGATAAATCTGAGTATTGACAATCTGTATTTCAGATGATGAAAAAGTTGAATTCTCAAAAATAAATCCCCTATCAGAATAAGAAATAGTGCCTAATGCAAAATCAATCTTTGATTGTCCATCCTGAGCTAAAACGCAAATATCTCCCTTGTTAACATCAGAAGGTAATTCAAAGAAATTACACACATAGTCGTATACGGCAATCTCTTCAACATCCTGGCCAACAAAATTAAAACCAATTCGTTCCAATCCATCGCCTATAGTAGGTGTCACTTCAACATTCTCTATATATAAATATTTCGTACCAGCCCCAAAGGCTATTCCCGTCCTTGCTGCTTTTACTTTTACGTCTCGCATAATTCCGCTGACATTTGTAAGATACAAGGCTATACCATAGCCTGGCTTTGCAGTGATAGTGCAATCGTTAAAATAAATATTGCCAGAAAAATCATGAATCCAAACAGAGTCATTAATCATACATGATGCAGGCATGGTTACATTTAATTCTGGTCCAGAATCATCACATACACCACCAAAAGCTTCAACATCCCCGCAAGTGGAATCTGCGGTTATCTCAAAAATTGAGCTGTCGGTTTTAATCGTCAAAGTATGAGGAGTACCTATATCCTGGTTAAAATTAATCTCACCAGTAGAGTCTGAAGTGTAAACAAGGGGTACAAACCCGTCCTCATGGACATTATAGGATGTGTCTGGAATTAATCCTGTAATGGTTAGAAACGTCGAATCAGCAGAAGCCCCAGGAGCTCTCTGCACATTAAAAAGTACAAAATTATACCTGGCCTCAGACATTGAGCCATAAATTGGAATACTGGAATTTATAGAGACATCATCTAGTGAGAAATCAGTTCCAATTCCGCCCAAATAAGAATTATCCCCCTCAGGGGTAACTGACTGCGCGTTTGCCGGCGCAGCAACGATTAATGCTGTAATTGAAATGGCAAAAATAAAACCTGCCATAATTAAGGCAGTTTTTTTACAAATGTTTGTTTTTTGTTTCATACAATCTAAATTATTTTTTGTTTATATTTAATGAAATAATTACTTTAGTATTATAGCATTTTATTTACAGAATACAAACAATATTTGTTAATGTAATGTTGATAAAATCAGCAGAAAATTAAAAGCAGAAAGACAAGCTTTCTGCTGGATAGTGATATTCATTTTTTTTATGTTATATTCGGCTCAGCTATATAGACAGGTTTAGCTATTTTGCTTACTTTAATCTGTTCGCTCATTTTTAAAACTTCTTTCAATTTCTTTTCTTCAGATTTATAATTCTTTTCTGATTCTACAGCTTTCACTGAAATGTTCCAGGCATAGGCTAAAGCATTGGCAATTGATATTCCAATTCTAACTGCTGAAAAATCGCCTGGTCCAGAAATGACAATAATTTCTTCTAAGTTTTTAATTGAAACTTTATACTTGCTAAAAAATTTATCAATTGTCTTTAAAACTAATTCAGATTGCATAAAGGGCTTTTCAACCAATTCAAAATCAATTAGCTGACTTGCGTCAGCTAATCCTATTGAAAACTTTTGGTTTGATTCAGTACTTACTATTAATTTCATACTTTCAAATTATTCCTCCTTGTCTTCCTCAGTCTTATCTCTTCCCAAAATAGCATCAATATTTCCATTATGAACTATAACCGGCGTTCCCATTGGCGCCCAATTATAAACCCATTGAGAATCAGGGGTATACATGTTTACGCAGCCGTGACTCATCCGATGGCCAAAATTACTATGCCAATACGTGCCGTGAATTGTGTACGCACCGACAAATGACAATACATAGGGCACTCCTGGCAAATCATAATTATCTGGATGGTTTGGCCCATATGACCATCTCATATGCACGCTTCTTCTCTTTCTGTACACTTTAAATTTACCCAAAGGTGTTGGATGGCTCCATTTTCCAGTAGACACCCAAAACTCACGAATCAATCTGTTATATTCATATACGTATAATTTCTGCTTTGAAATATCAACTTCAATGTGCTTTGGCCAAAAATTTTCATCCTGATCAACAATAACCTTTGGAGCAACCACATATTCAATTTCCTTATTGTTGTCCAAATCCAATGCTGCAACATTCACTCCGCCCTTATAATCATCTGGGTAGACAAAGAAAGTTGGATCACTAACATTATTTCCTTCCTGGTCTAAAAATCGAACATGCGGACCGCCACTATATCCTGCTCCAGTGACAAATATTTGTCTATCCCCTTCTTTATAGCTGGCCATGTCTACTCCGCCGCCAAAACCTGGGTGATAAGCGTCAAATGAAGTTATTTCTGATCCATCTGCGCGTAATATCATTAATTTAGGACTATTGCCATATCCGTAATTTACAACCAGTTCATTTATTCCATCAACGCCAAGATCAATAGAAATAATTTTTCCTGGCTCAAAAAAGCTGCCCTCACTTAATTCAATTTTTTCTAAAGTTTCCTGTCCGAATCGATTAAAGAACTTTACATCCATTTTATTATCAACCGTGGTAGTTATTATTTCCTTTAGACCATCGCCATTAACATCTCCAGCTGCTACCCGAACGCCATTTCTGTACTTATCCTTGTCTTCCGCCCAAAAGCCAGATACAAACTTTGTTTCTCCTAAATGATCAAAAATTCTGACCTGTGGACCACCCATATAACCGGCACCAGTGATAATTTCAGCTACACCATCATTATCTAAATCAGCACTGGTAATGTAAATCATGCCTTTAAATCCCTTCACATACGGGTGGAATTCATTTAGTATCAATCCGTCTGCTGAATAAATAATAACTTTTGAATCATTTTCCCTATCGCTTAAACTTACAATGATTTCAGTTTGGCCATCTCCCGTTATATCTCCCAAAGTCATGTCTACATCTCCAAAAAAATCTTCAGGCAAAAAATTAAATTGTTTTGTTAAATTGAGATTTTTATCAAAAATTTTTATTGCTAATTCATCTTGTTCAAATGCCTGCGCTTTTACTCCAAAAGCAAAGGCAGCTCCAAAAACTATTAACAATACAGCAAGTGTTTTTAATTTCATATTTTTCTATTTAGTTATTTCACTTAGTTTATCTAGTAATGTAATTTTTTTTCGATCATTAATAATTGCATACAAAAACCTGTCATTAATATCTTTTCTGAGTAAATATTCTTCTGGAGGCAGTATTGTATAACTCATTTCTTTTTTTATATCATCTTGCAAAGTCTTTACAATTGGTAAAATTCTATTATTTCGGCCAGACTCAGCAACAATTAGCACATCTGTAGGTGAACTTTCATTTTTTATAAAGACACCAACCAGCACAGCCAAATATACACCATTTATTTCGTCTAAGTTGGTTGCAAGATTCTTCTCATTTATTATATCATTTTTCTTAAAAATAGTCCTTAACTCCTTGTGAAAAACATTTTCCTGATTTAATTTAAAAAATTTCTTTGTATTCAGGCCTTCAGGCAAATTATGCTGAACAATATTTTTTTCAATCAAGGATTTTTCAACGTAAATAATATCCAAATCTTCGAGAATTTTCAATTCACGCCTGACTGAATTTATCATTGAGCCAGTAACTCTGGTCAATTCACGTACGTAAAAAGCCCGATCTGGATATTCCAAAAATGTTTTTATCAGCTTTGCTCTGGTCTTTGACCCAAAAAGTTGTTCAAACATAATTAGCTTATAGCTTGTAGCTGGTAGCTAATAGCTGGTAGTTTTTGGTTACTACAAGCTAATGTCCTACAAGCTAACTCCCAATTCCTTTCATTTTTACCTTACTTATAGTATAATACATGTACAATTCACCCGTCAATTCTTAATATGGACAAACAAAAAGCACTAAGGATTGAAGAAATATTTCTTCCTTCAAATCAAGTGCAAAATGATTATTTTTGTGAAAATTTTATTATTTTCCCAGATGGCAAAGAAAAATTTGGCGGCCATGTTTTAGGAATTATTGAAATTAATGCTACCCCCACTGAGCATGGACAGAAAATCTCAAATACCATAATTTCCAGCTTAAAAGACCATTATTACAGGCAAATCGTTACCTCTCCTGATCCGCAAAAATTGAATTTAGAGACAGTTTTTGAACATGCGCTTCAAAAAACCAATGAAAAAGTGCTCCAATTGATACAAAATGGCCAAATTCAGCTAATTTTAGAAAATATTAACTTTTTAGTGGCTGTGATAAAGCCAAGCAATATTGAATCTGATATAATATTCAGCCATCGGGGTAATATCCAAAGTTTTTTAATCCATAAAACTAAAAAATCAAACTATAAAATAATTGACATTTTAGCTGGATCTGAAAATTCTCCTGAAAATAAAGTCAAAATTTTTGCCAGCATTATTTCTGGTAAAATCTTTCTGCCTGACGCATTAATCATCTCTAATGAAGGATTTGCCAGATTTTTTTCTGCTGAAAAAATAAACCAAATAGCTTCAAACAGACCAGTAAAAGAACTTATCGAAGATTTTAAAATTCTTTTGCAAAAAAGACCTCAAGGGTATGCCAAAACATTTTCTGCTATTTTTATAAAACAAGAAGATCTTCAATTAATTGAACAGGAAAAAGCATCCCAGCAATCAATCAATACGCTGGTCAATACTCAAATGGATACTGAAAAATTTCTCACCCCAGCAATTGGCATAAATATTAAACAAAAATTTAAAAATATTGGAAAAAAGTTCATATCTATATTTAGCAGACAAAAAAAACCAAAAGGTATTGCTGTTGACGAAATACGAAGCTCTCCAAGTTTGATAAAAAGCATTCTCAATAAACTTGGCATATCAAAAGGAAAAAAAGTGACTACTGAATCAAAATCAGAAAAAAAAGAAAAGCCAATGGCTCCAAAAACAAAAAAAATTATTATAATTTTAATAATTGCATTAGTTATAGTCTTTGCCTTAAGCATAGTCTGGATATATAAAAATCAGGAAACAAAAAAAGACGATGCAGCATATAACAGCTCAATTAAAGCAATTGAAACCAAATTAAATCAGGCTGAAGCTGCTTTCTTATTCAGAAATACTGATAAAAGCTTAAATTTAATGGCTGAAGTAAAAGATTTGATTTCAAAACTACCAAAAGAATCTGAAGAGGAAAATCAAAATATTGTAAAACTTGAGAATCAATACAAGGCTTTAAATAATAAACTATTAAAGCTTGAATCAGTTCAGGCGCAAGATCTTATTACTTTAGCCAATCTAAACCAGGATTCAATGAAGCTGCAGGTTTTAAACGATCAAATCCTAATCGTATCTGATCAAAACAATCTTAATTCCATTAATTTATCTTCAGCGCAAATTTTATCTACAGTGGAAACTAATATAAACGCAAATGTTTTAAGCCAGTTTGCTTTTGATGATCAAACTTTATATATATTATTTGAAAATAATAGTCTATATCAATACTCTACTGATAATGATCAATTTGAAAAAGTAAGTCTGGATTCAGAGGGCTCATGGACTGATTTTTACGTATACAACACTCATCTTTACTTTTTATCACCTGCTGATAATCAGATCTATAAACTCAGAAATGTTGGGTCAAATTCTTATGGTCCTCCAGCTAGCTGGGTAAATGACGCAGCAGATTTTAGCAGCGCCACTTCAATGGCCATTGATGGCGATATTTATGTATTGAGTTCAAATGGTACAATCCAAAAATTCCTTAGCGGAGATAAGCAGAGCTTTTCTGCTCAAAACATTGAGCCAAAGATTGAAAGCGCAAGCAAGATATATACTGATGTTGATTCAAGTTATATTTATGTTTTAGACAAAAACACAAACAGAGTTATTGTTTATGGCAAAAATGGTCTGGTGGTAATCCAATATCAGATTGAAAATGCCCAGTCTGTTTCAGATATGGCAGTGGATGAGGGAAATAGAAAGATTTATTTGATAGATGGTCAAAAAATTATTTCAATTAATCTTAAACACTTATAACGAGATTGGTAGATTGGTAGGTTGATTAACAATAAAATTTAAAAAAAATTCCCTTTAGTTTTACTAAGGGAATTTATTTTTTCCTCCCAAAAAACAAATCCCAATCAGGACGGCCGTTTGGCTTTTTAGGAAAATTTAAATAAAATGTTTGTGGAACAGAAGGCAATCTTGGATCCTTTTTATACATATTTCTATACTCATGCCAATTTTTTACTCCTAAGGATATTGCCAATCGACTAGATTCCTGCCAAGTCTGAAAAAATTTCTTTCTGCGTTTTTCTATTGTTCTTTTTATTGCGCAAACTGGGCAGCCTGTTCCGTGAACCCTTCTATCTCCTGCTGCCTGCCATTCATGATTGCATGTTTTACATTTCCACCACAACTTTTTTCTTGTGCCTGCAACTACCTCATCAACAGTGAACTGATTTTTATCAGAATATTCTTCTGCTAATTCTGGATGAGTTACCGCCAAACTATTGTTTAAAGTGGCAATACGATTAGCACAGGCGGGGCATCCTGTCACTTTAGATATTCTACAATTCCCACTAACCTGCCATTCATATCCACATTTCACTTTTTGACATTTCCACCACAGATTTTTGGATGTGCCGGCACTCACTTGCTCTGGCGGCAATTCGTTTTTATCTGAATATTCAGCCAAAAGATGCGGGATATCTGAGATATATCGAGGCTTGATTGTTTCAAGAATTGTAAAAATATCCTGCTGTTTATCAGTGAATAGAAAATCAAATGCTTTGCCTGAAACCTTTAGCACATCTTCACACAAAGCCTGGCCGTTAGCCATTGATTTTACTCTTCCGGCCATATCTCTAACTATTTTTAGCCGTTCACAGTTAGCAACAAAATCAAGGACTACAACATTATCCTTACCCTCAATCTTTCGCAATCCCCTGCCCAACTGCTGCAAAAAGACAGTTCTTGAGTCTGTACAGCGCAGGAACACAACCATTTCAGCATCAGGAATGTCAATTCCTTCATTGAATTTATCAACTGCTAAAATATATTGCAGTGTTCCATCTCGGAAAGCCTTCAAAACAAGTTCATTGTGATGTGCACTTTTACAAGAGTGAAAACACTCTGCTTTTGGCAAATGCTGAACAAATTCTTCTGCATGCTCAATGCGCTCACAGAAAATAATTGTCTTTCTGCCACGCCCCTGAATGATTCGAGCGATCTCTTCATCCCGAGCTTTAATAAAAATGGTTTCATTGAGTTGTTTAATTGAAATACGCTCACCTTTTTTTAATACTCTATCAACGATTTCTCGCAGAACCTTGGTATTCAGCCCATCATTCATTACATAATATTCAACTGGCGTTAGCCAGCCTTTGGCAATGCCTTCTTCAAGCGATAGATTAACAACCTCATCACCAAAAATCTCACGAATGTCTTTTTCATCCATTCGATCTGGTGTGGCTGTCATGCCAAAAAGCTTTTGAGGAGTAAAATATTCTATTACCTCTTTGTAGGTCGGCGCTTGGCCATGATGAGATTCATCTACAATGATAGTGGCAAACTCATTTGGGAAAAAGGCTTGTTTCCATTCACGCATTGTCTGGAAAGAAGCAAAAAGTACATCAACTTCTTCATAGTCTTTTTGCTGGCCAGTAAATACGCCAAGCGAAACAGTTTCACCTAGCACTTGCCTAAAAATACTCAATGCCTGAGCAAGAATTTCGTTCTCATGGCAGAGGAAAAGCATTTTTCCATTTTGGACCTGATCTTTTGCCCAAAATGCGGCAACAACAGTTTTTCCCAAACCGCTGGCCATTACCATTAATGCTCGCATTGTAGTTTCAAATGCTTTATTAATTGCCTTTAATTGCCGTTTCTGATAGTCATATAGTTCAAACATGATTTGCTCCTTGATTGTCAATGAAACAATATCAAACTTTAACAGTTTTCGTCATTCTTGTCAAATTAACAATTAATAATATTCAGGTCATTCGAATAAAAAGTCAGAACATTCGGGGTATCCGTAACAAATAAAAAATCCGCTAGTTTTGTCTAGTGGATTTTATTTTACTCCTAAAAATAACTCCCAATTAGGTTCGCCATTTGACTTTCGCGGAAAGTTGGAAAATTCAGCAACAGGATCATCTGGCAATCCATGATGCGGTGTTCGGCTTCTGTATTCATCCCTGGTTTCAATGCCCAGCTTTTGAGCTGCTTCACTGGCTTCTTGCCAGCTCCAATCCGTATTTTCACCATTTCTTGACATATTTACCTCCCTTGTCCTGGTGGGTTGATTGAGTTAAATCATAATAATATATTTTAATAAAATTGTCAAGCATCAGGATCAGTAATCCGGGATATCTGTAGTAATTTCATTCGGGTCATTTATTCGGGGCATACACAGCAAATAAAATAATCATATTCCAATCTTGCCTGCCCTGAGCTTGCCTGCCTCGAGCGGGGTCGAGAGGTCGAAGGGTATTATCTTGTAACAAATAATAAAAAAGCCACGATTAATTAAATCATGACTTATCGTTTGGTGAAAACCAAACATTCCCAAAATACAAAGTCTGAAAAATCTTCTTCTGCCACTTTCTGAATGACTTCAGTGAACAGAATACTTGAATACGGATAGCCTAGTGGGCGTACCAAATTGGTATTAACACCTTTGCCTGAGATATTGGCAAAGGAAATATCAAGTCGATAATCATCCTTGATTTTTCTGATATTTGCCTCACAGAAATTCAGGCCAAATACCTTGTGCATGCTCATGATGATCTGCAAACGTGCATTTTGCAACAGCAGTTCATCAAGCATTACATCAGAAACGGCCTTGAAAACCCCTGAATAGACAAAAACCCAATTTGGCGGTAAAGTTAGCAGCTGACCATCCCAGTCTTCTATTGCAGCCAAGGGTTCAGCCAGAGTCTCAAACCAATCCAATTTGCTCTTTGCTTTTTCACCAGGCTCTGCCTCAACCTTTTCAGGCTGATCAGCTGGCTCAACTGCCTTGGGCTTAGCCTTTTTCGGTGTTGCCTTTTTCGATACGGCCTTTTCAGGCTTCTTTGCCTTTGTAGGCTTAGCAGCCTTTTCAGCCGGATCTTTTCCTACTGGAGCAAGAAAGATATCCCAGCCAGGAAAATCCTCGTAATATCGCTCAGGTTTGGAGTTAAGAAATTCATCTTCTCTGTACCTAATTACATATTCTTTGCGTTCCCTAATATCCAGCCGACGACAAGCTTCTCGAGCTTCCTGCCAGGTCGGATAGAATTTCCTTCTGGGCGGGAACCTGGGCCTGCTTTCTCTCTCGCCATTGAAAAAAGCAGACCAGCCTGGCCAATCCCTATAACTTCTCTCAGGATGAGAAGGCAGCATGGGATTTTCTTTATACCTTTTCAAATATTCAGCTCGAGTGGTGATGCCAAGTCTTCGGCAGGCTCTACTGGCAGCTTTCCAAGATTGGTAGATCTTTTTCTTTCCCTTTTTCTTTGGAGCAGACTTTTGCGCAGTACTGGCTTTTTCAGCAGACTGACAGAAAGTGTCCCAGCCAGGAAAATCCTCATAATCTGCTTCAGGGTCAGCAGGCAATTTTGGATCTTCACTATGAGCCTTTATGTACTCTTCACGAGTCATAATATCCAGCTCAGCTGCTGCTTCTGCAGCAGCCTGCCAAGTTGAATACGTTGCAGCCTCTACCTCTTCAGGCTCAGCCATATTTTCCTCTGGCTCTGATTCTGCCTCTTTGATAGAAGCTGCAAAGCCAAAGAACTTTTCAGTACCAGGAAAGTCCTTATAACTGCCATACAAATTGCCAGGCAGACGAGGATCTTCTTTCCAGCGTTTCTGGTATTCTGGCATACTGGTGATATTCAGCTTAGCAACTGCTTTTGCAGCTTCTTGCCAGGTCAAATAATTTTTACGCCTCTTGATCTTATCCTGCTTAGGCTTGTCCAGTTTGGGTTTATCAAGCTTAGGCGTATCCTGCTTAGGCTTATCCTTCTTCGATTTTTCTTCTGCGACATCCTTGTCTTTGCCAAGAAAAATAATCCAGCCTGGGAAATTTTTGTACTTGACAGAAGGAGTTGAAGGCAAACGAGGATCTTCTTTATAACGCCTTTGATATTCGCGAAGCGACATGATGCCAAGCTTTTGGGCAGCGTCACTTGCCTGCTTGCAAGTGGGATAATAATCCTTTTTGACAATCTTACCCTCTTTCTTGGCATTTTCTTCCCGAATCTGCTGGACAGTTCTCATGAACTCATCCCAGCCAGGGAAATCCTTATACTGGCGATGTGGCTGAGAAGGCAGCCAAGGATCATCACGGTATTTACCGCTATAATGCCTTCTGGACATAATGCCCAAATTAGCAGCTCCTTGCGCTGCTTCTTTCCACGTTCGGTAAAAGTGCCTTTTCACACTCCGATTTCTTGGCTTATAAGCTTCACCCAGAAAAACCTTCATTCCAGGGAAATCTTCACCGTAAACCTCATAAGCGTTTGATGGCAAACGAGGATCTTCATGATAACGAATATTATACTCGCCCAAAGTACGTATACCTAATTTCTGTGCTGCTGCACCTGCTTCCTGCCAGGTTGGGTAAAAATCTGCTTTGCTTTTTCTGCTCTTTTTCTGCGTCTTTGGCATTCTTTTCCTCCTGAATGCGTAATTTGTCAAATATCAGTAACATTAGAGTTTAGCCTATTTTTATTATTTTGTCAATATTATAGTTGTTTTAATAAAATTTACCTAAATTTAGTCAAATAACTCACCTTTTTGATAAAGTTTTATATCTGTTGCTGATCTGCCTGCCCCGAGCGAAGTCGAGGGGTTGATCTGTTTTTACAAATAAAAAAGCCACGACTTATTAAGTCATGACTCACCTATGAAAACCACTATTTCATTAAACTCAAAATCTGGTAATTCTTGCTTTAGGACAGGATCAATCGCCTCTAAATACAATACAGCATTATGCGGAAATCCTAGCGGTATCTGCACTTCAGTGCTGACAGATGTTGCTCCAACTTGAAGCTTGCCAAACACAATGTCAATGCGATACTTATCATCATACTTTTTCACCTCAACTGAACACATGTTGATCTCAAATACTTTATAAATTGCTGTAGTTATTTTAACCCGCAACAAATCGAGCATCATATCATCAACGGCTGTATCAGATTTACTTGCTAATATTATCCCCGAATATCTGAATAATTCATTAACTGGTAAAAACTTATTTGTTCCCTCAAGCATTTCAACCATTTGATCATAATTTGGCTTTACCATTTTTTCATGCGGCATTAATACTAATGAATCTGCATCAACTTTGCCTAAAAATATCAACCAACTGGGAAAATCATCATAAAACTTATCTGGAGTTGAAGGCAACCTTGGATCAGCCTTATAAACCATTTTATATTGGCTTTCACTAAAAATCATCATTTTCTGCGCTGCTGCGCTGGCTTCCTGCCAGGTAAGATAATAATCCTTTTTCTCTACGTTTAGAAAGATAATCCAACCTGGAAAATCTTTATAGTAGACAGAAGGATCAGCTGGCAATCGGCTGTTCAAATTATACCTTTGTTCATATTCTGTACTGGTTTGAATCTTCAACTTCTGCGCAGACTCACTGGCTTCCTGCCAGGTTGGATAGTAATTTAAAGAAGTTTCATCTAAAAACACTTTCCATCCGGGGAAATCCTTGTAGAAGTTGTCAGGAGCTCCAGGCAATTTTTGATTAGACCTATATTTCTTTCTATATTCGCTTCTGCTTTTTATTCCCAGCCTATGAGCAGCCACGGCTGCTTCCTGCCAGGTTTGATATAAGTCTTGCCGTTTTCTGCGTTTACTCACATCGTCACCTCCTGTTCTGTCTGTTTTTTCGGTTTCATTTAATTCTTTATCAACTTTTCCTAAATAAACTCGCCATCCTGGAAAATCAAAATATAATGTGTCTGGAGAGCTAGGCAACTTTTGATCAGATTTATACCTCTTTCTATATTCTATTTGAGTTTTTATTCCAAGCCTCTGAGTTGCTGCTGAAGCTTCTTGCCAGGTTTGATATAAGTTTTTCCGTGTTCTTCGCTTACCTACATTACCTAAAAAAATTTCATAACCTGGAAAATTCATATAAACGCTGGAAGGGTCACAGGGTAGCCTTTGATTAAGTTTGTATTTTTTTCCATAATCTCTTCTATTTTTTATTCCCAATCTTTGAGCTGCTACTGCAGCTTCTTGCCAGGTAGGATACATATTTTCCCGTTTTCTTCGTTTACTCACATTGCTTAAAAAAATTCCATAACCTGGAAAATCTAAATATATTGTTTCTGGAGAGCTAGGCAACTTTTGATCAGATTTATATCTTTTTCTATATTCTTTTTCGCTTTTTATTCCAACCTTTTGAGCTGCTACTGCAGCTTCTTGCCAGGTTTGATACATATCTTCCCGTTTTCTTCGCTTACTCACATTATCATCCCCTGTTCTCTCTTGTTCTTTATCTTCCTTTGATTCCTTCTCAGCTTTGCCCAAATAAACTCTCCATCCTGGAAAATCTTCATATACTTGATATGGAGCACACCTTAACTTCTCATCTTCTGTATATCTTTTCAAATATTCGTCTCGGCTGGAAATTTCTAATCTAATTGTTGCCTGACTTGCTTCCTGCCAGGTAGCATAGCGAGGTCTTCTATTATTAAGAAAAACGCGCCATCCTGGAAAATCTTTATATATGTCTGCTGGATATTTGTGTAACCTAGGATCTCTCTCATATTCTTTGAAATAATCTTCCCGCCTTTTTATATTCAATTTTCGTGCAGCCTCACTGGCCTCTTGCCAAGTAGTGTATTTTTTATTTTTTTCTCTGACAAAAAATTTATCCCAATCTGGGAAATCTTTATAATATCTCTCAGGAGTTGATGGCAGCCTTGGATCTTCTTTATACCTGTCTCGATATTGTTTAGAAGTCTTTATACCCATTTCTCTCACGATCTTGCTTGCTTCTTTCCAAGTAGGATATAAATTCTTGCCACTCTTTCTTTTGTCTTTTTTGTAACTTAAACCATTTTGAGTATCATTTTCTTTTCCAAGATAAATTCTCCATCCTGGGAAATCTTCATATTCTTTGTCAGGATGCAAAGGTAACATTTCATCTTCGTTCTGCCGTACAGAATATTCACTCCAGGATTTAATTCCCATGTTTTGAACTGCTTCGCTAGCTTCCTGCCAAGTAGAATAATATTCATTTTGAGCCATTTTTTCAAATTCATCCCAATCCTTAAACTCAGAATAACAAAGCTTTGGTTTTTTCGGCAATCTAGAATCTTTATGACAATTATTTTCATACTGCTCTTGAGTCGTAATACCAAGCTTTATTGCAGCACGAGAGGCAGTTTCCCAGTCCTCATAATATCCATTTTTAGGCCTTTTTACATCACTACTCTTTTGTGAAGCAAATCCATCTTTCTTATCTAATCCTTTTTCAATAGATGCAGCCATTTGATCAGTTATTTCTACACTTTTAACTTCTGGAGTTAAAAATTTTTTCCAACCAGGAAAATCTTCGTAATAGAGCTGAGGGTTAGAAGGCAATCGTCGGTCAAACTTATACTGTTCTGCATTGATATATCCAGTGGAAGCGGTGATCCCCAGCTTCAATGCTGCATTTCTTGCCTGCTGCCAAGTAGGATAAAAATTTTTTCTAGGTGCACCTCGCTTATTATTTGTTCCTAAAAATTCACCCCAGCCTGGAAAATCATGATAATACTGTTGCGGATTTGATGGTAGAAGTGAATCTTTTTTATATGCTTTCCCACGCATATATTCAGTCGAGCTGCTGATCCCAAGTCTTCGAGCTGCTTTGCTTGCTTGCTGCCAAGTGGGATACTTTTTTTTCTTCCTTCTAGCCACTGCAGCGCCTTTTACTTCATGCGTTCCTAAAAAGACACCCCAGCCTGGGAAATCTGAATAATAGGTTTGAGGACTGGATGGCAATCTCAAGTCCTGCTTATATCTTTTTTCTATACAGTATTGGGTAGATGTTTTAATACCTAACTTTTTAGCAGCCATACTTGCTTCCTGCCAAGTTGAGTATTTTTTTTCATTCCCTTTTTTCTTTTTTCCCTTAATTCCCAAAAACTTTTTCCAACCAGGAAAGTCTTCATAAAATGTCTGCGGATCTGGATGCAATTTATCATCTTCCATATACGCACCTGAGCAATAGCTAACAAGACTTTTAATACCAAGATTGACAGCTGCCTTGCTGGCCAGCTGCCAGGTGGCATAATATTCTGTCTCAACAGTTTGCTCTTCAATTTCTGCTTTGCCTAAAAATACATCCCAGCCTGGAAAATCTTTATATTTAACATTTGGATTTGAAGGCAATCTGATATCTTGTTTGTATTTGCGAACATATTGAAGTGAGCTCTTAATACCCAGCATCTGTGCTGCTTTGCCTGCTTCCTGCCAACTGGAATAATAATTCTTTTTCTTCCTGGGTTTTCGTTTTACTCCAAAGAAAATTTCAGCTCCAGGAAAATCTTCATATAAAATATTTGGATTTGAACCAAGCTTTGGATCTTCTCTATACCGCCTGTGATATTGATGCCAACTTGTAATGCCAAGTTTTTTTACTGCTTCACTGGCTTGCTGCCAAGTAGCATATCTTTCAGGTGGCTGAATTTGCTCTTTTTTAACTTCATCTCTTCCTAAAAATTTATCCCAGCCGGGAAAATCTTTATAGTATGTGCGTGGAGCAGAAGGCAGCCTATCATCTTGTTTATACGACCTCAAATAATGTGATGAACTTTTAACACCTAATTTCTGAACTGCCTGACTTGCTTGCTGCCATGTAGGATAAAAATTCTTTTTTCTTTTCCCTTCATTTTTTACACCAAAAAATATTTCTGCTCCAGGAAAATCTGGATAAGAGTTATTAAGAGATGATGGCAGCATTGGATCTTCTCTATATCTTCTATTATATTGAGTCCTACTTTTAATTCCAAGCACCTTTACAGCTTCACTGGCTTGCTGCCAGGTAGCATATCTTTCTGGCCTTTGAATCTTTTCTTTTTCAGGTTCAGCTCTGTCTGAAAGTTCTTTTGGAACAGCTAATTCTTCCTGAGCAAGAAATTGGTCCCAACCTGGAAAACCCGGATAAAATTTTTCTGGATCAATTGGCAGACAAGAATCCTCTTCATAACGATTTTCATATTCCTCTTTGCTTCGAATATCAAGTATTAATAGAGCTATACTAGCCTTTTGCCAGCAATCATAATATGCGTAATTTCTGGCCATTTTCGGCATTTAACGCTCCTGTGCCAAGGTTTGATTGTCAAATAACATTAAGGTTCTATTTTAACCAAATTTAGTGCATTTTGTCAATATCTACGTTTCTGTACACTTCGTAGCAGTAGTTTAATTCATGGAATCCAAAGCAAACAAAAAAACTCTGCGTTATACAGAGCTTTTATATATTTATAGTTGAATTTATTTCAAATTTACTGTTGCGCCAGCTTCTTCAAGCTTTTTCTTCATTTCTTCAGCTTCCTCTTTCTTTACTTTTTCCTTAACAACTTTTGGTGCACCGTCAACTAAATCTTTAGCGTCTTTTAATCCAATGCCGGCAATTTCTTTCACCACCTTGATAACTGCAATTTTATTTTCACCTGCACCTGCTAATTCAACATCATATTCTGATTTTTCTTCAGCAGCATCTTCTCCTGCAGCAGGAGCAGCGGCCATGGCAGCCACTGGAGCAGCAGCTGATACGCCAAATTTTTCTTCTAAAATTTTTACTAATTCAGACAAATCTAAAATTGACATTTTTTCAATTTCATCAACTAATTTTTTAAATTTCTCTGGAACTTCTACGTCTTTTTTTTCCTCAGTCTTTTTTTCTTCTGCCATATATTTTTTAGAGTGGTAGGTTGGTAGGGCGATAGGTTAGTAGGAAATTTTTTCAAAATCCTACAATCCTTTAAGCCTACTATCCTGATTTTATTAATAATAATTATACTTAATTTTATTTCTACTGATCTACAGATCTACCGATCTGGATTATGCTTCCTTTGCGTCTTTAATTGAATTCAAAACATTCACCAAGCCTCTTAAATTACCAGCCAACACATTTACAAAACCAGATACTGGAGCATTAATACTACCGACAACTTTGGCCAATAATTCATCTTTTGACGGAATCTTTGATAAGGCAATAACCTCTTCCTGGTTTAAAACTTTGCTATCCAAAACTCCTGTTAAAATCTTAACTTCCTCATGTTTTTTTGAAAAGTTGGCCAGTATTTTTGCCGGCGCAATCTCATCTTCATTTCCTAAAGCAATTGCCAAGCCGCCCTCTAATTCTTTTGGCTCAATTCCTTCAATCTTCAATTCAGCCAAAGCCAAGGTTAACAAAGTCTTTTTAACTGCATTAAACTTAACTCCCTGCTCTTTGCATTGTTTTCTCAATTCCTGAGTATCATTTACAGTTAAACCTGTAAAATCTGAAATCACAAAAGATTTTGAATTCTTAATATTTTCAATTAATTTCTTTACTAATTGTTCTTTTTGTTGTTTTGTCAGTGCCATAAAATTACAAATATTTTATAAATTTATTACGAATAAATATCAATAAAAAATTGCGGGAAAAATACCGCAAAAATACAAAATACTAAATGTTTGTACCTCGGTAAGGTTGAATTTTTAAGCCTTTCGGCCCTTACTGTCTGCGGTATTTGATTGTAAAAAAAGTATATCAAACTATAAAAAAAGTGTCAAATCCCTATTCCACAGTCACACTTTTAGCCAAATTTCTGGGCCTATCCACATCCCTGCCAAGCAAAGTAGCGACATAATAAGCAAAAAGCTGCAAAGGTATGGTATTTAATATTGGCTCAAGCATATAATTTGCTTCAGGAATAAAAATAATATCATCTGCCAATTGTCTGGCTTTTTCATCCATTTCATTTGCCAATAAAATCACTTTTGATTTACGTGCTTTCACTTCTTCAATATTGCTGCGCATCTTATCATACAATTGATTTTTGGTAATAATACCAAACACTGGCATTTGCTCGCTGAGCAATGCATTCATGCCATGCTTCATCTCCCCTGCCGGATATGCCTCACTATGGATATATGAAATTTCTTTTAACTTATGTGAGCCTTCAAGGGAAACTGGGAAATTAATACCTCTGCCAAGAAAAAGAAAATCTATATAATTCCTGTATTTTTCAGCCAGGTTTTTTATTTGATCAGATAAATTTAAAACTTTTTTCATTTTCTCCGGAATTTCAAAAAGCTCATCAATTAATCTCTGACCTTTTATTAAAGTTAAATTACGCAATCTGCCAAATTGTAAAGCATATAAAAATAATACAGCCACCATGTTTGTATAAGCTTTGGTCGAAGCAACAGCTAACTCAGGGCCAGCATGCATATAAGTACCACCGTCTGTTTCCCTGGCAATGGTTGAACCAATTACATTTACTATTCCGCGTACATAAGCGCCCTTTCTTTTTGCTTCACGGAGAGCAGCTAAAGTATCTGCTGTTTCACCTGATTGAGAAATGGCAAACACTAAAGTATTTTCATTAACTAAAGGATCTCGATATCGAAATTCACTTGCCACGTCCACTTCTGTTGGAATGTTTGCCAACCTTTCAAATATATATTTCCCTACCATTGCCGCATAAGATGCAGTCCCGCAGGCAATCAAAACAATTCTGTTTATTTTTCTCATCTCATTTTCTGTCATGTTCAAACCACCCAAATGGGCAATACCATTATCTTTATTCACCCTGCCTCTAATAGCATCTAAAAAGACTGCCGGCTGATCATGAATTTCTTTTAGCATAAAATGATCAAATCCGCCTTTCTGAGCTTGCTCTGCATCCCACTCAATTTCCTGAATATCTTTTGTAATCTGCTCGTCTTTCAAATTAAACACGTCAAGATTTTCTCTGGAAATTTCAGCTAATTCTCCGTCTTCTAGAAAAATTACTTTTTTTGTATAAGCCAACATTGGTGTAGCATCGCTAGCCAGATAATATTCATTTTCACCCAATCCAATCACTAAAGGGCTACCCATTCTGGCTGCAATTAAAGTATTTGGATGGTTCTTATGCATCACGGCCAAGCCATACGTTCCACGAATCTGCTTTAATGAAACCTCAACTGCCCGTCTAAAATCTCCATTATAATTTTCCTCAATTAAATGAGCTAAAATTTCTGAATCTGTTTCAGATTTAAAGGTGTGATTACTTTTTAATCTGTCCTGAATTTCTCTGTAGTTTTCAATAATTCCATTATGTGCAAGTACAATTTGGTTCTGGCAATCAAAATGAGGATGGGCATTTTCTTCTGTAACTCCACCATGAGTGGCCCAGCGAGTATGGGCAATTCCAAAATCACCTGATAAATTATGTTTTTTTGTTTCATTAACCAAACTTTCAATTTTTCCCACCTGCCTAACCCTTTCCAAACCTTCAGAATTATATAAACAAACACCAGCACTATCATAGCCGCGGTATTCTAAACGGCGCAGACCGTTTAATAAAATAGGGAGTGCTTGTTTATTCCCAATATAGCCTACTATTCCGCACATATTATTCTTTCTAATTTTTCAGCCTGTACTGGCCAGCAAAAACGGTTTTGGTTTCTTTCAAACCCTTTCTCGCCTAATTGTTGCGCATAATCACGATGTTTAAATAATTTTGTTATTGCCTTGGCAATATGCCTAAAATCATCTGGATTAACTAATAGACCATTAACTTCGTGCTCAACCGCTTCAATTGCTCCGCCAGTTCTGCCTGCAATAACCGGCTTTTTAAAATTATTCGCCTCTAAATAGACAATCCCAAATCCTTCGACATCGCCGCAGCTAAGCTCTCTAGAAGTCATTATGAAAACATTTGCCAAATCATAAAATATTTGCAATTCGTCATCATCAACTCTTTCTAAAAATATAACGTGTTTTTTTAATCTCAATCTTTTAACCAAATATTTTAAATTACTAAGATTTGATCCTTTGCCAATTATGATGTATCGCAAATCAGGAAACCTTTGTACCACTTTTACCAAAGATTGAATCACCCGGTCGTGTCCTTTTCTTTCAACTAATCTGCCTACGGTTAATAAAACTTTTTTATCCTCAAGATCATACTGCTTAACAATATCTTCCTGCAAAACTGGGTCAATTTCAATTGCTTGAATATTTGGGCAAGGATACACGATGCTAATTTTTTTAGCTGGCACACCCAGTTTTTCAATGGCGCCTTTTGTAAATTGACTATTGGAAATAACATGGCAGGCTTTATTTAAAACTTTTTTCATAATTTTATATTTCCTAGATCCAACTTCCGGAGTTTTTACATCCATCCCATGTGCAGAAACTATATAATCAAATTTCAAGAACTTATGTAAAATATAAGCTGCGGTACCCACTGGCAATATTTGACCGACGATTACTCTTTCTACCTTTTCTGCCTTTATCAACCTGTACATAAAATAAAGAAGCGGCAGCCATTTAGGCCAAAGCCACTTTATTTTTGAAATCAAATTTTTTCTATAAATTAAATAATTTTGATGTATGTCAAAACCATGGGAGCCATCATATTCTGGAGCTAATACCACTATATCTTCACTTGGTAAATTCTTATTCAAATTAGCCCAGTAATTTGCCACTCCGCCAATCATTGGAGGAAAATCAATTGTTACTAATAAGGTTTTTTTCATATTAAACCTATAAATCCTAACATTTCACCCTCCAAATCTTTCTTTTCTCTTCGGAAAGAATAATATTTTTTTTCCTGACAGAAAGTACAATCCTTCTCAGATTTAATATTATACATTGATAAACCAATCTTCGTCAAGATTTCTTTTGCCATCGCTGGTAGATCAACAAACATTTTATTATCTTTTTTTATAATAATAAATTGAGAATATTTATTAAATTTACTTATAACATCTTTTTTAATTTCAAAATGACAACAATGAATACCTGGGCCAATAACTGCTTTTATATTTGAAAAATCCAAATCAAATTTTTCATTTGCCTTTTTAAAAAAAATTTGCAAAATGCCTGCTGTTAAACATCTCCATCCACCATGAATAATGCCAACAAATTTCGGATTTGAACTATAAACAAATATTGGCAAACAGTCCGCAGTATTGACAGCTAAAATAATGCCCTTTTTATCTGTGAAAATGCCATCTGTTCCTTTAATCCAATTGCTTGAACCACCAACATATTCAACATATGCGCTATGCACCTGATTCATAAACACAACTTTTTTAAAATCAATGCCAAACTGCTGAAAAAATTTTTTCTGATTTTCTGGATTATTTTTCAAATCTCCTGCTGCTCTGAGAGAAAACGCAGCTAAAACCTTCTTTTCATTTTCAAATATTTGCAAAAAATCGCTCATATAAATTTAAATTCTCTTCTAGCCCTTCTTTATAAAAATCCTCTTAAATTCAATCAAATCTTTTTTGTCCAGCCCCTTGGTTAAAATCATTACAATAAAATATACTGCTGCGCCAATGCCAATCGAAATTAAAAGATGAACCCGCGGCTTCAATAAAACAACTGCCAAAGACATTAAACCGCCGCTTAATATTGTCTTGGCAAAAGTAATTAAAAGCAATCGCTTTGAGTATGGAATAATTTTTCTGGCAACAAAAAGTCCAGCAAAGAATAAAAATCCATGACTGAACAAAAATGCAATACAGGCGCCAAGATAATTAAACTTTGGAATTAAAATTAAGTTTAGAATTAGATTAATTACCATCGTCAGTCCGACCAATTTGGTGTTTGTTTTTTGACGATCAGTAGCATTTAGCAATGAACCAATAGGAAAATTTAAAAATACAAAAATTAGTCCAATGGATAATATTTGCAATACAATAATGGACGGAATATATTCATCACCATATGCGGTTTTTATAATTCTGTCAGCCAAGCTGGCCAGGCCAAACATCATTGGTACGGCCAGAACAGTAAGATATGCCATTGACTTGTCAAACAAATCTTTTAATTTTTCATGCGATCTTATAAAATAAGAGCTCATGGCTGGGAAAATTGCAGCGGCAAAAGCTGATGGAATAAACTGCAGGGCAAAAATCATTTTATAAGAAGCTGTATACCAGGCAATTTCCTTTTCACCTGATAAAAAATATAAAAGCACCTGGTCAACATATCCATAAATTCTTCCAAAAATTGCCAATAAGGCAAAGGGGAAAGATAATTTCAGTAAAAACCAAATTAATTTTTTATCTACCTTAAATGTTAAGCTTAAATTCAGCTTTTTCTTAACTGAAATACCTGAAAAAAATACATTAAACAATGAGCCAACGACATATGCTATTATTAAAAAATGCAATGGCAAACCAAGAAATAAGGCAATAGATCCAACAGAAATTACAATAATCTGATTTACCACAACCGCTATTGCTTCGTATTTTAAATTTTGAAAACCTCGAAACATGCTCCAAAATCCCAAGGTAAATGAATCCAAAATCATGACAATTCCTGATAAATACACTAATTGCTTAGTAATTGGATCATAGCCGGATAAATTTACAAAAAAACCAATGCCAATAAAGACCAATAAATAAACTACTGCTGAGGCAATTAATCGAAATGTTAAGGTTGCAGAAAGATAATCCTGAGCCTTTTCCTTGTATTTTGCAGATTCTCGAATTAATATCTGGCTCAATCCCCAATCAATAAATACAGCAGATAAGGTGGTGAAACTGATAGCAAAAGTATATTTGCCCACATCATCCACTCCCAGCATTCTGGCAATAAAAATAAAATAAAAAAAGGATATTACTTTCTGTAATATGTAGGCAAATGTCAAATAAGTTGTGTTCTTGGCAATTACATTTGGCATAAATATAAATCAATTGTATCAAAATTTCTCTGAAATTTCAATGGAATACAACGGATGGGCGCACATCCGGCACGGATGTTGTAGAGACAGGTTCGAAACCTGTCTCTACGGGCCGGTAACGACGACTTCGTCGTTACCAGCTGCGCCCATCCGGTGCCAAACAAAAAATCCCCGATTGGGGATTTTTTTATATAAATTAAATTATAATTAACGTTTACTCCATTGCGGTGCACGCCGCGCACCTTTCAAACCAGGCTTTTTTCTTTCTTTCTTTCTTGCATCGCGAGTTAAATAACCGGCTTTTTTCAAAGGTTTTCTAAAATTAGGGTTAAGCTGAATCAAGGCTTTTGAAAGCCCGTGTCTGATCGCTTCTGCCTGGCCTTTTGTACCGCCACCCACAATTTTTACAGTAACATCTAATTTATCTTTTTGACCAATTAATTTTAAAGGTTTTATAATAATTTCCTGCCATGTAGCGCGGGGGAATACTTTTTCATAATCCCTTTCATTAACCACAATCTTTCCTGCTCCTTTTTTATAAACCCTCACTCTGGCAATAGCGGATTTTCGTTTACCGACCGCATATAAATATTCATTCTTTTTATCAGCTTTCTTTTCTTCTGGTTTCTTTTTTTCCGAAGCTTTAACTAAGGATGATTCTTTCTTCTCTTCAGGCTTAACTGCCTTGCTTATTTTCTTCACAGCCTTAACCTCAGCTTTCTTTTTTGGAGCTGGCTTTTTCGTCTTTTCGGTTTTTGTGATTTTCTTTGGCATATCTATGTATGTATTCGAAGTCGCTTAATCATCTCTGATCTTAATTTATTATTAGGTAGCATATGGACTACTGCGTTTTTTAACACTTTTTCAGGATTATCTTTTATTAAATCACTCAAAGACTCTTCCTTTATTCCGCCTGGATAACCTGAATGATGATGGTATTTTTTTTGTTCAAGTTTTCTCCCTGTAAATTTCATTTCCCCAGCGTTACTCACTTCCACAATATCTCCTCTATCCTGATTTGGCTGAAAATCCACTTTATGCTTGCCGCGCAATAAAACAGCAATCTCGGAGGCTAGTCTTCCAAGAACTTTATCAGTTGCGTCGATTTTATGAATTTTTCTTATTATTGCTTTTGGCATATTTACGAAATATACAGATCTACTACAGATGTTACAGATACAATACATATAACTTATATAACCTAGTTTCCGTTGTATCTGTTGCTATCCGTTGATCCGTTGTTACTTTTTCTTTTCTTTACTATCATTTTTTTTAACAGCATCCTTTTTCTCCACTTTTTTCTTTTTATAATCGATTAATTCAATTAAGGCCATTCTGGCAGCATCGCCCTGACGAGTACCAGCTTTAATAATCCTGGTATAGCCGCCCTTTCTTTTACTGTATAATGGGCCCAGTTCTTCTAATAATGTATTCACTGCAGATTCCTTGTAATAGTAGCCCAATAATTTACGTCTAACAGCTAAATTATTTTTTCTGGCAGCAGTAATATGTTTTTCTATAATCGGCCTTAATTCTTTTGCTTTTGTTTCAGTAGTTTTGATTTTTCCATGCATTACTAAACTAGTCGCCAAGCTTCTCATCATTGCCTTGCGAGGTCCTGCTTTCCTGCCTAACGTTTTTCCTTTTTTTCTATGTCTCATAAATTATTTTTTCTTTGCTTCCTTTTTCTCTGCTTTTGCTTTCTTTTTATTTTCCTTTTCCTTTTTTTTAGATTCTTTCTTAGATTCTTTTATATTTTTCTTGGGCGCCTCTTCTTTTTCTTTCTTTACATCTTCTTTTTTAACTTCTTCAATTTCTATCTCTTTTTTTTCACCTACCAATAAATTTAAATGGTCAATTAAAATTTGAGAAGCTTGCTTTACTACTTCCTTTGGCATCAAAGTGCCGTCAGTTTCAATGGTCATTACCAATTTGTCGTAATTTGTAATTTCACCAACACGAACATCTTCTCTTTTAAATCCGACATTTTTTACAGGAGAAAACAAAGCATCAATTAAAATGGTACCGATTTCTAAATCCTCTTTTTTTCTTTCTTCAGTCGCTGAATATCCTCTGCCCTGGCTAACAGTAATGTCCATCTCTATTTCTGCATTTTTGTCTGTCAACGTAGCAATTTCAAGCTCTGGATTAACGATTTCAACATCAGCATTTTTTTCAATATCAGCTGCAGTAACTATTTTTTTGCCTTTAGCTTTTAATTTTAGCTTTTGAGGATCTTCAGTAAAGACTTTTAATCGAAGTAATTTCAAATTCAAACAAACCTCAAGAGCATTTTCTTTAACTTTCGGAATAGAGGAAAATTCCTGATCAACTCCTTTAATTTTTACTGCCGTAGCAGCCGCTCCAGTAAGTGATGATAACAAGACTCTTCGTAAAGCATTACCAACTGTTATGCCATACCCCATATACATTGGCTCTATAGTCAAGGTTGCCTGATTTTCCTCAGGTCCTTCTTCATATTGAATTTTAGAAGGTAGTAATAATGGTTCCATATTGTTTTTTAGAAGGGAAAGAAAAATTCTTCTTCCTTCTACCTCCTCGTTTATTTATTATCTTGAATAAAATTCGATTATTTG
This sequence comes from uncultured Gammaproteobacteria bacterium, assembly GCA_964411255.1. Lineage (GTDB taxonomy): Bacteria > Patescibacteriota > Patescibacteriia > UBA11705 > DATKZF01 > CAYPKD01. The sequence continues at coordinate 102,050 of CAYPKD010000002.1, read as the reverse complement.
TTTCATATCAAACTCTAAGGCTGCCTTTCCAAGCTGTGGCAAACCTACTACTTTTCCACTCAGCTGTTTAGGATCTAAAAACAACCAATCAGGCACTTCCTGGTCCTTTAATTTCTCAGCTAAATTTTTAAATATTACCATCTCTTTACTCTTTGGCTTTATGGTAATTTCATCATTAATTCTGACTGCGTATGAAGGGATATCAACCTTTTTATCATTTATCTGCATATGTCCGTGACTGACATATTGCCGGGCTTGTCTTCTGGATTTGGCAAAACCCAACCGAAAAACTACATTATCCAGTCTGGTTTCTAATAAACGGTATAAATTGTCTTCTGTATTCCCTACTTTGGCAGATGCCTTTTTAAAATATCTAACTAAATTTTTCTCCTTAATATTATAAATTCTTTTCGCTGATTGTTTTTCTCGAAGCTGTCTGCCAAACACTGACATTCTACGGGAAATACCCTGTTTTGGCCCATGAGCTCCAGGTGCATAATTTCTTTTTATTAAAGCACACTTTGTGGTATTACAACGCTCGCCTTTCAAAAAAAGCTTTTTGCCTTCCCTCCGACATAATTTACATGTTTGTCTTACTGCCATATTTATACCCTTCTTGGTTTACGTCTGCGACAGCCATTATGCGGAATAGGCGTTACATCCTTTATTGTTAAAACATTTAATCCATTAGCATTTAAGCCTCGGATAGCAGAATCTCTCCCTAAACCAACTCCTTTAACAAATACATTAACGTCTCGCAATCCGTATGATTTCGCTTTTTCTACCGCATCTTTTACAATAATTGAAGCAGCAAATGGAGTTGCTTTCTTTGGCCCCCGAAAACCGTTTATGCCTGCAGATGACCAGGCTAATACATTTCCATTTTGATCAGTTAAAGTGACGATTGTATTATTATATGTTGCTTTAATATAAGCACGACCAAGCGAAACCTGTTTAGTTATTTTTTTCTTTTTAGATTTTACTGCATTATTTACCATATTTGATTAAACTGAACTATCAGATTTACTACATATTTCCGTAATATCCGTAACAAATCCGTAATTCCGTAACCTGATTACGTTTTTTGAGCTGCTTGCCTTCGACCGCTTCCCATGGTTACTCTCTTATTTCCACGGACAGAACGGCTATTTGTCTTTGTCCGCTGACCTCTTGATGGCAGGCCTCTCATGTGTCTGATTCCGCGATAACATTTAATATCTTTATATCTTTTGATATTTGAAATTTTTTCTCTTTTCAAATCCCCTTCCACTTTATATTGTTTTTCAATAACTTCCCGAAGCGTATTTACCTGGTTATCTGTTAAATCCTTTACTCTGGTGCCAGGATCAATCTTTGCAGCACTTAAAATAATGTCTGAAGTTTTTCTGCCAATACCATAAATATAAGTCAATGCCACTTCGACTCTTTTATCTTTTGGAATTGTTATGCCTGCTATTCGGGCCATAGGTTTAGGTTGGTAAATTGTAGATTGGTAGATTCGTAGTTCCTACTGATCTAAATGCTACCGATCTACAAATCTAAAAATTATCCTTGCCTTTGTTTATGTTTAGGATTTTTACAAATTACATGAACTCGTCTTTGACGAACAACAATCTTACAGTCCTTGCAAATTTTCTTGACTGATGCTCTAACTTTCATAAATTTTAGTATAAAAATTTAGAATCGATAAACGATTCTACCTTTACTAAGATCGTAAGGGGTTAGCTGTACTTTCACCTCATCGCCTGGTAACAATCGAATACGATGCATTCTCATTTTACCTGAAAGATGAGCTAAAATTTCATGACCATTTTCTAAACGAACTTTAAACATCGTTGATGGCAGAGTCTCTTCAACTATTCCCTTCATCTCAATAAAATCATTTTTCTTTCCCATGAATAATAATTTAAAAATGTAATTTAATTATATAGAATATTAAAAATAAGTCAACCCTAAATTAAGCTTAACTATGGGATATTTTAATATAATATATTTTACATTTGCATATAAATACTATACTTTTTATAAAACTTTGTCAAATATTTGGCTAAAACAAAGGGGATAAATATAAAAATAAGGCTTAACAAGACTTGAAGAGGCAAAAAAAGGCAATAATTTCATATATAAAAATTGCTTTTCTTATTGACATAAATTATAAAATTATTTAAGATACAATAATTCAGTTCTTTGAAAATCGCACCTGAATAAGGTGAAAAGGGGGCAAAATGGTTAGTCAGATACATTCATTGAATAACAAGGAAGATAAATCAAAAAATAGAATCTATTTGCTTTTTGGGCAAATGCTCTTTGAATATGGATTAGCAGTTGTGATTTTTCTTCTTTATGTCACCAACATTGCTCAGACCTATCTATATTCTATGATAACAAATGATAGCCATTGGGCCTGGGCCAGTTTTATGATGGCCTTTGTTCTTTCAGTTCTTTTTTTCCCAGGAGCCATAGCAATGGCATTATTATCAGATGATGATGATTTTAAACTTAGTAATATTAGAAAATATTGGTCACCAATATTATTTAAAATATTGGGAACATTTCTTATGATAATAATCTTTCTATTCTGTTTGTCAGCTTTTTTCCTATTATTTGTTAAGCTTTTCCAGTCAAATTGGTGGCTGCCAATATTAGCAATAAATACTGGCATTATTCTTCTACATAATAAACTGATCAGATCAACATTTTATAAAAAAAATATTCTTGATAAATCAAAGCTAAACAATGTACTTGATAATATTCTTGAAAAGACATCATTTTATTTTGCCAATGTATATGACTCAAGCAAAGCAGACATTCCTCTCGCAGTAAGTGGGAAATCTTTATTAATACATTCAAAATTAGCTGAAATTATGTCAGATGATGAATTGGAGGCATCTATTATGCATGAAATTGGTCATGTAAAAAGATATGATCATTATTTACGATCTGCGATTGGAATCACATTTATGATAGCCAGTTGGTTCTTTATCCTTTGGGTAGCAGGGACTCTCTTCAATGTCAGCTGGATTTATAACACTGACATTGTAATCTGGATACCTCTAATTCTAGCGGTTCGTAAAATTTTTGGATTTTTCACAGGGCATATCTTAAATGCTATTTGTAGAAAACAGGAATATAAAGCAGATAAATTCTCAGTTAAAAATGCTAGTAATCCACAAGCCAGCATTTCTGGTCTTTTAAAGATACACAGTTTTCTAGGCTCAAAAACTCCGACAGAAAATTCATCGATGTTTCTTTGGACAGACCATCCGTCAACTGAAAGAAGGATTAGACGTATGGAAAAAATGATAAATCAATAAGCACTGATTCATAATCAGTGTTTTTTAATTAAAAAACCGCTAAAGTGTTAGCAGTTATGAAAAATTTGTTCTGTAAAAAAGTTTAATCTTTGCATTGCCTTTTTTTCCTCTTCTCGAGACAAACATTCAAATTTAATAAATCCTTTAAATATTTGTCTAAAAAATGCCGGCTGTGACAATTCATTCCAGAATTTAAGCCTAAGCTCTTCACTCTGCTCCAGCTGTCTTCGTAAATCATCATTATCCTTCAGTATTTCAGTTAGGCGTCTATCATGAGTGTTCATACTTTGTCCTACCTGAAAAGCGGCAATTAAATTATTGGCGTTCAGAAAAGAAAGCAATCCCCTGATGTTGTAAATGTATCTTCCAATAAAATTTCTTTTCTTGGGCGAAACAATTTTTCGATGAGCTTCATTGACCATTTTTCGAAACAATAGCATAGACTTTGTTACTCTATATACCTCTCTTGCTGCTTCTAAAGATTCAACCGCTATCTGACTTATCTTAGCAACCACTGTTTCCATCTTTCCCCTCCTTATGTGGCAAGAAGTTCAGATTAACTTATCATTTAACAAAATTATTGTCAAATAAAAGACCGCTAAAATGTTAGCGGTTTAACTATAAAGAAAATCGATTCTCTTGCTAAGATTTGCTGAGAAACGAATACGTTCAGCTTGGGTGAATTGAATATGCCTGGATACAACGAGCAATCCAATAAGCCTTCTAAACTGATTAGCATTTGCAAAAGACTGCCAAAAAATATCTCGGTGACGTGGAGAATAAAAATGATAAAGATCTTCATCTTTGCAGACAGCTTTTAGAATCTGCCTTTTTAATTCACGAATTTTCCCAAACACATGCCATTCTTGTTTCTGACCCGTAAATGTTGCAGCATTTCTAATTTTTCTTTTTACTGCTTCTACCCTGCCTGGCACAACAACGCCTTTAAGAACCTGCTTTAGCTCATCCTCAATCATTGTCTCCAGCAAACCCATAGCATACTGATATTGAATTTCTGATGAAAAAAAATTTCCAAAAATCATTAGTCTGCGAGTCCACTTATCTAATGTATAAAACAAAACAGGCCTAACTATTTCACTACTAACAGCAAAACCAGTGTTACTTAATGTTTTCATCAGCAGCCCCCTCTTATTGCAAAAATCAGAAACCAGAAATTAGAAATTCATAATGATCTATTCAATCCCTAATTTCTGATTTCATTGTTATTTTCGACTGAAGAGTTTCTCCAGTTCATTATAATTCATGTCAATTACAGCTGGCCGACCATGAACGCAGGTGTATTGATTTTCCAAAGAGCGAAGCTGTTTAATTAAGGCTTTCATCTCTTCCAGTGAAAGATCATCGCCAAATTTTATAGCAGACCGACACGACATTATATTTAAAACTTTTTTTGTTGGTTCAGTTAATTCATCCGAATCAATTTGCGCGTCCAATTCAGTCAAAATCTCCAAAAATGTATTTTGAATATCCTTATCTTTCAGCATTGACGGCACGGAATTTAACTTAATAGTTTTTTCACCAAAAACATCAATTGAAAATCCTAATTTTTCTAAAACGATTTTTAAATTTTGTATCTTCCCCATTTCCACCACAGATAAATCAATAGTTTGAGGTAAAAGCAATTTTTGTGAATTTATTTTTTCAGTTTCAAACTGTTTTTTTATTTTTTCAAATTGAATTCTCTCAGAAGCAGCATGCTGATCGATTATTTTTATACCCTCCCCTGTTTCTACTATAATATAAGAATTTTTAATTTGTCCAATAATTTTCCAATCTATTTGCTCTTTTACCAATTCAATTTTTTCCTGAGCAAATTCTACTGGCCTCAGTTTAACTTCTGTCTCAGCATCAATTTGAACATCAACTTTTTGGCCTTCAGTAATTTTCTTTGCATTTTTGGGCAAGGCATACATTGAATGGTTAAAATCAACTGCTTTTTTTATTTGTCCGGCTTGTGGTGTTTTTTTAAAATCCTTTTGTTTTGTTTGGATTGCGCTTTTTATGTCAGAGAAGCCGGTTTTTTCCTGCACTGTTTCAGCCTGCTCTGAATCAATTGGCGTCTGAATGGTCTTTACCAAATTATTTTTATCCAAGGTTGCGCTAATTGCCCGATAAGTGCTGCGATAAATAATTTGCGGTTCTGAAAATCTTACTTCAAGTTTTCTGGGATGAGCATTAACATCAATTTTATATGGATCAATATTCAAATTCATAATAAAGGCTGGGTAATGATCTTTTGGAATCAATGTTTGAAAAGCGTCTTTTACGCTTTTAGAAATAACATATTCGTTCACTGGCCGCTTATTTACATATAAATATTGATGCTGCCTGGATTTTGATGCAATCTGAGGCTTTCCAATATATCCAATAAACTCCACATCTACTAAATTTACTCTTAGTCCAAGCAAATTTGACGCCACTCTTTCGCCTAGCAGCAACTCAATTCTATCCAGCCATTTATCAGTCTTAGGCAGATGAAAAATGACTTTATTATTATGAGTTAGTTTCCAGTTTATCTTGCCATGAATTAAGGCAAACCGAATAAACAATTCTAAAATATGGTTATATTCAGTATTAGCCGTTTTTAAATACTTTTTTCTGGCTGGAACATTATAAAACAAATCCTCAATTTTCACAATTGTACCCTGAGGGCAGGCAGTTTGATTTTCTGCAAACTGGCCAGATGCGTTAGAAATTTCCGCTCCTGACAGAGAATCCTGGTCTTTCGTCTGCAAAGTAAATTTACTTACTGAAGCAATACTGGCCAAAGCCTCTCCTCGAAAACCAAAGCTATTGATACTGAATAAATCATTTATTCGGTCAATTTTGCTTGTAGCATGCTGAGCAATACTTAATTTTGCATCTTGTTCACCCATTCCATGGCCATTGTCTGAAACCCTTATCAAATTAATGCCACCGTTTTTTATTTCAATTTCAATATTATCAGCTCCAGCATCCAGGCTGTTTTCAACCAATTCCTTAACAACTGAAGCAGGTCGTTCTATCACCTCTCCGGCAGCTATTTGGTTAATAATGTCTTGTGGAAGTATTTTTATCTTTGCCATAGTGTAAATAGCTTATCATAAAATTATTGAAATGCAAAAAGGAATACAGCAGGGCGAGGCCCGGAAACGGAGAATTAGAATTCGCCGTTTCCGGGCGTAGGGACAGGTCGCGACCTGTCCCTACAAACGCGTGCATTATACACGCGTTCACGCCCTGCTGCAATAAAATTTAGAAAGAAAAAACGTTTTCCACTGAGGAAAACGCTTTATAAAATGTGAACGCGCATGGCGCGTAATTTTAGTTGCCTCTTGAATGCGAGCCTGCACCATAGAGGCATATTTCGGAGCAATCATGTTTAATCCCACCTGCAAACGCCCAAACATGATCCACCATGGGCTTTTCTTGGCATAGAGCACAAGCAGCCGAAACTGCAGGGCCTTCAGAAAGATTGCCAATCTCTCTGAATTTCAATCCAGAGCATAGGCTCCTGCTCTGGTATCTTGGCTTACGGGCCTGGAGAAGACCCTGGCCGAAATCCACCCAAAAAACCAGCCAAGGGGTGCCAAGCCCCCTTTTCAGCGTGATGAGCGACAGAACATCACGCCAGCATCATGAGAACGCTGCAAGCAGCAGCGTATTTAAAATAACAATTACTGACTATTTTGTCAATATTTTCAAAAGTAAGAGGCGCTTCTATTGAAGAAACGCCTCTATGTTCAAACAGGCTCATAACCGCTTGTAAAAGCGTGATCGCCTGGGAATCAAATACAGATTCATAAACACTGACTGGCAGTGCCTGAATCTGATACAAAACAAGGTTGGTCTTTTGAATGTGAACCTCCATTCAAAAGACCACGCTGATGGCACGTTAACGGTCTTGGCATGAATGAGCTTAAAAAAACCAATGCTCATCTCCAGGAAGGCTGCCACACCTTCTGAATTTTACTCCAAAGCATAGGTCCCTGCTCTGGTATCTTAGCCTGGGAGTCGCAATCGAAGGCGACTCCTCTGTTCAGTCGCAAAAGGCGACTGAACGGCTTTACTTTAGGGACTGCCAGAAGCCCCCTATGGTAATCGCCTTGATCCCAGAGGGAGGCGATGCCATCAAAAAGGTGTGGACTCACAGCACATGAAAATGCTATATTTGTCACAGAAACCCGTAATCATATTAAATGATTACACCGCATGCACTTCTGCCCCGGCTATCAGCCTAGCAGGTCCATGCATTCAGAAATATCCGAAGCCTTGTGACAATATGAGTCCACTATGGGAACTCCAAAGGAGTTGCCAACAAAGGATCCCTACGGAAAAAAACCGTTTTTACGGCAAACAAAGAACACCTGACGCCGGAAAGACACCATTTTACGGTCAGCAAAGGATAACCAAATGAGGATCATCCGGCCAATCAACTTTCCGTGAGTGAGGGTCTGCCCGCCAACTTTCCGCAGGAACTGTATTGTAAGGAAATCCTGCGGGACGAGTTTATTAACACGCCCCAGCAATGTTGCGAGATCAATTTACCCTCCCCACCGAACACAATGCTGGCAGATGAGAGCTTCACTTTTCCTCGCGATCAAAGGGTGGGGCAACAATGCCCGCCCGCAGGAACTGTATTGTAAAGAAATTCTGCGAAAAAGGGTGGGGCCAGCGCCCTTGGATCATCCCGCCGAAACGAAACAAACCGTAGCGCTTTGTCACCTGTCCAGCCGAAGCTAAACAAGCCTTAACATATAATTCTTAAAGGGTCCTTAAATCGATAGCCCAATTCCCTTTTCCGCAGAAACTGTAATTCAAAGATCAGTATAAAACATTATATCAATTATTATTAACTTTGTCAATAGGTTGTAATTAATATTAAAAAATTGTGTAAATTTGGGTAAAAATGGCAGGGCGCAATCCCCGTCCGGGGATGTAGGGACAGAATACTATTCTGTCCCTACGGTCTGGTAACGACGAATTCGAATTCGTCGTTACCAGACCCGCGCCAGCCAAATTTATTTCAATTTCTTTTTATATTGCTCTAATTTCTGCAAAGCCTCAATTGGCGTTAAATTTTCCAAATCCAGTTCTTCAATGTCTTTTTCAATTTGAGATTCAACCTTAGGTGCTAAACGCAATTCTCCCTGCTCTGTATTTTTAATAATATCCACTTCCCTGTCTTTTTCCAGTTTATCTAAAACCTCATTTGCCCGGTCAATAATATCATCTGGCAATCCAGCAAGTTTTGCCACCTCAATTCCATAACTTTTATTCACTCCGCCCTTTAATACTTTTCGTAAAAACACAACCTTGCCATTGTCCTCGGTCACAGCCACAGAATAATTCTGCGCTTTTTTCAAATTTTCAATCACTTCAATTAATTCATGATAGTGAGTGGCAAATAATGTATATGCTCCTACATTGTTATGAATATATTCAACAATTGCCCAGGCAATCCCCACGCCATCGTAAGTGGATGTTCCCCTGCCCAGTTCGTCAAGTATAATTAAACTCTTTTTTGTGGCATTATTTAAAATATTTGCCGCCTCTTCCATTTCAACCATAAAGGTTGACCGGCCGCGTATTAGATTATCTGAGGCGCCGACTCTGGTAAAAATTCGGTCAACTAAACCTATTTTTGCTTCAGCTGCAGGAACAAAGCTTCCCATCTGGGCTAGCAACACAATTAAAGCCACCTGGCGCAGATAGCTTGATTTACCGCTCATGTTCGGGCCGGTTAATAAAATTAACTCATGATTTTGATGATCTAAATACGAATCATTTGGAATAAAAGACTCATCTATGAATTTTTCAATTACTGGATGACGGCCATCTTTTATATCAATTACTTTTTTTGTACATATTTTCGGACGAATATAATTTTCCTTAACAGCCAGAACTGCAAAACTTAATAGTGCATCAAAAGTGGCTATCAAAGTTGCTGTTTGTTTTATTTGTGGAAAAAACTCTATCACCTTTGCTCTGGCTTGCTCAAAAAGCTCTTGCTCTAATTGCTTTATTTTTTCCTCAGCACCTAAAACTTTTTCTTCATATTCTTTTAATTCAGGCGTAATAAATCTTTCAGAATTAACAAGAGTTTGTTTTCGCGTATAGCTTTCAGGGACAGATTTAAGGTTTGCTTTACTAACTTCAATATAATAACCAAACACTCTGTTATATTTAATTTTTAAAGTATTAATGCCTGTATTTTCAATTTCCTTTTGCTGCATCTTGTTTATCCAATCTTTGGCATTGTCTGAAATTGAGCGCAGTTCATCTAATTCTTTATTAAACCCCTCTTTGATCATACCGCCTTCAGTAGTTATTGCTGGCGGATCGTCAATTATTGCTTCTTCTAAAAAATATACCAGATCTAAATGTTCATCAAAATTCTCATAAATATTTTGCATCAGTTCTGCTTTTGAATCAGCCAGCATCTGCTTTAACTTTGGCACCTGGCGCAAACTATTTTTCAAAGCAACTAAATCACGGGCATTTGTCCGCTGGCAGCCAATTCTTCCCAAAAGCCGTTCAAGGTCAGAAACATTTTTTAAGGTTTGTCTAAATTTATCCTGTTTGGAAATATCTTTAGTCAATTCTTCTACTGCTTGATGTCGTTGCTCAATTTTATCTTTTGCCAATAAAGGATATCGTAACCACTGGCCAAGCATGCGGCCGCCCATAGCTGTACTTGTATGGTCAATAACTGATAATAAACTGCCTTGATATTCAAAATCCTGCGCTGTACCGTACAATTCTAAATTTCTAATAGTTGCCTCATCTAAAATCATATAATCTGCCAAGTTATACAAAGCAATGCCAGTAATGTGTTCTAAATTTGTTTTCTGAGTTTCGATTAGATATCCTAAAATATTTGCTGCAGCGATAATTCCAGTTTCCAGGCTTTCAATGCCAAAACTGGCCAAACTTTTTACATTAAAATGTTTAATCAAAAATTCATTTGGATTTTCAAAATTGGGTATTTGAAAAGGGTTTAAATTTTTTAATTTATTAAAAAAAGACTGATAATCAGAATTATTATTTAAGCTTGGTGTAACAATAACTTCTGACGGATTCAGTCTGAATAATTCATTTTGCAAAAGGTCAAAATTATCAAATTCATTAACCTTAAATTCTCCAGTGGTTAAATCGCATACTGCCATACCCCATATTTTTTTCAAATAAGCCAAGGCAACCAAATAATTATTTTCTTTATTGTCTAAAATATTATCATCCAGCGTTGTGCCAGGTGTAACCACCCTGACAACTTCTCGTTTAACAATTCCTGGCAGGCTTGGATCTGAAGTCTGATCGCAAATGGCAACCTTTTTCCCAGCTTTGGTTAATTTTGACAAATAGCCGTCCACTGCGTGATATGGCACGCCGCACATTGGTGTTTCATTATCAGTACCCTTATTTCTGGCTGTTAAAGTTATATTTAAAATCTTTGATGCCTCAATAGCATCTGGACCAAACATTTCATAAAAATCTCCTAATCTAAAAAACAGGATTGAATCCTCATTCTTTTTCTTAATCTCCTTATATTGTTTTATCATTGGAGTTTCGGGCATAATTCATGGAACATGGAGCATGAAACATGGAGCAATGATACGTGATCCATGATACATGATCTATGTTAATCTATATTACCAAAATATTTTAAAAACACAAAATTGACTCTTTATCTCATCACCCTCTATAAAAAAAGCCTTCCATTTTTATGAAAGACCTTATTTGATTCTGAAAATATTCGACTGCGAATTATTTTCAACCAACATACTCTTTAATTCAGCCATGCTCATTGGCAAATAAAACCAAGTATATGGCGCTGCGTCAAGCGTTGATTTAGAAAAAGCCTCAAGCTCATCTTCAATAATTGTATCGGTCGAAAAAATGACTTTTTGGTCGTGGAAATGAACAGCTACCCTATGCCATCTGTAGTAAATGGCCATAGATTCATTTTTAACAATCAGAAATCCAGGCCATGAGCCATTTACTTTTTTACTGCTCATCAATGCTTCTGAAATTTTGAAGTTTGTGACTGCTTTATCATTTTCAAATTCTCGTACCACTTCAATAAAACGCAGTAATATATGCGGCCAACAGTCTTTGAGATGGCTTGATATATTATTATTTGTCAGAATATACAAAATTAATTCATCAAATTCCATCATCATTGCTAAAATTAATATTGGATTCTGTTTAATTAAATCAGACAGCTTTGATAAGTCATCTTCTGCCTGAAGATTTGAAGGATTAAGAATTAATGTGTGATCCAAATAATTTCCAACAATAATACCAGGCTGCTGTTTTCCCGCTCTTAAATATAAATCATCAATATATGACAGTAGCTTTTTCACCTTTTCATTATTCAATACCTGAATTAGAACTTTTATCCAGCTTATAAAATAATTATCAAAATACTGATTGATATGATAATGCAGTACACTATCAAGCCACATCTTAAATCTTTTATTTATTTCTTCATCATTTATTGGCCCGTCTCTTGGCCTTTGTGGAATGCCTATTTCTGGCAAACCGCTTTTTTGAAAAGAGCTATCAGGTTCTTTGTCTACCACTTTGACCTCCTTTTTCTATATCAAATTATAATATCAGAAATGTTTTTAAAAATCAAGAAAGGTACCGGAGCACCCTTATCTGACTAAGCCGGCAACTATTAATGAGATTCCCGATCGGGGTCGGGAATGACGACTTAAGTCGGCTGAAAGAGAATTGATAATTATTTATAAACTTCAATAAAAATCAGGAATGACGATCAGTATCGGTGTTGTGACTTCGTCCTGCCCATAACGTCATCCTCAGCTTGACTGTGGATCTCTTATTCGTTTTTCATATACTTATGCAGGGCATTTCAGTATAATTCATAATAAAGATCATACCAATTAGGATTATCTCGCTCTATTAATTCAATTTTCCAAGCTCGATTCCACTTTTTTAATTGTTTTTCTCGTCTTACTGCCTCATCAAAATAATCATATTCTTCAATATATACTAATCTTTTAATGTTATATTTTTTTGTAAATCCCTCATAAACTTCAGTTTTATGTTCATAAACCCTATTAACTAAATCACTGGTGAGCCCAATATATATTGGGCCGTTTTTTCTACTAGCCATCATGTAAACGTGGAATGTTTTCATATTATTACACCGACAAATGTTACTGAGATTCCCGATCGGGGTCGGGAATGACGTCCGATGTCGGTGGTCTAACGCCCCGTCCAGTTCGTCATCCCCAGCTTGACTGGGGATCTCTTACTAGTCTTTCGTGAATTTACTCAGGGCGTCCAACTATTCCAAAACCGCCTTAATCCTCCTCACCCCAGCAGAGCTGGACTGCTCTTTTTTTATTTTAAATTTGCCAAGTCCTCCAGTTCTCTCAACATGCGGACCGCCACAAATTTCTTTTGAAAAAATATCTTTACCCTCTCCAACTGTATAAACTTTAACTTTTTCCCCATACTTTGATTCAAAAACTCCCATTGCTCCCAATTCTTTTGCCTCATCCAAAGACATTTCTTCATATGAAACAGAATAATCTTTTTCAATTGCTTCATTTACCAATTTTTCAACCTCAGTTTTCTGATCATCAGTCATCTTTTCAGTATGAGAAAAATCAAATCGTAATCGTTCAGGCGTGATATTTGAGCCTTTTTGCTCAACATGATCGCCTAAAACCTTTCGCAAAGCTGCTAATAAAAGATGAGCTGCTGTATGAAGCTGTTTTGTTTCTTCAGAAGCATCAGCCAGCCCGCCCTTAAATTTACCAACTGAAGCGGTTTTTGAAAGTTTCTGATGTTTTTTAAATTCTTCTAAAAATTCTTGTTCATTAATTTCCACTCCAATCTCTTTAGCCATCTCTTTAGTCATTTCAAATGGAAAACCATAGGTTGAAAATAAGATAAAAGCTTCTTTGCCGTCAATTTTTTTATCTTTGGACATTTTTTTAAATTCCTTCTCACCTTTTTCAAGAGTTTCTCTGAATTTTTCCTCTTCCTTTTTTAATTCATCATAAATACTAAGCTCATTTTCTCTAATTTCTGGATATGTTTCAACCATCATTTTGGTAACAACCTGAGCTATTTTTACTGTAAAATCTTTTTCAATGCCAATTTGCTTTGACTGCCTGATTGCTCTGCGAATTAATCTTCTCAAAATATAACCCTGATCTACGTTTGAAGGCGCCACTGCATGTTCATCTCCTAAAATCATAACTGAAGCTTTAATATGATCAGCAATCACCCGCATTGCTAAAGTGACTTCCTGACTTTGTCCATATCTTTTTCCAGATAATTCCTCAATCTTCTGAATAACCGGCCAAAATAATTCTGTTCGATAATTATCTGACAATCCATTCATTACTGCCAATGTCCTCTCAAGTCCCATGCCTGTATCAACATTTTTTTGAACCAATGGTTCATAATTTCCATCTGAAGTTTTATTGTATTGCATAAATACATCATTCCATATTTCCACCCAATTTTCTTCATCATTGCCAGGATTACTGTCTTTGCCCGGCTCATCTGGGCCAATATAATAAAACATTTCAGTATCTGGTCCGCAAGGTCCGGTCTCACCTGCTGGCCCCCACCAATTTTCTGATTTTGGCATAAAAATTATTTTATCTTCTGAAACTCCCATACTTTTCCAAATCTCTGCAGATTCTTCATCTCTGGGAGCATCATCATCTCCTTCAAAGCAAGTAACAGCCAATTTTTCTATTGGCAAACCAAGCCATTTTTCATCAGTTAAAAATTCAAAACTCCATTCAATTGTTTCTTTTTTAAAATAATCACCTAATGACCAATTGCCAAGCATTTCAAAAAAAGTATGATGAAAAGCGTCACCCACTTCATCAATATCACCAGTTCTAATACATTTTTGAAAATCAACCAGGCGTGTGCCCTGAGCATGAGGTTCACCCATTAAAAACGGAACCAGCGGATGCATGCCAGCTGTGGTAAATAAAACTGTTGGATCATTTTCCGGAATCAAAGAAGCAGAAGCAATTTGTTTATGCTTTTTTTCTTTAAAAAAATCTATGTATTTTTGTCTTAATTCGTGTGCAGTAATTTTCATATATATAATTTTTATCAATTAAATCTATTTTAACAGCTTTTGGTTATTTTTCAACTTTTTATTGGAATTTCCATTAATTAGATTTCTCCATTACGGCCCACCAAAAGCGGGCCTCCAGTCGAAATGACACAAGACTTTTGGTTGCAGCCGCGTCCGCCTTGTCATCTCGAGCGGAGTCGTCCATAGCCTTGGCGAAGGACGACGAAGTCGAGAGATCTAATCAATTTCCAAACGGCTGCACTAATAATCAAATGCCAAATCTTTCCAATTTGGATTTTCTGATTCAATCAGCCAAATTTTCTTTTCTCTTCTCCATTTTTTTATCTGTTTCTCTCTATCAATAGCCTCATTAATATCCGTAAAATATTCATAATAAACCAAAATTGTACAATTATACCTTTTCGAAAATCCTTCGTAAATTTTAGCTTTATGTTCACTCACTCTTCGTTCTAAATCATTTGTCACTCCAATATAAATTGCTTTTTGGAGGCTTGACATAATGTATACATAATAATCGTGATCTGTTGACATACTTTTTATTAGATTTCTCCACAAGGTCGAAATGACACAACATTGCTAGCTGCAGCCGCGTCCGCCTTGTCATCTCGAGCGGAGTCGTCCGTAGCCTTGGCGAAGGACGACAAAACGGGCGCGGCTGCATTAAATCACACCACCACCCAGCACTTCTTTTCCTTTCCAAAACACAATTGACTGCCCAGGTGTTACTGCCCATTGGGGTTTTTTAAATTGAATTAAATATTTATTATCTTTTTTTGAAATTAAAACTGGCGTTTCTGGACTGCCGTACCGTATTTTGGCCGTGGCCTTTAGTGGGAACGCAAGATTTTGCGTTCCTACAATCCAATCTATTTTGTTTAATACCAACTTGTCCATTTTTAATTTTTCATGATCCTGGTTCTTCGTAACCCATAAAATATTATTTTCCTTATCCAATTGAACAACAAAATACGGCCCGCCAGCCAAGCCTATTCCTTTGCGCTGACCAATAGTGTACATGGCCAAGCCTTTATGTTCTCCTAAAACTTTTTTTAAATCTACATCTTTTATTTCTCCAGGCTTTAAATCCAAATAGCGTGCTAAAAAATCTTGTAAATCTCCAGATGGCACAAAACATACTTCTTGCGATTCTTTTTTAGAAGCCACAGGTAAATTATTTTTCTGAGCAATTTTTCGCACCTTTTTCTTTTTTAAATGCCCTACTGGAAATAAAACTTTTGAAAGCTGGTCTTGATTTAATCGATATAAAAAATAAGATTGATCTTTTTCATTATCTCGTCCGCGTAAAAGTCTGTACTGTCCGCGCGTTTGTTTAACTTGCGCATAATGACCGGTTGCTAAATGTGTGGCACCAAGTTTTTCAACTTTTTCTAAAAGCTGACCAAACTTTATAAACTGATTGCACCGAACGCACGGATTTGGCGTCCGGCTTTCATTATATTCAAGTAAAAAATTATCAACCACTTTTTCTTTAAACGATGATTCAAGATTTATAGTATAAAAAGGAATGTTAAGTTTGTCACAAACTCTTTTTGCATCATCTCTTGCTTGTTTTGAACAGCAAATATTTTCTCTAATTTTTTCTCCGTCTTCTTCTGCCCAAAATTTTGCAAATACGCCAAACACATCATATCCTTTTTGTTTTAATAAAAAAGCAGCCACGCTAGAATCAACGCCGCCAGACATTGCCACTGCTATTTTTGTTATTAATTGCTTCATGGTTTCATTGTTTCATTATTTTTTTCGAGTTTCGAATTTCATGCTTCGAGTTTTATATCAATTGATCCATGTTATGTGTTCCATGACTAAATCGTCCATTCCCCATGCACCACTCCAACTAAATACCACTGGCCATTAGATTGTTCTAAAACTAATACTAAACTCTTCCAGTCCATGCCGCCAAGATCTTGCTCAAAACCACTAAAATGAAATTCAACTGTGGTAGCACCAGGATAATACTCTTTAATGTTATTTATCGTATTGCCTGAGCCAATAAACTTATCCACACTGATTGATTCTGCATTTGAAAAATCTTCATCATAAATAAATCTGTCATAATAATCATTAAAATTCAGATTAATTGGCAAGCCAGTGCCGTCAAATACGCCCCATTCGTATTTTTTTCTGCTATTTGTAAAACTCTTCAAATCTTCAGGCATAAAGACTAAGTCATCATCTTCAACATAAAAATACGGTGAAAATTTTACTCCTTTTTCTGGATGAATATAGGTTGACCAGCTGGCCAGGCTTTTATTTTCAATTGCTTTTATCACTTTTCCAGCCACTGTCAAAGCATCCTGTTGTTCAATGTCCTTTTTTTCTTTTGCCACATCAATCTGAGCATCTACCTTTACTTCATCAATCTGCTTCATATTTTTAATTTCAGTCTGGATGTCACAAATCTTTTTTGACAAAGACCAATAGCCCAAGCCTAAGCCTACAATAAAAATTATGATCAAAACAATCATTAAAATGTTAAAAATTTTCGTTTGCATACTTTTTTAAAATTTCTTTCTAATTAATTACAAATAACTAGCTTTTCCAGAATATATTACAAATAATTACGAATACGCATTATTTGTAATCTGTTGCTAAAAGTCTTCATTTGTAATAATTTGTAATTTATTTAAATAAAATTAAATCAGGAGCATTAACACTAAAACTCATGAATAAATAACTAACCATTAAAAACGCAAAAAGCGATATATAATAAACTGCCCAATAAAAATGAGTTTTTGTCATTAATAAATATTCAAAAATTTGAGCGATAATAATAGCAATTATTAAAATTATAATATCAATAACTAAATCACTGGCAATAAAATATGTGTATGAATAAAATAAAATTGGAATTATTGTAATTAAAATAATCGAACTGAAAATCTTTGACATTATAAAATTCCTGTTTTTTGACCAGTGAAAAAATATCATTTCTATAAAAGCTACAACAATTGCTGCCCACCAGGCCATTTTCATATGCTCCCACACGCTTTCATTTATATTGCAAAAAAACTTGGTCAGATCAACATATTTTGGCCACCAGGAAAGGCACATATGGAAAAAGCTGGCAAACAAAAATAACAAGACGCTGCTGAATGATTTTTGAAGTAAATATTTTGAACTGATCATATAATATTGCGTTAATACGGAAAGAAGTTAAGACGTTATGGGGTCTATGTTTTATGCCTTGGATCTATTTGCCCTTTAATTTCTCCTTTAATTTTCCCCTGCTCTTTTAATTTTTTTGCCTTTTCATATAATTTCTTTTTGCACAGACCAACATTAATATTACCATCGACCTGTAAATTATCTGGTAAATTACTGATCCGGTAATTTGAGCTAATATTCAAATCACCTTTTACATGCATTGGAGGTATGCTCCCGATTCTTGTATCATGAATATCAACCTTGCCGCCAACTTCTATATTTCGAGGCAGGCTTTTTAATTTTGAGCACCTTCCCAATACTAAATCCTTGCCAACTCTAAGATTATTTCCAATTCTTTGTATTTTAGTGCCAGTCAAAACCAAGCTGCCCCCAATATTTACATTATTGCCAATCTCTAAAATTGGCGTATTCATCAATACTAACCTATTGCCCACTCTAAAATCGTCAGGTATTTTTCTTATATTAGTGCCTTGCAAATTAAGATCTCCTTCTACTCTTAAGCTTTTTGGAATACCCTTTATGCTTTTTAAGCCAGAGGCATATAAACGGCTAATCACTGTTAAATTTTCAGGTAAGCACTGGAGTTTGCTTTCTGTCACATCGAGCCAGCCATCAACTATTGTGTTTTCACCCAATAGCTCAACTTGTGATTTTTTTAATGTCAAATGATTTCCAACATCCAAACCAGGAGGCAGCCTTTTCACTCTTGCTTCATCCAAATATAAATTGCCATCAACTGAAAATTCAGTAGGAAATTTCTGAACCTTAGCTTTGGTCAATCTCAAGTCTCCGATAAAACTAACTCCACTGGGAAGTTCTTTTAATTCTTTACCTGTCAAATCAATATCATTTATAGCTATCAATTTCCCTTCCTCATCATATTCAAAATTTGCCGTTACCCATCTTTCTGCATTGGCAATCCCAGCATCTTTTTTTGCCCATTCAATTAATCTTTCCATATCCCATGGCATTTTTTCTCTTTTTATCTGTAATAACTCTTCCTTGTACTGTTCATATAACTCAATCGCCTTTGCCAATTCCCTTTTTTTCTCAGCTTCAATTGCTTTATTTAAAATTCTAAACAAACGCTTGTCTTCTTCAGGCGTCAATGGTATGCGCGCCACCTCAGTCTTTCTCGGGCGGGCCATTTTTAATTGACTTTCTAGGGATTGTGGTTGTTCTGACATAAAATAAAAACAAAAAGTAAAAAATTGAAACAAAAGAAAAATCAAATATCAAAGGTCAAGATCCTAAATCCTGACCGAGGCACGAACCGCGCCATCGCCATCGCGAGCACCAGAAACGTTCCAAAGCAGGAACATCCGCCGACGAGACCGAGACCAGAAAGAACAGCAAACGCCGCCCGCGCTTTTTAAATATCCGCCTAAATTCCAATTAACTTTACCACTGCCTTGCCAGTCATCAATTACTTGGTTATTCTTCTGCAAATAATGCATAAAATACGTTAACTCAGCTTCTGGCGTCATACCGCTCTCGCCTTGATATTGCTCTTCTTTTTTCATTTTTTCTAAATATTGATTTGGGGTCTGATTCGCTTCCAACTGCTTTCTGCCTCCAACTTCTTTTCCCTTGCCTTCTGCTGGCAAATCTGGCAAATTCTCTATAAACATTATGTCCCAGCCGTCTGTGTTTTCTATAATTTCCTTCTTGGTTTTTCCGCCGTGATTTTCCTGATCATACTTTTCTGGAAAATAAACTAAATCGCTATCTTCACCAATATCCACTTCTCCCCCTTTATACTCTTCTGCCAGCCAAAAAGGCTGATCTTCATTCAATTCAAGCTCATCTCCGTTTGTCCCCTTTAATTTACCTTGTCTATGTTTTTTTAATATTAATTCCTTGGCTTTCTCGGCCATATCACTCAATTTCATACCAAACGGCACTAAAAGCAGTTGCGTAAAACCTTGTTCTTTCTTTTTTTCAACAAATTCTTTCTTGGCCTCAACTCGCTCTAAAATTTCTTCATAAGTCGGGATTCTTCTTGGTTTATCGTTTATATCATAAAATCCCATTTCTCCGTTAGGCAATTGTTCAATCAATCCGATTTTCTTAAGAGTTTCAATCTGATCTTCATATTGCTCTTTCAATTCAATTAGCTTCTCCTTTTTATCTTTTATTTTTAACAACTCATTTTTATAATCTGTATAAAATCCAATCGCCCTTGCTAAATCGCCAGCCTTTTCCGCTGCCACAGCCTTATCCATTATCTCACCTAAAAATTCCTTTTCTTCAGGTGTCAAAGGAACACGCTTAACCTCAGCACGCCGCGGGCGGGCCATTTTTAATTGGCTTTCTAATGATTGTGGTTTTTCTGATTTCATATCGTTATGTGATCAATGTTCCATGATCCATGACTATGATTGGGGTTGTTCTTTCATAATGAATTATATTTGCCGCTGCTTTATGTCATTCAGCACTTGTCAGAGATTCCCAATCAAGTTGGGAATGACGTTTAAGACAGCAGGGTCAGCATTAGTCCGCGCCAGTCCGCATCTAGCCTTCTTTCAAAACTCTATTAATCGCAGTCCTAGCAGTTGGCAATTTTGGCAAAATATTATCCTTTTTAAGCTCTTTGATAATATTAATTGCCTTTTCTTTACTAATCGAATAATAAAAATAATCACCATAACCCCGGCCTTTGATTTCTTTCATCACTTTCTCAGGAATGTATGGTGTTTTTAAAATTTTTAGAATCACTTTTTTAAATTGTTCTGCACTTAATTTCATACTTCGATTAAATAATTCGTATAATTAGTATGAATTCGTATATTAGTATCGATGTTAGTATAAATAATGCCTCAACAACAAATAAACTTCTTCATAATTTTGACTAATCTCTGAGCCTAAAACTAAAGCGATCATTTCACCGTCATTGTTCTTTGCCTTTGTCACCAAACATCTGCCAGCCTCATGGGTATAACCAGTTTTGCTGCCAAGCAAATAAAGATCCCGGTCGACCAGTTTGTTTGTATTTTTTATCCAAATTTCTTTTCCTCCCTCTTCTTCTACGCTGATGATATTAAAACGATAATATTTTAAAGTTGTCGCTTCTAAAAATTCAAATTTTTTAAATGCTTCCCTGCTAATTCGTGCCATGTCTCGAGCAGTTGACAGATTATATTCAGAAAGACCGGTTGGCTCGACAAACTGAGTATTAATCGCGCCCAATGCCTTTGCTTTTTCATTCATTTTTACTATAAACTGCGCTTCGCTCAGACCTGTTGAACGCATCAAAGCTCTGGTAGCATTATTTTTTGAAGCCATTAAAGTGGACATGAATAAATTTTTTATAGACACCTGATCTCCAGGTTCAACTGGCAAGCTGGCTCCGCCCACATTATCTGACTCTGCTATGGTCATCATTTTATGCCAGCCAGGATTATAATCCATAAAAACCAAAGCTGAGACAAGCTTGCTCAAACTGGCAATGGGTCTTACCTGGGTGGGATTTTTTTCATAAAGAATCTCACCGCTTTTTGCGTCAATAACTATGGCAGAGGCTGCTGTCAGATCATGCTGAACATCATAAGCGTCTTCCAGCACTGCAATATTTGCTGCTGGCACAGGTGACCAGGCTTTTACAATTTTATCACCCCAATAAACTTCTGATTCCAAAGGCCTCCAGGACTGCCTGGATTTGTCAAAAAAATGTATTTTCTTACTCCTATTATTATTACTTTGATATCTCAATGACAATAAAACTGACTTGCTCAAAAAACCTTGCTGGCCATTTTGCACTTCATACCAGTACACATTACTGACAGCTTTTTTATCATCAGGGATATACATCATGCTCTGAAGCCAAACTTTAACTTCTAAAGGATAATTAAACTGCTGCGGAAAAATCGGCAGCCATAGATTATCATCATAGCTTTTTACAGTGAATCCTTTATTTAATGTCTCCTGATTAAATTGAATATGCCTCACCGGCGCCTCAGCAAAGGCCAATGCAGGCAAAATTAAAACACTTAATAAAATAATGACAAGCAATTTTTTCATATATGTTTAGTAATGGGTAAAGAGTAATGAGTAAGTGGATACAGGTTTCAGGGTACAGGATCAGGGATTTATTAGCCTCTATCCCCTAACAATTCAATACTCTGGTAAACCTGGTTAAACACATTGCCAAAACCAGCGATATAAAAATCATAATCGCTTTCTGGCAAAGCAAAGATCACTCGGTCAACTTCAGCTCCGTCTCTGTCTTCAGTATCATGATACAATTGAACTGCCAGCCCACTTGGCAAAAGCTGCTTTTCAATATCATCGTCTTCCAGCGCTGGCCGTGGAATTTCCTTTTGCAAAATTAAATTTATTTCAGTTTCGACTTTTTTGAAAGTAATATTATACGCTTCATGGCCGACATCTATCTGGTCCTCAATAACTTCCCAGTCTGCCGGGTATCTTAATTTAAATCCAAACTTGTCATTTTTATACTCCTGATAAACATCGGTTTTCACTCCCTGAATATAATATTCTAAAATTTTAAATTTGTATGCTCCCTTGTCAGCAAACTGACCTAAAAGTTTTGCCTCTCTGCCCACATACTTTTCCATTAGTTCAGGCACCACTGATCCCTGAAGCAATAAATGATCGCCTTTGTCCAGAGTCAAATATAAATTTCCAACCACGCTCAATAGCCGGCCTTGTTTCCATATCTGGATTTTTTGAACTTCAAGCCCATCATATTTATTCTGACCAAAAACCTTCACTTTTGAATCCAAATAATTTTCAATGCCGCTAAACTCAATCAGCGCTATTTCCTCTCCTTCTGAAATCAAAACATAATCGTCTTCATCTCTGACAATCAGCCCGTCATATTCAATGACTGCATCACTTATTTCGCCTTCTTCATCCTGCTCAACATCTGGTTTATTTAAATCCTCCTCCAAATCGTTTTTTTGTAATCGCTGGCACCCTCCAATACCAAGCACTAAAATAATTACGAAAATTACTAAAAATGCTTTTTTCATATTTTTTCATTTAATTTCACTATTAATTTTACTATAAAAATAGCATATCGTCCATATATTATTGACAAATTCTAATAAATGTATTAAAATTTACTATTCCAGAACATTGAAATCATAGATCAGGAGGGCGTAAATTGCGTAAAAAACGCCGCAAAAAAGCAACTCAAGGCGATATAGCTGAACTTATGACAGAGCTTGAGGCCAGAGAAAACTTACAAAGCGACCCTGGAAAAACAATTAAAATTATTGATAAATCAGCAAGTAATCCAAACCATTTGATTAAAACGAAAATTCAGGCACTGGTTAATTTAGGTGAATTTGATAAAGCTGAAAGGCTGGCCAAAAAAAATGTAAAAAGGCAAGCCAGTGCGGCAAATCTCACGCTTTTAGCTCAAGTACTTTATGCACAGCAAGATTATGAAAACGCTGAAAGATTTGTCAGGGAGGCAATTACAAAAAGAAACATGCCATACTATCAAAAATTACTGGCTGAAATTCTTCGAAAAAGAAAACTATATCAGGAAGCTTTAGAGATTTTAGATCAAATTGATGTAGCAAATAATAGAATGGGCAATGAGCTTTGTCGAGCATATTGTTACATGCATTTATTTGAATTTGGCCAATCTTTTCAAGCCTTGGAAAAAGCAGAGGAGCTGGCACCAGAGCAAAGTCTGCACAATCCATTTCCTCATGTCAGATTATTTGCTGGTTATATTTTTTTATACGGAACATCAAGACAATTTGGCAAAGCCGGAAAAAAAATTAGAGAAAAAGCCAGCATTGCTGCCAATTGGTTTACGCAACTGGACACTTCAAGGCTTGGGATATATCAGAAAAAGGATTATGAAAGTGCTTTAGAAAAAATGAAAAAATTAGGCATCAGGCCTCAGCTTATGGTTAAGGAAAAAGATATCGAAGAATTAGATTTGGCCCTACAACAGCATGAGGATAATGACCAAAAATATGTCAAATTGCTGTTAGATAAAGCAATGCGCAGCATTGACAATAATCCTAACTGGGCTATGGAATGTATATTAAAGGCTGAGGAGAACAATCCTCAAAATGCAAGACTTTTAGGATTAAAGACTCGTTGCTTACTTAAATTAGAAATGTTTGATCAGGCTTTAGAAATAGCAAAACTCAATCATGATTTACATCCAAATAATAGAACACAAAGCTTATTAGCAATAGCATACAAGAATGCTGGGCAGCTTCAAAAAGCATATGAAACAGCTCAAACAATCTTAGAATTAGATCCTATTGGAGCAAACTACGGATTAATAGCAACAATCTGTATTAATATGAATCGCCTGGATGAAGCTCTGGAAATGGCAAAAAAATATGTTGAGATAGAACCAATCGCCACTGCTCTCTCACATCTTGCAATTGTTTACAAAGCAAGAGGAGAATTAGATAAAGCAGAACAAACTGCAAAAAAAATGCGCTTTACTCCAAAAGGCAAAAAAAGAAAACTAAGTGACAAAAATAAGCTGCTTTTGGCTGATATCCTATTTACCAGTGGCAAATACGTAGAAACTTTCAAAATTTTACAGGATGTTAACAAAAGAACGCTTGACATATACTTACTTCGCGCCTTTTGCAATTTAAGGCTTAAAAGATACAAAGAAGCGTTTATGGATTTTGATAAAGCGCAAAGAATGATGGATTTCACTGAATATTCAGTACATTTCATTAAAACAACGTGTGGATTTATCTTTACTTATGCAGGATCTATTATTAATGACGCAGAACAGTTTCCAGGGCTCTTTGAAAAGTTTGAGCAGGCAGTGAATCTAATTTACACATTTACAGATGAGCATGTAAAACCGTCAATACGCCAGACCTATGAAAACGCAAAAGCAGCAATATCATTGCTTGCTGCAATAAATCTAAACCCATAAAACCGACTATCAAATTAGTCGGTTTTCTTATTTATTTGACATAATTAAGCTAAAATGTTAATCTTTCTTGATTTGATCTTTTATAACCGGGAGGAGATAATGGTGGCGCAAAAAAGGCCAATCGGAAATTTTCTCAGAGATAATTACCAAGACTTAAAAACGCTTGAAAAAATTGTTAAAAAGCAATATCTAAAAGATCCGAGACAAACATTGGAGTTAATTGAACAAGCTGAACAAATTTGCCCGATAACTTTTGATATTCGGGTGATAAAAATTAAATGTCTGGTAAGACTGCAACTGCTCGACCAGGCATTAGCAGAAGCATATAAAAATGCAAATACTATTTATTGCCCCATCAGTTTTGAGCAGCTGGCGATTATAAAATATCTTCGGGGCCAGCTGGACGAAGCTATTGAATATGCAAAAATGCGCCTGAGATTTGGGATGGATTCAAGGGGGCTTTCACTATTCGCGCGCATTCTGATAACACAAGGAAAACTAGAAGCAGCACAAATAATGATACATGAAGCGATTGCTTGCTCATCTCCTAAATATATTGATGAAAATAAGTTAATGCTTGCTGATATTTTACGAAAACAACGAAAATATCGCCAGGCAATGAAAATTCTTGATGAAATCACAAATCCAGAATTGGAAATTAATAAACTGCTTGTTATAGCTTTTTGCTATATTGAATTAAAAAAATTCAATTCTGCAATTGCCTCATTATATCAGGCTGAAAAAGCATTAAAGAGTAAAGATCAAAGTAATGGAAAATATCGAAAAGGAATTAGAGTTCAAACAGCATTTATCTTTATTTTTGACAAATACATTTATTTAGGAAGAATAGTTGAACCGTTTTTATTACAAAAAATAAAAACTGCTGCTCACTGGCTGATGAACATGCCGTTGGAAAAACTTGGCCAATTTCAAAAATATGATTTTAATAATGCGATAAAAATAATTAAGGAGCATAATCTTGCAGGAAACAAATAACCGACTATTAAATTAGCCGGTTTTTTATTTTAATAATTGGGAATTTAGATTCAACCTTAAACTTGGACCGCTGCTGTAGATCATACAAAACTAATCTGAGAGATCTCTCGACGGAGCCTGTCCTGAGCGAAGTCGAAGGGCTCGAGATGACAAGCAGGGCAGCGGCAATTTTAAGTTTCTAATTTCTGATCACTGTATCCCCTGCTCTGTCAAAACATGCGGGCCTTTTTCATAACCTTGAGTTCCGGTTTCTAAATAAAATAAAATGCTGTAATTTTCTGCTGTTAAAGTTTTAAATGAATAATCGCACCCCTTGCTAAACTCCTGAACACAGGAGAAGCCCTTTGAGTTTGGATCTTTCAAATCCTGAATATTATTTATTAAATTTAGAATTTCTTCTCCACGGCATTCTGAAACCCTAGCACCTTCTGTGCAGGTATTGTCATTAAAAGTTCCTGTTTGATTAAAAATAAGCTGCATAGCGCTTCTAATCATTACCATATCCTCTATTCGTCTGTTGTCTCTTGTCTTTTTTTGAGAATTATTCACGCCCACTGCTGCCAGCGTAGCTAAAATTCCAATCACGGCAACTGCAATTATTATTTCAATTAATGTTAAACCTTTTGATTCAGGCATATTTTTTTAAAGTTAAAAGTTAAAAAGTTAGAAAGGCTAGAGAAGTTATGACGTTACGAAATTAAAAATTTGAAATTGGAAGCCTTCTCACATTATTTTTCAACTCCGAGCATTGCCAAGCCTATAGCGATTGAAAATCGTGGGCCGATTTTGAACAAAACATCTTTAATCTCTTCTGGATAAATAACTCTGGCCCATGGATTGCCAATAAAAGTTTTTATATTCAAACTCTCAGTAAAATAATTATTTATTCCAGGAATATAAGCGCTGCCGCCGGTTAAAATAATTTTCTCAACTATTTTACCTTTATTTTCCGGCTGCTTTAAGAAAAAATTAATCACATAACGAACTTCGTTTAATATTGGATCAAACATTTTTTTCAAATTAATTGGCGTTTCCTTTTGAAGTTCTGGTTTAGCTACCAAGTCACGTTTAAATTGCTCTGCCTGGGATACTTTGATATTAAGAACCTTTGCGATTTCTTTTGTAATATCAAGTCCGCCAATATTTACACTTCTGTCAAAATGAGGCACTCCCATATCTACTATGGTGATATCTGTACTGACTGCTCCGACGTCAACAACAGTAATCGTTGAAAGATCTTTTCCTATTAAAGCCCGAATCATAGCAAAACTTTCTGTTTCTAAACTTATTAACTCCAACCCAGCTTTTTTAAAAATTTCAACATACTTTTGAATTAAAGTTTTTGCTGCTGCTGTCATTATTACCTTCAAATTTATCTTTTCATCTTTTTTCTTTTTTAATTCTTCAACATTACCAATAATTTTCCAATCTAAAACCATTTCTGCCAGCGGCATGGGCATCACCTTTTCTGCTTCTTTTTCAACATGAGCAGTTATTTTGTCTTTTGAAGACAATTCTTTTGATGTAACATTGGGGATATTTAAAATTGAGCTAAAAACCAAAGGCGCAGGCAATGCCGTGTATGCCTGAGTGGAAGTAATGCCAGCGGTTTGAATAATCTTTTTTATAATATTTGCTGCTTCATCTGGCTGATCAATATAACTTTCCTTTTTCGCCTGTGTTGATCTCTCCAAATATCCGTAATTTTTCAATTTAGCCCGGTCGTTTTGATTTTCTAATTCAACAATTTTAATACTGGAGCCGCCAATATCAATTCCTAAAAATGATTGTGCTTTTTTATTGCCAAAAATTGCCATCGTATTGATAGTTATTTTTTAATTGCTGATTGTTATTGATATTATACCACAAAATTTTACAAAGCCCCAAAGTACGCACTTCTTAGCGTAGTTCCTCTACTGCTTCAGTGTAACTCACTCTCATTGGCGCTTCTGGCGATTCAGCAGGAAAACCAATTGGGATAAATAAAAATGGATATAAATTATCAGACATTTTCAGCAACTCGCTAACTTCCAGTTCATTAAATGCTCCCACTGGTACTGAGCTTAATCCTAAATCATGCGCCTGAAGCATCAAATTTTGAATGCTTAAACTGGCGTCAATAACACAGTACAAATCTCTTCCGCGTTCCCCGTATTTCCAGGCGCTTTTTTCTCTGTCTGCGCAGGCGACTACAACCAATGGCGCCTCCTGCAAGAAAGACTGTCTGGCGAATTCTGCCAGTTTAATTCTTATTTCATCTTTATAAACAAAATAAAACTTACGCGCCTGCAAATTACCCGCGCTTGGCGCCCAAATAATCGCTTCAATCAATTTTTCAATCATTTGCTTTGGAATGTCTTTGTCTTTCCATTTGCGTATACTTCTTCGATTTTTTATTGCTTCTGATAATTCCATATATTACTTCCTTCTATCTAAAGCTAAGTTGACCAGCATGTCAGCCTTTTTATTCTTCTCCCTTCGAATATGCTTAAATTCAATTTTGGCAAATTCATGCTGCAGATTCCACACCTTTATAAACTGCTCAGCCAAATCAGGATCTTTCACCTTATACTCCCCATTCATTTGCTTGACCACCAGTTCGCTGTCCAAATAACAAGTGACCTCTTCTGGCTTTAGATCTTTTACATAAGCTAAACCAGCCAGTACTGCCTGATATTCAGCCTGATTGTTTGTGGTTTCTCCGATGTAGCGGCTTATGCTTTTAATTTTTTTACCAGCTTTATCTTCAATATAAACTCCGATTGCTGCTGGTCCAGGATTTCCCCTGGAACCGCCGTCTGAATAGATATTTACTTTCATATGGTTATAGTTCTATTGTTTATACTTATTATTCAAAATCAACTTCTTCTGAAAATTCTATTTTTTTCATTAAAGTTCTTACATTATTAACAAGACCATTCAATTTTGCCCTTGTTATTTCAGTTTGTTTAATAACTGCATTTAATTCATCGTCATTTATATACCCTGCATCAAAACTAAGATAAAAATCGCTTTTAACTTCATTTAAACAACCTTGTGCAATTCCATAAAATCTTAAATTTTCTTTCAAAAAATGCCTTCCAAATCCCTCTGCAATATTTGCTGCGATTCCACGCGCACTTTCTCTTGTATGTTTTTTTATGTTATATTCCTCCGATTTTGGAAAATTTAAGGTTAATTTATAAACCATGTCACAGAGCTTTCTTGCCTCTTGCCAGGCTTCTAAGTCTTCTAACTTTTCAATTTTCATATTTAAATATTAATGCTTTAATTTTTCTATATTTAATCACAAACCATACAACTATATAACTATACAACTATGACTCACCCATTATATAATTAAAAAATATTTTCAAAATCATTTTATCAGTCAAAAATTCTATTGGTGCCCGGTTATCTGTCAAAATCATATCTTTTTGCCAATGACTGATCTCTTCTATATTAGCAAAATTTTTAGCATAAGCATGCAAGTCCTTATCAATCTCATCTAACTCAAATTCAAAATCCAAATCCACATCTGAAGCAAAGACCAAAAAGTTATAACTATTATCCATTGGCAAGACATAAACATTTTTAAAATTTTTCTTTACTGTCTGCTCCATCTTTTGCAGCAATTCTGACTGGTGCCCATCTGCGTTTATATTTATTGATAAAACGCCCCTTTGATTCAGCTTGCTTTTTGTCAAATGAAAAAACTCATCTGTAGTTACATGAAATGGAATAAAAAGCTGATTAGAATACGCATCTACAATTAAATAATCATATTTTTTCTCTGTCTTTTCTAAAAAAAACCTGCCATCCTGATTTATAACATTTATTTCTTTTTCATTCATGTCAAAATATTGCTGGGCTGCTTCAATTACTGTTTTATCAATCTCTACAAAATCGATATTTATCTTTGGCTGCCAAAAACTAACTAGCTGTTTAGCAGCAGTGCCGCCACCTCCGCCAATTATTAAAAAATCTTTTTTATAATCTTCTTGATGATTTATATATGGTAAAAAATTAAAATAGTCATAATAGCTATTGTCTGTTAAAAAATGGGGCCGGTTTAATTTAATATATGACTGAATACCAGAACCTTCGTTAAATAAAAGATAACGCCAACCTTCTTTATCAACCACCCGAACATACTGATACGGCGTTTCTTTTTCAAAAACCAAATTTTCATTATCAGTCAGCGGTTTATTTGCAAAAAAGATATATACAATGACTGGTAAAATCACGAGCAGTGATAATAATTTATACTTTGAAGGCAAGGTCAGGCCAGACAATAAAATCAACACAGCTGCGCTGATTAAAATCGTTTCCATGCTGCCTAAAAAAGGCACTGTAATAAATGTAGATAAAAATACGCCAAATATACTACCAATCGTAGCCCAGGCAAAAATCTGTCCGGCAACTTTTCCAGTATCTTTCACATCCTTATTCATAATTCTAATTACAAACGGCGAGCTCATTCCCAAAATAATAAGCGGCAAGGCCAGGATAAAAATGACAACCCAAAAGCAAATAAATGCGAATACAAAAAGTGAAGGAAATTCAAGAATGCTGATAACCATTTTTACCAAGGGTTTAAAAAATATTGGCAGCAATGTTAAAAAAATTGCGCAGATAAAAATTAATGAGGATAAAACCTGAATCCTTGGCTTTTTATCAGCTAATTTTCCTCCCCACCAATAACCTAATGCCAAGGCAATCATTACCACACCAATAATATTTCCCCAAACAAAAATTGAAGTCCCAAAATACGGAGCTAAAAGCCTGGAAGCAGTCAGCTCAATGGCCATGATGACTGCACCAGTGGTGAAAACGAAAAAATTGGCAAAATACTTATTCATTTATTTCTTAGTAATGTGTAATAAGTAATGGGTAATGAGTAATTTTTTATAACTGGCGATTGATAGATTTTATCAAACCATTTATTAACTTTCTGGTCTCATTAGCCTTTCCAAATAATCCAGAACATTCTTCAGACGTAATAAAATGTAAATCTCT
Organism: uncultured Gammaproteobacteria bacterium; assembly: GCA_964411255.1. Classification (GTDB taxonomy): domain Bacteria; phylum Patescibacteriota; class Patescibacteriia; order UBA11705; family DATKZF01; genus CAYPKD01. Next base: position 71,557 of record CAYPKD010000002.1, on the reverse strand, counting down.
GGACAATAATAAAAAGCTTTGTACTTCTGCATTTGATCCTCTGGCTTGATAATAAAATCTTGCCTTATCTTTATAATGGAAACGAGCAAAACCCTCCGCAATGTTTGCTGACACAGAACTGGCAGCTCTTCTTAATTGTCTCGTTAATCCAAAAAGCTCTTCTTTTGGAAAACCTGATGTTATATTATAAATATCCAAAGCTAATTCGTGTGCTTTTTGCCAAGCCTCTAAATCATCAAAATTATTTATATCTTTCTTCATAAATCTAATTTTTATTTACTCTTTACTCATTACCCATTACCCTTTACTCATTACCCATTACCCATTACCCATTACCCTTTACTCTTTACCGTTTACCTTCATATCCACAATCTTCACCTGCAAGTCAAACTTTCCATTCCATCGGGAATCGCTTACCTCTACTATAGCATCAATTCTGCTTCCAATCTGTATTTTATCAACAAATTTTGAGGCAATGCCAAAGCCGATCATTTTTATTAAATTCGGGCTTTGTCCGCGTACCATAAGGCGAAGATGGGTTTGGCTCTTGCCCACAGTATCAAAATTTACTATTTCAAAATCCTTAACTAAAAATCTCGGCCTTGGATTTCCTTCACCAAACGGCTCAAGTAATTCAATTTCCTTGCATAATTTTTCATTTAACACATCAGAATCGATTTCGGCATCAACATTAACCACTGGACTAATATCCAGACCTTCTAATTTTTTTAATGCATGCTCGTTTAATGTATTTTGAAAAACCTTTAAATACTTTTCCTCACTAATAGTAAAACCACAGGCCTGGGCATGGCCGCCAAAACGGCTCAAGTACTTTTCGACCTCAAACAAAGCTTCTGTAATATTAAAATGTGAAATACTTCTGCCTGACCCAACTATATTTTGCCCAACCTTGGTCATTACCATTGTTGGCATGTTTAATTCATCAGACAATTTACCAGCAACCAATCCAACCACTCCAGCAGTCCATTCCTGATGATAAGCAAAATATATTTTCGCATCTTTTTGATCCTTAATCTGCACTCTTGCTTCTCTTACAATGTGCTCTGTAATTTGCTGGCGTTCACCATTAATGCTGCCTAATATACTGGCCAAATGAACAGCCTCACTCTCTTCTGAGGTGGTTAATAAATCAAAAGCAATATTTGCATGTTTAAGCCTGCCAGCTGCATTGATCCTGGGAGCAATTATAAAGCCAATGGTTTGGGTGTCAATTTTTGTTAAATCAATACTGGTTTGGTCAAGTAATTCTTTTAGCCCCGATCTTCTGGTTTTTTGCAAAACAACCAAACCATATTTTACTAAGGTTCTGTTTTCACCAGTTAATGGTGCGATATCAGCGACAGTACCAATGGCAACTAAATCTAAAAGCCATTTTTTCAGCCCTTCTAAATTTCCAAAATAATCCAGATTTTCCTGATCTATATCAAACTGATTGTTTTTAATCTGATCATCAATTAAGGCGCAGGCTAATTTATAGGAAATACCAGCTCCTGCTAAAAATTTTTCAGGATATGTTTCGCTTTTTACTTTTGGATCTAAAATTGCATCTGCTTTTGGAACTTCAGGCGGCACTTCATGGTGATCAGTGATTATTACCTTAATTCCATATTCTTTTGCTTTTTCAACCTCTTCATTATTAGTAATTCCACAGTCAACTGTAATTATTAAATCAATATTATTTTTTTTAAACTTTTCAATTGTTTTTAGATTCATCCCATATCCGTCTTCTTCTCGATGAGGTAAAAACACCTCGACTTTTGCTCCAAATAACTTTAGTACTTCATAAATCACTGCTGATGCAGTAATGCCATCTGCGTCATAATCACCGTGAACAACAATTTTGCTCTGATTTAAAATTGCCTGAACAATTATTTTGATCGCCTTATCCATATCCTTAAATAAAAAAGGATCATGAATATCTTTTTCATAATCACAGCGTAAAAAATTCTCAATATCCTCTTGAGTTTTTATTTCCCTGTTGTATAATAACTGTAGGGCAATTTCAGATATATTTGTATTTTTGTTTGCTTCAATGAAGTCTTTTGGCGCCTTTTGTGCCACTTTCCACTTTTTATCCATAAATTTCATGACTTAGGATTCAAGATTCAGGATTCAGAATCCATGTACTAATCATTTTACTATGAATCAAAGACAAAAACAACGCCTAGTTTGGGCAATAGTTATCGTAATAATTATGCTGTCACTTGTAATGTGGACAGTTGCGCCGGCTTTTTATTAAAAATGATGTCACGTATAAGTAAATTATTGCTTGTATGGACAGAATATTATTCAGTCCATACAAAATGACATCATTTTTTTATTTGCTTTTTTTTAGCAATTGACAAAAAGAAGAATCATCTATACAATCCTATAAATCCCTGGCCGTTATGGCAGGTCGTCCGCCTCTGGCGGGTATGGGTGTTTTGTGCTTGCACTGCTTTAAGCACAGTTCTTTTCATGGAGGTGTCGTTATGACAATCCAACTGATTCCAGCAACCTATCCAATCAGAAAAGGACCTGGAAAATGGGACTTCATTTTAGAAGGTGTTGCCAATAAAAAGATACTTTATTTTTCTTTGGAGCGTACCTTTTCATGCACTAAATTCCTAAAGGTCGAGGTATATCTTCTTGGTACAATATACCGATCTGAAAACGAATGGTTTATTTATGGAAGGTTAACACCAAAATGTAAAAAAATTGTCTTAAGTAAATTTGGATTCGATTCAGCAAATACAAATTGGGATGGTCTCTTTACTGGACAATACTCTTTATTGTCAAATCATGGAAGCTTTTCATTCTATTTCCCTCCAATTGATCCATTCATTGAACATGTAGAAACTGGGCAATTCAATATGCCCAGAGAAATCCGTGAGATGGTTGAAACTGGACACATAGTTCAAAAACAAGGTAATGGAATAACAGATCAACAAATGGGTGCAATAAAAGGGTTCATTGCAGATGCTCAGGATGGTACTAACTTTGCAAAAAGATTAATGACTTGGATGCTTAATCAATCGCATAACATGTCCTATGCTGTGGTAATTGAATTTGATAAAAATGATCCTCTTGGGAAAAATGTTTTAGCCAGCTGGCATGAGATGGTAAGCTCTAACGGCGAAACTCATTTAGCTACTTTCATTCAGGCAATTAGAGCCTCCCTAAGATTCACTGCACACAATTTTGGTAATGAAGACGGTAATACGATCATCTATCTTTCACAAAAGATGTATGATGCTCAAGGTGCTCGGAAATTTGTTTTTGGAAAAGATATAGACGGAGAAACAATTGATAAAGTAGAACTTCAACAATAACAATAAAAACCCACTCAAATGTGGGCTTTTTTATTAATATTTTCAGGATTATTCCTATCCAAATGCCATTTACATGAATTATCTTTTATATATTGCCGAATTCGTGCCAAATCATCTTCATCCCTTATTATATGGTCATGGAATGATCGTTGCCATTGAAAATCATAATCTTTCAAATATTTTCTTATACAAATCGTACTTTCTCTTTTTGATGATTTTATTATATTTGATAATAATCCATAAGATGGTTTTTCATCAATGAGGTCGGTATTTAATTTATTTGTATTGGCCGTAGGGACAGAATAGTATTCTGTCCCTACCCTCCCGACATCATTGATAATAATTATTGCATGCAAATGATTTGGCATTATAATAAATTTATCAATACAAACATTTTTATAATATTCTGGTATTTGATTCCAATATTTAAATACAATCTCTCCATATTCATTCATATTCATTTTTTCATCTTTTATCTCACCGAAAAATTCTGTACCATCTTTCGTACAAATCGTTACAAAATAATACCCAGGTTGAGAATAATCATACCTGGGCATTCTATTTAATTTTCGATCAAATTTTAATATCATATCACCGCTTCAAAACCGCAATAAACGCCTCTGGCGGAATATTCACCTTTCCTTTACCCATTTCCATCATCTTTTTCTTTCCCTTTTTCTGCTTTTCTAAAAGCTTTTGCCGTCTGGTCCAGTCACCGCCATACAATTTGGCAGTCACATCTTTTCGCATTGCAGAAATTCTTTCTCCAGCAATAATTTTACCACCTACTGCTGCCTGCAATTTTATCACAAACATCTGACGCGGTATAACGTCTTTTAAAGCTTTAACTATCTTTTTACCAACCCGAAACGATTCGTCTTTATATACAATGGTTGAAAAGGCATCAACTTTTTCTTCAGCCACCAATACATCAAGCTTAACCACATCTGTTGGCTCATATTTTTCAAAATCATAATTTAATGACGCATATCCTGAACTAACTGTTTTTAATTGATCATAAAAGTCCACAATCACCTTTGCTAAGGGCATTTGATAATGCAAAATTGTCATTTCATCATCAACATATTCCGTATTCAAATACTCTCCCCTTTTATCTGTAACCAATTCCATTACATTACCAATATAATCTTTTGGGCAGACAATATCTACTTTCATAATCGGTTCTTCAATTCGCTCATACACAGTTGGATCAGGCAAATCATTTGGATTATTTATTATATATTCCCTGTCAGAAATCATTTGTTCTGGCTTTACTTCTTTTGGAATCTTAGCATTCTCTTTTAAAACAACTTTAAATGCAACACTTGGTACAGTGACAATAATATCCAAATCAAACTCTCGCCTTAATCTTTCCTGAAATATTTCTAAATGTAAAAGGCCTAAAAACCCACATCTAAATCCCAATCCCAGAACTGGTGAAGTTTCAGGTTCATAAACTAAAGCAGCATCATTTAATTTTAATTTATAAATGGCATCCCGCAAATCATTAAAATCAGAACCTTCTTTACAAAATATTCCAGCATAAACCATTGGCTTCACTTCCTGATAGCCTGGCAATGGCTTATCAGCAGGATTTTTTGCTAAAGTAATGGTATCACCTACTTTACAAAGCTCAAGGTCTTTCAGTCCTGTAATAATATATCCAATATCCCCAGCTTTTAATTCATCAATTGAATTCATATCAGGCTTTAACACGCCAACATCAAGAGATTCACTCTTTTTATTTGGCGCCATAAATAAAATTTCGTCATTTTTAGAAATCTTACCATTTACAATTCTGCAATAAGCCACCACCCCTTTATATTCATCATAAAAAGAATCAAAAATCAAAGCCTGTAAATTTTCATCAACATTTCCCTTTGGCCTGCCGGCCGTAGCTTTAGCGAAGGCCGGAGCAGGGACTTTTTCAACCACTTTATCCAAAACAGCCTCAACACCCTTCCCTGTCTTTGCTGAAACTGCCAATATTTCATCTTCATTACAGCCAAGCAAATTTACAATTTCGTTCTTTACTTTTTCAACATTGGCTGCAGGCAAATCGATTTTATTTAATACTGGAATAATTTCCAAATCAGCATCCAATGCTAAATATAAGTTACTCAATGTCTGCGCCTGAACACCCTGAGTTGCATCTACTAATAAAATAGCACCTTCAACTGCTGCTAAGGATCTCGAAACTTCATAAGTAAAATCAACATGACCAGGCGTGTCAATAAGATTTAGAATATATTCTTTATACTTCATTTGTGCTGGCTGCAATTTAATAGTAATCCCCCGCTCCCTTTCAAGCTCCATTGTATCTAAAAGCTGTTCTTTCATTTTCCGTTTTTCAACAGTTCCGGTTAATTCCAAAAGTCGATCAGCAAGAGTTGATTTCCCATGATCTATATGAGCGATAATGCAAAAATTGCGAATCTTTTCCATAAATTAATTATACTTGTCGTCCGAAGCCTTATGCGAAGGACGACAAAAGCTTCTAATATTTTTCATAAACGATAATATCTAATCATCTTTCCCTTCCTTCAGCCCTCCTTTGCCTTCTTAAGCCTTATCAAGACTTCTTAAGCCCTCTTAATAAGGAAAGATTGTGTAAATTTTAACATAAATTCCTACAGAAAACAAGGATACAAAAAAGCACTCAGTGGAGTGCGTTAACAATTAATACAACTAATAATCCTCCTCGATGCGCTTGATTGCTACTTCGAGCATTTCATTGCCTTGATGCATTTTAGGCGTACACATGGATTTGAGTCTTTGAAGTCCCCGCATTACCTTTGCTTTAGATCTTTTTGGAATAAACATTCTTCCTAATGCAATGAGTAAAAGTCTCACATCAGAAAACTGTTGCGTCAACTTTGTCTTTGGGCCGACCTCACTGATATCCCTAGCACGTTGCAGCTCATACTTCAACATGTCAAGAATAACCACATGTGCCGGCGGCTTTCGCTTTTTGTCCCTCATGCCGCACATCCTTTCACCGTCTTAGCAATAATTATTTATATCAAACCATTTTCAGATTGTCAAGGATAAAAACCGCCCAGGATTTTTCCTAGGCGGATTAGTAAATACATGAATATTCAAGTCAGATTTTTTCGAATGTAAGACACTTTTTAAAGCGATCGCGAAATTCACCATGCCATGCATACCCCACATTGACCGATAATCCTTCATCTCTACATAAATCCTTAAGCCATTGAATCAGCCCCAGTGGAGCTCCATCTAATACACCTCCTGAACATAGCCTTCTACCCGCAGTATCAGCTAAGAATTTATAAAGACCTATTTCCAAAGAAACAACTATTTTCTCTCCTGAGGCTTCCCGAACTCTCTGGACTATTGTTTCTAATATTTCTGCAAAAGTTTTATCAATCATGGATGCCCCATTGATTTCTATTACTTCTGCTTCCATGCCGCACCTCCTTTCGTTTGGTTTGTGAGATACTTATTTATATCAAATAATATTAGCTTGTCAAATCTTTTGCGTTTTCACTAATACAATTGTCAAATTTTGCGTTTTTGCGTTTAAAAAACCGCCCAGGATTCTTTCCAAGCAAGTTAATTTTTCATCATATTCCTAGCAATTATCAAAGTCATCAAAATCAGTTGGGTATCGGTTAGCATATTTCTGCCACTCTTTTTTTAGAACCCATCTCCTGTTTCCCGCATAGGCACATCGGCTGCAAATATGATCACACATGCCCCCTCTCCACTTAGACGACGCAAAACAATCAAAAATCTGAATCATTTCTTCCCTTTGCTGACTACTACTCATAACACACATCCTTTCCGCTGCCTTGGAGATATTTATTTATATCAAACCATTTTCAGGGTGTCAAGAATACAAAAAGCACTCAATGGAGTGCTTGAATTATAGATTAACACTTTTTTTTAACAGAATAGATCTAATTCGCAATCCAAGGGCCATGCCCAAGACAATCCCGGCTACTGGCAGGATGATGCCAATTGCTAAATGTGCTCCCATATTAATTGCCGCCCTGCAGGCGACCAATCCGATCAGCATGCCAGCCGCAGTGCTTAGAGTAATAATAAGCGGCACTCCCGCTTGCAACCTATCTGCTGAATTATTTTTTTCTGAAATCTGAGAGATCTTGCTCCAAACCCAAAAGCTAAAAATGAAGCCAACCGAGCCGAAGGCAAGCGGCACAAAATCAAATGCCTCTTGAGCTGAAATCAATCTCCCTGCTGCATAGAAACCAAATGTTATTATAAAAGCAATAACCAGGCAGACAAATTCAAGTATTAAATTGACTTTTTTTGTCATCCCAACCTCCTTTCGCCGTATTAGCGATACTTATTTATATCAAACTATTTTCAGTCTGTCAAGAATCAAAAACCGCTCAGGATATTTCCTAAACGGATTGGCTAAATGGATCAAATGTTTGATTTGTCCTAGCTCTAGATAAGCTAATTAAGAGAATACTAACTCCTGAAATAAACCAGACAACGGCGAAGATTATTCCCGTTATAGCCAGCTTTACTCCCAACTCTCCACTAAAATAATGACCAGAAATGATTAATGAAAGCCATGCTATAAAAAGAGCTATCCAGCATAAGGCAATCTTACTTTCAATTCTCATGTCACACCTCCTTTCGCTACTTTAGCGACATTTCTTTATATCAAACCATTTTTATGTTGTCAAGCCGTTTAAAATTGATCATATAACCTAAACCTGCTAAAATTCAAGTGAAGTTTAGTATCAAATCAATATGACAAAAAACTCAAAAGAGACATCTGACTTTTATATTCGATTGTTAAAATTTTGTGAAAAATATAAAGATGGATTTACGTATGATACGATCATGAAAAATGACGATTTTATGTTAACTAAGTGGGAAGAGGATTTAGTAAAAATGTATCTCGACAACGCAAACAGCAATAAAGAAAAACAAAGAGTAGGCAAATATTCAAATTATGATACTCCATTCTATTGTATAAAATCAGATCCATATTTTTATAGTGAAAAAACTAAATATATTATAAGCTATGATTCAAAATTCAAATATCTTGATTACCTTGAATTAAAAGAAGCTAGAGAATTTTCAAAAAAAGCAAACAAACATGCAATCAAAGCAATTATTATTGCAAAATATACTTTGTATATTACAATCGTAACATTATCATTATCAATATTTTTTTCTTTCTGGCAAATTGTCAAGCCTGTAAGAATAGACAACATTCAGTTCCAGGAAATGAAAAACTTCATCTCAAACCAAATTGATTATAATAATAGATCTTATGAAAAAAAATATAAAAATTAAAAAAAAGCTAACAGAGACACTATTAACTATTCTTGCAATTATTATCATGCTCATAATCGTAATACTATGTTGGTTTGTGATAGCATGGCTTTATCCAGATGAATGGTTTGCTGAAATTCCAAGGTTCTTGATAGATCTTTTTTCTGAACGTTTTTAAATAAAATAACAAAAAAACCAAGCATTATCAGCTGCCTGATCCTTTGCCCAAAGCCTTACGTAATAATACTACAGATAATGATAAATTTTTAACGTGGTTTTCTCCACGAAAATCACTATCAGCTCCTGCTGATACAAGAGTTTTTCATATTCGCTGCTACTTTCCTCCTTTAGGTGAGGAATATTTTGTCCCCGATGCTAGCAGCCTCATTGAAACGATGGTTTTAAAGTGTTTATAACGCAGCCACTCACTGCGACATAGTTCTAAAAAAAGTTACGCGCCAGGGACATTCAATATTGCTTTCATATAATTGAAAGTTAATTATAAATGCCCCAAAGGGACAAGTATATTTTACTATAAATATTTCATTTGTCAATCAATAATAACTCCAAAATATGAAAAAGTTTAAAGTAATATCTCACCAATTAGAAAAATCAAAAAAATGGATACCAGCTGGTACTCTCTTTAATTATTTGAATAATGGCAGTAAAATTGATGTTCAAGAAGTAGGTTTTCCAAAAAATGAATTTGGAACCAAAAAAGACGCAGATGATTTTTTCAGAAAATACTATATTAATAAGGGTTTTACTGAAAAATAAAAAATATGCCAGGAAAAAAAACAATCGACGTATGGACAGACCTAACTCCAAATGTATTAAAAATCCCAGGCGAAGAAGAAAATTATAAAGAGTTCATAATACAAGAATTTAAGAAAAATATTGATGATATTATAAAAAGAACAAAAGAACTCCCCGCTATAATGACACATCCTGGGAGATATTCTAATATACTACTTGAGACGAGACAGCTTTATATAGAAGGAAAGTTTTATTCTTGTGTTGTTATGTGCGGAATAACCGCAGAAAGGATTGCCCAAGACCTTTTGAGAGTTACAATACTATTTAGGAAAGGTAAAATGGGTCTCCCCCCCACAGCAGAACAAGGAAAGCAATTAGAACAAATCCCCTTAGAAACAGTTAGAGAACTATTAATTGCAACTAAAGTGATTGAAAACGATCTTAAGAGTCAATTTACAAAAATTGCAAAACTACGAAACAAGTATGCTCATGGCCGTGGAAGAAATCCTCACAAGGATGCTATAAAAGCTATATCAAGCTTGCATCAAGTTATTGAAGGCACAGTATCTGTATTTAAACGTTTTGACATAAAAAATGGTAAATTTGTACCAAAGACCAAAACGCAAAATAAAAGCAGCGCATCCAAATCATAAGTGAAATAAAATACTCATATGAAAAAAATAATCACTTTCCCCATAATAATTCTCTCTCTACTAACCCTTTCAGGCTGCGCAGAATCAGAACAGACTCTTAAAAAAAAATGCAGTGAATATATCAATATTGCACAAAACAGGATTGAGGAAATGAATGCAGAAAATGATAGCAAAGCAACATACTCATTTTTCGGAACATACTATAGTAAAAAAAGAAAAAGCTGTATAACAAAATACAAGGAATATTCTTTAATTGATGATCCATCTATTGATGAAGCTGGTATGAGAGAAAGGACAAATTACTACGATGAATTCACTGGCGAAGAATTAGTAAGCTATCCACAAAATTTAGAGCAAAGCAGAATAGAATTTGAGGAAAGGCTTGAATTAATAAAGTAAAAATCAATTATTCATATAAGGACTATGACAAAACAAGAAAAGAGTCCTTGGGCAAAAGAATCTCCATTTGAACAAAGAAAAAAAGAGCTGGAAGCGCAGGGCTTTACCCTTGTTACTCAAGAACCACTGACTAAATTCAAATTTACTAAAGGCGCGCGATTTGTTGCAATTCCATTTCGCACAAAAGAAGAAATTATAAAAGAATACATTGATAAATATAAAGATGAGGTTGATATAGTAGTTAAATTGGTTGATGTTGAAGGGCTGGACCAAAATCAAAAAGCAGTTTATGTTTTTATTAAACCTAAAAATAAAAAAATATGAAAAAAACAATTTTATTCTTATTTATCAGTATCATATTATTATCTGGTTGTTCTTTGCAATCATCTGAAAAAGAGGGATGGCTTTGCGATAATTCCTCATGCAACTTTTGCGTGCAAAGAGGCGGAAAAATATTCGCCCATTCCTTCAGCAGTAATTGCGAATTTAAAGCTAAAGACGCTGGCAAAGCCTGCACCTATAATGATGAATGCACTAAAAAACTGTGCCTGTACCCTGATAAAAATTCCACTCGCGGCAGCTGCGCTGATTACAATAGCATTGAAGGCGAAAAGTGTACCCGAAAAAGAGGCGAGGCGGTAAAATGTTATATAATAATTTCTTATTATAAAGAATATTTTTCCTCTTAAATAATTTATGAATATAGCTCAAAAATAAAAAATATATGAACAACAACAATGACGAATGCTGCCCGAAATTTCATCCAGAACGCTGGGATGAAAAAACATTCAACTGGAAAAACAAACTTTTTATAAAAGAATCAGTGCCAACACTATTTCACATGCCCTTTCCACCAATGATTGGTAAAAGATTAACCAAAATGACCAAGTTGGCTGAAGATGCAAAAAAGATGGATGAAAACCTAGAAAACACTTTAGTATTATTCACTGATCCATCTCCATTTAAATCTGAAATTTACCTTTCTGTCACTGGCAATGTGCCTGAAGCAAATAACACTGCTCTTTCTGGTACATTTATTGCAAAAGTTTTTGATGGCCCATACAATTCTGTGCCAAAGCATATTAAAGTTATGGATGAATATTTAGCTAAGCAAAATAAAAAAGCAAAAAAATATTATGTTCATTATGCATATTGTCCAGGATGCGCTAAAAAATTTGGGCATAATCATATGATTTTATTTGCGCTGGTTTAAATTTTTATGAATATTATCCAAGAAATTAAAAATTTTGTTAAAACTGAATGTAAAAAACCGGAAAGTACTTATGGGTATGATGCTTTCATTTATCATTTTATACCAATGGCTAAATATTCAGAAAAACTCACAGACGAGTTAGGAGGTGATAAAGAAATTGTTTTATTAGCTGCCTGGCTGCATGACATTGGATCAATCAGACATGGCCGAAAAGATCATCATCTTACTGGCGCAAAGATTGCAGAACAAAAATTAAAAGACCTTGAATATCCTGCTGAAAAAATTGAATTAATAAAAAGATGCATCCTGCACCATCGCGGATCTCAACATAGCACTAGAGAAAGCATTGAAGAAAAAATTATTGCTGAAGCTGATACACTGGCCTGCTTTGATGATATCCCCGGAATTTTTCAGGCAGCTTTTTGCTGGGAAGGACATAAATCAAGGGAGTCTGCAAAAATTGCTGTTAAAGAAAAATTGGAGCGCAAGTGGAATCAATTGCATTTTGAACAATCAAAAAAAATGATCAAACCAAAATATGAAGCAATAATGCTGCTGCTTGAATGAAAATTTAATTTTATGAATAAAGAACAACCCCAAGTAAATCCTGAGGAATTAATGAAATCAATTGATGAATTCACAGAAGCAATGAAAAAGCAGCTTAAAAAGATTGATGAAAAAGAAGCTTATTTTGAAAAACGGCGAAAACCTCTTCCGGAAAAACTTTATCATGTAACCACGCGGCAAAACGCGCAGCAAATATTGAAAGAAGGCCTTGATCCGTCCAAATTAATACTTGAAGACCGGGAAGTTGTCTCCTTATCAGATGACATTGATTTTGCAATGGGCGTAGCTGAAGAAACGCAAAAAGCAAAAAAAGGCAATCTGGTTGTTTTAGAAATAGACACACAATATCTTACACCTTCCCGCACCCACAACTATTTGATGAAAGCTGACCCAAACAATCCTGATCCTTTTGAAGCAGCTGAAATCCATGAAGTGCATTATGAGTCATCTATTCCGCCTGATGCGATGAAACTAATTTCTGAAAAAAATAAAAAATAAACAATACCTATGAAATCAACAAAATCTAAAATCATTCTAACGGTAATTATTACTGCAATCATTACTGGTGGCGGAGTTTATTATTGGCAAAAAACGCAGCAGCCTGCTGACACTATGCCATTGACAGAATATACTGATCTTGAAAACTGGATTGAATATAAAAGCAACAAAGGCTTTAGCTTTAAACACCCGCAAGATTATGGAGTAAATGAAACAGCAGATCCAGAGAATCCTCAAAAAACAATTGTCCATATTGTAAAAACAGACGAAACTGGTGAATTTGTTCAGGACGTAACCCCTTCACTTCAAATAAATGTTTCTCAAAACGCAGTAAGTTTTGCATTATGGGAAGGAATGCCTTGGGAAGGATTTCCTAAGATTGTTGAGACTTTTAGGAATGAATAAAAAAACCTTCTCATTGTTTTGAGAAGGCCTACAAAAAGCTTTAAGCCACTTTATTGAAGAGATATTTCAACAGGTTTTTTATGCCAGTTAATATACTCACCCTCTTTTGTTATCAGCCTATTTTTCGCTTCGAAAACAACATCTGACCAGTTGTCAGGGCTATTAATTCCACAAACAAAGGCATGGATACCTTCAGAGCATCCTTCTGGCTGCCCACTTTGATCATTTGCACCCCACATTTGGGCATTCCGATCAGTTCTGAATCCATAAATAGATGTTTCAAAATAGTAAATAAATGTACCATCGCTCTCATCAAATGCAACCATTATGCCTGGAGCAATTTCCTTGAGCTCCCGTATTTGGCAGCCCTCATTAGCCAACACAGGCAAATGTTTGTGGATTTCCTGTAACAGCTCATCTCGTGTCATGGCTTATCCTCCATTGTTGATTTCCATTGTTTAAGCTATCTTACCAAAGACCACCATTATTTGTCAATTATAAATCAATAATTATGGATATCAAACACGTAGAAAAAGCAATCAAACAATCCTGGGATAAAGACACATGCTATCCAAAACTGGCTGATCAATGGACTGCTGAAAATCCCGCACTCGGCCAGTGCGCCGTCACTGCTTTAATTATTCAGCATTATTTTAATGGTGAAATATTGTATTGTGAGCATACAAACCATTATTGGAATAAACTGCCAGATGGAAAAAAAATTGATTTAACAAAAATGCAATTTGCAAAAGATACAAAAATTTGCCAAGATAAAATTAAATCAAGAGATGAAATTCTAAACAGCCAATCAGCAATTCAAGCAAAAACTGCTCAAAGATATCAATTATTAAAACAGCGAATTGAACAAAAGTTTCAAAAGTAATTTATGGTCAATATAAAAGATGAAATATATCCGGATGAAATGCTTGAGGAATATGATTTAGTGCTTGAAGCTTATCCTCAAATTTCAAAATTGAAAAAAAAGGCAGCAGAAATTGTAAATAATCATATTGCTCAGGAAAAAGATTTACAAATAATTGATATTGGCAGCGGGACTGGTGAAGAATTAAGGTATATATTAGAAAAAAACCAATCGATTACGATATTTGCAGTTGATAATGATAAGAGAATGATAAAAAGACTAAAAAAAAATTTAAAACAATATATTAAAAGTAAAAATGTAATACCAGTCTGTGAAGACATATTTAAATATATAAAAACCTTGGAATCCTCAAGCTTTACTGCAGTCACCTCTTTTTGGACAATTCACAATTTCACTAAAACTGAACGCAAAGAATTATTAAAAAAAATTTATAGAATTTTAAAATCAAATGGAATTTTTGTTAATATGGATAAATATGTTTATGATGATCCTGAGAAAGAACAAAAATCATTTGATGAAGCTGTTTCCAGATTAAAATCAATTTCAAATAAAAAAGTGGCAGAAACAGCAATAAAACATGAGCAAGAAGACCGTCATCCAGATATTATTATGAAAGAAAATGAATCTGCTGCTGAAATGAAAAAAATTGGATTTAAAAATATTAAATTCCATGATAGAATTGCCAGAGAAACAATAATGTCTTGTTTAAAATAAATAACATAGAAAAATATGGATCAACCTCTAAATCAAAAACCAGACAATTCAGATCCAAAAGAGCTTGTCTTTGGCAGCTTAGGCGGACTGCCAAAAATCGTTCAGCGCATTATAGATAAAAATCAAAATAATATTCCAGATGTGATTGAAAATATTGATGTAAAAAAACTAAAGATAAATGGCAAGAGCTTTAACAACTGGAATGAAGTTGTTGCAGAATTTAAAAAGATAAAAAGTTCTTCAGTCAAGGGCCAACCATTAGATATACAATTAAATGGAAACAAAATAGATCAGAAAAAGCCGCCTCTTGTTACAATTGGCAAAAATCGCCAAAAGCCAGACAGTCCATCGCAGCCTTTTCTAAATGACAAGCCAAAACCTATCAAAGTCGGTGGTAGTTTCACGTTTATAAAAATCCTGCTTGCCCTTGCAGCCATTGTTGCAATAATTTATTACATTTATAAACTAGCTTCATAAATAATCAATAAACTTTATGAAAAAAATAATTCCAATCCTAATTATTTGCCTGGCATTTGTAATTACCGGCTGCAAACAACAAACAAAACCAGTTGATACTATTCAACAAGAAGAGACACAAAAAGAAAGCGTTTTTAATAATACTCACTTTAGTTTTACTTTGCCTGCACCACATATTGCAGAAAGCGGCTTGGTCAAGGCAAAAGATGGCCAATCATTTAATCAAATTGTTTATCAGATTACTCCAAGAGCAAAGAAAGATCAGGCTCAATTACTCCAGTGGGAAAAAGATAATATTCAAATGCTTTGCAAAGACACTGATGCCTGCGGTGAAATAATTTCTTCAGAAAATGTTACTCTGAATAAACTTGACGGTATCAAATTCACTATTCAATACAAAGGCAGAGCAATTGACGATCCTGAGGGCTTTGTCAATGAATTTCACTATTCATTTTCAGATGATGAAAATCATTTACGATTCTGGTCCAGCGCAGCTGACACTGAAGATACAGAGACTATAGAAAAACAATTTGACACAATCATGAGCTCAATTAAATTTAAATAAAAATATGACAGAAGAAAAATTTATTCCAAAAGACAGGGAGCTTGGCAGTCCTAATGAAGAAATGGCAAGTCAGCTTATGTATAAAGCTGCGTACAAATCTGCCAAAGAAACAGGGATTATTTCTGAAGACACCAGCTTAGAAGATTTTATGAACATGCCAATGGGTGAAGTTTTTGAGAAGCTAAAGGAAAAAGGCGTTGATAAATTTGAAATCCAATTATAATAAAAGCGGCCGCCAGGCCGTTTTTTTATTTTTTAAAATAAAAAACCGCCCAGAAATTTTTCCTAAGCGGGTTGTCTATAATTTACTTTAAGAGAGTCATGCACGATTAAGGAGTTCGCTTAGATGATTTTAGCCTTTTCATAAAAATAATTCCTTTTTTTGTAAGCCCATACTTCTCACCATCAGATGTATCGACCTTTTGCATATAACCCCTCCTATCAGTATTAAATGCAATTAAGGCAGGGACTATTTCTTTTCTCATACTTTCTTTACTAACACAAACAAACCCTTCAAATTTTGTCGCAATTTCTTCTATTGTTCTAGCTTGTTCACAAATGAAAATCATTGCATCTTCCATAGTGAGCCTATCAATCTCATCAGGTTTACCTAATTTAATCTTTTCCAATTCATCACGTCCAGCTTGTGTAAGCTCAAATCTCTCACCTTCAGATATGACAACCTTTTGTATATACCCTCCACGAATCCTATCTTCGATTAGTAATTGGGCAGCTTTTTTACCATCAGTAAGATGCTTTTTTAACTCTGTTACAATTTCATCTATTGTCTTAGCCTGCTCACAAAATACAATCAATAGGTCTAGAAAATTGACGCTCATTTCACACCCCCTTTTTGGGCATTGGCAATATGTATTTATATCAAACTAAATTTTGTCTGTCAAGGATTAAATCTTTTGCGTTTTTGCCTGCCAGCCATAACTTTATGTGAAGGCTGGCGTTAATAAAAAACCGCCCAGACTTTGAGTCGAGCAGTTATGAGAAAAGAAAATTAGAGCATATTACTCGTCCCGAGGTGGCAGCTTTCTGCCAGCTTCGAGGATTATGTTGCCCACTTCACGAAACCATGCGAAAAGGTCATCCACAAATGGTGACTCTAGCCCAATTGTTTCCATTAACTTAAAAATTGCCTCTACAGATCCTATAGCTGAAGGAGGCACAGCACAGCTGGAAATCAATTCGAATTCACCGTCTTTACAAAAATCTCTTGGATCTACTTCAGTGAAATCAACCTCAAATTCACCCTCATCCTTAATAATAACAATATACCACTTCTGCATTCTATGTCCTCCTTGCTGGTCGTAGAATTGCGATATTTATTTATATCAAATCATTCCTAACCTGTCAATAACAAAAAACCGCCAGGCTTTGAGCCAAGCGATTATTATAGAATAAGGCTGCTTCTACGCAGCTTTTTCTTTTTCCTGCTCCAGTTTTTTGATCAGGTTTCTCAACCCCCTGGCAATCAGGCTGGTGTTGGCAATACTAACACATTGCTTAAGACTACTGATGACTTGCCCACGAAGTTCATCAGGAATAATCATTTTTTTCATCAAATTTATAAATATCTCAACTCTTTTCCATTGCTCCATCACAGATAAAACATCCTTATGTCCTGACTGATGGATAAATTCACCAAGCATATCAATAATAAGTTCAATGTTAAACTTTAATGCATGCGCTGTAGCTTTTTCACTTTCATTCATATCACACCTCCTTTTTGGGCACTGGCAATATGTATTTATATCAAACCATTTACTTTTTGTCAACAATTAAAATACCGCCTAACTTTGAATCAGACGGTTTTTAAACCCTACCAAGGGCCTTTTCTTTTAGAGCATCATGCTCTGGCATCAATTGCTCAATTGCAGCATTAACTTTATCAAGATTACCCAAGGCTAAAACGCAGGCAATGCCTCCGTAATAATGCCAGTCCACTGGCTGGCCAGACAGCTTTGCAACCTTTTTTACCCAGGCTTCCATTTCATCTGATGAAAGACTGTGTGTTTCAAAAACAAGAGTGCCCTTTTTGAAAATTTTTGGCTTACATGGAAGCAGTTCAGCCATTGACTGCTTCCTCTTGCTCTTCAATATACTTTGTCATTACAACCTGCATTAATATCACAGTCAAAGGCTCTTTAGCTTCATCAGACACATCGATAACAAACTCATCTCCATGCCTAAAATCAAGTCTGGGTGAAGAACGATAACTTAAAATGTGTCCTAATTCCCGATCTGCTCTATGCACTGTTCCAAAGCCGCTAATAGCGATTATTATTAAAGAACTTTTTTCAAATCTTTTTATCACATCTGAGCTCTGTCCTGGCTGGACAGTAATTTTGTAAATATCTTTAATCTCCTCAAAACCTTCTATTTGCATTTTTTCCTCCTTTCAGTCTGATTGACTGGTAAGATTAAATTAACATTAATGAAATTTTATGTAAAGTTTTTTAAAATAAAAACGAACCTCAGAAAATTTTCCAAGGCTCACAATTTTTTTTTACCAATCATCATCCCAACTATCAGGGCCACCATAGCATCCGGGTTCTTCACAACCTTCATCATCAGTACTACCATGCGGACACATGCCCAAATCATCATTGCAAAATCCTTCTTCATGTGATTCCTCGCAATGATCGCAAATATAACCCTGAAGATCATCATTATAAACTGTATGTTTTGTAAGCACAAACTCTTCTAAGCATAATACACAATGCACTATTTCCGCTTCTGCTTTTTGACCCATTGTCCCCTCCTATGGTTCGGGCCAGCGTTTACTCTCGCCAATGATAACATATTGTTTTATTCCTGTCAAATATAGCATTTTGCTTTTTATTTATGCATAAAAATGTTAAAATTTAAATACGTCTAAATTAAAATTTATATGAATAAAAAACTACTTATCATTCCCTTATTCTTACTTTTCTTTTTAACTGGCTGCTCTTTTTCTAAAGAGACACAAAATTTAGATTCTCCAGCAATACCAGAAATAAGTCCGGCAACCTCAGACCAGCCAATTGACCGTCAAAGCCAGGAAATGTTTGATATTTTACATGAACTGGCGCCTGAACTAACTGAATTAGCAAAACAAATTGAGGAGAAAAGCAATGGTCAGGCGCATTTAGTAATGTATATTGAAAGAGAACTGAACTATATTTCCGAAGATGAATATGAAAGAGATTATTACAGAATTTATGTTGGAGAAAGCCATCCAACACATCAGGTGAATCTTCACCGGTTTTTAATTTACAAAAATCTGCATTTGAAAAAAGTATTGCATGTTGATCCGATTACTTTGGAGCCGGAAACTTTGGAGGAATGGAGAGGAAAAAAATAGTCAGAACCGCTGATTACGCTGATTAAATGATTTCACAGATTACATTATGACAAATAAAACATACAAATACTCAGATATTACGGAAAAAATTATTGGAGCAGGAATGCAAGTACATAGCACGCTCGGAAACGGTTTCCAGGAAGTAATCTATCAAAGAGCACTTGCTATTGAATTAACAGATAATGATCTAGCCTTTACAAGAGAAGAAGAAATACAGGTCCATTATAAAGGAATACAAATTGGTAGACGGAGAGTTGACTTTTTTGTAGAGGATTGCGTATTAGTAGAGATTAAAGCATTAACCAAACTGGAAGATGTTCACTTGGCTCAAGCAATAAATTATTTAGAAGCATTTAATTTAGAGGTAGGATTACTAATAAATTTTGGAGCGAAAAGTTTAGAATTTAAGAGATTAATAAATAGTAAAATTAATCAACGCAATCATCAAATCTGATTAATCTGCGGTTCAGACAATATGAAAAAATTTCTAACATATATTATTGCCGGCGATGTTTTTCTAGTACTTTTTCTTTACTATATTTTTGTTCAAAAAAAATCCTGGGATAACCCATACATGCTGGCAATATTAGCAATATCTGTCTTATTATATTTACGAGGAATATATTTTTTAATAAAATGGAACAAAGAGCGCAAGCGCAGGTTAGAAGAAAATAACGTGCATAGCAACAAAGAAAACCAAGTATAAAAACTATTATAATTTAATATTCTCCTAATCCTCTTCAAACCTAGGGTTTTTTTATATGTAAAATTAGCAAAAATAAGCTTATTTTGCATAAAAAAGTTGACAAATCCTTGATTTACTGATATAATTATATATACCCTTTTTGAACCCAATACCTACCAAGGAGAAGGTAAAATGAACAGAATGAGAAGAGAAATTAATTATGAAAACAGGTTCAAAACTGATCCTCGAAAAACAAAGATTGCACTACTGAAAATCGTTGCTTTTTCTGTGGCAGTCAGCGCTCTGATTGCTCTAATTATGTTCACTATGAACTATTTCAAAGAGCAGGAAGAGCTTGCTCGTCAAAGAGCTGAAGCTGAGCGAATTGAAAAAGAACGTCAGGCAATGAAAAAAGCATTTACCATTATTGGTAAAACTTTGGTTGATGCAGCCAGACAGCAGATTGATTTTCACCAGCAAGTGCTGGCTGAATATTTTGATCTGCCTATTGGCCGCTATGCCTGTGGCAGTGAAAAATCAAGCGGCAAAGAAGGCAGCCAGTTATGCATTGCCTCTCTTTGCACAGCCTGCACGCATATGCCTGAGGAAATCTGTTATGATGGCCAAGACAATAACCAAGACGGTAACATTGACGAGGGCTGTCTTTGCAAAGCAGGAACTGTTACAGAATGCAATACTGGCTTATCAGGTATATGTGCTATGGGATCATCTGTCTGTTTGTCTGATGGATCAAACTTTGGGCCCTGCGAAGTTTTGACAATGCCAAGGCCTGAAGTTTGCCATAATCACAGGGATGATGACTGTGACGGCGCAATTGATGAGGCTGGTTGTACAAGAAACCGTTTTGCTCGATTCGATACAGAGGAACGGTGCAACAATATAGATGACAATGGAAATGGTATAATTGACGAAAACTGCGCTTGTGTTCCAGGAAGCTCCATTCCATGCGATACTGGATATCCTGGGACTTGTGGCACTGGAGAAGCTATCTGCAATGATGATGGGATTGGTTTCTCCAATTGCAGAATGACATCATACCCTGTCAAAGAAATCTGCAATGATCATCTGGACAATGACTGCGACGGGGTAATTGACAAAGACTGCAATCCACAACCTAAAAAGAGGGGTTAATCATGTTTCAAAGACGCTCCAAGTGGTCAAGGCTGATCACGTACATTAAATGGAAGCTCGGCCTGCTGGCTGATTCCAAGTGTGATACAAAAATCAGTCCGGCGATTAATTTCAATGACAGACTGGGTAAATGCAGCTCTGGCGAATGCAAATGCCAAAACGCTGAGCCGCACAGAATCCTCTCAGATTCTGATTGCAATCAGGCCAGCGGCAAATGCAGTTCTGGTTCATGCAATTGCCAGCACTGAGAATTATTCCTCACCAAATTCGGTGAGGATTTTTTAATTATTCAAAATATAATAGATTGTGTAATTTTACTTAAAACTTGACAAAATTAATAAATATGATATAATTAAATAATACAAAAAGTACCTTTTTAACATTCCAACATCAGGAGGAAAACATGCGGAAACTTTCATGGACTTTAAGTCTTCTTGCAATCACCATTAGCGTCATCTCCATCTGTCATTTGGTTTTTGTCAATCTACCAAGACAAGCCAAATTAGATGAACAACGGCAAAAATTGATGCAAGGACAGCAAGAAATCGACGATAAACTGAATGAACAGGAATGGTCGCGCATCAAATGGCGCCTTGAAAAGAAGATCAACAAAGAAATCCAACACGCCTTTTCCTGGCTAGCTTCTTATAGATACTGTGGCGATTACTACAGTGGAAATCAGTACTGCTTTTTCGGAAGCAGACAATGCTCTACCTGTGAAGGAGAAATCCCATTCAAGCCAGGCGAGATCTGTGACGGCCAAGATAACAATGGAAATGAATTGATCGACGAAGGCTGCGCATGCATGCCAGAAAACTGGATGACATGCGATATCGATGGAACTGTCGGAATCCAGTATTGCAAAGATATTGGCGGTATTGGAGTATGGGGCCGCTGCCTGCGATCCTGATTGTATAATACAACTTCCTCACCAAATTCGGTGAGGATTTTTAATTTAAAAAAGACCGATTTTTAACCGGTCATTTTTATGTAATAATATTTGTAAAAAGATCAGGCGCAGTAGTTTTCAAATATCTTTTTAATCCTATAAATTCATTTTCTACTCTTTCTGAAAGCCTTGTATCATCATCAAGGTCACTTACTTGCTCAGGATTCAGACCCTCTTCTTTTGCAATAATCAAAATAATATTGCGTATAATTTTCTTAACTTCATTAATATCAAATTTTGGCGTAATCATTGAGCTATGCATTTGGGCAACTTGTGCCTGCTGAACAACTTCAGCAATATCCCTTAATGTGCTCATCTTTCTCTCCTTTTTGCCTCATGAACCTGTTTCATCACACTAAATTAGCATAATTAAAAAATATGTCAATATCAATGATTTTTTTTGTCTTAAATGTGAAAAAATGCTAAACTATGAATAATTAAGATAAAAATATGGATCAATACAAACCTCCAACTCCACCAGAACAGCCAAAGGCTCCGGGAGAAAAAGAAACGGATAAATCACGCAAAACGCAATTAATGATTTCCATTGCCCTTGGTTTATTGGTATTTGGTGGATTGGCTGCTGTATTTTTTATCAGACAAAATACCGAGCCAAGTGTATCAACTGAACCCAAGGATTCTGTTCGTTCAATCATTCCTTTTCTGCCAGTTTGGATTGCCATATTTATTCCAATCCTGATAAAGAAAAATAAACAGCAAACATTGCCTCATCAAAAGAGAATATTAATAATTACGGTCATTGCAATGATAATATTGGTTTTAGCAGGAATTTCTGCCTGGATGTATTATGCATATAAATAAAATATGAAATGGCATAAATATTTTGCACTCTGCGGAATTTGTGCGCCAATTTTTTTTACAATCCTAATCCTAATTTTAGGTTTAACTGCTCCTGAATATAACTATACTTCTCAATTTATCAGTGAGCTTGGCGAGCAAGGCAGTGATTTTGAAAATATTATTTCCATAAGTTTAATTATTTATGGAATTTTCATTTTTTTCTTTGGCATTGGACTTTTTAAAAAAATGAAGAATAAAAAAATCGCCTGGACTGTGCCTGTATTAATATCATTATTTGCTTTGTTCGCTGTCATTGGTTCTGGATTTTTCCCATGCGACCAGGCGTGCGAATTAAGCAATTCAACGGGTAAAACGCATAAAATATTGAATGTTATCGGATTTACAGCACTTACATTTGTTCCAATCGCCACATTTATAAGTATTAGAAAAGATCCGAACTGGAAAAAACTTAAATTTTTCAGCCTAATCATTCAAATAACCGGCCTGGCAGCATTTATCATTTTTATTATCGAAATTGAGCCTTTTGTCGGTTTGCTGCAAAGGCTGCATCTGGGTATTTATTACATCTGGATTGAAGTAATGGCTATTAGATTATTATTATTAAAATAGAGAATAAGGCGCAAGATGTAACAGAAGGAATTAACAAATGAAGCCTTCTAACTCTTCTCCCGCCTTATATCACCCTCTTTCGCCCTCTAAAAATATGAAAAATGAAATTTATAAAAGGCAATTTACAGTTGGTGAAATAATGTCAGTCAGCTGGCAGTATTTTATAAAAAACTGGCAATTAATATTTTTAATCAGTTTGGCTGTCTATGTGCCGTTAAATATTATATTGGCATTAGTACCAATGGAATCTTTGATTGACTCACATGGATTTTGGACCGCTTTTAGAATTTACTTCAGAATTATTGAATTGCTGGAATTTTTAATCGGCATTATTGCCATCATGGCCATTACCCTGGTGATTAAAGCAAAAATTGATAATAAAACCATTGACTTTAAGCAGGCAATGATACAATCTCTAAAAAAATGGCCGCAGGCTATTGGCACAAACATACTGGCTGGCATTTTCCTAATCGGTTTGTTTCTTTTATTATTTGTACCTGGCATTATATTTTACATCTACTGGATTTTCATCACCTATGTTGTAATTTTAAAAAATATCTGGGGTTATAGCGCAATTAAAGAAAGTAAGGCAATTGTTCAAAACAGGTGGTGGAAAACTTTTGGCATTGCATTGCTGTTTGGAATTTTAACAATTATTGTAGGCATAATTGTTGGCGGTGTACTCGGATATATAATTCCAGATCATTTTGTTACAAATATAATCACAGATACAATAATTGATTTGTCGCTGGCTTTCTTCTCTGTACTTTGGATAGTACTTTTTATAAATTATGACAGTAACCGAATAAAAAAAGTTTCAGAACAAACTAAACAATAGTTCAATATATAAAACCATCTTAAAAAATGAGATGGTTTTTTAGTTTAAAAAGACCAAATCTGATTTGGCCTATTCTGCTACAGTTTTATAATCGGCTACATCACCTCTACGAATTCTTTCATAATCTTTACTATCCACTAATTTGCTCAAGAAGGCTGATAGAATCTGCTTATATTCTGAAATTAAGGAATTATATTCTTCATCATCCAGCTCTACAGTAGCATCAATATCATCATGCTCTTCAGGCGGCATTTCATCAATATTTCTGGCGCCGATATTATTCAGCTTTTTCCAAAATTCTCGATGCGCATCTGATATTCTACAAAAATCTCCATGATGTGCTACTTTAGACATTGCTAATATTTTATTTTTCAATTGCCTAACTGTAACCATCACTCACCTCCTTTGGGTTTGTATTACGCATAATAAATAATATTAACACAAACATTTCAAAATGTCAATAACTGAATATTAAGAAGACATAAGGAGGCATAAGAAGGCTTGATAAGGCTATGGGGAAAATAGGTAAAGAAGGCTTCTCCTGTATTAAATCTGCCTTCTCTACCTCTATACCTCTTTGCCTTCTTATGCCCTCTTCTGCCCTCTCAAGCCCTCTTCCAAATATTGACAAATCCCAAATTTCCGTTAAAATAACACTGTTCTTTACAAGCATGGTCTACAAGGAGGTACGCATGGCTGACACACCAAACATTGCTGTCATTGGCGGCAGCGGATTAAGAGACATTCCAGGCGCAAAACAAGTTCAAGTAATCGGGAATTTTCCGACACCATATGGAAATCCGTCTTCTCCTCTTTATTGGATGAAGTATGAAGATTTATCTAAAGAAACTCCTGAATTTTTATTTTTACTTAGACACGGTGTTGGCCATACTATTCCACCGCATCAAATCAATGAACGTGCAAATATTTTCGCCTTAATGAATCAAAAAGTTGATATTATTCTGAATTTCACAGCTGTCGGAGCTATTAGTAATATTCCAACAAAATTTAAAGCTGGAGACTTTGCAATTATCACCAAAGTTCTTGACCAAACAGGACCTCGCACTGGAAAAACCTTTTTCCAGGACGGCTGGGTCGGCCATTGTCCGACAGAAAAAATTTCCTGCCCATATGTTCAAAATGTTTTTGTTGAGGCCTGTGAGGAACTAGGTTTTAGATATCACCTAGACAAATCCTGCGTAACCATTGAAGGTCCTCATTATTATAATGAAGCTGAACTTCGTATGACTGGTGGCTGTGATTTAATAGGCATGACTCAAATTCCGTTCACCAAACTTGCCGTTGAATCAAATACTTGCATCCTGGTTATTGCCATTGTTACAGATGATGTAACTGAAAATAATATTGTTACTGCTGATCTTGTTGAAAAAAGAATGAAAGAAAACAAGGCCCGTCTGGCTAAACTGCTTAAACATATGATTGGTTCTGTAAGAATGACCGTTCATGCCCGAGACGCGAAAAAAACATGCATTAATTGTGTTCATAAACCTAATTCAATTATCACTGATATGCAATACTGGACTGATGATCATAAAAAACTTTTTAAATTAATGTTTAGGAGATGGAAAAATCAACAAAAATAAAACCGCGCGACATTCACGCGGTTTTTTAAATACCTTATTTTTTATGCTTACCAAATTTTAAATCTATTCCAATAGCTGTCAGCATTAATGTAAAACGTGCCGTATTCTTCTGAAACCAGTGTATTATAATCTCCATTATAAACAAAGACTAAACTTGGATCATCATTACTTATGCGAAATCGAGTGGCATCTGCTTTTTTAATCCAGGTAGTACCGTAATTTTCTGTAAAATATAGCAGAGAGCTTGTATTGTTTGGATTCCATTTTATTTCCACAATAGCCAGCATAATATTATTTTTTTCCGGGTTCATTTCAATCTGCTTGACTGTTGATATGCCTGCATCTCCGCAATAGCCAGCCATATCGCAAATTTCAGTTAAGGCGCAGGTGAAATAATCATCCTTGGCTTTGCTCAACCAGCCACCTGGCAAAACATATTGATCTCCGACTTTTTTATATGGCAAATCGCATGTCCGGCAGGGCAAATCCTGGAGCGGGTATTCAAATCCCTGGCCACCTGATGGCTGGGACAATGAATCTGGCGCTGTGGCAATTTGAGCTAAATCATTATTTGAAATTCCCACGCCTAATTCTCTAATTACAGTAAAGGCATCAGCTGGACGGCCTAAATAATAACGGTGCAGATTATCTGGATTGACATACCAGGCCTCTCCCCTGGCTTCAACCTGAAGTAAAATTTTTCCAGCCAAATTTCTGGCAAAATTCTGGTTATATGATATTTTTACTGGAAATGGATTAAGCGGAGAATAATCATGTTCTATTTCTTCTTTATCTAAATAGCCGTCGCCATCAGAATCCTGATCATATGACTTTGTACCCTGAGACCACTCAAAGTCATCAGACAATCCATCATGGTCAGTATCTGGTCCTGGCATTGGCAAAAGGGCAATTGGGATTTTATTCAGATTAGCATTTGAAATTCCAAGCCCTACTTTGCTTAAAACATTAAGCACATCATATTCTCTGCCCAAATAATACTTAAGCAAATTGTCCTGACTGACATACCATGCCTGGCCTTTGTCCTCGACTTGAAGCAAAAACCTGCCTTTGGCATGATCAATAACTGCTGCGTTTACCGTATTAAAAACAAATGCAAGACCTAAAAAAACAATAATTGATGTAAAAAGTTTTGATTTTTTCATAAAATTAAGTTTATTTTTCTTTCTCCTAAGTTAAAACAACGTAGCATATATTTACAAAAAAATCAAGCATCTAAAAACGCATCATATTGATGCGGATTTTTTAATCTATGATACATGAATCTACTGCCCTGCTTGCCTGATCGGTTCCTTAGCCAAAGAAGCTTTTCTAAAAATTCTCTTTGCCAATCCTTGTTTCAATCTTTGCAGCTCTTCAACTTTTAATAAATGAGCAATTAAAATAAATACTCCAATACCTAAAAGTCCGGCAACCAAGCCCTGTAGGAATATTCCCCAGAACTTTTCCATATCGACCAGCATTGCCATTGGATATTTTGCCAACTGCATCACAACTGCCATTGCGACGCCAGCAACAGAAATTTTACCCAATGTTTTTAAAATCCTAGGCACTTCAAGTCTTCCCACTTTCTTTCTTAAAGCAAACATTAATAAAGCAATATTTAAAACATTGGAAATTGTAAAAGCAGCAGCTAAACCTAAAACGCTCCAATACTTTACAAAAATCAAACTTAAAACAATATTTACAATTGTAGATATTAAACTCATTAAGAATGGTATTAAAGTGTTTTGCATTGAATAAAATGCTCTAGCAACCAGAGGGATCAAGGACTGAGCAAACAAGCTTAATGAAAATATTCCCAAAGTATTGGCGGTTAAAATCGTATCTTCCCAGCTGAACTGGCCAGAACCTAAAACCACTCTTACAATCTGCATTCTAAGTATAATAAAAATTAAAGTAAAAGGTATTATAAAAAACAAAATTTGTCTTAAAGTGTCTTCAAAATGCTTTTTAAAATCAGTTAAATCTCTTTTAGCAAATGACAATGACATTGCTGGAAATGCAGCCAAGGCAAATGAGATGCCAAACAATCCTAAAGGAAAACTCTGCAAGTTAGTGGCAAAGTTATATACAGCAATTGAACCAGCAGTCAGGCTTGATCCCAATACCGTAACCACAATTAAATTTAATTGCATTGTAGCCAATCCCATGGTTCGTGGCAGCATCATCCTGCCGATTTTTCTAATATCTTTATTCCAAAGCTGGAAAACCGGACGATATCTAA
Source organism: uncultured Gammaproteobacteria bacterium (assembly GCA_964411255.1). Lineage (GTDB taxonomy): Bacteria > Patescibacteriota > Patescibacteriia > UBA11705 > DATKZF01 > CAYPKD01. Next base: position 43,556 of record CAYPKD010000002.1, on the reverse strand, counting down.
ATCCTAACCGAATAGCCACTGGCAATTGAATCATCATATGCAAAAACGCCCCGATAATAACGCCAATTGCCAAACCATAAATATTTATATAATCAATTAAAAATACTGCTCCAAAAATTATTCCAATATTATACATGATCGGCGCAAATGAAAACATTAAAAATCTTTTAAAAGATTGCAAAACTCCTCCAAATATTCCGCTAATACCTAAAAAGATCGGGCTTAAAAACATTATTCGGGTTAAATTGGTAGTTATACGAAGCTGTTCGCCTTCAAATCCTGGAGCAATGTATTTCATCAGCCATGGTGTAATTATAAATAAAAAGGCACAAACAATGGTTAAAAATATTAAAACCGTATTTAAGACATTATTTACCAAATCCCAGGCTTGCTTATTTTCCTTATAGCCTTCCTTATCATATTTTTTTAGTAAAGATGTAAAAACAGGAATAAATCCGGCAGACAATGCGCCAAGGATAACCAAATTATAAATTAAATCAGGCACTCGAAATGCAGCATAATACATATCCAGCTCAGCGCCGGCGCCGAATTCACTGGCCAATACCCTATCTCTGATCACACCCAAAAACCGACTGGCTAAAGAAGCCAGACTTATAATGGCTGCGCCAGAGACGATTGAGCTTGTCTTGGCGTTTAGAATTTTTTTAATTTTGGATAAGGCGGTCATTTGATTAAGGTTAAGACGTTATAACGTTAAAAAGTTACGACGTTATTTTGACTTTATATTCGGGTCGTTTAATCTGCTAAGGACACTACCAACAAGCCCATTTAAAAGAGCTTCTGTTTTATTAATTTTCTCCAAATGTTCATCCAGCTTTTCTTGATCGATAAATTCTGCATCAAAACAGACATACAAATCACTTTTTACCTCATTTAGGCATCCGCGTGCAATACCATAAAACCTTAAATTCTCTTTATAAAAATATCTCCCAAATCCTTCAGCGATATTTGCTGCAACTCCTCTTGCGCTTTCTCGCATATGCTTCTTTATATTATATTCCTCAAAACTTGGTAATTGTTTAACTAATTGATAAATACCCTCACATAATTTTCTTGCTTCTTGCCAAGCATCTAATTCCTCTAATTTTGTAATTTTCATATAATCTTTTAACCTCGTAACTTAGTAACATTATAACTTCGTAACGATTACTTTATTAGCCTCGTTATCATCAATTCCTCATCCGTGGGTACAACAATTATCTTTGCCTTAATAGGCAAACCGCGCATCACAAGCTTTCTCACCACATCACTCCTCTCCCCAATTCCACCAGTAAAAGCTATTGCATCAATTTTACCCAGCACAGCCTGATATGCGCCAATATATTTTTTAATTCGATAAACAAACATTTCCAGAGCAAGCTTGGCAAGTTTTTTTTGTGAAGGACTTAATTTATTTTTTAATTTAAAACCTGGTACTTTATATCCACTGGCTGTTAAAATTGCCCGCATATCTTTTAAACCAGAAATGCCATAAAGTCCAGATTCAAAATTTAGCATTTTTTCAATTTTCTTAAAGAGCAAACCTTTTTTGTGTAAATAAAAGATTATTGCTGGATCAAAATCACCTGTTCTGGTGGCCATCATCAGTCCTTCTAGAGGTGTAAATCCCATTGAAGTATCTACGGGTTTTCCTTTTTTAATTGCTGAAATGCTGCAGCCAGAACCAAGGTGGCAGGTGATTAAATTAACCTGTCTCACATTTTTATTCAGCTTTTTTGCACTGAGCAAGCTCACATACTGATGAGACAATCCGTGAAAGCCATACTTTCTAATATTATACTTGTCAGATAACTTCTTTGGAAGAGGATAAGTCTGTACTTTTTCTGGTAAATCATGAAAAAAGGCTGTATCAAAGCAGGCATAATTTTTAGCGCTGGCTAAAAGCTTCATACAGGCTTTAATTCCTGCTAAATTGTGTGGATTGTGAAGCGGCGCTAAATCATTTAGCTTTTGTAACTCTTTTAGATTTTTTTTATTTATTAATAATGGCTTATAAAACTTTTGTCCGCCATGTACATATCTGTGCCCTATTTTTTTTATATCTTTCAAATCAATGCCTTTAAATTTTAAAAATACAAAAACTTTTTCCAAAGCTTTTTCATGGCTGCTGATCTTTACATATCTTTTATCTTTATCAAAATTGCAAAAAGACCGGCCGCCTATTTGCTCCACAATGCCAGAAGATATTTTTTTTAATTTTTGATCAAAAAGTTTGAATTTTAGCGAAGAAGATCCGCTATTGATTGTTAATATTAAATTTTTCATAATATTTCATTTATTTTAATAACTTGTCCAGCTCTTTTCAACTCATGAGCCTTATCTTTAATTTTTTTAAGAGCAAAAGCATCTATTTCCAAAATTCCATTTACTATTAAATCATCGGGCAAGTCTGTTAATTTTGTATTGCTGATATTAAAATCTCCTTCCACACATAGATTATGCGGTAATTTCAGGATTGGCGTGTTCTGTATTGATAATAATCCATGAACTATAAGATTATCTGGCAAATGATTTGCTTGCGTATTATCTAAATCTATATCTGCATAGCATATTATGTCTGGCATATTTTTTAAATCAAAATTTTTATTTATCCATTTTTCAGGTTCTGTATTAAAACTGCCTGCCCACTCAATTAATTCTTTCTGTATTTTTTTTATTTCCTCTTTTGATCTTTTTTCTTTTTCCTTTGTTTCCTTAATCTTTAACAACTCATTTTTATAATCAGTATAGAGATTCAAAGCTTCCTGCAATTCCCCTGCCTTTTCCGCTGCCACAGCCTTATCCATGATCTCTCCTAAAAATTCTTTTTCCTCAGGTGTCAGCGGCACACGCTTAACCTCATAACGCCGCGGGCGGGCCATTTTTAATTGAGATTCTAGTGATTGTTCTTGTTTTTCTCTCATAATAATTACGCTTCAATAATCTGTCCATTTATATCCCCCCTTTTCTGAGCTTCCTTGGCAGCAGCTAGTAATTTCTTATTTTCTTTTGATATATAAACTTTACCATGAATATAAATATTGTCAGGAAGTGTGGTAATAGGAGTATTCTGCAAATATAAATCCTCATGCACAGTTAAAGCATTTGGTAATTTTTCAATAGAAGTGCCTCGTAAATTTAAAGTCCCGCGCACAATCAAATTATTTGGCAAATGTTTTACGCTTTTTATATTAGATAAATCAAATGTAATTTGATTAATAGATATTACAGGCAGCTCTCTTAAATATATTTTGTCCATCCATTTTCTTGGATCACTCGCATCTATTTCCTCTTTCACCCAATTAAGCACTGTTTCCTCATCCCATTTATCTTTATCAAAAGATAATTTTTTTTTAATTTTCAATAATTCATTTTTATAATCAGTATACAAATCCAGCGCCTTCTTCAATTCCCCGGCCTTTTCCGCAGCTACTGCCTTATCCATAATCTCGCCTAAAAATTCCTTTTCTTCTGGTGTTAAAGGCACACGCTTAACCTCATGACACCGCGGGCGGGCCATTTGGAGTTGGGATTCGAGAGATTGTTTTATTTGTTCAGGCATAAATTAAACTCTTATCTGTCCTTTTATTTGACCCTTTTTCTTCAATTCCTTAGCGGCTTCTATCAATTCATTATTATTTCCTGATATAAAAATATTTCCTTCAACAATTAAATCGTCTGGTAATTCAGCTAATGGACAATTTATTATATCTAAATTATTACCTACTTCTAAACCTTCAGGTAGTTCATGAATCTGTAGATTAGTAAATTGGGCATTTTTTGTCACTTTTAGATTTGGTAATAAAACAATTTTCTTGCTCCGATCCTTTGGTTTAATTAAAATACTTTTTCGAGTCACAAATTCTGGAAGCCTACTTGAAACAAAATTACTTTTTACCCATTTTTTTGGATTTACAATACCTATTTCTTCTGCCCAATCTATTAACGGTGTCCAATCTGCTTTTTTCTTTTCTGCGACTACTGTGCCGCGTCTCTCTGCTCTTCTTTCTCGCCTTTTTTTTCTTATTTCTCCTTTTCTTTTTATTTCTAATAATTCTTCCTTATATTTCGTATAATGTTCCAATGCTTTTGCTAAATCCCCAGCCTTTTCAGCAGCGATTGCTTTATTTAAAATCAAAAACAAGAACTTATCCTCATCAGGCGTTAATTCAACACGTTTCACTTCTTTTCGACCTCGTCTGGCCATTTCCAACTGGGATTCAAGAGATTGTTCAATTTGTTCTGATTTCATATTGGTTTAATTAGGCCGCTGTCCAGAACGTCATTCCTGCCTGCCAAAGGCAGGTAAATTCCGGCATGAATCCAGTATTCGAACTGCATCATCCAAATCAGCGGAGGTTGGTATTGTATATAATGGAACAACGTCCACCTCAACCCTCTATAAATCTCTTAACATAATAAATTTTATCTCCGCGCTTTTCCCTGCCAATTATATAAATCCTGCCATCTTCATCTTGCTTAACATAAAAAATATTAGCCATGGCAGTAAGTTCTTGACCTTTTTCATCTAATAAAACATCACGCCTATGTTCTTTGTCCTTTGCATGGCAGTAAAATTTATTATTAAAATCATATACTTTCTGAGGATCGAAAATACTTCCATCTACTATCTCTCTTCCATTTTCATCAACAACAAATCTGCCATCAAGCATTGTCCCCCTTGGGCCTTCAATCATTTTACGGCAAGTAATATATAATTTCCCTCCAATATTATCTGTAGACTCAAATTCTTTTACTAAAAACTCAGCAATCTTGCCGCGCTTATCATCTGAGACGGTAATAGGTTGAAACTTTTTTTCTGGTTCTGGTTGAGTTATAAAATATGTTGTGTCTTCAATAATCTCAAAATCCAAAACTATATCGTCAAATTTTTCTGATACCCTCTTACCTTTGTGATTAACTAAAAAATATTTTCCTTTATGAAAAACAGAAAACATTGGCTTACCATTTACTTCCTTTAATTTTAGCACTTCTTGATATTGCTTCCCTATTCTTTTTCCAGCTGAATCAGTAACAAACTCAATATTTTTCGACTGACCAATTAATGATTTCTTTTTTTCTTGAACTGACAAATAAATTTCTCCCTTCGTCTCTACAAGCTGATTGATTCTATTATATTTTTTACTGCGCTCATTATCTTTTTCATCAATTAAAAACTCTTTTTGTTCACCCTTTATGATATCCCAGGTTTTAAAAAGAGGAGGGCTAACCTGATGATATTCCCCATTGAATAACACCCTATTATCATCTAGATCAATTAATTCTCCGCTTCCCATTCCAGCCTCAACTATCACATATATATTATCATTTATAGATAAAATTCTTTCAGGTTCATGTGGAGCCGGTGGGTCGAAGCGTTTATTCCAAAAAGTTGTTTTTTGACGAGTATTTATATTTACAATTCCTGGCTCATCTTCACCTATTCGTGGTTTAACTATACACCAATAATCACCTTTTGCCTTAACTGGCTTGTGCATTTCACTAGCATCGACAATTGGATTGCCGATTTTTTCATTTTTTTCATTTATCAAATAATGCAAGCCTTTTTCATTTGCTAAGAAAACAATACCACCATTATCAGGAACAGGCTCACCTGGAATTCCGAATTCTAAATACTCAGTTACATCGACCTCAAACCCTTCTTTAAGTCGTTCCTTTTCTTCATTTGCTTCTTTTATTTTTAATAACTCTTGTTTATATTCAGAATAATACTCAATTGCTTTTGCCAATTCTCCAGCCTTTTCTGCTTTAATTGCTTTTGTTAAAATTAAAAATAACCGCTTATCCTCATCAGGTGTTAACTGTATTCTTTCAGCTTTTCTCCTTTTTCTGGCTAATTCTAAAACCTGAGCAAGGGATTTATCCTGCTCAGCTTTTGATTTGGCTTCTGATTTCTTTTCTGCCTTTTCTGGTTTTGGAATTTTTTCAAATACCATAGGTGTTTTGCCGCTGCCCTGTTTTGTCATTTCGACTGAAGCGAAGCGGAATGGAGAAATCTCTTTGTAAAATCCTGTATAACCTAAAGCAGTGGTATTACTATTGCCAAATTAAATTCGCAAAACTGGCCCGACCATGTCCATAATATTGGTGTAATTCAAATTTTCCAACTCCTTTTCAGTTGAAATTAAAATTATGCTTGCTTCTGGAACAGCATCCACTGTCACCCAATCCTCAAGTTTTGCATACTGCATCCGGCCGTCCTTTGATAATAAATAAAGCTGATTAAAAATTTTCTGATCTAGATAATCATGGATCTGAAGTAATGCTGTTCTGCCTGTGCTCATAGCATCAGCCAAATCATCAATGGCTTTTTCCACATTTGTTTCTTTATCCAGTTCAAAAACGGTTATCATGTTTGAATCTGGAGCTTGCTTTGAAATATCTGCCAGCACCTTTTTTTTCTTTGAAATAATCAGGCCGATTTCCCTGCCTGGAGGGATTTGCATTTTTGAAACCACCTCATAGAACTTTTTTATTTTTTCTTCTTTGTTTACCATATTATTTTGATTGAATTAATTTAACTGTTTTATCACCTATGACTTCTGATAATTTTGTTACATTTACATTTGGAATATTTTCCACTCCCCTTAAATCTTCATCATAAAAGTCAGCTACATGCTCAGTGCCAGGTCCCAGCCCGACTCCTAATATATATTGATTTTTATTTTTCACAATATCACGTACCACCTCTTTTAATTCTTCGTCTCCGCTTAACTGCTGATAGCCAGGGGCTCGATGACCATAATCTGGCACTGGGAATCCATCTGACAATATTATTAAAAACTGATTGTCACCGCCTTCATCTTCCAACATTTTAGAAGCATGATAAACTGAATAGCCGTCGCTATTATAACCTGCTTGATTATGATTACCCATATTAGCTGGCTCTCTTTGCATAACGCTTATTTCATTTCTAAGCTCATCATCTATTTCTGTATCAAACTTTTTATATTTTATTAATGTGTCCTGAAATCCGTAGATTGCCACTTTTAATCCTCCCATTGTTTCAGCCACTCGGTTCAATGCTTCAGCGAATAACACTGCTCCTTTAAAAGTCTCTTCGATTTTTTCACCTCTCATTGAGCCAGATAAATCTACCAGCAGCATAACGCTAAACTTCTTTCTTTCGAAAGGCTCTCTGGTTTCAAAAAGTTTTCTGTATTCTTTCCTTGATTTCCAGTCCATTGCACCTTTTAATCGTAATTTTTGGCCTGGAAATTTAGCCTTAAATTTTGGAAATCGCTCAGTCATGAATATATTGATTAAATCTTCAGCCACCTTATCTACATAAGGAGCGACCTCTGTTAAAGCTTTTTCATACTCTGTCTTTTGCGATTCTAATTTTCTTTCATATTCCCTTTGCTTTTTTTTCAAGTCTTCTTTTTTTTCTTTTTCTTTCTCTTTTTCTGCCTCAGCCTTTTCTTCCTCTTCTTTTTCCTCTTTAGCAGACTTTTTCATTTTTACCATTTTTCCCTTTAATTCCTCATTTAATTCATCTTCCAAACCATCCAACGCGTCTTCTGCTTTCCCCTCTGCGTCTTCTTCAAATTTCTTACGTTCATCTTCATCCATTTGATCAAGCAGCTCTTTTAATTTCTGCTTTAATTTTTCTTTCAAATCATCAGGTATCTGATCCCATGGAATTGGCATACCCTCAGCATCTTGTCCTTCTTCTGGCATTTGCATTTCTCCATTTTCCAGCATATTCTCAATCATCTGGCGCAATGCCTCTTCGTCAAATGCTTTATCAACCAACTCCTGATAAATAGGCCAAATTTTATTATAAACAATACCGTACATCAGCTGTGCTCTTTCTTTAATATCTTTTTCAGTCGGATTATCTGTGTCTGGCAAAGTCTCATAAGCTAACTCTGCATATTTAATTGTCTCATCCAATGCCTCTCTTATATCTTCATCCAGATCTTTGGTAAATTCACCTAAATGCCAGTATTTAATAACCTCTAACCCATATTTAACATGCTTAGGCGTATAACCAAGTTTTTTCTTTGCTTTTTCATCAAGCTGATCATCGATTGGTATATCTTCATAATAAGCTCGTTCAAGCCAGTCTTTTGCACCATCATATTTTTCCATTACCCAGTTATTAACTCGTGGATCTTCTACTGCATTCATTAAAAAAGAAAATCCCATTTCCTGCCAGATTTTTTTTGGAATAAAATCAAGCCGGGAAATTTTTCGATGACTGCCTTCATGGCAAATAATACCAAAACAGTAATCAAGTCCTTTTTCAGCCAAATCATTTGGATCAACCTCAATTTTATTATGCGGTTCGAAAATATAACGCCAGCCAGGTTTTTTTCCCACATCCACGCCCATATCAAAATCATCGCCAACGATTCTGCCCATTGACTTTAGGCGGCCAAGCCTAGATTCATATTCTTCTTTGGAAATTTTCATTTCCTTTGGCTCAGGCTCTTTTGGCTCCATGCCTGGAGGGATGATTGGTTCTTTTGTTGGCATAAAATTAAGTCAAAAATTAATTGGAGTCCCTCGACTACGCTCGGAACATTTTATTATTCTAACTTCAATACTGCTGGCTCAAACTCGCATTTGCTATGTGTTAAGTGCTACGTGTTATAGGTTACATGCTACAAGATTAAGGACAAAAACCAAGTCTATTTCCCTAACATCGCATCCTCATGATCTTCAGCCATACCAACGCCTAGCAGACCGGCTTTCATTGCTCTTAGTCTTTTCTCCATCGCCTTATCACCTGTTGGGATCTTTTCCTTTGGTTCATCAACCTTATTCAAATCTGCTGCGTCTTGTACTTTTTTTCTGTCTTCAGCTTTTGTCAATTTATTCATAAAAATATATTCAAGTGCTTCCTGAATAACTCCTTTCATATCACCTGATCTTCTGAACTTTCTTAAATATTCCCTGAATCGCTGATCATCTCTTTGATCAAAGTCAAATGTCTGCTTTTGATCTTTGGCAATCTCTCTTTTTACAATCAATTTCTGAACTGAATCTGCAAAAATAGCATATTTTAAAAACAAATCCTTAATCCAGTCAGCTTCATAATAATCTGATAATTTTTCTTCTGGCTTAAGTTCACTTTCTGGCTCGAATAATGCTACATCCACTGTCATTTCTTCTTCTAATGGCACGCCCTCTGCTGCCATCATTCTTTCAGCTCTCGTTTCAGAAGGCAATGATCCTACATTTTGATAATTCCATCTGGAAATCCATTCAGCTGACAATGGCACTCTTCCTTTATATCTTCCCCCTGGTGGATTAACTGTGGCAACCAATCTGAAATTTTTATGTCTTGTCACCTTTCTGGAACCATCCTCATGCAAAACAAGATCTCCGCCTCTTTCCATTGGCCGGTTCAAACGAACCAAAACTTGGGGTTCTGAAGTATTAACCTCATCCAGCACTGACCAGGCGCCCGACTCCATCTGCCTTGGTATATCACCATCCTGCCATGTCCATTCTCCTTCAGGAACGTCAATGCCTTCCTTCAATGCGATCATTTCCATTTCTTCTCTGGTTAAGCCAACCATTTCTTTTTCTTTTTCCGGAGCGATTTCATCTGTGGATACGGGTTTGATACGGATTTTGGCTTCAATTAATTTTCTCACATCATGATTTTTTGCTTTTTCCGGATTTTTCAGTAAATCTTCCATGCGCTTTCTTAAAGTATCTGTTCTCGGCACCCATTTGCCTATCAAATCTGTCACATCAGTCTGCCCGTTCATTGACATTCTATAAACTGGCATGTTAGCCAGATGAGCAAGGTATTCAACCGTGTAAGATTTACCAGTCGCTGCCTCGCCTTCAATAAGTATTGGCTGATCTAAAGCAATAGCTTTGGCAATGCGCTTGAGCATATCAAAAGAAAATTTATCTAAAATAAAATCTTTAAAATTTTCCGCATTAGGCACCAGCTCGCTGCGCTCTTTATTTCTGTGAATTTCAATACCAGCGATAATTACTTTATCCTCTGTAATTTTAATTGGTTCGATCTCCTCCTCCAATGGAGCAACCAATTCTGATGGGTCAAATTTTTCCATATGATTATAAAAATTAATTATTTATTTTCAGCTTTGTTTATCAATTCTTCAACATATTCCTGCACGCCTTCATCCTCTCTTAATATTTGTGCAATTTCCTCCTTGACCTCTGGTTTCAATTCAAAATTTTCCGACATCAATTTTATTTTTTTCCCCACAGTTACATTCATTTCAAAATACTTTTTCTTTTCTTCCTCTGAAATATCAAATATATTCAAGGAATCAAGAGCTTGATTTGCATGATACTTTTCCCATAATTCTGCTCCTATTTTATCAGGAGAAATGGGACCGTCAGCAATAATGTCTATTACTTGTCTTGCAATATTAGAGCGTTTGGCTTCAAATATGGATCTTCGGTCTCTGTCTGTCTGCATATCCCGCTGCTTTTCAAATAAACCTGCAAAAAATCTCAATATAAAGACCTCCTTAATGCTTTCTAAAAATTTATCAATTAAATCTTGCCATATTTTTTCAACTTTTCTTTCTTTACCTTTTTCTTTTATTTTTAATAATTCTTCTTTGTATTCAGTATAACGCTCAATTGCTTCTGCCAACTTTCCAGCCTTTTCCGCAGCCACAGCCTTATCCATAATTTTTCCAAGAAACTCCTTTTCCTCAACAGTTAAAGGCACACGTTTAACTTCAGCTCGCTTTGGTCTGGCCATTTTCAGTTGGGATTCTAAGAATTGTGGCGTTTCTTTTTTCATAATCATTCACTTAATTTTTTTTGTGCTTCCAATTCTTCCTGATATAATTTTTCAACATGCGCCTGTATCTTCTCATCCTGTCGCAATATTTTTTCTATATCTTCTTTTAATTCTGGCTTTATTTCATAATTTTCTTCCATATATTTAATATCCTCATCAATTGTACGCAAAATTGGAAATATGCTTTCACCATACTGCTTATCTTCATCTTTAATATTGAAAATATTTAATGATTTAAGATAATCAGCAGCATTATACTTCTCCCATAAAAACACTCCCACACCAACAGCATGAATTTTACAGGCTTTAATAATATCATCAATTTCTTTCCGTATATTTTTTATTTTATCACTATATGTACTTTTCGTCATAGCCGGCGCTTTACTGCGCATTTCAGCCAATGCGCCTACCATATACCGGCGTATAAATACTCTTTTTTGACTTTCCAAATACTCATTGATCACATCTCTCCAAATTTCATAGGCAGGTTGTTCTTTCTCTTTTTTTATTTTCAACAACTCATCTTTATAATCAGTATACAAATCCAAAGCCTCTTTTAATTCTCCAGCCTTTTCCGCAGCTACAGCTTTATCTATTATCTCACCTAAAAATTCTTTTTCTTCTGGAGTTAAAGGCACGCGTTTAACTTCAGCCTTTCGTGGTCTGGCCATCTTTAGCTGGCTTTCAAGTGATTGATCAATTTGTTCTGCTTTCATATTGCTTTATAATTCATGTTACATGAGGAAGATTATAGTTGTTATTTTTTTACCATCTTTGACTTAATGCTTTTTGTGCTTCCAATTCTTTCTGATATAGGTTTTCAACATGTTGCTGAGTTTTTTCATCTTCTCTTATTAATTTTTCCAAATCTTGTTTTAGTGCTGGCTTTATTTGCCATCCTTTTTTCATTAACCATTTTAAACTTGGAATATCAGGTGACCTGACTTTATTATACTTTGCTAATTCTTCATCAGAAATATCAAAAGCAGCCAGTGCATTCTTATTCTGATAATTATGCTTGTTCCAAAATTTTGGATTTATTTCCTTAAAATCACTGATTGTATTAAAATAATCTAAAATTTCTTCAAGCTCTGCCTGTACATCATCTATTCTTTCCTGCCAAAGCATCTTTACATCTTCATCTTTTTCTTCATCTTTTGCTTGTATAAATTTTTCTTTTAAAAAATGGCTGATAAAAAGTTTACGATATAAATCTTCAATTTGTTTTAAAAACCCATTCCATACTTGTTCTTTTTTTCCAAATTCAGTTCCTTCTTATTGTTCCTTTATTTTTAATAGTTCATTTTTATAATCTGTATAATATCCAAGTGCTTTTGCCAGGTCTCCAGCTTTTTCAGCTGCAATTGCTTTATTTAAAATTAAAAACAATCGTTTATCCTCGTCCGGTGTTAATTCAACTCTTTCAATATCCTTTGACCGTCTTCTAGCAAATTCCAATTCATGTTCCAGTGATTGAGGGTGTTCTTTTTTCATATATTCAACTCGCACTCTCCTATTCCGGAAATTCCAGCCGCATTGCCTTCATCAGTGTCAACCTGAACAGCCTGGTCAAAGTCTTTATCAATTCTGACCACAACTTGATCAAAAATTAATGCCCGTTCTCCTGAAACCTTCACTTTAATAATATCACCTTTTTCCACTCCCAAATCTTTAGCCTGATCTGGAGATAAATGAATGTGGCGCTTAGCAACGATCAATCCCTCTCTTAATTCAACTTCTCCTGCTGGACCAACTAATTTAATTGCTCCAGATCCTTTTAAATCCCCGGAAATGCGAAGCGGCGCTTCAGCTCCCAGATAATATGAATCAGTTCTGGAAATTTCTACTTGAGTCTGGGATCTGACAGGTCCAAGAACAGCTACGTTTTCAATCTTCCGCTTTGGCCCAGTAATTGTTAATCTAGCTTGGCTAACAAACTGACTGTGCTGGGATAATTCTTTTGCTTGTTCTAATTTAAAATCAGGGCCAAAAAGTTTTTCCAAATCTTCTTGCGCCAAATGAATGTGACGAGCTGATACTTCTATTTTCATATATTCTTAATCCGAATGATCCGAATTTCCTATCCGAATACCACGAATATCGATATTAATTTTATTCGGGGCATTTGGGGTATTCGGATAAATTCGTGGATTCGGATTACTATTTAATGTCCTTTTTAGTTAATAATCCATTCTGCGCCCCAACTTTCATAACAACTGATCCGCTGTTTTTCAATCCCAGTCTCAAAGCCTTTTTTGCATCCTGCCAGTAAATCCAGCCTGCTAAAAATCCTGAACTAAACGAATCTCCTGCACCCACAGTATCAATTGGCTTTTTCCTGCCATACGCTGGTAAATGATAATATTTACCGTCAATATCTAATATGCTGGCGCCGCGCTTGCCATCTGTGACTATTGCCATTGTCGGACCCAGGGCTTTTAATTTATAAATTAAATATTTGACATTATTAATCTGTTTGCTCTTTCCAAAAAAATTCATTACTAATTGTGTTGCTTCGTCTTTATTCAAAATCAAAATTTCAGCCTGAGGCAAAAATCTTAGCATTGACTTTGGTTTAACCAATTGTTTTTGGCCTGGATTCCAGGCGATTAAGGTTTTATCTTTTCTTGCTTTTGAAAAGAGTTTAGCTAAATCTTTTTCCCAGCCCTTTTGGCTTAAAGCAGCAATGTAATAATAGTCAGCCTTAAACTTTTTCAATAAAGCTGGAAAAAAACTCAGCTCTGCTGATGCTCCTTTATAAGTATATATTACATGATCATTGTCTTTTTTTGATCCTAAAATAAAAGAAAAGCCAGTCGGCTCATTTTTATTTATGCTTATTAAACTTGTGTCAATTTTTTGTGATTTAAAATATACAAGCATTTCTTTGCCGTTTTGGTCATTACCTATCATGCCAGCTGGCGCAGCTTTTATGCCCAGCTTACTTAGACCAGTTGAAACATTGCCAGCGCCGCCTCCATAATTAAAATAAATCTCATCGACTGGGATTTTTGCGCCATATTCAGCAGCTAATAACTTCTGCCTGGTTAGATCTTTTTCATTTTCGACAATGAAAATTTCATCAGAAAAAAATTCAATATCCTTTATTAAACTGCCAAACACTACGGCCTGATATTTTTTCATATATTTAAAGCGAGACAAGCAAGACAAGCTAGCTATATTATTTACTTGTCTCGCCTATTTTGCTAATCTTGCTATTAAAACTTTTCACTAAAATAATCCGTTAAAGCATCAACCTTCACTCTCTCCTGCTCCATCGAGTCCCTGTCCCTGACAGTAACCGAATCATCCTTTTCAATTGTTTCAAAATCAATTGTGACACAATACGGCGTACCAATTTCATCTTGCCTTCGGTATCTTTTTCCGATATTTCCATTGCCGTCAAATTCGCACATCCAGCTGGACTTTAACAGTTCATAAACTTCTCTGGCTTTTTCAACTAGCTTGGGTTTATTTTTTAATAAAGGAAATACAGCCACTTTTATTGGAGCCAATTCTTTTGGAAATTTCATCACCACTCTCTGGCCATCCTCAATTTTTTCTTCATTGTAAGCAGAAATTAAAGTAACCAATAAGCTTCGTTCCAGTCCAAATGTAGGTTCAATCACATGTGGAATATATTTTTCATTTGTTTCCGGGTCAAAGTATTCTAATTTTTGGCCAGTAGCATTGGAATGGCTTTTTAGATCAAAATCAGTTCGGTAAGCCAGCCCGTACAGCTCTTTGAAGCCAAACGGAAAATTATATTCAATATCAACTGTCTTTTTTGAATAATGAGATAATTTTTCTTTTGGATGCTCAGCTTGCCTAATATCTTTTTTATCTGCACCCAATTTTAAAACAAATTCTTCCTGCAATTTCAGCCATTGTTTAAAAAGCTTTTCCCATTTTTCTTTTGGTGAAATAAAATATTCAATTTCCATCTGTTCAAACTCCCGCAATCTAAATATAAAATTCCCAGCCACAATTTCATTTCGAAAAGCTTTACCGATCTGAGCTATGCCAAAAGGAACTTTCACTCTAGATGAATCTAAAACATTTTTAAAATCAACAAAAATCGCACCAGCAGTTTCTGGTCTCAAATATACAATATTTTCCTCTTCATCTGAAACATTGTTCATTTCAGTTTTAAACATCATGTTAAATGTCCGAACATTCGTCCACTCTGATTTTCCGCATACAGGACATTTAACCTTTTCCTTTTTAATCACTTCAGACATTTTATCCAGTTCACCCTCTAAATCTTTACCAGTTGCTTCTTCAACCAAATGATCTGCCCGAAATCTTTTTTTACAATTTTTACAATCGACTAAAGCGTCATTAAATCCGGTAGTATGACCTGAAGCTTCCCATACTTTTGGATGCAGCAAAATCGGCCCGTCTAGACCGACCATATCCTCCCGATCATGAACAAACATTTTCCACCACAAATTTTTAATATTTTTTTTCAATTCAGTCCCATAAGGTCCGTAGCTATAAGTGCCGCCAAGGCCACCATAAATATCAGATCCTTGATATACAAAACCTCTTCTTTTTGCCAGACTGACGATTTTTTCCATTTTATGCATATTTTTTCATGTAATTAATCATCAAATCTCTTTTCATTCACCATATTATTTTACATTAGCTATAAGCTACATGTTACAAGTTACAAGCTATATGGTTAAAATCTCTTTCCTCTTGCTCTCAGTTAATTCCTCCATTTGCTTATTCAATTCATCCACATGCTTATCCAAATCTTCTCGGTACTGATAGCGGTCATCTTCAGTAATATCGCTATTCTTGAATGCTTTTTCAATATCTTCTTTAACTTTATCCCTCACTTGTCGGACACTGACCTTTGCCTTTTCCAAATATTCGCTCAGCATCTTAGTAAATTGCTGGCGGGACTCTTCAGTCATTTGAGGAAAAGTAACTCTAACCACTTGAGTATCAGAGGACACAGCTGCTCCTAAATTAGCATCTGATAAAGCCTTTTCAATGTCTTTAATAATGTTCTTATCCCATGGTTCAATAGCAATACTTCTTGCTTCTGGTACAGCAATGCTTGCTAATTGTTGAAGCGGAGTTGGTGTCCCATATACTTCAACTAAAATACCCTCGACCAATACTGGATTTGCCCGACCTGTTCTGATTTTGGTTAATTCACCTTTGAAAAACTCAACAGTTTTATCAAAATCATCTTTAAATTGTTTTATATAATCATTCATATATTTAAACATAGAAACCTAAGAACTGAGAAACAAAAGAATAATCTAATATTTTTTATTTTCTACATTTCGCTGTTTCTTAGTCTTTATGTTTTTCTGTTTTTTATTATTGTTCATATAATCTTACACCCAAATATATAACGTTTGCATCTTCTGGATGAACTGCTAATGACCTGCCTGTTCTCTTCGTTGGTAAGCGCCAGTTTGTCCAGGTAACACCAGCATCTAAACTTCGAAATACATTTGTATCAGTAGCATAATAAATCTCATTTCCATTTTTTGGATTTAGGGCCATTGAAAATATATTTGTTCTGCTTGGAGTTGTCAAAAGCTTAACTTCTTCCCAATTATCGCCCTTATCATTTGATCGCAAAATTCCATACCCGGTAGCATAATACAATGATCCTGTTTTTTGATCCTGAGCAAGAGATATTACTCTGCCAGAATCTTTAAAGTCTTCAATATTTTCTCTTAACGGCTCCCAGGTAGCGCCACCGTCCATTGTTCTATATAAATAACTTGAATTTGTGCCCACATAAATATGCCTGGAATCGTCTTTATCAAAAGTTATGCTATTAACTCGTGATGGAAAATTTTTAATTCTTTCCCAGTTTAGACCACTGTCTAAGCTTTTTAAAAAGTCACCCTTATCTAATCCAATATATATAATTTCAGGATTAAAGTAATCAATTCCGACGGCGGTAATCAATTCACCTATTGGCACTTTATATGCTTCTTCCCAAGTTCTGGTGCAGGTAGTGGTCTTCATTAGTCTGGTATTAACCGCTACATATACGGTACAAACATTATTTGGGTCAACTGCTACTCCCCGAATAAATCCAGAAGTTAAGCCTTCAACCTCAAACCATCCTTTGCCATTATTATTTGAATAATAAAGCCCGTTTTCAGCTGTACCAATATATATTACACGTGAATCAGAAGGATCAAAAGTAAAATTAACAACATTGACATCACCAATTGTTTCAGCAATAGGTCCAGCAGTCATTTTTTCAACTTTGCGAACCCAGGTCTCGCCTTTATCGCCAGAGATAAAAACTCCGCCAGGATTTCCTTCTGCTTCCTTATCACTGCTTAACTTAATACAACCGGACAATCCAACTACCAAAGTAAAGATAAAAATTAAAAATAAAGTTTTTTTAAGCATAGGGTTATGTCTTTAGAAAAAAATTTTCCAAAGTCAATTTAATATTTATATTTTTATTTATGTCATTTTTTACTCTTTCCAACTTTGATATCAGCTCCAGCAATTTTATCTGAGAAAATTTTCCTTCAATTTGATTTAAATTTTCCAACAGATGATTGTTAGCCACTTCTTTTCGAATATCTAGCTGTATAAAAAGCAAATCTCTTAATAGCATTGACCACTCATTTATTTTATCAATCAATACATCTTTTTTTTCATTATGTATCTCATCGACAAATGAAAATTTTTCTATTGATGAACCGCCTAAAATCTCTAAAAATCTGATCTGCTCATCTTTAAGCTCGCTATACTGCTGCGCATTGCTAAATAATTTCATTGCCCTGGTCGGCCGCCCCTGAGCCATTTGCGAAAACTGTTTGGCCTGATCTCTATTTGCATCTTTACCGATCAAATATTCATAAATGTCATTTTTGCCAATGACTGAAAAAGTTAAAGCCTGGCAGCGGGAAACAATGGTGGTTAAAAGATTTTTCTTATCCTTGGCTATTAAAAATACCACTGTTTTTTGGGTCGGCTCTTCCAATGTTTTCAAAAGGCTGTTTGACGCTTCTTCTGTCAAAAAATCCGCTTCAGGAATAATAACTATTTTATATGAATTTAAAAATGCTTTGTTTGAAATTCTTTTTTGCATCTCCCTCACCTGAATTATGGAAATCTGCGTTTTTAGATCTTCACCGCTTTCTTTGCTTTGCCTTTCTAAATAATGAACGTCTGGATGAATATTCTTTTCAAATTGTTGGCAATACTGGCATTGGCCGCAAGGTACTTTTAAATTTTCTTTTGCCAACTTTTCCTGATATTTTTTATAATTCTCACACAAAAGTGTTTTGGCAATCAATTTGGCTGTTTTTGTTTTGCCAATTTTTTCAGGCCCAACAAATAAATAAGCATGGGTAAAATATTCATTTACCAAGCTTTTTTGCAAATATTTTTTTATTCTTTCCTGGCCTAATATGGGCCAGTTGAATTCAATATTGCTCATAACCTATTTTAGCATAAAAATTCATTAAAATAAACAAAAAATCCCCAGTGCCGAGCGAACTCCAGTTCGCGAGGTTTATCCTTTCCCAGGTTCCGAGTGAACTCCAGTTCCGCGAAATTTCTAATTTCTAATTACTTCTAATGTCTCCCTTGCACATTTTTCCCAGGAAAATCGCTTTACATTTTCCAATCCTTTTTCAATTAAATTTTGCCTTAAATTTTGATCAGAAACAATTTTTTTCATTGATTCAACTATTTGCTCTTTATTTAGCGGATCAAATAAAACTGCTGCCTCTCCGGCAACTTCTGGCAAGCTGGTTGTATTCGAACAAGCCACTGGCACTCCGCAGGCCATTGCTTCAATCACTGGAATGCCAAAACCTTCATATAAACTTGGAAAAACCATTGCCTTTGCTCCGGCTAGGAGCCTGGTCAAATCATTGGTTTGTATCCATCCGGGAAATATTACTTCATCTTCTAAATTATACTTTTTAATGTTTTCCTTAACTTTTTCAAAACCGTGGCCGTGCCTGCCAATTAAAACTAACTTATATTGAGGGAATTGTTTTTTAAATTCAGCAAAACATTCAATTAAAAAAGGCGTATTTTTCTTTTCTTCAAGACGGCCAATAAATATTAGGTATGGGCTTTTTAAATTATATTTTGATTTTATTTTATCAATCTCTTTATTTTCATATAATCTATACTTTTCCTTGTCATAACCATTATAAATAACTTGTATCTTTTCAGGTTTCATTTTAAAAACATCAATCAATTCTGATTTTGAAAATTCACTAATCGTAATGATCTTTGAAGCTGCATGCTTGGCAAATCTAATCGCCCATTTATGATATACAATGTCATACCAGGGATAAATTTCCGGAAATCTTTCGAAACCTATGTCATGAATGGTAACAATTGTATTTTTTGGATGAATCAAAGGAATTACATGAGCAGAAACAAACAAACGGTCAAGCTTTTTTCTTTTCTTTAACATTTCCCATGACAAGCGAAATTGAGTCCAAAGCCGTCCAGGCAGCCAATTTAAAACTTTTTCCTTAAAATTTTGAGGACAAATTTCCAATCCTTTTTTTAAAGCAACATTTGTATATAAAAAATAGTGGTTATCTTTATCTAATTTTTTAAACCACTGTATTAGATAGTATGAATACCACTCTGTGCCTGTTTTAATTGGTTTGTTTGCGCGCGAAGCGTCAATTCCAATTTGCATAATAAAAAGCAAGACAAGTGAGACGAGTAAAACGAGCGAGATAAGTAAACAGTATTGGGGACTTGTCTTGCTAGTCTCGCTTTCTTTCTCGTCTTGCCTATATTTATCGAGTTGCTAAAATAGAACGCTTATACAAATCCAAATTATCCAAAGCAATACCAGTGCCTTTAGCCACACATAAAAGAGAATCATCAGCAATATAAACTGGCACGCCAATGGATTTGGACATTAGTTTATCAATATTCCGAAGCAAACTGCTACCACCACTCATTATTATTCCCTTGTCAATGACATCAGCAGAGAGTTCTGGCGGTGTAACATGCAGCACTTCTTTGGTGGCATTAATTATGCCGTCCAATTCTTTTTGCAAAGCCTCGGTCACATCATTGGAATTCATGATTACAGTCTTTGGCAGGCCTGAAATCATATCGCGGCCCCGAACATCCATGGTGGGCGGGCCTTCTTGGTACATGGCTGAACCAATTTCAATCTTTATTGCTTCAGAAGTCCGGTCGCCAACAGCTAAATTATATTTTTTTCGTGTATAATCGGCAATTGCTTTGTCAAATTTATTACCACCGATTCGAACTGACTTTGAAGTAACTATGCCGCCTAATGAAATAACTGCGATTTCAGAAGTGCCGCCTCCAATATCAATAATCATATGACCTGAAGCGCTGCCAATTGGAATATTTGCACCGATCGCAGCAGCGATAGGTTCTTTTATAATATAAGCGGCTCTGGCACCAGCAGTAATCGTTGCATCAATCACCGCTCTTCTTTCCGTTGATGTAATTCCAGCAGGAACCGCTACCATAACTTCCGGCCTGAAAATTTTTATTCCACCCAAAGCCTTATTAATAAAATATCTAAGCATTGCTTCTGTGGTTTTATAATCAGCAATCACACCATCCTTTAATGGCCTACAGGCAACAATGGTATCAGGTGTTCTGCCAAGCATTTCTTTTGCTTCATCACCAACTGCCAATATTTTTTTGTCAGCAAGCGAAATAGCAACAACAGAGGGCTCGTTAATCACGATCCCCTTTTTTGGCAGATGAACTAATGTATAAGTTGTTCCAAGATCAATTCCGATCTTTTTTATAAACATGTAATTTTATAATTAGCAGTTGAAAGTTGGAATTATATTTCACTTTTTCTTCGCTGATGGTATAACTCCTTTTTCTTCCCTTGCCTTTTTTACTTCAAGCAATTTATCGATCTTATTTTTTGATTCTTGTAAAATGTAAAACTTATTAATTCCTGGTAATCTGGACAGCCACCCTCTTATTAATGTTACAATCTTTTTAACATTTACTTTTGCAGAATACAAGAGGCCTTTGATAGTCTTTGCCAGTCTGACACCTTCTTCTCGAAAACGCTTCTGCTCTAAAGGAGGCATCTGTTTATAAAGATCATAAATGCCTTCTTGTAAAATATCCTGAATTTCCTTTAGCTCAGGATCATGTCTTTCAGCTTTTGGCATTGGCGTCTGGGATACTGGCTTTGCTTTCGGTTCTTTTTCAGGAGCTTTTTTTTCTTCTTTTTTTGCTGCTGCTTCTTTCACTTTCTCTGGCATTTTTTCAATAGCAGCTTCTTTTTCAGGCGATGCTGGGGTTTCGAAATCAGCAGTTTCTGCAGAAATTTGTTCTTTTTTTGGTGTTTTTTTTACTGGAGTTAATGGAGACATATTGGTTATAAAATTTTAGTATTTTTTAGCTTTTTTTGCAAATTTTGCACCTAAATTATACCATATCCACCCAGCACTTGACAAATATAATAAAACTTTGTAAGGTATGAACGTATGAAAAATATCAAGACAATTTGCACAATTTATGTAATTTTAGCATTATTGCTAATTTCAGCACCTGTTTTTGCCCAATCAGGCGTATTTTCTGATATTACTGATGGTCTTGATACTTTCAATAATGAAGCTGGATTGCCTAAAACTGGCCTAAATAACCTTGTTGGTACCATTATTAAACAGGCCTTATCACTTTTAGGCATATTTACGCTTATTATTGTTATGTATGGGGGTTTCTTATGGATGATCTCTGGGGGCAATGAAGAACGTAAAAAGCAGGCTAGAGGAGTGTTTGTAAACGGCATTATTGGCTTAATTATCATCCTTTTAGCATATTCTATTGTTTCTTACGTCTTTAACATTTTTGAAGGTGCAACAATGGAATAATTGCTATTTTGCATAATTTTGAACTAAATTTACATAAAAACGGCTATTCAAAGCTGTTTTTTGTATAAATTTTTTAGTGAAATGTGTTATAACCCTATGAACCAAAGAAGAAATCATGAATATTGATAACCAGCTTATGAACCTTTTCGTTGTTCTGGCCTTTTTAGTCATTGTAGGCGCAGGATTATCCACCATTCTTAGTATTAGAAAGTACTACAACCGATTGCTCAAAAGCATTGACAAGGGTACTTTAAAAGCTGGAAAAAGAATGGTCACCTATCCTGTGCGTAAAGCCAGAAAAAGCCTTAAGAAAAAAAGAGGCTAAAGGAAAAATTTTAACAGCCACTCACATTTGAGTGGCTAAATGCTTTTAAAAATGTTATAATATTATTGATATAAAAAATAGAATTTATAACTATTTTCAATTTTCAAATCTCTAAAACCAATTTCAATTCTCTAACAACCATTTTCCAAACAAAAATGTCAGGAAAACAAAATGGCATATGGCAAATCATAAATATCCAACATTAAAAAACAAACACAATCTAACCTGGGTAAAAATAAAAAAACCTCGAAAAAAAGAAATTCAGTATTTACAAAAGAACTTTAAATTTTCAATGATGCATCTTAATGATTGTCTGCCCCCGCTTCAAAGCCCAAGACTGATTGAACACCAGGATTATCTGTTCATGATTTTAACTTTTCCAGTTTATCATGCTAAGAGCAGAAAAATTGTCCCTGTTGAGGTAGATTTTTTTATTGGAAAAAATTATTTGGTTACTTGTCAGGAACATGCGTTCTTTCCAATTGATGATTTATTTAATAAATTTCAAAAAAAGAAAAAATTAGATGACAAATTAGGATCTCATCCAGGTACTTTGCTTTATGAGATTCTGACAGTCGCCCTGGATAATGCATTTCCAATGATCAGTCATATCAATAATGATATTGAGGAATTAGAGGACAGAATTTTTAAAGTAACAAGAAGAAGAGATGTAATCAGAGATATTTTAATTGTAAGACGAAATATTGTCTCTTTTAGAAAATCAATCCAGGCTCACAAAAGCATAATCAGAAAAATGCTTGAAAAAGCAAAAGAGCTAAACATGTTTCCAACAAAAAGATTAGAGTCTTATTTTATAAACCTTGTTGATGACTTAAAAGAAGTCTGGGATACTTTAGAAAATTATAGTGATACAATCAAAGCGCTTTTTGAAACTAATGAGTCAATGTATTCACAAAGATTAAATTCAATAATTAAAACCTTGACCATATTTTCCGTTATTGTCTTCCCATTAACTTTATTGGCTGCTGTTTTTGGTATGAATACTGAAATGCCATTAGTTGAAACGCCTTATGCCTTTTGGAAAATTGTTGGTTTAATGGGCGCAGGCACATTACTAATGCTTGCAATATTTAAAAAGAAACACTGGATCTAGAAAAATCAAAATGCAAAAAGAAAAATGCAAAAAATTATTGCATTTCTACCCCACTTTCTTGTCCGCCGAAGCTTGCCCTATGTCGAGGGAGCAGCTCTGTTGCCCTGAGTAAACGAGCGCAGCTCTATAAAATATTTAAATATTTTTTAACACTCTTTTAATCTCTGCCAAACTCTCAACTCTGACCAATCTCTGCCTAACTTCACTCGCCAAGGCGATGCTGAGGGGAATCTTAGATTCCCCGACCAAACGCTGGCGCATTTTATATCTTCTGTAACACTTTTATAATATCGTTTAAATTCTCAACCCTAACTAACTTCTGTCTCGCATCACTCGCTCCAGGAAATCCTTTAAAATAAAAAAGTAAAAACTTTCGCATTTCGCGTATTCCCCTCTCGCCTTTCAACTCATCCATTAATTTAGCATGTTCAAGTGCTAATTTTTTTATTTTTTTCAAGTCCCATGTTTTATACTCTCCATTTTTCAAATATTGTTTAATTTGTTTTCCAAGATATGGTTTTTTCCAAAGTCCGCGCGCTAAACCAACTCCATCAACGCCAGTTTTTTCAAGCATTAGCTTTGCATGTTCTGGTTTTAAAATCCCGCCATTACCCAAAACAATTCCTTTGAACTTTTCCTTAACTTTTTTAATCATTTCAAAATCAATCTCGCCAGAAAATCCGCCTTCATAACTTCGGCCATGGATCATAATCGCTTTTATTGGCAGATCTTTTATTTTTTCAACCATATCCAATGCTGTGATAATCTTATCTGAGGTTTTGCTTTTTATTGAAGCTCTAATCTTAATTGAAACTGGCACGGTCGCTGCATCGCATACAGTTTTAATAATTTCATAACATTTATCCAAATTCCTCATTAATGTTACTCCACCGCCATGAGCCACCACTTTTCTGGCAGGACAGCCAAAATTTATATCAATGCCGTCATAGCCATATTTTTCAACCACCTGTACTGCTTTTGCAAACATTTCAGGTCGCTTACCAAACAACTGACAAACAACTGGCTTTTCCTTTTTATTAAACTCAAGCATTTTCAAGGTCTTTTTTGAATCATAAAAAAGCGCATCAGCAGAAATCATTTCAGTATATGCCATATCAGCACCATATTTTCTGCAAATAAAACGAAAGGCTGAGTCAGTATAACCGGCCATCGGAGCGACTGCAATAATTGGTTTATGCAGTTTAATCCAAAAATTATTTTGTTTTTTTACATTAGCCATTTAGAAATTAATTACAAATATGCTTTATTAAAACTCAAAAAAAATTACAAGTAATTACAAATTCCCAAAATATCATCTTTAAATGTTTGTAATAATTTGTAATTTTATCAAAAAAATTGATTCATAACTTCATTTGTAATTATACATGGATAAAATCAAGATCTTGAGTATTCAGCCAGCCATAGGCGCAATTGCAATTATCGGCTTTTTCAATTTTTCCCAAAAATTTTTCATTTATTCAGTACTAGTCTGTTCTATAATATTCCCTTTGATTTTTCCTTGTTCCTCTAATTTATATAATTGCTCCTTTATTTGCTCATCTTCATTTGTCATAATATACACATTTCCTTTAACAAAAATATTTTCAGGGATCTTTTTATTTTTAATCTCAGTACCACCAAGATGTAAATTTCCCCCAACTCTTAATCCTGCTGGCATTTCATTGATTATTGCACCATTTAACAGCAGATTAGATTCTACAACCAATATTTTTGGCATTTTATTAATAGTTACCCAATCCAAAGCAAACTCCCCCTGAACATAAAGATTATTAGGTAGTGTTTCATATGTGTAATTTCCTGCTAAATCTAAATCGGATTTTGTTTTTATAGCAGGAAGTTCATCAAATTCAATATTTTCATCCACCCAATTAGATGCTTCTTCCGGTTTTAAATCAAATACATCCCTTTCAGCCCATTCTATAACATCATCTTTATTCCATTCCTTGCCTATTCTTTCTTCTTTTTTTTCCTTTTTTTCTTTAATTTTCAATAATTCATTTTTATAATCAGTATACAAATTCAAAGCTCGCTGCAATTTCCCAGCCTTTTCCGCTGCTACAGCCTTATCCATAATCTCTCCAAGAAATTCCTTTTCTTCTGGAGTCAAAGGCACACGCTTAACCTCGCCCCGCCGCGGGCGGGCCATTTTTAATTGATTTTCTAATGAATGTGGTTTTTCCTTCATATTTCATTAATAAATGTCTCCTTTTATCATTCCTTTTTCTCTTAATTCTTGCGCTTTTTTAACTAGCTTATTTGAACAATTGGTAATCCAAATATCATGCTTAATGCGTAAATCATCAGGCAAATCACTAATCGATGAACTTATTAACCGTAAATCACGTTCAATTTCTGTATTATTTGGTAAATCTTCAATTTTTGCATTTTTCAACCACATTCTCCCATTAACAATCAATCCAGATCCAACCCATTCATTAATTTCAACATCAAATAACATGAAATCTCCGTTAACTGTAATATTGGCAGGGAATTTTTCAATTTTTTTATTCTTAAATAATTGGTGAGGCAAAGATTCCTTTGTTTCTAATTTTGGCAATTTGGACAAATCAAAAATATCTGCTGTCATTTTTTTTATATCTATATCTTTATCAGGTAAATTAACATTTTTTTCAACCCAATTCTCAAGTTTTTCTCTAGTCCATTCTATTTTTCTTCTTTCCTTTATCATCAACAACTCATTCTTGTAATCAGTATAAAAATGCAAAGCTTGCTGCAATTCTCCAGCTTTCTCAGCTGCAACTGCCTTATCCATAATTTCTCCTAAAAACTCCTTTTCTTCATCAGTCAAAGGCACACGCTTAACTTCATGGCGCCGCGGGCGGGCCATTTTGAGTTGGCTTTCTAATGATTTTGAATCTTCCAGCATATTTTATTTCTAATCCGTTAAAATAGCTCCTTTAATTTTTCCTTGTTCCTTTAATTTATGTAATTGGTTTTTAATTTGAATATCTGCATCTTTTATGATATATACATCTCCACCAACAAAAATATCATCAGGAATTTGATTATCATCAATTGTAATATTAGCTAAATCCAAAGCTCCAAAAACACACAATTTTGTAGGCAATACATCAATTTTGCTACCTCTTAAAGTAAGATGATTGCCAACTGTCAATACCTCAGGCATTTTTTTGATAGTCGTTTCAATTAAGGTTAAGGAACCTTCCACATCAAGATTATTGGGAAGTGTTTCCAAATTCCCTTTACCCAAAATTAAATCTGATTTTTTCTTTATCTTTGGCAATTCATCAAATTCAAAATTTTGATCTACCCAGTCTGGCGCATCTTCTGGTCTCTGCTTAACAATATTATCTTCTGCCCATTCTATAACATCATCTCTAGTCCATTCTTTGCCTAAAGATTTCTTTTCCTTTTTTTCCTCCTTTTTTTCTTTAATCTTTATCAACTCATTCTTGTAATCAGTATAAAAATGCAAAGCTTGCTGCAAATCTCCAGCTTTCTCAGCTGCGACTGCCTTATCCATAATCTCACCTAATAATTCCTTTTCCTCAGGAGTTAAAGGCACACGCTTAACCTCACTCCGCCGCGGGCGGGCCATTTTTAATTGGTTTTCGAATGACTGGTCTGGATTTTCCTGCATTTTTTATTTTTTAATCAGTAAAAATATGTCCTTTAATTTTACCTTGTTTCTTTAATTTTTGTAATAGGTTTTTAATTTGAACATCTGTATCTTTCATGATATATACATCTCCACCAACAAAAATATCGTCAGGAATTTGATTATCATCAATTGTAATATTAGACAAATCCAAAGCTCTACCAATATGCAATTTTATTGGCAATGCATCAATCTTTGCACTATTCATACCTAGAGCTTCATCAACAGTTAATACCTCAGGCATTTTCTGAATAATTACTCCAGGTAAATATAAACATCCTTGCACATGAAGATTATTCGGTATAGTGTCAAGACTACTGACTCTTAAATTTAATCCTGACTTTGTCTTAATCTTTGGTAATTCATCAAATTCAAAATTTTTATCTACCCAACCAGCGGCATCTTCATTTAAAATTGATTGTGATAAATTTCTTTTTGCCCATTCAATAACATTATCTCGGTTCCATTCTTTACCCTTTTTTTCTTTAATCTTCATCAATTCATTTTTATAATCTGTATACAAATCTAAAGCTTCCTGCAGTTTCCCAGCTTTTTCCGCAGCCACTGCCTTATCCATAATCTCTCCTAAAAATTCCTTTTCTTCCGGCGTCAGCGGCACGCGCTTAACCTCAGCACGTTGCGGGCGGGCCATTTTGAGTTGGGATTCGAGTGATTTTGGTTTTTCTTTTTCCATAATGTCATTAACCATTAATCATTAGAAATTAATTAGAAATTTTAAATCTACCGCTGCTTTGGATTATACAAGACGAGTAATGGATTCCTGCCTGCGCAGGAATGACGTCGGGGCAGCGGTCTTTGGCACTCCGGCTTCTACACCCATCACCCAGCTTCCAGCTTCCCATTATTTTCTAAATAGGTCATATCCATCAGCTGTATCCTCAATATCCCACCCCAATACTTCAATCTCTTTTCTAAACGAATCAGCTTTTTCATAATCTTTCTCACGTCTGGCTTGTAGCCTTTGTTCTGCCAGCTCCTTAATTTCATTTGGAATGGCTTCAGGATTTAATTTGTCCAATCCCAATCCTAAAACTGAATCAAAATGCAAAATACTTTCTCTTTTATTTGCTTCTTTTTCATCAGATTTTATTAAATCCCAAATAACTGCCAAAGCTTGCGGCATATTTAAATCATCATAAATTGCTTTATGAAATTTTTCTTCCCATTCTGGCAAAACCTCGCCTGGATTTTTTTCCCAGCTTAAAAATTCTTTTTTTAATTTTTTATATGCATTTTGTGCAGCCTGCAATGCGTCCCAGGTAAAATTAAGTTCTTTTCGATAATGGGTATTTAATAACAAATATCTGTAATCAATTGGATCAAAACCTTTTTTAGTTAAATCTTTAATGCCGATAATATTTCCCAATGACTTTGCCATTTTTTCATCGTTCATTAAAATATGCTCATTATGAAGCCAAAATCTGACAAAAGGCTTGCCGGTTGCTGTTTCGCTCTGGGCAATCTCATTGGAATGATGAACTGGCACATGGTCAATTCCGCCAGTGTGAATATCAATTGTCTTTCCCAAATATTTCATGGCCATTGCAGAACATTCAATATGCCATCCTGGAAATCCCTTGCCCCAGGATGAATCCCATTCCATATCTCGTTTTTTATCCTTTGGAGAAAATTTCCATAATGCAAAATCTGTTGGATTCTTTTTTTCACCCAATTCAATTCTCTTCCCAGCTTCAAGACCTCTAATATCAAGCTTGGCCAGTTTTCCATAATCTTCCAGTTGAGATGTATCAAAATAAATTCCATCTGAAGTTTTATAAGTCATCCCCTTTGCTTCAAGTTTTTCAATTAGTTTAATCATCTCTTTAATATGATCAGTGGCCACTGCCCATCTTTTTGGTTCAAGACAGTTAAGTTTTACAAAATCTTGTTTAAAAGCTTCTGTATAAAACTCAGCAATCTGCCAGGCTGTTTTTCTTTCCTTTTCAGCCTTGGCTGCCACTTTATCCTGGCCTTCATCCTGATCACTGGTCAAATGTCCCACATCAGTGATATTTATTACCTGCCAGACTCTAAATTTTTTATGCTTAAGCACTCTTTTTAAAATATCAGCAAAAACATATGCGCGAAAATTACCAATATGCGCATAATCATATACGGTCGGGCCGCAAGTATACATTGAGACAATTTTTTTCCAGCGCCTGATTGGTTTAAATTTTTCTTTTTTGCGAGTAAGTGTGTTATAAAGTTGTAAATCCATATGAGATCTGCGAGATGCGAAATGAGAAATGTGATTCGCTTTTCCCTTTTCGCCTTTCGCCTTTCATTATTAAACTTAACTTAATTCTATCAAAATTTAGCAAAAATATCCAAAAACACGTCTGCAATATTTTTCTTCTTTATTCAATTGATTTATCTTTTTTTAATTTTTTTTAAAACGTCATTTGGTTTACAGCATCGGGGGTTTGGGGGGCTGATTGCCCCCTGGCGAGCTATGCATAATGTAATCATTGCTTCGCATTTGAAGCCCCCCAGCGGTTTTTGGTTACTTTTTGGTGCCAAAAAGTAACTTGGCGCAAGCCCAGTACCGTACGGTTCTGGCCAAGCCAACATTGCAAAAGGTAAAGCAGGCTTTGGCCTGTATTGGAAAAAATAATATTTTATATTGTCAATAACTTAAATTATCAATTAAATAAAAAAAATCCGCCAAAGGCGGATGCAATATATTAATTTTTACATTTTTTATTCACTATCGTCTTTAACTAAAAGCATGGCTAAAATCGGCAATACCAACCAAACAAGCCGACCAATGTCACTGACAAAAATGCTCTGCGTCATTTGGCTAAAATTAGCCAAAAAATCAGTAGGCAAGAAAGTTAAAACTACGCTAATTAAAAGCCCAATTTGCAAAAAACTAAATACAATCACCTGCCACCATGCGCCTTTACTATCTCCAATCACTCTGCCAACTGCTGATCTGGACATTAGAAAAAAGAATAAAATTAGCAATACAACAAAAATCGTAGCCTGAAGAACAAAAGCATTGTTTATACTAATACTACCGCGCAAATATTTTGTCCAGGGAACTGTGTTGGCAATGGCCAAAGTTATATAAATTGACATTAAAACCACCACAATTCTGCTTCTGCCCATGGCAATACCGTATAATAAAGCGCCTACCACAAAAAATAATAAAATTATTAAATCCCAGCTTGGATTTGACCAATCCATTGCTGAAAACCAATCGATTATTCCTGACATAAATTTTAATTTTTATTTTAATACAGGATCCAGGATCCAGGATATCTTTATTATAACATAAAATAAAAATTTTAGAAAACTATAAATCCATTTTTTTCAATAATTCTTTTTGTTTTCTGCTTAAATTTTTTGGCACATCAACATCAATGGTAATCCAATGATCTCCCCGGCCATATCCTTTCAGTTTTGGAATTCCTTTTCCTTTTAATCTAAATTTGGTTCCTGGCTGCGTACCAGATGGAATTTTTAAATTTACTGGGCCATCTATTGTTTCCACATCTATTTTATCGCCTAAAACAGCCTGAGTAAATGAAATTTTTTCATTGGTTAAGATATCATAGCCTTGTCTTTCAAATATTGGGTCAGGTTTTATTATAAAACTAATATATAAATCTCCGCAATTGTGCCCTTTTAGTCCGGCTTCACCTTGATTGCTAATTTTAATTGATTCAGTATTATTTATACCAGCTGGTACTTTTACATTTATTTCTACTTCCTTTTTTTCAATTCCTGTACCAGCGCAATTGGTGCAGCTTTTTTCTGCTTTTTGTCCTTCACCCTGGCAATCAGAGCAGTTTGTTCTTGTTTGCATTGCTCCTAAAAATGTTTGCTGTACTTTTGTCACCTTACCGCTTCCCTGACAAGTTTTGCATGTTTCGATTTTTGTGCCAGGCTCAGCTCCATTTCCTTTGCATTTATCACAAACAACATTTTTATAAAGTTCTACTTTTTTTTCAGTTCCAAATGCAGCTTCTTTAAAATCAATTTCTAAATTCATTTCAATATCTGAACCGCGCGCCTTGCTTTTTCTTCTTGTACCAAAGCCAAACGCATCTCCAAAAATATCACCCAGATCATTTAAATCAAAATTTACTGAGGAAAAGCCACCGCTGCCAAAAGGATTTTGGCCTCCAAATCCTCCGGCTCCAGCCTGATCAAATGTGGTGCCAAACTGGTCATACTGCTGCCTTTTTCCCTCATCGCTAAGTACCTGATAAGCTTCATTTACCTCTTTAAATTTTTGTTCATCTCCATTTTCTTTATCAGGATGGTATTTATGCGCCAGTTTTCTAAAAGCGCGCTTAATCTCATCAGAAGAAGCGCCTTTTTCTATTTCTAAAATTTTATAATAGTCTTTTGACATAGTTTTATATACTTGCTGCGCTGAACATGAATAGCATCAGGGGTCTGGGGGCCGATTTTGCCATTGCGCGATAACTAAATATTGCACGTCGCTTTGCAATTTGAGGCCCCCAGCGCTTTTGGGTTACTTTTTGGCGTCAAAAAGTAACTCGCCGCAAGGCGAAACTGCAAAAAACGAAGCAGGCCGAAGCCTGTTATGTAAAAAAATTATATTTTCTTTTTAAAATTACGTAGTGCATCCAATTCCTTTTTAGCCTGCTCATCATTTAGAGCCAAATACGGATCTTCTTCTTTTGAGGTTATTTCTTGCTTTGGAATTAAATAATTAAATTGATTTGATTTGATAACTTCAACATTGCTTTGATGAGCCCAATATATTAAATCTTTGTCTAATGTCACCAAAACATACTGGCTGGGGTTGCCTTGCTTTACAATTTGCTTTATCTCTTCATCAGCATCACCCACAAATTTAACTTCTACCCGAATGGTTGAATAATCTTCAGGCTCATAACCATCAAAAATAATTAAAGCTTTCTTTTTATAAAAACTGCAAAAACGATTGATCTTTTCAATCAACTCGTCGCGGGTTTCAAGGCTGGTTTCATATAATAAGTTATATCCGTCAATTAAATACATAATTTCTAATATCTAATTGCTCTAAATAATAACTAATGTCTAATCACTAAATTAGAAGCATTAGACATTATTACATTAGAAATTAATTAGATATTAATAATTACTCATTAGAAATTCCAATACTACTGCTTATCAGTGAACCCTACCTCATTCTTCGGACCTTCAGCCACTTCAATTTCGCCAA
Source organism: uncultured Gammaproteobacteria bacterium (assembly GCA_964411255.1). GTDB lineage: Bacteria > Patescibacteriota > Patescibacteriia > UBA11705 > DATKZF01 > CAYPKD01. The sequence goes on along the minus strand of CAYPKD010000002.1, from coordinate 11,626 downwards.
AAGTATTCTCATACTTTATTAAATTCTCCTGCATAGCCATTACAATTCGCTTAAAATGTCCTGGCGCAGTAAAAATTCTGGCATTTAATGATCCATGCGGAGGCTGCAATACTAAAAAGTCCAGCACAAACTCTTCTTTATTGTGCCTGACCTGCATGGCATTGGTATAAACGCCTTTCATAATCTCATCAGTTGCTTTAATCTGGATTTGTTTTTGTTGTTGTCCTTGCGGATTAGGATTTTGTCCATTCATATAATATCAATGCGAATATACTAATAATACTAATGATACGAATTTAACTCTACTTTATTAGTATAATTCGTATGCATTCGTATATTAGCATCGCGTTATTTTTTCTCCTCAAAATCACCCTCCTGGGTTTTATTGTCTTTATTCCCGTCATCCGTAGCCTTAGCAGAGGAAGATTCATCTTTAGACTGCTCTGGTGAAGCTTCTGCTCCAGCTTTATCTTGTTCTCCAGGCTGCTGCCCTGGCTGCTGGCCAGGTTGTTGAGCTTGCTGCTGGTACATTGCTTGTCCAATCTTTTGCGCAACTTCACCTAATTCATCAGTTGCCTTTTTAATTGCTTCAACATCATCACCATCTTTGACTTTTTTCAAAGCTTCAAGTTTTTCCTCAATTATCTTTTTATCCTCATCTTTCATTTTATCAGCCTGTTCCTTTAATAACTTTTCTGTGGTGTATACCAAACTCTCAGCAATATTTTTTGCTTCAATCCCTTCTTTTTTCTTTTTATCTTCATCAGCATGTGCATCTGCATCCTGTTTCATTTTTTCAATTTCTTCTTTTGAAAGTCCTGAAGAAGCAGTGATTGTAATATTTTGAGCTTTGCCAGTTGCTTTATCTGTAGCTGAAACATTTAAAATACCATTGGCATCAATGTCAAACTTAACTTCAATCTGAGGCACACCTCTTGGAGCTGGCGGAATGCCATCTAAAATGAATCTGCCCAAAGTTTTACTATCAGCTGCCATTTCTCTTTCTCCTTGCAATACATGAATTTCAACTGATGGCTGACTGTCAGCAGCTGTTGAAAAAATTTGCTGCTTTGAGGCTGGAATGGTTGTATTTCGATCAATTAATTTTGTCATCACTCCACCTAAGGTTTCTAAACCAAGTGATAATGGGGTGACATCAAGCAAAAGCACGTCTTTTACATCGCCCTGTAATACACCTGCTTGGACAGCAGCGCCAATTGCTACTACTTCATCTGGATTAACTTCTAAATTTGGCTTTTTGCCAAAAAATTCTTCCACTTTTTTCTGAACCAATGGCATTCTGGTCATGCCGCCAACTAAAATTATATCATTAATATCAGAAGTATGTAATTTTGCATCTTCCAATGCCTTTTTGCATGGTTCCATTGTTTTTTCAACTAAATCTCCCACTAATTCTTCTAACTTTGCCCTGGTTAATTTTAAATCTAAATGAACTGGATTGCCAGCAGAATCCTGGGTAATGTAAGGCTGATTAATCAAAGCTTCCTGAGCTGAGCTTAATTCATGTTTTGCTTTTTCTGCTGATTCTTTAATTCGCTGTAAGGTCATCTGGTCTTTTGATAAATCAATTGTGCTTTGTTTTTTAAATTCATCAATAATCCAATTAATTATTACCTGGTCAAAATCATCTCCGCCCAAATGAGTATCGCCGTTTGTTGATAATACCTCAATCGTATCATCACCAATATCTAAAATTGAAATATCAAATGTACCGCCGCCCAAATCATAAACTGCAATTTTTTGGCTGCCTTTTTTATCAAAACCATAAGCCAATGCCGCAGCAGTAGGTTCATTTATAATTCTTTTTACTTTTATACCTGCAATCTCGCCGGCATCTTTTGTTGCCTGTCTTTGTGAATCATCAAAATATGCAGGCACTGTAATAATTACTTCTTCAATTTTATCACCGGTTTTTGCCTCAGCATCTGCTTTTATTTTTTGCAAAACCATTGCTGAAACTTCCTGTGGAGAATATTCCTTTCCATCCATTACTACTTTGATACCGCTGCCAGATTGTTTAATTTCATAAGGCATTACTTTTTTGTCTTTTTCAATTTCTGCATCATCAGCTCGGCGGCCAATTAATCTTTTAACAGAAAAAACTGTATTTTGCGGATTAGTTACAGCCTGATGTTTTGCTGTCTGGCCAACTAAGCGTTCACCAGTTTTTGAAACAGCAACAATTGAAGGAGTGGTTCTGTTCCCTTCTTGATTTTCTAAAACTTTTGGTTTTCCTCCTTCAACAACTGCAGCGCAGCTATTGGTTGTCCCTAAATCGATTCCTAAAATTTTTGGCATATAATGTATCGATGCGAATATGCTAATTATACTAATGATACTAATTAGTTATATTCGTATAATTAGTATCCATTCGTATATTAGTATCGCTACTTTTAATATTTATTCACCCGAAGCGAAGAAATTCTTCGCCTCGAAAAACAAACATTACTTAGAAGTTTTTTTCGCTTGAACTTTAATTTTCTTTGCCGCTGACTTTTTCACCTTTGGAATAATAACTTTCAATAGCCCATCCTCAAACTCAGCCTGAGCTTTATCACCCTGTACATGAGCTGGCAATAAAACAGATCGGTAAAAGCTGCCTTTATGAATTTCGTGTCGGAAATAATTAGTTTCTTCAACTTCTGACTTTTTTTCCATTTTGCCCTGAATGGTTAAAACATCAGCCTCTACTGAAATATCAACTTTATCAAGATCAATTCCTGGTAATTGCGCTTCAACAATTACATTATTGCCCTTTTCATACATATCAATGGCAGGGGCAAAACCAGCCATCGAACCTTTCTTAAAATCTTCAAAAACCTTATCCAGGTCTCCGAACGGCTCCATGAATGGATTCCACTTTATTAATGGCATACATTTTTCCTCCCGGTTAACCTAGGTTAACACTTATTAATTTTTATGGTCATTAGTCATTAGAATCAGCTGCCAGTTTTGTCTTTAATCATTAGGCGTTAGTAACCCAATAACCATACTGGCCGCCATTCCCAAAAACCAATGACTATTATTTAGAAACTATTACCTTGGCAAAAACAATCACCTCTTCATTCAGCATATATCCTGGCATCACTTCCTTAATAATTATTCCACTCTTTTCTTTAGATTTTTCCTGACCGACAGCTTCATGCGAGTTAGGATCAAACTTTTGTCCAATTGTCTTTATCTGCTCTATGCCCCACTGATTTAATATATCTTCAAACTGTTTTTGAATAAATTCAAATCCCTGTATCCAAGAATTATCCTTGCTATCTTTAGGTAAACTCTTAAAAGCCTGGTTAAAACTGTTTAAAACTGGCAATAAACTATTTATTAAATCTTTTTTTACATTGCTTGCGATTTCCTGCTGTTTTTTTTGAGATTGTTTTTGTAAATTCTCATAATCTGCTCTGGCCCGCTGCCAGCCAGCAAAATTTTCTGCTGCCTTTTTTTCAAGTTCAGCAAATTTGTGTTTTAAATCCTCTTTTTTATCTTTCTTTTTATCAGACATAAATTATAAATTGTTTAGTTGGTTTAATAATGATAAGTTTTTATCATAATCCATTCTTAACGGTCCTAAAATACCAATCAAGTAATTATTCTTTTTAACCACAACAAAACTGCAATTTTCTCCGAAATATCCTTTTTTCCCAATATGTATTTCTGGAGTTTTATATGAATTCTTATAAATAAGTTTTAATACATCATCAAATTTATCAATCAGTTCTGAAACAGTTACAATCTCAGCCTGCCTTTCAAATTCTGGCTGAGAAAATAAATTTGAAAGCCCAGTATAATATGTATCATTTTTATCAAAAGCTATCAAAACTGCCAATCCTGAAATTCTGGCAATTTCCTTTGCCACCTCTTTTATCTTTATCCTCCCTTTTGATTTATACTCTTTTATCTGAAAATGTTTATTTTTATCTAAAAAATTGTCTACGAAAAATTGGTAAGCTTTTTCAGTCGGTATTCTGCCAGCAGAAGTATGAGGCTGAAAAATATATCCTGCCCCTTCCAGTTCAACCATCTCGTTTCGAATGGTGGCAGAACTGATATTATTCTTAAATTTACCAGCCAAAAGATTAGAAGCTATGGGCTGAGCTGTCTTAATATAATTTTGAATAATATATTTTAGCAATTGTTGTTGTCTTGAAGTCATATTTAGCAGTCTAATAGCATGAGTGCTAATTATAAATTCAGTATATCACTTTAAAAAACCTTGTCAAGAGAAACGAATGGCCACTAACGATGCAAGTAATTTCTATCCTGCAGACAGCGCCTGTGATGGCTTTACTTTCAGCACATCTTTCATTTATAGCAACGGGGGTCTGGGGGGCTGATTGCCCCCTGCGCGATATTTGAACTCAATCACTGCTTCGCATTTGAAGCCCCCCAGCGGTTTTTGGTTACTTTTTGGCGGCAAAAAGTAACTTGGCGCAAGCCAACATTGCAAAGGGCAAAGCAGGCTTTCGCCTGTATTGGCAAAAATGATATTTAAATTCATTGAATTTTTTTTAATAAAAAAAACCTTAAATCCCTTGAGGATTAAGGCTTAAATCCATTGCCATTTTGACCGATAATCAGCATCATAAAATCAATTATTTCACTCCAGACATTTTTTATTCCCTTAACTTCAATCCATCTGCCATAGGTTTCATCATAATAGTAATAATTCTGTTTGCGCCTTGAACGATTAAATTCAATTATCGTATCTATTGCAGCTTGCTCAAAGGACATGCTACTACTTTGCATTTTTACCAAAACTATTTCCTGGGCCATTTCCTGAGCTACTCGGCGGACACATTTTGGTCTTCGCCTGCTCTTGGCCATTTTAAGTTCAGCTAAAAATCTTTGTCTTTCTCGATCTATCTCTTTTTTTCTTTGATTTCCACTATATGGGATTTTCTGACGGCCAGACTCAAGCTGCCCTTCGCTTTCCTGCCTTTCCAAACGAATTATCGGGCATGAACTGAAAAGCTCGCAACGATCATATTGCTTAGCGAGCTGCTTTGGCCTGCGCTGGCTTAGCCTTGCATACGCCTCCATACTAGATTCGCATGGACTCCGCTTGATTGCCCACTCATCACGTATGCTAATCACCTATACCCCCTCCTTTTAGCTGTACCCCTCTCAATTTCACTTTATAATGCAACACAAGATCTGTCAATTTAATAAATAATACGCTCAGCTATATGCTGGGCGTTATTTTACATTTTTTGCGTTATGCTGCGTTATATTGTGTTATGTATTTATCCCATCTCACCTCCATCATTCAACAAAGAATTATAAATATCCATTAATTTTAAATAATAATTTTCCTCACCATAAATATTTTCAACTTTTTCCCTGGCTGCCTGACCCATTTCCAATAATTTATCCTCGTTATTATATAAAGATTGAATTGCATTTTTTACATCATCAACATTTCCCACTCCTACCTGAACGCCCGTTTTTCCATTATCAATCAGTTCTTCCATTGCTCCGCCTTCAGTGGCAATCATTACTTTGCCCAAAGCCATAGCTTCTAATACAGTCAACCCAAATGTTTCGTAAAACTTTGATAGATTTAAAATTAATCTGGCGCCCTGAAGCTCTTTAATTAAATTTGTCCAGCCAAGATGCGGAATAAATTCTACATTTCTTAAATCCTTAGCCAGCTTTTTAATTTTCTCTTCGTCTGACCCAGAACCAATTATTTTAATTTTTATATCAGGCAATTGTTTCATTACTTTTATTAAAACATCAAAGCCTTTTACCATTTCCAGCCTGCCATATGAAATAATATAATCATCCAATTCTTGTGATATTGGAAATCTTTTTGTATCAATAAAATGTGCCAACACTTTAATTCTTTTTCCAATATCTGGCCGCCATGAATTTATTTTTTCCTTTGTAAATTTACTTGGAGATATAAAAATATCAATATTTTTTTCATAAATTTTCATTAATCGATGTATGGCTGATTCAATGGCAATTATTACTCCTGCTAATCGTGAATTTTTAAAGCATTTCTGCAATACTGGCTGATAATATTTATAAACCTTGCATCTCTCGCAAACTGCAGTCCTGGAAAACAGCAAATAATTTGGACAAATAATTTTATAGTCATGCAAGGTCATTACTGCAGGAATACCCATTTTTTTTGCTACATTTAGGATTGAAGGTGATATCTGATGATAAATATTATGATAATGAACAATATCAGGTTTAAAATCATTTAACATTTTCTTAAACTTTTGCTTTGCTTCAAATGAATAAATCATTCTGCCAATTGTTTTTATCCCTTTTGGGCTATAAGCTGGTTGGCTAAGATCTACATGGCTGACAAAAAATTTATCATGATCGCTGTATTGGTTTTGCCGGTGATGCATTGAAAAAAAAGCCACTTGGTGTCCATTTTTTTGCAACAACCTTGCTTGCTCAAGCATAGCGATCTCTGCCCCGCCTTTTGGATAAAAAAATTTATTGACCAATAATATTTTCATATTTAAGGAATTTTCTTTTTATTATCTCGGTTAATAATTTTGCTTGTGCGAAGAAGACCGAGCATTATCCAGAAAAATATGCCCTGCAAATTTGTCTCCAAATATGGCTGGAATAAACTAACAAACAGAATAACTCCTAGACAAACAACTATTCCAATATAATAAGGCTCCAGCTCTTTGTCTTTATAAATATGCTGCCAGCTCTTTTTTAATATTAATAAAATCAGCATTATAAATATTCCAAGTCCCAAAATGCCCATTTGAATTAGTATTGCCAGTAAAGAATTATGAATATTTCTAATTTCTTCAAAAATTTTCCAGTCTGCAAACTCCAATGGTATTTTTTTACCAAAGCCCAAACCAAGAATCGGGCTCGACGCCCAACTTTTCAAAGCTTCTGACCAAAATACAACTCTCCAGTTAATACTTGTGTCTCCAGCAGATGTTGATAAGGAAGATGCTCTTTCCTGAAAATATCTGGAAGAAGTGTACAAGCCGCCCCATATATCATCATATGGGAATAAATTAATTAATAATACTAGAATTATTACAACAGTTAAAATTATTAAGCCATTTTTTAATATATAATTTTGTAAAAATCTCTTATTTTTTTTCTTTATTAAAACAAACAAACCAACAGCACTGGCAGCCACGGCCAGCCATAAATGCCTCATCAAAGAGCCCAATATTCCAAGTATCCAAATCCACAGGGCTATTCCAATATATCCTTTGTATTTAAATCGATTATAACTTAACAAAACAACGGCTAATATGGTTGATAAAACCAGATAATATGCATGGGTGCTGGCCAAAATCCTAACACCGCCAGTTGAAAGCGGTGTAAACTCAGTCCATAAGCCATTGCCTCGTACTAATCCAATGATAACAAAAGCGATAATAAAAACTCCTCCCCATAAAAAAAGATGGCTGATCTTTTTTAAATCCTCTTTTTTCTGAATTGAGTAAACAGTTAAAAAATACAATATGGGGTAAAAAGCATAATTTTTAAATGTGCTAAATGCCACGCCGAAATCCGCATTAATGTCCCGGGAACCAAAAAATAAATACAATAAATTTAAAAAAATAAAAACTATTAATAAAATTTCCGGCCAGCCAAAAAATATTTTAGGCTTTTTTGTTTTTTCTCTAAAAAATATTAATAGCCATGAAATTATAAATAAACCAATGATAATGTCTAATGGGTATATTTTATAAATTTCCTGATCAATTATTAAAGGCTGCAAAGTAAAAAATCTTTCAAAAAGCATTGTTAATATAATAATAACACCCAAACTGCGTAAAGTTGAAGGCATTAACAAAAAAGCAGCAATTAATAAAAATAAAATAAAAAGAGGTAGTGAAAAACCAAAAAATATTCCAACAATAATTAAAGCGGATAAATAAACATACGCTAAGATATTAAGCAAACCCTCTTTAGAAATCGCAAATTTGCTAAAATCAATTGTGAAATTTCCATTTGCCATAATTACTTATATATTAGCAAAAATTATTTATTTTGAGAATATTCCATACACAAAAAACGTTATTACAAATAATTAACTAAAAAAAAAATTCCGTTGTATCTGTTGTGATCTGTGGATCATTTTTAAAAAATAAAAAAGGGCAGATTATTGAATCTACCCTTGTGCTCTACACCTTACGGACCGTTGCCGTTTGGCGTAATATTACCAGCTGCATCAACACAGATGGAAAAAGAGCATACCGCATTATTAAAGTTATCAATGCCGCACCAGATCATGTTCTGACCGCCGTCAGCGTTATAGTCATACTGCAACCAGTTTGACGTACCGCAGACAACAGCGCTGAACCGGTAACATCCCGGGTCAGGCCTGGATACTCCGTCTGAGCAAAAAAGCTCTCCGTAGAAATATCCATCAACATCTGGTGGACCTGTGAATTCATAACCAGCACCTGGAGTCCAGCTAAAAAACGGGTTACCGCAAGTAGGAGACGCTTCGTGTTCTCCCAGAATCTCAAGGCAACCAGCCATAGGATTAACTCCAGAGTACATCAGGCTGCCGTTAAGCACGATTTCCCAGGGGTTTGCACCCAGCTGGACAACCGGATCTGCAGCTGGTCCGCTGCAGACACCTGCTTCATCGACAGAACCATCACAGTCATCATCCACACCATTACAGCTTTCGGCAGTGGCCGGATTCTGCTGAACGCAGACATCCCACACATTACCGACACAGGTCTGGGTTCCAAACTGGCAAATTCCAGGTAAGCCAGTGGAACATGGCTGAGTGGTTCCGTTCACACAAGGCAGACAGACACCGCCTTCATCCACATTGCCGTCGCAATTGTCGTCAAGACCATTGCATGTTTCAGCTTGTGGGAAAACGATCTGGACACATGGTCCCCAGGCACCGCCCATGCAGGTTTCAAGCCCCTGCGAGCAAATGCCGTCAAGTCCAGTGTCGCAAGCTTGCTGCTGCCCGTCAGCGCATATTCCGCCACAAACGCCGCCTTCATCGACAGCGCCGTCGCAGTCATTATCAAGTCCATCGCAGCTTTCGAACCAGGCAGGAGTATCCTGTACACACTGGCCCCAAACTCCGCCTGAGCAGGTCTGAGTACCAGCAGCACATTCACCCAAGAGGCCAGTATTGCATGGCTGCGTTGTGCCATTAACACAACCAGCGCAAACACCACCCTCATCTACCTGACCGTCGCAATTGTCGTCTAAACCATTACAGCTTTCTGGCTGTGCAATATAGGTTTGCTGGCAAGCGCCCCATACACCGCCGCTGCAGGTCTCGAGCCCAAAAGCGCATAAGCCCTGTAGACCAGGAACAATACAAGCTTGCGTTTGTCCGTTTACACAGACGCTACAAACGCCGCCTTCATCGACTGCTCCATCGCAATCGTTATCAAGCCCATCGCAGGTTTCCACCCACGCTGGAGTATTTTGTACACACGGCCCCCAAACTCCTCCGCCGCAGGTTTGAGTTCCTGCTGCGCATTCGCCAGGGAACGGGGTGACACAAGCTTGTGTATCACCATCATTACAGGACAGGCACACGCCACCTTCGTCGATCTGGCCGTCACAGTTATCGTCGAGCCCATTGCACGACTCAGCCTGCGCCAGCTGATCTTGAATACATGGCCCCCAGACATTGCCATTGCAAGTCTGAGTCCCAGCCGCACATATACCGAGCAAGCCGGTATTACATGGCTGGGTGTCCCCATCCTGGCACGTCAAAAAGGGGGGCAACCCTCCTGAACTCCGTCAACGATACCGTTGCAGTTGTTGTCCAGCAGATCTCCGCAGATCTCTGCCTGGTCGCCAACTCCAATGAGGACTTCGCAAAGCCCCCAGGCATCGCCAGACGGCAAGCAGGTGGATTCACCATTAGCGCAAACACCTGGCAGCCCAGTGTTACATGAAATAACACTATTAGGCACACAGGTGCATCCCTCGTCAATAAGACCATTGCAGTTTTGGTCAATACCATCACCACAGACTTCAGCCACATCGCCAGGACCGATTAAGATCTGGCATTGGCCATAGAAGTCACCTGGCTCAATGCAATCAGCTCGGCCGACCGCACAGATACCAGCCAGGCCAGTATCACAGACGAGATAATCATTGGGGTCAGTTGGATCGCATACACAACCTTCGTTAACTGCGCCATCGCAGTCATTATCCAGGCTGTCTAAGCAACTTTCACCGTTATCCCCAGGTGAAATAACCACTTCACACGGACCCCAGGCTGTGCCAGTAGCATCACAAGTACGCTGTCCGACACTACAAACGCCCCAAAGTCCGGTGTTGCAGCTGATTACTGTACCAGCAACGCAAGTGCAACCGTCATCAACGATTCCATTGCAGTTCTGGTCAATGCCATCAGCGCAAATTTCCGCAACGTCTCCAGGACCAGTCAGAACCTGGCAAGGTCCGTATCCTGATCCGTCGTCCAGGCAGACAGTCAAACCAACTCCGCAAATACCAGCCAAGCCAGTATCGCAAGGAATATTGGTTCCAGCCGCGCAAGCGCAACCGTTATCTACCAGGCCGTCACAGTCATTATCTGCGCCATCTCCACATGTTTCTGCCACTGGAGTATTCTGTGCTTCGCATGGGCCATAGCCATCGCCAGAATCCAAGCAGGTCATCAGACCATCAGCACAGTCTCCAGGCATACCAGTATTACACCAGCTGGTTGAAGTAGGCACGCAGGTACATCCATCATCGATAAGACCATTGCAGTCTTGGTCGATATGGTCGCCGCAAACCTCAGGCACAGAGCCAACCGGCGTTACAATTTCACACGATGTCCAACCATCTCCAGAAGAGAAACAGGTCATCACACCGTTCGAACAGATTCCAGGCAGACCGGTATTACAATCAAGCGTGGTGTTGGGTACGCAATCGCACCCATTATCCACTACTCCATTGCAATCCTGGTCAATACCGTCATTACAGACTTCAGCGATGTCTCCAGGACCGATTAGAACCTGGCAAGGTCCGAATCCTGATCCGTCGTCCAGGCAGACTGTCAAGCCAACTCCGCAAACACCAAAGAGCTCAGTGCCACAACTGACACTCACTCCAGGCACGCAGGCGCAGTCTTCATCTGCCTGACCATCGCAGTCATTGTCTAGGCCATCGAAGCAGAACTCGTCAACTGGCGTCACAGTGGCTTCACACGGTCCATAACCGTTACCTGAGGACAGGCAGGTCATTTGACCGTTTGAGCACTCACCAAACTGACCAGTGTTGCACCAGGCCGTAGAAGCAGGAGTACAAGTACATCCGTCATCTACTAACCCGTTGCAGTCTTCGTCCAGGCCATTATCGCAAACTTCTGCGACATCACCAGGTCCAAACATTACTTCGCATGGACCAAATCCTGATCCGTCGTCAAGGCAGGTGGTAAGTCCCACTCCGCAAAGACCGAATAAATCAGTATCGCAGGCCATCGTAATCCCAGCCACACAAGTGCAGCCGTTATCGACAACCCCGTCGCAGTCGTCGTCAAGGCCGTTAAAGCACGTTTCAGCCAAGGGCGTATACGTCGTCTCGCACGGTCCATAACCATTCCCTGAGGACAGGCAGGTCATCTGACCGTTTGAGCATTCGCCAGGCTGTCCGGTGT
>CAYPKD010000001.1:187445-232517 GCA_964411255.1 uncultured Gammaproteobacteria bacterium | reverse complement strand
GTTGGCTTAGAAGCAGCCATCCTTTAAAGAAAGCGTAACAGCTCACTGGTCAAGTCGTCCTGCATCGAAAATGTAACGGGGCTAAATCTAGTACCGAAAATGTGACTTTCTCCGCCTTTGGCGGGGAAGGGGTAGGGGAGCATTTTTCAAACTGCGAAGCCGTACTCGCGAGAGACGGTGGAGTTTGGAGAAGAGAGAATGTTGGCATGAGTAGCAAAAATCTCGGTGAGAACCCGAGACACCGTAAGTCTAAGGTTTCCTGGGCAACGCAAATCGACCCAGGGTTAGTCGGTCCTAAGGCGAGGCCGTTTGGCGTAGTCGATGGACGAGCAGGTTAATATTCCTGCACTATCCTTAGTTTTCGATGGGGTGACGTAATTTGTAAAGTTAGGCGTAATTTGGTTATGTACGTTGTTGATGGCGGATGGTTCCTAGGTAAATCCGGGAACATAATTCCAAAATTAACAGAAGGGTTAGCTATGGCGAGCCCAATCTAACTAAGCAGGTTACCGCGAAAATCCTCTAGAGCTAAGCTAAGGGTAACCGTACCGCAAACCGACACAGGTAGACGAGGCGAGTAGCCTCAGGTGTACGAGATAAACCTTGTTAAGGAACTCGGCAAAACAGCTGGCCGTAACTTCGGGAGATGGCCTGCCCCGCTCCGGCGGGGCCGCAGCTAAAGACTCCATGTGACTGTTTACCAAAAACACAGGTCCCTGCTAAAGCGTAAGCTGATGTATAGGGGCTGACGCCTGGCCAGTGTCAGAACGTTAAGGTGATGTGTGCAAGCATTGATCCGAAGCGCTGATGAACGCCGGCGATAACTATAATCGTCCTAAGGTAGCGAAATTCCTTGTCGGGTAAGTTCCGACCCGCACGAATGGCGTAACAACATGGAGACTGTCTCAACAAGGTACTCGGCGAAATTTCAAGATGAGTAAAGATGCTCATTACCCGCAGCCGGACGAAAAGACCCCGTGAAGCTTTACTACAACTTGATATTGGGCTAAAGATATGCATGTTCAGCATAGGTGGGAGCCTTCGGGCGCCAGTGAGATACCACCCTTGCATGTTTTTAGTTCTAATCCTTCCCTGTGAATCCAGGGTGGAGACAGTATCTGGTGGGTAGTTTGACTGGGGCGGTGGCCTCCTAAAAAGTAACGGAGGCGTTTACAAAGGTTGGCTAGGTTCCGATGGAAACGGAATCGATAGTGCAAACGCATAAGCCAGCTTTACTGCAAGACCTGCAAGTCGAGCAGTTGCGAAAGCAGAAGTTAGTGATCCGACCGTGCGATATAGGACGGCGGAAGCTCAACGGATAAAAGCTACTCCGGGGATAACAGGCTAGTCTGGTCCAAGAGTCCACATCGACGACCAGGTTCGGCACCTCGATGTCGGCTCGTCTCATCCTGGGGGCGAAGCAACTCCCAAGGGTTTGGCTGTTCGCCAATTAAAGAGGCACGCGAGCTGGGTTCAGAACGTCGTGAGACAGTTCGGTCTCCTATCCGCTGTGGGCGTTGGAAATTTGAGAGGGCTCTTCCCTAGTACGAGAGGACCGGGAAGGACGAACCTCTAGTGTACCAGTTGTCCTACCAAGGGCATTGCTGGGTAGCTATGTTTGGTTTTGATAAGTGCTGAAAGCATCTAAGCACGAAGCTGTCCTCAAGATTAGATTTCCTTATAAACTCCTTGTAGACTACAAGGTATATAGGCAGCAGGTGTAAGTACCGCAAGGTATTTAGCCGAGCTGTACTAATAAGTTAAATGCATATCCACTATAATGAGAAAATTTATTTCATGTACATATGACATGTAACATGTATCACGATTAAAAATTTTATAATACAAAGAGGCATATAATCCTGGTGATTCTAGCGGAGGGGGTACACCTGTTCCCATCTCGAACACAGCAGTTAAGCCCTCCAGCGCCGATGATACTCCTAGAGGGGAAAGTAGGTCATCGCCAGGATTATGTGTCTCTTTTTTTATTTGACAGGTTATTCATTTTATTATAATATATGGTAAATCTAGCCAAAGGCTAGTTGAACATAAACAATGCAAGAAAATACGCTAATAAGGAGATTGAAAATGAGTGCTGATATACAAGAAGCAAGAAGTACAATTGTTGTTGAATTATGGAGCTTTGGTGTTAAGCCAGACCGATTGATTGATACTGAAGAAGAGGATGATGAAGAAGAGGTATGTGATGGAGAAGAACCAGGGCCCATTCCATATGATTTACAGATTTCAAATGAATTTATTTATAGTCTTAGACATCTGAGAACTATAAAAGAAGATAGTTTGCCTGAAGACTGGGACCACCTTAAGGGTAAAACCGGTTTGGACAAAGAGGTTAAACAGTATATATTTGGTCATGATACTCATGCTCAGGCTGAATTGGATGCTCTTTTTGCAATGATTGTTCGTGTTTTACGTATTAGGCAAGAAAAAAAAATTGATCTAAATTTAAAGGTATTTAAGTTTGGTTTTTTCAGTCAAAAAGGTATTCATCGGGCCCCTGCTTTTGTGGACATATTAGCTGGCAGATTATATAATATTTTAGATGATCGACGGTATCGAGTTGCCTGTTTACATGTGGATCTGGATACGGATTCTGAAATTGAAGATCAGGGTGGCATGAAAAGACAGGCATTTGATGTTCATGGGACATATCCTGACAGAACTGGTGGTTTAGAATAAGATGGGAGCATATAAGTAAACGTTATTCAATATAACAAGACGAAAACTTTCGTCTTTTTTTCTTTTGTTTGATACAATAGATTTGTATGCTTTTATCAATTTTAATTATTGCCTTAATTTTTGTCATTTTGTTTTCAGTTATATTTTCATTTAATGTATTCGTTTTGCCCTTTACTAAGGGCGTTCCATATGTTCCTTTGAGAAAAAAACAGTTAAATTATGTAGTCAATGTTTTTAATTTTAATAAAGATTTGAAAATTGTTGATTTAGGGTGTGGGGACGGCCGGGTTTTAAGAAAATTGGAAAAAAAAGGATTTAAAAAATTAATCGGTTATGAAATAAATCTCTGGCCTTATAGTTTGGCAAAGCTAAAAAACATATTTTTTAGATCAAAATCAAAAATTGTTTTGAAAAATTTTGAAAAAATAAATTTAAGCCAATTTGATATCGTATTCTGTTATTTATTAGGATCATATTTGGAGCAGTTAAAAGAAAAATTTGAGAAAGAACTTAATCCAGGATCAAAGGTTATATCTTATGGATTTCAAGTAAAGGGCTGGAAACCAAGTCAAATTATTACTACAAATAAAAAAAATATAAAACTGGGAAGAATATTCATTTATCAAAGATAATATGAAAATTATTGCTGATTTACATTTACACTCAAAATATTCGCGCGCAACGTCAAAGGAAATGGATGTGCCGAATTTATGCCATTGGGCAAAAATAAAAGGAATTGACATAATTGCCACTGGTGATTTTTGTCATCCGCAATATTTAAAGGAACTTAAGCAAGAATTAGTTAGCAACGGCAAGGGCTTGTTTACACATAAAAAAGATAAATCCAAAAATCCAACACATTTTATTTTATCAAATGAAGTTTCTTGCATTTATAAAAAAGGTGATAAAACCCGCCGGCTTCATATTTGCTTATTTGCGCCCAGCCTGGAAGCTGTTGAAAAACTTTCAAATACGCTGGACAAAAAGGGTTTTAATATTAAATCTGACGGCCGGCCAATTTTTGGTCTTGATGTCAGGGATCTGACAGAAATGGTTTTAGATATTGATGAAAAGTTTATGGTTGTCCCTGCCCATATATGGACGCCGTGGTTTGCACTATTTGGATCAAAATCGGGATTTGATACGATTGAAGAATGTTTTGAAGATATGACGCCAAATATTTATGCTGCAGAAACAGGACTTTCTTCAGATCCGGAAATGAACTGGCGTCTATCAGCCTTGGATAATATTACCTTAATTTCTAACGGCGATAGCCATAGCCCAGCTAAACTGGGTCGAGAAGCCAATGTTTTTGAACTGCAGGATTATAGTTATGATGAAATTTATAATTTAATAAAAGAAAAAGACAGACGTAAATTTTTATATACTATAGAATTTTATCCGCAAGAAGGAAAATATCATTGGGATGGCCATGCAAAATGCAAAATTTCATTTTCTCCTCAAGATACGAAAAAAAATAAAGGCATTTGCCCGGTGTGCAAAAAACCCTTGGTGCTTGGAGTTGATTATCGGGTAGATGAGTTAGCTGACCGTCCTTTAGGTTTTAAACCAGAAAACGCAATTCCATATAAAAGCTTGGTTCCGCTTCAAGAAATAATTGCAGAATGTTTTCAAGTCAGATCAGCAACAAAAAAAGTTAAGAATTCTTATGACAATTTAATAAAAAAGTTTGGCAGTGAATTTAAAATATTATTAGATATTTCTGTTGAAGATTTAAAAAAAGAAAATGAACTTTTAGCTGAAGCTGTACAGAGGGTTAGGGAAGGCAAGGTTCATGTTGAGCCAGGTTATGATGGAGTTTTTGGGATAGTGCAAATTTTTAATAAAAAAGAAATAAAAAAGTTTATCCCTCAGCAGGAAAAACTTCTTTAAAGTGCGACGATTTAAAAACAAAACAGCCCGTAAATTTATAGGGAAAAATGGGGCTGTTTTATATTTTATCTTTTCTTTCGTCGTTTCGCAGGTTTTCGTTTCTTAGTAGCCTTTTTTCGTTTAGCTGGTTTTCTCTTTTTAGTAGCTTTCTTACGTTTAGCTGGTTTTCTCTTTTTCGCAGTTTTCTTACGTTTGGCTGGTTTTCGCTTTGCTACCTTTCGTTTTTTTGCAGGTTTTCGTTTTGCTACCTTTCGCTTCGCTGGTTTTCGCTTTGCTACCTTTCGTTTTTTTGCAGGTTTTCGTTTTGCTGCTTTTCTCTTTTTTGGAGCAGCTTTTCTTTTCTTTTTAGTTGGCATAATTTTATTTTCACCTCCTCTCACCTTCCCTGCAAAGGTGATTACAATATTTTCGAAATATATTGTAAATCAAAATTGCCTTTGGAAGAAAATTTTAAATAATTTTTTTGATTTTATTTTTATTTAAAAGATTGGTGCATATTTAAATTATAAAATTTTTTTTAAATACAAACAATAGTAAAATGTAAAATTTGTGGAAAACTTTTTACATTAATAAAAAAAATAAAAAAAGTAAAAACTATAATTTAAAAATGAAAAAGTTTTTTTAATACAATCGCTGGCACATAGTTGTAATTTTCTGCTACAAAAGTATTACCACTCTTGATATTTTAATACACAAAAAATTCTTGTTTAAACAAGAATTTTTTGTGGTGGACCCGGCAGGAGTCGAACCTGTGACCTCCTCAGTGCAAATGAGGCGCTCTAGCCAACTGAGCTACGGGCCCAAAAAAAATAAAAAAGCAAAATGTAAAAATTAAAAAATAGGAATATTTTTTAAGATCTACAGATAATATTTTAGCAAACAATAAGCTTACTGTCAATATTTAACAAAAAAACACCTGGGAAAGTAAGTGTTTTTGTTTTGCTTTTCTCAATCCCTATTAACTATTAAATAGAGGCTGAGAAAAAGAGGAGAGATGACCAGAGATATGGTACAGAGCTCTCCCAAAATATTCCTGGCCATTGGCTCAGGTCAAAATGCCCGTATTCGCTGGGACCAGCTAGCTAAGCGCATCACTTAGCGTGCGGCTGATTTGGGATTCAGCAAACCTTGTCGGTGGTTAGGCAGCTTTGCTCTTTGCTTGGCGAAGTTCTGCCGGCTTTTGGGGAACCCATTTCCCTTTGGCCATCTGGCACAGAAGATCAGCCTTTTGGAAAGGCGTCAAGTCTGCGCGCGGCAGAATCGCCTTGCAGAACTGGCAATCGCATTTCATACTCTTGCCAGCAGCAGAGGTTTGCTTGCCCTTTCGGCGTGCCATTCTCTTTTCCTTTCAAAAAAGAGAGAAACCTTGGCAACTTAGTCAAAATAATTTATTTTGACTTCCCTAGAATCAATAAAATTATTTATTAACTCTAGGGATTTGGGAACAGATGTGAGTGTTCCCGAGAAAGGTGGAGACTAGCAGCTCCATTTGTTGCGGAAGCACCGTTTTTCAGAATTCGGCTTTCGGGTGGTTTCAGGAGTGGTTACTGGTGAGATTACCAGCCCAGGTAGGACATTTCGGAAAGCTGTAACTCCAATAATGGAGCTAACCACTCTCACGCCTGGATTTTCCTGCTCAAATTTGCGCAGTACTTTCAGGCTCTCTATGTCCGGCTTGGGCGTGGCTTGCACCAGCACTGCATCTCCGACATGCCCGAAAATCTTTTCCTCCATTGATGCTTTGATCAGACGGGCCATTTCTGGATTGGGTTCCAGAATTTCATTGTCCTCGAAGACAATAGGGTGGGCCAGGCCGCTGATGATTGAAAGGCCGGGGTAAACTTCAACGATCTCAACTTCAAACTCACCGAAATTGGTCTTCATGATCTTATCCTTTGGCTAAAATTAATGTATCTAATCCCTAGAATTAGTAAAATGATTTGCTAACTCTAGGGATTTGGGAACAGACTTGGAAGTTCCCAAAGGCAGGATGACAAATGGTCAGTCAGCGACTGTGCACCATTCATCAGCGTACTGTTTGATGTCTTTGGCTTTGGCGCGTATCTCGTCTGCAGAATACGTTTCTGCTTCACGATTTCCACCAGCCAAATTGTGCACGAACCGGTAGGGTGAGAGCTGAGGCTGCGGTCCAGCAAAGGCCAGCGGCGCAACAATTATGTGAGTAGCACCGCTTTCATTGACAAATTCCACCTCAGCTTCGTTTGCCAGCACATCAGGATCTCGAAGGTATGCTTCCTTGGTGTAAACCACGCAGGCGCATCCTTTGATCTTGGCAGCCAGTTCGCGTTTGAGGAAGATTTCTACATTGCCGCGATACAACCTGGCAACATAGTCATCAGGATTTTGCGTGCGCTGGCCAACACCGGCAGACACGCATTGGCAGGCTTCAGGAGGCAGCATCACAAAATGCTGGCCCTCAGCCCGATCGTTTGAAGGATCATGGTTTTTGACTGCCTCAGCCAAGATGGCCAGAAAGCGGTCTTTGTCAATAACTTTTGTTCCTACAGTTTCCGAAGAAAAAGCAGTAACAATTTCAGCTGTTTTAAACGTAATTTCAGTCATTTTTAACTCCAAATTTTTGTCAAAATTTCAGCAAAAAAGGCGATAGATAAAGCTTTTTAAGAAGAAAAAGCAGCATTTATCGCCCATCATGCATATATGGTAGGAATATTTCTCTCCTCAAGTTATCATAGTATTATAGCATATTTTTTAAATAAAGTCAATAGTAGAGCATTTACTAAAATTAGCCATTTTTTATTAGGTTTTATTGTTTTTCAAAAAAATCAGTATTTTACAATATGATTGACGATTTAGCAAAAAATATGCTAAATTTAGTAATGTGACTTATGTTTTAAAATATGTCTAAACTAACAGCAAGGGATAAATTTCTTAAAAAACTTCGTCCATTTATGTTGGAGCGCGAGTTAAAGCATGTAGCCACTGCTTATGTTTTTTCAAAATACGGGCACCGTGGACAACAACGTGATAATGGAGAAAGGTATTTTGAACATCCACGAGCAGTTGCTCTGATTATTTTAGATGAAATGGAAATTAGAAATGATTGGCAGTTAATTGTTATTGCTTTATTGCATGATATAGTAGAAGATTCCTGGTTGCTTGATGAGGACAGGTTAGAGAAAAATTTTGGTAGAGCTGTTGCATTGGGTATTAAATATTTAACAAAAGATCCTACGGAAAAAAAGGAATTATATCTGGCTCGTTTGAGATCATATGCAACATGGAGAGTGCTGTTGGTAAAATTATGTGACCGAGTTCATAATTTGAGAACACTTGACGGTTGTTCAGAAGAAAAACAACGCAAACAAATTCTAGAAACAGAAAAAGAGTACATTCCTTTAATTAATCTGTTAGGAAACACGATTCCAAAGGATTATAAGCAACATATTTATTATTTAAAAGATAATATAAAAGGACTTTGTAAGGATTATAGAAAACGACTAGGAATGGATTAAACTGCATAGTAAGGTTAATTAATAAATTCATAAATCATAATTTGTAAAAAAATTATTATATATATGTCAAAATTTTCTACAGATAGAAAAAATTTTCCAGAGCGTGAACAGGAAATAATGGAATATTGGGAAAAAGAAAAAATATTTGAACAATCAATTGATTTTAGATCAGAAGACAAGCCTTTTGTTTTTTATGATGGCCCGCCTTTTGCTACCGGTTTGCCTCATTATGGCCATATTGTTCCTGGCACATTAAAGGATGTTTTTCCTAGATTTAAAACAATGCAAGGTCATCGGGTAGAACGACGCTGGGGCTGGGATTGCCATGGTTTGCCAATTGAAAATTTGGTAGAAAAGGAATTGGGATTAAAATCAAAAAAAGACATTGAAGAATTTGGAGTGGATAAATTTTGCGAGACATGCAGAGGTAAAGTTATGCTTTTTGCTAAGGAATGGAAGAAAATTGTAAAACGTCTTGGCCGTTGGGTAGACATGGAAAATGATTATAAAACAATGGATTTGGAATTTATGGAATCTGTCTGGTGGGGTTTTAAGCAGCTTTTTGACAAGGGTTTGGTTGAAGAAGGATACAGAAGTATGCATATTTGCCCAAGATGCGAAACTACTTTATCAAATTTTGAGGTTACTCAGGGCTACATGGATATTTTTGATGTTTCAGTTATTGGCAAGTTTGAGCTTGAAGAAAAAATTGATAGTTTGCCTACATATGTTTTAGCCTGGACAACTACACCATGGACATTGCCTGGAAATGTTGCTTTGGCTGTTGGAGCTGACATGCAATATTCAGTTTGGAAAAAGCAGGAAGCTGGCAAGGATGTGGCCGAACTTTTGATTACTGCCAAAGAACTTGAAGAACAGGTATTTAAAAATTTTCCAGAATATGTTGAAGGAGGCAAATCTTTTGTGTTTGAAGATCCAGAATCAGGTAAAAAGTATAAATTTGAATTTGTTAGAAAAATTAAAGGTAAAGATTTGGAGAATAAAAAATATAAACCATTGTTTGATTACTTTATTAATGAGGAAATTCCAAACAAGGAAAATTTATATAAAATTATTACTGCTGATTTTGTTTCAACTGAAGAAGGAACCGGAGTTGTTCATATTGCACCTGCATTTGGAGAAGATGATTTGAATTTAGGAAGGGAAAAAAATCTTTCATTTATCCAGCATGTAACACCAGATGGTAAATTTGTTGATCAGGTTCGAGATTTTGCTGGGCAGGAAGTAAAACCTAAGGGAAGTCCAATGAAAACAGACAAGGAAATTGTTAAATTACTTCAAGCTCATGGCAATGTTTTTGCTACAGAAGAATATGAGCATAGTTACCCGCATTGCTGGAGATGCGATACACCGCTTTTGAATTACGCTACATCTTCTTGGTTTGTAAAAGTACCAGAAGTTAAGGATAAAATGATCAAATTAAATGAACAGATATATTGGATGCCAACTCATTTAAAACAGGGACGTTTTGGAAAATGGCTGGAAAATGTTCGTGATTGGTCTATTTCCCGAGCCCGTTATTGGGGAAATGCCATTCCAGTATGGAAATGTACTTGCGGAGAAGTGAAAGTAATTGGCTCCAAGGAAGAGTTAGAAAAGGAGAGCGGACAAAAAGTGGACGATTTGCATAAACATATTGTTGATAAAATAATATTCCCCTGCCCTAAGTGCGGCAGTGCAATGCATCGAATTGCTGAAGTTTTCGACTGTTGGATGGAAAGCGGTTCAGTACCGTTTGCTAGATTTCATTATCCTTTTGAAAACGAGAAAAAATTTGAAAAGAATTTTCCAGCAGATTTTATTGGTGAAGGACAGGATCAGACTCGCGGCTGGTTTTATACGCTATTGGTGTTATCAACCGCTCTTTTTGAAAAACCAGCTTTTAAGAATGTTGTGGTCAATGGCATGGTTTTAGCTGAAGATGGCCAAAAAATGGCAAAATCAAAGCAAAATTACCCTGATCCAATGGATATTGTAAATAAGTACAGCAGTGATGCCCTTCGATTTTATTTGATCAGCTCACCGGTTGTCCGAGCAGAGGATTTGCGTTTTAGTGAAAAAGGAGTTGATGAAGTTTATAAAAAAGTGATTTTATTAACCTCAAATGTTTTGTCTTTTTACAAAATGTATGAGCCTGAAAAAATTGAGATCATAAAAAGTGATGATATATTAGATAAATGGATAATTAGTAAAATGAACTTATTGGTTGAAGAAGTGACACAGCAAATGGAAAAATACGATTTAAATAGATCAGTGAAGCCAATAGTAGAATTTGTCAATGAGTTATCAACCTGGTATTTGAGAAGAAGCAGGGAAAGAATAAAAAGCGGCAGTGATGAAGATAAAAGAGCTGCTTTATCCACTCTTTTTCAGGTTTTGCAAACATTGTCCAAGTTAATGGCGCCTTTTACTCCATATTTATCAGAATTTATTTATGACCGAATTGGCCAGAAAGAATCTGTTCATTTGCAGGATTGGCCTGTTTCTGCAGGAGATGATATTGATAAAAAAGTTTTGATATCAATGGATAAAGCAAAGCAAATTGTGGAAGTAGGATTGGCTATTAGACAAACGAATTCAATTCGGGTACGGCAAGTTTTATCAGGCTTGCAAATAGTCGACAGTAAATTGGATAAACCATATCTTGATATTATTAAAGAAGAGCTAAATGTAAAAAAAGTGCAGGTAGTTGAAGAATTAACTTATGGCGGGAGCTGGAGGACAATTGAAGATGCGCCTGAAAAAGTTGCATTAAACATTGAGATTACTCCAGAGTTGAAAAAAGAGGGTGAAATGAGAGAAATTATTCGAACCATAAATAATTTAAGGAAAAAGGCAGGCTTAACAATAAATGATAATGTAAATATATATTTTGAAACAAAATCTGATGAACTTCGAGAAGTTTTAGCAGATAAAAAATTTAAAGATGAAATTTTAGCTAAAACAATTTCTCAAAATATTTTTGATGAGAAAAAAGATATTGAAGATAAATTTTCAATTGAACTTGAAATAGAAGGTCAAAATATTTGGTTTGGTTTAGAAAAATTATAGACAAAATTAATGTTTAGAAGTTTATGGAAAGCAAATATGATGTTGCGATTGTGGGGGCCGGTCCTGCGGGATTGTTCGCAGCTTTAAAACTTATTGAAAAAAGACCTGGACTGAAGGTTGTATTAATTGAAAAAGGTAAAAGAGTAATGGATAGGCAGAGAGAAGAAGTAATGAACGGTGTTGGCGGCGCTGGTACATTTTCTGATGGCAAAGTTCACTTTACGCCAGTATTGAGCATGGAAAAAATGCTCAATTTTTATTCCCGGTCCCAGTATCAGGAATTTTTAGATGAGGTTGATCAGGTTTTAACAAAATTTGGAGTTGATGTGCCATACTATCCGAAAGATTTAGATAAAGCTAGGCAGCTGGTTGATACATGTAAAAAAGAAAGCATTCATCTTTTTATCAGAAAGACCAGACATATTGGATCAGACAAACTGCCAGCAGTAATTAAAAATTTTGAAGAATATTTGATTAGCCAGGGCATAGAATTACTAGCTGAGGTTGAAGTTAGAGATTTACGTATAGAAAATAATTTTTGCAAAGGAGTAAATTTAATTGACGGCCGCCAAATTTTAGCAGACAACACCATAGTCGCTCCTGGCCGGGTCGGTGCACAGTGGCTGCAGAATATAGCAAAAAATTTAGGTCTTGAATATAATTATGACAAAGCTTTGGTGGGCGTACGAGTAGAATTTCCGCACGGCATTATAAAAGAACATGCTGAGCTTTTATATGAGACAATTTATTTAATGTATACAAAAACATTTGATGATGCGATCAGAACTTATTGCCCGTGCTCACGTGGAAAAGTGGCAATTGAAAATTATGACGGCTTTGTGTGTGTTAATGGCCACTCAAACTCAAATTATGATTCTGAAAATTCCAATTTTGCATTTTTGTCAGAAATTAGGCTGACAGAGCCAGTTGAAAATACAATTAAATATGCAAAATCAATCGCACAGCTAGCAAATACAATCGGAGGAGGCAAACCGATTTTGCAAAGACTGGCAGATTTGAGAAACGGCAGGCGAAGTACCTGGCAGCGAATTAATAAAAGTTATATTAAACCAAGTTTAATGGAAGTAACACCTGGTGATATTTCCATGGCTTTGCCAGGAAGAATTGTAACCAATATTGTGGAAGGTTTGGCAATGCTTTCCAGGGTTTTGCCAGGAATTGATTCAGGACATACTCTATTATACGCACCTGAAATAAAATTAACATCGTCAAAGATTGAAACAGATAAATGCTTAGAAACTCCAATAAAAAATTTATATGTAGCTGGCGATGGTGCAGGCGTGTCTGGAAACATTACTGGCGCTGCAGCAACTGGAATCATTGCTGCTCTGGGAATTTTGAATAAAAATTGAAGTACTTGACATTTTTATTTTATACATTTATAATGCAATATTGACGTGCTGGGGACGCAGTTAAATTGGGCGAAAGGGGAGAAGCATGTCAACTGAAATGACTCGTTTTACTGTTCCAGTAAGTGGAAAATTTCATAAAAAAGTTATGATTCCAACTGTTGATGGAGAAATAGAAGCAACAGTTACAATTCAGGTAACAAATGTTAAGCTGAAGGCCCCAAATCAACATATTGCCAAAGAAATGGCTGAGGCAGTATCTAAGAGACTGGCAGAAGATATGAATAAAAAATAATTTACAACTGCGCTGTAATACAGTGTGGTTTTTTATTACAAGATCTAGGTACAAGATTGTCATACAAAAGATAACTTGTACGGGATTACAAGATCTTAATTTGTAATTGGTTATTGGGATTTAGGATGTAGGATTGAGGATCCAGCAAAAAAAGCTTGATAAAAAGATAAAAATAAGTAAAATGGATATTGTGCCAATCAGGCAGCTAAGGAGGAGAACATGCCCACAGAAGAAGATTTTCAAGTACCAGTTTCAGGTAAATATTTTGAAAAAGTGACTATTCAGACGGTTGATGGACCGACCATGGCTATTGTCCAGGTCAGTCCTCAAATAGTATCAATTTTTGCTCCAGATGAAAAAACAGCCAAAGAAATGGCTGAATCAGTTATTGCTCAATGGAGCAGAAATAAGCAAAAGGAGTAATATTAAGCTAAACTTTCAAAAAGTTTGGCTTTTTTGTAATAAATCCAAATATAAATAGTCTTCTTATATATAGAATAAAGTGATTATTTGACAAATATTATTTTCATGTTAAAGTATGATATCGGTTGATTCTTTGCCCGTTCTAAATATTAAGGGGAAACCTGATTTCCCTGAACTAACTCGGGCAGACCGGTCGGGGAATCCCAGATTCCCCTTTGCGACAACGATAATTCTATGGAATATGACTTAAGACAATTAAGATTAAATTCAATGAACACCTATGCTGGTGCTGGTTTTGGTATTGCCAAAACTGGTGTAAATCCAGTAATTTGTAGAGCTTTGGCCCGGATAGTGTTTATTGATGATTTAATAAATTCAACTTTCAACTCAAATCTTTCAATATAAATCTATATTTAATAAAACACTTTCCCGGCTAGAGACGGCCGGGTTTTTTTATTGGCCTCTCTACAGATTCGTAGTTCTTTGAAAATTTGGCCCTGAAGCTACATTCAGAACACTTTAGGGCAAGGGGGAAGGGAAAGAGATGGCCAAAAAATTAATCAGAATTTATCTTTGGTTGACTGGAATTCAGAATTTCTTTTTTTCATTTATGTTTGGTGTTTACGTGCTGTTTTTATTGGATAATGGTATGAGTTATTTGGATGCAAATTTAATAAATATGGTATTTATGGTTACAATTTTCATTCTTGAAATACCAACTGGAGTATTTGCTGATGTTTTGGGAAGAAAAAAATCTGTTTTAATATCATATGTTATATTGATAATCACCATGATTATTTATTTTTGTTCGCAGACTTTTTTGCAATTTGCATTTGCTGAATTTCTATTTGGCCTTGGTGCTTGCTTTCATTCAGGAGCATTTGATGCATTGTTAAAAGATAATTTGGATTTTTATAAATACAGGGAAGATATTGGTAAGGTTTTTTCACAGGGAAATATTGTCAGACAGATCGCAGTGATTTGCGGTGGAACCAGCGGAGCAGTGATTGCCAATTATAATCTGAGAATACAATGGTTGATTGGAGCAGTTGGTTATATAATATCCTTTTTAATGGTTATCACATTAATACGCGAAGAAAATTTTAATGGCTATCGGATTACATGGAGAAATTTTTGTACTGCATTGAGAAAGATTTGGAAAGAAAGTCTGGCAAATGCACTATACAATAAAAGGGTTTTAAACATTGTCTTGATCAGCGCTTGCTTTATGACTGGAGTTCAAGCTTTAAATATGCTTTGGTCACCAATGTTTGAGCAACAGCTTGGAATAGAATATATCAGTATTGCCTGGGTAGGTATAAGTGTCTTTTCATTGCTTGGCAGTTGGTATGCTAAGCGCAAGCTAAAAAATGACAATCATTTCCAATTGCTGGTATATGCAGTTGTAATAACCTTCATATTTGTGTTTTTTAGTTCATTATTAACTGGTGGATTTTTAATATTGAGTACATTTTGGTTGCATGAGATTGGCCGAGGCGTATTTAATCCGATTCACAATGCATTGCTACAAAACAGCATTCCTTCTTCTGTAAGGGCAACAGTTACATCTTTTTCATCGCAAATAAGCCATGCTGGCGCAGGCCTTGGATTGATATTGGCAGGGATTATTTCAGCTGAGGCAGGCATTCAAACATGCTGGTTTATTTCATCGTTAATAATTCTATGTAGTTTGTTCTTTATTTATAGAATAAATAAATCCTAAAATAATATTTTGGGATTTTTTAAATTTTAAAAAAGCTAGCGTGGCTAGCTTTGATTATGCGACCTGCCTTTTTCCTGGCAAATACAGCTCATTACGAATGATATTTAAAATTTGCTGAAGCTGCAATTTTGTCGGAGGATAGATATGGATCATGAATTTTGATTTGTGGAAAAAAATTTCCCCATCACTTTCTCCTGTTTGTCTTTTTAATTCATCAAACAATATCTGCATTCCCCTGACAACACTTCTGTTTTGTACAGTCATTATACTAAATTTATAAGGATCCTTTGATTGCTCATCATGCTCAATCACAACAAGATGACGAATTTTATCTCCAGTATAATGATTTGTTCTTACATGATTGCGGATTTTACCAGTACTATAGATACATCTTTTTACAACCTGGATTTGTAAGCCACGTACTGTCTGTACTTCCCCAAAATGATCCATAAATAATTCAATTTCTTTTTTTCGTTTTTTCTTGTTTACCCACATTTGAATATGCCTTAATCCGGCAATCATTATTTCTTCATCAGTTTCATCATCATCAGCATTATGAATCTCATCGCTCAATCCGGTCGGCCCGGCTCTGTCTGAGACACATCGTAAGGCGACATTAAACTTATGCCTATTATCTCGTAAATAGTGATTGACAGTACGTTTCTTTTCAAGAGTATATTCATCTTCTCCACCAACTTCACTGGCAGTGTCCCTGAATATTGCCAAATCAACAATTTTTCTGATATCTGTTGGCATTTTTTCCGGCCAAAAGTATTCAGCTATAACCTGTGCAGCACAATAATATGTTTGATCGTCTTGATGATGATCAAAATAACCATTCTCAGGATCAGTGATCCCTCCAGTATCTAAGTGAAAAATTTTTAATGAACCTTTTTTTTGTTCTTCTTTTTCTTCTTTTGTAGGTATGTATAGCTTTCCTTTGAGCACGAATTTGTATGCAATTAGTGGATCTTTTCGGCTGAGATTGAGTGCGCGCAATAATGTATATGTAGACAAAACACTATCATCGTCTGGCCCAGTATGGGTAACGATAATAATTCTGTTAACCGAGGTTAAGGACAACATCTCAGACTCCTTTCCGGAAATTCACAGAAAACTAAGAAGAATGTATTATACTATATAACATATTTGTTGTCAATTATCAAACAGAAAAACCCTTATGATGTTTTTTCTGACCTAAAATTAGCAAATTTTTAACATTTATATCATTTTGCTTTGATTAAACAAAAAATCTGTGATAAATTTAGTTTAATATGAAAAATTCAAGCATAAAAATTGAATTATTGGCTCCTGCTGGCAGTTTAGAAAAATTAAAAGCTGGTTTTGTTTTTGGAGCAGACGCAGTTTATTGCGGTCTGCCAGATTTTTCTTTGCGAGTAAGGATAAATCAGTTTGATTTGGACAGCTTAAAGCAGGGCATTGAACATGCGCATAGTTTGGGAAAGAAAGTTTATGTAACCGTAAATATTTTTGCGCATAATTATCATTTAGAAAATTTGAAAAAGTATATTTTTGAATTAAAAAAAATACAACCAGACGGCTTGATTGCCTCTGATCCTGGAGTAATAAGCCTGATTAAGGAAATTTGGCCAGAAGCTGAAATTCATTTAAGCACTCAGGCAAACTGCACAAATTGGCAGTCTGCAAAGTTTTGGTATGATCAGGGAATAAAGAGAATTATTTTAGCTCGTGAAGTTACATTAGATCAAATTAAAGAGATACATCAAAAAGTGCCAGAAGTTGAGCTGGAATATTTTGTTCATGGCGCAATGTGTATTTCATATTCTGGCCGCTGTCTTTTATCAAAATATTATATGGATCGCAGTGGAAATTTGGGCGATTGTGTGCAGCCGTGTCGGTGGGAATATAAAATAAAAAGTAAAAAGCAAAAAGCAAAAAGTAAAAAAATAAATGAAAAGTTAGAAAAAGATGAAACTCGAACGATTCATATTGAAGAGGTTAAAAGACCTGGAGACTTGTTACAAATGCAGGAAGATGAGCATGGCACTTATATTATGAATTCAAAAGATTTGTGTTTGATTGAATATTTGGATCAATTGGCAGAGGCTGGGATTTGCAGTTTTAAAATTGAAGGCAGAGCAAAAAGTTTATATTATGTTGCCAATACTACTAAAATTTATAGAGAGGCTACAGATTTGATTGAAAATTGGGATATGAAAAAAATTGAACAGTTAAAAAATGAATTAAAAAAAAATACAAATCGGGATTTTACAACCGGATTTTTATTTGATAAAGAAAAAGCTGAGCAAAAGTATGATTCTGGGCACTTACCGTGTGATTGGGAGTTTGTCGGCGTAGTTGTAAAAAGTAAAAAAACAAATGAGAAATTAAAAAAAGAAAAGGAGAAACAAATTTTTGTAAAAGTACATAATGCGATTTATGAAGGAGATGAAGTTGAATTTGTAGTGCCAAAAGGAGATAATTTTTTAATTAAAATAAAGGAAATTTTTGATGCAGATACTGGCGAGAGACTTTCTGAAGCTCATGGCGGACAGGATAAAGAAATATTAGTGTCTATTGATCGACAAGTGCCAGAGTATACGGTGTTGCGGAAAAAAGTTTTGTAAAGTTGTAATTTCCTATTATTGTAAATTTTTTGAAAATTGAAAATCTGTAAGTTAGAAATTTTTACATAATGTGCTAAGATTGAAGCATAAATATGCTGAGTTTTATTCGAGGAAAAATTAAAAATAAAGGTGATAATTTTGTGATTTTGGAGCGGAATGATTTGGGTTATAAAATTTTTATTAATGAAAAGATTTTAGCTGAGCTAAACCAAGGTGAAGATGCTGAATTTTATTTATTTGAAAACGTCAGAGAAGACGCTGACGATCTTTTTGGCTTTATAAATTTTGAAGAACTTCAGCTGTTTGAAAAATTGATATCAGTAAACGGAGTCGGGCCTCGTACAGCATTAAATATTTTTGTAATTTATTCAGTTGAGCAAATTTTATCAGCTATTTCAAATCAGCAGGCAGATATATTAACTGAGGTCTCTGGTCTTGGTAAAAAAACAGCAGAAATAATTGTTTTAGAATTAAAAAATAAAATTGAATACATTGAGGGAACTGGAAAAATTGAATCTCTTTCTGTTGATAATGACGCATTGGAAGCCTTAATAAATCTTGGTTATAATAAAATGCAGGCCAAAGAGGCTTTGAGCAAGGTTTCGAAAGAAGTGGAAGATGCGGGAGAGCAGGTGAAGGAAGCGTTGAAGGTGTTAGGCAAATCCTAATATCTAAATCCTAAATACTAAACAATTTTCAAATGTCCAAAATTCAATTGAATTAAACATATGCAGAATACCCAGCATGAATATGATTTAGAGGATAGAACATTGGAATTTGCAAAGCGTATTAGAGCTTTTGTAAAAAAATTATCTATTACAATTGCAAATATTGAGGATTCCAAACAATTAATAAGGTCATCCGGATCTGTGGGTGCAAATTATATTGAAGCAAATGAAGCATTAAGCAAAAAAGATTTCTATCATCGAATAAAAATTTCAAGAAAAGAATCAAAGGAAAGTAGATACTGGCTAAGGCTCGTCTATATTAGCGAAGAACAAAATGAGTTAGACAATGAAAGAAATAATTTAATTCAAGAGGTAACAGAATTAATGAAGATTTTTGGTTCAATTATTACAAAAAAAGATAAAAAAGAAAACAAGAATATGGAGCAATACGATTTAAATGTTTAGAAAATTTGAGCATTTAGATTTTGAACATTGTTTAGTATTTCGATATTTGGATTTAGAGTTTTACATATGCATATAACAGAATCAACTGACAAAACCTCATGGGAAACGTTCAACAGAACTCAAAATACGGGTTCTCTTTTGCATTCCTGGAGCTGGGCTGAATTTCAGGCTGGCAGGCAGCAAAAAATCTGGAGATTTGAGGTTAAAGAAAATGGAAAAACTGTTGCTCAGATGTTTTTTTGGAAACATCGTTTTTTAATTGGACAAAATGCATTGTATTGCCCTCGTGGACCGGTGATTGCAAATGAATTAAATAATAATAAAGAAAAATTATCACAAGTTCTTAAAATATTGTTTGAAAAAGTGCATCAAATTGCAAAGGAAAATAAATCGCTCATATTTAGGATAGATCCGAACATAATAACTGAGCTTGGAAATATAAATAAGGAAAATTGGATAAATAATTTTGCGATTGACGAAGAAACTTTTTGGAAACAGGAATTTGAAGCGTTTGGTTTTACTAGATCTGAGCGGGAAGTTCAGCCAGTTCATACAATTATGCTTGATTTATCAAAATCAGAAGATGATCTTTTGGCTGACATGCATCAGAAAACACGTTATAATATTCGGTTGGCAAAAAAGAAAGGAGTTGAAATTGTAGAATCTGACAACATCGATGAATTTTATAATTTAATGAAACAAACTACTCAGAGGCAAAGTTTTGGTACATATCAAAAGCAATATTTTTCAGACTTATTAAAAAGCCAAAACAAGACAAGGCTTTATTTGGCAAAACATGAGAATAAATTCATTGCCGGAATATTGTGTGTTTATTACAAAAATCTGGCTACATATTTGTTTGGCGGCAGTTCAAATGAATATCGAAGATTAATGGCACCGCATCTTTTGCAATGGACAGCCATACAACATGCAAAGCAGGCTGGATATCAATTCTATGATTTTTGGGGTGCTGCACCAGTTGATTCGAAGATAAAACAAGAGCAATCATGGCAGGGAATTACACGATTTAAACAAGGCTTTAATCCAAACCAGCCAATTTTTAGATATTTTGGCGCGTATTCTTATACATATCGCCCAATTATATTAAAAGTTTGGAATGGAATTTATTCAGTTTATCGATTTTTAATAAGAAAATGATACTTTCGTAAAAATTGGTAATTTATGAAGAATTATGCAAAGAAAATATATAAAAAATGCACCAGATTTCGTACCCCAAGTAGGAAGAAATCAAAGGATTACAAATATCATCGCAACAAGCGGTGATTTTTTAATTTGTTATCCACATTTTTTTTGACAAAAGATGATAATCATTGTATTTAATGCTATAATTTAAACATAATTAATAAGTTTGTGGATAAGTCAAACAAACTTTGGTGAGGAAAGGAAATTAATTATTAGCACCTGCTAATAAAAGAGTTTTGTTTTAAATGAGGGGAAAATTAGCTTGTTATGAAAAAAAAAATTGTAAGCAAATATTTTCTTGTTTTAATTTTGGTTTTAAATATTGTCTGTTTTTCTGAAACCAATGTTTTTGCAATGAGCAGTTCAAATTATCAGATTAAATGGGATTCAATAAATGCAGGTGGTAATGATAATTCCAGTTCAGCAAATTATCGGCTGAGAGATACATTGGGACAGTTCGGTCCTGGCTATGGAAGCAGTGCAAGTTATGGTTTAGATTCTGGTTATAGGCAAAGAGATGAAGAAAGGCGATTAACATTTACAGTCCGGGCGCAGGATAATAGCACTCGAGTTTCATATACGGCTTTTGATGCAGCCAATTTTACAGTCACTGTTAGTTCAGCAGCAGCATACAGCGTGGGAGATTATATAGCAGTGGTTGAAGATGCTGGCCCAGCTCAGGATGTGGCAGTTGGAAAAATTTCTGAGATAAATGCATTGGTTATTACAGTTGATAAATGGTCAGGAGATCAGGCTACAATTGCAGCAGGCCCTGCTGGCGGGAATGATTATGTTTATAACCTGAATGCAAATACCATGAATCTGGGTACATTAACCTCACAGAATGTAAGTGTAGCAGTGGCAATGACAGAAATTGATACCAATGCGGAAGATGGATATAATGTTGTCATTTTAGAAAAGCATGGGCTGCAGCTTGGTGATGGACCGCAAGTAATTAACGATGTGGTAGACAATACAGTGACTGCTGGCGATGAGGAATATGGTATTGAAACCACAGGTGATAATGCACAGGGCGCAAATGACTGGGGTATAACTACCAGCGCGCAGCAGACAGCTAATTCAAATGCGTTTGCTGATAAAGAAAGAGTGGCAATAATATATAAGGCATCAATTGATCAGGGAATTACACCAGCTGGCGGATATAATCATATAACCAGTTATTATGCAGTAGTAAACTATTAAGAAAGAGGTTACGGACTTACGGATTATTACAGATGCCAAATTACCCATTATTCATTACTCACTACATATTACTTTTTAAAAATATTTGTTCTTTTTTTAAGATATTGACAGCTATTTTAATAAGGAAACTCTATTTTCAGAGATTCCAATAATAAAGGTCGAAGCTGTTACAAATTTAATTCGGTTTCGAAACCGACTGGTCAGTTTTCGCTTGTCGTAAACTGACAGGTTATTAATTATTAATTAATGTAACAATCTATGTATAAGAAAAGTATTTTAATGTTAATGTTCACTTTGCTTTTCACCATGTCATTTTTCGCCTTCACAGTTGTAGTTCCTGAAGAAGCAAATGCAGGTGGTGTTACTGTGTACGTTGATTTAGATGAAGATACTAACTACAATGGTGGCGGAGTGATTACTCCTAGTGCTGTTACTCAACTACCTGACTTGAATAATGCTGTAGCGACCACTGATGATATTATGTTTTCATTTCAACTTACAGGCACTGAATATGCAACAGACGATACAATGACTTTGACATTCCCTACTGGTTACACTCTTAATACAGCTTGTGTAGATCCTGCTGCTGCCACTACAGATGCAGATGGTGATGGTGATGCAGATGGTTCTGGCGCTACAGCTGCCAATGTATATACATACACATTTACAAGTTCTACAACAACTGGTTTAACCAATGGTGTAGAATTCTGTGTACGTGTTACTACTCTTAATGCAGCAACAAATGCTGCTGTAATGTTAAGTGGTGTAGCTTCAAATGATTTGGTATCTCAAGTAATGACTGGTGGAGGATTCATTTATAATGGTTTAAATGGATCATTATACACCAATGATGTTAATATATATGCTACTGTTGAAGCTATATTGAGATTTGAGATCATGGACAGTACCTATGCTGCCTATACAAACACTTGTGATTTAGGTACTTTAATCCAAGATGCAAGAGCTACCTGTGACTATTACTTGAAAGTGACTACTAATGCCAGTTCTGGATATGTTATTACTTTCAGAACAGATGGGGATTTGAGAAAAGCAAATTCTGGAACAGCTCCAAACACTGGTGACACTCCAGATGCTGACGATATTAATCGTGTAGTAGATGGTACACCTGTAAATGATTCCGGTGGAGAAGAATATGGTATTCACCTTAATCCAGGTACTCCAACTAATGGTAATGCAACAACATATTCTGATACTGGAATAGACTATGGAACAAATGATTCTCCTTTGCCTAATCAAGCTTCTGATGAAGTGAATTTATTACAAAGTGATGCTGCTAATGCTGCAACTGCATCAACTAACTCAGCTCGTGTAGATCACAGAGTAGTAACTGATTCTAATACTTCTGCTGGTGCTTATCACCAACAGGTTCAGTATTATGTCGTAGCAAGATTTTAAGCGCAGTTTAAGTCCTGAATTTTATTCAGGACTTTGTGGTGAGCTTAAATTATTAATTATTAGTAAGAAAAAAGTATGAGAATTGTAAAAAGTTTATTGATCTTATTGCTCTTTTTGTCCTTTGTCGTACCTTTAGGAGGAAATGCGGTAACTGTAATTCCGCCAATACTGGAGGGTATTAAAGCTGAGCCTGGAAAAACATATGAAGGCAAGTTTCAAATTCATAATGGAACAGATGCCCCTCATATTTATTATTTTATAGCTCAAAATTTTGGTCCGAGTGATGAAGAAGGCACGCCTGGCATTGATTCAGAAGAAGAAAGCCAATTAGGACTGGCCAGTTGGATTGAATATGAATCAGCTCAATTAATGGTAGCTGTGGGCGAGACACAAACTGTTCGATTTAAAATTAACGTACCTTCTGACGCTGAGCCAGGAGGGCATTATGCTGCAATTTTCACTTCTTCTTCTCCTCCAGATGAAACCAAAAAGATTGGATTAGGAGAGAGGACAGGAGTGCTTTTATTGGTGACTGTTCCAGGAGAGATTAGAGAAAAATCAGAATTAGTAGAGTTCTCATTTGCAGCTGGAAAAAAATTATATAACAGACCGCCAGTTGAATTTTTACTAAGAATAAAAAATGACGGAAATGTTCACTTTAAACCATTAGGTGATATTACTATTAATGGTTGGGGTGGTGAAAAGGCAAAAATTGAAGCTAATCCAAAAAGAGGAAATATTTTGCCTCAAAGTATTCGCGCATTTCATCCAGTATGGAAAGCTGCTGATTTAAAAGAAGGCGGATTTATGGCTGAATTAAAAAATGAATGGAATAATTTTGGTTTTGGTAGATATAATGCTCATTTAGAAATGGTCTGGGGATCCAATGATGAAAAAATTATCAATAATATAAAATTTTGGGTTTTTCCATGGAGAGTAATGTTAATGGGATTGATAATTTTAATAATTATACTGTTATTGTTCAGATCATATAATAAGGCAATTAGACGTGGAGTGCAAAAGAAGAAATAAGGAGGTTACGGATTTACGGAATTTTACGGATATTACGGAAAAAATAATCTTGTAATATCTCGTAACAAAAATAAACAATTAATTATAGAGGTTAAGGAGATTTTTTCGATGCAAAGCATCAGAACACATTACAATTGTGTCAAAAAGACAAGATATACAAAGCTTGTAATAGTTTTAATTGCCTGCTTTGTTTTAAGCTTGTCTTTTTTCAGTTTGCAAACTCCTTCAACTTCAGCAGCGCCGAGCGCTTACATTAATTATCAGGGTAAACTGCTAGATTCCAGCGGATATCCAGTGACTGACGGTGTTTATTTCATGGAATTTAAGATTTATGACCAGTCATCTGGTGGTAATACGCTATGGACAGAGACCTGGCCTATTGCCGGTGCTAATGTGGCAACCGTTGATGATGGTTTATTTACCATTAAGCTTGGTTCAATAACTGCTTTTCCTGCAACTATGGATTTTCAGGCTGAAAGTGGATATTGGCTTGGTGTAAATATTGGAGGAACAGCTGGTCCTGTATGGGATGGAGAAATGACACCGAGAAAAGAAATTACTTCAGTCGCATATGCCTTAAACGCAAACAGATTAGACGGTAAAAGCGAAGAAGAGTTTGCAGATTTAGACGAAGATGAAATTATAACCGGGCAATATACGCATCAAGTTAGTTCACAAACTGGTGATGGTCTAGATTTACAAATGACTGCCAGCAGTGATGCAGCACTAAACACTTTATCTGTTGCAAAGATTACTGCAATACAAAATTCAGGTGATGGGGATGACTTGTTTGGACTTTATGTAACAGATTTACAGGGAACTCCTGCCACAGGAGATGAACATGCAATATACCAACAGGGCACATCCTGGGATTATGGATTATATGTAGAAGATGATGCTTATTTTGGAAGTGGCATATTTGTTGGTACCACCACTTTTCCATTTATTGAATATGATGGAACTGATTATTTTGTTCAAAATGGAAATACTAACGGTGATATTTATTTAAATCCAACATATAATGATTCAACTGGTTTTGTATACGTTTCAGGTGATTTAATGCCAGCTTATGATGATAAATTTAATTTTGGATCTGCTGATCAGAGATGGCAGTATGGATATTTTTCTGAAACCGTGAGGGCGAGAAAATTCAAAGCAGGAAATAGTGTAGAAATTGATGATGATCAGATTATTGATACAAACAGTGATTTGGTTTTATTGGCAAGCGGTGATGCATATATAGTTGACATCCAGGATAGTTTATATACAGATAACTTATTTGTACTTAAGGGTACGACAGATATTAATTTAGCTTCTGGAGATGCGTCAGACACTTCAGGTGCTTATTTAATCGGAGTATATTCAGTTCCTTTAACATATTCTGCTCAGGATAATGTGCAGGGAGTATTAGAAGATTTAGATGATGCTATTGGCAGTGCAGGTCTTTGGACAGACGATGGCACATTCACATATTTAACTTCAGCCACTGATGACCTGGTTGTTGGCGATACAGATACTGGAGCCCCATTCTATATAGATGTGAGTGAAAATTTAGTTAGAATTGGAAATGCTTTAGATACAAGTCCTGATGCTACATTAAGAATGTATGCAGCAGATGGAGACTGGGGTGACTTGTCATTCTCCAGTGAAGATAGATTTGAAATTTTAAATGCATCTAGAGGATTGTATGTTGAGGATTATGTTAATTTTTATGATGTTACGAATAATTATTCAACAGCATTAGGATATCAGGCATTGCAAAATAATGTAGATTTAGGAGCAAATCAAGGAGTGTCTAATACAGCCCTTGGTTATCAGGCACTTTATAATAATACAACAGGAGATCAAAATACAGGTCTTGGACTTTGGGCTTTGTATAATAATACAACAGGTTTAAATAATACTGCGGTAGGTAATAATGCAATGCAAAATAATACTATAGGTAATTCTAATGTAGCACTTGGAGTTCTTGCATTATCCGGTGATCCCACTGATAAATTAACAGGTGATTTTAATGTTGGTGTTGGTATGAATGCGCTTGCCGGTTTGAGCGGGGGGTCATCAAATATTGCTGTGGGTGCATCGGCAGCATACAATACTACATCAGGTGATAACAATATAGCTGTGGGAAGATTTTCTCTGTATACAAATGCAACGGGGGATGAAAATGTATCATTGGGATACCTTACACTTTATGATAATGTATCAGGTGATTACAGCGTAGCGATTGGATCACAGTCATTGAGCAATAATTTAGTGTCAGGGACTGTCGGAGTGGGTTATCAATCATTATATTCAAATACAATTGGCCAACTGAATACAGCAGTTGGGTATCAAACTCTTTATAGTAATACAACTGGAGATTATAATAATGCTTTTGGATACCAGTCTCTATATAATAATACAACAGGTTACTCAAATACTGGTATTGGACATCGTGCATTAAATGGTAATACAACAGGTTTTCATAATACTGCTATAGGTGAAAGTGCTTTGCGTAATAATACTATAGGAACAAGAAATGTAGCTCTTGGAAATTTTGCATTATTTGGTGATCCCACTGATAAATTAACAGGTGATTTTAATGTTGGTCTTGGATATTATGCGCTTACCAGTGTATCAGCAGGTACAAGTAATGTTGCAATCGGTTCGTTTGCAGCACTAAACACAACTTCAGGTGATAGCAATATTGCTATAGGAGGAAACTCTTTATATAACAATGCAACCGGTGATAGAAATGTAGCAATCGGTTATAGCGCAGGATATGATGAAACAACAAGCGATAGGTTATATATAGATAATAGAGATCGAGGAGGATTAATAGCAGGAAGAGAAAAATCTTTGATTTATGGAGAGTTTGCTGCAGCTACAGCAGATCAGTTAGTACGATTAAATTCAAATGTAGAAGTACAGGGATATTTAATTCCTTATGCTGATAATAAATATGATTTAGGTAGTGCAAGTAATAGGTGGGATGATTTATATGTAGATGATGCGTATTTACTAGTTGGCGCTACAAATATTAATTTAGAATCAAGTGCAGCGCAAACAACAGCAGGCGCATATGCTATTGGCGTATTTAATGGAAATTTAAATTATTCAGTAAATGAAAATGTTCAGTTAGTTCTTGAAGATTTGGATGCAGCTATTGGTAGCGCCAGCGGTTTATGGACAGATGGAGGTGACTTCACATATTTAACTGCATCAACTGATGATTTGGCAGTGGGCGCAAGTACTGCAGAGAGCGCTTCATTATACTTTAATGTAGGTGAGCAGCAGTTACGAATAGGATCTGGTGACAGTCAAAATGCAAAGATTATGATGTATGCGCAAAACAATGATACCGGAACCATTGAATATGCTACACGGGATAGATGGGAATTTACTGGTGGTGAGTTATACGTTGAAGATTATATTGATTTCTTTGATGTTAGTGATGGGGTGACTAATTATTCTACAGCAATGGGGTATCAGGCTTTACAGAATAATGTTGAATCAGGTGCTTCAAACAGTGATGGTATTCATAACACGGCATTTGGATATACTGCTTTACAATCAAATACTTCAGGTGATAGAAATATTGCTGTCGGATCTTATGCTTTACAATCAAATACAGAAGGACAGCAAAATACAGCGATCGGTTATGAAACTCTACTAGATAATACAGACGGAGATGATAATGTAGCATTGGGCTACCGTGCTTTATATAATAATACAACTGGTAATACAAATATTGGAATTGGTAAAAATGCTATCTATGGTGATGCTGGTGGAATAACTGGATCATATAATATTGGAATTGGAGAACAGACTTTATTTGATTTGCAGTCTGCTAATTATAATACTGCAATTGGTTATAGAGCATTACATGAAATAACAACAGGTTCTAATAATTTTGGTTTTGGTTATAGAACCTTATATTCAACCACAACAGGCAGATATAATATTGGTATTGGACGGTATGCATTAACTGGAAATGTAACAGGAGAGAGAAATGTAGCGATTGGTGATAATGCTGGCAGATACAGTACGACATTTAGTAATCAGTTGTTTATTGACTCAGCAGATAATGCTGACAGGGTTTCATCAGTTGATGAAAGAAAAAAATCTCTTGTTTATGGAAATTTTGCCGCTGCTACAGCAGATCAACTATTTAGAATAAATGCATTGACTGAAATTCAGGGTAACCTAGCCCCATACGCAGATGATAAATATAACTTAGGTAGCGCCACGAAAAGATGGAATGATCTATATGTAGATGATGCGTATTTACTAGTTGGCGCTACAAATATTAATTTAGAATCAAGTGCAGCGCAAACAACAGCAGGCGCATATGCTATTGGCGTATTTAATGGAAATTTAAATTATTCAGTAAATGAAAATGTTCAGTTAGTTCTTGAAGATTTGGATGCAGCTATTGGTAGCGCCAGCGGTTTATGGACAGATGGAGGTGACTTCACATATTTAACTGCATCAACTGATGATTTGGCAGTGGGCGCAAGTACTGCAGAGAGCGCTTCATTATATTTTGATGTTGGAGAGCAGCAACTTCGAATTGGTTCTGGTGATAGTAACAATGCAAACTTAACAATGTATGATAGTAGCGGCGCTTCAGGTGATATTGACTATACATCAGATACATGGTCATATACAGGCGGTTCAATAAAACAAACACAAAACGCAACCCAAGACTTTTATATAGATGCTTCAACAGATTCACATTATGGACTAGATCATGTGATGCAGATTGATTATCGCAGTGCTGGCAAGCCAAATTTATGGAGATCTGCTTTGGATATAAATTCTGTTACAGATGGAGGAACGAATGGTAATTTATTAATGGGAGTACTTTCAGATGTAACCACTACATCTGGTTCAAATCAAACAGCAATTCCTTATGCTGCAAGATTATATGATTATGCAGGTCAAGGATCAATTTTTGGCAATGCTGTCGTTGCAACAGCTCAATATGGCACACCAAATCTCCAAGGCACTACTGCTGCATATGCAGAATGGAATACATTAGTTCATGAAGGAGCTGGTTATCTTTACGGTGCATATACCAATCTTGAGCATAAAGGTACAGGACTGGTTATAGGCGACCAATATTATGTATCCAGCGATTCCACAGGTGTTGCTTATGGAGAGGAAATTAATCTTACCCATAATGGAACAGGTGTAGGCATTGGCAGTAGAATAAATGTAACTCATTCAGGCACAAATTCAGGAAATACCTTGTCGGGAATAGACATTCAGGCTACTGCAGCCAGTGGATTTAACAGTACAGTGACCGGTATTGGCGCAAGAGTGGTAAACAATTCTACAGACACAAATAGTATGTACGGACTTGATATTGCAGTAACCAATCCAAGTGGCAGTACAACAGGCAGTCTATGGGGAGGCAGAATTTTTGTTGACCCGTCTGGAACAGAAACTGGATCAGTGTACGGACTGCAGGTAACTGCTTCAGGCGATCAGGCTTATAGTCTATTACGATTATCAACTGAAAATGATGGAAGCGCATTATATGGATTAGAGTTTGATACGGCTACAATTGACGGCTATGCAATAAGCATGCTTAATTCAAAAATTACAAGCGGAGATATTCAGTTAAATAAAGGCGCAGTATTGGAAAATTTAACAACAGGCGATGTTACTTTAAGCGCCAACTTCTTACCAGCATCCAATGATGAATATAAATTAGGCACAGCTGATGCCAGGTGGTCTGATTTATATTTGGGTCCAAGCACTTTACACATTGGTTCAAGTACTGCAGATGAAGGTACGGTTTCATATAATACAACCACCAATGATTTATTGGTTCAGAGTATAAGTGATATTGTGTTGCAGGGTTCTGGCGGCAATGTGGGTATTGGAACTTCTATCCCATCCCAGGTTTTAGATGTCGCTGGCAACATTGAATTAGGAAGTTCGATATATTTTGCAAATGGCACTTCAGAATATTTACAATGGGACGGAACAAATGACCATTTCTTATTAACAAATGATTTTTTGCCAGATTCATCTAACAGTATAAGTTTAGGTAGTGCTGACGCGCTCTGGAAAGACATTCATTATGGAGGCAGATTTGAAAGCCCGGCGCATGCCAATAATGCTGGCTTGAATTTGCCTACTTATTCAGGCACTCCTCCCGCAGTTACTGGTACAGATGAAGGCGATGTGGTCTGGGATACATCTTCAAAGAGCTTATTTGTATATGATGGATCAAATTTTACTGAGATAGGTGAAAGTTTATGGACAGATAGTGGAACATTTACATATTTAACAGACACCACTGATATATTAGTTGTTGGGGGGACTACTTTTTCGAATGCGGCTTTTTGGGTGAATCCTAATACACCGTCTATTGTAGTAGGAAGTTCAGGCCAGACTTCAGATGCCCGGATGTATATGTATGCAGGAGGAGGAAATAGTGGATATATTGACTATACTGACAGTGACAGATGGGAATTTAAGGGTGGTAATATATACTTTGGTGGAACCGATAATGGACATATTAATGAATATTTATATGGAGACCGCAGTACATCTGGCGCTCCAATAAGAGGCTATAACACCTATACTTCACATTATGGGGCAGGAGGATATTTTGAGGCTTCAGGTACTGGAAATATATATAACTATGGTGTGCAGGCTGTGGCTGAAGGTAATTATGGTAGAGCTGTTTATGGTTCAGTTGACGGTACTGCGGCAACTGGCGGATATTTTGAATCAACCAGTACGACAAACCAATCAATAAACTACGGTATCCAGGCATATGCAAATTCAACTCGAGCCAGAGCAGGATATTTTGAAACTGGTGATCAATGGAGTACAGGTCATGATAAATATGGAATTTATGTAGATCAAACAGGGCGTCAGGGTTATGCTGGGTATTTTCATTCTTCAAATACAAATAATTCTGCAGCTTATTATGATTATGCGGTTTATGGGGAAACAGAATCAAATTATAGTGTTGCTGGGTATTTTAAGAGTGACTATACAGGAACCTCCAGTTCTACTGGTGTTCAGGCCCAGATTTCCGGAACAGGCTCTTATAACTATGCAGGTCATTTTCTTGCCCTTGGAGTATCTGGTGCTAACTATGCTGTGCGGGCTCAAAATGATTCGACCTCAGGTCGGGCTGGATATTTCCTTGCAGATGCAGCTACGGGAACAACTTATGGTGTATGGGGAAATGTGACTTCTTCAACAGGCTGGCCTGGGTATTTTCAAGGAGGCCAGGGAGTATATATAGAAAATCAACTTTATGTAGGAGATTTTTCTCCTGCAGGCACATATAATATTTTTGGCACTGACGCTACAACCCATCTTTTAAGCGGAAATACGGATGTATTGATTTCAGGAAATTTAGAAGTAAATGATTTAGCATACTTTGACGGCGCTATTAATCTTTCAAATACGGCTGATGCTAGTGAAGGAAACATTCGGTGGACCGGTTCTGACTTTGAAGGCCGTACGGTTTCTGAATGGGTTAGCCTTACTGGTGGTGGCGGGGGATTATGGACAGATGTAGGTGAGTTTGCATACTTAACTGCTTCAACAGATAATCTAGCAGTTGGTTCAGCTGCCACAGCCGATGCTACTTTGTATGTAAATGTTGATCAGGATTATGTAAAAATAGATGCATCAAGTGATGTGCATGCTGGCATCGCCGGTCTTGAAGTAGATTACAGAAGTAGAACCTCTGGAGATTCAGCTGTAAAAGTAAATGTTACTTCGCCAACTGGCTTAGATCAGGGCCAGG
Source organism: uncultured Gammaproteobacteria bacterium (assembly GCA_964411255.1). Taxonomy (GTDB): domain Bacteria; phylum Patescibacteriota; class Patescibacteriia; order UBA11705; family DATKZF01; genus CAYPKD01. The sequence goes on along the minus strand of CAYPKD010000001.1, from coordinate 201,183 downwards.
GCCATTATATATTAGGTTATAGTGCGACTATACAGCCAAACAGCTCTGATGCAATTGGATCTACTTATGCTGGTTATATGGTGGATGTAGATAGAAAAAAAGCAACTGCTGATGTGATGGGATATGGTTTTTTCGACACCCAATATGGACTTGGTGATGGGTTTACAGGAGTGGGATCTGCTTATGGATCATATAATATGTTATCGCATTCAGGATCAGGTAATTTAGCCGGTTACTATGCTGGCCTGGCACATTTAGGAAGCGGCACTAATACTGCATATGCAGGTGGTGTTTCTGGCCAGGGCAGCGGTAATATTTATGCAGCAAATTTACAAGCTGATGCATATGGCACATATAGCGGTTCTATGTATGGTTATAGTGCAAATGTGACAAATAATTCTTCAGCAACTCAAAATGTATATGGATTAGATATTAATGTTACAAATAACAATGCATTAACTTCACTATGGGGCGGTAGAATTTATGTTGAGCCTTTAGGAACAGAAAGCAATGCTTATGGTCTGCAGGTAACATCTTCAGGTGATAGCGTTTATAGCTTATTAAGGCTTAATACTGAAGGCATAAATGGTCATGCTACTTATGGTTTGGAGTTCGATTCTGCTAATTTAGAGGTAGGTATAAGTTTTAATGGAGCCAGTTTTGCCACCGGAGATATTGAATTACAGAATGGAGCGATATTAAAAAATACACCAGACGGAACAGTAACTTTAAGCGCGAATTTTGCGCCAGCGCAAGACGATACTTATGATTTGGGTTCAGAAGATTCTAGATGGGAAGATTTATATTTAGGTCCAAATACTTTGCATATTGGATCAAATGATACGAATGAAGGTGAAATTGCATATGACGGTCTTACTAAAGATTTATCTATAAATACTGATGGTGATCTGGTTTTACAGTCAAGCGCAGGCGATGTAGGAATAGGAATTGATGAGCCAACAACTGATTTGCATGTATATCAGGCTGGAATGGCTCCGGCAAATATAAGAGTTGAGTCTGAGAGTTGGACCAGCTTCTTTATTGCTGATAGCGGTGCTAATAGTAATGCTGGTTTGCAATTACGGGAGAATAATGCAATTATGTCTAATATTTATTGGGATGGCACAAATGATTATTTAACTATTCAAGGAGATTCTGGTGATGAGATTGTATTGAGAAACGGCTATATAGGCATAAACGAAACAAATCCTAATGAAATTTTAGATGTTAACGGTGGAATTTTGCTTGGTTCTGCAGCGAATACAAATAATGGCACTATTCAGTGGAGTGGTTCTGATTTTGAAGGATATATGAATGGCGAGTGGGTGAGCTTAACATACAGCAGCGCAGATGCCAGCGTAGACTCATTATGGGCAGATGCAGGAGAGTTTACATATTTAAAAGCTACAGATGATGATTTGGTCGTTGGTTCAAATGCTACTTCAGATGCTGAATTGTGGTTTGATGTCAGTGCGGAATTGCTACACTTGGCAGATGGTTATATTGATCTTAACGGATCAAATGTGGGATTAGGAGATGATGCCATATATACTGGTGGCGGCTCAAATAACGTCGGTATTGGTACTCAGGCTTTATATAGTAATTCCTCAGGAAACTGGAACATAGCAATAGGAAGTGATTCTTTATATAACAATATTGGTTCTGCCAATATAGGTATTGGCTTTAACGCTTTGTATGACATGGGTAATGCTTTTCAAAATACTGCAATTGGATATTATGCTGGAGAAAACCTAACAACAGGTAATAATAATACATTTTTAGGAGCACATGCTGGTAAAAATATGACAACAGGCAGTAATAATGTGGCCATTGGTATAAATGCTGGTTATGATGAAACAGGAAGTGATACATTGTATATAGACAACAGAGATCGTGGTAGTTCTCCTGATGGACGGGCAAAATCATTAATTTATGGTGAATTTGCAGCTGCAACTGAAGATCAATTATTTAGAATAAATGCTTTGACACAGATTCAAGGAGATTTAGTTGTAGGATCTTTAGCCACCACAGATGCAGAGTTTTGGGTTGAGATAAGTGGAGGAGACAGTGATATTCATTCAATTGGCAATCTAAAAGTTTCTGCTGATAATTGGCAGGTTGAAGATGATAGTCTTAATTTTAACGGGGATATTTATGTTACCACTGATAATACAGAAATTGGCTGGTCACAAATAGCAGGAATGGCTTTTGCTTCTCCAGATTTTTATATAGGTAGTCAGGTAACTCACGGAGATATGTATATCATTGCGCAGCCAGGAAGAGACATCTTTGTCAGTTCTGATTTAATACCAATGTATGATAATAAATTTGATTTAGGCACTTCAAGTAATTCTTGGAAAAATGGGTATTTTTCAGGAGATTTGACCGTTGATAATGGTAATATTTATTTTAGTGAAAATATTGCAATGAGTGTAGTAGGCAATGAGTTAGTTTTTGCCAACTCTGGAGTTGATGGTGGTATTATCATAAATGCAACAGATAATAATTCATCAGGTGATATAACAATTACTGGAGCCGATGTTGATATTACAGGTCAAACAGAAGTTCATATTACTGCCGGTACTGAAAGCACAAGAGGTGACATTATTTTAGAACCTAGTGGTGGAAAAACCTATGTCCGATCAGATTTAGTACCGGGTACAAGCGAAAGGTATAATTTAGGATTTGCTTCAATAGATGATACGGCGGAATTTACAATGACTGGTGAAGGAGCCTCTCAATATTTTGGATATGACGTTGCAGGAGGTGGTGATGTGAACGGGGACGGATATGATGACTGGATTGTAGGTTCTTATGAAGCAGGTGCGGGCGCCGGAAAGGCATTTTTATATCTTGGTAATGCAGCAATGGATAATACTACTGCTGATGCGACAATAACAGGTTTATCAACAACTCAATTTGGATATAGCGTAAACATCGTTGGCGATGTTAATGGTGATGGATATGATGATTGGATTGTTGGTGATCGTTCATATGCCACATATGGAAGAGCATACTTATATTATGGAGGATCCACGCTAGATACTGGAGCAGATGTTATATTTGATCCACCAGTATCAGCAAATTATTTCAGTGAATCTCTTGATGGAGTAGGAGATGTTAATGGTGATGGATATGATGATGTTGTGATCGGTCAATATGGAGTTTCATCTAGTAGAGGGTCAGCATACCTTTATTTGGGAGGAGAAAATATGGATGGTACATATGATGTAGAATTTGAGGGTGAAAACGCTTCTGATTATTTTAGCAGATATGATTCTGTGGGTGGTGGTGGAGATGTAAATGGCGATGGATATGATGATATTATTATTGGAGCATACGGCCATGATACGCCAAATACTTTTGCAGGAAAGGTTTATGTTTATTATGGAGGTATCGATATTAATGCTACAGCTGATGTGACAATAACTGGTGTTGATGCTAATGATTATGCAGGCAGATATGCTGTTACTCTTGCAGGAGATGTAAATGGCGATGGATATGATGACATATTAATGGGAGCATACGGATATGATGACAGTTCAAATGAAGGAGGAGTGATGGTGTTTTATGGAAGCGATTCTTTAACATCAAGCACTACTATTGCTTCTGCGAATGTAGTTATTGAAGGTGTTAGCTCTACTAATGCAATTCCTACAGATTTATCATATGCGGATGTAACCGGTGACGGTTTTTCAGATATATTAGTTGGCGCTTATTTATATGACGGAGCAGCTGGTTCAAATCAGGGAGCTGTTTATGTGTTTTATGGTAATTCAGATATGTATTCGACTATTTCAGCGTCAAATGCAAATGCTTTATATAAAGGAGAAAATTTAAATGATTATTTTGGCTGGGTAGTTGATACAGCCGGAGATGTTGATGGCGATAATTTAGACGATATCATTGTTGGCGCATATAGATATCCAGGAAACGACGGAGCAAATGATTATACTGGTAGAGCATATGTTTATACTCATGATCAGGAAACAAAGGTTTGGAAGAATTTATTAGCACAAAATGTAAATACAGAATTTGATATGTCAGTCGGTAAGGATTTATATGTTGACGGAACAATAAAAGTCAATGACATGGAAGCTAAAGATTCAGTTAAGATTACAGTAAAAGATGATATGGAATTTGAAGGAGATATTATTTTAAGTGAAAAAGAATATATATTTAATGATGCTGATGTAAATGACGTATTTGTTTATGATACGACAGCTGATGATGATGGCGGTATGTGGAGAAATGATTCTAATGCTCAGGGAACTTCTTGGTTTAATGAAAATTCATCTGAGGTTCGTGGTACAAAGAGAGAATTTCCTGAAGTGGCTGAAATAGTGGCAACTGATACAGAATTAAAAATTTATGATGGTAAGGATCATCGGTTATGGATGTGGTTTTCTGATACTGCAGCCGCTGCATTTCCAGGAGTTGATCCAAGTAATATATATGCAAAGAATGGAAGTATATATGTGACTGCAACGTTGGCAGTATATGAGATCAATTTTATTGAGGATACAATATATGCTTATAGTTTGGTTGGCATTAGTATGTTTGATGGAACTATCAGTGATCGAGAGTCGGTAAATACTTATAATCTGGAGAATTCGACCTTTGGGTTACGCTCATTGCAATCTAATGATGTTCATGTTGAAACAATAAAGGGTGATGAATATTTGGCTATTGCAACAGATAGCGGTGCTAATGTTATTAACAAAAATAATCGATCGATAGTATATTATTATTCAACTGCGTGGACAGATGACATAAATAACGTAAGATTATCAAAAGATGGTTCTCTGTATCTGACAAATGAAACAAGCGGCAGATTGCAAGTATTTAGGAACATTGATCAGGATGAAGGGGTCAATCAAGATATCCCTGATGCTGAGTTTTATGGTAAGTCTTTGCCAGCATTATCCACTAATCCATCTTCCACAAAATACGGTCTGGAAATCATTAATGATGCGTCTGTTATAGATGGTAATATTATTTTATATGGTTCCTCTACTGGATTGGATGTCATTCATGAGGATCAAAAAGATCAAGATGCATCAGCTATAAAATATTATCAAGCTGATGGTGCTGATAATACAAAAGATAATGGTTTTATTACTGACATGATGTATGGTGATACAAAGGCAATGTGGGAATTCGGATCAGACGATATGTCAAGTATAGTGATAAGTAGATATGACCAATCTGCTCCAGCTAGTCCGCTGAATTTAACTCCTACCAGCATTCTTTCTACTGCAGACGTTGATGGCGTTAGAGGAAACGCTGTTACTTTGGATGGTTCTGCCGATTATTTTACTCATGCAGATGATTCTAATTTGGATATAGCCACTAATGATAGTGTTAGTATTTCATTATGGGTTAAGCATGATTCGATAGCGACTAATAGTGATTATATTATAAATAAGAAAGCTGCTGGTGCTGTTTCTGGCTATAGTATATATATGGATTCTTCTGGATATATATATGCTGAAACAAATGAGGGTGCTGTCAATGATAGAGCCGGTTCATATTCTTTATATGATGATGATGAATGGCATTTTGTCACCATGGTCAGAAAGCCACAAGACGGATTGTATTTATATATTGATGGAGAATTTGCCAGTGCTGATCTTGATTTGCAGACAAATGATTTGAGTAATGGCCAATCATTTTATGTTGGCAGACATGCAACTGCTACAACATATAACTGGGATGGAGAAGTTGATGAAGTAATGTTCACAAAAGACGTCATTCCTCCTAATGTTATTAAATACATGTACCAGACTGGCAAAAGAGCATTAAATTCTTCTGATAATGAACAAAATCAATTACTTGGTGAAAAAGAATCGGTATATGATATAGCAGTTGATGACGCTGGCGATAATATATATGTTGCAACAGATAGCAGATTGTCAAAAATAGGATTGAATTCAGATATTGCTACGTATATATCATTATCACCTGATTCTTCGAGAAATTATTTTTATGAGTCTTTATCAGTTGCTAGAGGAAATATTGCTGTTGATGTTGATGATTGGTTGGTTTTGAACCGTGATGAAGAAAATTTATCTGATCAGGGTAATTTTAATCCTCAGGGAACTACATTAGTGCAGACAAACCTAAGAATACAGGATGTATTATTCTTAGAAAATACGATAATTGAAGGACAATTCGGAAGTGACATTACTCTGGGAGAAAGAGATGATGATATTAATCCAAATGATGGTGATGATGTTAGGGTGATAAATACAAATGGTTTTGGGGATTCAGATAATACTGGTTCAAAAGCTGCAGCTGTTTGGAATGGGAAATTATATGTGGGTACGGAAAATTCTAATGATGGAGCAGAAATATGGGCATATGATGGAGAAAATTGGGAGATATTAGATGATGCAGGTGTAAATGACAGTAGTAATTCTGCAATTGAATCAATGATTGTTTATAATGGAAAATTATGGTTTGGTACTCAAAATACACCAAATGATGCTAAACTGTATAGTTGTATTGAAGGCGCTACTTGTTCACAATACTCAATAGCGTTTGATGCAAATACTAACAGAGTACCATCAATGACCATAGCCAATGGAAATTTATATATGGGTACTGGTCGAACTGCCGGAGGTGCCTTTGCTTATAGATTTGAGGAGTCAACTGGTGCCTCAAGTAGCTGGGATAAATTAAATGCTGCAGCAGGATTTGGTGATGCGAATAATCTTAGTATTGAAAGTTTACTTGCTGATTCCTCAAACCAATATGCTTATACAGATGTAACTGTTGGTACGAATAATACAACCACTGGTCTTGAAATGTGGTCATACAGATATGGAAGTAGCTTTAGCTCAGTTAGTACTGATGGTTTTGGCCTTGCAAGCAGGGTTGGTGCTTTATCAATGGTATCCTTTAATGGTTCAGTCTATGTTGGTATAAAAAGTACTATTGGTGCCGCATCTATTTATCAATTAAGAGATTCATATAATGAATGGGAAGCCGTTGGCAGTTTTAGTGGATTAGCTAATGCAGATGATGAGGTGTCTGCTATGACTGTTTATAATGGTAAATTGTATGCTTTGGTTCGGGGCACTGGTGGCGGTTTTGTTCTTGCCAGATATAATCCAGAATCTTTCGCGGGCGGCGCTTGGACATACGTGGTGGATATGGATTCTTCAAATGATACAGCAGGTTCATTCCTAATGCCATATAATGGAAAATTATATTTTCCAGTTACTGATGATACTACTGGTGACCTTGAAATTTGGGAATATTCAGAACATGATGAAGTATCAAATGCAATAAATTTCCAGGCTGACGGAGAAATCGCTTCATTATTCTTTAAAGCTGATGCTACTGGCCAAGCAAATGAAAATAGAAATTCAGGTGGTTCATTTGTCATGACTCATAGTTTGTTGACTAATGCAGGCGCATATGACTTAGCAGAAGACTGGCCGACTGAATATTCTGATATTGAAGCAGGTGATGTAGTAGCGGTTGATCCTTATAAAAAAGTTCATATTAAAAAAGGCTCAAAAGACGATAGCCCAATCGGTATTATTTCCACTGAGCCTGGTTATGTATTATCTCAAATAGATGATGGACGGATTTACAGGCCTGTAGCTTTGGCTGGACGAGTACCAGTGAAGATCACTGATGAAAATGGTCCGGTTAAGGCTGGAGATCTATTGACCCCAGCGTCTACTGCTGGTTATGCGATGAAATTGGTTGGTTCTGGTCCGGTGATAGGTAAAGCGCTTGAAGACTATGACTTTACTGATTCTGGTGATAGTACTGAAGTGGCAAAGGAACTTGTCGAATCAGCACTTGAATTTGATGAAATGATAGAGACTAGCCTTGATCTGGCTGAAGAAACACAGGAAATATTAGATAATATTGAAAATAATAAAGAAATTTTAGAGACAATTGAAAATGATGAGAGTTTCACCAAAGACGAGCGTAATGACATAATTGATGAAAAAGAAGAAATATTATCAGATGAGCTAGAGACAGTGGCTGAAGTTTTAGATATTGAAGGCCAGGTTGATACAAATATTAATAATATTGATGATATTGAGCAAGTTGAACAAACAATAGAACAAAAGGTAACTGAATTGGAAAATGATGCTAATGTAATTGAATCAGCAAAATCTTCTTTAATAAAATCAATGGATAAAATACAGGGTACTGGCAGAATTATGGTATTGGTAATGAATAGTTATTATTTTGAAACTGAAGAAGAAAGAATTGGCCAGCTTGTTGAGGCAACAGTTAAAGACTATTTTGACCAAATGGCATCAGGTGATCAATCATATAGCCAGGGTATTGTTGCCCCTCAGATAGCAGCTGATATATTTAACATGGAGGAAGGAATTGATACCACTTATTTGGCTGTAAATAGTGACGTAAAGATTTACGGCGACCTATATGTTGAAGGCAACCTCGTTGTTGCTGGAGATGTGAGAGTCGAAGGTAATTTAGAAGTTGAAGATAAATTATATGTAAGCAATGAAATGTCTGGTACTGCAGTTATTGCTTCAGCTGATCAGACTTTGGTTGAGGTTAACTTTAACAATCCATTTGAAGAGGTGCCTCGAATTACTGTTACACCAGAGTTGCTTGGCCTAGAAGAAACTGATAATATATTTGAAATTTGGGATGGACGATATGTAATTACCAGCAAAGATAAAGACGGATTTATTATAAATATTGCTGAGCCATTATGTGTTGGCGAGGAATTTGATGAGGATGTTGAAGAAAAAGACAGAGGCTGTAAGTATAATTTGAATTTTGACTGGATTGCATTTGGCGTGGTCGCAGATCAAAACGAGGAGATTAATTTAAATGACGAAAAGGAGGAAGAACAAAACGAAGAACAAGATCCAAATTTATATATTCCACCAGATGATATTAACCGGGCAAGCGTTGATGTAACCATTATGAATGGCGCTAATTTGGAAATTGATAACATTGTAAATAGTCTACAAGGCTTAGGATATAATGTAAAAGTAGGCCGTGATACATTTGGCTATTTCTTAGATACTGAAATGATAGTAATAAATAATGAGACAGATGGTGATGCAAAGGAAGAAGTTTATACCTTAATTGGAGGCCAACTATTATCAATAGAGGAGGTTAATAATTCAGAAGCAGTTCCATATTTAGAAAACAGCGACATAATATTGATACTCGGAGAAGATCAGAAACAGCAAGTGTTTGAGGTCGATCTGTCAGGGCTTGTTAATAATGACATCCCGGCTTCAGCTGAATCAACTCCAGCAGAGCCAGAAATTATCGAAGAAACACCAGCCCCAGAGGAAGATATCATTCCTGAAGAGCCTGCTTCACCAATAGAAAATAACGAACCAGTAAATCCTGAGACCCCAGTAGATCCAATTGAAGAAGAGGCTTTACCTGAAGAAGAAGCATCACCTGCTCTACCAGAAGCTGATGATAGCGCGCCAGCCAGTGAATAACTTGCTTGCACAATTTGAAATTGTTTTGTAAAATATACCTATCTAAAAACACTTAATAATTAATATTTTATCTATGCCACAAAAAGACGGAATTGCTATGCCAAAGGCAAATACAAAAAAAATTGGACTTTTGATTTTAATTATTATCATCGTATTGGTCACAGCATTTTACTTTTTAATTTATAGACGCGGTTTCTCACAAGCTGATTATCAAGCTGTATTTTTATCAAATGGTCAGGTATATTTTGGAAAATTGACCAATAAAAATGCCGGTTATGTTGTGATGAAAGATATTTATTATCTGCAGCTAAAAAGACCTTTACAAGAGCAAAAACCAGGAGAGCCAGCACAACAGCCAGATTTAACTTTAATTAAGCTTGGTAATGAATTGCATGGTCCATTAGACAGAATGGAAATAAATAAAAATCATGTTTTGTTTGTTGAAGAATTAAAGGATGATTCAAAGGTTGTAACCGCAATCATGGAGTATAAGGCACAGCAATAAATTTATACTGATAAAAGTAAAATTTTTTTATATACTTTTGTCAAAGATTACAGATAATTACGAATAAAGCAATATATAATAAAAAATTGGGAACCCCTCCGCCTAGAGGGGTTTTATGTTTGGAAAATTATCAAAAAGCAAGAAATTTTACTTAGTGCTTTGCGCATTTATAATTGGTGTTGCAACTGCCAGTTTTCAGGTTGAATTGTTGTATTGCATAATAATTTTAATAATGTTGGTAATAATTTTATTTACCTTAAAAGCAAGGATGGTTATTGTTTTAGTAATATTTGGATTAACAGCAGGATTTTTATGGCTGCAAAGCTCAGTGCCAGAATCAATTGATGAAAATATTCATTTTTTTAATGAACAAAAAGTAATCGTTGAAGGATTTATACGAGAGGAAGTTGATTTAAGGTCTGATCACCAAAAATTAACATTTCAAGCTGAAAAAATTGAGCAGGAAAATTCTTGGAAAAAAGTAAAAGGATTAATTTTAGTTAAAACAGAGTTATATCCATATTATGAATATGGACAAGTATTAAGAATTGAATGTTTGTTAAAGCAACCTGGACAAATTGACAATTTTGATTATGGAAAATATTTAGCCAGGCATAATATTTATTCAACCTGCTATAATCCCAAAATTTTAATTTTAAATGGAGGAAAGGGCGGTATTGTAAAAGAAAATTTATTAAATTCAAAAAAATATTTTTTAGGAAAAATAAATCAGATTCTGCCAGAGCCGCATGCATCATTTTTAGCAGGACTTTTACTTGGCGTGCGAAAAGGCATACCAAAGGAAATAATGGAAGCATTTAATAGAACTGGCGTAACCCATATTATTGCTGTTTCTGGCTATAACATTACAATTGTTGCAGTGGCTTTAATGAATTTTTTTAAATCAATTTCCATTAGTAGAAAAAAATCATTTTATTTTGCTGTTTTGGGAATAATTGCTTTTGTTTTTTTATGCGGTGCATCTGCAGCGGTGGTACGGGCCGCAATTATGGGTATCATTGTATTGGTTGCCAAGCAGGCTGGCAGAAAAACAAATACAATATATGTTTTGATCCTGGCGGTTTTTATTATGGTAATGATAAATCCAAAAATTTTGATTTTTGATATGGGTTTTCAGCTTTCTTTTTTAGCTACCATTGGATTAATTTACCTATCAAAACCAATTGAAAAGTTATTTAAGTTCATGCCTGAAATTTTTGGTTTACGGGAGAATTTTTCAACAACCATGGCTGCTATCCTTACCACAAGTCCATTAATAATGTATAATTTTAGTAGGATATCTTTAGTTGCCCCAGTGGCAAATATTTTAATTTTATCAGCAATTCCAATTGCTATGTTTGTAGGTTTTGTCGGAGTAATGTTGGCAGTATTTTCCGTTTATATCGGACAAATTTTTAGCTGGATGACTTGGCTGGTTTTAGAATATATAATTCAGGTGGTGAAATTATTGGCAAATTGGAATAGTGCTTCAGTAAATATATCTTTTGGATTAGAATGGGTGATAATTTGCTATGCAATAATTTTCATGATTATTTATCTACCCATCAGAAGAGCGAAAAGCGATATGCGATATGCGAGTTATTAAATTAAATTTTCTATGATTTCAAAAAAAACAATTAAAATTTTAATTAGCTTATTAGCAGCGATTTTTATATTAATAGGAATAATTATAAAAGAGGATTTTTCTGGTTTAAATTTGAGTTCTGAAGCCTCAATTCCGGTTGAAAATCGGCTCGAAATACATTATTTAGATGTTGGTCAAGGCGACTCAATTTTCATTAAAACTCCTCAGGAGCAAAAGATATTAATTGACGGCGGTCCTGACATGTCTATTCTTGATCAAATGGGAAAGAATTTATCTTTTTTTGATCGGCAGATTGATATCATGATTTTAACGCATCCGCATAGTGATCATATAAACGGGTTGGTAGAGGTTTTGCGACGATATGATGTTGGAAAAATTTATTATACAGGAGCGTTGCACACCTCTCCTGCATATTTTGAATGGCTAGAGGTGATAAAACAAAAAAATGTTTCTTTGGAAATTGTCAAAGAGCAAAGAATTTTAGATTTAGGTGCTGATTTGAAGTTAGAATTTTTATATCCATTTGAAGATTTGGTTAATAAAGAAGTTGAGGAAATAAATAATACTTCGATTGTTAATAAAATAATTTATAAAGATAAAGAATTTTTGTTTATGGGTGATGCTGAGAAAGAAGTTGAACAAGAATTATTAGATTTGGAAGTAGATTTAGATGTAGATGTAATAAAATTAGGTCATCATGGCAGTTCTAGTTCATCTTCAGAAAATTTTTTGAATGCAGTTGATCCTGATTATGCGATTATTCAGGTAGGAGAAGATAATAGATTTGGCCACCCGCATCTTTCAGTTATTCGAAGACTGGAAAGGTTGGGAATAGAAATTTATAGAAATGATTTAAATGGGCAGGTTTCAGTGCTTAGTGATGGGGAGAAAATTGAGGTCATGACAGAAAAATAACAAAATCCTGCGTTATTTACAAAATTGTTTAATTCCGTTATAATAGATAATGATTTTCACAAATTAATATTTAAAAATTATGAAAGAAAGATCTCTTGTATTAATCAAACCAGATGGTGTCCAAAGAGCACTGGTTGGACAAATTATTGACCGTTTTGAAAAATGCGGACTTAAGATCGTGGGTTTAAAAATGGTTAAGGCGACTAAAGAATTGGCAGGCATACATTATGCTGATGATGAGGCCTGGTTATTAAGTGTTGGTGAAAAAGCGTTGGCAGCTGCTGAAAAAAGAGGAGAAAAAATGGATGAAACAGCTTTGGAAATTGGACAAAGAGTGAGAAATCAGTTGATGGATTATTTAGTTATATCTCCAATTATTGCTATATGTATTGAAGGGCATAATGCAGTAGAAAAAATTAGAAAAATAGCGGGATTTACCAGTCCCCAAGATGCTGATCCAGGCACTATCCGTGGTGATTTAGCAATTGATTCATTTAAGTTATCAGATTCTTCAAATAGACCAATACAAAATCTAATTCATGCTTCTGGTGAGGTTGATGAAGCTGAAAGAGAGATAAAAGTGTGGTTTACTGATGAAGAATTGTATGATTGGAAGCGAATTGATGAAGATTTAATTTATCGGCAAGGATAAATTTATATATTTAATAAAAAAGCAGGTATATTGAAAAAACCTGTTTTTTTGTTGATTTTGCTATATAATATAAGTAGAGGGGAGGAAATCAGCTGAAACTTGACAAAAGATGAGTTTTGGCTTAAAATTTACTGTCCTTTGACAAACTATGTCATTCACATACGTAGAGTGCAGGAGGAGAACATGTTCGCAAAAAGAATATTTTACTGTCTTTTTATTTTTTTGATTAGTGGTTGTGGAGGTGAAGAAAAGGATCCATTCTTATCAACGGCTGATGTTGATATTTTAAATGGAAATAGTGATAAGGATTTGCTTGAAGTACATATTATAGATCCTGACGCATTAGTAGATACTCAAAATGATATTAATCATCCTGATCAGGTTGAACTAGATGAAAGTCTACCCGATCAAGTTGTAACAGATGAAGGTCTACCAGATCAGGTGGTACCAGATGAAAGTCTGCCAGACCAGGTGGTGGCTGACGAAGGTTTGCCCGATCAAGTTGTAACAGACGAAGGTCTGCCAGACCAGGTGGTGACTGACGAAGGTTTGCCCGATCAAGTTGTAACAGACGAAGGTCTGCCAGACCAGGT
>CAYPKD010000001.1:139328-187345 GCA_964411255.1 uncultured Gammaproteobacteria bacterium | reverse complement strand
GGTGACTGACGAAGGTTTGCCCGATCAGGTATTACCTGATATAACTTTACCTGAATTGATATTCGATGGTGATCAAACTGATGCTGATCAGACTGATTCAGACTCATCTGATCAGGGTTTAATGACTGATGGAGGTCAAGATGAGGATCAAACTGAGTCGGATCAGTTAGACGTTTATGATGTAATAGAAGATGAAATTGGACCCACAGTAGTTACTGTTACAGTTAATTCTATGCCTGAACAAGGTGCCAGTTTCTTTGTTAATGATGTATTTATGTGTTTAACACAATGCACTGTAGATTTAGAAGTTGGTTGGTATAGTCTGCGATTTGAAAAAATGGGATATGAAACGATAGTATATGATTATGAAGTAACAATTAATACAAATGTTATCACGGTTTTTATGACAGAGAATCCCAGCTTTATATCATTTGAGATTAGCTCCAATCCTATTGGTGCGCAGACATTCCTTGATGGTAATCCTATTGGAGAAACACCTGTTCAAGCATCTGTTCTTTCAGGAGAGTATTCCATCGGATTATATCTGGATGGATATTATCCGTATCTGGATAATTTAATGGTAGTGGATGGGATGCAAGACGTTTTGTTTGACTTACAGCCTATTCCCCAAATTGATGTAGCGTTTACATCATCACCAGATGGGGTAACGGTTTGTCTTGATGAGCCATCATGTTCTGATCCAAAAATTACACCGTTTTCTGAATCTCTTTACGCTGGGACATATACTATTTACGCCTCAAAAGGTGGATATGTCGCTGATACATTTGATGTAGATATTTCTGCTATTAATAATAATGTTCATATTGTGTTAGATCCAATTAACTTATCAGATTATTTGGGTTGGTTGGATGGCACCTTTGAACTGGAAGATAGCATTCCTATATATCAGGTTGTGGTTACAACCGAACCCCATGATGCTACTCGCTGGAGGATTTTTGGTTTTGAGCCACCTACGCCTATAGGTGATTATCTTTTTGGAAGTGTGAATGAAAGCATGGAAATTATGGTATATCACGGTAGTGATTGGTGGATTATTGGTTATGGAGATCAGATTGATCAGACTATAACTTTTGATTATACTGACTGGAACACTGGAGCGCCGGTGTATTATCATTATATAAAAGTTAACTAATTTATTTTCCTTGGTTTCAAAAACCAAGGTTTTTTGTTTATAATATAAAGAGAGGGGGAATAACCTGAAACTTGACAAAATTATGGTTTTAGGTTAATATTAGAAGTCCTTTACAATTATGTAAAATCTTCAACTTTCACATAGGAGAAGTGTCCATGACGAAGAGATCTATTTACTTGTTGTTTTATTTTTTTATTTTTTCAGCGTGTAGTGATACTACAACTCGATATGTTTTTCTAGATACGCAAGATGATAATAATAGTGATGAATTTGGACATAATGATGAAAATGATTTTGAAAGTTATCTTGATCAAGATAAAGAAAGAGAAGATCATGTTGATCTAGATAACAATGACTCAGCTCAAATTAATATGGATCAAATTGATTTGGATAATATTAATCCAGACCAGATTGAGCTGGATAAAGTTGGATCGGAACAATCTGAATTAGATCAGATATTTGCGGATGAAATAAAACCATCTATAACGGTGATTGTAAATTCAATGCCAGAGCAAGGTGCGAATTTTTTCATTGATGGTGTGTTAATATGCTCAACACAATGTACAGCTGATGTTGAAATTGGTTGGCATATTTTCAGATTTGAAAAAATGGGATATGAAACAATCGATTATGATTTTGAGGTGACAACCGATACAACTGTAATTACGGCATTTTTAATAGAAAATCCAGACTTGATATCGTTTGAGCTCAGTTCAAGTCCTATTGATGCACAAGTTTTTATTGATAGTGAGGCAATAGGAATTACCCCAGTTCAGGCATTTTTGATGCCAGGAGAATATTTTATTGAGTTATTTAAAGATGGATATTATCCATATGTTGATAATTTGAGCGTTGACGTTGGGATGCCAGATGTATCGTTTGATTTGCAACCCATTCCTCAAATTAATGTAGATTTCACCTCGTCACCAGATGGTGTGACAGTGTGTATTGACGAACAAATATGTTCTGAGTCCCAAATTACTCCATTTTCAGAAGCATTTTATGCTGGAAGTTATACGATCTATGCTTCAAAGGGTGGATATATTGCAGATTTTTTTGAAACCGAAATTTCGGTAGCTGATAATGAAGTTCATATTGTACTAAATCCAATTAATCTACAAGACTATTTGGGTTGGCTTGATGGAACTTTTGAACTAGAAGGTAGTCTTCCTGCATATCAGGTTATGGTTACAACTGAACCTCATGATGCTACTCGTTGGAGAGTTCATGGTTTTGATCCCCCAACTCCTTCTGATGACTATCTGTTTGGTGCAGTAAATTCAGATATGGAGATAATGATATATCATGGTAGTGATTGGTGGATAATTGGATATGGAGATCAAGATGATCAGAGTGTAACATTTGATTATGTCGATTGGGACACAGCTGAATCAGTGTATTATAAGTACCAGAAAATCAACTAACCCTTGAGTTTCTTAAACTAAGGGTTTTTTATTTGGCTTGATTTTTTTTAATATAGTATTATATAATTAGGAAAGGTAAATTCAGATCTTTAACAAAGGAGGAAAAAGTGAAAGCAAGGATATTTACTACATTTTTACTGATTTTTAGCGTAATTGCGTGTAATATCGAAACAAATACTCCAATCAGGCTAGAAGTAGGACAATCCAATGTAAATGTTGATATTGTAAGTTATGAAATAAATATGCTTGATACCAAAATAATGGCTGATATCCCTGATGAGATTGTGGAAGATATTTATTTTTGTGAAGTTGATCTAGATACAATATATACTGTCTCTTTTAGTATAGGGCCGATGCCATATTATGCAGAAATATGGCTGGATGATGAATTAGCAGGGGTAGTACCTTCAGGAGAAACACCTCTTACAATAGATCTGGCCCAAGGTCCGTATGATTTGGTTATTCGTCAGGAAATTTGTTATCCCCTTGAAGATACCATTTGTGTGGATGAACAAGGTAAAGAATTCTTATATTTTCTTGAAGAAATACCATATGTTGACGTATATTTTCATTCAGATCCTACTGAAGTTGAAATTACGCTACATAAACATTGTGAAGAAGATGATGGTCATTTGACTCCATATCACCGAGAATTATGGGCAGGAGCATATACGCTACATGCTTGTAAGGAAGGGTATCATACTTATATTGAGAACATTGAAATAAGTGCAGATACCACAGAAATATTTGTCAAATTAGATCCGGTTGAACAATAAAACCTTAGTTTCAAATAACTAAGGCTTTTTATTTTAAATAATTATTTTATTTTCTCCCGCATCAGGCGATGATATTTAATGGCAAATCTGTGAGCTTCATCCCTGATTTTTTGTAATAGTTTGAGTGCAGGATCTTTTTTGTTCCAAATTCTGGGCATAGCTTCTTCTGGTAAAAATATTTCTTCATTTTTTTTGGCTAAAGATATGATTGGGATTTTTAAGCTCAGAGATTCTAATTGATGTAGTGAAGCATTAAGTTGTGCTGGGCCGCCATCTATTAAGATTAATCCAGGCAGCTGAGATTTTTCTTTTTTTAATCTATAATACCTTCTCCTCACAATTTCAGCCATCATGGCAAAGTCATCCTGGCCGATTACAGTTTTTATTTTAAATCTTCGATAATTATTTTTATCTGGTTTGCCATTAAAGAAATGCACCATAGCGCCAACAGTAAATTTTGGACCAATATTTGAAATGTCAAAGCATTCAATATGATATGGGATTTTAGAAAGATTTAATTTATCTTTAAGCTGTACCAGCACTTTTTCGTTTTCTGATAAATTTTCCAAAAGATTTGTATAAACTAAGTTAAGCAAATCTTTTTTTGTTCCTTTTTGCGGCACAGTAATTGCTACGTTTGTTTTTCTTAATTTTGAAAGATATTTTTCAACCAATTTTTGATCTTTTAATTTATTTGGGATAATAATTTCTTGAGGAATTTCTTCATAAAAATAATATTGTTTAATAAATGTTTCCAAACCGCCAATTAAATTGGTAAAAGCAAATTGTTTTCGGCCGGAAATAACACCTTTGTGAATATTAAAGAGCTGGATCATGATTTGATTATCCCTTTCAATAAAATTAATAATATCCTGATTTATTTTTTTTGTAATTTCAACTTTTTGTTTTTGTTGAATGTTTTGCAGAGTTTGAATCTGATCTCGAAGGGTTTTTGCCTGTTCATATTCCATCTTTTTTGATGCTGATTTCATCTCCTGAGTTAGCTTTTCAATTAAAGGCTTTGTTTGACCCTTGAGCAGCATTTTAACTTTAATAATTTTTTTTGAATACTCTACTTTTGAAATCAAATTTTCGCATGGACCATCGCAAGTACCAATATGGTAGGATAAGCAAACCTTTTTTAGCAATTTTTTGCATGTACGCAGTTTAAATATTCGATTAGCTAAAAACATCACATTTCTTCTTACAGTGCCATCTGTATATGGACCAAAGTATTTGCCATCTTTTGTTTTAACTCGAGTTGTTTGCAACCTTGGAAAATCTTCATCAGTGATTTTAATATAGGCATAGCGCAAAGATTCTTTAAGATCAATATTATATTTTGGTTTATTTTTTCTGATTAGCTTTGCTTCTAAAAGTAATGCCTCGACGTCATTGTCAGTAATAATAAAATCAATGTCAGTAATTTGTTTGACTAAAAGTTTGGTTTTATAATCAAGCTGTTTTTTTGTGAAATAAGTGGCCACTCGTTTTCTAATATTTTTAGCTTTGCCAATATAAATAATTTTACCTGACTTGTTTGTCATCAGATAACAACCGGGTTTTGTTGGAAGGGTAGATGAATCTATTTTCATAAATACTAAATCCTAATGTCTAAATCCTAAACAATGTTCAAAATCTAAATGACCAAAATTTTAAAAAGCACCTTATTGATTTTGATCATTTGAAAATTTGTATATTTGAATTTGTTTAGAATTTAGGATTTCGTGCTTGAATTTTCCGGAGATATTTTCCTGTGTAGCTCTTTTTGTTTTGAGCAACTTTTTCCGGTGACCCTTTGGCAATTACTGTGCCTCCTTTGTCTCCGCCTTCTGGCCCAAGATCTATTATATAATCAGCGGTTTTAATAACATCAAGATTGTGTTCAATAACCACAACAGTATTGCCTTTTTCAACTAAGCGGTTTAATACTGACAAAAGTTTATTAATATCATCAAAATGAAGGCCGGTAGTCGGCTCATCTAAAATATACAGAGTATCACCAGTTGCTCGTTTTGCTAATTCTTTCGTTAATTTTATCCTTTGAGCTTCGCCACCAGACAATGTGGTCGCGCTTTGACCTAAAGTGATATAGCCTAAGCCAACATCCTGCAATGTTTGAAGTTTTTTATTTATTCTAGGAATATGCTTGAAAAATTCAGCTGCCTGATTGACAGTCATATTTAGTATATCTGAGATATTTTTTTGTTTGTATAAAATTTCCAAAGTTTCAGAATTAAATCGAGTGCTTTTGCATTTTTCACATTCTACATAAACATCAGGAAGAAAGTGCATTTCAATTTTTATTAATCCTGCGCCTTCGCAGTTTTCGCATCTACCGCCAGAAACATTAAAACTGAATCGTCCTGGTTTATATCCACGCGCTTTTGCTTCAGGTGTGGATGCAAATAAATCTCTGATCGCTCCGTAAACGTCAATGTAGGTTACTGGATTTGATCTTGGAGTACGGCCAATAGGCGACTGATCAATGCTTATTACTTTATCAATTTGTTCAAAACCTAAAATTTGTTTGTGTTTTCCAGCTCTTTTAGCTGATTTATAAAATTTTTGAGCTAATGCCCGATGCAGGGTTTGGTCAATTAAAGTACTTTTGCCACTGCCAGAGACTCCTGTAACGCATACTAAAACACCGGTTGGAATGTCCACATTAATGTTTTTTAAATTATTTTCAGTTGCACCTTCAATCGTTACAAATCCGGTAGGTGTTCTTCTTTCTTTGGGAATAGCAATTTTCTTTTTTCCAGTTAAATAATCAGCTGTTAAGCTTTTACATTTTAATAATTGTTTAAATGGAGCAGAACAAATTACTTTGCCACCTTTAATACCTGCCCCAGGTCCGAGGTCAACTACCCAGTCAGCGCTTCTCATTGTTTCTTCATCATGCTCGACCACTATTAAAGTATTTCCCACATCACGCAAGTCCTGCAAAGTTTTAATAAGTTTTTGATTGTCTCTTTGATGAAGGCCGATAGAGGGTTCGTCTAAAATATATAAAACACCTCGAAGTTCTGAGCCGATTTGAGTAGCCAGCCTGATTCTCTGGCCTTCACCACCTGATAAAGTGGCTGCACTTCTGTCCAAGGCTAAATAATCTAATCCTACATTCACTAAAAATTGAAGCCGGTTTTTAATTTCCTTTAAGATTGGCTTGGCAATTCTTTCTTTAGCTTTAGTTAATTTTAATTTTTGAACAAAATTAATTGCCTGCAAGATTGACATTGCACTGAATTCAATAATATTTTTTTTGTCAATTGAAACGCCTAGCGCTTCTGGTCGCAATCTTCTGCCCTGGCAAATTGGGCAATCTCCTGCCCGCATGTATTTCATAATATCTTCTCTTCTGGCTTCAGATTCGGTTTCCTGCAGGTTTCTTGTAAGCTGTTTGATAACTCCTTCAAATCTGCCAGTGTATTCATACATTGCATCAGATGATTTTGATTGGTATGAAAAGTCTATTTTTTCATCTGTGCCATTTAATATTATGTCAATAAACCATTTGGGTAACTTTTTAATTGGTTTTTTTATACTAATCCCAAAATGTTTGGCCAGGCTTTTTAAACTTTGCATACGCCAGCCTTGATGAGTTGTTTTCCAAGGAGCGATTGCACCTTCTTCAAGTGACAGGTCTTTATTGGGGATAATTAATTCAGGATCAAAACTTTGAGAAGCTCCCAGTCCATGACATTCTGGGCAGGCGCCAAAAGGGGAGTTAAATGAAAACATTCTTGGCTGAAGTTCTTCAAAGCTAATACCGCAGTCTGCGCAGGCATTTTTTTGAGAAAATATTTTTCCCGTTTTGTCAGGCATTAAAACTAAAATTGAGCCATCACTTTCCTCTGACGCTTTTTCAATTGCATCATAAATTCTGGTTTTTGCTTCTGGCTTAACAATAATTCGATCAACAATAACTTCTATATTATGATTTTGATATTTTTTTAGTTTGATTTTCATTTTTTCTCCTAAATCATGTTCTCGGCCATCAACTCTGACGCGAACATATCCTTTTTGAAATAATTTTTTGAAAAGTTTTTCATATGTTCCTTTTTGACCGGAAATAATAGGGGACAGAATTTGAATTTTGCTGTTTGGTTTGAGTTTAAGTAGTTGGTTTGTAATATCTTCAATTGATTGTGAAGTAATTAATTTACCGCACTTGGGACAATGAGGTGTTCCAATCCTGGCATAAAGCAATCGCAGATAATCATAAATTTCTGTAATTGTGCCCACTGTAGATCTTGGGTTTTTAGAAACAGTTTTTTGTTCAATAGAAATAGCCGGTGATAAACCTTTAATTGAATCAACATCAGGTTTGGACATCACCCCTAAAAATTGTCTGGCATAAGCTGACAGGCTTTCTACATATCTTCTTTGGCCTTCAGCATAAATTGTGTCAAAAGCCAGTGAAGATTTACCAGAACCAGATAGACCAGTTATTACAATAAATTTATCCAAAGGTAAATTTAAATCAATATTTTTTAGATTATGTTCTCTGGCGCCTTTGATGATTAAATTTTCATTTTGGTTATTGTTCATAAGTGTTACAATAATATTATATGAAAGATTTTAATAATTTCTCAAAAAGATATTATACAGAGTATGGTATTTATTTCATAACTGCAAATACTAAGGATAGGATTTCTTTTTTTAAAGAAGAAATATTTTGCGATTTAATGATTGAGGAGCTGAAATTGGTAAAAGAAATATATCAGTGCAAAATTTTTGGCCTTGTAATTAATTATGAGCATTGTCATCTTTTAATTCAGCATGCAGATGTTGGAAAAAGGAATATATCGTGTGTGATGAAAAGTTTGAAGAGGAATTTTTCGCAAGACGCAAATAAGGTTATGGGATATAACTGGAAGATTCCCGCTCATGTAGCGAGCAAGCTCCCCGACCAGGTAACGACGAATCCGGATTCGTCGTTACCTGGTCGAGATTTGCCGAAAGAAAAAGGATTAATGAATTATTTTATTTTACAAAAACGCCAGAAATTCATCACAAAATACGGCAAAGACCAAATCATATTTCCCAAATTCATATGGCAGCACAGTTTCTATGATCATAGAATAAGAGATAAGGATGATTTAGTTAATGCATTGGAATACATTGATATCAATCCAGTAAAGCATGGAATTATTACACCCGGAGAATTATATAAATATTGCTCAACACATAATAAATTTGATTTTATTGATGAGCCACTTTTTTAGACAACTTATCAATCTTATCCCTATACTCAATAGCTTTTTCAAAATTTAAGTTTTCTGCAGCTAATCTCATTTTTTGCTCAAACTCAACCAGTTTATTTTTAATATTCTCATTTTTCATTAAATCAATCTCTTCTTCCTCTTGTTCAGCAACTATTTCTTCGTTTAGGGATTTAATTACCGTCTTTGGCGTGATTTTATGTTTTTGGTTATATTCAAACTGGATTTGCCTTCGTCTTTCAGTTTCTTCAATAGCTTCTTTCATGCTGTCAGTTCTTTTATCAGCAAACATTATGACTTTTGAATTAACATTTCTGGATGCCCGGCCAATTGTTTGAATTAAACTTCTGGTATTTCTTAAAAATCCTTCTGAATCAGCGTCCATTATAGAAACCAAGCTGACTTCGGGAAGATCCAGGCCTTCACGCAAAAGATTAATGCCAACCAAAATATCATATTTACCTTGCCTAAGGTCTAAAATAATTTTCGATCGTTTAAATGTTTCAATTTCACTGTGCAGATAAACTGTTTTATACCCTCGCTCTTTTAAGTATTTGGAAAGATTTTCAGACATTCTTTTTGTCAAAGTGGTGATTAAAACTCTTTCGCCTCGTTTAATAACTTTATCAATTTCTTTTTTTAAAACATCAATTTGATTTTCAGTTGGATAAATTTCAATGTTTGGATCTAAAAGACCAGTCGGTCGAATTATTTGTTCAACAACCTGTTTGCTATTTTGAAATTCATAATCACTTGGAGTGGCAGATACATATACTGTATGTTTAAGATATTTTTCAAATTCATTAAAGCTAAGCGGCCGATTATCATAAGCACTTTCCAATCTAAATCCATTTTCAATTAAGTTTTTCTTTCGTGAACGGTCGCCCTCTCGCATAGCCCGAACTTGTGGTACAGCCAAATGACTTTCATCAATGAAAAACAACCAATCATCTTTATAAGCATAATTAAAAAAGTCCAGCAGGCAAAAAGGTGGTTCACCGGTTTTGCGATTATCAAAATATTTTGAATAGTTTTCAATTCCATTGCAATAGCCAAGTTCTCTGATCATTTCCAAATCATATTCAGTTCTTTGTTTTAATCGATGGGATTCAATCGGTCCAAGATCAGGTAAGGTTAGCTTTAATTCTTTTTCAATGCCTTTTAATGCCTGCTCCTGCATATCTTCATAAATTAAATAGGGAGTGGCTGGAAAAATTGAAATTTGTTCAAAGTCTTTTAGTTTTTTTCCTGAAATTGGATGATAAAGATAAATTTTTTCAATTTGGTCACCGAAAAATTCAATCCGATAAACATTTTCTGACAATCCCTGCATTACATCCATTACATCCCCCTTAATTCGAAAGCGGCCGTTTTTTAATTCTGTATCATTTCTTTGAAATTGAATTTTAACTAAAAGTTTGGCAACTTCTTGCGGAGAAATTTGTTGATTGACTTGAATTTCCAATGCATTTTGTTCAAAAAGTTCTGGTCTTCCAAAACCATAGATGCAGGAAACTGATGCAACTACAATAACATCTTTTTGAGTTAGAATTGAAGCAGCAGCTTGAAGTCTGAGCTGGTCAATTCTTTCATTTATGCTTGAATCCTTTTCAATATAAGTATCAGTTTGCGGAATATAGCTTTCTGGCTGATAATAATCATAATATGAAACAAAATAATTTACAGAATTTTTTGGGAAAAAAGTCTGGAATTCATTATAAAGCTGAGCAGCCAAAGTTTTATTTGGAGCCAATACTAAAGTGGGCTTTTGCAGTTTTTCAATAACTGAAGCCATAGTAAATGTTTTTCCAGAACCAGTAACGCCTAACAAAGTTTGATTAGGATACTTTTTATAGCCTTTGACAAGTTTTTCAATTGCTTGAGGCTGATCGCCTTTTGGCTCGAATTTTGAAACAAGCTTAAAATTCATATTTATAAATCGAATTATAGCAAAAATTGACCAAGAAATCAATATATTTGGGTAAATTTTACTAAAAATTAGTAATTTGGTATAATATAAGTAGCTTCATTTTGACGCTGATGCAAATTTCGGGACATAATATTTCCATGCGGAGACTCATATCGCATTGCTCCGTGGAGTAATGTTGCGGTCACCCACCTGTTGTCTCGCCGGAATTGGTATCAGTTGATTGATGAAGCCCTTTTAAAAAGTTAAAAGTAAAAAGGAAAAAGTCAAAAATATGGAGTCCTGATAAATCAGGACGCATTTTTATAACGCCCTTTAGAAGGTTGTTTTTTTATGTTAAAATTAATATATAGGAATCTCTGGAAAATATATTTTCTACTGCAATTTCCAAATTTTTGCTGCAAATTGTTAAAAAGCTCGTCAGCTTAATTTAGCTATTAGGCCTCCTCACTTTTTACAATTTTCGCTTTAAAATTTGAAAATTTCGTAACGAAATTCTACTTTTCAGAGCTTCCTAAGGATTAATAAGATAAAAATATGCCAGAAAAACCTTCATATCAAAGAGGGCAGGAGAAATCATTAGCCAAATCAGAAATTGAGCAGGGCCTGTCTGATTATTTGGCAGAAGCTAGGCCAAAAAAAGAGATAAGCAAAGATTTGGCAAAAACATTTAATCGGACAAAGGCAGAAGATCCGATTTCCAAACAAGATTTTCAACAAGAAGTCAAAGATTATATTGATCAAAATTTTGAAAAACTTTTGCCATTATTGGTGACTCATGACAGAGATTTAATTTTAGAAGAATTGAAAAATTTTAATATTACCAATGAGGATTTGGGGAGATTTGGAAGTACGTTAAAAATTGCTAAAACAGTCAGAGGTATTAAAGTGCAGCAAAAGAGTTCATGGGATGACAGATATGTGCCCCATTTTATGAGTGCAGCTCAGGTAATGAGTTATATCTATGCTAAAGATATGATAAGGGTTGATTCTCAAAATGAAGCAGGCCTATTAGATGTGGGTATGCCTCACCGTTATTATCATCAGGCAAAAAAAAGATATTTATGTAAAAATGACTATGGCATGCAGGTTTGGAGTGATACACATAACAGAAAAATAGAGGGAAATGCAACGATGGTCCACCCTTTTATAGATGAAGCAGTTACAGAATTTTCAAGGGTTTATAATAATTTTAGATCTATTGTTAGAGGAATAAATGCCAGAAATGTGAAAAAATTAAGGAAAAAAGCATTTATGGAAAAGGGGAGGGGATTAAATATAAGAGAATTAGATGCATTACAAAAACAAGCTCGTTCTATGACTGTTGAAGAAATGAAAGAGATGTTTCCTCCTGGCTCAAAAAACAGAGAATTAGTGTTAGAAGCAATTCCAGCTGAGAAGACAATTGGAAAGCTGCAGTTGAGCGCTGGTAGGATTAGCAGCAGATATGGATTTTTAAGCAAAGATCCAAAACGCGATTATGAAAATTTTATTAAATTTGGACATAAAAGGTTAAGCAGAGTATTTAGACAACCAAAACCAAAGGAAAAGGAAGGTGCGACAATTAATTTTGTAGTTTCAGATATTGATAAAAAACCAGTAATAGTTGATGAGGACAGAGTAAAAAGAGCGCAAAGGCATATTCACTCAGTTGTTGAGTCTAATTTGTTAAATCGGGCTGTTCAGAGGGAAAAAGATCCGAATTTTTTGAGAGTTTATAATAGATATCGATCGCCATATGAGATGAATCCAGAGAATGAAAATTATTTTCGAAATCATGATCTGTATAAATTGGTAAAAGGATTTGGTCCTAAAAAAGCAGAGCAAATATTTACCAGTGCAAAATTGCCGACTGCTGCTATTATGAGAGGATTTGAATATCTAAAAGCAATGAGGTATAACATTTCAAGATCAAACTCTCAGGCAATCGCTAAGCAAATACATGAAGTTCATAAATTAACAAAGTCAGGTCTTTGGAATTATTTAATGCTACGGGATGTAAAATACAAAGGAGCCAGTAATGTTGTCCTTTGGCTTAAATCTCTTGGTAGCAGAAGAGCAATTGAAATTTTTAATGAAGGGAAAAGACTTTTTTGGCTGGGCAATCAGTGCCATTATGAAACGTATAGACAGGCTGAAAATCAGCCAGATCAAATGAGAATAGGCAGGGCTTTTATCCATGAAAGTGAATATATAAATTGGGGCATTTATGATCTTTCTAATATAAAAATCCCACAGAAAAAAGTAAACCAGATTTTTAATCAAAATAAGAAGCAGATTGTTAATTTATTAAGTACTGGGCCGATAATGACTGATCAATATGCAACATTACATCCAGACTATGCAGCAGAACAGCGAACAAGACAAGAAACTGGCGCAAATTTATCATTGGTCATCCAGGCAATAGCTACTGGTAGAGATTTACGTGGGGCAGCTTTGGCAACTGATAAAAAAAGGTATTTAGAGGGTGTAATCCACAGAGAAAATGAAGATGACGTTGAATTTGCGTTAAAAGATTGGTCTCCTGCGAATCGCAGAGAATTAGATGAAAAGACATTGCGTTTGTATTATGAAAATGCTGAAGAATTTATGGGATTAGATCCGCGGGGCTTAGAGCATTTTATTAGCTGGAAAATGCAGGAAAAGAGTTCAGCTGATAAAAAAGATAAAGCCTGGATAGAAATGATTAGCCAAGCTCCAAAAAGCAAGGATAATTTGGATTTTATGATCTGTTTGAGCAGGCAGGTGCCAGAAGTTCGCAATTGGTATAGAGAGGGCGCTGAATATGTCGGCGGACAGATGATGGAAGAATATTTAATGAGATTTAATGCTACTCGTGACCAGCATGGAAAGTTTGCAGATTGGCATGATACGCTTTTTTGGGTGCCGAATATTTCACAGTTAAATAAAAAAGATGCTAAGGGAATTTTACTCAGTATTCAGACAATGGATGCAAATCGGGCATTTGTACATCTTTTACCAAGGTATGACAAAGATAGAGATCCGTTAAAATCCAGCGGACCAGTTGAATCTCTTAGAGAATTGAAAAAGAGGGTAATTGCCATTGAAGCAAATATAAACTTTGAAGGATTGCCAGAGGAAGTGATCGAAATTACTTTTGCACCGGGATTTAATGTAGCCTCTTTGGAAAATTTGAGAAGAGATCAAAGGTTCCAAAATTTAGTTGAAGGTGAATTTGATAAAGAACAGCCTTTTAAGCCGCATAAAAGAACTTTTTGCGCCCGTGCTCTGCCAGAAGCAATAAGCGAGGGACTGGGTTCTAGAAAAAACAAAATAAAGGGCACAGCTCAAAGTCCTAAAAAGTTTTTTGCTGCGTTAAATAAATTGGTTAAAGGCAAAGAAATTGATGGCAAGAAATTAAAAGTATTGGATTTGCTTGAAAATGTGCCAATAGAATTAGAAGAAAAAATTATTGAATTGCTTCAGAAGCAAAGAGTAAATACTGGGCCTATAGTTGAAGCTGAAATTCATGCAAAATCAGATCCGCAGGGCTGGGTTTGTGGAAATTATACTGATTGTTGCATGCCTTTTGGTAATTTTAGGAATGATGATTACATGTTTAATAAATCAACTCAGTATTTTACAGTTAAATACAATGGTCGTATTATTTCGCAATCTGTAATTGTTGACAGCACTGATAATCGGGATAAAAGTGATGTAGTAATTTTAGATAATATTGAAGTTGCCCATAATTATAAAAATTTAAATGCATTATTATCAAAAGTATATAAGACTTTTTGGTCTGAATATACAAGCAAGCCAGTAAAGGTTGGCGCTGGCTATTTAGATTTAATACCATCAGGAGCAAAATTAGAAAAAAATAATTTTGTGCATAAAACTCGACTTCAGTATTCAGATTCTACTGGTCCTCAGATATATGCCATGCCAAAACTTCGTGGCATAGAATCTATAGATCAGATCGTCAGTTTTGCCAATTTATCAGAAAGAGATGCTGAGATGATTGCCAAGATAGAAGAAGATACATATCCGAAGGGAATGACTTTGGGCAAAGAGCGTATTGCCAGTACATTACGAAAGCAGAGAGAATTAGAAGTGCCAGGCGCATCAGGTAGCTTTGTAATCAGAAAAGGGGATGAGCCTGCTGGTTATTTATTGCTTTTGCCCGAAGATTCTAAGATAAAAAGAGGTGAGCAAGTTGCTCATGTACATGACATGGCAATTTTGCCAAAATTTCAGGGACAAGGCTTGGCAAAGGAAATATTAGAGCATTTGTTAGAAGTCGCTTCTATTTATAATGTATCAATTGAAGCAGAAGCCAGGGCCAGCACTTCATATGCTATGGTTATGAATGATAGTGTTAGACGCTGGATGGAAAGCAAAGGTTTTCATTTAGTAAAAAATGAAAAGATACCGAAATATTTGGGTAATGAGGACTTTTATTTTATTAGACTGGAAAATAGACAGGAAGTTCAACAAGAAGCAGTTTAAATACATTGAATAAAAAAACGCCAGTAATGGTGTTTTTTGTTTTGAAATTAAAAAAGCCAGATAGAGGGTGTCTTTCTGGCAGTTTATAAATTGAGCAAAGTAATTAAATTATTTAGATTTGGCTGATTTTTTCAAAACAAGGGGATCAAGTTTGTTCAACTGTATAGCTTCACGGTAATTTGTTACCGTAATTTGCGTGTTTTGTCCGAAGACTATTCTTCGGTAGGCTCTTTTTCGGCCGAAGCTTCATCCGCATCGTCGGAATCGCCTTCGTCGTCGGCCGAAGCTTCATCTGTTTCGGAAGCCTCTTCGTCAGAAGCCTCGTCCTTCTCGTCAGATTCTTCTTCGTCTTCTTCTGAAGCTTCATCCGCATCGTCGGAATCGCCTTCGTTGTCGGCCGAAGCTTCATCTGTTTCGGAAGCCTCTTCGTCAGAAGCCTCGTCCTTCTCGTCAGACTTGTCTTCCTCTTCTTCTGAAGCTTCATCCGCATCGTCGGAATCGCCTTCGTCGTCGGCCGAAGCTTTATCTGTTTCGGAAGCCTCTTCGTCAGAAGTCTCGTCCTTCTCATCAGACTTGTCTTCGTCTTCTTCTGAAGCTTCATCCGCATCGTCGGAATCGCCTTCGTCGTCGGCCGAAGCTTTGTCTGTCTCGGAAGATTCTTCCGTTTCTTCGGTAGCTTCCTTTTCCTCTGAAGTCTCTTCAGTTTTTTCCTCAGAACTTACTTCATCGTCTGAGGTTTTTTCTTCATCACTTGCTTCATCATCATCAGGATGAAGACTTAAAAGAAATTGACGAAAGGATTCGGCAACTTCAGCAAATTTTTCTTTGTCTTCCAGAACATTTAGTAAAAATCCAAAAATTTTTTCACCTGTGCTCATTTTTTCCCTCCTTAATGAGCAAAAAAGGTTGTAAAAGGAACTACCCCACCATGGGGTCAAGTGTTATCACCTATATTATTGTAGCATTATAAAAATATTTAAACAATTTAAAAAGTGGAAAACTTTTGCTAAAAAACATAATAATAATTATAATAAAAATATAAATGATAAATTAAATAAAAATTTATGCAAATTACATCTACAGCTTTTGAAGCTGGTAAGTCAATTCCATCAAAATATACTTGTGATGGAGAAAACACAAATCCGTCTTTGGCAATTTTAGAAGCTCCTGAAAATGCGAAAAGTTTAGTTTTAATATTAGATGATCCTGATTCACCTACAGGAACATGGATTCACTGGTTAATGTGGAATATTGATCCAAGCACAGGTATAATTGCGGAAAATTCAGTGCCTGAGGGAGCTGTTCAGGGTACAACAAGTTTTGGTAAAGCTGAATATGGCGGTCCATGTCCTCATTCTGGCCAGCATCGTTATTTTTTCAAGATTTTTGCTTTAGATATAATGTTAGATTTGGATGCAAGCACTGATATTTCTGCACTTGAAGAAGCAATGCAAGGTCATATTTTGGATCAGGCTGAGATAATGGGAGTTTATTCAAGATAATTTTTTGTTAAACATAGAAAAATATTTACATAAAAAGGCTCTGTATTTGGGCATGGCAAATCCAATGAATTTACTAACAGATTCTGCGGGTAATAGTCCATTAGGTGGTTGGGAATTAATGTGTTTGGATAATGATTTAGATGGTGCTGATTGTGGTGATACATGCCCTGATTTTTTATAATCCGGATCAGGAAACAGAAAATTGTGCAGAAATGCCGCCAGGATTTGTAGCAGTTGGAGCAGATGGAAACATACAAATTCAGGATGATGAAGCATATTATTATATTGAAGATGGTGCAAAGAGAATGATCTAAGAGGAGGTCTTTAGCAATAATATGTATAATACGGATTTTGTGATTGATAATGTTTCAACAGATATTCTTTATGCAACAGGAGATGCGATACAAAAGATGACAATTCCAGATATGCTGGGTTTTAAGTAATCATATTTTATATATATGAGAAAAGAGGCTTTGACAGCCTCTTTTTTAATATTGCATAATAATACTGATAAAAAGCTGTCAATAAGACAAAAATAAGTTATAATGAAAAGGACAAGGTATGAATAGAAAATAAATATGAAAAAATTAGCTATTTCACAATTTATTATTTTATTCTTTGGTACAATTTTTGCCTGGGGTAATTTTGTTTATGAATTTGTTCAATGGAGGGAAAGTGGAGAATGCCAAGCCTGTATAATTGGACAAATAAATAATCCTTTTTTATCACCTTGTTTTTATGGCGCTTTATTCTTTACTGCCGCATTTGTTTTAAGTGCAATTTTAATAAAAAGAATTAAATAAATATTTAAATATATGAAAAAAGTAATTTTCGCAACACACAATCAGGGTAAAGTAAAAGAGATGAGAGAAATTTTAAAAGATTTAAACATGGATTTAGAAATTGTCACTTTAGATGAAGCAGGCATTAAAGATGATATCGTTGAAGATGGAAAAACAATGGAGGCCAATGCTTTAATAAAGGCAAAATATATTTCTGAAAACACCAAAGAATGGGCAATAGGCGAGGATACAGGCCTTTGTATTGAAGCATTGGATGGTAAGCCAGGCGTAAGAACAGCGCGCTGGGCAGATGATAATGGTGAAGGAATTGATCATGAGCATTTATATGAATATTGTATTCAGCAGATGATTGATGTACCTGAAGGCAAGAGGCAAGCATATTTTGAAACGGCCTTGGCATTGGTTTCGCCAGATGGGCAAGAATGGATTTTCAAAGGCAGAGTTGACGGAGCAATTGCAGAACAGCCAAAAGGTGAACCACGGAAAAGTTTGCCTTATGACATGGTTTTTATACCAGATGGTTATGAAATGACCTTTGCTGAAATGTCTGATGAGGAAAAAAATGCTTTAAGCCATCGTGGCAGGGCATTTGAAGAGTTTAAAAAATTTATAAAAATAAAAGGAAAACTATTAAAATAATATGAAATTCAAATTAAATTATTTAATAATTCCGCTAATTGTGATTGCTGTTTCAGTCATTGGCAGTTTTTTTACAGATTCTGGCATGGATTGGTATGATACAATTAATTTGCCTGATTTTACACCGCCCGGCTCTATAATCGGAGCGGTTTGGACAGTAATTTTTATTTTATGCGCGATTTCTGTATTAATTGTTTGGAATAAAACCAAGCATGACAAAGTTTTTCGGATAATTATAATGATTTTTATAATAAATGCGGTTTTAAATGTTTTGTGGAGCATGCTTTTTTTCAATCAACAAATGATTACTGCGTCATTGACTGAAATATTTATTTTAAATGCCACAACCTTAGCCTTAATTATATTCATTTGGCCAAGATCAAAATTGGCTTCTAGCCTTTTAATCCCATATTTTGCCTGGGTATGCTTTGCTACCTTTTTACTTTATAATATCTGGCAGTTAAATAGATAGAGATATATAATAAATAAGGAAGTGATTTGCATCGCTTCTTTATTTTATTTAGAATAAAGATATATATGCCTACAAAAGAAAGAGCTGAAAAAATAAAAGATGTTGTGGCAAAAAGACAAAGAGGCCTTGTATTAGTTTTAGAAGACATTCATGATCCGCATAATGCTGAAGCTATTCTAAGAAGTGCTGATGCTTTTGGCATTCAAAAGGTTTATTTTATTTTTGAAAAAGAAAAAAAATTTAATCCGAAAAAAGTCGGTCGTTCCAGCTCATCTTCAGCAAATAAATGGCTTGATTTTGAAATTTTTGAATCAACAAAAGAATGCTTGAAAATGTTAAAAAAAGAAAAATATGAAATTATTGCTACTGTATTAGATAAAGATTCAGAAAATTTATTTGAAACAAAATTAAAAGATAAAAAAATAGCTATATTGGTTGGCAATGAGCACAGAGGTCTTTCCAAAACTGCTATTAAAATATCAGATCGAAAAATCATTATTCCAATGGCTGGCATGGTTCAAAGCCTAAATGTATCAGTGACTGCTGCCATATTCTTATTTGAAATTACCAGGCAGCGAAATCCTAAGATGAAAAAGTATTTGATGAAGAAAAGAGAGCAGAAAAAATTAATAAAGGACTTTATAGAAAGATAAGATCGGGCAAAAGGCTCGATTTTTTGGTTGACTGATTTTTTCACATATGTTAAAAATAAGTGTCCTTTGAAAATGTGATACAAGCCAACAGCCTGGCAATAGGAGGAAAAAATGGCTAAAAAACCGATGGAATTTCCTGATATTAAATTTTGGGATGAAAAAGCCACGCTAATTAATTTTATTAATCCGCAGGAATTTAAAAGATCAGATCTTTTAAGGAAATTGGGATTAAAATGGCTGCCATGGGTAGACAGTTTCGGCACTTCTGATAGGGAAGAAATTCTTCGCCGGCAGCGGCTGATTAGGTTGTTCGTAGAAAATTTGAAGTTTACATGGGCATTGAATGATTGGAATGATTTGGGATCTTCAGTACCGACTAGGGGTCAAGCTTTTTTAGATCATTTTAATCCTGAGAATAAACATAATCCATTTTGGAAAAAGGTTAATGATGTCTGCCATGCATTTGAACAAGCAAGAAACTCAGGCAATGAGATTCCTGCTGAAGCTGAAGAATTATTTAGGTTTATAAATGCAACTAAAGAAGCTCAGGAAGCTCTTGAAACAGAGTGGGCTGATCAAGTAGCTGAGAAAATTCATAAAGCAGCAGAGTTTCAGGGTATGGTTACCATACGCGTCGAAAATAGAGGTTATAAAGGTCAAAAAAACAGCAGAATCGTGCACAGTTCTTCTTATGGATATCGCTTATATTCATATCATCTATCTTCAGCTTATAAACTATGGGATATTAAGAGATGGATGAAGTCCAAAGTTTTTAGTGCGTTTAGATCATTCTTTAAATGGATAAATAAAAGAAAAGTCAGAAGAAAATATACTCATCTGTTTATTGAGGGTTTACCTCAACCTATAAGAAGTGCAATTAATTTATATATTAATAACATCTTTGATCGCTTTCATTTGAAGGATGATGAGCAAATAGAATTACGCTGTTATTTTAATTATAACCAGGAAGGCTTAAGACTGAGAATTATTTCTTTAGATTTTATTCAAGAGCGCAAAACTCGCATTGGTTACGCTCCTCAACTGAGCGATACTTTTGAAGGTTTTTCAAAAACACAAAAGAGGCAAATTGCCAGAATGAATAAAAGAATGCAGAGAAAAGCCCAAAAATTAAACAGGTTGTCACACCGTGTTTTGGCAGCTCTTGGCTTTATCAGTAAAAAGGCTCCTAATTTATTAGGATATGGTAGCGAGATTAAATCTAAAGAAATAGATTTGAAGTATCAATGGCCGACTTTTTCCGGTATGCTTGCGGATAATCCGGATTTGGCTGAAAAATATAGCAAAATTGATAATTATAGAAAGTATATTACTGAGCAATTTAAGATATTAAAGCAAATCAATAGCATTGCCATTGCTTTTATCAATAAAGCGGAAAAAATTGGTCGTTCTTTGTCATTTCCCAAGATTTTGGGACCAGATGAACATTTATTCTCATTTGAAGAGCTTTATCCCATTCATCTGATTGGCAGGAAGAAAAGAGGAAATGGAAATGAACAAATAAAGGCTAAAGATATTGTGCCAATTCGATCACTTGTTCCGCTTAACGGACAGATGCTAGCTTTTACCGGACAGAATGCCAGTGGCAAAACTGTTGCTGAGGAAGCAATTGTTCATGAAATCTTCTGCGCTCAGTCTGGATTTCCCACTTTTGGAATAAAAGTGGCTCTAAATCCAAAAAGCAAGATTGGAATGGTTTTACTTGAACGCGGAGATGGTTCCACAGTTCAGCTAATGGTTGAAAAAATGGCCAGAGTTCTAAAAGAGGTCAAAGAATCTGCTCAAAATGGTTCAGTGGTAGTGCTTGACGAAGTGGGAACTGGAACAAATTCTTCTGCTGGCATAGCTATTGGCCAAAAGTTTTTACAGGCCTTTGCGAAGGCTGGCTGCAGCATGGTTTTTTCAACTCAGATCCCTGAGTTAGCACAGTTTACTGAAGAGGAATTAGAGGCTATATGCTTTAACTTTGAGTTTGATCATACGATCAGTCCGGGCATTGGTACCAGTGATGCTGATCGGCTGATTGAACAATTAGGAGTTGATGAATTACTAAGATAAATCACAAGCAATGACTTGTGATTTTTTGATTGACAAAACATAATTTAAAATATAAGATAATTTATCTTGTTCTTTTATTAATGCCCCAAGAGGAGGGAAAAATGCCTCAACCAGTTGCTGTAATCAATGGAATCGCTGTTTACACTAATAAACAAGTCTCTCATATTGTAAATACTCGAATTTTTTTCCATGATGGAAGTTGGTGTGATGTTAAATCTGGGGATGTTTCAAATAAAGGCCCTGGCTATATTAGGATGGGATCTCCGAATATAGCAGAAAATGATGATGAGGAAATGAAGGTTATTGGTCCTAAAGAATATGAAGCAGAGAAACTGCTTATCTCAGAAGTTATTGCTAATGTGACTATTATGCCTCATGATAGACAAGTAATTTCAGTTGAAATTAAGGGACCAAAATTATTAGTAGAACGAATTGATATTGATCAAGGTGGAAGTCTATTAGATATTAGCGGTTCTGAAAAAAATGTTTCTATTAGCAATAGCTCTTTCCAATCAAATGTATCTAGCAATTTTGTGATTGGCGGTATTACTATGAGTCAATGTAGCTTTGTTAATTCAGCAGATTTTTCTCAGAGAGAAATACCAGAGTTGACTGTTAAGGTCCCCAAATTCAGTCCTGTGGCTGTATTTAATATTTTTGGAAAGACAGAAATCGGAGATACAGAAGGTCCATTGGTTGTTGAACTTCAGGGGGTGGATGATGTTGTTGCAGGAAAAGTAACTGATGCAGACTTAAAACTTCAGGGAGCTGGCAATATAAAAGTAAATGAGGTAAATGGCCAGACAAAAATGCAAATTCAAGGTACAGGAAATATTAATGTTAAGGATGGCCAGGCTGACTGGTTGGAAATTCATGTGCAGGGCGTTGGCAATGCCCGCTTTAATGGAACAGCAGAAAATGCTCGTTTATATGTTCAGGGTGTGGGTGATATTTATGTTAGAGAAGTAAAAAGTCGTCCACGAAAATCAGTTGAAGGTGTAGGAACTATTCATGTAGGTAATTGGTAAAAGAAGAAGGTCTAATTTAAAAAACTCTCTTAAAATAGAGAGTTTTATTAAATATAAAAAATAAAAATTATTTTGCCATCTTTGTCATTCTACTTATACAACTGGTACAAATACTCATTTTTTTACCATTAATTCTTTTCGTTTGAATATTTGGATATTGTTTAGTTTTAGTAGCTTGCATTGAATGGCTTCGTTTAATTTTGACTTTTGGCCCTTTGCCGCATTTTTGACAGACTTTCATATTTTTTAATCCGAATTTTCTTATGCCCGCCTCTGGCGGATTTATTACAAATTATGGAAAAAGTTTAACATATATGGTAAAATAAAGCAAGTGAAGTTAATTGTTGATTGCTGATTATTTAACGCTTTTAACGCGTAACGTCACAACATCATAACTTCGTAACTTCATAACGATATAACTTTCTTATGATTTTACAATTACTTTTTGAACAACCAATCCTATTTTTTGCCTGGGTGATTGCCATTGTGATTGCTATTACTGTTCATGAATTCAGCCATGCGCTGGTTGGAACTATGCTTGGTGATAACACTGCAAAAAATGAAGGCAGAGTAACATTAAATCCATTGTCTCATTTAAGCGGCATTGGTTTTTTAATGCTGCTTTTAGTTGGATTTGGCTGGGGTAAGCCTGTACCGTTTAATCCATATAATTTGAAGAATAAAAGATGGGGACCGTCTTTGATTTCACTTGCCGGGCCAGCTTCAAATCTGATTATTGCTGTTGTGGCCGGACTAATATTAAAAGGACTTTTATTTTATCATATATTACTGCCAGGGAATTTATTAATTGAATTTTTAAATTTATTGGTTATAATAAATGTAATCTTGATGGTTTTCAATTTAATTCCAATTCCGCCGTTGGATGGTTCAAAAGTTCTATTTTCAATCTTGCATCAGCCAAAGTATAATCAGATCAAGTTATGGTTAAGTACGAAAGGACCAATAGTATTGCTGGTAGTTATTTTTTTAGATTATGTTTTAAATATTAATATATTTAGCGGATTATTTAGATTAATATTAGATGGAGTATATAAGATACTATTTTAATTAAGTAATAGAATTGTTGCCTTAAAGGCAGTTGATCAAG
Organism: uncultured Gammaproteobacteria bacterium; assembly: GCA_964411255.1. Lineage (GTDB taxonomy): Bacteria > Patescibacteriota > Patescibacteriia > UBA11705 > DATKZF01 > CAYPKD01. Next base: position 164,086 of record CAYPKD010000001.1, on the reverse strand, counting down.
CCTGTTTAATCGACATATAAGTTGTTGTGTCCCTGCTAAACTTTTTTTGGACATTATAGTTTGAGCATATTATGAAAATTTGTCAAGCCTGCATATTTTGGGGACAAATACGGTCTTTGTTCTTGACGGCAAATATAAATAATGCTAAAGTCTTGGTAGTGTAAATATTTATTGTATTCATATTAATAGAGTAAAGTATTTACTCTGTTTTTTTACAGTACTGATATTCGTATGGCAAGAATTAGTCAATTAGTTAAAAAAAAGAAAAGACCAACAAAGATAAAGAAATCTAAGTCACCAGCACTTCAGACTGTTTTTAATACTTTAAAAAGAAGGAGAGTAAATTTACCTAAGGGTTCTCCATTTAAAAGAGGTGTATGCGTAAAAGTTACAACTATGACTCCAAAGAAGCCGAATTCAGCGCTCCGAAAAATTGCTCGTGTTCGGTTGTCAAACGGAATGGAAGTAACAGCGTATATTCCAGGAGAAGGCCATAATTTGCAGGAACACTCTATTGTATTGCTTCGTGGTGGCAGAGTTAAGGATTTGCCAGGTGTAAGATATCATGTTGTCCGAGGAGTCTATGATACTTCTGGTGTTGAAGGTCGAAAACAAAGCCGGTCTAAGTATGGAGCTAAGAGAGTTAAATAAGATTTTAGATATATATGAGAGGAAAGCGCGCAACAAAACGAAAAATAAATCCAGATATAAAGTACAATAATACTATTGTTGCTAAATTTATTAATTACATAATGCAAGACGGAAAAAAATCAACAGCAGAAAAAGTTGTCTATGATAGTTTTAATATTATTGATCAGAGGATAAAAGCAGGGAAGATTTCAGCTGAATATAAAACGTCTTTGGAAGTTTTTGATACAGCAATAAAAAATATAATGCCTCAGATTGAAGTTAGAGGAAAAAGAATTGGTGGCGGTAATTATCAAGTGCCGTATCCAGTGCGTGGAGATCGCCGATATGCATTGGCTTTTCGGTGGATAATTGAATCATCAAGAAAGAAAAAAGGCAGAGCAATGGCTGAAAAACTGGCAGATGAATTTATAGCTGCTATAAATAATGAAGGCGATTCAATGAAGAAAAAAGCAGATGTCCAAAGGATGGCAGAAGCCAATCGAGCATTTGCTCATTTTGCTAGATAATTTATTAGCTTGTAGGAAGTTAGCTTGTAGGAATTAGAAACTACCAGCTACCAGCTACAGGCTAATTCCTAAATATGCCCAGAGAGTATACTTTAGAAAAAACAAGAAACATTGGGATTATTGCCCATATTGATGCCGGTAAAACTACTGTTACCGAGCGTATTTTATTTTACACAGGAAAAAAACATAAAATTGGAGAAGTTCATGAAGGTGAAGCAGAAATGGACTGGATGGAACAGGAAAGAGAAAGAGGAATTACCATAACTTCAGCGGCCACTACCTGCTTTTGGAATGATTGTCGAATAAATATTATTGATACTCCAGGTCACGTTGACTTTACAGCTGAAGTGGAAAGATCACTCCGCGTCTTAGACGGCGGAGTTGTTGTTTTTGACGGCGTTGCCGGAGTTGAACCGCAGTCTGAAACAGTTTGGCACCAGGCTGATAAATATTCAGTTCCACGATTGGCTTTTATAAATAAAATGGACAGAATGGGAGCTGACTTTGACGCTGATGTTAATTCAATACATGAACGCTTAACAAAAATAGCTTATCCTATTCAGTTGCCAATCGGAGCGGCTGAAACTTTTAAAGGCGTTATTGATTTATTAAAACAAAAGGCATATATATATAATGATGATCTAGGCGTTAATATTGAAGAAACGGAAATCCCAGATGATATGAAATCCAAGTCTGAAGAGGCGAGAAATAAATTAATTGAAGCAGTTGTTGAAAATGACGAAGCTTTAATGGAAAAATATTTAGGCGGAGAAGAAATTCCTGTTGAAGATATAAAGAGAGTATTGCGGAAAGCAACTATTGAAAACAAAATTATACCGATTGTAGTTGGTAGTGCCTTAAAAAATAAGGGAGTTCAGCTGGTTTTGGACGCGATTGTTGATTATTTGCCAAATCCATTGGAAGTGCCGTCAATTGTTGGAACAGATCCTAATGATGAGGAAAAAGAGCTCGAGATTAAATCGTCTGATGAAGAACCTTTTGCAGCATTAGCTTTTAAAATTGCTACAGATCCGTTTGTTGGAAAATTATCATTCATCCGAGTTTATTCAGGTATATTAAAGAGCGGATCATATGTGTTAAATACTACAACAGGTGAAAAAGAAAGAATTGGTCGAATTGTTCGAATGCATGCTAATCACAGAGAAGAAGTTGAAGAAGTCTATGCTGGAGAGATCGCCGCGGCCATTGGCCTAAAGAATACTTTTACCGGCCATACTTTATGTGATGAGACGAGGCCAGTAGTTTTAGAAACAATTACTTTCCCTGAGCCGGTTATTTCTGTGGCTATTGAGCCAAAAACTAAAGCTGACCAGGAAAAAATGGGAATTGCTTTACAGAAATTATCTGAAGAAGATCCTACTTTTAGAATTCATACTGATGAAGAAACAATGCAGACTATTGTTGAAGGTATGGGAGAGCTTCATCTGGAAGTTTTGGTTGACCGGATGAAAAGAGAATTTAAGGTAGAGGCAAATACTGGTAAACCACAGGTTGCATATAAGGAAACTATTAAACAAACAGCAGAAGCTGAAGGTAAGTATGTAAGACAGTCTGGCGGACGCGGACAATACGGACATTGCTGGCTTCGGGTTGAGCCGCAGGAACGCGGAGACGGTTTTGAGTTTGTTGACGCTATAAAAGGCGGAGTAATTCCAAAAGAATTTTTACCTGCGATTCAAAAAGGAATTAAAGAAGCTTTAGATAAGGGTGTTTTGGCAGGTTATCCTTTAATTGACGTAAAAGTTACTTGTTATGACGGATCATATCATGAGGTAGATTCATCTGAAGCAGCATTTAAAATTGCCGGTTCAATGGCCTTGCAAGATGCGTCTAAAAAAGCTACTTTGGTATTATTAGAACCAGTTATGAAAGTAGAAGTAGTTACACCAGAACAGTTTATGGGAGATGTCGTAGGAGATTTGAATTCTAAGCGTGCCCAGATTAATGAAATGAGAGACCGAAGCAATGTGAAAGTTATTGATGCTTTTGTACCATTAGGAGAGATGTTTGGTTATGCTACTCAACTTCGTTCTATTACTCAGGGCCGGGCAAGTTATGCAATGGAATTTTCTCATTATGCTGATGTTCCAAGTAATGTTTTAGACAGTATTATAGGAGAAAAGAAATAAAAGAATATAATTAATTTATATATATGTATAATAATTTGGAAAAGATTTTCAAATTAATACAGCAAACAGGAGATCGTTGCATCATATGTGATCCAAAATCAGATGAGCATTTTGTTGTCATGCCATTTTCAGAGTATGAGCGCCTGATTTCATCTAATACTAGTAACATTCGTGACTTGACACAAGATGAATTTTTGGATAAAATAAACCGTGATGTTGCAATTTGGAAAGCAGGCCAAAATACTGAAAATTTAGACTGGGATGATAAGGAAATAGTGAAAAAAGAGGATATTTTAGAAGATATTGAACAGGAAGAAAATGAAGATAAATTCTATCTAGAACCGCTCGAATCCTAAAAAACTTGCTTTTTTTTAGTTTTTGAGTTATAATTTTCATACAATTTTATAATTAATATTATTAGTTAAAAAAGCAGCTGGATTACAAAACCTTTTTAAGGTGCTGCTTTAAGGAGAATAAAAACACATGGCAGAAACATTTGATAGATCAAAACCACATGTTAATGTGGGTACAATTGGTCATGTCGATCATGGAAAAACAACTTTAACAGCTGCTATTTTGAAGGTAATGGCCGCTAGGGGCATGAGCGCCCAAGAAATGAGTGTTAATGATATTGATAAGGCTCCTGAAGAAAAAGAAAGAGGAATCACTATTGCTACCGCTCATGTTGAATATCAAACAGAAAAAAGACACTATGCTCACGTAGACTGTCCAGGTCATGCTGACTATGTAAAAAATATGATTACTGGTGCAGCTCAGATGGATGGAGCAATTTTAGTAGTATCAGCTACTGATGGCCCAATGCCACAGACCAGAGAACATATTTTGTTAGCCAGACAAGTTGGTGTGCCTTATATTGTCGTATTCTTAAATAAGGTTGATATGGTTGAAGAAAAGGAATTAATTGATTTAGTAGAAGAAGAAGTAAGAGACTTATTAAAGAAATATGAATTTCCTGGAGATGAAACTCCAATCATAAGAGGTTCTGCATTAAAAGCTTTAGAAACTCCTGAAGACGAAGAAGTATCAAAACCAATCATGGAATTGTTAAATGCATTGGATGAATATATCCCAGAGCCAGAAAGAGACATTGACAAGCCATACTTAATGCCAATAGAAGACATTTTTACTATTGAAGGCAGAGGTACTGTAGTAACTGGAAGAATTGAGAGAGGTATTGTTAAAGTAAATGAAGAAATCGAAATTGTTGGCTTACGAGATACTCAAAAAACAGTAGTAACTGGAGTTGAGATGTTTAAGAAAACATTGGATGAGGGGAGAGCTGGTGATAATGCAGGTATTTTGCTGCGTGGTACAAAAAAAGAAGATGTTGAGCGCGGTCAAGTATTAGCTAAACCAGGTACAGTTAATCCTCATACAGAATTTGAAGCAGAAGTATATATTTTAACCAAAGATGAAGGCGGTAGACATAAACCATTTTTTAAAGGATATAAACCTCAATTTTATATCAGAACCACTGATGTTACTGGTGAGGTTACTTTACCTGAAGGAACAGAAATGGTAATGCCTGGCGATACAGTTACTTTTGCAATTAAATTAATCGTTCCAGTTGCCTTGGAAGAACAGCAAAGATTTGCTATTCGTGAAGGCGGCAGAACTATTGGTGCAGGTGTTGTTACCAAGATTAATAAATAAGTTATGGTAGACCAAAAAGAAAATGAAAAAGACAAAAAAGGAAAATCTGTATCAAGAATTCGTATTAAGATAAAAGCTTACGATCATAAAATTATAGATCAATCTACAAAAACTATAATGGAAGCTGGTGAGCGGACAGGCGCTGCTATTTGCGGCCCTGTCCCATTGCCAGTGGAAAAGAAAAAATATACAGTCAATCGTTCTACTTTTGTTCATAAAGACGCTAGAGATCAGTATGAGATGAGAATTCATAAACGATTGATAGATATTTTGAATCCTACTCCTCAGACCATTGATTCATTAATGAGTCTAAATTTACCAGCAGGAGTAGATATAGAGATTAAAATGTAATAAAGGTTTTTATTTTTCCTTGGATAACCAATTTTTTTTTGAAGTGTCAGAGGAAAAATGAAAGTCAATGGAGAATTAACATTTAAGATAAGGATTACAATTGAAAGGAATAAAGTCGATATTATATTACCGGGCTTTATGCTCGGTTATTTATTTCAAAATATGAAATTTTTATTGGGACAAAAAAAAGAAATGAGTCAGATTTATGAAGGTGACAAGTTAATTCCAGTTACGAAAGTTATTGCTGGCCCTTGTTTTATTTCTGATGTAAAGACAAAAGAACGAGATGGTTATGATGCTGTTCAGATAGCTTTTATAGAGAAGAAAAAAGGAAGAAAACCCAATAAGTTAAAGGATATTGGCAAAACCGGTTATTTCCAGTATACACGGGAATTCAGAGTATCTGAAAAAGATAATATTTTGGAAAAAATAAAAAAAGGCCAGAAAATTGATGTAAATATTTTTGAAAAAGGTGAATCAGTGAAAGTAAGCGCTACTTCAAAGGGAAAAGGTTTTCAAGGCGTAGTAAAAAGACATGGTTTTAAGGGCGGCCCAGCATCACATGGTCATAAAGATCAATTGCGTATGCCTGGATCTATCGGCTCATTAGGACCAGCACATGTATTTAAAGGAACCAGAATGGCGGGACGAATGGGTGGAGAAAGTGTTTCCATTGCCAAAGCTGAGATAGTTGGAGTTAATCCAGAAGATAATTCACTTTTACTAAAAGGAGCAGTTCCTGGAGCTAGAAATGGATTAGTTTTATTAAGTAATGTACAAGAATTTAAAATAGCAGAAAAAAAAGAAGAGCAGGTTGAGGAATCAAAAGCTCAGGCTGAGACGAAGACTGAGAAAGAATCAGCTTCTGATTCTAAGACAGATAAGTCTGATGATAAAGCAGCAGAGAAAGATTCAGTAGAAAAAAAAGAGGATAAAAAGCCAGAAATTAAAGAGAAAGAAAATGCTGCAAACGATAAAAAGAAAGAAGATGAAAATAAGTAAATATGTTAAAAGCCAAAGTTTACAATAATCAGGGAAAAGAAGTAAAGACGGTTGATTTGCCAAAGTCAGTTTTTGGTGTTCAGCCAAATATGGATTTAATCAATCAGGTATTAACAGCACAAAAAAGTAATAGTAGGTTGGTTTTAGCACATGCAAAGGCAAGATCAGAAGTACGGGGAGGGGGCAGAAAACCTTGGCGTCAGAAAGGAACAGGGCGAGCTAGACATGGTTCTACTCGATCTCCTATTTGGGTTGGCGGTGGAGTTACCTTTGGTCCGATAAAAAGCAGAAATTTTTCAAAAAGAATTAATAAAAAAATGAAGAAGAAAGCGATTTTTATGGTATTGTCTGATCGGTTAGCAACTGGAGATATAAAATTTATTGATAATATTGAGTTTTCAGAAATAAAAACTAAGCAAGCTGTAGATTTATTAAAAAAATTAAAATTTGGAAAAAAAGTATTGGTCATTTTAGAAAAAGTGGATCAAAACGTTATTAAATCTTTTCAAAATATTCCAAAAACTTCAGTTATTAAAGCAGATAGTTTGAATATAATGGATTTACTGAATTATAATGAATTATTGATTACAGAAGAATCTATTAATGGAATTATTAAAACATATATTGCTAAGAAAGAATCAGAGACTGCTGAAGCAGAAGACAAGGCAAAGGTCACGAAAAAACCTGAAGGAAAAAAAGTGAAAAAATCTGCCAAAGGCGGGGCCGTTGCTGGTGGAAAAGCAACTGTCAAATAATTAATTTATATGGGTTTATTAAATAAGATAAAACGAAAAAAAGACACAGATAAAGATAAGAAAAAGCCAGCAGAGATGGTTGAAAAGAAAAAAGTTGAGAAAAAAGTTGAAAAACCAGTGAAGGAAAAGGCACAGAGAAAGCAATTGAAAAAGAAGGATCCAGAAGCATATAAAATTTTATTAAAGCCGCTTATTACTGAGAAGGCTACAGATTTGAGTGCGCAAAATCAATATGCTTTTATTGTTCCGAAAAGATCAAATAAAATTGAAATAGCTAAAACGATAGAACATGTTTATGGCGTAAATCCAGTTAAGGTCCGAGTAATGAATTTTTCTGGAAAAATGGTTCGTTACGGTAAGGTTATGGGTAAGACAAAAGGATGGAAAAAAGCTATTGTAATGTTAAAGCCAGAAGATAAAATTGAAATATACGAAGGAGTATAATAAGCTATGGGTATTAAAAAAGTAAAACCAACCACACCAGCAAGACGTCGCTATTCAGTTGATGATTTTTCAGATGTTACAGAAACAAAACCGGAAAAGGGTTTGATAAAGATGAAAAAGAAGCAGGGAGGCAGAGGTATGTATGGAAAAATTACTGTCAGACATCGTGGTGGTGGAAATAAGCAGTATTACAGAGAGGTTGATTTTAAAAGAAATAAATTTGACATTCCAGGCACAATAAAGACAATCGAATATGATCCAAATAGAAATGCCAGGATTGCCTTAGTATTTTATCCAGATGGGGAGAAAAGATATATTATTGCCCCGAGAGATTTAAAAGTAGATAATCAGATAATTTCATCTAAGAAAGCTGTTGAGATAAAAGCGGGAAATGCAACATCATTGGAAAATATTCCAATTGGAATGCCTGTTTACAATATTGAATTAGTACCAGGACGAGGTGGAGAATTAGTCCGAGCAGCTGGTGAAAGTGCCAAATTAATGGCTGTTGAAGGAAAATATGCACAGCTTCGGTTGCCTTCTGGTGAAGTAAGACTGGTACCAAAGGAAAGTATGGCCACTATTGGTGAAGTTAGTAATGCGGATTTTATGCATGTTAAAATAGGAAAAGCCGGTCGGAAAAGACATTTAGGTATTAAACCAACGGTTAGGGGAAAAGCAATGAATCCAGTTGATCATCCCCATGGCGGCGGAGAAGGCGGAAATCCTATTGGAATGAAGCATCCGAAAACTCCTTGGGGTAAGCCAGCCTTGGGTGTTCGAACCAGAAAACAAAATAAAGAATCGAATAAATTAATAATTAGAAGAAGAAGAAAGAAACGAAGATAATTTAATTAGGCTGGTAGGCCGGTAGGATAGTAGGCAAGTGGGAAAAATATTCCGCTAGTCTACCATCCTACCAGCCTATTATCCTACAAACCTAAAATATGGCAAGAAGTTTAAAAAAAGGACCATACATTGATGATAAGTTGATGAAAAAGGTCTCCAACCTAAAGCCAGGGGATAAGACTGTTATAAAAACATGGGCAAGAAGAGCCACTATTACTCCAGAAATGGTTGGGTTTACTTTTGGAGTCCATAATGGTAAAGAACATATTGAAGTTTATGTGGTGGAAAATATGGTTGGCCATAAATTAGGTGAATTTTCGCTGACTAGAAAATTTCAAAGGCATGGTGGTAAAATGCAAAAAGACATAGAAAAGAAAGCCGAATAATCCGGACTAAATAAAATAATATGGAAGTAAAAGCAAAAGCAAAATATATACGAATGTCTCCCAGAAAAGTCAGACTGGTAGTTGATCTAATCAGAGGTTTAGATGTGGTTAAAGCAGACAATCAGTTGCTGTTTATTAAAAAAGTTGCTGCTAGACCAGTAAAGAAATTGTTGGATTCAGCGGTGGCAAATGCTCATCATAATTTTGAGATTGAGAAGGATAATTTATATATCAAAGAAATTAAAGTTGACGAAGGTCCTACATTGAATCGATGGAAGCCTCGTGCATTTGGACGGGCAACTCCGATTAGAAAAAGATCCAGCCACATTAGTTTAATTTTAGAAGAAAAGGTACCAACCAAGAAAGAAGAAAAAAAGAAAGATGAATCGTCTTTCGTCAAAGCTACGGACGACAAGAAGAAAGGAAAATTATCAAGGGTTTCTGCTGATCAGGTAAAGAAGGATGTTTCTAAAAAGCCAGTAAGTCAGGAAGTGAAAAAACCTGTTGAAAGTGAAGAAGCAAGAGAACCATTTGATGAAAGGATGAAGGGTAAACACAGAGACCAGCAACATTTTGATAAGAAAACATTAAAAAACAAAGGATTTTTAAAGAAAATATTTAAGAGAAAATCAAGCACATAAAATATGGGAAAAAAGATAAATCCAATTATTTTCAGACTTAAGAGCGTGGGGACATGGAATTCCCGCTGGTTTGCTCGTGCAGCAGATTATAGAAAGTTCCTGCAGCAAGATATAAAAGTAAAAGGGTATTTGAGAAAAAAGCTTAGAGAATCCTTTTTAGCTAAAATTGAAATTGAGAGATCAGCTAATGAAATAAAGATATTTCTTTATTCTGCCCGTCCAGGAGTGATAATTGGTAAGGGTGGAGTTGGAATTGAAGATTTAAAAAAAGATATAAAGAACCGGTTTTTTGATAAAAAAGACAATATAAATATTAATATAAAAGAAGTAACCCAGCCAAACCTTAATGCAGCCTTAATTGCTCAAAGCATTGTATTTGATCTAGAACGGAGAGTCCCATATAGAAGAGCAATGAAGCAGGGTATTTCAAAGGTGGAGAGAGCTAATGCGAAAGGAGTGAAAGTTATTATAGCTGGCCGTTTGAATGGTGCAGAAATTGCCAGAACAGAAAAGATCGTATCTGGAAATTTGCCGTTACATACGATTCGAGCAGATATTGACTATGCATTTGAGGTTGCAACCACTACTTATGGCGTTATTGGTGTGAAAGTATGGATTTTTAAAGGAGAGAAATTTAGTAAATCAAAAAAATCAAGTAAATAAAATATGCTTTTACCGAAAAAAGTAAAACATAGAAAATGGCATAAAGGCCGGGGCCGATTCAGAAACTCAAAGGCAAAGGGCTCTACTGAAGTATCATTTGGAGAATATGGCTTGAAAGCAACGACCGGAGCCTGGATTGATTCACGACAGATAGAAGCTGCTCGTAGAGCTATTACCCGCTATATTAAAAGAGGTGGCAAGGTTTGGATTAGAATTTTTCCTGATAAGCCGGTTACTTCAAAAGGGTCACAGGCTGTAATGGGAAGCGGAAAGGGAGCTCCTGATAAATATGTTTCAATAGTTAAGCCTGGAACTGTAATATTTGAAATAGCTGGGGTACCTCAAGATATAGCTCGAGAGTCAATGAGGTTAGCTGGCCATAAATTGCCAGTGAGAGCTAAATTTGTTACAAAGAAGTAAATTATATTTATATATGAAAATGAGAGAATTAAAATCCAAATCAGAGGCAGAATTAAAAGATTTTTTTCTGGAAAATACTCAGAAGCTGCGTGATTTGAATTTTAAATTAGCCAGTGATCAGTTGAAGAATGTTAGGGATGTCAGAAAAGTAAAAAAAATAATTGCTCAGATTCATACATTAATGCAAGAAAGAAAAGGAAAAAAAGAAATTACTAAGAAATAATATATTTTATGAAAGCAGAAAAAAAAGAAAGAATTTATAGAAGATTTCAAGGAACGGTTGTCTCAGACAAAATGGATAAAACCGTAATTGTTTTGATTGAAAAATCAAAAACGCACAGGCGGTATTTGAAAAGATATAAAGTAACAAATAGAATAAAAGCGCATGATGAAAAAAATGAGTATAAAACCGGTGATATGGTTATAATTCAAGAATGCAGGCCATTGAGTAAAGATAAAACATTTAGAGTTATTAAAAAGGTTAAATAATTAATAAATAATATTAAGTTAAATAATGTATGATTCAGGACAGAACAATGTTACGATCAGCCGATAATACTGGAGCAAAAAAGCTCCAATGTATTAAAGTACTTGGTGGATATAAGAAAAGATATGCCAGACTTGGTGATATTATTACGATAACTGTCAAAGAAGCAAAACCTCATTCAGCAGTGAAAAAAGGCGAGGTTCTGCGAGCTGTGGTGGTTAGAACCAGAAAGGAAACTCGCAGAGAAGATGGAAGTTATATTCGGTTTGATGATAATGCTGTTATTATTATAGATAAAGAAACCGGAGAACCAAAAGGTACGCGTGTTTTTGGGCCGGTAGCTAGGGAGTTACGAAAAAAAGGGTTTACAAAAATTGTTTCTTTAGCACCAGAAGTTTTATAACAGTTACAAATTTATTATATGAAATTAAAGATAAAAAAAGGTGATAAAGTCCAGATTATTGTTGGCAGGGACAGATTAAAGAAGACAAAGAAGGGCGAGAAAACATTAAAAGCAAACCAAGGAAAGGTTGTGCAGATTTTTAAAACCACTGGTAAGATAGTAGTTGAAGGTTTAAATTTGAGAATAAAACATGTCAGGCCGAAAAAAGCTGGCGAGAAGGGTCAAAAAATTGAAATGCCTGCGCCAATGAATATTTCCAATGTAATGCTGGTTTGTCCGCGATGCAATAAGGCTGCTCGTGTAGGATTTAAAGTAACAAAAGGTGAAAGCGGTAAAGATAAAAAAGTGCGTTTTTGCAAAAAGTGTAAAGAAACAATAGATTAAATTTATGGATAGACTAGATAAACAATATAAAAAGAAGGTTATACCTGAATTAAAGAAAAAGTTCAGCTATAAAAATGATTTAGAAGTACCTCGTCTGTCAAAGGTGGTGCTAAATGTTGGAATTGGTCCAGGGTTAAAAGATGCTGATTATTTGGAAAATATTAAGAAAATGTTAATCCGTATTTCAGGACAAATGCCAGTAGAGACTAAGGCAAAAAAGTCTATTGCCAGTTTTAAAATAAGAGAAGGAATGATAGTAGGCGTAAAGCTTACTTTGCGAGGAAATAGGATGTATGATTTTATTGAGAAGTTGATACATGTTACATTACCTCGGGTGCGAGATTTTCGTGGACTGGAACCAAACAAGTTTGATAGCAAGGGAAATTATTCAATAGGATTTAAAGAACATGTAGCTTTTCCAGAAATCAGGTCAGATGAGGTTGAAAGAATTATGAGTTTGGAAGTTAATATTGCCACTACAGCAAAAACTGATAAAGAAGGATATGAGTTATTAAAATTATTGGGATTTCCTTTTAAAGAAAAAAATAAATAATAAAATATGGCAACTAAAGCACAGAAGGAAAAATCAAGTAAGCAACCAAAATATTCGACACGACTTGTTCGAAGATGTTGGAAGTGTGGCCGTAAAAGAGGTTATATGAGAGATTTTGATTTATGTAGAATATGTTTTAGAGAATTAGCAGAAAAAGGTGATATTCCTGGAATTACTAGAAGTAGCTGGTAATTTCATATAATTAAATCATAAATTTATTAAATAAAAATTATGACAGATCCAATTGCTGACATGTTAACCAGAATAAGAAACGCTTCGGCTATAAATATGCCTGAGGTAGTTATTCCATTTTCAAAAATAAAGTTTGAGGTTGCAAAAATTTTAGCAGAGGAAGGTTACATAAAAGAAGCAAATAAAATTGAAGATAACTACGGACAGATAGTTGTCAAATTAAAATATGAAAATGACCAGCCAGCAATTACCAGTATCAAAAGGGTAAGCAAGGTTGGCCGTAGGCTTTATGTAGGAAAAGACAAATTACCAAATATTTTAAATAATTTAGGAATTGCAATAATTACGACTTCTCAAGGCATAATGACGAATAAGAAAGCGAAGAAATTAGGCTTGGGAGGAGAAGTTATTTGTGAAGTTTATTAAGGATATGTCAAGAATAGGAAAAAATCCAATAGATATCCCTGAGGGCGTTCAGATAACCATTGATGGGCAAGTAGTTAAAGTAAAGGGACCAAAAGGTGAATTAAGTCAAGAAGTTCATCCCTCTATTAAAATTGATCAAAAAGACAATCAATTGAATTTTAGTATTGCTGACGAGAATTATAAAAAAGCCAATGCTTTTTGGGGACTTTATCGAAGTTTGGTTAATAATATGATAGTTGGTGTGACTGAGGGTTTTCAAAAACAATTGGAAGTAAACGGAGTGGGCTATAAAGCAAGCAGTGCTGGTAAACAATTGACTTTAAATGTCGGTTATTCACATCCAGTAGAATTTGAAATGCCAGAAGGCATTGAAGCAAAAGTAGAGGGAAATGTGATAACTATTTCTGGAATAAATAAACAGCAGGTAGGAGAAGTAGCTGCTAATATTAGAAAGGTTAGAAAACCAGAGCCTTATAAAGGCAAAGGAATTAAATATATTGATGAAGTTATAATTAGAAAAGTTGGAAAAACAGCTAAGGCAGCTGAATAATATATGAAAGATATATTTAAAATTAAAAGAAAAAAAAGGGAAATAAGGCATGGCCGAGTACGCGCCAAGATTTTTGGTACAAAAGATCGTCCCAGAATGGCCGTTTATCGTAGTTTAAATAGTTGTTATGTGCAATTAATAAATGATGAGACGGGAAAAACATTGGTCGCTTTTGATGATCGAAAGATAAAAGGCAATAAAACAAAACGAGCAGAAGAATTGGGAAAAAAGATAGCTCAATTAGCAAAGGAAAAGAAAATTACTTCTGTTGTTTTTGACCGTGGCGGTTTTAAATATCAAGGCAGAGTAAAGGCTGTCGCTGAAAGCGCGCGTGAAGCTGGCCTAAAATTTTAATAAAAAATATTATGATGAAATATAAAAAAAGAGCAAGAGAAGAAAAAGAGTTTAATCAGCAGCTAATTCATTTAGCTCGTGTAACTCGTGTAATGGCTGGTGGAAAACGAATGCGTTTTCGTGCCTGTGTTGTAATTGGTGACGGTAAAGGACGCGTCGGATATGGTCTTGCGAAAGGAACAGATGTTACTATTGCTATTAATAAGGCTGTAAAAAAAGCAAAGAAAGTAATAATCAAGGTGCCATTGGTAAAAAATACTATACCTCATGAGATAAGGATAAAATATAAAGCAGCAAAGATATTATTAAAGCCGGCTCCAGAAGGTACTGGAATAAAAGCTGGTAGTGTAGTCAGGCAGGTTCTTGAATTAGCAGGTGTACCCAATGTAGTTGGAAAAATTTTAGGGACCAGAAATAAAGTTGTAAACACTCAGGCGGTGATAAAGGCTTTAGCAAGTTTTAAAACCAGTGGGTTAAAATTAGATAAAATATCAGAGAAGAAAAATGATGTGGGAAAACCGGCTGTAAAAAAATCTATTCCAAAAAAGAAGAGAGTAGAAAAGCCTGAAAGTAAACAACCGAAAATTGATAAAAAGCCTAAAAGTAAAAAATAATTATGTCACTTAATTTACATACAATCAAAGCAAGCCCAAAAAAGAAAAAAAGAAGGATCGGCCGTGGTAATGCTTCTGGCCGTGGTACTTATTCGGGTAGAGGTATTAAAGGGCAACGATCTCGTTCTGGTGGTAAAAAGGGTCTGAAGATGAAAGGATTTAAGCAAAATTTGCTTCGCATCCCTAAGTTAAGAGGATTTAAAAGCCCGAAACCTAAAAAAGAAAATATCAATCTTAGCGTTTTAGATATTAATTTTCGTGACCAAGATATTATCACTCCAAAAATATTAGAGGAAAAAGGATTGATAAAAAAATCATCTCATGGAGTAAAGATTTTATCTGGGGGTGAATTGACAAAGAAATTAACATTTGAGGATTGCTGGTATTCAAAGACAGCAGAGGAGAAAATCATTAAAGCAGGTGGAAAAATTAAAAGACAAACTGATAAGAAGGTTGTAAAAAAAGAATCATTCCCTGCTAAAGCCACGGCGGATAAGTCAGACGACAAAGATAAGCCTATTAAAAAATAGATATCAATGCTATCATATAAATAATATTTAGGCGTAAAATATACGTATGTGGGAAAAATTAATGCAAATTTGGAAAATTAAAGATTTGAGGAAAAGCATCCTTTTTGTTTTGGCTATGCTTGTAATTTTCAGACTTGCTGCTCATATTCCAATTCCAGGAGTAAATGTGGAAAATTTAAGGGAATTTTTCGGTTCAAATGACATACTAGGATTGTTAAATATTTTTTCCGGCGGCGGCATGCAGAATTTTTCAATTGTAATGATGGGTGTTGCCCCTTATATTACTTCTTCAATTATTTTTCAATTATTAGGCATGATTGTCCCAAAATTAGAAGAAATGCAAAAAGAGGAAGCAGGCAGGCAAAAGATAAACATGTACACCAGAATTGCCACTGTTCCGTTGGCTATCCTGCAGTCATATTCAATGATTAAATTGCTTCAGCAGTCTCCAAAACCAATTATCGAAGATTTAAATCCTTATAAATTAGTGACGATGATTGTTACCATCACCGCTGGTACCATATTTTTAATGTGGATTGGTGAATTGATTTCAGAAAAGAAAATAGGAAACGGTATTTCTTTAATGATTTTTGCCGGTATTATTGCCAGTATTCCACAGGCAATTCAGCAGGCGATTATTAACTTTGATCGATCAAATTTAATCACATTACTTGTATTTGCCGCTATTGCCATAATAACCATTGTGGGTGTAGTTATTATAACTGAAGGCCAGAGAAATATTCCGGTGTCATATGCTCGGCGTGTAAGAGGAATGAAAATGTATGGCGGAACAAGCACTCATTTACCGCTTAGAGTCAATCAGGCTGGAGTAATTCCGATTATTTTTGCGATTTCTCTTATTTTATTCCCATCAATGTTAGCTCAATTTTTCGTAAATGCAAAGACGGAATTTATAGCCCAGTTATCTCAGTTTATAATTGATATATTTAATAATCAGATATTTTACGGAGTAATGTATTTTCTATTGGTATTTGGTTTTACATATTTTTATACAGCAGTTATTTTTCACCCTCAACAAATTGCAGACAATTTGCAAAAGCAGGGAGGATTTATCCCTGGTATTCGGCCAGGTCAACATACTGAAGGTTATTTAAGTAATACTATAAAAAGAATAACTTTAGTAGGAGCTTTATTTTTAGGTGTGATTGCAGTTTTGCCTTTGGTTATGCGTCAGGCAACAGGTATGACTTCATTGGTTATTGGCGGCACCAGCTTATTGATTGTGGTTAGTGTAGTAATTGAAACTGTAAAACAGATAGAGTCTCAGTTAGTGATGAGAGATTATGAGGGATTTTAAGGATTAAAGATCTCCGCTAAAAGTGGCAGCTTCTGGCGGAAAAGATAAAAGTTTTGGAGTCCCGATTTATCGGGACTATTTTATCTCTTATAGATGCAAATAAATAACTGTGTTATAATATAAGTGATTTTTATGAAAAATATTGTTTTTGTCGGCCCTCCAGGCTCTGGAAAGGGCACTCAGGCTAAAAAATTAGGCAATCATTTGAAATTGCCGGTTTTTTCAACTGGAGATATTTTACGGCAAGAAGTTGAGGAAAAATCCAGAATAGGCGAGAAGGTTAAAGATTTAATGAAGGAAGGAAAATTCGTACCGAATAGAATTGTCAATAAAATTATTTTTGAAATGCTGAAAGAAAATGGTCCCGGTTTTATACTTGACGGTTATCCCCGAAATGAGAAACAGGCCAAAGCCATTACGAAATTTTTTAGAAAAAAAGAATGGGAGCTAGTGGTGTTTGAATTTGTACTTGATGATAAAATCGCAGTGGAAAGAATCAGCGGCCGTCGAACCTGCAGTTGTGGCCATGTGTATCATTTGAAATACAATCCGCCAAAGGTAGATGAAATTTGCGATGAATGCGGGAAAAAACTTGTAGAAAGAAACGATCAAAGGCCTGAAGTAGTTAAACAAAGGCTAAAAACGTATAACCAAATCACTAAACCATTAATTGAATATCTAAAGGAACAAGATAAAATTAAGGTTATTTATCATTTGATAGAGGCTGATGAACAAATTGATGAAATTCAAAAAAATATTATGTCAAAAATATGATTATTATAAAAACAGCAGAAGAAATTGAACTAATGCGTGAAGGCGGAAAAATACTGGCTGAGATATTAAATGAAGTAGTAAATAATGCAAAACCAGGAGTTAATTCTCTGGAATTAGATAAGTTGGCTGAAGAATTAGTATATAAGAGAGGGGGTAGGCCCTCTTTTAAAGGTTATGGCAATAGCAGGAATCCATATCCTGCAACACTTTGTGTTTCAATAAATGAAGAAGTAGTCCATGGCATACCATCAAATGATAAGATTTTGCTTGATGGAGATATTGTCAGTTTGGACATTGGCATGCAATATCCAGCCAAGGACGGTATGTATACAGACATGGCAGTAACAGTTGGCGTGGGCAAAGTTAGAAACGAGACAAAAAGATTGATTAAGACCACTCAAAAAGCGTTGGAAAACGGGATTAGAGAATGTAAGGGAGGTAATTTATTATCACAAGTTTCTGCAGCTATTCAGGAAACTGCAGAAAAGGAGCGATTTTCAGTTGTCAGAACATTAGTAGGACATGGAGTAGGGCAGGAAGTGCATGAGGATCCTCAAATACCAAATTATATAACCGGAGAATCTGATATAGTGTTAAAACCTGGAATGACACTTGCATTGGAGCCAATGATAAATATTGGAGATTATCAAGTTAAACTTTTAGATGATGGCTGGACTTTTATTACTGAAGATGAAAAATTGTCAGCTCATTTTGAGCATACGGTTTTAGTAACTGATGGCGAACCGGAAGTATTGACGCGTTTCTAATAGTAATTATAAATTTATGCAATTATTGGGTATTGACTATGGCAAAAGTAAAGTTGGTTTAGCTCTTGGTGATGACATTACCAAAATGGCTTTTGCTTTGAAAACCATTCCCAATCAAGGTTCTGAAAAGCTTGTAGAAGAAATTAAAAAAATTGTTCAAGAAGAAGATATTGATTTAATTGTTATTGGCAAGCCAATTAATATGGAAGGCAAAGAAGAAATTCCAAAAGGCCTGCAGGATTTTTTTGATGAAATAAATGCCTTAAATTCAGTTGTTTGGCAGGATGAGCGGTTATCAACCAAGCAGGCAGAGGCTATGGCAAAACAAATACCGGGAAAGCCAGTTAGACTAAAAGATGTTGATGATAAATTAGCAGCGATGGTTATATTGCAATCGTATCTTGATAGTTTGTAAGTTCCTGTCTACAAGCTAATTCCTATTCTATGTATACAAAAGACCAAGCAATAGTTTTAGCAAAAAGGAGCGCAGATGATGCCTCCAATTTTTATATTCTTTATACTCAAAAACGCGGACTTCAAAAAGTAAAAGTTCGTGGAGCAAAGAAGTCTTTAAGTAAAATGGCCGGACATTTGGAACCACCTGCATTATCTGACGTATTTATTGCAGGTGGCAAAAACATTAATTATATTGCCGGAGCAAATTTAATAAAGAGGTTTAATCTAGACTGTTTGGAAAAATATAGATTACAGTTTTGGCTGGCAAAAATAATTTTACAGTTAATACGAGAAAATAGCGGAGATATTGAGCTATGGATTTTATTAAATAATTTTTATAATAAGCTGGAAAAAATAAATGAAGAAAAAAAAATAAACTTATTAAAAAATATTTTTTTATGGCAGCTTGGTAGCGCATTAGGTTTTAAAGTCAATTTGGAAAAATGTTTAAATTGTGATCAGTTGTCAGAGAAGAAGTATTTGGATTTTGAAAAAGGCGGAATTCTTTGTGAGAAATGCAAAACTTCAAACAGTCAAAAAATTTCAGATGAAGCCTTGAAATTATTACAACAAATTAATGAAAATAATTTAGATAATGATTTAGAGGATTTTAAAGCATCTGATGAATTTAATGATTTAAGTAGAAAATATTGGCAGTATAGGTTTGAGATTAAATTGTAAGGTTACGAATGATTACAAATATTTTAATTTATCAATCTCAGGATGAGATTGGTTTTTTGATTTTATAATGGTAAAATATAATTGAAAGCCTAAAATGGGCAAGGAGGAAAAAATGACAGCAACTGATAATTTTCATCCCCTTGATTCAATGTCAGGTTTTATGTTAACTGGTTGTGATTTAACCGCTGAAGAAAAAGATCAGGTTTTAGCTACGTATAAAAAAGCAGAGACAGAGCTTGAGAGTGGAGATAATTCCTCTCAAACAAAATTTGATGCATGGTGCGATGAGATGGATGAATTGCTTTTACCGGTTTTATAAAAGTTGAGCCAATCTCACATTGAGATTGGTTTTTTTCGAGTAAAAATCAAAAAATTCATGCTAAACATGAATTTTTAATGGTGGGCAGCACAAGATTTGAACTTGTGACCTCTTGCGTGTCGAGCAAGCGCTCTAACCAACTGAGCTAGCTGCCCTGGTAGGTGCGGGAGGAATTGAACCGCCGACCCCCACGTTATAAGCGTGGTGCTCTAACCCCTGAGCTACGCACCCAAAATGTAGCGATTACAGGAATATTTTAGCATTAATAATTATTTTTGTAAAGATATAAATTGCAGCTTTTGTTTAATTTTAGCCATTTTTTAATTATATGTCTTTACAAGTTATAATATATATTTTATTATATAATTTATGATTGATTGTTCTTTGAAATCGGTCCCAAAAAGCAGGAGGGGAAATTGAGGGATCTTGTCCATGTTCTAAATCCGCCAGGATTGTTGCTAGATTTTCTAACTGATAATGAAAAAATTAAACAAAAATATCCTCAAGGTTTTGAGCATGCTTCTTCATTATTTTACCTCTATCAACAAATTTCTGAGTTAGAAGATAAGGATGCAAAATTATTTATTGGAAATTGGTTAATGCAAACATTTGGTGAAGATTTATCCGCAGAGGTTTTATACCAGGAGTTTGCTTTGGCAATTTCGGCAGCTAAAAGTTTCCGAGAAGATTTGCTGCGAGAATTTGCCACAGAGAAAATCAGATTTGCTTTTACTTCAGACGGTATTGTCAGACCGACAAATGATCCATTAGAGTTGCTAAAAATGATGTGGCAGCCTTTTGGAAATCACATATATAATACAATCCGGTCATTTGAAGCAAATCTATTTTGGAGTTTGGGCTTAAGATACATGATAATGATGCATTATAATACCAGCATTGAAGGATTTTTATCAAAATTAACTTTGCGATTAGAGGAAAAGTTTTTTTCAGCTGATATGGGCCATGATTACAAGGAAGAATTAAACGTCGCATATGATCCTGAAAATTCCAACCGATTTATAAAATGCCTGGTGCAAAATGAATCAGCAGATCATGTATTTGTCTGGCCGTTATGGTTCAGGTTTGTACAGATTGGTGAAAGATATGTGAAGCTTTTATACCATTCAAGAAGCAAAAGGCCACAGGACTTATTTAGAAAAATTTTGGTCAAATCCAGCGCTGAAAGCCCAATGGCATCTGATGCTGATGGTGTAACCTTTGTGTTTTTTTCTAAAGAAGATATAGAAGATGCGTATAAACTATTGAAAGAGTATTTATTTAATAATTATATTGCAATGGCAAGGTATAATGTAAACGGTCAGGGTGGTGCAATGAATAAATTTTCATCTGGTATTTTCCCTCCGGAAAAACATTTTAGGGTTTGGATCTGGGGCAGATGGCTTGAGGTTCAGATTTTTACCTTCCAGAATTATTTTAATAGAAAATTTTCAATTGGTGATGAAAATCATCATTTATATCGATTAAGACAAATATTTGATTTGCTTAAATTAATTGCTCCGCCAATTATTTATGGAGTTGACTGGGAAAGTGAAGAACTGAGAAAAAGATTTGAGAAGATTCAGACAAATAGAACAATGGTCAATTTTGATTAAAAAAACCCACTTTACATAGTGGGCTTTTTCAATACATTTATATTTATGGTGTAATTTGTTTTTCCGTATTGATATCTGGAGATTGATTGGCTGCAAGAATAGGATTAAATTCTGAAGAATTATTAATTAGCTCTCCAATCGTATAGTTGAAAAAGAATGAATCTGGCAAGTCATCGACAAATGTTGCCCAATCAGATCCGTAAAGGCTTTCAGCTATCTCTTCCGTGGTGATCCAGCGAAGTACTGCATGATTATCAACTACATAAACATTTGGTATTGATACTATTTTAATCATTCTAATCCCAGGCTTATACGTAACATTATTCTTTAGGGGTATATTTGCTAATATTTCGTCGTCTATTATTTTTACATTATTAAAATCTGAATACCAAGTAATATACGTGTTTCTATTGGGAAAAACATATCTAAATCCGTCAGCGCCATAGTAATATACGGTATCAGCTGATCCTTTAAAAACATCTCCGGACAATAAAATATCT
Source organism: uncultured Gammaproteobacteria bacterium (assembly GCA_964411255.1). Lineage (GTDB taxonomy): Bacteria > Patescibacteriota > Patescibacteriia > UBA11705 > DATKZF01 > CAYPKD01. The sequence continues at coordinate 142,673 of CAYPKD010000001.1, read as the reverse complement.
TCTTGGATGCATAAAGAGGGGTAATCACTTAAAGTTATTGTTTTTGGGTTGGCTTGTGACAAATGCGAGTCAGACCATAGCAAAATATTATTTTTTTCTAATCCCTTATAGATTAGTTTTACTCTTATTTGATGGTGCCATCCGGCATCAAGTTTTATGACAGAAAAAATTATTGATTGGCAGTTATTTTGTTCGGCCATTATCCATATATCGTTGTAATCCATATCAACGCCTTTATCTTCAAATTTATATAAGTAGGTGCCATTCCCCAAACTTTCGGATTGAGAATAATTTGTATTTATATGGCGTTCAGTTCCGTCGGGATTTATTATAAAAAGATCATATGAAAACAAAGCGCAGTCAATTGTACATGGGCCGGGAGGTGTTGGGATGGTGCACAGAGAAGGGTAGTTTGAAAAATTTATAGTTTTTGTCTGATTAACTGCCAAATGAGAATCTGGCCAAAGCAAAATATCTTCTTTGATTACATTGTTTAATAATATTCTTACTTTTATCTGGTGATGCCAGCTTCCATTGAGTTTTAGAACATTAAATTCAATATCCTGACAATTGTTTTGTTCTGCGATTATCCAAATGTCATTATAATCCATGTCTAATCCTTTGTCTTCAAATTTATATAAATAAGTACTGTTTCCTAAGTGTTCTGATTGTACAAAATTTGTATTTATGTGACGCTCTGTGCCATCAGGATTTATAATATAAAGATCGTATTTTATTTTAGTACAATCTGGATTACATGATTCATTCGGCGAAATAGTTTGGACATAATTTATTGTATCTGAAATTGGTGTTGACTGATTGCCGTTTGAGCTTTTAAATTTAGCATAGACTGTTTTTATACCAAAGTTTTCTGTCAAAGTCCAGGTTTTTGTTGTTTGGTATGTTTCCCATAAAGCGTCGCTAAAGTCCTGTTTGTTTGAAATCATCATTTGTGTTGCGTCTGAGGCTGATAATGCCAGGAAAACTTGTCTGGTATCAGTTTGGGCAGCATTTTGATGAATGATAATTGATGTGTTGGTGGGTGAGATGGATGTTCCGCCGCCTCCACCGCCGCCTCCACCGCCGCCAGCGCAGGCAGGGACAGTTGATGTAACTTGCAATCTTAAAACTACAGCAGCGCCTGTTCCGGCTAGGGTTATTTGATTGGTTATGCAGCTGGGGCTGGTAGTATAGGCGTCAGATCCAGATTGCTTGTTGATTGTAAAATATTGAGTTGCTAAAGTTGTGTTGAAAGTTATATTAGAGGCATTATCTAAAGTAATGTCAATATACTTTGACTGAATATCCAAATTGGTGACTTGACCGCCATTTAGTCCGACTATTGTTGTTAAAGATGGTATAGCGTCAATTGTATTAAGTTCAAAGTTTGTGTTTGCATTTAAGGTGACATCATTTACAGCAAAAGCAAAAGAAGGCATTACCAGAAGCAATGCTATTGTCATTATTTGTATTGGTTTTAATATTTTATTTTTCATTTTATTTATTCAATTCTAGTTATTGATAAATTTGCTCTATATATAGTAACCACATCTCCATTATTATTAGATGTTGCTCTTAAATCAACAGTATCTCCGTTGGCTAAGGTATAAATTCCTGTTCCTGAAAAATTTTCCGCATCTCCATCAGATATTGATTCTGATTTTGATGCTGCTTGAGTGGTTCCATTTATAGCAATCGTAAATATTGTGGTCCTATTATTTGTATTTTCAAATGAAACTGAATAGTTCATTAAGTATTTTCCTCCTCCATTAACACCAATAGTTAAATTATCAGTAGCTGCGCTGCCAACAACATATCCAGCACCTGAAGTTTCCCCCACGGTTGTTGTTACCCATTGGTAATAAGTTCCTGCAGTTGTTATAGTAATTCCTGATCCAGTGTCATTGTCTTCATACAGTTCTCCATAAGAGGCTGTATACCCGCCACCTGCAGGAGTAGTCCATGAAAGAGCTCCATTGCCGTCAGTTGTTAATACTTGGCTTGCCGTACCATCATCTGCAGGTAAGGTATAAGTCGTATCTTGTGTCATTGCTGCATTTGGTTGCATAATTATTTCGTAATCAGTTGCACCTTGTTCGGAATAGATTCTAAGCTGACCGTCAGTTCCGTTTTGACCGGTTCTTATTGCTCCATTTACTTCTAGTGGATATGAAACCGTGGTTGTTCCCACGCCTAATCTGTTATTTGTATCATCCCAATATAAACTAGCATTATCTTGTGAAATTAATCCGCTAGCACCTGTGAAAATAATTGAACCTTGGGTCAGATCTGAAATGGATAATGTTTCTCCAGCATTTAATAAGAGATCGTCCCCAGCAGTTGTGGGTGATAAATTTGTACCAGTTCTTGACCAGTAACTAGAACCGCCAACAGTAGCCCACTGAGGATCAGCACCAGCACCCTGGGTTTGAAGAACTTGGCCGTTTGTGCCAGGCGATAGGTTCACCCAATCAGTACCATCAAAGTAGAGAACATCACCTTGAGCAGCAGTAACAGCAGCAATGTCATCTAAGTAAGCGTCATGCGCTTGAACGCTTGTACCAATATCAGTATTGATAAGTAAAGTACCAGTTGTAGCAGGAATAGTAACAGTGACATCTGCGCCAGGATCAGCACCAGTTAATTGAATTTCATTGCCATCGCTAGAAGTACCTTCAAACCATAAAGAATTACCATCATTACCAGCAGTAGCAGTGAATGCAGCGCCAGAAGCAATGTCACCAACGTCAGTGATATCGCCAGAACCAGCTGCAGCAGCCCATTGAGGATTTGCCCCAGCTCCTTGTGTTTGTAAAAATTGTCCAGATGTACCAGCAGCCAGTTTTACCCAGTTTGATCCGTTAAAGTAGAGGACATCGCCCTGAGCTTCACCGGTCATTGTTAAATCAGTTACGGTTGTGGCACCAGTGTTATCAATAGCCACATCACCAGTCATAGCCACGCCAGTGGCTATATTAGATCCGTTTCCTACGAATATGTTTGCACTTGTTAATGCATTACTCATATCATCAGTGTTATCTTTATCCCAGTTTGTTGTATTTACTTGTTGCCAGTTTGCGCCATCGCCTATTATTGCATGATTGTTTGTCGGTGTTAAGCCAGCTACATCTTGAAGTCCAGAATCTAAAGTGAAGTCCAGTGAATCAGCACCAGAATTACCGGTTATCGTAATACCAGTACCAGAAGTTAAGTATTGTAAAGTATCAGTTGCGCTATCAGCAACAGGGTCAGTGCCAGCAGGAGCATCCATAGTTTCAAATAAATTTTGTGAACCGCCAACAGTAGCCCACTGAGGATCAGCACCAGCACCCTGGGTTTGAAGAA
>CAYPKD010000001.1:0-139228 GCA_964411255.1 uncultured Gammaproteobacteria bacterium | reverse complement strand
GAACCGCCAACAGTAGCCCACTGAGGATCAGCACCAGCACCCTGGGTTTGAAGAACTTGGCCGTTTGTGCCAGGCGATAGGTTCACCCAATCAGTACCATCAAAGTAGAGAACATCACCTTGAGCAGCAGTAACAGCAGCAATGTCATCTAAGTAAGCGTCATGCGCTTGAACGCTTGTACCAATATCAGTATTGATAAGTAAAGTACCAGTTGTAGCAGGAATAGTAACAGTGACATCTGCGCCAGGATCAGCACCAGTTAATTGAATTTCATTGCCATCGCTAGAAGTACCTTCAAACCATAAAGAATTACCATCATTACCAGCAGTAGCAGTGAATGCAGCGCCAGAAGCAATGTCACCAACGTCAGTGATATCGCCAGAACCAGCTGCAGCAGCCCATTGAGGATTTGCCCCAGCTCCTTGTGTTTGTAAAAATTGTCCAGATGTACCAGCAGCCAGTTTTACCCAGTTTGATCCGTTAAAGTAGAGGACATCGCCCTGAGCTTCACCGGTCATTGTTAAATCAGTTACGGTTGTGGCACCAGTGTTATCAATAGCCACATCACCAGTCATAGCCACGCCAGTGGCTATATTAGATCCGTTTCCTACGAATATGTTTGCACTTGTTAATGCATTACTCATATCATCAGTGTTATCTTTATCCCAAGTAGAAACATCAAGCCATGTCGCATTTCCAAGAGCGTCTGATTGAAGAAGATAACCCGCACCTGCACCGCTAGAAAATTGTAGATTTCCTTGAACTGAAAGATTACCCCCGGTGCTAATATTTGTGCCGATAGTTGTGGCTGCAAAAGAAGAATGTGCAATAAAAAATGAAGCTACTAAGAGAACATATAAAATTTTGAATTTTTGTTTTAAAATCATAAACAAATGTAATTACTTTTTTTATATTATAAGTTTAGTGTTTATTCTTTTTCTGTGTTAATTATACCATAAAATTTATAAAATAATTAATGTGGACAAAAAAAAATTCCATTTTGGAATTTTTTTTAAAAAATGTCTCAGCTTAAATTAGGTTTTTTAGATATTCCAAAACTTGCATTTGGGCTAATTTTAGCTCACTGGTGTCAGCAGTTATTCTAATTAAATTTTTTGTTCCCTGCGGGTTAAATTCAGCAAAATTTTGAAGTAAATTCAAATCTTTTTCTGTTTTGATCAGACAATCAATAGTATTTTCATTTAATTGAAAGAAGATTGCAGTCATTTCAATGGTTGGAATACTGGTAATTAACTCATCAATAACTTCAGTTAAATGTTTGCTTGAAGTATTTGTTTTTTTGAAATCTTCAGCAGTGACAGAAGACCAGGCAATTTTTTGATTTTGATTGGTTTGCAGCCGGTTTAAAACAGCGCCCCAAAGCTTTAGGGTGCCTACAGATTTTGTTTGGTATAAATTTTTTATAATTTTATCTCTTTTTGCTCCCTGGGCAACAAGCTCTGATGCAATATTAAGAGATTTTGGTGTAACTTTTTCATCACGAAAACTTTTTGTTTTGTCTATCATGCCAGTTAGCAAACAAGTGGCAATTGTTTCATCAATTAGAGTTGGATCGATTTCATTAAACAAATCATATAGTATTTCTGAGATTGAAGTCGATTTTAGTTTTATAAGATTTAATTCGCCAAAATGTTCATTCTCAGGCAAATTACATACGTTAATTATTGGAATATTAAAGAAAAAATCAGGATTTTTTTCATAAATATTTTTCAGAGATTCAAGATCAGGAGTATTGAGTGTAAAAATCAAATCATGCTTGTAATTTGAATTTGAGCATTCTACCTGCTCTTTTGAAAAACTGCCTGTTTTTGGAGTGAGAAAAATGTTTAATTTTTCATTTTCAGTTTTATATGAGAATTTATCAATTTTATTTTGAGAAATATCCAAACTTATTACAAATTTTCTTAGATTGGCGAGCTCAGTTTTTATTATTGAAGGAGAGGTTAAGAATTTTAAATTTTCAGGCGCCTTAAAATTATCGCACACAATTTCAGCTTTTTTGTCCAATTTTTTTAGCCATAATGCTAAAGCCAGGCTTGAAGAAATGATATCAGTATTATGATCTTTCTTAAATACGATTAATGGCTTAGTGCATTGTTTGACGCTTTCATAAATTTGTTGTGTTGTATTTAGTGCCATAAATAAATTTGGGTTAGGTATTAGTTTATAGCTTTTTGACAAGGAAGTCAAGGGTATTTGAAGTTTTATCATGGTTTTGCTAAAATAAAGCTAATTGAGTGAACTGATGAACTGAAGAACTAATGAACGAAAGAACAATAAAATGATGTTCTTATGTTCATACGTTCTTAAATTTTAAATTTATGGAAAAGGCATACGAACCGAATAAGTTCGAGGATAAAATTTATAAAAATTGGGAGGAAAAGGATTTATTCAATCCTGATAAAGTTAAAGAACTTCGCCAAGTCGGTGATGAAAGTTTTTCAATTGTTTTGCCACCACCAAATGTGACAGGAACTTTGCATTTGGGCCATGCTGCTATGCTGGCCATTGAAGATTTGATGATTCGCTATCATAGAATGAAAGGCTTTGATACCGTATGGATTCCAGGAACTGATCATGCAGCCATTGCCACTCAGAATGTTGTTGAGAAAAGACTTTATAAAGAACAGAAAAAAACTCGCCATGATTTAGGCAGAGAAAAGTTTTTAGCAGAAATTAAAAAATTTGTTGAGCAGTCAAAAGACACTATTCATAAACAAGTTCGTAAAATGGGATCAAGCTTGGATTGGAGCAGGGAAGCTTATACTTTGGATGAGACGAGAAGTAAAGCGGTTAGAAAAGTTTTTAAAATGATGTATGATGATGAATTAATTTATCAGGGATATCGGATTGTTAACTGGTGTCCAAGATGCCATTCAACTTTGTCAGACGATGAGGTTGAATATAAAGACGAAACTGCAAAGCTCTATTATTTCAAATATAATAAAGATTTTCCTTTCGCAATTGCCACCACACGGCCAGAAACAAAATTGGGTGACACTGCAGTGGCAGTTAATCCGGAGGATAAGCGCTATAAAAAATACATTGGTAAAACTTTTGATATTGATTTTGTGGGAGTGCCATTAAAATTGAAAATTATTTCTGATAAGGAAGTTGATCCAGAGTTTGGAACTGGCGCACTTGGAGTTACTCCAGCTCATAGCATGGTTGATTATGAGATGGCGCAGAAAAATGATTTGAAAATAATTAAAGTGATTAATGAAGATGGTAAAATTACTGATAAAGGCGGTCCTTATGCTGGTATGTCAGTTCAAATTGCCAGAGATAAGGTTGTAAAGAGATTAAAGGATCAAGATCTTTTGAAAGAAGTTGAGGACGTAGAACATAAGCTTTCAATTTGCTATCGCTGCGATTCTCCGATTGAACCTTTATCATCTGAGCAGTGGTTTGTAAGTGTTGAAAAAAAAGTTGACCGGCTGGGAGGTAAAAGTTTGAAAGAAAAAGCAATCGAAGTGGTGAAAGATGGTTCAATTGAAATTATTCCTGATAGATTTAAGAAAATTTATTTAAATTGGATGGAAAATTTGTATGACTGGTGCATATCTCGGCAGATTTGGTTTGGGCATCAGATTCCAGTTTGGTACAGAAAAAGCAAGACAAGCGAGACGAGCAAGACGAGCGAGACAAGTAATGAAATTTATGTTGGGGAAGAGGCGCCTGAAGGTGAAGGTTGGGAGCAGGATCCAGATACATTGGACACCTGGTTTTCATCAGGGCTTTGGACTTTTACTACTTTGCTAAATAAGAATTTTGAAGATTTTGATAAAGAACTAAATGCTGATTTAAAACGCTTTCATCCAACTGCAGTTTTGGAAACAGCATATGATATTTTATTTTTCTGGGTGGCTCGCATGATTTTAATGACCAATTATGTAATGGGAGAGATTCCATTTGAAAAAGTCTATTTTCACGGCTTAATTCGCGATAAAGAAGGTGATAAAATGTCAAAATCAAAGCCAGAAACAGCCATTGATCCTATAGAAGTGGGAGATAAGTATGGATATGATGCAGTCCGATTAAGCATGCTGATTGGCTCAACTCCTGGAAATGATTTTAGGCTTTATGATGAAAAAATTGCAGGTTTTAGAAATTTTGTTAATAAGGTTTGGAATATTAGTCGATATATTTTGAGTTCAGTTGAAAATGTTAATGTTGAGTCAAAGAAAGTTAAACCAAAAACTTTAGCTGACAAATGGATTTTATCAAGATTCAATAAAACAATTAAAGAAGTTACAGAAGGTTTGGACAAATATCAGTTTTCTGCTGCAGGTGAGAAGCTTCGAGACTTTACCTGGAATGAATTTGCTGACTGGTATTTAGAAATTTCAAAAATTGAGAAAGACAAAGATGCGATTTTAATGTATATATTAAAAAATCTTTTGAAAATGTGGCATCCATTTGTTCCGTTTGTAACTGAAGCGATTTGGGAAAATTTAAATCAAAAAGATGAGCTTATGATTTCGAATTGGACAGAAGTGAATAAAAAATTGATTGATGAAAAAGACGAGAAGAAGTTTGAAAAAGTCAAACAAGTGATTGTGGCAATTAGGAATTTAAGAGCAGAAAATAATGTTGAACCAGGTAAAAAAATTAAAGCGCAATTTATTACAAAGAAAAAGTTTAAAGATAATGAAGAAATTATAAAATTATTGGCAAAGATTGAATCAATTGAATACGTTGATCAAGCAGAAAAACCCGCAGCTTCGAGCGTGATTGAAGACGTTGAAATTTACTTACCATTAGCTGGACTAATTGATATTGAAAAAGAAAAAAGCAGAATAGAAAAAGAAATTGAAAATGTTCAAAAATATGTTGAGGTTCAGGGAAAGAAGTTAAGCAATGAAGAGTTTGCAAAAAATGCGCCAGCAAATGTGGTTGAAGCTGAGAAAAAAAAGCTTGACGAAGCAGAAGAGAAACTTCAAAAATTACAACAACAAATTAAAGGATTAAAATAAAAACTTTTTATTCATAAATTAAAACATATGGATTATATTATTGTAATCGTATTGGTTGCTTTATCAGGCTTATTTTCAGGTTTGACCTTAGGACTCTTGAGTTTAGATAAAAATGAATTAAAAAGAAAAATTGAACTGGGTGATAAATATGCTGAAAAAGTTTATCCAGTTCGAAAAAAAGGCAATTTGCTTTTATGTACTTTATTATTAGGAAATGTGGCAGTAAACTCAACATTAGCAATTTTTTTAGGGAATATTGCCAGCGGGGTCATGGCTGGTATAATTGCCACTGCTTTAATTGTTGTCTTTGGTGAAATTATTCCCCAGGCATCATTTTCAAGGTTTGCTTTGCAGGTTGGAGCAAAGACAGCCTGGTTGGTTAAGATTTTTATGTACCTTCTTTTTCCTATTTGTTTTCCAATTGCCTGGGTTCTAGACAAAGTATTGGGAGACGAAATGGCAACTATTTATTCAAAGCATGAATTAATGAAAATTGTTGAGGAACATGAAAGCGCAAAAGAAAGTGAAATTGAATCTGATGAAACTCGGATCATTAAGGGAGCTTTAACCTTTTCAGATAAAATAGTGGAAAAGATAATGACGCCGAGAACCATGGTTTACGCAATAGAAAAAGATGAAATTTTAGATCATAAAAAATTAGATGAGATGCGAAAGCTAGGTTTTAGCAGATATCCTGTTTATGAAAAAGAAATTGATAATGTAATTGGCGTGATTTTTATTAAAGATTTAATAAATATTCAAAAGGGTATAAAAGCTGATACTATTTGCGACAAAAATAAATTTTTACTTGCCACTGAGGATATGACTCTTGATGATTTATTAGATAAATTTATTAAGACAAAGAAGCACTTGGCATTTGTCAAAGATGAATATGGAGGATTATCGGGAGTTGTATGTTTAGAGGATGTACTAGAAGAAATAATTAAGGTTGAGATTGTTGATGAGGATGATAAGGTGGTTGATTTAAGAAAAGCAGCAAAACAAAGAACGAAAAAATAAATTTGAAATATTTAATGATTTTTATATGAAGATTAATACTAATGAACAACTTATTGAAGAACTTTTAGATCGAGGAGTAGAAGAAATTATTGTTTATGAAAGTTTGAAAAAGAAATTAATGTCAGGAAAAAAACTGATAATAAAGTTTGGTGTGGATCCTACTGGCGCAGACTTGCATGTTGGACACGCTGTGCCTTTATTGAAATTGAATCAATTTTTAAATTTAGGGCATAAAGTGATATTACTTATTGGAGATTATACTGCAATGATTGGAGATCCTTCAGGCAGGGATTCTACTCGGCCAGTGTTGACTAAAGATGAGGTAACAAAGAATATGAAAACTTATGTCGAACAGGCATCAAAAGTTTTGGATATGGATAAGGTTGAGGTTAAATATAACAGCGAATGGTATGGGAAATCAAATGCCACCCAGCTTATAATGGAGCTAACCTCAAAAATTACTGTTGCCAGAGTTTTGGAAAGAGATGATTTTCAAAAACGAATGGAAGAAGGCTCAGACATTCAAATGCAGGAAATTTTGTATCCTTTGCTCCAAGGTTATGATTCGGTTATGTTAAAAGCTGATGTTGAAATAGGAGGATCTGACCAAAAGTTTAATTTATTAATGGGCAGGAAAATGCAGAAAAGATATGATCAGCCAGCTCAGGACATTATGACCCTGCCTATATTGGAAGGAACTGACGGTAAAAAAAAGATGAGCAAAAGCTATGATAATTATATAGGGCTTTTAGATTCAGCTGATGAAATGTTTGGTAAAGTTATGTCCTGGCCTGATGAAATGATAGTTAAAGTCTATGAATTAATCACTAAAGAACAAGTAGAAAAAGTAAAAGAGGTTGAGCTTAGGCTTAAAGCCGGAGAAAACCCTCGGAATTTTAAATTAGATCTGGCAAAGTCAGTGGTTGAAAATTTTATTGGTACTGAAGAAGCAAAAGCAGCTGAAGAAAATTTTGTAAAAGTTTTTTCAAAAAAACAAAAACCAGATGAAATCCCTGAGCGTGAAGTAGTGGCTGAAACAATAATTGATGCTTTGGTTGAAACCAAATTAGTACCTTCAAGATCTGAGGCAAAGCGGATGGTTGATCAAAAAGGAGTTAAAGTTAATGATAAAATTATTGAAGATTATGAATATCAAATAAAATCAGGAGATTTGATTCAAAAAGGCAAACGTTTCTTTGTGAAGATTAAATAAGAGTTTACAGATTTACGGAATTTTACGGATATTACGGAAAATATTTATTAAATTTATGTTAAATAGTATAACAACACAATTAATTGAAAAGTTAGCAGAAATTGATCAAGCTTTTAAAGATATTAAGCCTGAAAATTTTACATTTCCACCAAATGTTAAAATGGGTGACTTGAGTTTGCCAGTTTTTGAATTAGCTAAAGAAAATCCTGCTGAATTTGCTGCAAAAATGGCTGGAAAATTAGGCTCAAATGAGGTTTGGGAACAAGTTGAAGCAACGGGGCCGTATATCAATTTTTATTTGAAAGCAGAGGTTTGGGCGAAAGAATTGATTGAGGGCAGTCCTCAGCCTGGGAAAGTCGGGGAAACGCAGTTTCCCCTCGGCAAAGGGAGCAGGCTTCGGCCTGAAAAAGTGATGATTGAATATTCTCAGCCAAATACGCACAAAGAATTTCATGTTGGGCATTTGAGAAATGCTTGTTTAGGTGCAGCAATTGTTAATTTGAATAAATATATTGGTGATAAAGTTATTGCTGCCACTTATGTTAATGATGTGGGCCTTCATGTGGCCAAATGTTTGTGGGCGTATTTAAAGTTTCATAAAGATGAAGAGCCAAAAGAAAACAAAACAAATTTTTTAGGAAAAATTTATACTGAAGCCGTTAAGAAACTTGACCAAGATGAAAAATTAAAAGACGAGATTGATGATATTTTAATAAAACTTGAGAAAAAAGACAAAGAGATAATGAAAATTTGGAAAAAAACTCAGAAGTGGAGCATTGAAGATTTTGAAAGGATTTACGGGCTTATGGGAATACAATTTGATGCCTGGTATTTTGAAAGTGATGTTTTAAATAAAGGAAGAAAAATCGTTAGTCAATTGATCAGGCAAGGTATTGCTAAAGAAGATCAGGGAGCTATCATAGTGGATTTGAAAAAATATGATTTGGATGTGCTGCTTATTTTAAAATCAGATGGTACTACATTATATTCAACAAGTGATCTGGCATTGGCTTATAAAAAAGCAAAAAAGAAAGCTGACAAAAGTATTTATATTGTTGATAATCGTCAATCTTTATATTTAAAACAAATATTTAAGACCTTGGAATTAGCAGGATTTAAAGAAAGTATGGTGCATATTCCTTATGATTTTGTAAATCTGCCTGAAGGCGCCCTGTCATCCAGAAAAGGAAATATTGTTTCTTTTGACGAGTTATTTAATAAAATGCTAACAAAAAGTATTGAAGAAACGAAAAAGAGGCATAAAGATTGGGATGATGACAAAGTCAAAGATGTAGCAGAAAAAATTTCTTTATCAGCAATAAAGATCGGCATGCTAAAGTTTGGAAATAATAAGGTGATAACTTTTGATATGGATGAAGCATTGAGCTTTGATGGTAAAACTGGCCCTTATCTTTTATATACATCTGCTCGAATCAACTCTATTAAAGAAAAAATTAAAAAAGTTGGTGATGCTGATTATAGTTTGCTTAAAGAAACTGAGGAAAAAGAATTGCTTAAACTGTTAGCAAATAATGAGAATGAAATTAAAAGAGCATATAAGGAAAATGATCCATCAGTTTTGTGTAATTATTTATTTGATTTAGCGCAAACGTTTAATGATTTTTATCAAAAACATTCAATAATTAGGGCTGAAAACGAAGAATTAAAAGCTGCCAGGTTTAATCTAGCTCAGAAAGTGAGGAAGAGACTGAGAGTGGGACTTGATTTGCTTAATGTGGAGTGGCTTGAGAAGATGTGATATCTCAGCCTCAGCCAAAGTCGGGGCAGCAGAAGTTACCTCTCCACGTTATGGCTTCTGCTGGATAATTTGTTAATAAAAAAATGGCCAAAGAGCTGTTTTTTTTGTATAATTACAAATAATAAAGAAGAGATTTAAAAGATTACAAATAATTACAAATTTGCTGTTTTATTTGTAATAAATAAATAATCTGGGGTTATGAAATTTAGAAATTTTATCTATTTGTTTTTAATTGCTTTTTTAATTCCTGCATCAGCCAATGCTGTTGGTATGGCAGGAACCAATTATGAAATTCCTTTTGATTCTATAAATATTGGCGGTTCTGATTTTGCCAGTTCTCCAAGTTATTTTTTATCTGATACATTGGGTGAAAATGCAACAGATTTTTCTAGCGCAGGCAGCTATGCGATGAATTTTGCAGGGTATAGGCAGCCAGAAACAACCACTTTAACTTTGGTTTTAAGCACAAATAATTTAACTCTAGCCAGTATTCAGGTAAATTCAGATACGAGTCGGCCATTAACCACTACTGTAACTACCAATGCTGGTAATGGATATGATTTATTTATTAAAGAAAACCAGACGTTGACTGCAGGGATAAATACTATTCCAGATTTTGGCGGAACAATTGCTGTGCCTATTCCCTGGGTGGGTAATGGGTTTGGGATTACATTAACCAGCGGCACAGGTCTGGATGTTAAATGGGGTGCAGGTACAAATTATGCTGGTCTTCCTTTAGCCTCTACTTTAGTCCACCCAAAGGCTGGATATTCTGCTGCGCCCGATGATACAGTATTTAGTTTTTATGTAAATGTTGGCGGAGCTCAGGCTTTGGGAACATATACTAATATTGTAACTTTTACTGCATTGCCTAAATTATGAAAAGAATTGGTTGGAAAATTTATTTAATTTTATTTATTGCTTTTTTAATAGTGCCAATTGTGAAAGTTAGCGCCCAAGGTCCAGTGGCAATCACAATCAGTCCATTAAAATCATTTTTTAGCATTGAACCTGGGCAGAAAGCTCAAGGTTCTATTTTTATAACCAATCCTTCTACAAAAAAGATGAGAGTCAAGCCGAGAGTAGTCTCATTTGAAACAATTGATGATCAGGGAACGTTGCAAATTAATGAAGGTGATTTTTCTGATTACATTCGCTTGCCAGTCAGTGTTTTTGAACTTGAACCTGAACAGAAAAGGGAAATTAAATTTGATGTAATAGCGCCTCAAAATGTAAATGGCGGAAAGTATTTGTCTATTTTATTTGCTACTGATGTGATTGAAGACGGAGCAGGCTCTTTTTTTTCAGGTGAGGTGGGATCTTTGGTGTTTTTGGAAATATTAGGAGAGTTGGAAAAGGAGATTAAAATAAAAAGTTTTGAAATTGATCCGATAAACTGGAAAAGACTAAAAATTGAGGTTACTTTAGAAAATACTGGTAATACACATCTTGCTCCATTTGGAGAAATGAAAGTTTATAATTGGCGAAAAAAGCAGATTGATCTGATACCATTTTACTTTCCAGAAATATTGCCAGGAAAAGAAAGGACGGTTGAATATGAAGTATATAAAAATTTATTAGGCAAATATACCGCTGAGTTAAATTTAATAAATGACGGTTGGGATTTGGTAACAGAAAAACGACAGTTTTGGGTATTTAACAAGGGACCGGTGGTTATAGTTTTGTGCGGTATTGTAGTTGTAATTTTTATCATTGCTTTTTTTATAAAAAGTTATAAAAGGAGGAACCATGCGAAGAAAAAATAGATGGATTTTTATTTGTACTCTAACCATATTTTTATTATGGTCTGCTTTTGGTTTTGCAGCTACAGAGGATGCCAATGTCTCAATCTCTATTGTTGCTCCTGGTCAGCCGCCAGGTGATCAGACTCCGCCAATAATTTCAAATATTCAGGTAATTAATATTACTACCACTTCAGTTACCATTACTTGGGAAACAGATGAATTGGCAACGTCTATACTTTATTATGGTGAAACAGATAGTTATGGATCTCAGGTTGATAATAATAATTTTTTAACATCACACAGTGTAGATTTGGCTAATTTAATTCCTGACACTGAATATCATTTTAAAATTTGGGTGCGCGACAGTAATTTTAATCCTGCTGAATCAGCTGATCAAACTTTTGCTACATTGTCAGATGCTGTGCTGTATGTTCCTGGCGCGCCAACTTTGCTGGCCATATCACCGTCAATATTAAATATTGTTTTAGATCCTAATGGTAATGAGGATGATGTTTTATATTTGATAAATGAAACAACAACCGGACTTTATTTGCAGTCTGATGGCACTCTGGATATGACTGAAGAATGGCAATCATATAATAGCTGGGGCAGTTTGCTTGGGAAAAATATTGCAGGTTTATCTGAAAATACTGAGTATACTTTTCAGGTAATGGCACAAAATAATACTGATCAGTCTGATTGGTCAGAAAGTGCTTCGAAATATACTTTAATAAATAAACCAGATGAATTGGTTTTAGTTGATGCTGGAAGTGATTTTATTACCATTGAGGCAAATGGAAGTTTACCAAACTTAGGAGATGGTTTGACAACTCTTTGGTTTGAAAATATTGATACTGGCCAAAATTCTGACTGGATTACAGATACTGGCTGGACCAATATAGGATTGTCTCCATCAACTGATTATTCGTTTAGGGTAAAGGCCAGAAATGGTGATGGTGAAGAAACTGATTTTACTGATTTGTTTATTTTTACCACTTCAAGTGCTTTACCTCAGTGTTCAGATGGCATTGATAATGACGATGACAGTTTGGTTGATTATCCAGCAGACCCTGGTTGTGATAGCGATCAGGATAATGACGAGGCTGATGTGGTGATTTTACCGCAATGTTCAGATGGTATAGATAATGATAATGACAGCCTAATTGATTACCCTGCAGATCCTGGATGTGATAGTGACCAAGATGATAATGAAATAGACGAAGTTTTGCCAGCTTGTTCAGATAATATTGATAATGATAACGATGGCTTAATCGATTTTCCCGCAGATCCGGGCTGCTCATACCCTGAAGACAATAATGAGTTTAATGTTGAGTTCGTGCCACAATGCTCAGATGATACTGATAATGATAATGATGGTTTAGTAGATTATCCGGCAGATCCTGGCTGTTCTAGTGAGCAGGATAATAGTGAAGAAGATGAAGCGCCTGTGACCCAGTGTTCAGATGGTGTAGACAATGATGATGACGGTTTTATAGATTATCCGGCAGATCCTGGTTGCGATAGCCCAGAAGATAATAATGAAGTTGAAGAAGAATTAATCACTCAATGCTCTGATGGCATTGATAATGATAATGACGGGTTAACAGACTGGCCTACAGATCCTGGTTGTGAAAGTTTGGAAGATGATGATGAGATAGATGAAATAGTTATCTATCAATGTTCAGATGATATTGATAATGACAATGACGGTTTGGTTGATTATCCATCAGATCCTGGCTGCAGAAGTACTGAAGATGATGATGAGACTGATGAATTGATCCTACCGCAATGTTCAGATGGATTGGATAACGACGGCGATGGTTTAGTCGATTTGGCAGATCCAGATTGTGAAAATGAATTGGATAATAATGAACAGACTGAGGAAATTGAAATTGTCGCAGCAGCAGAAATTGTTGAGGCTTTAAAAGATTTAAGAAACAGGATTGTTGAATCAGATTTTATAAAGAGTATTAATGAATCATTTATAATTGAAAATATATTTAATAATCCTGACGTTGAAGAAGCAACAGACAAGTTCGGAACACCGGCAATTGCTGCAGTGACTGCGTTTAATATTTTATCAATTGCTTCGTTAGCAGGACTTTTACCATATTTATTTTTCCTTTTTTCTGAACCTTTGCTTGTTATTTTTAAAAAGAAAAGAAAGAAATACGGGGTAGTATACGATTCAATAACAAAGCAGCCGGTGGATTTGGCAATATTGAGATTATATAACGTAGTTAATAATAAGTTGATTCAA
Source organism: uncultured Gammaproteobacteria bacterium (assembly GCA_964411255.1). Taxonomy (GTDB): domain Bacteria; phylum Patescibacteriota; class Patescibacteriia; order UBA11705; family DATKZF01; genus CAYPKD01. The sequence goes on along the minus strand of CAYPKD010000001.1, from coordinate 126,234 downwards.
ACAAAGGTAACGGATAAAGAAGGCAGATTTTCTTTTGTAGTGAAGCCTGGCAGTTATTATATTAAAGTATTTAAAAAAGGGTATGTTTTCCCAACTCAGATTTTAGCTGATCAAAAAGAAGATTTATTTTACATTGATATATACCATGGAGAAAGTATTCAAGTTGATGAGAAATCTGTAATAACACCAAATATACCTTTAGATGCTGATAAAAAGCCAAAGCCAAGTTCAAAAATTTTAACGGTTTACTTGTTGCGAAAAATTCAAAAGGTTATGGCCATATTAGGGCCAATTGCTACTTTTATAGTATTTTTAATAAAACCAAGCGCTTTATTCTTTGCATTATTAGTTATTCATTTATTATTGTACTCATTATTTAAGAGGTTGGCTGTGCCAAAGAAGCCCAAAGGCTGGGGTATTGTGGCTGACAAAACAAATAAAAAGCCTCTTGGCAGAACTGTTGTTCGATTATATGACAATAAATATAATCGGTTATTAGAAACCCAAGTTACAGATCCACATGGTCGTTATAGCTTTTTAGTAGGGAAAAATGTTTATTATATTACATGTGAAAAGAATGGTTACGAAAATTTTAGGAGTGATTTAATTGAACAGAATAAGGAAAAAGGCGAAGCATTAACTCAAAATATTTTAATGGAAAAACATGGAACGCCAAAAGCTCTAGAGCCAAAACTTGATAAAAAAGTAGAGCCAGAAGTTAAAAGAAGACCTGTGCGAAATTTACCGCATGAATGGCATGGAGAAGAGACCGCTCAAGAGATAAAAGAAGATATTTCTGGTGATGACTTTGAGCACCATGAAAAGGCAAAGGATGTTAATTTGCCCTGGAGCGAACAGTAAAACAGCTGTTATTTATAAGTTTAATTATTTGTTGATAACTAATTCAAAAAGTGTTGAAATTTGTGGTAAAATATACTTATAAAAAGAAGAAACATGAATAGTATTTTGATGCACGAAAAAAATAAATCCAAAGTATTTTGGAAAATTTTTGTGATGATAACCCTGATTTTTATGTCAGCCAGTTTTTTCATTTTAAAAACAGATGCAGCTGTAACAAAATACATAAATTATCAGGGAAAATTAACTGACAATACTGGTACTCCAGTTCCCGATGGTGCATATAACATTATTTATAGAGTTTATAATCATGCAACCAATAATTATGATAATTGTATTGTTGGTGTAAATGCATGCTTGTGGGAAGAGACAAAATCAGTTACCACCAAGAGCGGTTTGTTTACTACCAGTTTAGCAGACAATACTGCATTTAATGATGCGAACATGGGCAATTATGATGGAGCCACATATTATTTAGCTGTAAAAGTAGTAGGGGATGTAGAGATGACGCCAAGAAAAAGAATTACTGGCGCTTTATATGCACTTAATTCAGACAGGCTTGGCGGTAAATTAGAAACTGAATTTGCAGACTTGGATGAAAATGAAACCGTATCAGGTTTATGGACCTTTAGTGCAGCTTCAGTTGATGTTCAAAATGATTTATATACTGACAATGTGTTTGTCGATGTTGGCGGTACAGATATTGATTTAGAATCTACTGCCACGCCGACAACTTCAGGAGCGTATGCTATTGGAGCAAATGATGAATTTGATAATTCTGCCAGTACTAATGTTCAGGACGTTTTGGATGATTTAGATACTGCTATAACCGCTGGAGCAAGCTTATTCACTGATGGTGGATCTGTTACATATAGAACAGATTTAACAGATGATTTTGCCATTGGCGGAAACACTTTGGTTGCACCATTTAGCGTTGATGAGAGCGCAAACACTGTGAGAATTGGCGATACAAATACAGACTCACAATTAACCATGTATGACTCTGGCAGTAATTTTGGAGATATAACATATACATCTGACATGTGGCAGTTTCAGGGAGGTTCAGCCAGTTTTATTTTTGATGCAACAGAAAGGTTAATTATAGATGCTGAAACTACAACACATACAGATGCCCAGGGAATTATTGATATTGATTTAAAAACAGACAATTCCTTGGTTTCAGCCATTGACGTAAAACTGAAATCTGATGTGGGCTTAGGGCCTGGTACATATCCTTTTGGTTATAAAGCACATTTAGTTCCTCATAGTGCAGATGATAACAATGCTGCCAGAGTAGCTTATTATGCAGATGTAGCCAGTGATGAATCATTGGCATCTGGTGATTTTCATAGTGTAATATTAGGATATTTATTTATGGCTGATCCTGCATTTAATAATGGGATACAGGGGGCTGCCTCTGTTACATCTTTTTCCAGCCAGGTAACTAGTTCTTCCTCAGGCAGTTTAACAGGTTATTCAGCACAATTGACTGAAACTGGGGCTGGAGTTATGACTGGGTATAGTGTCCAGGGTAATCACACAGGCACCTCCTCCAGTAGAGGTTACTACGGCCAGGTTAATCATTCTGGTACAGGAACATTATATGGTGTGGAAATGATTACTACTGCAAATGCTGGCCATGTTGGAGATATTTATGGAATGTCTTCTATTGTGACGAATGATTCTGCAGCAAACGGCGGAAATTCCATGGATGGTCTTATTATAAATGTGTCAAATCCTTCAGGTAGTTCTATTAGTAGTTTTAGTGGAATAAATTTACAAGTCGATGCCAGCGGTACTCAATCGTCAGCTTATGGATTTGAAATGTCAAATGTTGCTGGAAGCAGTTTAGATGCAATGATTCGTTTGAATGGTAGTGGCAGTGCAACTTCTGGAATTTATATGTCAACAAATATGGGGACAGCTATAGATTTATCAAATGCTACTGTTGCTTCTGCAGATATGCTTTTAAGCCAGGGAACTGAAGTTAAAGATTTGCCTGGTGATAGATTAAGTTTTAATGCTCATTTAGTGCCGGCAACTGGAGATACATATGATATTGGTGCCAGTACTTATGACCGAAAATGGCGAAATGCATATTTCGCTGGGACAGTATATGCTGGCAGTACATTGCAGTTATCTGATGCTGGCATAATTGATACGAATAGTAATTTAGTAATGTATGCCAATGGGGCAAATTATGTTGATGTCCAAGATACATTGTATGTGGATGGTTTTCAATTGGATGGAAATGGCCAGGTGAATGGTAATTTACTGGGTACTGGGTCATTAGGAGCTTTTGGCTCTCCTTGGAGTAATGCATATTTAGGCCCTACGGATGTGGCAAGCTTAACAGTTACCAATGGTATTACTGCTACTGGTGATATAACATTTAAACTTGGCGCAGCAGATAAAGTAAATATTGATGCTTCCACTATTGTTCATGGATCTACTCCAGCTTTTGAAATTGATTATATTAGCAGTGGAAATGGCATTGTTTCACAGTTGGATATTGATTCACAAGGTGGAGCAGCAGGTAATTTATATGGTTATTATTCGACAATTAATACCAGTACCAATGACAGTGGTTCAATAACGGCATATCAAACTTTTATGACTGATAATGCATCAACTTCTGCTAATTTTACTGGTTATCGGGTTAATTCCACAAAGCACAATCAAGGGACAAATCGTGGCTTTATGTCTGATTTATCTCATTCAGGCAGCGCTAATATTGAAAATAGATGGGAAAGAGCCCATCACACTGGTACTGGAGATTTGTATGGATCATATGAGCAATATAGGCATTCAGGTTCAGGAGATATATATGGAGGTAGAGTTTTTGTACAGCATGATACGACAGCAGCTCCAGGTGCAGAAATGTATGGGATGGATATGTTTATTTGGAATACTGCGCAAATCCAGAATGCTTATGGAATAAATTTGGATTTAGATTTAACCTCTACTCCAACATCAAATGCAATAGGAATAAATATTGATACTCCATTTGGCAATCCTATAGATACTTTCCTTGATATTAATGGTACTGGCCAATTTGGGATAGACATGAATGGAGCTACTTTTTCTAGTGGTGATATCAGGCTGCGAAACGGAGCGATGATTCAGGGACTTGCTCCAAATTTAATAACGTTTTCTAATGGAATAAATCTTGGAAACACAGCTAATATTACAGCAGGTAATATGAGATGGTCTGGGGCAGATTTTGAGGGATATGACGGATCGAGCTGGAGGAGTTTGACAGCTTCACCTGGAGCGCCTTTATTTACTTCTGCTGATGTAAGCGGTACAACATTAACGTATTTGTTTGATAATACCAGTGATTTTGCTGTCGGTGGTGCTTCCTTAAATGCTCCGTTTAGTGTAGATGAAAGTTTAAATACAATTAGAATTGGAGATACAAATTCAAATTCAAAAATAGTGATGTATGATTCTGGCGGCGCTTCAGGAGATATAATCTTTGCAAGTAATCAGTTTGAATTCAGCGGAAATCTTCTGCCAGCATCAGGAGACTGGTATGACATAGGTTCTAGCCCAGATGCCAGATGGAAAGACGCATATTTTTCCGGTACAGTATATGCAGGATCTGGAACTTTGCAACTATCTGATTCAGGGATTATCGATACAAATAGTGATTTGGTTTTAGGATCTACTACTGGAGTAATTGAGCTTCAGGGTAATACTGAATTTACTTTAGGGGCGACTGACAGAATTGTAATTGATGCAGAAACAACGACTCACACAGACGCTCAGGGAATAATAGACATTGATCTTAGAACTGATTCAAGCTTTGTGTCAGCAATTGATGTAAAATTAAAATCAGACACTGGTTTGCCTTCAGGAAATTATCCGTTTGGCTATAAAGCTCATATGGTACCGCATGCTGGTGACAGCACAGGTGCCCTTAGAATTGCATATTATGCAGATGTGGCCAGTGATGAAGCTGTAGCTTCTGGTGATTTCCAGGCAGGAATGATTGGCTATTATTTTGTAGCAGATCCATCATTTAATAATGATATAAAAGGAAATACTGACGCTTCTGGATTTTCAGCACAGATAACAGGATCAGGCAGCGGCACTTTATCAGGATTTTCAGCAAATGTTACTCATAGCGGAAATGATGATGCAACAGGAGTCGCTTCCTCAGTTTTGCATAGTGGGAATGATGCTACTCGTTCAATCTTTGCCAGGGCCAGGCATAGCGGAACTGGACAGGTGGATGGAGTTTCATTGCAGGTTGAGGGTTTAGCCGGCCATGACGGACTAATAAATGGCTATTATACTCAGGTTACAAATAGCTCAGCAGCAAACGGATCGAATGATATGTATGGTTTTATAATGGATGTAAATAATACTGTAGGCAATTCAATTGAGGATGTAGTTGGCATGTCTGTAAGTCTTGATTTGGATGGTACACATAGTACGGCTAAGGGGATGTTTTTAGGCCTTAATGACGGTCAAGCTGATAGTATGCTTGAGATGAGAACGACAGGATCAGGACATGCAACATATGGGATGTTAATGTGGGCAAGCGCAGATACTGGTATTGATATGCAGCTTTCTGATTTTGCAACTGCAGATATTATTTTATCAAAGGGTACCTTTCTGAAAGATTATCCGAGTAAAAATCTTCAGATAAATGCTACGATTTTCCCAGACAGCAATGGAGCATATAATTTTGGAAGTGCTGATGCTCGTTGGTTTATGGGATATTTTCAAAATGGTGACTTTAGCAGTTCAATATCAACTGGGTTGCTTAAAGTAGGTGGAGCAACAGGAGCAAGTTATAGTAGATTTGGAGGTGGTAACACTAATCAAGGATTAAATGCATCAAATGATGTATATATAAGCGGAGAATTAGAAGTTGATGGTGCGGCATACTTTGACGGCGGCCATACTGATGTGGCAGAAAATATTATTATTACAGAAAATGGTGTAGACAAACAAGTACAATACATTGAAGAAGATGGTATTGAAAAAACTGATTTGGCTGGATCAATTATAATTGCAGATCCAAATCATCCCAATAAAGGGACATTAACTTCAGTTGCGTATGATAAGAGAGTTGTTGGTATTATTGCAACAAAACCAAGCATGATTATTAGCGGTGGGATTGGCAGAGAATACGGTTATCCGGTCGTATTAGCAGGTAGAATTAAAACAAATATTTGTATTGATAACGGAAGTATAGATATTGGAGATTTTATCACATCTTCTTCAAGACCAGGTTTTGGAATGAAAGCAACTGAACCAGGAATGGTTGTCGGTCAGGCATTGGAAAGCTTTAGCGGCAATGAGGGCGAATGCGGTCAGATATTGGTTTTTCAAAATATTGGCTGGTATCATAATGCTGAAGGATTTGTGTCAAATGCAGTTACATTTGGATTGGAAAACGTTGAAGGCGGAGATTTCTCTCAAATTGATACAAACATTCCTCAATCTGGAGATCTACACTTAACAGGAAAATTATTGGGATACAATAATAACTGGTCAATAGATGAAAATGGTATGTTTACAGTTCATGAGACATTAGCAGATGGTACTGCATTGGATTTATATGCTTTAATGTCTGTTAATAAGGAGATTACTATTTCAGGACAGGCTCAGCTGGAAAATGGAGAAGTGGAAGTGACTTTTGAAAATGATTTTGACCAGTTTATTGATGAAAATTACAAAGTTTTGGTAACGCCAACAGGAGAATGCAATGGTTTGTATGTATTTGATAAAACAACAACAGGCTTTATGGTCAAAGAATTGGATAATGGAAATTCAGATACTACATTTGACTGGTTAGTGGTTGCTCAGCGAACAGGATTTGTTTCACCAGATCCAATTATTGATTTGACGTCGGATAATTCAAATACTACTACAAATAATAATTCAAGTGGAAATTTAAATAATAATCCTGATTTTTTAGATAGCAGTGATTCTCTAGATAATACATCAGATAGTTTTGATACAGATAGTAGCTATATAGATGACAGCTCAGATACTGATACTTCTGATACTGATTCAACCGACAGTGATGATTCAGGCAATGATGCTAATGATAATGCTTCTGACACTTCTTCAGACACTGCAGATAGCAGTACTTCAGACGCTTCTGATTCTGCTGATGGCGATTCTTCATCAAATTCAGATGCCAGCTCTACAAGCGATGCAGGTACTGCTGACAGCGGATCCAGTGCAGGTGATAGCTCTGACAGTAGCACAAGTAGTAATACAGGAAATAGCGCAGATTCTGGATCTACTCAATAAATTAGTGTTGAAAAATTCTGCCAAATTTGCCCTTTATAACGTTCAAAAATTAGGGGCTTTTGAAAATTGGCAGTTTTATTATATAATAAAGATGTTAAATCTTAACTTTAGACTATGAGATTAAGAGAAATTATTTCAGATTTTTTAGAAAATTTTATTTTATTTTTCATTTTTTTAATTACTTTATCCACTTTATTTTTTATCCCAAACAATCCTTTTGTGCTTTTAAGTAAGCAATATTTTTTAATAGGAGTTTCTTTATTATTTTTAATATTTTGGACGGGTTGGGTATTAATAAATAAAAAATTTCATTTTATCGGCAAGGGATTGACTTATTTTTTTCCAATTCTTTTTATTGCAGGTGCGTTGGTCTCTGCAATTTTTTCACAGTATAGGCATGGTAGCTTTTGGGGAAGTGAAACCTGGAGTTTGAGTTTTATCAGTTTAGCTGCATTAGTGATAATTTTCTTTGTTGCTATAAATTATTTAAATAAAGGAAAATTTAAAAAATATCTTTTCTTGTTTCTTTCATCTATTACGCTTTCTCAAATAATCTATATTTTATTTGTAACAAAGGTTTTCACTTTTACCTGGCTGCCAGCCAATTTAATAGGGCACAATGTCAGCATGGGTTATTTAACGGCTTTAAGCGTGATTGCTTGTTTGGGATTGTTTGTTTTATATTTAAATAAAAAACAATTATTACAAAAAGTTTTACTGTCCATATATATAGCATTAAGTGTTGTAGTTTTATTGACTATAAATCTTTGGAACAGCTGGTTGTTGATAATTGCAGGATCAGTGTTGCTTTTAATATTTTATTTTGTAAGGCAGAGAAAACTACCAGTAAAAATTATTAGTTTGCCAATAATCGTGATTGTTGTTTCAGCGATATTTTGGGGAATTGGCGGCCTTGATTTTATTCCAAAAGTAAATGTAGAGGTGTTGCCAAATTACGATACATCATTTGAAGTGGCAAAAGGCGCGTTTTCTGAATACCCTTTATTGGGAACAGGCATAAATAATTATTCAATTTCTTATAATTTATTCAGGCCGGAATTTGTAAATGATACTGCCTTTTGGTCAGAGACGTTTTATTTTTCATATAATAAGATCTTTGATTTATGGGTAACTGGCGGTTTGGTAGTAATACTTCCGTATTTGGCTTTCCTAATATATTTTTCAATCAGAACAATAAAATCGTTAATAAATAAAAAAGAAGATGATTATATACTGCCTTTGGGAGTAATCTGGCTGGCTATTGTGATTGGACATTTTTTATTTATCAGTAATTTAGTTGTAAGCGTATTTAGTTGGTTTATTCTAGCTGGGATTATTATTTACACTATTAAACCAACTGTATTAAAGAAAAAAACATATAAGCAGAAAAATTATTTAATTATAATTATTGCTTTACTCTTATTTGTCGCCTCAGTCATTGGGTTGAGTTTGTCAATAAAAAGATTTGTTGCTGCTCAGGCCTTTTTTCAAGCCAGAAAATACGCCTTTGATATAAATATGCAGCCGCAGATTGAAAACTGGATTTCTTTTGCAGCCAGATGGGATAAGAATAATGACAATTATCACCGGCAGCTGGCAAATTTTTATATATTAAGCGTAAATAATCTAAAAGCAATAGTGCCAGATGAGAATTCAAGGATAGAATATGAAGCAAACCTTCAAGATATGATTGAAAAGGCAAATATTCAAGTAACAAAATCGATTGAAGCAAATCCAAGGAATTTTTTGAATTATTTAACAGCAGCGGATTTTTACAGATCAACTGTTGGTTTGGTTGCGAATTCATATGAATGGATTGAGCAAAGTTTATTAGATGCTTTAATATCTTTTCCAAACAATATATTTTTATTGGATCAAATATCGAAATCACAGCATGATCATGCCCGAGAATGGATAATTGTAAAAGCGAATTTAGATCAGCAAGATGAAGATACAACTGAAGTAGAGCAGAAGATAATGGCATTATTGAATGCAGCAAAGGAAAACGCAACTACAGCAGTTAACCTAAAGCAGGATTATTGGCCAGCTCATTATACGTTAGCCTTGATTGAATGGGAACTGGGAAATTTTGATCAGGCTGTAGTTTTATTAGAAAATTTGCAGCAAAAAGTACCGCAAGATATAGGAGTCAAATTTTATTTAGCTATAATTTATGATCAGTTAGGAAATTCTGATAAAGCGATTGATTTATTAGAGCAGACAATTGATTTGGCGCCAACTTTTTCTGACGGGTATTGGGTAATGGCAAGTATTTACCAAAGATTAGGACAATTAAGCAATGCCAGGGAAAGCTTAGAAAATATATTAGAATATGATCCTCAAAATGCGGTTGTCAATCAGGCTTTAGATAATTTAGGTAAAACTATAGAAACTGACACAGAATTCCAGTTAATCGAAGGCCCGACTGAAGAAGATGTTGAAGAAAGTCAAGATTGACGAGTTTTTACGCTTATATTAAGATATAGGGGTCGGTAGAGCCTGCAGGATAGCTTAATATTTATAGTAATAAAACTTAATATAAGGGGGGAACTATTAATAATTAGGGAAAAATCTATGTTCAAAGACAATAATGATGAAAATTATAGTCAACAAGAGGGGGATACAGTAATTGGAGGATCAATAAAAATAGAAGGTGATCTTGCCAGTGAAGGCAATATTGTTATTGAAGGCCAGGTTTCAGGCTCAGTTAAAACTGAAAGGCATTTAACTATTGGTCAGCAGGCAAAAGTGGATGCAGAGGTCAATGCCGGTGAGGCTGCTATTTCAGGTGAAGTAAATGGTAATTTAAATGCTACTGGAAGAGTGGAATTAACCAGCAGCGCCCGAATAAATGGCGATATCAGTACAAAAATCCTAAAAGTTGAGGAAGGAGCAATTATTAATGGCAGTGTAAAAATGCAAGAAGGCGCCGCTGCTCCAATAAAAGAAGAGAAAGAAGATAAAAAGGACAAAAACAAGGAGACTGAGGAAGATGAAGTAGATTTTTAAATCTTGTTTGAACAGGATAATATTATGTATTATTATCTTTACGATTCTTTTTTAAGCGACCCAAAGTATGAAAAAATTATTGATAAGATTAGGACACGATTTTTGGACCTGGATATACAGGGGAAACCAGGGCATTTATCGCTTTTAAAAAGTGCAAATGAATTAATAGAAGATGAAATAAGAAATGGTGTAAATACAGTGGTAGTGATTGGAAATGATCGAACTTTTTTAAAGGTGATTAATGTTATTGCAAAAAATGACCTGACTTTGGGTATAATTCCAATTGGAGAAGATAATCTGATTGCGAAATCTTTGGGTATTCCTCCTGAGGAATTGGCTTGTGATATCCTAGCAGCCAGGAAAGTTGAAAGAGTTGATTTGGGCCTGGCAAATGATGTATATTTTTTTTCTGATTTAAAAATTGAAAAAGATATTTCACGTATTAATTTGAAAAAGGACAGCTTTCAGATAATTCCCCAGCCAAACTGCCAATCTGTGCAGATCATAAATTTTCATTGTTTTGATCAGGATATTGATAATAAAAAGATATTAAAGCAAATAAATCCTCAGGACGGCATGCTGGATTTTGTGGTAACAGAAAAAGCAGGTTTTGCAGCTGGATTATTCAAAAAGAATAAAAGAAAACTGCGCTATAGCAAGACAGTTTTGCCAGCAAAGGAATTTGAAATCAATAGCTTTGAATATTTGCCTGCCAAATTGGATAACTCTTATGTAATTAAAACACCGATCAAGATTAAATCAGTTGATAAAAAATTGAAATTAATTGTTGGTCGGCACAGGAAATTTTAAAATTGTTTCATTGTTTAAAGCGATGCGAATATTATAACCTTATAACCTGTTTAACTTTTAATTTTTCTAACTTTTTACCTATTATTAAAAATAAATATGAATATAAAAATTGATCAAGGAAAATGTATTGGTTGCGGATATTGCGTTAGTGTGGCGCCTGAAGTTTTTAGATTAAACGAAGAGAATAAATCTGAGGTGATTGCTGAAGCAGATCTAAGCCAATTTGAAGATAAGATTAAAGAGGCTGCTCAAGGATGCCCGGTTCAAGCAATTATTGCTGAATAGCAGATAATTTAGATAATTAAATAGAAACAAAAATCATTGATTATTTGTTTTTTATTTGCGCGGGTGCTGGAATTGGTAGACAGGCTGGCTTGAGGGGCCAGTGTCCATTTGGGCGTGAGGGTTCAACTCCCTCTCCGCGCACCATCCTTGGCTCTTCGTTACACTCAGAGCTTCGGATGGCACAGCCATAAGAACAGAATATAGGTTCTGTTTTTATTATTGACTTTTTACAATTTTTGTGCTATGATGATTTATTGATCTTTTTTAACAGTGAATAGGTCGCTGTTTATTACAAAATCATTATATTTTAAGGAGGATTGAAAATGTTATCCAAACAACAAGCACTCGATTTCCTAGCAGAATCAGTAAAACACGGACCACATCAGGTAGTGGCCGACGAAGAAAGGAAAGGACAGCAGGATTTCTTGACATCAGCATCAGAGATGCTGCCAGCCGAAGTCGAGCCAGAAGGTGCAAAGGAAGTTTTGGAAAAGGCCGGAGTGGAATTCCTCGGTCCAGCAGATGACGAGTTGTTTCAGCTGGTGCGTTTGCCAGCAGGCTGGAAAAGGGTGGCTTCAGGCCATCCCTGGCTGAGCATGCTGATAGACGATCAGGACAGAGAAAGGGCTCGGATCTTCTACAAGCCCAACCACTATCAACGGGTAGCCTCTCTGATCCTGGCCCCACGGTTCGGTATCCACGAGTCGTGCCACGATACCAGCCAGCTGGAATCAGAAGCAGAGTATCTGGCCTATGTCACAGACGGCGGAGTAGTGACCGACTGCGGCAAGACCTTGCACGTCACAGAAGTGGCCGAGCTCGAGGGTGACAGACTCCAGCGGTACAGGATAACGCGACAGCTGATCAAACAGGCACGGGTCTGGCTGGACGAAAACTATCCAGACTGGATGGATTCCTTCGCTTACTGGGAGGACTAACTCAAATGACCTGAGCATGTCTATAAAATGCTCTTTTTTTATTATTGACATTTCCAAAATATTATGATAATTTATTTTATTACAATATTGTTTGGAAAGGATGGCAGTAATGAAACGAAATTGCCCTAAGTGCAAAATGAAAGCTTTGGATGAAGATTTGTATTGCAGAAGATGTGGAATTAAAATTAGAAAAAATTAAGAAAGGGCCAAAGCGGCATTGCGGCCATTATTTCAAAGGAGTAATTTGTCCAGACTGCGGGCATTTATCATTTCCCAGCAAAAAATAATTTGCTGGGTTTTTAATTGACAATAATTTATGATCATGATAAAGTTTATTGTCATCTTTGAACTTTGAAATTCAAGGACAAGAAGGAGCAGCCAGATGGAGCGGAATATACAATATGCTGCTAGATGGTCACTTTTTGGATCTCTAGCGATTGTGATTGCGATTGCTGCATGGGTTGGCAGCTTAAAGCCAGTTGGACAAGAAGTTTGGCAGTTGGTTATTGGTAATGTAGACCTAATTGAAAAAGACAATGCTACTTTTCTTAATATGCTGGCAGATATTTTTGGAACAGTCAGCCTGGATTTGATGGTCGCTGGTCTAAGTGTAGTTTTAGTAGCTTTAATGGTTGGTAATGCAGAAATTACTATATTTGACAGATCAAATTTTACTAAAGCAAGAGCATTCTTTTTCAAGTTTTTTATTTTGGTCATTATTGAAGAATTATATGCACGCGCACTGTTTCTTGGATTGCTAACAAAGATCCCGGCTTTTTCAGGTACAATAGCTTTTTATGTTTTATTCTTTATTGGAAATGCCACTTGGGCATTAATCCATCTAAGAAATTATAATAGAGAAGATAGGCATATCATCAGAGTGTTGCCACAATTTTTAAGTGGAATTTTTTTTACATATATATATGTAAAGCATGGATTGTTTGCATCTGTTTTGACTCACTTTGCAGCAAATGCTGTATTGTTTAGTATGATGAAGAAGCAAGAAGTTGATCAGGAATATGTTTATAAAACACTATATAGTCTAATTCTAATTGTTGGCTGTTACGTATTAATGAGACAGCCAATCAGTGACATAATGGTTTGGTTTGCAGATGAGCCTCAATTTGTGATTAGCGGATGGAAATTTCAGGATTATTTAATAGCATTTTTATTTCTGGAAAGTTGTATTAGGTTTGTGTTTTCATTTTTACTTTATGATGATGCTGGATTTGCAGGTAAAAAGGAAATAAGTGATAAGGAATTAAAGGCTGGATTAGCTATAACTTTAGCAGTCCCACCAATATTGGTAGCAATGGTATTTGGAGTATATTACTTGGCTGGTTTTGCCACAGATTATGTACCGGTTCGAATTTTAATTGCCTGTATTTTAATGGCATTTTTAAATAAAAACATAAGTGGCAGTGCAACTGCTAGAACTTTTTGGGCACAACTAATTGGTTTTTACTTTATTGTTTGCATTGTTCAGGCATTGGGATTTTGGATGTCTGTTCTTTTAATGGTATTTTATGTTGTGTTTGGTCTTCCCAATTTGATCATTGCTTATGTTTGTCGAAGATAGAGCTTCATTAAATTAAATGGAGCTTTTTTGTTTGTTTATAATTATTTTGCTCAGTTTTTCAGATTTTGGTATAATAAATGTTAGTTGAATCACTATAAAAACAAAAATATATGGTGGGTAGAATTATAATTGGATTATTAATGGTAGTGGCTGGTTTTTTAATTGTTTGGAAAACTGATAGAGTGTACCGGGCAGTTGGGAGTTTACCGTTTGGAGAGAAAATTTTTGGCAGTGGCGGTACCAGGTTTTTATTAAAATTAATTGGCCTATTGCTGATTTTTGTAGGATTTTTAGTAATGACCAAACTTCATGAGAAAGTATTGGAAGCAATCTTTGGAAGACTATTTTAGTCAAAAAGATCAATTTATAAATTATGCCGTATAGTTATCTGACAAAACATCATTTGTATGACTTTGACCAGTTGATGGCTCATTTGGGTGTTCGACCAGGACATCAAGTTTTAGATTTGGGATGCGGACATCATGGCTTTTGGACTTTTCCAATGGCTCAAACTGTTGGTAGAACTGGTGAAGTACATGCCATAGATATATGTCCAGCAGCAGTAAAAAATATTAAGAGAAAAAGCGCAGAATTAAGATTAAAACATGTTAATCCAGTATGGGCTGATTTAGAGAAATTAAAAAATGCAGATTTGCCAAAGTCTGACATAGCGCTATTGGTTAATACACTTTATCAAATTAAAAAAAAGCCTACATTTTTATCAGCAATCAGTTCATTGTTGAAACCGCAGGGTAAATTATTAATTGTAGATTGGAAAGTAAATTCAAATTCATATGGTCCGCCAAGTGATCAGAGAATTACAGAAGAGGATATGAAAAAATGGACTAAGCGAGCAAAGTTGGATACATTAAAAGAGTTGTATTTGGATGACGATCATTTTGCAAAAGTATTATTAAAAATCTAATATGGATAGAATGAGTACTGGAAGACGTGGAGAGCAAATTGCTGGGGAATTTTTGGAAAAGAAAGGCTATAAAATTATTAAAAGAAATTTTAAAAGATTTGGCGGTGAGATTGACATTATTGCCAGCCAAGGCAATTCAATAATAATTATTGAAGTAAAGAGTAAATCTGAATATTCACAATTTTATCCTGAAGAAAATATACATGATAAGAAATTAAAGAAAATATTAAATACATTTGATATTTTTTTATCTGAAAATTCAGAATATGAAAAATTTGATCCTCAACTTGACGTGATGATTGTTGAGCTAGGAGATAATCCAAAAATAAAACATTTCAAAAATATTATGACGTAGAGGGCTTGAGAGGGCAGAAGAAGGCTTGAGAGGTTGAGATGTAAATAGGAAGAGAGGGCAATTTAAATTTTATTAATCATGGAAAATCAATATAAAAATAACAATTATGCCCATAGGAAAATGATTGTTTGGCAAAGTATAGATGAATTAGATAGAATTGTACAGGATATTTTAAAACGAATCCCAAAAAATGAATATAAGATAAAGAGTCAAATAGACAACGCATCAGATTCTATAGGAGCTAATTTTGTTGAAGGATATTACAGTGGGTATATTGCTGAATATTTGCGTTTTTTAAGGATGAGCAAAAGATCAAATGGCGAATTACAAGAACGAGTTAGACGAGTTCTAAGAAAAGGATACATTAATGATGATTTATATGAACACTTTGAAGATCGTGCTATCAAAACAATGTATTTATTAGATAGAACAATTCAATCTTTAGAAATTAAAAAGGCAGAGGAAGATAATGAGGGGAAAAATAAATAAAAAAGGTAAAAATTTGGAGAAGCCTTCCTTACCTCTCTACCCCATAGCCTTATCAAGCCCCCTCAAGCCCTCTTAAGCCTTCTAAAAAATATGGAAACACAAACACCTCAAAACCAAAAAGACATTGAAGAAAACAAAGCTATAGCTTTTTTAAGCTATCTGGGAATTTTATTTTTAATCCCATTATTAGCCAAGCCAAAAAGTAAATTCTGTGTGCATCATGCAAAAAACGGACTAATACTATTCATTGCATGGTTAATTATTGCTGCGGTCAGCATTGTACCATTTTTAGGATGGCTGATTGCCTTTTTAGGCGCAATAGTTTTGTTCATTTATTGTATTGTTGGTATTATAAAAGCTTTGCAGGGAGAATTTTGGGAAATGCCTTTTTTAGGACAGTATACTAAGCATTTCAACTTATAGTTGGAAATTGTAAGTTGACAGTTAACAAATAACTCAACTTTAATCTTTCAGCTTATAACTATAAACTTCATATCTATGAGAAGGACAAAGATAATTTGTACTTTAGGTCCGGCAACAGAAAGAATTGAAACAATAAAAAAAATGGTCAATTCAGGAATGAACCTGGCCAGGCTTAATTTTTCTCATGGCACTCATGCATATCATAAAAAAATGATTAGTAACATCAGAAAGGTAGCTAAGTCAGAACAAAAGACTATTGGTATCATTCAGGATTTGCAAGGGCCGAAAATAAGAGTGGGTAATATGCCTAAGCGTGGCTCTGATGTTAAAACTGGCAGCAATGTTATTGTCACTACTAAAAAGGTTAAACAAGGCACCAGTAAGATAATTCCAATTGATTATTCCCTTTTACATGAAGATGTAAAAATCGGAGATCACATCATGCTGGTGGATGGTTTGCTCGATTTTGTAGTAAAAAAAGTTGAAGGCCAGGACATTCATTGCAAAGTTTTAAACGGGGGCAAGCTTTTTTCAGATAAAGGTATAAATTTGCCAGGTGTTTCTTTAAGCATTTCAGCCTTAACTGAAAAAGATAAAAAAGATTTATTTTTTGGAATAAAAAATAATGTAGATTTTGTAGCTTTATCATTTGTTAGTTCTGCTAAAGATGTTCATGATTTGCGTTATTTAATAAAAGATTATGAAAAGCAACTGAAATTAAAAGATCAAGAGCCAATTAAGATAATTGTAAAAATTGAAAGGCAAGAAGCGATTAAAAATTTTCCGGAAATTTTAGATGCAACAGACGCAGTAATGGTGGCCAGAGGCGATTTGGGAGTGGAGCTGCCAGCTGAGGAAGTTCCGTTAAGACAAAAGGAAATGATTGATAAAGGATTAGTAGCAGCCAAACCGGTAATTGTGGCCACCCAAATGCTAGATTCAATGATCAGAAATCCTCGGCCAACCAGAGCTGAGGTAAGTGATGTAGCTAATGCTGTCATTGACCATGCAGATGCGGTGATGTTATCAGGAGAAACAGCGACTGGTAAATACCCTATTAAAACAGTTGAAACCATGGCTAAAATTGTTGAAAAGACTGAGGAGTCAACTTATGATGATTTGGTTTTGAAAACAAAAGTTAAGGAATTAGAAACTACTGACAAGGCAATCGCCCGAGTGGCTAGAATGCTGGTAGAGCATGTTGATGCTAAAGTGATCTTGGTCGCTTCTTTATCTGGTTATACTGGCCGGATGGTTTCTAGGTATAGGCCAGAGTTGCCAATTTTAATCTCTTGCGATAATGACAGAGTACAAAGGCAATTGATTTTAACCTGGGGTTCAATCCCGTTTGTTATTCCGACCTGTAAAAGTGTTGAAGAGTTGATTGAAAGATCGCTTTCATATTTGAAAAGAGAAAAATTCATAAAGCCTGGAGAAAAAATGATTTTAGTAGCTGGTGAGCCAGTGGGCAGCAGTGGTAATGTTAACTTTGTTGAGATTAAGGAGGTTGGTTAATCCCAATTTCTAATTTCTAATTATTATGTGCGCAGGATTTGCAATTTATTATGAAAAATTAAAAAAAGCTCAGGTGAAAAAATGTTTTACTGATGCTGAGCTTGAAAAATACAAAAAAGGCGATGAGATTTCGTTTTTCTTTTGGCAAAAAAAGCCGTGCGTACCTATTGAAGAAAACGGAGAGGTAAATTTATATGAATGGGGAAACAGAGATGATAAAAAAATAAAAATGCCTCATACTGGATGGTGTCGATCAGAAAGTTTGGCTGCTGGCCGATGGAATTGGCTTAAACCAAAAAAAGTTCATGTGCCAGCTACGAAGGGTTTTGAAAAGAAAAAATGGTTTGCTACTCCAAAAGGGATTGACGCAGTATTGGTTGAGCAAGATGGAAAAAAGCGAGTTTATATTTTAACTGAGCCGTCTTCAGGTTTTTATACAAAATTAACTGGCCATGATCGGATGCCAGTGGGAAAAATAGAAAAGTTATAATCAAATTTGTTTGCTAATGTAATTTTTTACAATACAGGCCTGAGGGCCTGATTTTATTCTCACCAATTTCGGCTTGCGCCGACCTACTTTTTGCTGCCAAAAAGTAGGCAAAAAGCACTGGGGGGCTTCAAATGCGAAGCAGTGATTAAGTTTATTTTTCGCGCCGGGGGCAATCAGCCCCCCAGACCCCCGATGCTATAGATGAATGGTGTTTTGTTTATGGTAAATTTTATTTTTTACCAAAAAAATGCTAAAATAGCAGTGAATTTTACAAAATATGGTAGACAGAGTATTACAAGTTTTTGGCGGTGGATTGCCAGCTGAAAAACCTCCTAAAAAACCTAAAGTGAGGGAACAAAAGCCTTTAGAAAAAAAAGAGCATGATTTTGATCAGTTAATAGAGGATTTGAAAATTTTTGACCAGATTGAGGATTTTGCAGATTATTATGATCCAAAAAAAATGCCTGAAAAATTTACTGTAAAAAGTAAAGCAGATAATGAAGTAGAATATGATAGGCTAGAAAAAGAAATCGAAAGAGTAATAAATGCCCTGGCATACTCAAGAGAAGCATTTTTGGATGATAGAAACAAAGAAAAGCTGTTTGAAACGATCAGGCATTCTATAGATTTTAGCTCAACAGAAGCAATTACATTTTTTAGAAAATATATTGATAGAATTGATATGACTGAACAAGCAAGAGAGCAATTAAAGGATATTGAGGCAAGGTATTATGATCATATTTATAGAGAAAACAGATTAAATATTTCTAATCGTAATGGTCGTATATTAGCAGCTAATCAGATTAAACGTATTTTTGAATATCTTAACAACGATACATATTATCTTCCCAAAGATAGGGCTATAGAGATAAGAAACGGCTTAGGAGAACGAACGTATTATAATATTGAGAAAACAAAAGTATTGAAATATTTTTTTGAGCAAACCATTCCTTTTTTGAAAAAGGATGAAAAAATAGCAGATTTTTTACAAAGCGGTGCATTAATAAAAGGGAAGAGCGGAATAAAGCGGCAAATAATGCAAAAGGTAGATCAGACACCAAGGGCTGAAAAACTTAAAAAAATGAAAAAGATGATAGACATAGTTGGAGCTGATTATGTGCTTAATCATTTTGATGAATTTAATTTGGAAGATAAGCAGGCAGAAAAATTAATGCTTGAGATTGCCCAAAAAGATCCTTTAGTAATGGTAATGCAAAGTCAAAGTATAGAATTTAAAGATTTTTCAAACAGAAAAGAAATTCTGGGCAAATTATTTGAAAAGCTGCCCAGAGAAACTTTGGTTTATTCTGAAGAGTTGGGCTTAAAGCAAAATGATAGAATTGAATTTTTAGAAAAAGTATCTAAAAAAGATCCGTTTGATTTTATTGCTGCATATGAGCAGGCAAGCGCAGGCATTGTAATATCCAAAAAGCAAAGACAGGAGTTTGAAGAAAATTTGCTAACAGCAATAGAAAAGCAAAAATTAAGTGATGCTGAACTGTTGAATAATATCTCTGGTTTGGACTTTAGTCAATTCCCAGAATTAGAAGAGATAATTAAATTAGTGAAAAAGCAGGCAATTAAAAATTTTGTTCAGAAAATTGATCAATTGATCACCAGTATCAAAAATGATGAGAGCAAATTGAAAAAGTACAAAGAAAAATATGGTTGGACATGGCAAAAACAGGAAGCAGAAAAATATTTTGCAGACAAAGGCTTGGAAAGTTTTCACGCTGATATTAAGTTTTTAGCTGCTCGTTTAAATTTTGATTTAGAATTTCCATCAGATGATGCTGATTTTGAACCAGATGATGATGTTCAAATGTTGTTTCTTGAAGAACAGCTTGAAAAAAGAAAAGCTGACAGTGAAGATGTAGTAGTTCATTTTGACTTAAGACCAAAACCAAAAACAGAAGATGAAATAAATACTGTTTTGGAATATATTGATATATCAATAGAAAAATATGGCCCAGATGATTTGGATTTGGATAATTTAAATACAATTTTATATTTTTTCAAGGATTTGCCAATAAGCAAAGGTAAAAAAAATGAATATCTAAAGCGATTAATTGATACTGATATTAGAATATTTACCAATTATAATATTAAAGAAATAAAACTCGATGATAATCTTAAAATATATTTGTGCGATAAAATACTGGAGCAGGATCCATATATTTTAGCTAGAAATTACAATAGTTTTCAGATTAAAGATAAAAGAAAAGAGCAGTTATATTTTAGGGATTTAATAAAAAGAGGAATCAAACCTTTTTCATGGCTGAAAAACGAAAAGTCTTTGCTTCAGGTTATTAAAGGTCATTCACTTCCATATTATGCATTTGATATAGATTATACTGAAGAAGAACAGCAGGAGATTATGAAAAAAATACACAGAGCTAGATTGAAAATGGGCTCGAAAGCATGGAACGCAATGATAGATTATGCAGGAGAAAGCAGAGTGGTTCAATTTGAATCAATGTTTGAAAAAATGCCAGAAGAAAAATGGGCGCTTTTTGGAAAATTACTGGGTTCTGATCCTAAAAAAGCTTTAGAATATATCAAATCAAATATTGATTATCTTCAATTATTGATTTATATTAAAGAAAAAGATTTGCCAAAGGCTAAAGAGCTGTGGGAAGAATTGGATCAGCTCATTAAAAAGCAAAAAAACAAATCATCTGGAAGACACTGGTATAATTATGAATATACTAGAAAAAAATTTCCATATACGCAGCTAGACCAACAAGAAAAAATTTTTCTAATAGTTTTCGCATTGCAAAACAAACAAACCATAACTGAAGCATTTGATCAATTGAAAAAAATAAATCAATCTATTGAGGAGAAAACCGAAAAATCTGAAAGAGTATTTGCCTATTTATCAGAAGTTGATGATATTCAAATGGGTTATAACAGAATTAATAAATTAAAGAAGCAGATTGTTGATTTTATTAATAAGAATGAAAAGTATGATGGCTTTTTAAAATATGCTTTTGCGCATATGAATGAAAAACAGATAAGAGCATATTTAGGCCTGGATTTAACTGAGCTGGCCAAAGGCTACAATTTTAGTAGAATAAATAAATTTTTTGAAACATTAATTAAGGATAATAAGATTGATATTGTTAAAAAAGAAGAGGTTAAGCTTTTTAGAGATTATATTAAACAATTTGGCAGATATGATTCAGCAGTTATTTTTGAAAATTACAAATTATTATTAAATCAAAAGCCTTTAACAGCAGAATTGAAAAAATTAGGAGTAACTAATACTGGAAAGCAAGGCTTAAAAGAATTTGAGAAAAAAATGGATGAAATAATTTCCGCTTTTAGCCTTAATGGAGAATTTGATTATGAAAGAATTGATATTTCAAATCCTTTGGTTGTAGAAATATTAAAAAATGCCAGCAATTTTGAATTTTCAGAATGGCAGCGGTCAAAAGATTTTAAAGAGATTTTGGAAGGAATTAAAAGGGATAAAGAGGCTGGTGAGATTAAGCCAATGCCAAAGGAATATGAGTCAGATTTTATGTTTGTTGAAAGATTAAAAAGGCAGGAAGAGTTTGAATTTTCTCCAGATTCAGAGCAAAGATTTAAAAAATTGATTGATGATATAAAAAAGGCAGAAGATTATGGAAATTTCTATGCAGAGGATTATATTTTGCAAGAAAGAGACAGGCTTGAAGAAAAATTCAGGCAAATGCATGAGAAAAAAATGCCTGAAGACAAAAGAGAAAAAATTGTGCAAAAATTACGTTATGATTTAGTAAGAATTGAAGGCTTGTTGGTAGAAGTAAAAAAAATCATTTATGGGGATTTTGTTTTGTACTCAGAAGAACAGACCAGAAAACATCTTTTAGATTTATTAATTGATTTTGAAATTAGAAACAAAGTAAAAAAAGAAAATAATTTTACTTCACCGGCCATTAGGCAGCTGGTTATCTATGAAGGCATGCAGACAAATCCAGTATTTTTTGAAGCAATACAAGATATTTTAAATAATCCAGAATTGAGCAGGGATAATTATTCAAAAATGATTGAATTTGTAAATCACATTATAAAAGAAGAGACCTGCAGCAGGCTAGCTTTAAATAAAAAGCAACTAAAAAGAGTGATTAGGAATTTATCAGTCCGGGCATTGTCAGAAGAAATGGCCAGGCTGCAAAAACATGAATCAGGAAATAAGGTTGAGATTGAGATTGTGCCATCCAGAGATGTGTTGGCAGAATTAAGCGGATATTATGGCGATGCTTGCTGGACTTCCAGGGATGATATTATGAAAAATAATCCTAACATGATTGGCTGCGCATTTGTTATAAATCCGAGAGGCAAAGACCAGCGTCTGGCTGGTAGCTGCTTAATAATTGAATCAACCGTTGAAGGTGAGCCAGTAATGATCATGCGCGGCATTAACCCTCAGCAAAATGTAATTACCAATTTGTCAGCTGAAAAATTTACTGAAAAATTTTTGGATTATATGGAAAAAATTGCAAAAAAGCGAGGCATAAAGAAAATATTAGTACCTGTTCATGATTCAGGAGCTTTAACCAATAGGCCAGATTTAGAAGATTATCTTCAAAACAAATATTCAGAAGCAAAAAAAGTAAAACTGGATGAGAAAAATGAGTTTAATGAGTATAATATTACTGAAAAGTGTGTGGTGGTGAGAGAAGTCAAAAGTGCAAAATAAAAAAAATATTAAATAAAGCAATAAAAATAAAATTTTAATGTTTTTCATTACATGTTATGTGTTCCATAGTAAAAGCGTTTGACAAGATTGGATTACAATGCTAAATTAGGGTGTTCTTTCAATAATAGCAAAGGAGGGCATCATGGAAAATAATAATCGTCCACTTCGAGCATTATATGTGATTTCTATGTTAGTTTTTGTTGGTGCTGTTGCAATATTGCTCATTGCTCCATTTATACAACCTGATGTTTTTTCTAGAGATAATATTGAATCATCATCAGCAATGGCAAAAGAAGTAAAAAACTATGGTTCCCCCTTATATCCAGGCAGAATAGATGAAGGCAGCATGATAGATAGGATGTCAGTACACATTCAAAGACAGCATCAGCAGCTTGAGGTTTGCGAGGAGTTGTCCAAAGAATTCGACCAACTTGTTGAGTGTCTTAATGAATGTAATCAGACAGCCAAGCCTAATTGTGAGCATTGTCTAGTTTGCCAAAGCGCAGAATAAAGTTCTGTGCTTTTTTGTTATATGCTATGTGTTCCATGTTCCATGATTTATGAAATTATGGTAAAATATTATTTAAGAGGGCTTGAGAAGGCTTAAGGTGGCTTAAGGGGGAAAGAAGGCTTTTTCAAAAAAAACAGTTATTGTTTTATGGCGAAAAGGTTAAAAATTGGGTTTCTAAGGGGATTCGATTTTGACGGTTAAGTTAACATATGTTAACCTTGTATTAGTAAGTTAACAAGAGATATGCCAAAGAAAATTACAAAAAACAACGATTTTTATTCGGTTAGCGAATTGGCTGATTTATTAGAGATTAGCCGGGTCGCTGTATTTAAAAAAATTAAAAAAGGCCAAATTAAAGCGTTTAAAATAGGCCGGAATTATGCTATTCCAAAAAGAGAACTCGGAGTTATTCATGGTTCAGAATTAAAAGCAAAAGAAAAGAAAATAATTGATCAGGCGATGAGAAGAATAGTTAAAGAATACGGAGAAACATTAAAATTATTATCTGCTGAGTAATGTAATATATGAAAATAATTACATTGGCAGAAGTTGAATATCTTTCATTTGCTGTGGCTAAAGAAAAATTGGGATTTAGCGAACCGATTCCGGATTTTTCCACTCGCCGGCCAAATATTCTTGAAAGCTGCCTAATAACGCCGTTTCAATCTTTTCATGGCAAAACTTTATACAAGGGATTGCTAAAAAAGGCAGCGATTCTTTTTTATTTAATGATTAAAGATCATCCCTTTCAAAATGGTAATAAGCGTATTGCAATCACCACGCTGCTATTATTCATATATAAAAATAATAAATGGCTTAAAGTTGATGAAAAAGACTTATATAATTTTACAATTTGGATTGCTCAAAGTCCGGCAGAATTAAAAGATGAAACAGTTTTAGCTATAGAAAAATTTATATTCAAACATTTAACGAAAAGATAAAATAAAATAAATATGAAATCTAAATTCGTTAAATTTTTTAATGAAATAACAAAACGGCACCAGGCTTTGGTTGGCGGAAAGAACGCAATGCTTGGTGACATGTTTAATAAGTTAAAAAGTGCGGGAATTCCTGTGCCCAATGGTTTTGTTTTAACTGCCAAAGGGTATGAGGAATTTTTAAAATATAATAAATTAACAAATAAAATAAAAAAAGTTTTAAGAGGACTTGATGTACGAAATGTACAAGATCTTCAAATGCGAGGCATGATTGTCAGGGAATTGATTGAACAAGGAGAATTTTCTGAAAAAATGAAAGAAGAAATTAAAATTGCTTATCAAAAACTGAGCAAACAATATAAACATACTGCAACTGATGTGGCAGTTCGATCTTCTGCCACAGCAGAAGATTTGCCAACTGCTTCTTTTGCCGGTCAGCTGGAATCTTTTTTAAATGTTAAGGGAATTGAAAGTCTTTTAGAAAAAATTAAAAAATGCATGGCTTCATTATATACTGACCGGGCGATTTCTTATCGAAAAGATAAAGGATTTCCAATGACTGGAGTCTTAGTCTCTGTAGGAATTCAAAAAATGGTTCGAAGCGACAAGGCCAGCGCTGGCGTAATGTTTACTTTAGAAACTGAAAGTGGATTTAAGGATTTAATAATGATTAATGCTGGACTTGGTCTGGGAGAAAACGTGGTTAAGGGCAGAATTGATCCAGATGAGTATTTTATATTCAAACAAACGCAGGAAAAAGGATTTAAATCAATTATAAAAAAGAAGCTTGGTCAAAAGCAGTTTAAAATGATTTATAAAAAAGACAAGACTGTTAATTTGAGAACCTCTATTAAAGAAAAAAATCAATTGGCTTTGAGCGATACGGAAATAATGAAATTAACAAAATGGGGGATAATTATTGAACAGCAATATAAAATGCCAATGGACATTGAATGGGCAAAGGATGGGATTGAAAACAAGCTTTACATTGTTCAGGCAAGGCCAGAAACCGTACATTTAGCAAAAACGAAAAAAGGTTTATATCAATGCAGATTAAAGTCAAAACCATCTAGGCATTTGGTTTATGGAATTGCTATTGGAAATAATATTGGAAAAGGGCCAGTTAAAGTAATTAAAAATGTTAGTCAGTTGAAAAATTTAAAGCAGGGCGATGTTTTGGTTACAAAGATGACAGATCCGGCCTGGGAGCCAGCAATGAAAAAAGCTGCAGCCATTGTTACGGATAGTGGAGGCAGAACATGCCATGCAGCAATTGTTTCCAGAGAACTGGGAATCCCAGCATTGGTTGGAACAAAAAAGGCAACAAAAGTTTTGGAAACAGGAAAAAAAGTAACTGTTGATTGCAGCCAGGGTGTTGAAGGATTTGTTTATAATGGGTTACTTCCATTTAGAAAAATTAAAGTCAGTTTGAAAAAAGTGAAAATGCCAAGAACTCAGATCATGATGAATATTGGTAATCCTGACATTGCATTTGCTTCATCATTTATTTCAAATAAAGGAGTTGGCTTAGCTCGTGAAGAGTTTATAATTAGTGATTATATAAAAATTCATCCATTGGCTTTAATTAATTTTGATAAGTTACCGCAGGGTTTGAAAAATAAGATTGAAAAAATTACTCCGCATTATAAAAACAAAAAACAATTTTTTATTGATAAGCTTGCCGAAGGGATAGGACAGATTGCTGCAGCATTTTATCCAAAAGAAGTAATTGTCCGCTTTTCAGATTTTAAAACCAATGAATACAGATCTCTGATCGGTGGAGAATTGTATGAGCCAGAGGAATCAAATCCAATGCTTGGCTGGCGGGGCGCATCCAGATATTATGATCCAAAATTTAAGCCAGCCTTTATTTTAGAATGCAAAGCAATTAAAAAGGCAGTTAAAAAATTTGGCTTAAACAATATTAAGGTGATGGTGCCGTTTTGCCGCACAATTGAAGAAGGAAAAAAGGTTTTGCAAATAATTAAAGAGCAGGGATTAAAAAAAATGAGAGTTGAGGTTTATGTAATGGTAGAAATTCCAAACAATATTTTACTGGCTGAAGAATTTGTCAAGATTTTTGACGGCTTTAGCATTGGATCTAATGATTTGACTCAGTTTGTGATGGGAGTTGATCGCGATTCTGAGTTTGTTCAGCATATTTATAATGAAAAAGATGCTGGCGTTTTAAAAATGATTGCTGAAGTGATTAAAATTGCCAAAGAAAATAATAAAAAAATTGGTATTTGCGGACAAGCACCATCAGACTTTCCTGATTTCGCCAAGTTTTTAGTTGAAAATAAGATTGATAGTATGTCATTGAATCCTGATTCAGTATTACCTGTAATTAAATTTTTAAATGCTAAATAATAAAATTTTCAATTTCCAATTTAACAATTTAGCAAAAAATTTTCAATGATATAATTTTCAAATATTTAATAATTATAAATCGATAAATTGAATTTAGATATGAAAATAAATTACTCATACTGGCAGGCAGTGGCCACATTAATCGGTACAATTGTTGGCGCTGGAATTTTAGGAATACCATATGCTATTTCCAGATTTGGATTTTGGCCTGGTTTAGTGATGATTATTTTACTTGGTCTGGCAATCATGGTTGTCAATTTAATGATGGGAGAAATAATTTTAAGATCAAGGATTCGCCACCAGCTAATGGGATATGCAAAAAAGTATGTGGGCAAATGGGCAGGTGCAGTGGAAGGCTTTTCAATGCTGTTTGCTAATTTTGGAGCGCTGGTTGCTTATGTGATTGGTATTGGCTTAGCTGTTCAGGCAATTATTGGCGGTAATTCATTTTGGTATAGTTTGATTTTTGTAGCGATAGGAGCGCTGTTTATTTGGCTTGGTCTGAAAATAGTAAAGGCAGCAGAATTAATAATGATGTTATTATTACTTGTGGCAATTATTATTATTGCTATAATAATTTGTCCAAATATTGATTATCAGAATTTATCAAGCATAGATCTAAGCCAATTTTTTGTACCATATGGAGTATTATTGTTTGCATATGGTGGTATTTATTCAATATATTCGGTTCGAAAAATTTTAGATAAGGACAGAAAAAAAATAAAAAGCGCCATTGTTTTAGCTTGTGTTATTCCAATAGTGCTTTATACTTTATTTGCGTATTTGATTGTTGGCCTAACCGGTTTGGATACGACAGAAATTGCTACTGTGGGATTAGGTGAAACTTTAGGACCGAAAATTTTATTTTGGGCAAATCTATTTGCCATTTTGTCTATGTTCACCAGTTTTTTAGCAATTGGAGTGGCCACTTATCAACTTTTCAGATATGATTTTAGATTGAACAGGATTTATTCCTGGCTAATTGTTTCTTTTGTGCCTTTGATAATATTTTTATTAGGAAACAGATTTTTTATAAAAACTATAACAATTGTGGGAAGTGTGGCAGTTGGTTTGACTGGGGTCATAATGATTTTAACTTATTGGAAAGCGAAAAAGTCAAAAGAACGAAAACCTGAGTATAATTTGCCAAAATTTAAAGTATTGGGTTGGGGCTTGATTATTTTGTTTGTTTTGGGTATTATAGTAACCTTGGTAGAAGAGTTTTTTCTTCAATAAAATTATGAAAAATACGATTTATGGCTACGAATCCTCCAAAATCAAAATATTACAGATTCCTGGAAGTAATTCCAGGTAGTTTGATTTGGGCAACTTTTATTGGCGCAATTGTTTTGTCATTTATAAAACCAATTTGGGCTATTTATTTTATAATCGCATTTGACCTTTATTGGGTGTTTAGGGTTTCGTATTTTATTTTTTATATTGCATTTGCCTGGAGAAAATACCGCAAAGCCATTAAATATGACTGGGTAGCAGCAGTGAAGAAAATTCCAGACTGGGAAAAGATATATCATTTAGTTTTTTTACCTACTTATGGCGAACCTTTTGAAGTCCTGGATACTACTTTTAAAAATTTGATTAATGCAACTTATCCTTTAGACAAAGTCATCATTGTTTTAGCAGGAGAAGAAAGAGTAAAAGAACAATTTGAAAAAGTTTCAAAGCAGATAAAACAAAAGTACGGTGACAAATTTTATAAATTTGTTATAACTTTACATCCAGATGGAGTGGAAGGAGAGATGAAGGCCAAGGGAGCGAATGCCGCATATGCAGGACGCGAAGTTAAAAAATTGATAGATAATAAATGGAAAATCCCGTATGAAAATATTATAGTTTCATATTTTGATATTGATACAGTGGTTCATCCAAAATATTTTGCCTGTTTAGCATATAAATATTTAACTCATCCAAATCCAACAAGAACATCATACCAGCCAGCGGTTTTATATAGTAATAATATATGGGATGCGCCTATTGCCACCCGAGTGACAGCTTTTGGTACAGTTTTTTGGCTTTTATCAGATTTACTGCGGCCAGAGAGGCTTTTTACCTTTTCTTCACACAGCATGAGCTGGAAGGCTTTGGTTGATGTTGATTTTTGGCAGCATGATATAGTGACTGATGATTCTAGAATATTCCTGCAGGGATTTATGAAATACAATGGAGATTATTCAGTGACGCCGATTCATATTCCTGTTTCAATGGATGCTGTATTGGCCGATAGCTATTGGGACAATTTTAAAAATTTATATAAGCAGCAGAGAAGATGGGGATATGGGGTTGAGCATTTTCCATACATGGTCTGGCATTTTAAACATAAAAAGGATAAAATTCCATTTGCCAAGCGGTTCAAGTATTTATTTAATATTACCGAAGGAATGTATTCATGGGTAACTGCGCCGATTCTAATATTTATTCTCGGACGGCTGCCGCTTTGGTGGGTACAGTATCAGCCAGAGTCTTCAAATGTACTTGTGCAGAATGCACCTTTTGTATTAGAATGGTTAATGACCATTGCCATGGCTGGAATTTTGGTTTCTGCTATATTAAGCATTTTGTTGCTTCCGCCCAGACCGAAAACGCATAGTCGATTTAAATATTTAGTAATGCTTTTACAATGGATATTGCTGCCAATTACTTTAATTGTTTTTGGATCAATCCCTGCGGCTGAAGCGCAGACGCGGCTTATGTTTGGCAAGTATTTGGGATTTTTTGTAACGCCAAAGGTGAGAAAATAATTTAGATACTACGAGATCTACAGATCCGCTACAGATACTACAGATATCTGTAACATCAGTAACAGATCTGTAGATTATGTAGCGACTTTAATGATTATGTCAAAAGTCTCTGTAAATTTAGTCACCTGGAATGGTGAAAGATATGTTTTAGACTGTTTAAAAGCCTTATTCAACCAGACCTATAAGGACTATAGTCTTTTGATTATTGATAATTTTTCTACAGACAATACAGTTGAAGTTATTAAGGAAAAATATCCTCATATAAAAATTGTTGAGCATCGGGAAAATCATGGTTTTGCCAAAGCCCATAATCAGGCAGTGCACTGGACAAAAAGTGACTATGTATTAATGTTAAATCAGGATATTATATTAGAATCACGTTTTATTGAAAAGTTGGCAAATTTTATGGATGGACACCCGCAGGCTGGGGCAGTGACTGGCAAGCTAATGAGCTGGCAAAATAAGCAAAAAACAAATTATATAGATAGCGCAGGTTTGGCAATATATAAAAATCATCGCATTGTTGATCTGGGCAGCGGTGAAATGGATAATGGCCAATTTGATAAAGATCAAGAGATTTTTGGAGTATCAGGAGCAGCGCCGATGTATAGACGGCAGGCATTGGAAGATGTGGTTGAAAACGGACAGTTTTTTGATGAAGATTTTTGGATGTATAAAGAAGATATTGATTTAGCTTACCGACTCCGCTGGAGAGGATGGCAATCCTGGCGAATGCCAAAGGCAATAGCTTTTCATGACCGGTCAGTCAGCGGACCAGCTGCAAATTTAACTGATCGACAAGTTGCAAGCAACCGAAAGCAAAAGCCCAAATTTGCCAATTTCCATTCTTATAGAAACCATCGTTATTTATTACTAAAAAATGTACCAAAACTCAATTGGCGAATAAGATTATATGAAATAAAGAAATTTTTGTATATTCTCTTTGCTGAACAGGGTAGTTTGCGGGCAATAAAAGAAATCAGACATAATAAAAAAAAGTTTTTGGATAAGAAAAAATATATTATGGATAGAAAAAAAGTGGAGTTTGCTGAGATTGAGAAATGGTTTGTTTGAGGTTACGGATTTACGGAATGTTAGGGATATTACAGGAAATAATATGGAGGGATTGAAAGTATATGGAATTATCAATAATAATTTTAACTTATAAAAATAAAAATTTAGTTCAATTTGTGCTAAAAGATTTATTGAAGAGTGACTTACCAGAACGAACTGAGGTTATTGTGGTTGACAATGATTCACAGGACAATATTGAAAAAATGATAAATGAAAAATATCCTCAGGTTAGATTTATTCAGGTAGGTAAAAATCTGGGATTTGCTGGTGGAAATAATGCAGGCATAAAAGCAGCGAATGGTAAATATATATTAATAATGAATCCTGATATTTTTGTTAAAGACAATTCTATAATAAAGTTGTATAATTATATTAAAAGCGAGGAGATAAATAATGTCGGTTTAGTTGCGCCTCGGATAAATAATCCAGATGGCAGTTTGCAAGACACCAGCTACCGCTTCCATAAATGGACCACGCCGATTTATCGGCGAACATTTTTAGGCAAAACAAAGATGGGAAAAAAACATCTGGATGAATTTTTAATGACAAACTGGGATCGGCGGACGACAAAGGAAATAGACTGGATACAAGGCTCATGCTTTATTTGTTCAAGTAATTTGTTAAAGCAGATAAATTATTTTGATGAAAGGTATTTTATGTATATGGAAGATATGGATTTATGTAGGAAAATTACGAGATTAGGAAAAAAGGTGGTATTTTATCCTGAAAGCCAAGTAATTCATCTTCACCGCAGAGAATCTGCAGATAATAGCTGGTATCAGGTGTTTTCAAATAAATTAACCAGGATTCATATTCAGAGTTGGTTGAAGTACATGTGGAAGTATCGGAAAAGTTAATTACAAGATGTACCTCTCGACTACGCTCGAGGCAGGCAAGATTTATATACAAGATATTATGTGGATCTTGTATATCTCGTAACAAAAATACCCATGCTTGAACAATATAACAATGAATTAGTAGAAGAAAATAAAAAGAAAGGCCTGAAGGCTGTTGGAAAATTTTTTATTGGAGTGTTAAGAGTAATGCCGTCCATTTTAGTTGCGATCGGCATTTTTTTAATTGTGGCAATTGTCAGTTTAGCAATTTTATTCCTGCCTTATTTTTCAACATTCAAAACCGTTTATCTGGATGTCCATGCAGCAGCAGAAAATGTAAAATTAGCTCAAAATTATTTGGAAAATGCGGAATTTGACAAGGCCGAACAGCCTTTAACAGAAGCCTCTGACAGATTTGCTCATGCCCGGGAAGAATTACATCCGCTTTTAGGCAGTTATTATAAAAGAATCAATTATATTCATCAGCAGCTTTTAGGAATCGATGATTTATTAGAAATAGGTGAGCAGATTTCTGATTCGCTTTTAGAAGTATCGCGTCTTGGAATTACTTTTATTGATATTTTACAAACAGAAGATTTAAGTTTTCAAAATATATCAGTTCAGCAAAAGCACGAAATTTTAGGAGCATTAAAGAAAGCAGGTCCGCAGCTTGATTCAATAAGGGACAAGCTTGAGCTAGCAATGGTACAGCTTGATGAATTCAATGACCGGCCGATTTTTCCATTAATTAAAGCAGCAGCCAGTCCAATCAGCGAAGATTTACCGAAGTATGAACCGCTTTTTAGAGAAATAGCTGTTTATGGGAAGATTTTACCAGACATAATGGGCTATGACAGACAGCAAAATTATTTGTTTTTACTACAAAATAATGATGAGCTCAGACCAGGCGGAGGATTTATCGGTACATATGGAATTATAAAAGTAAAAGATGCTGAATTTTTAAGTTTTTTCACTGATAATATTTATAATATTGATTATCCTGCCAGACCTTATCTTAAAATTCCTACACCAAAACAGTTTAAGGATTACATGAAGCAAGATTATTGGTTTATGCGAGATGCAAACTGGTGGCATGACTATCCGACTTCAGCAAAAAAAGTTGAAAATTTTTATCATTTAGAAAACGGCCCAGTTCATCAGATTGACGGCGTGGTAGCGATTGATCAGACTTTTATTGAAAGCTTGCTTGATATAACTGGTCCGATTGAAGTTGATGGAATCTCATTTACCCAAGGAAATTTTACTGAAAAGCTTCAGTTTGAAGTTGAAAAAGGCTTTGCTGAAGAAGGCATTCCTGAAGCTGAAAGAAAAGCGATTATTGGTGATTTGTCTAAAGAAATATTGAACCGGCTTTTTAATCTTCCCAGAAGCGAATGGGTAAGATTACTAAGTTCAATTGAGCAAAATCTCGAGGAAAAGCATTTATTATTATATTTAAAGCAAACAGATGTTCAGAATCAGATTTCAGACTTAAACTGGACAGGTGAAGTGTATATGGGTGATGATGATTATTTGGCAGTAGTTGACGCAAATTTAGCTGCTTTAAAGACTGATTCTACAATGAATCGAAGTTATCATTATTATTTGGAGGAAAAGGAAGACGGTCTATATGCCAAAGTGAAGCTATTTTATGAAAACACTGGCCAGTTTACCTGGAAAACGACCCGTTACCGCACATATAACCGAATATATGTTCCTTTGGGAAGTGAATTGATCAGTTATCGTTTTGATAATGAATTAGTGGATTTGACAGAGATTGACAATTTTGAAGAATTGGGAAAGCAAACATTCGGATACTTTTTTGTAGTAGAGCCAAAAGAGTCAAAGACAGTTGAGATAGTTTATAAACTGCCGGAAAAGGTAAGAAATCAATTACGGGAAAAGGAATATAATTTAATAATTCAAAAACAACCAGGATTAGATGTGGCTGGATTGAGTGTGGAAATGAAATTTATAAAGCCGTTTAGAGGCCAAAGTGCTATTTTTAATAGAAAAGGAGATAGTGTAGAGTGGCAGGGTGATATGGCAAAGGATATGGAGTTTAGGGTGGAATTTTAAGAAAATCAAAAAGTAAAAATTTGGAGTCCCTCGGCTACGCTCGGGACGTTTTTTTTTTGCCGGCCATCATGCATCCGCTGATGGCGGATTGTAGGGACAGGTCGCGACCTGTCCTTACGCGCTGCGCGCAGCGCCATGATGGCTGGCATTTGTGAATTAGGTGATTTTTTGATAAAATCGTGTTATATGAAATTTACACATTTACATATTCACAGCCATTACAGCCTGCTTGACGGCCTGGTAAAAATTGATGATTTGGTAAATAAGGCTAAAGAAGACGGTATGACTGCCTTAGCATTGACTGACCATGGTGTAATGTATGGTGCTATTGAATTTTATCAAAAATGCTTGGCAGCAGATATTAAGCCTATTGTTGGTGTTGAGGCATATTTGGCATTAACTAACCACAAAGATAAGAATCCGAGTACTGGAACCGGAAGGTACCATATAATTTTACTTGCTCAAAATGAAGCAGGCTATAAAAATTTAATCAAACTGACAACCATTGCCCATCTGGAGGGTTTTTATTATAAGCCAAGAATAGACTGGAATCTTCTTCAACAGCATTCAGAAGGACTGATTTGCCTAAGCGCCTGCCTTCAGGGCGAGCTGCCAAGGGCAATTTTAAATAATGATGAGAAAAAATCAGAAGAGATTATACAAAAGCATCAGCAGCTTTTTGGCGACAGATATTTTTTAGAAGTTCAGCATCATCCAAATATGCCTGAGCAGAAAAAGGTTAATGCTGCGATTTTTGATTTAGGAAAAAAACATAGTATTCCAGTGGTAGCCACCAATGATGTTCATTATTTAAATACAGAAGACGCAGAGGCCCATGACATTTTAATTTGTTTACAGACAAAAAAGAAAATTACAGATACAGAGAGAATGACCATGCTGGGTGAGGACTTTTCATTTTTTACTACTGATCAGATGGCTGATTTTTTCCGGGGTAATTTGGAAGTAATTGAAAATACCAATAAAGTAGCTGAAATGTGTAACCTTGAGATTAAGCTTGGCGAAATATTATTGCCAGGGTATGATTTACCAAAAGGAAAGACAGCAGAGCAGACTTTAAGAGATCTTTGTAATAACAGTTTGAAGGAAAAATATAAAATTGATATTAATAATATAAAATCAGATAAAGAGAAAGAAATTGTTGATCGTCTGAATTATGAATTGGGAATAATAGAGAAAATGGGATTCCCATCCTATATTTTAATTACTCAGGATTTTATAAATTGGGCAAAAGGCCAGGGTATTGCAGTCGGGCCAGGCAGAGGATCAGCAGCAGGGAGTATTGTTGCCTATTTAACTAATATAACAGATCTGGACCCAATGGAATATGGATTGCTTTTTGAAAGATTTTTAAATCCAGACAGAATATCAATGCCTGATATTGATACTGATTTTGCAGATAAGCGAAGAGACGAGGTACTTCGCTATACAGAAGAAAAGTATGGCAAGGATCATGTAGCACAAATAATAACTTTTGGAACTATGGCTGCCAGGGCTGCTATCAGGGATGTTGGCAGAGTATTGGACATGCCATATTCATTTTGCGATGAAATATCAAAAATGATTCCAATGGGAATGAATTTAAGCGATGCGACAGAAAAAGTGGCAGAAGTTAGAGATGTATATAATTCAAGCGCTGATGCTAAGCGGCTTTTGGACTTTGCCAAAAAACTTGAGGGAGTTGCCAGGCATGCGTCAACTCATGCCTGCGGAGTGGTTATCGCCCCAGAACCTTTGAATAATTTCGTGCCATGCCAGTATTCGACCAGCGGCGGAGATGAAGCAATTGTATCTCAATATTCAATGGATAAAATTGAAGACGTTGGATTGCTAAAAATGGATTTTTTAGGATTAAAAAATTTAACAATAATTGAACAGGCAATTGAAATCATTGAAGCAGTACACAAAATTGAGTTGCCAATTGAAAAAATTTCGCTTGATGACCAAAAAGCATATGAATTATTTCAACTAGGTAGAACAACTGGCATATTTCAGTTTGAATCTGGTGGCATGAAAAGATATTTACGTCAGCTAAAGCCAACTTGTTTTGAAGATATTATTGCCATGGTCGCCCTATATAGACCAGGGCCGATGCAGTTTATTGATAGTTTTATTAAAAGAAAGCATGGCATAGAAAAAATTAAATATCTGCATTCGTCAATGGAAAAGGCACTATCCAGTACTTATGGTATTACTGTCTATCAAGAACAAGTGATGGCCTTGTCAAAAGATATGGCTGGATTTACCGGCGGGCAGGCTGATACTTTACGAAAGGCAGTGGGAAAGAAAAAGGCTGATTTGATGGCCAAAATGAAAGATGAATTTATAAATGGCTGCGTTAATAATAAAATTACAAAAGAAACTGCCAAGGAAGTTTGGAAAACATGGGAAGCATTTGCCCAGTACTGTTTTAACAAGAGTCACGCAGCTTGTTATGCTTTGATTGCTTATAGAACCGCTTATTTAAAGGCAAATTATCCAGCTGAATTTATGGCATCTCTCTTAACTGCTGATCTGGATAATATGGACAGAATTGCAATTGAGATTGATGAATGCAGCCAGCTGGGTATTGAAATTTTACCACCTGATGTAAATGAAAGTTTTGGCCGGTTTGCTGTGGTAAAAGAAAGTTTAACAACTGAGCGTCCAGAGATTCGCTTCGGCCTTTCAGCCATCAGAAATGTTGGTGAAAATGTTTCTAAAGCAATTATTACAGAAAGAAAAGACAATGGACTTTTCAATTCTTTAGAAGATTTTTTGAAAAGATGTACCAATAAAGTTTTAAATAAAAAATCCATTGAAGGTTTGATTAAAAGCGGAGCTCTTGATAGGTTTGGTAAAAGAAATTATTTAAATGAAAATATTGACAAAATGTTGTTTTTTCTCAAAGAACTGGAAAAGGATCAAAACAGCACACAGGCTGCCCTGTTCGTTTCTTCTGGCCCCCAGCTTTTATTGGATGAAAGTCGAGCGCAAGAGGTTGATAAAAAGATTATATTATCCTGGGAGCGGGAATTTTTAGGTCTTTATGTTTCAGAACATCCTTATAAAATTTTTGAAAAAGAATTATCAGCAATATCCACCAGTTTATTTGAAGCAAAAAAAATAAAAGAAGAAAGTTATCCAATCAGAATTGCAGGTGTGGTCACCAATATTAAAAAGATTTTAACTAAAAAAGGAGATCCAATGCTTTTTGTCAGAATCGAAGATGCTATCACTGGTATGGAGCTTTTAGTATTTCCAAAAATATTTCAGGAAACAATGGCGCTTTGGCAGGAAGAAAAGGTTCTAATCGTTGAGGGAAAGTTTTCATTAAAAGACGGAGAACCGAAAGTTTTGGTTAATCAAGGCTATGAAATAAATGATCAAAACAAAAACATGATTGTTAATAATTTTCAAAATCGGCCGGTTGTATTAAATGAAAATAACAGATACTCATCATATAAAAAGTCTTCTAATTCAACCAAGCAGCCAAAGCATATTACAATAGAGTATCCCAAAGGGGCTAGCAAGGAATTGGCTGAAAAGGTTAAAGAATTATTTTTAGAATATCCTGGGGAAGAATTAATTGTCTTGCGAATCGGTAATAAAATGATAAAAACAAATTTTAAGATTAATAAGAGTACAGAATTTGATACAAAATTAGAACAGATATTAAAATAATAAAAATCGCAGATGCATTTTTTGTTGATTATATAGCAATAAAATGATAATATTAGAATGAAAGAATAAAATATGAACGGACAAAATCGTGATGACATTGATCCAGGTTTGGAGGTAATGATTGTTTTAAAAGAAGACCAACAGACTGGAAAATTAACTAAAGGAATTGTTAAAGATATTTTAACAAATTCTGCTTTTCATCCTAGAGGCATAAAAGTAAGGCTTGAGGACGGCCAAGTGGGCCGAGTACAGGAGATTGTTGATCAGTAGTTTTATCTTAAAATAAATAATAATATTTGATCCATGCTCTTTGATCCATGTTTCATGATTTATTAAATATGTATTGCCCAAAATGTAAATCAAAGTTTATCAAAAATACGCAAACGTGTAAATTTTGCGGCTTTAAAGCTGATAAAACCTCAGATCATTCAGATAAAACCTTTATGTCTGGCGGTAGTCCTTTTAATGTTTCAAAAAAGAACCGCATTATTGCTGTTTTATGTGTAACTGTGCCAACCGCCTTGGTTATTTTGATAATAGTATTATATGCCATAATGATGGAAATAGGCATGTCAGGTAAAATTGCCTCTGGAATTGAAGGAGCGTTAGCTATATTGTTTTTTTTGGGTATTGCATTAATGGCTGCTGGTGTACCTTTAGCAGCGTTTTTTGGCAGCAGACGAAAAGAACCAGTAACGCAGTTTGATAAAAGGTCTGGAATAGGCGAGCAATCTGAATTTCCACCTGAACTAAAAAAATGGAATTGGGCTGCAGCAGGCCTGCCAATAATTTGGGGAATGTATCATGGCGTTTGGCTGTCATTTATTACTTTAATTCCATATGTGAATTGGATTTGGTGGATTATAATGGGTCTTGAAGGTAATAAGTGGGCTTGGGAGAAAAGATATTGGAAAAGTGTTGATGAATTTAAAGAAGCTCAGCGTAAGTGGCAGGTATGGGGAATTATATTTTTCTTTTTACCAGTAATTGTGGTAATATTGGGATTGATTATTGGAATAATAAGCACTTTGTAATATAAAAAGAAGAACAGGAATTATTTCCTGTTTTTTGTTACAAGCTATAAGTTACATGAAATTTATCCATAGTTTTATTTTCAAACCTTTAAAAAAGTGTTATAATTAAAATATGAATTAATACTAATTTTAGATTTTGTATTTTTATATGGGTTTATATAAAGTCAGATTATCAAGGGTTTATAAAAAGCTTTTAGCAATTTTTCTGGTTGCTTGTGTAGTTTTAGTTATTTTTATTGTATATGTTGTTTTTAATAAAGCGGTTGTAAAAGTTAAGGCCAATAATCAGACTGTTGATGTCAGCTTTCCTGTTAATATTATTCCAGATCTCAATGAAGAATCAGCAATTTCCATTTCTGGCAAGATTAATGACGTAATAATTGAAAAAGAAAAGACATATAATTCCACTGGAACGAAAAAAGTGGTGGATGATGTGATCGGCACTGTTAGAATTGTCAATAATTATTCGCAGCGCCAGCCTTTAGTGGCTTCTACCCGGCTGTTGACTTCTGATAATATTTTATTGCGAATAAAAGAAAGCGTTGATGTGCCAGCTGGCGGGGAAGAGAGTGTCCAGGTTTATGCTGATGATCCTAATTCGTTTAATGAAATACAACCAACACAACTTACTATACCAGGACTGTGGGAGGGGCTGCAAGATAAAATTTATGCTGAAAGCGATTCTGTTATTAAAAATACTGCCGGAGAAGTGAAATTCGTTCAGCAAAAAGACATTGACCGGGCCAAGGAGGAATTAACTGAGTTATTATATGCTCAGGTAGCGGAAGACTTCTCAGATAACAGCGAAAAAGGTTTATTAGTCGTAGATCATGAAATGCTAGAAGAAGAAATAGGCGCGGAGCTGGATGATGTTACAGATTCTTTTAATGTTAAGTTAAAATTGCGAGTAACAGTAGTGATGTTTGAAAAGGAAAAACTATATCCACTGGCTGGAGAAAAAATCACTTCTGAGATGACAAAAGGTTTTACCTTGGCTGATATTGATTTAGAAAATTTTTCTTATGATGTGACTGATTATGATGAGGAAAAAGAAACGGTTAGTGTTTCAGTCTCAACGGCTGGAAATGTAAAATTGGATGGAAATAGCGAGATTTTGGATAAGCAAATACTAATGGGCTTGACCAAAAAAGGAGCAGAACTTTACTTATCATCAATGAAAGAGATAGAATGGGCTGAAGTTGATTTATCACCATTTTGGGTCAGGCATATTCCGAGTTTTGAGGATCATATTGAAATAGAGATAGTTGAATGACTCGAATGACCCAAATTTCCGATCCGAATGCCCCGAAGAAAAAAACAGAATTAATAGGCAAAAGTCTATTTTTTTTGGAAAATTTTTAGCAGCAAAGTGATTTTTCGTAGAATTTGTAAAAGATTTGTAGATTCGTAGACAAAAAAAACGCCTCAGCTATTAGCTTTGGCGATTGTTAGTTAGAGTTAGAAGGCCTGGCCGTTGAAAAGGCCACCGACCTGGGTTTTCAGCATCGGAGGTTCTTCAAAGCATTGCTTTCGTAGTTTTTGAAAAGCCTTGATCAGTGGCTTATGCAGTTCCTTTGGCAAAGGTGAATCCATCTCCGCTTTCAATCCATGATTAGCCAGATAGATGTATTCGCTCCATATTGCCACGTAGATTGCCCCATCCTCGTCCTCGTATTCTGAGGTGATTATTCTTAGCTCAATATCTCTGACGCTTTCCATGCGTTGATCTGTACTGACGTCAATATTCAGCTGATATCGAAAATTTGAGCTGCATTTTTCTCTGATAAAGTTATTGAAAACACCAGCAATGTGATCAAGCACCATGAACTCAAAGTCAGAAAGAGGACCGGTTTGGCTGATCGCCCTGTCAGAATCTGTTACGCTGAATTCAATACAGGTATTGTGCCTGTTCATCAGTTCAGTATAAAGGTTGAAGGAAGGGGCTTGTTCAGTTTGTTGCGCCAGCGCAACAGAGCTGAAGCAGAAAAGAACGACTGCAAATAGAGTTTTGTACCTCATAGGGCACCTCCAGAAAGTTGGGTTAAGTTAGACCTTTCGCAAGGTCTATCTTGGAAAAACAGCAATAATTACTGATTTTTCAGTATAGCATTATTAATTATTTTTGTCAATTAAAACCGCCTGAGCGCATTGCGCCAGGCGGTTTGAAATTAGGCAGTCTGCTGTTCATATCCGAGGGAATTGCCATCTGGCAGAACAGTGACCAGGCTTTTCCTGATTTTGTCATAAACTACCAGGAAAAATCTGCCTTGGAAAATGATTTCCCAGACTGTTGTCCGAAGAGACTGTTTGAATACAAACTTTGCTTGCTGATTCTGAATTTGGTTCTTGATGATCGCACTGATGTCATCTGGAGTGATGAGAACATTGAACCTCTCAGCAAATCTCCTGATAACATGCCTGGTTTGATCTTCAGTCTTGTTTCGCCTTTTCTTTTGGGACAGATACCTGCGTCTGTGATATTTTCTACTCACCTTATGCTCCTTTCCAGGTTGTAGGGAATATATTATTATATCATATATATTCAAAAAAGTCAAGCATTTTGTGTAAATTTAGGAAAATATGTTAGATTTTTGGGAAAATTTGTTTATTAAGATTGTTTAATATTAAAAAATTATGTATAATAAAGTCACTACTAAAGGTGATTGGATTGGCTACCAACTAATCTTCCACAGAGGAATTAGGTGTATAAACCTAACTAAGCTGGAAGTAGTGAATGAGAGTCAGCCTCAGCCAAAGTCGGGGCAGCAGAGCTACCCCTCCACATATTGGCTTCGGCTGGAAATTGGGTGGAACCACCCGGAAGGGCCCCAAGCATTATTTGTCTTGGTTTTTTTATTTTATGAAATTATTAATCCAAAGAGTAAAAAAAGCATCAGTTCGCATTGAAGAAGAGGTTACTGGTACAATCGATAAGGGTCTTGTGATTTTTATAAGTATTTCAAAAGATGATCTTGAGGATTATAATGAAAAAATAGATTATTTAATCAGAAAAGTATTAACTGTTAAATTTTTTGAAGAGCCAGAAAAGAAGTTTTCGAAAAATATTAAAGAGATCGATGGAAAAGTATTGGTAGCGTCACAGTTTACATTGGATGGGAGAGTAAAAAAGGGCACAAAGCCAGACTTTTCCCAGGCAGCATTGCCTGTTGACGCGGAAAAAATTTATAATAAATTTGTTAAGGCACTTAGAAGTGAGATTGAAGTTGAAACCGGAAAGTTTGGAGCATATATGCAGGTTGAGTTGGTGAATGACGGACCGGTGACATTTTATATAAATAAATAGTTGAAAGATTAAAGTTGTAAGTTATAAGTTGTCCAATTTTCAACTTACAACTGTCAACTTTCAACTTAAATCTAATATGAAAGATTCAAAACTCGAGGCAATGCGTCATTCGCTGTCTCACATCATGGCCCAGGCTGTGCTTGAGCTTTATCCAGGAACAAAACTGGCAATTGGCCCGTCAATTGACACAGGTTTTTATTATGACTTTGATACAGAGCATTCATTTACTCCAGAAGATTTGCCAAAGATTGAAAAAAAGATGCGTCAGATTATTAAAGAAGATCAAAAATTTGAACAGTTTGATAAAGATATTGATCAGGCAATTAAAGATTTTGAAAAAGATCAAGATGTTTACAAGCTTGAAATGGCAAAAGAGCTTAAATCTGAAGGAGAAAATAAATTAAGTTTTTTTCAAAATGTTGATAAAAATGAAAAGATTCGTTTTATTGACATGTGTAGCGGACCACATGTTAAGTCAACCGGTAAAATTGGCGCTTTTACGCTTGATAAAGTGGCAGGAGCGTATTGGAAAGGTGATGAAAAAAATAAAATGCTTCAGCGAATTTATGGCTTGGCTTTTGCCAAACAAAAAGAATTGGATCAGTATTTGGAATTACGGGAAGAAGCTGAAAAAAGAGATCATAAAAAATTAGGAAAGGAATTGGATCTTTTTAGCTTTCATGAAGAAGGGCCAGGCTTTACGTTTTGGCATTCCAAAGGCATGGTTCTTTGGCACACCTTAATGGAATATTGGTATGAAATTCATAGGAAAGAATATAAAGAAGTAAAAACTCCAATTTTACTTCGTGAAAAATTATGGCATCAGTCAGGCCATTGGGATAATTATAAGGATGACATGTATTTTACAAAAATAGATGATGATGGTTATGCATTAAAACCAATGAATTGTCCTGGAAATATTTTAATTTATAAATCAACCATGCATTCTTACAGAGATTTCCCTTTGCGCTGGGCAGAAATTGGTTTGGTTCATAGAAATGAAATGTCAGGAGTTTTAAACGGATTGTTTCGAGTAAGAGCGTTTCATCAAGATGATGCTCATATTTACTGTAGGCCAAACCAGATAAAAGATGAGATTAAAAAAGTAATGGAATTGATTGATGAAATTTATACCACTTTTCATTTGGAGTATATGGTAGAATTTTCAACACGGCCGGAAAAATCAATTGGTACTGATGAGGTTTGGGAAAATAGTGAGAAAATAATAAAAGAAGTTTTGGACGAATCAAAAATGAAATATGAACTAAATGAAGGTGATGGAGCATTTTATGGTCCCAAAATTGATTATCACATAAAAGATTCGCTGGGGCGGACATGGCAGTGTGGTACTATTCAGCTGGATTTTTCAATGCCTGAGCGGTTTGATATCAATTATATTGAAGAAGATGGGAAAAAGCATCGGCCAGTTATGCTCCACCGCACAGCTTATGGAGCAATTGAAAGATTTCTTGGAATTTTAATTGAACATTATGCTGGCGCTTTCCCTGTTTGGCTGGCGCCTGTCCAGGCCAAAGTTATTGCTGTTGGAGAAGGGCATAACAGTTTGGTGGAAGAATTGGCAATAAAGTTAAAGCAAGCAGGCTTGCGAGCTGAAGCTGATATTTCAGATGAAACTGTAGGTAATAAGATCAGAAAAGCTGAGATGGAAAAAGTTCCATATATGTTGGTTTTTGGAGATAAGGAAAAAGACAGTGGCGTATTGAATATTAGAAAACGAGGGGAAAAAGATACTTTTGAGAAAAAGACTGAAGAATTTATTGAAATGGTTAAAAAAGAAATTAAGAATAAAAATTAATAAATAATAATATGGCAATGGAAAAACCACAATTTGAGTCAAATTCATCAGAGGAAAAAATCGAGCGACTTCGTCAAAAAGCAGCGCTTGATGTTGAAGAACCAATTGAAGAAATTAAATTAAAAGAAGAATTAAAGAGTGGTAAATTTGCTGAGAAAGTAAAAAAAGAACAAGAAAAGAAAAAAATAAAAGAAGAAGGCAAAATCTCATT
Organism: uncultured Gammaproteobacteria bacterium; assembly: GCA_964411255.1. Classification (GTDB taxonomy): domain Bacteria; phylum Patescibacteriota; class Patescibacteriia; order UBA11705; family DATKZF01; genus CAYPKD01. The sequence continues at coordinate 82,988 of CAYPKD010000001.1, read as the reverse complement.
AAAAGATTTGGAAAAAGAAGACAAAGCTGATTTGAAAAAGGAAATGGAAGAGGGCAAAGAAACAGCTAAACTGATGAAAAGAGTTGAAAGGGGAATGCGAATTCAAGAGGGACAGGCAGAATTAAAAAAAGAGATGGCAGCAGGAAAAGATACTGAAAAATTAATGAAGCGGGTTGAAAAAGGCCTTCGAAAACAGGAAGGCAAAGTGACATTAGAAGAACTGGAAGCAGAAGACAGGGAAAAAACAGAAGAAGAAAAAATAAAATTGAGAGGTGAATTAAAAAAAGGCAGAAAAGAATTGAAGCAAGAAAAATATGAACAAAAAATGGAACGTAAAATTGATAAAATGGAATTAGAGGCGGAAAAGGCGAAAATTGTAAAAACCAGACCAGGAAAAATGAGTGCAGAAAATATAATTGAAAAAATGAGAGAGTTGGAACTGGTAGATTTAGCTTCTGAGGAAGATATTGAGTTGGTTGAAAAATTGGCAAAGCAAGGAGCCTCAGGTGATGAGTTGGTAAATTCGTTAAGAGAACAGGGTAAAGCTGATTTGGTTGAAGAAATAAGCGCAGAGGACGCAGCAGAGATGGAAAAAGAAGATTTAGTAGCGAAAAAAGCATTAAGAGAAGAAAGTAAAAAGGGTAGATGGTCAAGATTTTGGAAAAGGAATGCAGGATAAATAAAAATTACATATTAAAAAAAAGCATCGATAGTGTTCTGATGCTTTTTATTTTCTCTTTAGTCTTCGTACGCGTTTCTTCTTATGGAAATGCTGTCTAAAAAGAAACCTCAATAAGAGAGTGGCCCGGACGAGATCCTTAGAAAATTTGTATGTTGGCATAAAGAGCGGATCATAAACAACCTTGTTCTGTCTTTTTTCCCTTGACTTTGAATTCCAATATCTTTCATATAAATTCCTCCATGGCTTTTCTTCTGCTGGTGTTAATGATGCCCAAAACCTAGTTTCCCGGTCAAGCAAGTCTTTTGTTTGTTTATCAGATTCTAGTATTGCATATAAATTTTGAATTGTTTCGTTACTTACTCTAATGCTTCTGAAATATGGAACAATTGAATCATATAAAATACCAGTCTCTGCCGTGGTCAGTTCTCTAACTAAAAATTTCATTAATTCCCATACTTGTGGATTTCTATTAACCATTTTTCTTTTTCGAAATTCATTTTCTACTTGTTTGTCTGGATCCGTTTGTTCTGGGATTGCAACTTCCTGGGTTTCAGAAGGATCTTTATTTTTTGCACGGCCTGTTTTTTTTCTTTCTTCCATCGGTTCAAAACGGGGAGGACAATCTGATACTCGAATAAGGATCTTATCCTTAGGTATATGATCAGGCAATTCTGTCTGGCTCAGTGCATTTGCTTTTACTCTTGCCCTCAAGGCTTTGCCGTTTATTGCGCAAGTCTTGCTGGCTTCTCTAATATTTTTACCATTATGTAGAGCTTTTCGAACAGCCCTAAGATCAACGACCTCACCTTCCATACTGCACTCCTTTCAACTGGTTTTTTCAAGGAACCCTCTATTTTACATATTCCAATATTTTTGTCAAGAATGTCAAGTAAATTATTACATATTAAGCAATTTTTATTAATATTTGTCAAATATAGTGCATAAAGTTTATGAATTGTTGGGAAAATATTGTATAATTAAAATAAGTGAAAAAACACAGGTTTTTAATAAAAACATAAATAAATTTATGAAAAAATTTTTATTTACTTTAGTTATCCTTGTATTTTTTTCAATGCCAATTACAGGGTTGCTTCAAACCGCAGATCCATACGTTGAAAAACAATGGTATTTGGAAAAAATTAATGCATTTGAAGCCTGGGATTACACAAAAGGTAGTGAAGAGGTGATTGTGGCTGTATTAGATACTGGCGTTGATATTACGCATCCGGATTTATCTGGAAATATTTGGGTTAATATGGATGAATTTGCAGGAGATGGAATTGATAATGATAATAATGGTTATATAGATGATATTAATGGCTGGGATTTTATTTATGACTGGCCTGACCCAGTCCCAGATTTAGATTGGTATTTTGATGACATTATTCATCATGGTACTTTTGTTTCTGGAATAATCGCTGCGATGGAAAATAATATTGGTGTCGTGGGTATTGCCAATAAGGTAAAAATCATGCCGCTAAAAGTACTGGATGAAATGGGTGATGGAGATTCTGATACTGTGGCTAAAGCAATTGAATATGCAATCGATAATGGCGCAGATGTTATTAATTTAAGCTTAGCTGGTTATGATGACACTACTGCTGCAGTACAGGCAATAAATAAAGCCAAAGAGGCAAATGTAATTATTGTGGCTGCTGCTGGCAATGGCTGGTTTGGTGAAGGATTTGATTTGGATGATTTGAGAATGTATCCTGTTTGCTATGATAAGGATGGAGCAGAAGTTTTGGTAATTGGTGTAGCTTCAACAGACGTGGATGATTATCCATCAGTTTTTAGTAATTATGGAGAAGGCTGTATTGATATCGCAGCGCCAGGAGAAGACATGTTCAGTACGAAGATTCATCAGTTGGCTGAATCAGAGGAAGAATATTATGGAAACGATACGCAAGGTACGTCTTTTTCTTCTGCTATTGTAAGCGGATCTATTGCATTAATGCGATCAATTAATAGAAGTTTAACTGTAGAAGAGATAATTGAGACATTGGCTTTGGGTGCAGATCCTATCGAGCTTGATCCTTGGATGGAAGTAGGTGATATGGGTCCTGGAAGATTAAATATTTATGAATCATTAAAAAATATTATTTTAAAGCATGGTAAAAGTGCTTCAAGGTTTGCCCAAAAGATTCTTGTCAGCCAGGCCGGCGATGGCATAGCAAGTTTTAGAATTTTAAATCAGGAACTTGAGCCAGATGATGAAATCTTTGTGTTTGAAAATGAATTTGCAGATGGATTGGTTGTTGAAGTTTTAGATATTAATAATGACGGCAATCTTGAATATGCTGTTGTGCCAGCAGAAGGATCACCTGTAATGCTTAGAATATTATCATTAGATCAAAAAATATTGGCCAGTAATTATATTTTCAACACTGCATATACAGGCGGATCTGATCTTGGTTCGATTATCAAAGAAGACGGAACGCAGGAATTATTAGTTTGCACTGGCCCTGGCAGACAAACAGAGGTTTTATTTTTTAATGAAAGAATAATAAAAATAAATTCATTTATTCCATTTAATGATAATAACGGCTGTAATATTTCAAGCGGTGACATAGATAATAATGGAATAGATGAGATTATAGTATCCAGTTTATCAAATAATGAAGTTAAGATTTTTAACCAAAAAGGTGAATTAATCAGTTCATTTGTAGCTTATAGCAGTGGAGATTTTAAAGGAGTAAATATTGATGTAGCTGATATTAATCATGATGGTTTTGCAGAAATCATTACTGGACCGATAGCTGGAAAACCAATTGTGAAAATATTTGATCAAAAAGGCCAGGCAAACGTAAGCTTTTTAGCATATTCAGAAAATTTTACTGGTAATGTGAAAGTAATGGCAACTGATTTATTAAAGAATAATAATTTAGATATTGCGGTGGTACCTGGCGAAGACAACAAACCGCATTTGCGAATTTTTGACATCTTAGGTAATGTAATAACTGAGAAGTTTGTATATTCTCCTGATTTTATGGGAGGACTGAATATTGCCTCTTGGCAGTGATATGATTAAAAAGTTATTTAGATCAAAAATTGCAAATCAATTTATCAAATTTTGCATTGTCGGTTTTATTGGCACAGCAATAGATTTTGGCGTATTAAATTTAGGAGTACTGGTATTTAAATGGAATGTATATCTGGCAGCTGCAATTGCATTTGTTATCGCTGCATCGAATAATTTCATGATGAATAAGTACTGGACTTTTTTAGAAAATTCAAAGGGTTCAAAAGCTGCTCAGCAATATGCCCAATATTTAATTGTCAGTGCAGGTGGTTTGCTGCTGAATTTGGGAATAATGTACATTTTAATTGAGAATATTCATTTGTGGTATAATTGGGCAAAAGTTTTTGCCACTGTAATGGTAATGATGTGGAATTTTTCCCTGAACAAATATTGGACCTTTAAGGCTGTAAGCAAAGAAATTGAGGCTCCAGTTATTGAAAATAAAATTAATAATTAAAAATTGAGAATTTTAATTGTATGTGCGTATTTTGTAAAATCATTAATAATGAAATTCCAAGTCAAAAAATTTATGAAGACGGATTTGTAGTTGCATTTTTAGATATAAATCCAGTTAATCCAGGACATACTTTAATAGTACCAAAAAAACATGTAGAAGATTTACTTAAAGCTTCAAATGAAGAGTTATCCCATTTGATTATTGCAACAAAGAAAGTGGCCAAGGCGATTTTGAAGGCTCTAGATTATAAAGCTTTTAATCTGGAATTAAATAATGGTGCAATAGCCGGCCAGGTTGTCAATCATTTACATTTACATATTATACCTAGAAAAGAAGATGACGGATTAACCCATTGGCCAGGTAAGCAATATGAAGAAGGGCAAATGGCTAATATTGCTAAGCAGATAAAAGATGTATTGAAAACAGAGGGTGCGATAAATGATGTAAAGTGATATTTTATTGACATTCAAATATTTACGTCCCCAATAGGGGACGTTTTAATATTAATTAATTTAGATTTTAACAATGCAGGCCAAAGCCTGCTTTGCCCTTTGCAATGTTGGCAAGCCCAGAACCATACGGTTCTGGGCTTGCGCCAAGTTACTTTTTGGCACCAAAAAGTAACCAAAAAGTGCTGGGGGGCTTCAAATGCGAAGCGACTATCAAGTTTTATTATTACGCTGGGGGCAATCAGCCCCCCAGACCCCTGATGCTGGATATGAACTTAGTTTTGAAAAAAACGATATGTAATTTTTAATGCTTTACAAATTTTTTAAAAAATGATAAAAGATGAATACAGTAAAAGGCTTCAAAAATAAAATTTAATGTATGAAACTATTGGTAACAGGAGGGGCAGGATTTATTGGATCGAATTTTATTCTTTATATTTTGGATAAATATCCTAATTATGAAATTATCAATTTTGATAAGCTGACTTATGCTGGAAATTTGGAGAATTTAAAATCAGTTGAAAATCATCCAAATTATAAATTTGTAAAAGGTGATATTAATAATTTAGAATTGCTTGATTTATTCATGAAAGACGTGGATGCAGTTGTTCATTTTGCAGCTGAATCAATGGTTGACCGGTCAATTATGGGAGCTGATGAATTTGTTAAAGCAAATGTTTTAGGAACTTATACTTTACTGGAATCTGCAAAAAATAATGGCAATAAGCGTTTTCATCATGTTTCTACTGATGAGGTTTTCGGATCTTTGCCACTTGAATCAAAGGAAATGTTCCACGAAGATACTATTTACAATCCGCGAAATCCTTATTCAGCATCAAAGGCCGCATCTGATCATTTGGTTCGGGCTTATTTTGAAACGCACAATTTGCCAATTACTATTTCAAATTGTTCAAACAATTACGGCCCGTATCAGTTTCCTGAAAAAGTGATTCCACTTTTTGTAACAAATTTAATGGAAGAAAAAAAAGTGCCACTTTACGGAGACGGATTAAATGTCAGAGACTGGATTCATGTAAAGGATCATTGTAGGGGAATTGACCTGATTTTACATCAGGGAAAAATAGGAGAAACATACTGCATGGGTGGTAATAATGAAATTTCAAATATAAATTTAACGAAAAGAATTTTGCAATATATGGGATATGGCGAAGAAATGATTGAATATGTAAAAGACAGGCCAGGCCATGACAGACGTTATGCTATACGATCTTATAAAATAATGGCTGAGCTTGGCTGGAAACCTGAATTAACATTTGATGAAGGATTAAAAAAGACAATTGACTGGTATATGGAAAATGAAGAGTGGTGGCAGCGAGTGAAAAGTGGAGATTATCAGAAATATTATAAAGATTGGTATGAAAATCGTTTGGCTTTGAATTCATGAAAAAAAACGTGCATGGCACGTTTTTATAATTGGCAAATGACTTGAACATGTTCTGCCTGAGGATGATTTTCATCAATCAGATGAAAAGTGACCTTTTTCGGATCAATTGATATTTTAATATTTTTAAACCCGTGTGGTGGTTTTCTGCATTCAAATATTAGAAGATATTCGCTGCTTTTTGTTTGCCGAACTTCTGTGATTTTAAGATTTTTCCAATGAATATTTTTAATCTGCACTGAACTGATTGGAGTAAGCATATCAATATCTAAAAATTCCTGATTTGGAGTGGTTAAAATATAAAGAACCATTTCTTCCTGCTCTTCTAGCTCTTTACTGACCAGAACAAGCCTTTTTCTCCAGGAAATTCGTTTGATCCTGAATTTTTGCAGAATTGTTTCAAGAATCCTTTTATCTCTAACAGTTTGTAAAGATGCAAGCTGTCTCATTTTTTGCCTCCTGTATAAATAGAGATTATATAAACTTACAATAAAGGGTTTTTGTTGTCAATATTGATTTTTTTATCAATATGTGATATAATATAATTATAATAAATAAGCAATAATATGTTTGAAAAATTTACTAAAGTATTAGGAGGAAAAAAGGATAAAAGTTCCTCAAAAGATGATAAATCTAAAAAAAAGTCAGATAATCCAGAACAATTTAGCGAGCCAACTGAGGTTCGAACAAGGTCTGGTGTTCCGGAAAAATGGCCTTATGAAGCACCAGAAGTTTCTGTTGGAGCTGAAGAAGAAACTGCTCCAGGAGAAGCTGAGGCAATGACTGCTGAAGAATTAGAAAGACTTGAACAACAAGGGCAACAAGAGCAAAAAAGACCAGAAGAAAAGGAAGCAGCAGATATTTTAGAAAAACAAGAGCAGGAATTATTGGCTCAGATAAATGAAATATATGAAAAAGCTGGCAAAACAAAGGCCAGAAAGCTGGTGCAGGAAGTTGATAAACTTATTAAAAAGCATGATAGAGAATATGGCAAAGAGCCCAGTTCATTTGAAATACTTCAAACACTAAAAAAGGCAAATGCTCAATATGAAAGTGAAACTGAAGTGATTGCTACTAAAATTAAAGAAGATTTATCATTTACTGAATCAGATCTTATTAATTTTGATGAAGATGAGATAATGGCTTTATCAGAAGATGAGGCTGAAAATACAATACGAAAACTATTAGCTGAATTAAAGGGTAAGAAATTAACTGTGGTAAAAAAAATAGCTGAGGGACCTGAATCAGATATTGAAGTTGAAGAAGCTGATATTACTGAGGAAGAACCAAGCCCTATTCGAAAAATAAGTGAAAAATCACAGGAAAGATTGTCAGATTTTTTTGAAAGAGAAGATACTGAGTATAGAAAGCGGTTAATAGCAATTAGACAAAAATTAATAGAATTAGAAGCTTAAATTACATAAAATAATAAAAAACTCTGAATTTATTCAGGGTTTTTTATTTGTGTGAAAATATGTATTCAGCTAAATTTAGCCAAATATTATATAATACGATTGACTTTTTGTAAAATTTATGCTATAATGAAATATTAAAATATAGGAGAGAGAGTTTGGTCATGAGTCATAGATCATGAATCTTGGATCATGGATCAGAAACTCCTAAAAAAAGGAGTTCTTTTTATAAATATTATCCCTGTTTAGCGCTTATTTGAGCCTTAAACAGGTATGGTATTTTTAACAACTATTTGACCTCGAGGAGGGCAATCATGGGTATTATTCTTCGTATGGTGGCGATTTTCGTGGCTATCGTTGGAACTTTGTTTCTCATGGGAGCTGCACAGGCCAAAAAGCCCAAATGTGATCCAGGATATGAGCGTGTGGAACATGAGCATCATTCTGGTGTCATTATCGTGACCTGCAAACCCTTGCCGCAGAAAACCTGCGAATGGCGGAATCTGCCTGGTGGCGGTCGCGAATTTGTGTGCTATCGGCTTCGTCCGGTAGCTCCAAAACGCATCAAAGCCAGTGAGCTTCCGCCTGCCTACAAGCGCCCTGCCGTGAAGAAAAGCGCTGATGAACTGCTGGCTGAGCTGGCTCAGGATGAAGCAAAACCGCACAAAAAGCGGTTGCTGAGCCCTGAGGAACGGCTCCTTTTGCAGATCGTTTCGCGCTAAATCTGCCCATTTCCTACCTCAAAGCAGTAGCTTAATAAGCTGCTGTTTTCCCTTTTAAATCTATTTGTAATAAAAGCATAGGGCTTTCCAGCATTGGATTACAAATAAAGTCTTTGCAGTGCTTTTATTAAGTGATTACAAATAAATAGATTATATTTTGATAAATTAATTTGTGTGATATCGAGTATTTATTTAGGCATAGTATAGAAGATGAAAATTCGATAAAATTAGCTAAATTTAGCTAAATAATTAATGATACTCTTGACTTTTATAAAAAAATATGATATAATATAATATTAAAATGAAAATTGGGGAGAGAGAATTACATGAGTCATGGATCATAGATCCTAAATCATGTATCAAATGCTGTAATAGATACTCCTCAAAAAGGGAGTTCTTTTTTTGGAAAATAGCATGTCTGTCTGAGGGAAAACCTTCAGATAGGTATACTATCCCCCCGTTCGGGGGGTGCACAGTTACAATTTTTTCATAAGGTTAGGAGATTCCCATGACACGCATCACCACCACCCTGTTCGTCGTTTTCGGCATTATCTTCGCTTCGGCCTCGGCCTTTGCGGAAGAGCTGCCTGTGACTGGCGAGCCTTCTCTGGCTGTGCAGGTTCTGGCCTGCGATGCCAATGGTGAAAACTGTCGGGCGCGGTACTTTGTGGCTCAGCCTCCTGCGAAGCAGCAGGCCAAGGCAGTGGCCACGAAGTCAGTGTCGGCCAAGGCAATCATGGATGACGTGATTGCCAAGGCAGAGGCCAAGCGCTCGATCAACCTTTTGCTGGCTGCGGCCAATTCTGATCGAAACGCTCGCCCGCTGGACCAGCCGGTTCAGCCTGTGGTCGCCACCCGCTAATTCCTTCCTAACCTCTTCCTTTTTACAAAACTAAACGGCTGGACTCAAACCCAGAAAATTTGGAGCCCAGAGCCAATTAGTTTTCCTACCTAAGCAGTCAATCATTTGGCTGCTTTTCATTTTGTTTAGATTATTGTTATATTATAAATGATTGACAAACCCGCAGATTTCTTTTAAGTTATAAGTAAGCATTGCTAATTATCATTTTTATGAAAAGAATTTTAATTATCGGAGCCCAGGGAATGCTCGGTCAGGATTTGGCCAGAGTTTTTTCAATTGAAAATCCTTTTCTGTATGATAAAGATGATTTAGATATTACAAACAGATCTGAAGTATTAGATGAAATTTCTGAATTAAGGCCAGACATAATTATTAATGCAGCAGCCTATAATGCAGTTGATGCAGCTGAAAATGATTTTACTATTGCTCAGGCTGTAAATGCTGCTGGACCAGGAAATTTAGCAGAAGCAGCCCAAAAAGTTGGGGCTGTTTTAGTTCACTATAGTACAGATTATATTTTTGACGGTTTGAAAAAGACTGGCTATGTGGAGACTGATAAACCAAATCCGATTAGTGCTTATGGATTATCAAAATATCTTGGAGAAGAACAAGTAAAAAATAAAACAGATAAATATTATATTATCCGGCTTTCAAGACTGTATGGTATACCGGCAATTTCTGAAGGTGCGAAAAAAAGTTTTGTTGACGTAATGCTGGATTTGGCAGATAAAAAAGATAAGTTGGAGATTGTTGATGAAGAGTATAGCAATCCAACATATTCGCCTGATTTGGCAATTCAAACTTTTTTGATTTTATCAGAACGTGTTCCTTTTGCCATTTACCATGCTGCCAATACAGGAGCCTGCACCTGGTATGGATTTGCAAAGGAAATTTTCAATATTGCAAATAAAAACGTAATAATAAAACCGGTTTCTTCAAGTAGATTTCCTCGGCCAGCAAAAAGGCCAGCTTATTCATCACTTAAAAATACAAAGCTGCCTCAAATGAGAAGCTGGAAAAAAGCATTAGGAGATTATTTAAATATTATTACCTAAAACGATATGAAAGGAATAATTTTAGCAGGAGGATCTGGAACTAGACTGCATCCGGCAACCAGGTCAATGTGTAAACAGCTTTTGCCTATTTATGACAAGCCAATGGTATATTATCCATTATCAACTTTAATGTTGGCTGGAATTCGTGATATATTAATTATTTCAACTCCTCAGGATTTGCCTCGATTTAAAGAATTATTTGGTGATGGTTCTCAATTCGGATTAAATCTTTCATATGTTGAACAGTTAGCACCAAATGGTTTAGCAGAGGCGTTTATTCTAGGTGAAAATTTTGTTGGAAATGATAAAGCCTGTTTAGTATTGGGTGATAATGTTTTTTATGGGCCAGGATTTGATCAAATGCTTGAGAGAGCTGCAAATATTGATGAAGGCGCAGTGATATTTGGCTATTATGTTAAAAATCCACAAAGATACGGAGTAGTAGAGTTTGACGATCAGGGAAATGCTTTATCTATTATTGAAAAACCTGAACATCCTCGGTCAAATTATGCTGTAGTTGGTTTGTATTTTTATGATAATGATGTTATAGAAATTGCAAAAAAAATAAAACCTTCAAAAAGAGGAGAATTAGAAATTACAGATGTTAATAGTGCTTATTTAGATCGAAAAAAATTAAGAGTGGAACTAATGGACCGGGGTTTTGCCTGGTTGGATACTGGTACATTTCAAAGTTATGCTGATGCTTCAATGTATGTAAAGGCAATTGAGGAAAGGCAGGGTTTAAAAATTGGATGTATTGAGGAGATTGCATATAAAAAAGGATTTATAAATGAGATTCAATTACAAAAATTAGCTGAGCCTTTAGAAAAAAGCGGTTATGGAAAATATTTATTAGATTTGCTAAACTAAGATTAGAGTATTAGATCAGTAGGTTTGCAGGATTTATAAGTTATTAAAAAATAAAAATATTGGAGGATTTTTTTTATGTTTAATTATTCTGGATTAATAAAAAAAGCATGGAAAACTGCTTGGAAAAATAAAATACTTTGGCTATTTGGACTTTTTATTGCAGCTGGTATTGAGAGCGTAAGTTATCGCAATTATTTTGATTTTGATGCATTGCAAAGTCAAACATTGGCATTTCCTGAAATGCCTGGCGGAGCTTCATTGATTGTGACTATTATTGCTGTTATTATTGCATTAGTACTTTTTATCATTTCTGTTATTTGCCAAGGCTCTATTATTAAGGGTATTCATAATACAATTTTGAAAACAGAAAATAAATTTAAACCATTATGGACCTACGGTGTTTCAAGGTTTTGGCGAGTTTTAGGTATAGAAGTATTGGTTGGTGTGGCAATAATAGCCCTGGTTCTTCCTGTTTTATTATTAGCTGTGTATGTGGGAGAGGTTTTAATGATGATTTTCTTGGTTTGGCTGATTTTGATCTTGTTAGCGGTGGTTATTTTCGGTAGCTTTTTTTACTATATTCTTATTTATGCTGTGTTAGAGGATAAATCTGTAGGCACAGCAATCCAATTAGCCTGGAAGTTATATGTCAATAATATTAAAGTTTCAATTTTAGTATCACTTATTAATATTGGATTCTCCATTGCTTTTGCAGTTGGTTTGATGGTTGCAATGATTATATTGATGTTACCATTTGTACTTATTGGAATTTTATTTTCAATGTGGTTGGGTGCAATTGGAGCATTGATAACTGCTATTTTAGGTGCAGTGGTGGTATTTATATTTATGCTTTTTTACCGAGGATTATTAAATACTTTTTTATATTCAATTGGCGTGCTGACTTATCTTGAACTTCGGGGGAAAAAGGTTTTATCATAAAAATATCAAATTAGATAAAAAAGAGCCAGTTAGTAGGCTTCTTTTTTATCATGGATATTTTTTAAAATTAAATAAGATCTTTTGCTATACAGGCCTATGCCTGCTTTGCCCTTTCCAATGTTGGCTTGCCCAGAACCATACGGTTCTGGGCTTGCGCCAAGTTACTTTTTGCCACCAAAAAGTAACCAAAAACTGCTGGGGGGCTTCAAATGCGAAGTGACGATAGAGTTCAAATATCGCGCAGGGAGCAATCAGCCCCCCAGACCCCCGCTGCTATAAGCGAAAAATGCATTGATATTACTAGAAAAAAAACTGTATTGTTTTTCGTTAAGCACCGGATAATATAAAAATCACCAGCAGCACTGGTGATTTTTGATCTATTAGTTATTGTATATTTAATTCCCACAATTTATTTTTTGATAAATAGTAAATATTTTCTTTTGATTTATCTAATATGAAATTATAGACAGTTTCATTTCCGCTGTCTAATTCCCAAATATTATGATTTTCTCTATTATCAAGTTCAATGACTTTAATTTTGCCGTCATGAAGAGCTATCAGATAATTGTCATTAAACCAGTCGACTTTATTTATTGTTGTGCTATAACGAATTATCAAATTTGATTGCGGTACTTCCTCTTTTAGGTCAAACATGAAAATTTCATAATCATTGTAGATAATTAATAATTTCTGTTCTTCTAAATAAGAATATTTACTGCCGCCATCTTGCTTTATCTTTGTTTGGCTTAAATTTTCAGTCAAAATATAAATATTTGATTTTTTATTATCTAATAAAATCAGATGCCCATCAATTAAGGAATCAATGACAAAATTTGCAGAGGGCAATTCAATCGATTTAATATTCGCATCAGGTTTTTTAATATCAGATAAGTTTAAAAAATTCCCATTTGCGCCAGAACTAATAAAATATAATTTATCTCCAGCAGTTCTAAAATTCATGATTTGCTGATTACCAAAATCATGAACCAAAGAATATACTGGCTGGCTGCCTAATAAATTGATCTGCCAGATTTGGTTGTCTATCGAATAATAAATGAGATGTTCATTTTTTAAATCCCATTTTATTCTGTTGGTGGTTAAAGGCAGATTTAAAGTTTGACTATAAGTATTGTTTGAAGAAAGGATTTGATATCCGGATTTATCTCCGTTTATAATTAAAAATTTATTTTTTGACGGGCTCCAGGATAAAATATCCGTATCGCGTTTATTAGTTGAAATAATTTCAAATTTATTATCATCGTCGAGACAATTAAATGATATATCATTTTGTGAGCGTACTTTTTCTGTAAAGACTGCCATAATGCAGTCGTCAGTTTGATAAAGCTCCAATACTTCTTCTCCTGTTTCAATAGATATTGGCGAAGAATTTTTAAAAAGAATAATGTCTTCAGAAAAAGTGGTTTGAGATGCCTTTATTTCTAATTCTTTTTCCCAATTATAATATCCTTGTTTTTCCAGCCTTATTTTGTAAGTATTTGGAAAAACATTTGTTATATGAGCTGGCGTTGTTTCTTTTCTTTGTATATCATTGAGATAAACGTCTGCCCCTTTTGGTTCTGTTTCTAAAAACAAAGCACCGGTTTTTTTCAGTTCATTTTTTTTAAAATTATATCGATAGCCTGCTGTATATAAAATTAAAATTGGCGCAGTAATGAGAAAAGCGATTATAAACGTTAATGCAATTATTCTTCTGGTTTTAAGCTTCATATTTTTTATTCTAATATCTAATATTTTATCTGATTTTTGAAAAAAAATCCACATAAAAATTGCTAGGATATGCTAAATATGGTAAATTTTATATAGATCATTATCTTATACTTAATACCTAAAAAAATCAATTATGACAAAAAAAGAATTATTAAATGCAAACATTATTCAATTATTAGGTTTAGAAGCCTTGCCTGATGACAGAAAGGCTGCCATTTTGGATCAAACAAGTGATTTGATTCAAAGACGCATTATGCTGCGGGTGATGGATGAGCTAAAAGACGAAGACAAGGATAAAATGCTGGAAATTGAAAAGGATTCAGAATCGCTGGCGAATTTTATGGCAGATAAAGTGCCAAATCTGGAAAAAATTACCCAGGAAGTTGTTTTAGAAGTAAAAAAAGAATTATTTGATGCTGTACCAAAGGAGTAATCATATGACAGATCAAACAAAAGAAAAAATTCAGAAGCTAAAAGAGGCTTTTTCAGAGTTTGAAAAAAAACTTAGTGAATTAAAAGAGGAGGAACATGAATTTATAAATGAATTTATTGATGAGTTTGAAAAAAGGGAAATAAAAGAATTGGTAGAAAAAATTGAAAAAATCGAAGATTAAATTTTCGATAGACTTTTATTAAAAATAAACTAAAAATATGCCAGGATCAAAAAAATTTGAAAAGATGGTTAGAAAAATAGAAGAGGAGGAGCAAAGCGAAAAGGAAGCTGCTTTGGAAAAGAAAGCAGCTGAAGAAATGGAAGAAACAGCTGCTGAGCCGCAAATTGCAGAAATATCTGAAATGATAAAAGCTGATACTGCAAAGCTTCAAAGACAAATAATGGCAGCATCATTAAAAAATAAAAAAGAGGGTAAAAAGGATGTTATTGAAGAAAGCGATTTGGAAAGATTAATCAGAAAGGAAGAAGAAAATTTAATAATGAAGCTTGGTAAAGAGGCTCAGCGGAAAAAGAAACCTGTACAAGAAATTGATAAAGAGGATCCAGAAGTAGCAAAATTAATTGAACAAACAGAAAAAAATCTCAGAAAAAAAATATTAGAAGCAGCCAAGGAAAAAGGGATAGAGCTTGATAAGACAATGATTGAAAAAGAAGCTGTTTTGGAAAAAAGAGCAGCAGAAGATGTGGCTGAAGAAATGGAGGAAACAATTGCTAAGAAAAAGAAAGGGTTTTTGTCTTCAATGAAGAATAGATTTGCCAGTCTTCGAGGTAAAAAGGGATGGGAAAAAGCAGCAGATGAACTTGAGGAAGAAGAAAAAGAATTAGTCGGTAAGGCAGAAAAAGCAGAAGCAGAATTTAAAGAAGAAGTTGAGGAAATTTTAAGCGCAGAAGATTTAGAAAAAAAATCAGTATTAGATAAGGCGCGCGAAAAGTTTTCTGCAGCCAAGGCAAAATTAAAAAAATATGAAGGTATTCGGGGTGCATTAAGGCGTTTGAAAAATAAAGTTGCTGCAGTAGATGCAGAAGCTGAAGTAGAATATTCAAAAGATAAATATTTAGAAGCCAGGGCTGAATTTGTAGCCGGAAAGGTTGAAAGGCATTTAGAGGAAAGTATGAAACTGGCAGATGCTCAGGCTGATGCTTTTCAAAAAGAACGAGGATTTGGCAGGAAAATATATGACGCTTATAAAAAGCTTGGAGACTGGAATTTAACTAAACTTGGAATAAAGCCAAAAAGTAAGATAGGAAAAATGATTGCCAGGGCAGCCAGTGTGCGAACATTAATTGGCGCTGGCCTTGTTGCTGGTGGTTCTGCATTAGCAGCAGTTGGCGCAGCAGGAACAGCTGCTGGCATGTTTGTGGCCCGCAGGGCAATGGGTGGACTGGGCGCTGGAATCGGTTCTTATGATTTAATGAAAATGATAGCTAATAAAAAATTGGGCAAAGAAGTTAAATCAAATGAGGCGCGAGAAATGTCAGATGAAGATTTGAGAAAGCGGCTGGAATATTTTGAAGCGGTCGGGCCAATGAATGGAAAAAAACCATCTGAAATCCCAGCATATAAAGTTTTAAAAAGAGAATATGGCAGACGATTGAATGAAAATTTAAATGTTGTTGAACTGGCAAAAAGAGAAGGTGAAGAACCTGAAAGTGAAATGTATGAAAAAACAAAAGAAGAAGTTTTTAGAGAACATCAGGAATATATTCAAGAACTTGTAGTTAGAGAATTGAAATTATTAGTAGCATTTAAAGGTGAAAAACAAGCATATAAAAAAGCAAAAACAAAAAAAGAAAAAAATCTAATTAGAAATCATGCTGAAAGACTTTCACTAGAAATTGACCAATTAAGCAAAGAGATTGGAGATCAGACAGATGTTGATGATATTATAATTCAATTTCAAGAAAAGAATAATTTGTTTGTTAATCCAATGGATGCGCTTTCTAAAACAAAAGAAGGTATTGGGCTAAAACCAGAGTATGAGAAAAAGCTTATTGCTTTAATAAAAGAAAATGAAAATATTCAAAATTTGGCTAATAATAAAGCCGAGGCAATAATGAGAGAATCTCAAGAACAAATGGAGCAAAAAGATCTGGCAGATAAAGCTTTGGCAGTAAATGCAAAATTATTAGAAATGGCCAAAGGCGATTTAGATGAGATTGAGAAGAGAAGAAAAAAAGCAAAGAAAAATGATAGAGTAATGAAAGTAGTGGCTGCTGGAATTGGTTCTTTTGTGGGTAGCGGCGGAGTAAGGTGGCTTCTAAAAGAAACAGGCTTTATTGGAGAACCAGCTGATGCAGGTATTACTGGAAAAAAATTACAAACGCTTGGAATAGAACAAGATTCTATGGCCAGGATTGCTAGCGCAGAAGCTAAAATGCCGCCAGTAACATCAGCTTCCACAGAAATTGGACCAGAAGTAGAAATGCCTGAAGAATTTGCTGAGCCTTTACCTCGATTGGAATTATCACCATCAGCTGAAGGAGTAACATCTTTGCAGAAAGGTGAGGGAATGATTAAAGGAATTAATAGAATATTAGAAGAAAATCCAAGTTTAAAATCAGAAATCGGAGATGCTAAAGCAGTTCGTGCATGGAGATTAGAAAAATTAAAAGAGCTGGGATATGATACGAGCAAGGATGTTTGGGAAGGGGCGTATACTGTAAAACCAGGTGATCAAATAAGCGTTGTCAGAGCAGATGATGGCGCATTACATGTTGAAGTACAAAGATTAACTCCAAAAGGAGTAGCTTTATCCCTGGAAGATTATCAGGATAAATTTGGGCCAAAAGAGATTGTCCCTCGTCATTTGCCAATGACCCCAGAAGAAAAACTTCGGGCAACCATGTATAAGCAGCTTGAGTGGGCATTTTCAGAAAAGGGTCCAAAAACTTTTGATGAAGAAGTGCTAAAACAGCTAGAATGGGCATTTTCAGAAAAGGGTCCAAAAACTTTTGATGAGGAAATGCTAAAACAATTAGAATGGGCATTTTCTGAAAAAGGTCCGAAAACCTTTGATGAGGAAATGCAAGGCCAGCTTACAAGATGGTTTACTGGTGCTGAATCACAAACAGTACCGCCACCAGGTTTAGATGAAAAGATTGCTGCAGCCAAAGCAGCTAGGGAAGCTGCTGAAGCAGCAGCCGCTGAAGGATTAGAACCAACAGCACCAGCAGAAGAAGTGGCTGAAGCTGCGCCTGTTCCAAGCGGTAAAGTTATTGAACAGGGCGGAGTAAAATTTTTAGATAAATATACGCCTGAGCAACGGGCAGCTTTTTTAAGAGACATGAAGGCTGAGAGAGGAGCGATCGCAGAGTTAAAAGAAAATTTAGCAGAATATAGATCTAGATATAAAGGCACAGCTGGCTGGGCAAAATTTGAAGATGCTATGAACAGGCGGGTTGCCAATATGCAAGGCATGCTTCGTGCAAAAGTTGATTATTTAGATGACCCATCAAAAACAGTAAAAGTTGGCATTGTCAGAACTGATATGACATTAAAAGAATATGCAGATAATAAAGCTGATGGGATAACTTCAGTATATGCTAAAAAGTTTGGTATTGGGAGTACTGTTGAAAGAAGTGAAGATTATTTTGCAGAATTGTAAGATTTATATAAAAAGAGGGCTGTTTAGGCCCTCTTTATTTTTTTTAAAATTTATGCCATAATGTTTACATATTATGCAATTTTTTATGTCAAAGTTTTCAATACAAGGCGGATACAAATTAAATGGTGAAATTAAAGTAAACGGCGCTAAAAATGCAGCTCTAAAGGCAATTGCCGCTTCTTTGCTTACTGATGAAGAGGTGATTATTGAAAATGCCCCTGAGATTGAAGAAATTTCACGTCTTTTAGAATTGGTTGATTCAGCAGGCACCCGGGTAAAGAAAAAAGGTTCAACCATTTCCCTTCAGACAAAAGAAGTTAGCAAATATAGATTAGATCCTGATTTGGTTCGAAAAATCAGAGTATCAGTTTTATTGATTGGTCCAATGCTTGTTCGCCGGGGCCATATTAAAATGCCTCATCCAGGAGGATGCGCCATTGGTAAGAGGCCAATAGATTTATTTATAGACGGATTTAAAAAATTTGGAGCTCAGTTTTCAGAAACAAAAGGATTTTATGAATTTAAAACAAAAGGAAGGCTGCGCGGAGCAAAAATAGTATTACCAAAGATTTCTGTTACTGTAACTGAAGCAATGATGATGACCGCTACTTTAGCAGAAGGAACGACTGTGATTAAAAATGCTGCTTGTGAACCTGAAATATATGCTTTGGCAGAATTTTTAAATGGCTGTGGTGCAAAAATTTGTGGTGCAGGTACGCCGACCATTGTTATTGAAGGAGTGGAATGTCTCGGCGGTGATACGTATAAAGTAATTCCTGACAGAATTGAAGCTGGCAGTTTTGCCATTCTGGGAGCATTAGCAGGAGGCAAAATCAAAGTAACCAATTGTATGCCTGAACATTTAGAATCGCTCTGGGTCATATTTGATAAAATGGGTGTTAAATATAAACTGGGAGCTGACTCGGTTACAGTCTGGGGAGATAATAATTTAAAATCCGCAAATATTCAAACTCATGAATACCCTGGGTTTGCCACAGATATTCAGCCGCCATTTACGGTTTTATTAACTCAGGCAAAAGGACTGAGCCTGGTTCATGAAACTGTATTTGAGGGCAGATTATTTTATACTGATTTATTAAATCAAATGGGCGCAAATATTATCATGTGTGATCCGTACAGAGTAATTGTCAGTGGCCCACAAAAATTATATGGCAGAAAGTTAGCCAGCCCGGATTTACGAGCAGGATTTGCATTAATAATTGCGGCCTTAATTGCTGAAGGAAAAACTGAAATCGATAATATTTATCAAATTGACCGCGGTTATTCAAAAGTTGAGCAGCGGCTTCGAAAGTTAGGAGCCAAAATAACGCGGACTAAGGATTAAATGCGTATTTAATATATGAAGTTACAAAGAAAAAAATCAAATAAATGGCTGGTTGTATTGGTTGTTATTATTTTAATAATTGCGTCAGGCCTGGGAGGCTTTTTTGCTGGAAAAGTAAGTCATACAGATAAGTCAGTTTTGTCAAAAACTAAATTGAAAAGCAGCAAGTATCCTGAAGAGTTCAACTTTTCTATAATGGATGAAATTTTAAAAATTATAGACCGTGATTATGTGGATAAAGAAAAGATAGACAATCAGAAAATGTTTAATACAATGATGTCTGGGTTAGTGGCTGGATTAGAAGATCCTTATACGGTTTTTATGACTCCTAAAAAAACAAAAGAATTTAATGAAGATATTGACGGAAAATTTCAGGGAATTGGGGCAGAGATTGCCCAAAAAGGAGGATTTATTGTAATTGTGGCGCCATTATCAGATTCTCCTGCGGAAAGAGCTGGAATAAAAGCTGGAGATAAAGTTTATGCGATTGACGGCGAAGACGCCACAGATCTGACTGTTTCAGAAGCAGTACAACGTATTCGCGGAGAAAAAGGCACAGTTGTAACTTTGTCAATTGTCAGGGAAGACACTGAGCCATTTGATGTTGAAGTTACTCGGGACGTTATTTATATACAGAGTGTAAAAACTGAAATTAAGGATGGAAATATTGCCTATATTGAAATTTCAAACTTTAATACAGATACAAATTCCTTATTTCAAAAAGCGGTTGAGGAAATGAAATCAAAGAATGTGAAGGGCATAGTTTTGGATATGAGAAATAATCCAGGAGGCTTGCTGGACAGTGCAATATTTGTAGCCTCAGCCTGGGTTGAAAACAGTAATGTAGTGGTGAGTGAAAAATTCGGAGACGGAACTGTTATTGAATATAAAGCCAAAGGAACTTCTGACTTTACAAATATCCCAACGGTTGTTTTAATTGACAGAGGAAGTGCTTCAGGCTCAGAAATTGTAGCCGGCGCATTAAAAGATTATGAAAAGGCGACATTGGTTGGTGAACAAACTTTTGGAAAAGGTTCAGTACAAAATTTACAAACTTTATCTGACGGTTCTTCATTAAAGATCACTATTGCCAAATGGCTGACGCCAAACGGCATTTCCATTAGCGAAGAAGGTGTATCGCCTGATGAAGAGGTTGAATATACCAGGGAAGATTTTGAAAATGATTTGGATCCGCAGTTAGATAGGGCATTAGAAATATTAAAAGAACAATAAAGCAAGACAAGCGAGACTAGCAAGACGAGCAAGACAAGTATATGAATGTCTAACTTATGTCGCTTGTTTTACTTGTTTCGCTTGTCTTGTTTTTATATATATGTTTGATCAGATATCCAAAGGATTTGTGCTACCGTTTAAGGGATTACGATTTTTATTTAGCAATAAAAAATTATTAGCTTATGTTGGATTTCCTGTTTTAATAAATTTTGCTATTTACGCTGTCATTATCTATTTTTTTATCAGCTTTACCAGCAGTTCTTTGAATTTTTTATCATTGGATGTATGGTTTGAGAAAATATTATATTATTTGATTATTGGAGTCGGTGTGATATTAATTTTATTTTTAATGCTATTTACTTTTGTTGCTTTGACCAATATTTTTGGATCGCCCTTTTATGAATTTTTATCCAGAAAGACATCAAAGATATTAAAAATAGATGAAGAAGAAAGAAAACACACCACCAAAGAAAATATTATAATTTTATGGGAATCTTTGGGTGGGGGAATAAAACGGATTTTAATTTTTCTTGCTTCTCAAATAATGCTGCTTCTAATAAGTCTATTTCCATTAATTGGCGCAACCATAATAACGATTATAAATATTTTGATTACCTCGTGGTTTTTGGCAATGGAATTTTTAGATTTTGAGTTTGATAAGCGTGAATGGACATTTGATCATAAGCTGGCAGCATGGAAAAAGCATCGTTGGTCAATGTTAGGCTTTGGATTGGGAGCATTAATAGGTTCATTGATTCCAGTATTTAACTTGATATTTTTACCAGCTTGTGTTGTAGCTGCAAGTCTGTATTATAAAGAATTTTTGCATAAAAAATAATTTAATGTTAAGCTAATGTGGAGTTATATAGTTCTATTGTTCTATAGTTAGAACAAGAAAAAGACAAAGTATTCAAAATTAAGAACCATAGAACTATAGAACTAAGAACTATTGTAAATATGAAGATAGTTTTAATAAAAAATGATCCAAAATTAGGCCAGATTGGCGATGTTAAGCAGGTAGCAGACGGGTATGCTAGAAATTTTTTAATTCCACATAAAATGGCAAAAATGGCTACTGAAGCTGAGGTGGCTAAAGCTCAGGCGATGAAAAAAAGACATCAGTCAGTGAAAAAAAAGGGAAAAGTTGATATGCAAAGTTTGGCAGATCAGCTGCAGGGATTGAAATTAGAAATGAGTTCAAAAGCAGATGAAAACGGCACATTTTTTGCTGGTATCACTGCTGATAAAATTGCTGCAGAATTAAAT
This sequence comes from uncultured Gammaproteobacteria bacterium, assembly GCA_964411255.1. Taxonomy (GTDB): domain Bacteria; phylum Patescibacteriota; class Patescibacteriia; order UBA11705; family DATKZF01; genus CAYPKD01. Next base: position 61,485 of record CAYPKD010000001.1, on the reverse strand, counting down.
AAGAAAAATTTACCTGTAAAAACAAAACAAATAAAATTAGAAGAGTCTATAAAAAAAGCTGGAAATTATAATATAAACATTCAGTCTGGTGATAAAGTAGTACAGATTGATTTAGAAGCAAAAGCAGAGTGATTAGATTGGTAGATCAGTAGAAAAGTAGATTGGTAGGATATATGTATACTACCGATCTACTCCCTAATAACATATGGCAAAATTCATTTTTGTAGTAGGGGGGGTAATGTCAGGAGTGGGCAAAGGCGTGGCAACAGCGTCTATTGGCGCGATTTTAAAAGCCAAAGGTTTTGAAGTTTCTGCCATAAAAATGGACCCGTATATTAATGTTGATGCCGGCACTATGAATCCGACTGAGCATGGCGAAGTTTTTGTAACTGATGATGGTGATGAAACAGATCAGGATATTGGCAATTATGAGAGATTTTTAGATACAAATATTTGCGCTACAAATTATATGACGACTGGTAGAGTATACCAGTCTGTTATTAGTAAAGAGAGAAATTTACAATATGACGGTAAATGCGTGGAAGTAGTGCCTCATATTCCTTATGAGATCATTGATCGGGTGCAGCAGGCAACGAAAGAGACAGAATCTGAGATTATGATAATTGAAATTGGCGGAACTGTGGGTGAATATCAAAATTTATTGTTTTTGGAAGCAGCTAGAATGATGAAATTAAAAAATACAAATGATGTTGCATTTGTTTTGGTAACTTATCTGCCGATCCCAAGTAAAGTGGGCGAAATGAAAACAAAGCCGACTCAGTATGCGATTCGAACATTAAATTCCGCAGGTATTCAGCCTGATTTTGTGCTATGCCGGTCAGAAGTGTCTTTGGATGAGGTACGAAAACGAAAAATCGCAACCAATGGTAGTTTACCTTTTGATAATATTATATCTGCGCCAGATATTGATTATATCTATGAAGTTCCAATTAATTTTGAAAAAGAACATTTTAGCAATAAAATTTTAAAAAAATTCGGTTTAGAATCAAAAGAAGAGTATGCTGGATTGAATGAATGGGAAGAGTTAATGAAAAGGATAAAAAGCTCAGACAAGTCACTAAAGATCGGCATTGTAGGAAAATATTTTAATATTGGAGATTTTGTTCTATCTGATTCATATATAAGTGTAATTGAAGCAATCAAGCATGCCTGCTGGATGCATGGTGTAAAGCCTGATATTGACTGGCTGGGATCAGAAGATTATGAAGAAAATTCAAATCGTCTTGAAGAACTTAAAAAATACGCAGGAGTTATTGTGCCAGGCGGCTTTGGAACACGAGGTATTGAAGGAAAGATAAAAGCGATTCAGTTTGTGAGGGAAAATAAAATTCCATATTTTGGATTATGTTATGGAATGCAGCTGGCGACCATTGAATTTGCCAGAAATGTATGTGGATTAACAAATGCCACCACTTGTGAAATGGATGAAAATGCAGAGACAAAAGTAATTGATATTATGCCAGAGCAGATTGAAAATATTAAAGAGCATAATTATGGATCAACAATGCGTTTAGGCGCATATCCGTGTGTTTTAAATAAAAATTCAAAAAGTTTCAAAGCCTATGGTATTGAAGATATTTCAGAGCGTCATCGGCATCGATATGAATTAAATAATGATTATCGGGGAATACTGGAGCAAAATGGATTATTACTTGCCGGAGAATCTCCTGACCGAAAATTGGTTGAAATTATCGAAGTACCAGACCATCCGTTTTTTATAGGCACTCAGTTTCATCCTGAATTTAAATCCAGGCCATTTACGGGCCATCCGTTGTTTAATGCTTTTATAAAGGCCAGTATGGAGAATGCAGAGAAGGGGATGCTGTGATTGGTTGTATGTTTAAGGCATGGCAGCCAGTATGGTTTTAAGGCGTTGTTGTTGGAATAACTACAACTTACAACTATGCCTATACGGGCCGCTATGCCTTACAACAAAAACGGGGTCGCTTGACCTCTTTTTTATTTGGCCGCCCTGGATTGTCATCTCGAGCGCAGCGTAGCGGAGTCGAGAGAGCTTACTGAAGCGGTCAACGGTTTATTAGATTTCTCCACTTCGGTCGAAATGACAAATGAGGCGAGGCCGCTTGACATTTCTTTTATTTATGCTAAATTTTATTGAGGTTCATTAACATGAAAACCTGCAATGCCCAAAGGAGGCAAGCATGAGAGACAAAGAAATGGCTAAGAAATTTTTAGCTATGCTTATTGTTATGTATATTTGTTTAGGTATATGGTTTATCCACTCTCCAAGCTGGGAAAAGTTTGGAATTATCGTAATGTCTGTTTTGACTATGGTAGTCGGATATATTATTGGGAAAAGATCGAAAAGATGAGTAGCAGAAGAGATAAATTTGTGAACATTTATACAATTTTTGCCATTTTATCTTTTATTGGCCTGGCTGTTCCAGCTTTTTGGACTCTGTCCATTCCTTTGCTGTGTACACTCGGAGGTTTGATTATTTCAGATTATGTTATCTGGAATATTGTTCAGCATCTTGACTGGAAGGAGTTTAGCAGAGAATTGGTGGGAGTAAAATAGATCCGTAGAACATTTCTGCGGTTTTTTATTTGGCCGCCCTAAACTGTCATCTCGAGCGCAGCGCAGTGGAATCGAGAGATCTAATTAAAGCGGCCAACAGTTTATTAGATTTCTCCACTTCGGTCGAAATGACAAAGGCGAGGCCGCTTGACCTCTTTTTTTATTTGTATTAAAGTAAAGTGGTTCAAAAGAGGGGGAGAATCATGGACAGGGGAGTCAAAGATTTTTGGATCGTATTAGTTGCCTGTCTTTTATGCGTTTTGATCTGTTTTACATCATTGTTTTTAATTGGCCTTTGGGGAATATTAATCGGGCCAGTTCTGGGAGGATTTGTATTATATTATTCGATTAAGATTTACGATAAATATTTTAGAAAATAAAAATTCGCAAAGCATGTTTGCGGTTTTTTTTGTTACTGCACTGCAACTACTAAGAGGTCCCCGATTGGAGTCGGGGATGACGTATGAGCAGTGAAGGCTGGGGTAATAAACTCCCTGCACCAGAACAGAGTTCGGTGCAGGGCAAGAAAGGTTGTCATTCCTGGAGTGCTAGTTCAATTAGTTTATCTAGAAATTTAGGATAGTCATAGCCGCTGACTGCTGCTGCCTGAGGGAAGAGTGAAGCATTGGTCATTCCTGGAATGGTGTTTATTTCTAAAAAGTAAATTTTATTATTTTCGGCAACAATAAAATCAGATCTTGAAATTCCACGGCAGCCCAGAGTTTGATGAACTAATAATGCCTGCTTTTGCAATTCTTTTGCCAAGTCGTTTTCAATTGGCGCTGGACAAATTTCATCACAAAATTCTGGATCATATTTTGCTTTATAATCGAAGAATTCTGTTTTTGGACGTATTTCTGTAACTGGCATAGCAACAGAATCATTTCCATTTCCCAAAATGGCAACGGTTTCTTCCTTGCCCGGTATATATTCTTCAATCATGATATCTTGCTTGTGCTTTATTACATTTTGTATTTTTTCATTAAATTCATCTTTATTATTTATAATTTCTACGCCAATACTTGAACCACCCCGGTTAACTTTAGCAACAAAAGGATATCCAAAGTCTTTTTCAATGTCATGTTTTTTAATATTTTTATAATCCAACATTTTATATTTGGGATTCAATAATCCAATACCATTCATTATTATTTTAGTAATATTTTTATTCATGGCAATTGCATGCGTTTCTACGTCAGAAAATGTAAATTTTAAGCCGAGTGTGTTTAAAAAACCTTGAATAGTGCCATCTTCACCGCCAGGTCCGTGAAAAACTGGCATTACTACGTCAAATTTTTTATAGTCTTTAAGAAATTTATCCAAATCTGACGGAAAATCAAAATATTCCTTAATGTATTTAGATTCATCAAGGTTTTCAAATACTTTTTTTGATGATTTGAGGCTGACTTCTCTTTCAGAAGAGGTGCCGCCTCCTAGAACTGCGATGTTTAACATATATAGCGAGACAAGCGAGACGAGCGAGACAAGTAAAACAAGTATTTAACAACTCGTCTTGCTTGTTTTGCTTTCTTGCTCGTTTTACTTTAATTAAATAATTTAACTTCAGCATTTTCAATCGCCTCTTTAACTAATTTATCAATATCCATGTTTTTCTCAAATTTTTCAACATCAGCCAGTTTGCCTTTAGTTTGAGGATGTTTAGCCACTAAATATGAGCAGCAGTCTGCATAAGGTATGATTGAAATTTTATAGGTTTCAATTTTTTCTGCCAGATCAATTGTTTCCTGCTTATTAAATCCAATGATTGGCCTTAAAATTAATGAATCTGTTGCCGAGCTGATTAAGATAAGGTTTTCCATTGTTTGCGATGCTACTTGAGCTAAATTATCACCGGTTACTAATGCCCTGGCCTTTTCCTTTTTTCTGATTTCATCTGCCAGGCAATGCATAAATCTTCTGTAAATAATCATCCGGTACGAACTTTCAGTATTGGCAATGATTTGTTTTTGGATTTGATCAAAAGGAACTGTATATAGTTTAATTGGTTTTTGATATTCTGACAACTTGGCTGCTAATTTTTCGATTTTATCTTGAGTTTGCTTTTGGGTAATGGTTTTGTTTTGGGCATGAAATAAAATTACATTAGCTCCGCGTTTCATCATCATATATGCAGCCACTGGACTGTCAATTCCGCCTGACATCATGCAAATCACTTTACCAGAAGATCCGGTTGGCAAACCGCCAGGCCCATTGATTTTTGGTCCAAGAACATAGGCCTTATCTTTAGCAATCTCAACTCTGATTAAAAGTTCAGGCGTTGTAACATTTACTTGCATTTTAGTTTGAGCTTTGACAAATCCGCCCACTTGTTTGGAAACTTCCATTGAATTAAGTGTGAATTTTTTATATGATCGGCTGGTTTGAATTTTAAATGTTTTGGCTGGATTCTCTTTAGCGATTTGTAATGCGATTTTTTGTATTTGATCTAAATCAGGCTTTGTTTGATAACCAAAAGCGAGATTAGAGATCCCAGGTAGTTTTTTGAGTGAGCCAACTAAGGTTGGGTGGAATAGTGCATCTCTTATTTCTACTACAATTTTACCTTCTTTTCTAATAATTTTATTATAATTTTTTTTATCTAAAAAATTTTTAATATTTTGTATTAAAATTTTTATAAAAAAAGATTGGTTTTTACCCTTGAGCATTAATTCGCCAAAGTGGAGGACTATTACGGGCTTCATATTTTATATTTTGTAAATCTAATTTTTAATAATTCAGCAAATGTTTTTAAAAAGTCAAAAGGCTTAACTTTACTGTCAGGCGAGTCAATCCAGGTGACTGGAATTTCTTTAACAGAATAATTTTTCTTTTTTGCTAAATATAATAATTCAATGTCAAATCCCCAGCGGTCTATGGTTTGGTTTTGTATCAAATCTTTTGCTACATTTTTTTTGAAAAATTTAAATCCGCATTGAGTATCTTTGTGTTTTATGCCCAGAATTATCCGAATCGTTTTATTGCCAAAAAAGGTGATAATGTTTCTGTGCCAGGGCTGTTTGAGCTTAATATTGCTTTTTGGCAAATATCTTGATCCAATTAATATATCATATTCATTTTTTTTATTCCCAAAATTATTAAATTGCTCGATTGGAGTTGAATTGTCTGCATCTGTAAATAAAATAAAATCGCCTTGGGCAGCTTGAATGCCAGTCTTTACTGCTGCGCCTTTTCCCTTATTCTTGTCATGCTTTATAATTTGCACATCTGGGAATTTCTTTACAATTTCAACAGAATTATCAGTACTGCCATCATCAACAGCAATTATTTCATGCTCAATATTTTTTGAATTTAAAAACCCTTGAATTTGGGGCAGAGTGGAGCCAATTCGTTTTTCTTCATTAAAAACTGGAATTATTACTGATAAAATTGACATATACATATATAGTAGTAAAAAAAAGGCTAAAAGCCAAGTTTTTTTGATTTTTTAATAATATTTGGTAAAATTAAAGAGTATTTGCTTAGTTCGCTAAGGAGGACAACATGAATTTAGCAGATCGGCTTATTGTTTCTTTACAATCGCCTATAGAGCAAGTCAGGCAATTTGCGCCAAGCTTACGAGGTTTTATTTCAACATTTTTATTAGAAGAGTATGATTCAGAGATGTTTGAATATTTGCGAAATGATTTAGGTTTTCATGTAATGGTCAATACAAAATTAATTGGTGATCCAGAAAAGATAAACGAAGAAATTGATAAGATGCTGTTAAATTCACCAAAAATGATCACTGTTTTAGCCAGGACTGGACAGGCAAGTATGAAAATCTTGCGTCAAAGATTGATTGATACAACTCCAGTAGCGATTATTGATACGCCGGTTGCCAGTAATGGAGCTGGTCAATTTCCAAGTTCAGTATGTAGGGTAATAACCAATCAAGCAGCCTTGGCCAAACAATCTGGTATTCAAAGCCTGATGTGTTCACCAAAAATTTTTAGAGTATTAAGATCAACTAAAGATTTTAATGATTGTCAGTTTTTCATTACTGGTATTTGGCCTTCCTGGGTGGTTTTACCAACTGACCCTGAAAATACAATGTCAGTTCAAGGAGCAATTAAAGAGAGGGTTAAGTATTTGATAATAGACGAGCAGGTTTTTAATCAGGGATCGCTTAAAGCAGAGATTTTGAAAGTACTAAAAAGAATGGATAATGTATTAAAAAAAGTGGCTGAGAAAGATACTGCCACATTTGATAAGGAAGATATAGCAAGTTATAAGCAAGGACAAAGTGTATAAAGCTTACTTCAATATAGTAAGCTTTTTTTATTGCTTATATCTTAATGCCTTAATTGGATCAAGCTTGGCGGCTTTTTTTGCCGGATAAAGGCCGAAGATCAGTCCAATTATTACAGAAAATCCGATGGCTAATATAATTGATGTTATGGAAAGAGAAAAATCCCAGCTATATCCGGCTTGCTGAGCGCCAATACTGACTAAAAATGACAGACCAGCTCCAATTGCAAATCCAAATATTCCACCCATTAATGTTATTATTATTGCTTCAAAGAGAAATTGAGACATGACATCAGCATTTTTTGCACCAATAGCTTTGCGCAAGCCAATTTCAAAAGTTCGTTCAACAACAGCCACGTACATGACGTTCATAATGCCCACACCACCGACGACTAATGAAATGGCTGCAATGGCAATTAATAATAAAGTAACGCCATTGAGAATAATATCTATCATTTCTTGAGCCTCAGCCATGGTGGTGACCCGAAAGTCTTCTTTTTCCGGCGTTGGTGTATCATGCTGTTCTCTCATGATGAATTTTATTTCTTCAGCTGTCTCATCTATTTTATTTACATCGTCAACCTCAGTTATTATTGTTGACACATAATCAACGCCTAGCATTTTTTTCTGCATTGTCCTTATGGGGATATATAAAATATCATCAAAGTCAAAAATCATTACCGCGCCTCTTGGTTCCATGATGCCAATAACCCGGTAATTATCTTTACCAATTTTTATTGTTTTACCTAAGACTTCATCTTCTCCGAAAAATTTAGTTTTTGCCTTTGCACCGAGAATGACCACTCTGGCAGCGCCTCTGTCTTCTTCCTCACTGAAAAATCTACCTTCCATCATTTCACTTTTATCAACATCTATATAACTGGCAGATACTCCGTAAAGCATTGATTGTGAGCGCTCAGCGCCTTTTTTTACAATTTGTTGGCTAATGCTGCCTGCATATGCATTTGTTATATTTGGAATTTTTTTTATTTCTTCCATATCATCAATTGTCAATGTATTGATAACAACACCAGCAGCAAGAGAAGTTGCCTGCTCTGTTTCAGATTTTGATGAAGAAGGAACCTTTATTTCAATTTGAACCCAATTGTCTCCAAAGGCAGCTAATTCACCTTGAACTAGACCCTTTATTCCTTGTCCGGCTGATAAAACCGTTATCACCGCGCCAATTCCAATAACAATACCCAAAACAGTCAACAGCGTTCTGGATTTGTTAATTTTTAAGTTTTTGATTGCGATTTGGAAGTTTGATTTTATCATTGTTTCGAGATTTACACGATTTATGTACAAGATATTACGAGATTACTAGATTTAGCATCTTGTACTATCTCGTATGTTGATCTTGTACATCTTGTAACCATTTATTCATATCGTAAAGCAGCAATTGGTTCTATTTTGGATGTTTTTATTGCTGGGTATAATCCGAAAACCAAACCAATTAATGATGATATGCCAAGGCCTAATAATATTGACTGCAAAGATACAATATAATCCCAGTCATAGTCAAGATAATTTGCCACTAGGGCAACAAGTCCAGAGATTATCGCTCCTATTATTATTCCTACAGCTCCGGCAATTAATGTGATTACAATGGTTTCTGCTAAAAACTGGGTAACTAAGTTTATATTTCTGGCTCCAACAGCTTTTCTAAGTCCAATTTCTCTGATTCTTTCATTTACTGCAATAAGCATAATATTCATAATACCAATACCACCCACTACCAGAGCCAGACCTCCAACTGCTGCTAAAAAGAATTTTAAAGCATCAGTTATGGTGGTAACTATTTCTAAAGCCTGGGCTGCTGCCCTGACTGTAAAATCATCGTCTTTTGGATTGTCAATGTCATGTTGTTCCCTGAGCGTTTGTTTTATCTCTTCAATACTTTGATCAACATTTTCAGTGCTGTCTATTTTTATTCGTATTGATCCTAAATGGTCAACGCCCAGTAAAAGTTTTTGTGATGTTGAAATAGGAATAAACGCTTTATTATCCTGATTCTCTAGACCGACTACCCCTCGTTCTTTCATTAGGCCAATAACTTTGAAGGCATGTTTTTTTATTTTTATTGTTTCTCCGATTGGATCTTGATTACCAAATAAATCTTCAGCGATTACTGATCCAAGTACAATTACCCGGGCCATGCTTTTTTCTTCACTTTTAGAAAAAAATCTGCCGCGTTCGACTTCTGCTTCTTCAACGTTTAGATAATTTGCAGTAGTACCAGTAAAATTTGTTTCAATACTGGAATCCTTCCAGCTAAAAGTGCCCTGGCCGGTTAAAAAAGCAGATGCAGCGACTGCATGCTCAACATTTGATTTTTTTTCTAACGCCAATGAGTCTTCGTATTTTAATGTTGTAATTGTAATACCCATTATTGCTGTGGGTGGACCGCTTTCATCACTGGAGCCGGGCATGATGGTAATTATGTTAGTGCCAAAGCCTTTTATTTGATTAATAATCAGGCTCTGGGCTCCTGCGCCGACTGACATAATAATTATAATAGCCATTACCCCAATTACCAATCCGAGCATTGTTAAAAAAGAACGAACCTTATTCGCTCTTAAGTTATTAATAGATATTTTAATTGCATCTTTGAATTCCATAATATTTTGTTACGAGATTTACAAGATTTGTATACAAGATATTACAAGATTGGGATTTGATTTATTTTACAAGTTCGCCGTCTTTGGCTCTTCTTCTTACATGATTTTTATAATCTTCTACTATTAGACCGTCTTTTATTTTAATTATTCTATCTGCATGCTCAGCTGTATATCTTTCATGTGTAACTAAAATCACAGTATGTCCTTTCTCATTTAAATCCTCGATTAACTCCATAATTTTTTGTCCTGTTTTACTGTCCAAATTACCAGTCGGTTCATCAGCTAAAATCAAAGAAGGCTCATTTACCAGAGCCCGGGCAATGGCTACTCTTTGTTTTTCACCACCTGAAAGTTGATTGGATAAGTTACTTATTCTTTTTGTTAAACCAACTGCTTCGACTGCCTTTTTTGCCAGTTCAATTTTGTTTTTCTTTTTACTATATATTAGAGGAAGTTTTACATTATCGAGTACATTTGTCCTGGGAAGAAGATTAAAAGTTTGGAAAATAAAACCAATTTCTGAATTTCTCATTTCAGCAAGCTGATCATCATCTAATTTACTGACATCTTTGCCCTTAAATTTATATTTTCCTGAAGTCAGCCGATCTAAGAAACCAATTATATTCATTAAAGTAGATTTGCCTGATCCGGAAGGTCCCATGATGCCAAGAAATTCACCTTCCTTGATTGTTAGATTTATTCCATGCAAAACCTTGGTCACAACTTCTTCAGTTACATACTCTTTTTTTATGTCAGTTAATTCTATAAGCGCTTTTTTTACTTTTGCTGCCATACTATTGTGATTTGATAAAGGTTATAACTTCATCTCCTTCTTTTAGGCCAGATATGATTTCAGTATTTGAGTCTCCTTTTAATCCTGTCTGTACTTCAATTTCTTCGATTTCTCCTCGCTTTAATATTCTAACAATTTTTTTTCCATTTTTCGTAATAATCGCTCTTTGCGGAATGGCAATCACATTTTCTTTTTTATCAGTAGTAACAGTTACATTAGCAGTCATGCCTGGTTTGATATCTTTTTCCATCATATCTTCGAGAACAATTTTAATTTTATAATATACAACTCCGGCAATTTCTGTTTCAGCCGGTTCAATAAAGGTTACTTTGCCTGGGAAGACAATATCATCGCCATAGGCATCTAAAGTAATTTCTGCCTCATCATTTAGTTCGACTTTAGAAATGTCTGATTCAGAAATATCAACCTCGATTTTTGGTAATGGAGTAATGATTGACATCATCTGTGTAAAAGCGGCAATGTTTTCACCAACATCATATTCAACCTTTGAAATAATACCGTCAACCGGTGCAACAATTTGAGTTTTTTGATAAGAGTATTGGTTGGCTGCCAGATTTGCCCGGGCTTCATCAACATTGGCATATAGACCAGCCAAATCCACTGCTCGTGGATCAGCTTCTTTTAGTGCAAGTTCTGCTTGAGCAGCGTTTAGTGAGCTTTGTTTTGCTTTTACATCAAGCTCAGCAGCTTTTCTCTGATTTTCTGACTCAACCTGTACAGTTTCTAAATTTTGCAAAGCTGCTTCATAATCTTGATTGGCAATGTCATATGCGTTTTGCGCAGTTGTCAAAGCTTGTTTGTAATTTTCAAAAGATAAAATAGCTGCTCTTAGATTTGTTCTGGCAGTATCAATGTTTAAGATTAAGCCGTCTAAAGTAGCTTGAGGAAAAGTAAAAGTGACCAGTGCGTTTTCTAAAGCCCCGCGAGTAGAGGTTAAGCATTCTTCTGAAGATTGGAAAGCATTGTCAATATCTTTTATTGCCTGATCTATTAAATAATGATCTGATTCAATGTTTAATGTATTGTAAAAATTATTTACTTCCTGATATCTTTCTTTTGCTTCAAGATATTTAAATTCAGCATCAATTAAATCTTGAGGATTTTTAATTGACAAATATTGTTCAAAAGTATCATTGGCAGTGACATTATCAATGCCTAAAACATAATCAGCTGCCTGGATTGCATTATAAATGCTTATTAGATTTGTCCCTAAGCTAATAAAAATATTATCATAAGCATCTTCAACTTGTTGATTTATATCAGTTTGGTTTTCTATTAGATTTAAATTTACTTTTGCCTTTTCTAATGCCACTTCTGCATTTTTTATATTTTGTTCAATAGTAGTTTCGAGCGTTACTAAATTGTTTTGTGAAGTTTCCAGTGTTACTTGGGCGATTTCAACATTTGCCTTTGAAATATTTATTTCTTCCTGCATTGGTCCGGCAAGCCTTAAATTAAGAGCAGCCTGAGCTGCAGCCAAAGTTGCCTGAGCTCGGGCAACAGAAGCGCTTTGGTCATTTGCTTCCAAACTGGCTAATAGATCATCTTTTCTGACCTGATCATTAATACCATAATAAATATTACCGATAACGCCGCCAGCTTGAAAACTCAAATCAAGATCAGGATCTGAAATTACTTTGCCTGTTTCTGCAACAGTTTGAAGTAAATCCTGCCTTTCAACGGTTATTGTATTATATTCTTCTTCTTCTTGCTTTCTGGATTTGGCTGCAAAAACAATAACGATAATTATTACAATAATTACCAAAATTATCCAAAAACTTTTTTTCTTGAATATTGACATATACGTAGTTTTATTTTATCAAATTTTACTAAAAAAAGAAATGTTTTCCTAGCTTAAGACAAATAAATCTTCTTGTCAATAAAAAAACACCTTTTATGGTGAAACTTTTATGGCTCGGAGGCCTGGATTCGAACCAGGATAGCCAGGACCAAAACCTGGAGTCCTACCATTAGACGACCTCCGAATGTAATTAAATTCGAAATTTGAAATCTGAAATTAGAAATTACAAATAACAAATATTTTTCAAAAAAACTACAAATATTATACAGGATTAGGAAAATTTTGTCAAACATTTTTACATATTTACTTTTGTAATTATATATAATAAACTAAGCTTGAAATGTCCAGAAAGGACATAAAGTACCTTTGATAAGCTATGAGAAATATTATCTCATGGCACGGGAGGGAAAAGATGCACAAGTGTGTGGTGTGTGGTAAAGATGATTTGATTGGATTTCAGTTAACTATAGATGGTTCTGACGTTGTATTTTATTGTTTGAATGAAAAATGTCAGCGAGAAGCTGAAGATGAAGCAAAAAAACAAAGAGAAAAACTTGTTGCATCAGGCAAACTATGCAAATGGCAAAGCGAGTGGGATTACCACCCATGCTCAAAAATCGCAGTTGAACGCGGGTTTTGTGAAGAGCATGCAAAGAGGGCATGTTCACATCCAGATTGCAGTAATATGGCAACAAAACCCTGTAGTCATACAGGAGCGCTTGTCTGCGGCGTGCCGATTTGTGATGAACATGAATATTGTCATCATCATCAACCTGCCCCTATTCAACTAAGAATACCAGTTTAGACTGTATTTATTATGCAGTCTTTTTTGATGTGTTACATTGAAATTTGAAAAACTTGTCGCACTGGCCGTACTTGTCTTGCTTGTTCAATATGTTATAATCAAATAGTATTAATTCATAAAATAAAAATATGAAAGGATTTAATGCAAACATTGAAAGAGACACTTTGGAAAATTCAAATTTTCGAAAAGTGTTATACACTTCAAAGCACAGTCAGTTAGTTTTAATGTCACTAAAGCCCAATGAAGACATTGGCATGGAAGTTCATGAGGAAAATGACCAGTTTTTTAGATTTGAAAAGGGGACTGGTAAAGTTATTATTGATGGCAATGAATATGAAGTTAAAGATGGATCAGCAATTGTTGTTCCAGCAGGCGCTGAACATAACGTGGTTAACACTTCTGATTCTGAGGAATTGAAACTTTATACCATTTATTCACCAGCGCATCACAAGGATCAAATTGTGAGGGAGACAAAAGAAGAAGCTGAAGCTAATGAAGAAGATTTTGATGGCCAGACCACTGAGTAGAGATTAAGGGCTTACGGAAGATTGCAGATGTTACGGAATATAAAATTATTGGATATGAATCTTCCAAGGACAACTTTATTTATGATAATGTCGCTGGATGGTAAGATTTCCAGCGGTGACACAGATGATTTGGATGTTGATCGAGATTGGAAAAAAATTAAAGGTGTAAAAGAAGGCTTACATCAGTATTATGATTTGGAAAAGAGAACAGACATTGTTTCACTTAATACCGGACGAGTGATGGCAAAGATTGGAGTTAATAAAAGAAAAAAGGCGCCGAAAAAGATGCCAGTCAGTTTTGTCATTATTGACAGCAAACCGCATTTAACTAAAGTTGGAGTTGAATATCTTTCCAAATGGTTAAAGCATCTGTATTTAGTAACAACAAATAATAATCATCCGGCAGTTAAATTAAGCAAGAATTTAAATAACATTACAGTTATAAAATATAAAAAAATTGATTTCACAAATCTTTTTCAAAAATTGAAAAGAGAATTTGGCATTAATCGGATGACAATTCAGTCAGGAGGTACATTAAATACAACCTTGGTCAGGCAAGGATTGATCGATAGAGTTTCAATTGTAATTGCGCCAATATTGGTTGGCGGTAAAACAACTTCCACCTTGATGGATGGCAAGGCATTGCATAAAGTAAGTGAATTAAAAAAATTGAAAGCATTAAAATTAATTAAAGTTAATCGTTTAAAAAATTCATATTTACATTTAATCTATAAAGTATTATGAATTCAGAATTACCATTCGTAATTATTTGTAATAAATAAAAAAATATTTGTAATTTATGCAGAACATTCAAGAAGTATTTAATCGAATCCAAAAAGCAAAAGAAAAACAAAAAGAATTAAAAAAAATGTATAAGGAGGCGCTGGAGCAAACCCCTGGTTATAAAGACATTGTTGATGATTATAAAGAATTGAGAGATAAAAAAAAGCAGGCTGAAAATCAGGTAAGGCAGGATTTTGCCAAAGAGTTTGAAGAGTTGGATGATCTAAAGTCTGATATCCAGACTGATCAGGAACTTTTGTCAGACATTGCGCTCAATAAATTGGTAAAAGGAGATACTGTGGAAGTGACTGATAAAGAAGATAATAATTATGAGCCGATATTTAGTATAAAGTTTAAAAAAGTATATTAAAAAAAGGTCTGCGCAGATTTGACGCTGATTTTTTTAATTAAGAATACAAATTTTTTTGAGAAGTTAACCACAGCTAAGCATTGAGAGATTTCCTTTTTTTACTTATAATTTATATCAGGCGACAATGATCGTTGACAAGGAGACAAAAATGAAAATAAAAATACAAATCCAAATTAAAACCAAAACTGGAAGGGATAGCCATTAATGGGCGAGGCGATTGCCAAACTTCAACAAGAAATTAAAGATTTAAAGCTATCAGAGCAATCATTAAGAAATCGTTTAAAAGAGGTGAAGCGTCTTTTGCATGGATCTATATCAGCATTGGTTTGTATGATGGAAAAAGCAGATCGACATACAGCCAGGCATCAGAAACGCGTGGCCCAACTTGCTTTTATAATGGCGAAAGAGCTTGGATTCACATCTGAAGAAGCATATGAAGTACTGCTTGCAGCGCTTGTCCATGATATTGGAAAAATATCAATTTCTGCAGAGGTTTTAACCAAACCAGGCAAATTGTTGCCTTATGAATGGGAAAGCATCAGAGCTCATCCAGTCGTTGGCTTTAATATTATGAACAACTTTAATTATCCATGGCCTGTGCCAATGATTATTAAACAACATCATGAAAGACGAAATGGCAGCGGATATCCAGATGGTATTAATAAACATGATATTTTACGGCCAGCAATGGTATTAGCGGTGGCTGATGTTTTTGAAGCAATGTTTTCTCACCGGCCATATAGGCCAGCGCTCGGGATTGACCCGGCTTTGGCTGAGATTTCAAAGGCAGATTACTACGATCCAGAAGTGGCTGCTGTTTGTTCTGATTTATTTCTTAAGCAAGGGTTTTGTTTTGAACAACATTAAGTCTCTTATACAAATCCCATTATTAAATGATGGGATTTTTTTTATAAAAAAAACTATGCATAACGCATAGTATTGATATTCCTGCCAAAGAAATTTTTAGAAAAAATTGCTTTGGTGGGAGGACAAGCAAACTCGGTTTGCTTGTCCCTAAGGGTTGGGCTAGGCTTCTCGTACCTCAGTCATGAGCTCAGGCTGCTGGCCCTGCTCATAGACGGCAATTGCGACTTGGCTTGAGCCATCGCAATCGCAGTCCTGGACCGACAGGTACTCTTCACAGACCATGTTCCTTTCGGAAGTGTCAGTGAAGCGAGCGATACGGAGCTTTTGTGGACCGTCTCCGTACAGATCTGAGCCTCGTGAGTACTCTTCGTCCTTGAACTCTTCGGTGTAGGCAATGCCTAGCACATCCAGAGCCTGGACAAAAGATTCGTACTTCTCCCAGCCGTAGGTTCCGTGGTTCCAGGACATGGTGGCCTCCTTTGGTTGGTTAACGGCGAAATTGCCGTTATACCATTTCAAAGTAGACATACTTACCAACCCAAGGTTGCCCAGTCCAGGATACGGATATTCCATAATATCATATTTTTCGATAATTGTCAATAGTTTGGGATAATTTGGTATAAAAATCAGCTTGATTTTGCTATAATAAAATAAAGAATATTAAATCTGTTATTTATGCAAAATATGAAAAAAGCATGGGTGATTGCTGTAACTATGGGTTATGGGCATCAGCGAGCTGCATATCCGCTAAAGGATATTGCTCATGAAGGTATCATTACTGCAAATGATTATGCAGGCATTCCAAAAAAAGACCAGCGCGTTTGGAAGCAAAGTCGAAGTTTTTATGAATTTATTTCCAGACTAAAACATCTCCCATTGGTTGGCGAGGGAATTTTTAATTTTTATGACAAACATTTTCAGTCAATTGACCCATTCTATCCCAGAAGAGATTTGTCAGAAGCAAGTTTTCAAATAAAACAAATGTATCGACTGATGAAAAATGGCTGGGGTAAACATTTGATTGATTTCTTAAATCACGAAAATATTCCAATGATCACCACTTTTTTTGTGCCGGCATTTTTTGCAGAGTTTCATAATTTTAAAAATGAAATTTACGTAGTAGCTACTGATACTGATATTTCCAGAACCTGGGCGCCGCTGGAACCGAAAAAGAGCAGGATTAAATATTTTGCTCCAACACGACGTGCATTGAAACGTTTGCAGGAGTATGGGATAAGAGAAGAAAATATATTTTTAACCGGATTCCCTTTGCCAAAAGAAAATATTGGCGGCAGAAAGATGAATGTTTTAAAAACAGCATTGGGGCGGCGCATTTGCAAATTAGATCCAAAGCGTATTTATCAAAAAAAATATGAAAAGACCATTTTGGATAATTTGCCTGCGGGTTGCGTACCAAAACATGTAGAACGCCCATTGACCATAACCTTTGCGGTCGGCGGGGCTGGAGCGCAGCGGGAAATCGGAGAGACAATTGTAAAGTCATTAAAAAAACATATTGATCAGGGACGGATAAAAATAAATTTGGTTGCTGGTGTTAGAAATGAAATATATAAATTTTTTGAAAAAGTGTTGATGCAAAATAATTTACTTGAAGATAAATCAAAAGTAGAAATTATTTACTCAATAAGCTTTCATAAATATATTGAACAGTTTAATAAGGCTTTACTTGAAACTGATGTGCTCTGGACAAAGCCGAGTGAACTTTCATTTTATTGCGGTCTGGGAATTCCAATTATTATGGCTCCGCCAATTGGCGCACAGGAGCATTTTAACCACAGCTGGCTGGAAACAATTAATGCTGCCAAGGATCAACTGGATCCGCGTTATACTCACCAGTGGCTTTTTGACTGGCTGGATTCTGGCTGGCTGGCAGAAGCAGCAATGGAAGGTTTTTTAGATGCTGAAAAATTTGGCGTCTATAATGTTGAGTCAATAATTTCCGGCAGAATTAAAAGAGCAGCCGAATTGCCACAACTTGTATAGATTGGTAGATCGGTAGGGAGTTAGATCGGTAGTCTTTATCTACCAATCTACTGATCTACCAATCTACTTCCTAAAACTATGAATATTGCACAACTTTTAAAAAGCTCAAAATTTGTTGTATTGAATCCCAAACAAAAAAGAGATAAATTAAGAAAGAAAAAAAATCTTTATAAAAAAGATGGCAAATCCTTGTTGGCAATTGAAAAATGCCCCTATGATGTGGGAAAAACAGATTTACGGAGAAAAATAAAAGATGCAGTTGACCACCTGGGCGGTTTTGAAAAAATCATTAAACCAGGTGATGAGGTTTTTATCAAACCAAACTTAAACAGCGATGATCCGTTTCCTGCGTCTACTGATCCAATCTTTGCTAGGAGCGTAGTTGAATTATGCTATGAAGCAGGAGCTAAAAATGTAATTGTGGCTGATATGAGTGGCGTTCACTGGCTGCCGACAGAGCGGGTATTAGATTTGGGTATAAAAAACGAGTGTGAACAAGCGGGCGCAAAAGTTTTTTCTCTGGAAAATAAAGATTGGGTTGCAGTCGAACTTGAAGCGCCTCACTGGAAAAAGGCAGTCTTATCAAAAGAGCTTTATAAAAAAAGAAAGTTAATTTATTTACCATGTCTAAAAACTCATTGCCGGGCAGATTTTACAATGAGTTTGAAATTATCTATGGGTCTAATCAATGTTGGTGATCGGTTGCTTTATTTTCATATGAAAAACCATAAATATATTTATGAAAATATTGGCTATCTAAATACTTTGATGTGGCCGGATTTAATTATTTTAGACGGCAGAAAAGCTTTCCGATGCGAAGGCCCGAGCAAAGGCGAAGTGGTTGAATCTGAGGTAATCATGGCTAGCGGTGATCGGGTGGCAATTGATGTTGAAGCATTGCGCGTTTTGCATAAATTTAAAGCTGAAAATATATTAAAGGATCCTTGGAAAATGGATCAGATAAAAGCAGCGGTTGATGCTGGAGTGGGGGTATCAAGTGATAGTGAAATAGAAGTAGTATAACCGGGCGAGAGCTCGGTTTTTTTGAAGACTTGAAAAGTTATCAGAAAGAGTATAAGCTACAATGATTTGGTTAAGGCTCAGGTTTAATAAGTTTTTGTTAAACTTAACATCAGCCAAATCGGTTGTTTGACCTTTGACAACAAAAAGTATGATGGAGGAGAGCAGTACGATGAGAAAGACAATTAGCATAATTAGTATTATTTTAATGTTTATCAGTACAAAAGTATTGGCCTGGAATGTAACCGGTGCTTATTATTTATATGATTCGCCAAATGGAAATATTGTTCAGCCTGGGGAAATCCTCTGGTTTGAAGGCGCATTTACTGCGCTGGGAGAAGTTGCCCAATGTTCAGTTCAATTTAATTTTACAGTTATGGAACCTGGCGGTGGTTTGGAAGGATATACTGACGGATATTTTTACGCGCCAGTAACTGGCCATGTTGAATATTTAGATATTGCAGCTCCAACTTCGCCTGGTGTATATGATTACCGGGTTGATGGCTTGATGTTTGACTGTGATGGATTTGAGGTCCATTCAGATTATGACTGGGTGACTGTTACTGTTGAAGATACGTCAGCAGGTGATTGTGATGTTAGTGAATTGGGAATCCCTGATTGGGATTTTTACAATATTATGCAGGATGAATCTTTTTGTGAAGAGCTGGAAATACACAATTCTGGAGAGTTTGACTGCTATATCACAAATGTTCGAGTGCAAACGGTATCAGGTTCAGTTAATATCAATTGGTCAGATGATACGTATTCACCTAATTTTACTTTGGGTGAAACTGATAGTAATTGGGTAGGACCATTTTGTGGCGTGGCAACTGAAGCAGGTGCTGCAGATGTAGATGTTTATGTAAAAATCGATGGTGGAAGTGAAGTATATATTGATTGGATTTATTTTAATGTTGATTCAAATTGTACTCCAAATTGGAGCTGCAGTGTTTGGTCTTCATGTGCGAACTGCTTTAGAACTCGGACTTGTAATGACCTGAATAATTGTGGAGTAAATGATGGCAAGCCTGCTGAAATTGAAGGCTGTACCAATTGTACAGATGAGTGCTTTCTGTTTGACAATCATTGCGATGGCAATGTGGCATATGACTGCGTTTTAGACGAATATAATTGTTGCTATAAAAAACAAAATCAACAAACCTGTCTTGGTGCTTGTGAAAATGGAGAATGCGTTTCTGATCCAACATGTGAGTACACCGATTGCCATAACAATGACTTGTGGTGCTTTAATGCATCAAATCAGCCAGATCATATGGTAGAAGAATGTGGTAATGCCTCAAGCTCAGGCCCTGTTAGTGGGCAATATTGCAGCAGTGAAAGCGGCCATTTAGTTAAGCTTAACAGTTATTCAGTTCGTTGTTGTGAAAATAATTCCTGCGGTTGGTGTTTTCAATATAATTATGAGCAAGTTCATGTTGAATGCGAATGGGGATGTGATCAAGATACAGATCAATGTTTGGGTTGTACTCCAGACTGGGATTGTAGCCCAACTGAAGACTGCCAGCCTGATGGCACACAGCAATTCGAATGTATTGATACTGTCTGCGGCCAGCCATCTTATTTTGATGAACAAGCTTGCCAGTACTGCGATATTTCTATATGCAGTCTTAATGATAAATATTGTGATTTAAATCTATTGCTTGAGTGTGTGGAACTGCCAGGAAGCTGCAACACAGCCTGGAATATGACTGATTGCGGCACTGATTCAGAATACTTAGGCATGAATTATTGTTTAGATAATAATGTCGTATTTGACATTATTAAATTAAACAAAGGTTGCGCTGATGCATCTTGTTATGAATATGAAGAAGTGCTTTCAATTGAAATTTTACAATTATGTGAGGGATCTATTGAATATAGTGCTGCCTATTGTGAAGGAATCAATATTGTTCAAGAAGTGGAAACCATATCTGCAATTTGTGATGTTAATACCGTTAGTTGTGTTTTCGATTCAGATATTTCTCAGCAAATTATAGAAGGTTGCATTTGCGGATGTGAGCAAGGATCTTGTCTTGCCTGCCAATATGATACGTGTGCAACTTTACAATGCGATTATCAGACTAATTCAGTTTGGTGTTATGACAGTAATGGCATTGTTTATGAACAATATCAGCAGTGCGATCAGGGTTTTATCTGCCTGGCTGATGAAAACAATGAAAATGCTGAATGTGTTGAAGAATATGTGCCTCCAATTCCTGAAGAATGCGAATTTCTAAGCGCATGGTGGTCTAAGATAGAAGTAATTGATGGTGAACGGGTAGAATTAATTGTTTTAAATAATGGGTATTGCGATGGCGAAGTAATTTCCTTTGTCATATATGAAGAGGACTGGTGGATCCTGCCAGATGATTTTCAGCTGGCATATCCGTTTGTTACGGTTAATTCAACAACAACTGTAGTTGAATGGCAGGCTGTCTTTATGAAAGATGCAGCAAATCCCTTCCAGTCATGCGAAGGGCCAGTTTGTATTTATGAACCAGAATATTATTTTGAAGTTCATCATGTTGATTCAGTTGTGCTTGATACAAATGATACAATTTCCTGGCTTAAGGTATCGCCTTATTATGCTGGCTTATCCTTGCAGGAATTTGTAAGCAAAATGATTGAAGAGCTAGAAAATGAACAAGACGCTGAGGATTCTATTGTTTATTTGGACTGCTTGAGCTCTGAGGAGACGATTACATATAGATGTGAGGAAATGTTTGAGAAAGCCAATGTGATCGCAGATGAAGAAGAAATTAAAGAAGTCTGGGAATGGCTTAGTGAATGGTGGGATAAAGGCTGGGAATTTTTTGATCCTGGTTTCCAGTTTATTTCAGCCATAAGCTGCGCTTCATGCAGCCACCCAGACAATATTGGCGCATTTATTCTTGACTTTAATTTGTCTGACGTGTTAGACGGCGGAATTACAGATGAGGATTTTATATATCCTGGCGCGCTCTGGGGCCCAGATGCCTGCGAGATATGTGTCGAATGGCTTTTGGCCTTTATGGATAATCCGCAGATTGCTTTGGGAACGTTGTTTTTTGGCATTGCCAAAACGGTTGGCGCTCAAGGTATTAAAAAGATGGCAAGCAAATATGGAATCACCCAATTTGTTGCCAAAATTGACAGAAAAGGTCTTGGCGCCAAGATGAGCTATATCTTTGGCGAAGAAGTATTTGAAAGAAGACATGCATATTTCAAAGTAGGAAATAATCTTAAGAAGAGCAGTCGTTTGTATAAAAATCCTATTTGGATTAAGCAAGGTGGTGAAGAGTTCATTTATTTCAATGCTATAAACAATGGACCATTTCATGGATTTAAATGGGTAAGTGAGCTTAACGAAGAATTCTTTCTTGCTTTGTTTAAGGCAAACAAAGTACAGCCTGTGTATGAAAAAGTCAGAGTGTTGGGTGCAAATGTTGCCGGTACATACTTTGATGATTTAAAAATATTGTTAAGAGAAGTAGATATTCCTGCTCCATATGGAGCGTATATGTATGATTATAATAAAATAAAGCTGGGAGTGAATATACCAGAAGGATATTATGGTTTACTTGTAACAAAAGAAGAAATTTTCATTGTTGCTCTTGAACATGAAATGGGACATTTCTTGCAAGCAAGAGGCTTGATTCATAAGGGATTTCAAATAGAAACATATGATGGAAAAAATCCAGTGATTGAATATTTCAATGATCTATTTATGATGGATCAAACCACTACTGGTGATGCTTATAGCAATATTGTGAAGGGAAAACTGGATAAAGTAATAGATTTTGATTCAAATCCGCCTTCTGGCATTGTAAAAGATGGAAAATGGTGGGCTGATACATATATGTATGATAAAGCTGAGAGTAAACTTGAAAGACATCAGCTTGAAGCCATTTACAATTGGGCTAACAAGCTGGATCATAACCAAGCAAAAGAATTTGTAGAAAATGCAATCAAGCAAAATTATGGCGATGATGCTTTTGATGCATTTGTAACTGATGCATCAGATTTGAAGCAAGCAGCAGAAATATTTAATTCTGAATTTTTATTACCATCTCAGCCGTCAATTGAGTTTATTGAGGTAGTTGAACAATTCCAGGTAAATCATTGGGATTTGGTAAATTGGGATGGTGAATATGATCATGGCCATGTAGATATTGGCGGCTTTAATACTGAAGATGATTATGACAGGGTATTTGCGCGTAAATGCGATGGCAATACAGTGAAATGGTTTGATGAAGCTGAAAATGCCTATTATGGTGTTGCACAAAGGTGTGGAAATAATGAAGTATGCATTGATGATCAATGTCAGATAGATGAACAAGTCAATGATGATCATAACTTTATTATATCTATTCTTCCTGAGCAGCCATTTGCCGGAGAGGAAGCTATGCTCTGGCCGTATGCGCTTAACGATCACTGCTTCCAGGATGTGGTCTGTGACTTTATAAGATTTAGAAAAGAAGCGCAGGACAATGGCCAATGCTTTGATATCAGATATTATTTTACAATCGATGAAATTGGAACATATACTGTCAGTTGTATAGCTACGTTTGACGACGGGGTTGAATTAACGAAATACGAAACTTTTGAAGTTGTACCCATGTTTGAACATGATGACCCAACTTCTCTGCCAGCCAATGCAGAAGATGATTTTGAAATCCAGCGAGTCGGTGGCAATATGTGCCAAGCTGGAGGAGGATATCCGACAGTATTTTGGCTAGCAATATTTGTACTCTGGATCATATCCAGACGAAAGAAAATTAAGATATAACAAGCACAAACCAAGAATCAAATTCTTGGTTTTTTTATTTGCGAACGGTTGTTTTTTTGATAACTTTCCGCTATACTGTTTGTATATGAAACATGAAATTATAACTTTACCAAATGGTTCTAGATTGATTTTAGTACCAAACAAAAGCACAAAAGCAGCCTCAGTATTAACAATTTTCGGAGTTGGTTCCCGCTATGAAACCTCAGTAATTAACGGCGCTTCTCATTTTATTGAGCATTTGATGTTCAAAGGCACAGAAAAACGCCCAAACACATTAGCAATCTCAAAGGAATTGGACAGGGTAGGTGCTGAATACAATGCAGCCACATCAAAAGACTGGACCGCATACTATGTGAAAATTGCTTCAGAAAAAGTTGATTTAGCAATGGATGTTATTTCAGACATGCTGCTGAATTCAAAGTATGATGAAAAAGAAATGAACCGAGAAAGAGGAGTGATAGTTGAGGAAATAAATATGTATGAGGATAATCCATTGATGTACATAGAGGATTTGTTGGAGCAAAGCATTTATAAAGGAAATACTTTAGGCTGGCAGATTAGCGGACCTAGAGATGTAATAAAAAAAGTCAGTCGACAGGATTTGCTTGATTATAAAAATACTTTTTATCAGCCGAAAAATTTAGTTATCTGCGTGGCTGGTAATTACCCAGATAATATTAAAGAAAAAGTGGAAAAATATTTTGCATTTGAAAGAACAGAGGAAGAGGTGCCAAAATTTAAAAAATTTGAATTTACTCAAGCTGAACCAAGAATAAAAATTAAAAAGCAAAAGACAGAACAAGTTCAGCTGGCATTTGGATTCCCAGGGTTTAGTTATTTTGATGATAAAGTTTACGCTTTGTATTTGTTATCAGTAATTTTAGGTGGCAATATGAGCTCGCGTTTATTTATTAATATTCGTGAACGCCAGGGATTATGCTATTTTATCCGAAGCTATATAAATATCTATCAGGATACGGGAAATTTAGTTATTCAGTCTGGATTAGATATTAATAGAATTGAAAAAGCTATAGAATTAATTTTACAGGAATTAAAAAAAGCTAAAGAAGAGGGTGTGACTGAAACTGAACTTCAGGAAGCAAAAGATTTTTTGAAGGGAAAAGTAATATTGCATTTGGAAAATTCTTCTGAACTGGCTGAATGGTATGCTAAGCAGTCTATTTTAACCAATGAAGTTTTAACACCTGAACAAAAGTTTGCATTGTTTGATAAAGTAACTTTAGAAGATGTTAAAAAAGTAGCTAACGAAGTATTTAAAAAAGAATATATAAACTTAGCGATGATT
This sequence comes from uncultured Gammaproteobacteria bacterium, assembly GCA_964411255.1. Lineage (GTDB taxonomy): Bacteria > Patescibacteriota > Patescibacteriia > UBA11705 > DATKZF01 > CAYPKD01. The sequence continues at coordinate 36,991 of CAYPKD010000001.1, read as the reverse complement.
GGACCGTTGGACGGGAGTGATAAGTTTAGGAAATTGCTGGAATTATAATTTGAGAATTGCATATTATTACTATATGCCAGAAAATCCAAAACAATCATTAGAAAGCCAATTAAAAATGGCCCGCCCGCAGCGGGCAGAAGTTAAGCGTGTACCACTCACCTCAGAAGAAAAGGAATTTTTAGGTAAGATTATGGATAAGGCAGTGGCTGCGGAAAAAGCTGGGAAGTTGCAAGAAGCTTTGGATTTGTATACAGATTACAAAAATGAATTATTGAAAATCAAGGGAAAAAAAGAAAGTGAAAAGACCTTTGAGTTAAAAGAACAATATGAAGACCAGATAGAAACTTTAAAAAAGAATGGACTGATTGAAAAATTACCAAGCGGAGAACTGGGATTTATTGATATTAAAGACCAGCCCAGACCAATCCCATCCTATGATGATATTTTGAAACGAGTTGAGGCAAAAAAAGAATTGCTTGAAAAAAAGAGAGAACAGGGCTTTACGCAGCTTTTAATAGTGCCGTTTGGCATGAAGTTGAGCGATATAATAGAGAAAGCCAAAGAGTTGATAATCAAAAAGCATAAAGAAAGAAATTTGAAAGGTACAAATGGAGATTTGCTTGAACTAAAGGAGGAAAAAGGGGAGAAAAAGCCAATTTGGCTGGCAGAAGGGTATAAAGGCGGAGAAGTGGATATTGGAGGTGATAGTGACTTGGTTTATTATCCGGAAAAGTATGATAAGGAAAATCATGGAGGCAAAACAAAAGAAAAAATTATAGAAAATACAGATGGATGGGAAGTGATGTTTATAGAAGATCTGCCGGATTTGCCAGCAGAAGGCAAGGGAAGAACTGTCGGGGAAAGAAAACAATTGGAGGCGAATAAATCGCCAGAGCAGTATTTGGAGAAAATGCAAACCGATCCTCAATACAAGGGTGAAAGCGGTATGACACCGGAAGCGGAATTGGTATATTTCATGCATTATTTACAAAAAAACAACAAAGGAATTGATGATTATCAGGGAAGTGGCAAAGTAAATTGGAATTTAGCAGGATATTTAAAGAGCGCGGGCGGCGTTGGCTGTTTTTACTGGAATCGAGGCAATGGGCGGTTGCTCTTGGATTGGTCTAGTCCGGATTATCGTTTTGACTTTCGCGGCGCTCGGTCGTCGGCCAGAATTTAGAAAATAATCCGAAGCCTCGAATGTATGCGAATACCCCAAATGCCCCGAATATTTTGAAATAATTATGGTTTATATTCGTGGCATTCGGATTGGTGATTTGGGTTATTCGGATCATATATATATGAAAAAATATTTTATTGCTAATTGGAAAATGAATCTGGGTTTTGGTGAAACCTTGAGCTTAGCAGCAAATGCCAGATCTTTACCTCAAAAAAAGTTTGAGTTAATTTTGGCACCCAGTTTTCCAATGCTGCGGGCAGTTCGAAAACAGTGCAGTCTTGATTTGGCTGCTCAAAATTGCGCTGCCTGGGAAAAAGGATCATACACTGGAGAAGTTTCAGCCAAAACGTTAAAAGAATTGGACTGCAAATATGTAATTATCGGCCATTCAGAAAGAAGGCAGCATTTAAATGAAACTGATGAATTGATTAATCAAAAAGTAAAACAGGCCTGGAAAGCTCAGATAATTCCAATATTGTGCTTTGGAGAAAAAGAAGAAGAGATGGAAAATCGTGAGCAAGTTATTGTCAACCAGATTAAATCAGCTCTGAATACAATTAAGCCGAATGAAAATAACCGAATAATGCTGGCTTATGAACCAGTCTGGGCAATCGGCACAGGTAAAAACTGTTCAGCAGACATTGTTAAAAACGTAGGCAGGATGGCAAAGAGAATGATAGTATCTATGCTGGGTAGTGACTTTTGGGATGAGAAAACAAATTTTTTATATGGTGGCAGTGTAAATAGTAAAAATATTAAAGAGTATTTAAAGGTTAAAGAAATTAATGGATTTTTAGTGGGTAAAACAAGTTTGGATGCGGATGAGTTAAAAAAGATTTTCTAAAGCATAGTTGACTTTTGTTATTTTAGCTGTTAAATTGTTTTAATAAGATTATTGGCAAATAAGGTATTTTTATCTTATTTTTATTTCACTATATGATTTTATTCTGGATATTATTAGGAGTTATTGTTGTCAGTTTGGGCATCATTGTATTTATAATTGTAAAAAAAATGCCCCAGCTGAGGACTTTAGATATTTCTACAATTTCCCGGGAAAAGGAAAAGCAGACCAGAGATAAGATTTTAATTGGCAGATTAAAGCGAAAGACAACAAAGACAAAGGAAGTGGTATTAAAAGGGCTGGTGCCGTCATGGGCAAAATTTTCTGATAGCTTAAAAAGTTTATATAAAAAGGCGCAGGATTTGGAAAAGAAATATAAAAGGGAAGAAACAAAAGGAGTGGCAAAAAATTCAATGGAATTTAAAAGAAAAATTGATCAGATATTGGATGAAGCGCAGGAAAGTTATAAAAAGGAAGATTATGAGGAGGCTGAGAAAAAGTATATTGAAATTATCAGCTTAGCGCCGCAGGAAAAAAAGGCATATACGGGACTGGCTGATTTGTATATGAAAAAGAAGGAATATAAACAGGCTTTGGAAACATATAAATTTGTTTTAAAATTAGATCTAAAGGGCAGTGAGGAAATTACAAAGCAGGAAGATGGAAAAGAAATAAAAACATTTTCAAACAGTATTGATTTGGCTGATGATTATGTGGATTTAGGAGAAGTTTTGTTTGCCATGGAAGATTTTACAAATTGTATTGAATATTTTAAAAAGGCCGTTCAGCTTGAACCAAATAATCCGCGAAATCTAGACTTATTAATTGAAGCAAGCATTGCAGCTAAAAATAAAGTGTTGGCCGTAGAGGCGTTAAATAGTTTGAAAAGAATCAATCCTGAAAATCAAAAATTAAAAGATTATAGAGAGATTATTGAGAAAATGGAAGCAGTAAAGAATTCTAAAGGAATGAATTATTTGTGGTAAGTGCAAACGTCATCCTTCGCGCAAGGCTTCGGATGACAAGCAAAAACGCGAAATAAATAAAAATGCAAAATAGCTATTATAAAAATTATTATGGCATTGGAATGCTCTCACATACGTTTTGCAGTGGATGTAAAAGATCAGTTTGATGTTAAGGAAATGAAAAGATATATATCTGGGACAATTTATCCTGACAGCCGTTATATTACTGGGATTGATAAAAATTTAACACATGATAAAAATTTTCTTAAAGAAACTTTTTATAAAGATGATGATTTTAAAAAGGGATGGGCAGTACATTTAATTTGTGACAAAATTCAAAGGATAATTATGGAGCAAATTTTCCCTGACATATTAAGCAAAAAGAATTTTCAATCATCTGAGTTATGGATAACAAGAGCAGCAATTAAAGTGGTACAAGATATACTTGATTTTAAAAAATTTGATATTCAAAATTATTTACATTATTTAAAACATGTTGAAACACCAAATAATGAAAGTTTAGATCAACTAAAGGAATATAATCAGATTTTTATTGATACATATAAAGACAAGGAAGAAATAGCAATAATAGATGAATATATGATGTGGGAAAATTATTGATTACAGAAGACTTGGCGTTAAAAGTAAAAAGCAAAGCTGAAGAATTAAAAGGGAATGATGAATATATGAATAAAATTAAAGGAATTTACGATAAAATGTTAAGTTATTTCAATAATTCAGAATTTAAGCCAACGTAGCTCAGTTGGTAGAGCAACTCCATGGTAATAAACAGGTCATATGAATTTTAACTCTTTACGCTAATACTAGCTAAATTGTTAATAATAGACCCCATCTCTATTACTAAACAGGTCGTCGGCTAACCGACTTATAAAGCTTTATAGGTCTGACCAGCAAACCAAATTTGCCGTCTTAGCTCAGCTGGTAGAGCACCACCATGGTAAGGTGGGGGTCTCGGGTTCAAGTCCCGAAGACGGCTCCATTTAGAAATACTGCAATTGAAAGGCAGTATTTTTATGTTGATAAAAAATTTAGGCAAACAGTTTTGTGAATACTCAAGCTATATCAGGGGGTATTCAGGCGACACAATTAAAAGATACAGAGTATGTATCAATTTGTATTGCAGTCTTTCAGAAATAAAAAAAATATCAGAAGTAAATGAAACCAATGTCAGAAAGTTTTTTTATGATGGGAGAACTCAAAGAGATTGGAGCACAAACACGTTCATAACTTATCATAAGAGTCTCTTGGTATTTTTCAGGTGGTGTGTTCAAGAAGGTCATCTTGAACAAAATTTTGCAGAGGATATTGAAGTCCCAAAGCTTGAAAAGAAACTACCTCCCAAGTTATCAAGGCAAGAAGCTAATAGATTACTGGAAGTGGTCTATAACTACCCGTATAAGTATCGATATCTCAGATACAGAAATCATGCAATATTTTCAGTATTTCTATTTGCTGGGCTCAGAAAAAGAGAATTGATAAAATTAAAGTTATCTGACGTTGATTTAGAAAATATGTCTATATTTGTTTATCAGGGAAAGGGAAGTAAAGACAGAATTATACCAATAGGTTCAAAATTGGCTGAAAGTTTAGAAAAATATTTAATAGAACGCAAACGTCTGAAAAAGACTTGCCCAGAATTTTTTGCTTCATTAAACAGAAATTGCGGATTTGCTGACTCAGGTATTAAAAGACTAGTTGAAAAAATTCGTGATTCGTCAGAGATTCCGTTTACGATTCACAAACTACGCCACACATTTGCGACGTTGATGTTGGAGGGAGGATGTGATATTTATTCTTTATCTAGAATGATGGGGCATGCGGACATCAAGACAACGACGATTTATCTGGCTGCTTCAGCAGAGCATTTACGGTCCCAGATTAGAAAACATCCACTTGATGATTATTAGCTAACCCTAATTTTGAATGGATAAGGTATGTGTTCTTTTGTAAACTTGTTTAGTGCTTTCATTTGAATTGGTGAAAAAATAAAGTCGAAAGAATGGTGAGTAATGTTATTATTAAATATCTCAACTATTGCCCTTGATGTTTTGGTTATTCGCTCTTCATTCTTTCTCCAATTTAAAGTTACCGCTAAGTCTTTTGTCAGTGGAAAAAATAATTCTGTAAATGGACTTACAAGTGCTTTAGGGGGATGATAGAAATTTACTTTCTCAGGAGGAACGAAATATACTACTGGATTATCAGAAGTTACAAAATATCGCCCATCAGACTTTACTATGCTTACAGTCATTTGATGGAAAATGTCAGCATAGTGATTTATCATCATAAGGGCCATTTGAATAAAAAAGCCATTGGGATATTTAAGATCATATTCTTGTTTAACAATACAGTCCTTTATCTTATTAGCTTCTTCCAGGCTTATTTCATTAGAAAATTCTTTTTTACTTACTTCAACTATTTCCTCAGGGTTAATTAGTTCAAAATGTCTTTTAGAGAAATGCTTTCTAAATGCGGTGTCCATTTCTTCAGTTTCTGATTTGAATTGAGGTGTTCGTACACGCATTGAAGCTAGAAAATAAGCTAATTTTGATTTTATTATTTCTGGTATTAAAGCTTGGTCATCTAACTTGCTAATATCATATATCAATTCATTGTAGTAGTCCTCCCCATATCCTCTGAATATCTCCTCCATATCATCACTGGAAATACCATCAATTTCGGGATTATACAAATTATTTTTCAACCCAATATTTGTTAGCCCATCTTCACCCCCAACCTTTAATATTCTTTCCGCGGGTGTTTTTTCTTCATCAAAAAATTTTTTCCCTTTCATATACATAAACAAAGCATCATCCAAAAGAAAATGCTTTAGGTAAGTTTTGGGAAGATAATGACTTCTTTTTGTTGTAGTTTGTTTGCTCATACCATTACTTTACTCAAATTAAACCTATATGTCAAAACATGACAAATTTTGACACATCGCTTTTAATTAGTTACAATATTAGTAATAACAAATGCTTATGACTAAAGAAAAATTACTAACATTAAAAGAAGTGGCAGAGATTCTTAGAGTAAGCGAAAGGTCTGTAACACGGTATATTGAATCAGGACGCTTAAAGGCATCTAAGATTGGTCAATGGCGAATTAGTGAAAAAGACCTCCAGAAGTTTATTCAGGAGAGTCAGAATTAATTTTTAATTTTATGACAAAAAATAACAATGGAAAATCATTAGAATCATGGATATGGGATGCAGCCTGCTCTATTCGTGGAGCAAAGGATGCCGCAAAGTATAAAGACTATATTTTGCCTCTAATTTTTGTTAAAAGGCTTTGTGACGTATTCGATGATGAAGTAAATCGCATTGCAATGAAAGTAGGAGGCAGAAGAAAGGCTTTTGCACTAATTGAAAAAGATAGGAAATTAGTTCGATATTATCTACCTTTAATTCCACTGAATCCAGACACAGATGAGGTTTGGTCAGCAATACGAAAAATATCTAGTAATGTTGGAGAGCAGTTAACAAATTTGCTTCGAGGTATTGCTAAAGAAAATCCTTCTTTATCTGGGATTATTGACCGGGTCGATTTTAATGCAACTACACATGGTCAACGAGATATTCCAGATGATAGATTGTCTAATCTAATTGAAAGGATTAGCCAGAAGCGTTTAGGTCTGGAAGATGTCGAACCAGATATCATTGGTCGAAGTTATGAGTATCTTATTAGAAAATTTGCAGAAAATAGCGGCCAAAGTGCTGGAGAGTTCTATACCCCTACTGAAGTTGGGTTGATTATGGCAAAAATAATGGAACCAGAGCCGGGAATGGATATTTATGACCCAACCTGCGGAAGCGGCGGCCTACTTATTAAAAATCAAATTGTAATGCAACAAAAGCATAATGGAAAAAAGAAGGTTGCACCATTGAAATTGTATGGACAAGAGTTTGTAGGAGATACTTGGGCAATGGCAAAAATGAATATGATTGTGCATGACATGGAGGGTGATATTGAGATAGGAGACACGATGAAAAGCCCTAAATTTCTCGATAAAGGGAAATTAAAGAAATTTAATAGAGTGGTAGCCAATCCTATGTGGAATCAAGGAAAGGATTCGTTACCGTATTTGGGTGATAATTTTTACAATGATGACCATTTTGAGCGCTTCAAAAAGAATCCAGGTGGTAATGCTGATTGGGCTTGGGTTCAGCACATTTGGGCTAGTTTGAATAATTCTGGTAAAGCCGCAATTGTACTTGATACAGGCGCAGCATCACGAGGTTCAGGAAATGCAAATACAAATAAAGAAAAAGAAGCTCGAGCTTACTTTGTAGATAATGATTTACTGGAAGGTGTTTTGTATTTGCCAGAGAATCTTTTCTACAATACTACTGCTCCAGGTATTATTCTATTTTTGAATAAAAATAAAAAGCATAAAGACAAAGTTTTTTTAGTAAATGCTTCTAAAGAATTCAAAAAAGGTGACCCAAAGAATTACATTACTGATGAAGGAATAGAAAAAATTGCTAATACTTTTAATAAATTTGAAGAAATCGAGAAATTTTCAGAATTTATTGATAAAGATGTAATTATTAAAAATGATTACAATATTTCTCCAAGCCGATACATACATATTTCAGATGATGCTGAGCATAAACCAATCAAAGAAATTGTATTGGAATTAAAAGAAATTGAAAAAGAATCAAAAAACATCGATAAAGAAATGTCGGAGATTCTTTCTAAATTAGGATATGAGTAATACTAAATATAGTACAATCGGAAAAGAATGTGATGTTACAAATGGTTTTGCATTCAAGAGCAAGGACTACGTAGATAGCGGTATTCTTAATTTTAGAGTTGTGAATATTTTGGAGGGGGGACAAATTAATTTGGGAGATGTTGAATATTTACCTCAAGATTTTTCAAAAAAATATGCAAAGTATTTATTGAATAAAGGAGATATTTTAATTGTTATGGTGGGTGCAACAAGAGGTAAAATGACAATGATACCGAGAGATATCCTACCAGCATTATTAAACCAAAATATGTGGAAAGTAACACCTGGGAATAAAGAGTTGAACCCTAAATTTTTATACTTCTACCTCTTGTCTTCAATTCAAGAATTTATCGAGAGAAATTCAGAAACAACTCGTGGTTTTTTTAAGAAATCAGATTTTAAGAATATTCAAATTCCTTTGTGGGAAGGTAGTATACAAAAAAACATTGCATATATTTTGTCAGTAATACAAAAATCAATTGAAATGCAGAATGAACTTATTGCGCAAACGACTGAACTTAAGAATGTATTAATGCAAAAACTATTTACTGAAGGGACAAAAGGAGAGAGACAAAAAGAAACTGAAATTGGTTTCATTCCAGAGAGTTGGGATTTGGTAACAATAAAATCTTTATTATTAAAAACATCAAATGTGGAGCCCAAAAAGAAACCCAACGAATTTTTCAAATACATAGATGTTTCAAGTGTGTCTAATGAATCATTTCAAATAGAAGATACTAGCAATATTCTTGGTAAAGATGCTCCAAGTCGAGCAAAAAAACAAGTGCAAGAAAATGACATAATTTTTGCTACAGTAAGACCCACCCTGAAGAGAATAGCTGTGATTCCTTCTGAATTAGATAATGAGGTTTGTAGTACTGGCTATTGTGTCCTCAGAGTGAATCCTGAAAAAATTGAACATAATTTTTTATTTCAATATTTGTTAACTGAAAATTTTATTAAATCCATAGGGAGTTTGCAAAGAGGAGCAAGTTATCCAGCTGTAAGGGATAATGATGTGAAAAATCAAAAGGTGCCTCTTCCAAATAAATCCGAACAGTCCAGTATCTCACAATCTTTAAGCGCAATTGATAAAAAACTTATTTTATTAAGATCGAAGAAAAATTGCTATATGAATCTATTTGATTCTATATTAGATAAACTTATGAGTAATCAGATTAGAGTTAATATGATTAATTTCCAAAATATTAATAATTATGTCTAAACCAACAGAGCAAAAATCAGTACAAGCTAGGATACTTAAATACGCCCAAGAAATTGGATGGAAGTATGTTGGCCAAAAAGAGGCTGAAGAACGCCGTGGTTTTGACCCCCAAGGAGTTTCACCTCGCGACAGAGCTGAAACTGCTTCTCTTTATTTTCAGGGTATCCTTCATGAAAAAGTTAATAAATTTAATCCTCATTTTCATAATAATATTGATGACCTTATTCGTCGTTTTTCAGCATTAACTCCAGATATCTATGGTAATCGTGAATTTGTACAATATTTAAGAGGAGACAAAACATTTTTTCACGAAGGTGAGAATAGAGAATTAAATCTTAATCTGATTGATTACGATAAGTTCAGTAATAATGTGTTTGAAGTGACTGAGGAATTTTATTATTTTAATGGCAAGTATGCTAACAGAGAGGATGTTGTTTTTTTAATTAATGGTATTCCAGTTCTTGTTATTGAATGTAAAAACGCAACCAAGGACGAGGCGGTTGCAATTGGAATCGACCAATTACGTCGATATCATAATGAAACACCTGAGTTATTTGTACCAGAGCAAATATTTACAGCAACGGAAAGTATTGGTTTTAGCTATGGGGTAACATGGAATTTAATTAGAAGGAATATTTTTAATTGGAAAGAAAAAGAAATCGGTAAGTTAGAATCTAAAATTAAAACATTTTGCGATAAACGTCAGATATTGGATGTGTTGGGTAAATACATAATGTTTGCAGAGAAAGATGAAGAGTTGAATAAATACATACTTAGGCAACACCAACAAGAGGCAGTTGAAGAAGTTATTAAACGCGCTCATAATAAAACCAAAAGACGTGGTTTGGTTTGGCATACTCAAGGTTCAGGAAAAACTTATACAATGATTAAAGTCGCCGAATTATTATTCAAAGCTCCAGAATCAGATAAACCTACTATTTTGCTTATGATTGATCGTAATGAACTAGAGCAGCAAATGATAACAAATTTAAGCTCGGTTGGATTGAATAATGTTGAACATGCAACTTCTATTCGAAAGCTTAATAAATTACTTAAAGATGATTATCGAGGAATTATTGTAACGACAATTCACAAATTTCAGAAAATGCCTGCAGATATCAATACTCGAGAAAATATTTTTGTGCTTATTGATGAAGCGCATAGGACTACTCAAGGTGATTTAGGGAATTTCTTAATGGCAGGATTACCGAACTCATCTTTTATAGGATTCACTGGGACACCTATTGATAAGACTGTATATGGAAAAGGAACATTTAAGACATTTGGTCTTGAAGATAAAAAGGGTTATCTTCATAAGTATTCTATTGCTGATAGTATCGAAGACGGTACTACGTTGCCCTTATTTTATAGTATTGCTCCAAATAAACTTTTAGTGCCAAAAGAAACATTGGAAGAAGAATTTTTGCAACTTGCAGATGCTCATGGAATAACAGAGATTGAAGAATTGAATAAAGTCCTTGAAAGAGCAGTTAATATTAAAAATTTTCTAAAAGGAGAAAAAAGAATTGATGCAGTGGCAAAATATGCAGCTGAACATTTCAAAGAAAATGTGGAGCCTTTAGGCTATAAAGCATTTTTTGTTGCAGTAGACCGAGAAGCTTGTGCATATTACAAGAAAGCTCTAGATAAATATTTACCAAAGGAATATTCAGAAGTTGTTTATACTGGTAATAACAATGATTCTAAATTATTAAAAGAATTTCATCATGATGAACAAAGGGAAAGAGAGATTAGAAAGAAATTTACTAAATATGGAGAACAGCCCAAAATTCTTATTGTCACAGAAAAGCTTTTAACAGGATATGATGCACCAATTCTGTATGCAATGTATCTTGATAAACCAATGCGTGATCATACGCTTTTACAAGCTATTGCGCGTGTAAATCGGCCTTATGAGAATGAAGAACATAATATGCTTAAACCGCATGGTTTTGTATTAGATTTTATCGGAATTTTCGATAAAGTTGAAAAAGCATTAGCTTTTGATAGTGATGAGATAGATGCAGTAGTTAAAGACTTAGGATTATTGAAAAAACAATTTGAAAAAAAGATGAAGAAAGAGGCTGCTTCATATTTGAAGTTGGTTTCTAAAAAGTTTGATGATAAGGATACAGATAAGTTAATAGAGCATTTCCGTGATGCAGAAAAACGTAAAAAGTTTTTCAAACTCTATAAAGAGATTGAAATGCTTTATGAGATTATCTCCCCAGATGCTTTTTTGAGACCATACATTGATGATTATGGCACGTTATCAGCAATCTATGGAATTGTTCGAAATGCCTATGCAAAAAAAGTTTACATTGATAGAGAATTTCAGAGAAAAACAAATCAACTGGTTCAAAAGCATGTAGGCTTGGAAAAATTGGAAACTCAGTCTGAATTTTACGAAATTAATAAGAAATCAATCGAGAAAATTAAAGCTAAGCATGAAGATGATAATGTTAGAATTATCAATTTAATAAAATCCATCGAGAAAATAGCAGAAGAACAAAGCGATGACCTTTTCTTGATTTCATTGTTGGAAAGAGCTGAAGAAATTAAGGAAAGATATGAGTCTCGGCAATTAACAACAAAGAAAACCTTGGAAGAACTTCGAAAGTTATACGAAGAAGATATTGAACGTCGAAAGAAACAGGCAGAAAAAGGGTTTGATAGTTTAACTTATTTTGTAAATCAATTAATCGAACAACATAAGATTCCTCAGCCAGATATTGTTACTGATAAGATTAAGGAGGCATTTGTAGAGCATCAAACTTGGAAACAAAGTACTGAAGCTTTGAGAAAACTTCGTGCAGAGATTTATTATGCGATACTGGCAGAAGAAGACGATATAGAAAAGGCAACAAAAGTGGCTGAAGAATTATTTAGACTAATTTCAAAAGCTTATGATATCTAATTGTTGGACAAATAAAGCTGAATTCAAAGAGCGTGTCTATTTTTTTGCTGATAAGATTGGCATTAAAATAAGGTGCTTGTATTTGCGTCCAATGAAAAATAAATGGGCTTCTTGCTCAACTAATGGAAATCTGAATTTTAACGTTGAGCTCCTAGAAATTGAGCGAGATTTGGGAGAGTATGTGATCGTTCATGAATTACTTCATTTTCATACCCCGAATCATAGTAAATTATGGAAAAGCAGAATGTCGTCGTATTTAGGTGAATATGAAAAGTTAGAATTGAGATTAAATAAATATTGTATAAATTAATATGAAAAATCCTAAAACAATTAAAATTTTATTAGCTGACGGCACCCCCTCTGGTGTTAAAATTGCAGAGATTGGTGGTCGTGTTGCTAAAGCAATTTTGGTGCCAAGAAATAAAATTAAGGAAGCGGCAAGTCGCGATGAATTAAAAACTGTTGGGCTTTATTTTCTGATAGGAAAAGAAATTGATTCAAATATTCCCGATGTATACATTGGAGAGGCAGAACAGGTGTATAAAAGATTATTACAGCATAACAAAGATGAAGGTAAAGATTTTTGGAATATTGCATTGTGTTTTGTTAGTACAAATAACTCAATTAATAAAGCCCACGTGAAATATTTAGAAGGGTATTGTTATGATATTGCTCAGAAATTAAATCGATGTAATGTTGTAAATGGTACTATTCCGGCAAAAACACAACTACCAGAAACTGATGTGGCTGATGTTATGGATTTTTTTGGAAGTATTGAGCTTTTGGTAGCTACTTTAGGATATCCGATTTTTGATGATATTAATATTATTGATGAATCTGAAAAGATTTATTACTGCAAAGGCCCATCAGCAAAAGCTAAAGGGAAATATTCAGATGAGGGATTAGTTGTGTATAGTGACTCCATAACAAGAAGAAAGCTAACAAAAACTGCTGGTACTTGGGTTGAGGGAATGGTGGAGAGATTATTAGCGGATGGAGTAATAGAAAAAGAAGGCGAGGATTCTTACAAATTTGTAAAGAACTATATTTTTAATAGTCCTAGTGCTGCTGCCGCTGTTATTCTTGCACGTCGTGCTAATGGGTGGAAAGAATGGAAAGATGAAGAGGGTAATACATTAGATAAAAACGAAAGACAATAATAATATGTCCCAATATTACAATTCACAACGAACAAAAAATCTTTACGACCCAAAGTCAAAAAAGCCGTTTAAGATATCTCGTTCAAAGATAGATTTGTTTTTGGATTGTCCAAGATGTTTTTATCTTGATAGAAAATTGGGAGTTGGCAGACCACCGGGATTTCCATTTGCATTGAATTCTACAGTTGATGAATTACTAAAGAAAGAATTCGATGAACATAGAAGTAAAAATAAACAACATCCATTATTAAAGAAGTATAAGGTTGATGCAAAACCAGTGGCTCATGATAATCTTGATGTTTGGCGAGAAAATTTTAAGGGTGTTCAGTATTTACATGAACCAACTAATTTTATTATTACAGGAGCAATTGATGATTTATGGCAGGATTCAAAAGGTAAGTACATAGTCGTTGACTATAAGGCCACCAGTAAGCAAGAACCAGTTACTAAACTTGATAAGCCTTGGATGGATGGCTATAAAAGGCAAATGGAGATTTATCAGTGGTTATTAAGGATGAATGGCTTGAAAGTATCAAATATGGGTTATTTTGTTTATTGCAATGGCCGTAAAGATAGAGAAGCGTTTGATGCAAAATTAGAATTTGAAATAGTATTGATTCCGTATAAGGGTAGCGATAAATGGCTTGAGCAGACTATTAAAGATATACATAAAACTTTGAGAAGTAAGAAAATTCCAAAAGCCGGTTCAGAATGTGATTATTGTAGTTATGTAGATTCTAGAAATACAAAGACAGAAAAATAAACTTTTTCAACTTTGTTAACTCTTATCAACATGGGGTATTGACATGATTAAGAATTGATATTACCATTTAAATATACATTAACAATCTAAGTACTAGAACATACATAGTCCCAACAGCTTAATTTAAAAGCACAGAATTTTGACTATAACCATCTAGGGCAAACTAAAAATACAATTTTTTGTATTTTGCCCGGTTGTAATCGCCGTTCTGTGTTTTTTTGTATTTAGAGAATGTCGTAAACGCCGGTATTTAAAAATTAACTTAAAAAAGTATGACAGAAGTCAAAAAGACAACAGGCAGGAAATCAATTCCTGCATCTCTGCTAAGAGCACGTCGTGATACCACGATAATGCTTAAATTAAATGGTTTTTCTAATGAAACCGTCAAAAAAAGATTAAATACTATGGCTGAACATCGTGGCTGGGGTGAGGTAACTCTTCGCACAGTTGAGCGGGACATTTCTTCTTATTACAAGGAGAACCAGCCAAATAACTTAAAGGATATAGAGGATACCTTAAGCTTGCGCGGGATACTGGGCGCGCAGATGGAAACAACGATTGAGCAGATGACAGATTTAATTAGTGAGAAAAATATTGCAAAATCTTGGGTCAAAGGCGAGAAGGAGAAAGCCTTAAAGATTTTGATGAAGATGCTTAAGGACTATGCGTCTTTTAATGGATGGGATATGGGACAACACAATTTTAGCAAAATAACTTTAATCACTGATTGGTTAAAAAGTAGAAATGAAAATTCAATGTGGGACAAAGCAAGCGAGCAATTGGACGAAATGAGCGAAGAAGATAGGAGTGAAATATCAGATGTAATTGACCAAATAATTGCTAAAACAAAGAAAATAGAAGAAAATCAAGAAACTGAGAGCAATGAAAAAGAATCTTAATGAGCTTTTTGAGGAGTTTGTCAGAGAATCGCGTTATTCTTTGGGACTTTCAGAAGTTACTATAAGAGGGTATGAATCATCTTTTAAGCTTTTAAGTGAACTCATACCGAATTTATCTTTAGATAAGATAACACCTGAGGTTATGAATATATTTTTTGAACATTTACAAAAACGTAAAAGACTAGTAGGAAAGGGTGGAATTAAAGTCGGAGTAAAGAATAGTACGATTGCTACTTATCGAAGTAAACTGAGTCGGTTTTTTGATTGGTTAAGGATAAGAAAATATATTGACCATAATCCTTTTATGTACATAAAAGCACCTAAGGTTGAGTATCTAGATAAAAAATTTATTAAGAAAGATGATATTGATAAAATTATTTCAGCAGTTTTAATCAATATTGATTGGAAGAATAGTTTATTGCGAAAACGTAATTATGCCATAGTAGCTACTTTTCTTTTTTGCGGTTTAAGACTTAATGAATTAGTGAGTTTACGTCTTGATGATATTGATTTTGATAGAATGGAGGTGTTTGTCAGGGGTGAAACCTCAAAAACAGGTCATGATAGAATAGTTAATATGAATCTTAAATTATTCCAGATATTAAAGGATTATTTAGAAGAGAGGAAAAAAACTAAGAATACTTCTCCATATTTTTTCATCTCTTCTACTCATAATTCAAGATTCACAAAAGATGGAGTGAAACATATGATAAAGAGATTAAATGATGAATCTGGTGTTAAATTTCATGCCCATATGTTTCGTCATACGTTCGCCATGAATTGTATAAATCAAGGTTATGATATTTCAGAGTTGCAACAAATACTAGGGCATAAGGGGATTAAAATGACATCAATATACCTTCGCTGTAGACCTACTCACGTAATGAAAGCAAAGGCAAATAAACTGACCTTTGAAAATTTAATTTGATATGTTATGCTTAAAACATAAAAATTAAGTATTGCAGTATTGTAATACTAACTGAGCAAAGAGCCGTAGTAAACAGGTCATCCAAGCAATCACCTGTAAGAGTAAGATTGTTAAGGTTTTACTCTTACTTTAGGTGAATTATGTTGTTTTGTAGTTGGGTTGTTTTATGGTAAGGAGTAGGTCAGCGGTTCAAGTCCGCTCGTTGGCTCCATTATTAGTTATGAAAATGTTATGGCAGTAAAAATAATTGAAGTTCATGTTCCGGAATATCATATTAAAAATAAACCGGATTATTTTAAAATAGGAAAAAAAGTTGACAAGGAAATAGAGAGTAATTTACCTGACGGAAATTATATTTATAGAGCAATAGGAAAAGACGATCATCCCAAGCTTTCTATAAACGAACTTACATCAGTCATATTAAAATTAGGGACAGATAAATACGACCCAGACAGAAAGGAAGTATGTCATCAGGGATTTAGTATGTATGATCATGATATTCAGGCAGGATTATTTGAAATAAAAAAACATAAAATAATCTTGGATAGCTCTTACGAACATACTTCTTTATTTGGATATACAGTTAAGAAATTTTATGAAAATGTATTGTTAGATCGAGGATACAGGGTGAAGATTGATATTTTAATTATTTACGATGCAACAAAATTAGAAAGAGCTACAAAAATAAGTTCAAAGGCAAAAGATATAAAACCAGAATTAAAAGAGTGTTTATATAAGTTTAAAGACCCGGAAAACAAAAGGGATGCTTTAGTGGGAATTGTTAAAATATTAAGATAGCTTGATGGCAGGCCATTAAAAGGTATAGTCCGCTTGCGGGCTTTTTTGTTTTGTTATTTAATCTGATATAATGAGTATAAGTATAAAATAAAAAAATATGATTAAATTTGATTATAAAAAAACAGCAAATATTAATGCGAATAAAATAAAAGCAACTGCTGCCAAATTATCAGCTTATATTTCGCATTTACAGTCAGTGGCAAAAAAAAGAGATTATAAAGATAGTGAAAGTTCAATTCAATTAGGCTTTGATAAGAAATTGCGAGATGAAGTGAAGAAAATGGCAAAAAAAATTGGCAGGCAAAAGTTAAAGAATATCGTTGTTATTGGCATTGGCGGTTCAAATTTGGGAACAATGGCTGTTTATGAAGCTTTGCAGCATAAAACAAAACCTGAAATTTTATTTTTAGATACTGTTTCTTCATTAAAAATAAAACAGACTGCTTTTACGCTAAATAAACTTAAACCACAGGAGTTTGTCATAGTAGCAGTTAGCAAATCAGGCACAACCACTGAAACAATTTCAAATTTGGAGGCTTTGATCAGTTTATTAAAACAAAAAAAAGCAGACATAAAAAAAAGAATTGTTTGTATTACTGAAGAAAATTCAAAATTATGGAAGTTAGCAGATAATAAGCTGGCCATTTCAAAAATGGTAGGCGGCAGATATTCAGTTTTTTCAGCAGTTGGTTTGTTGCCGCTTTATTTAGCAGGGATTGACATTGACAAACTTCACAAAGGCGCTGCCAGAGCAGTTACAGATAATGTTCAGAAAAATATTAATAAAAATTTTTCAATTGTCAGCGCAGGATTAATTTATTTGCATAATCAAAAAGGAATAAACATTCACAATACATTTATATTTAATCCAGAACTTGAATCCTTGGGCAAATGGTATCGCCAGTTAATGGCTGAAAGCATTGGCAAGAAAAAAAACTTGAAAGGTAAAGTTGTCAGAAAAGGAATTACTCCAATTGTTTCGATTGGGTCAACTGATTTGCATTCCATGGCTCAGCTCTATTTTGGCGGGCCAAAAGATAAATTTACAAATATTGTATATGGAAAAAATGATACTATAGTTTCTGTGTCAAAGAATTTAAGTTTTGATGGTTTGATTTCAAATATTAAAGGTAAAAGTTTTGAAAATATTATGAATGCGATTTTTGGCGGAGTGAAAGCAGCATATAAGAAAAACAATTTGCCATATTTAATAATTGAATTAGGAAAGATATCAGAGCAAAGCCTGGGATATTATTTGCAGTTTAGAATGATTGAAATGATGTATTTGGCGCAATTGCTTAAAGTAAATGCATTTAATCAGCCGAGTGTGGAGGATTATAAAAAAGAGACGAGAAAATTGTTAAAAAGTTAAAGGAGTTAAAATTTTAAAAACAGTGTTTAATAAAAAAAGACAGCAGTAATGCTGTTTTTATGGCTACGTCATCCGAAGCATACGCAATCACACAATAAGTTTATATGATTATGTCATTCTTCGCATAAAGCTTCGAACGACATCCTTCGCTAGCGCGTAGGATGGTGGGCCGGGGCGGATTCGAACCACCGAAGGCACAAGGCCAGCAGATTTACAGTCTGCCCCAGTTGACCGCTTTGGTACCGACCCATTTAATATACTTCATATAGTATACTATATAAACAAGAAAAAAGCAAGAGGTAAGAATTAATACAAATTGCCGAATTTCTCTAAAATTAGTAGAAATATTGATATATTAATATATATTTGATATAATGTTTTATTCGTGATTTAATGTAAGTGTAGGAAGTTCTTTGATATTTTGTTTATTTTAATCATATTCTGGCAGGAAAATAAAAGGTGAAAATTATAGGTTTATTCCTTTTATTTTCCTGCCAGTAGTGGTTACTGGTCTTGATTTCATTGCCCTTTATGAATCAGGCAGAAGATTTGCAAATCGCAGATTTTTTGAGAAAGCAAGGGGAGAAGAGAGAAGAGAGAGATGGCTAAGAACGGTTATTCCAAGAAGGCATTTGCAAAATTGGACAAAGCCTACAGGGAGGCGCTCGAAAAGGCAGCAGAGATTGCCAAAATGACGCCCTTGCAGGTGTGGAAGAAGCTGGATCAGGCTGGAGGCGACAGTCTCGAAGTCCTGGCCGGCGTTACTTTCGAGTCCATTGAGAATGCTGGGTTCAAGCCCATGCATGCTCAGCGAATGGCCAAGATGTTCCGAGAGGAAGCTGGCTCTACCAGCAAACCTGCTGCCAAGGAGTCAAAGGCTGAAAAGCCTGCTGATCCTGAATCGCCTGAGGGCTTTCTTAGCTCTTTGGGCATTAGCGGCGGTGACAACATGCTGGCTTTGCTGGCTCTGATGGGAGGTCAGGGTGGAGGAATGGGCGATACGCTCACTTCGCTGATCGATCCTGTCATCTTTTTGCCCACCTATTTCAAGGTGGTGCACTCCAAGCCCAGGCATCCGGCTGTTGGTCTGCTGCGTGGTGCGTATGGCACAAAATTGGTGATCTGCTTTGATACTGCCACAGGCGATGGCAGTGTGGAAGCAACTGCCCAGTACATGAAAGAGCTGGACGAAGGATTTGATGACGTTGCTGAAGGGCTTTATACCCATCAGGACGTGACCTACAAGCTTTTCGCTATCGGAGACTATCCTGCCCATCTAGTGGATATGTGCCCGATCAATGAAAAGCCGCTTCGTTCAGGAGTTTGCAGCGATACGGGCATCAAGTGGGGCGAGGTGGAACTTTCCGCCCGCCAGCTGGTGTATATTGCGGTCAACATGACTCGCGAAGCCAATGCTGGACATGTGGATGCGCAGCATCGTCTGTTCAATATCGCCTCCAAAGGTTTTGATGCGCTGGCCGCGCGTTATCGCCGCAGCAAGGTTCGGTTTGACGAACTGAGGGCGCGCGATGAGCTTCCCACTCTCAGAGTGGAAATCGGAACGCGCAGCCGGACAAGCTCTCCCAGCCGGAATGCTGATCCTTTCCATCGGGATGATGATCAAGCCGGTCATCAGCGTTACTAGTTCAGACTAGAGCCTGGGGCTCCGTCAGGAGCCCCAAGTCCCAAAGGAGGGATCAATGGATTTTAAGACACACGACGAATGTATCCAATGGGTCAGGCAGTTCAGCCAGGAATTTCCTGAGGCAACGGGCAAGCTGGTAACTGAAGGTTATCATGCAAAGATCATGTTTGCCCCGCGGCTGGCTTCAAAAGGAGAAAAAGACCAGGTTCATGGTCTGCCTCCTGGAGTAGTAGCCCCTGCTTACCCAGTTCACAAATACGCTGGTTGTCCCAGTGAATGGAGCAAAAAAGGCGATGCCTATTTCATTCCTGTGCCAATGAGCGATGAAGGCCAGGGTCCTGGTATGTGGTATGACTGGCGGCATAATGATGGCGGATTTTTCGCAGCCATTGTGCCTTCAACCACTGGCATGAATCCGATTACTGGCCAAAAAGTGGACAAGCTTCGGCTGGAGCATTATCGGG
Organism: uncultured Gammaproteobacteria bacterium; assembly: GCA_964411255.1. Lineage (GTDB taxonomy): Bacteria > Patescibacteriota > Patescibacteriia > UBA11705 > DATKZF01 > CAYPKD01. The sequence continues at coordinate 17,075 of CAYPKD010000001.1, read as the reverse complement.
AAAAGTGTCCGATTCACAGTGTCCCATTTGAAGGCGAGCGTTTTTGCCCTGAATGCAATTTCAAGTGGCCTGCGCAGAATTACGTTTCTCATCCAAACATTCTTTGGTGGGATGGATTCCGCGTTGGTGACCAGGTAAGGCAGTTCTACTTTACGGCTGAAATGCTGAAAAAAGATGTGGGAATTGCAGTGCTGGGTGGGGACAGAGTTCCTTCGTTCGGCTTTGCCTTTTTCAGATCAAAAGAGCCAAAACCGCGTCGAGAGATGCCGCGTTTTCGCAGTTCAGTGGATTCAACATATAAATGTTCTCTATTTGGTGACTCAGATAAGGGCAGTCGTGATTTTGGGGAGCAATATCTTGGCGGTCCACCGCTTCGCAGGTTAGGCCTGAGATCATCTGGCGGTGTTAGGCGCCATGCTTTAATGGGGAAAAAACGATCCAAATCAGTTACTGCCCAAGCTCGGCGCACCAGATCTGCTGCGCACATGGATCAAGTGGGTGTGGCTGCTGGCGCTCGGGTAAGGCAAGACCTTGAGCTTGACAAAAGGTCGCTTGACGAGTGGGAAGAAGAACCTGCTGCGGTCATTGTCTGCCATTTTGTAAGCGAAGGTATTGCTCGTGAGATTCTGAACGGACCAAAACGCGACACTGAAGGAGATCGAGAAGGATTTCTGGGTAGTGTCAGAGTTCCGTTGGGAGTTGATTAAAATAAGCAAATAAACTTTGAGGACGAAATCAGATTTTCGTCCTTTTTTAGTATTACAAGATATACCCTTCGACTCGCTTGGTAAAGACTCGCTCGCTCAGGACAGGCGAGATTAATTGTACAAGATAGTACAAGATGATTTATTCCTATTTGACTTTATTTCTTTTGACGAATAATATAAGAGCATGCTTGCAGGGAGCAGGCAGAAGATTGATTTTTGTCAAAGTTGTCATATGGGCAACAAGGTGAAAATCAAAGGGGGGTGCAATGAGCACAAGCAGTCAGGGTCTTTGGACAATCAATCTTTTTCAGGTTGTAGAGTTATTGAAAATTTTTGAAAGGCATGGCATTGAATTTGAACATTGGCGCAAAGTAAGATCAGATAATGATTTTGCTTTTAAAGTGGTAGATATTATTCGCCAGCACTTACTGGCAAATGAAAGCGTCAAGTCATCTTTAGATTTGTTTCCAGCTATGGAATTTGGCCAATTAGGCGCAACTTTAGCTGCTCTTGAAAAATTGGGATTAGAATTAAAATATTTGCAAAAAATGAGAGAAGAGGATATTCGTGTTATAGCAGGGCAGATACAAGAGCAATTTGATAGGTTCGCTAAGCCAGTTACCATGAAGCAAGCTATTAAATTGCTTGGCAGAGATAAAATTATAAATGCAAAAAAAGCTGCTGAATCGTGGGAACATGATTTGCCAAAAGGCAGGATTCCAATCAACTATACTCTCAGAACAATTGAATCAGGTGCTGCTGGCAATAAAATTGATTCAGATTGGAGATTAGTATATATTTTTGATTGGAGTTTGCGAGAGCTGAGAAAAATGGTTGGCAATGATCCAAGAAATCCGCCGAATTTTGATAATGATAAAAAGGCCGATTGGTGGCTGAAGACAGGGTATAGAGTTTTTAAGCAAGATATTAATAAAAAACCTCAAGCAGGATATTATTTAATTAATTTTAGGCCAGAAGGAATATATGCAGGTTTTTGCGCGCAATCGAGAGCAATGGGTGAATGGGCTGAGCATTGTAATGCAGCTGTATTTGCTCAGGCAATATTTACTATATTTAAATTGACTGGAGAAAAGAAAGCAGAAAAATGGGTTCATTGGTGCGATTTGGCTTTAAATCCAGGAAATCATGTGGCAATGTGGCTTTCAGAGACAGGATTAGCACTTATTTCAAATATGATTGATTTTCCTCAGAAAACTCTAGGCGCTGCTGCTTGCTGGAAATGGGAGTTTAATAAAGGATAAGATAATGTTTTGTCCATAAACAAAAGCTGACTTTTTACTTTCAGCCAGTGAGGTAACTACTTTGCTGGTTTTTTGTTTGATAATCTTGCTTATTTCAGACAAATATGATATATTTTATTTATCATGAATCATGTATCATAAATCATGGACCATGACTTAAATAATTAAGATCACACATACTTTTCTAAGCATTTTTTAGCTAAAATTAGCACATCCTCCCCGTGCAGGGGCGTGTTGATTGGAAAAGTAGAGGAAAAAAGGAAAATTTATGACAATACCAAGTCTTTTAGACATGTTAAAGGCTGGTGTTCATTTTGGGCATCAGACTGGAAAATGGCACCCGAAAATGAAGCCCTATATCTACGGGGATCGAAACGGTGTGCATATTATTAATTTAGAAACAACTCAGAAAAAAATAGAGGAGGCTTTGAATTTTGTTAAAGAAACTGTAGCAAAAGGCGGCACAGTTCTTTTTTTAGGCACAAAAACACAAGCCAAAGACATTGTGCGCGAGGCAGCCAAGTCATGCGGCATGCCGTTTATTGTTGAACGTTGGCTGGGCGGAACATTTACCAATTCTCACACTATTTTGAAATTAATCAAAAAGTTTCAGCGAATGAAAACTGAGAATGAAAAAGGTGAATGGAAAAAGTTTACTAAAAAAGAAAAGTTGGTAAAAGAAAGAGAATTAAAAAAACTGGATAAGATTATTGGCGGCTTGGAAAACATGGATAAGCTGCCTGAAGTAATTTTTATTGTAGACATGAAAGAAGAAAAAACTGCAGTGGTTGAAGCAAATAAAGTCGGAGTTTCTGTGGTTGGCATTTGTGACACAAATATAAATCCACAAAACGCTAAATATCCTATCCCTGCAAATGATGATGCTACAAAATCAATTGAAATGATTTCAAAACTAGTAGCTGAGACAGTGAATGAAGGAAAGAAGACGGTTAAAAAACCAAAAGAAGACAAAAAAACTAAAAAATAATTTGGCGTTACGATGTTAAATTCGTTACGACGTTATGATATTAGTAACTTCATAACTTCGTAACCTCGTAACTTCATAACCTATATTAATATGGTTGACTTACAACAAGTCGCGAAATTGCGGCAACAAACAGGCTGCGGTATTAATGACTGCAGGAATGCTTTAGAAGAAGCAGGTGGTGATGTCGATAAAGCAATGGAAGTTCTTCGAAAAAAAGGTGAGCTTAAGGCTGCAAAAAAGTCAGCAGAACGGGAAACTAAAGAGGGCATTATTTACTCTTATATTCATCCAAATAAAAAAATAGGTTCAATGGTAGAATTAGACTGTGAAACTGATTTTGTAGCCCGTAATGAAGAGTTTCAGGCGCTGGCAAAAGATTTAGCAATGCAGATTGCCGCTACTAATCCATTATATTTAAAACCAGAAGATATACCAGAAGAAGTTTTGAATAAAGAAAAGGAAATTTACAAGGAACAGCTTTTAGCTGAATCAAAGCCAGAAGATATGATTGATAAAATTGTTGAAGGCAAGCTTAGTAAATGGTATGAGGAAGTATGTTTGTTAAAGCAGTCTTTTATAAAAGACGAAGACTTGACCATTGAAGATTTGATTAAGGAAAAGATTGCTAAAATTGGAGAAAAGATTGAAATTGATAATTTTGTAAGATTTGAGGTTTAATACGAATGATACGAATTTTTTATTCGAATACCCCAAATGACACGAATGAATAGATATATATTCGGGGCATTCGGATACATTCGGGGATTCGGGTTATTTATATGAAGAAAGTAGTCGGCATACAATTTAACACCTGGGATAAAGTCTATTATTTTGATCCGAATAAGATTGAGCTGAATGTTGATGATTATGTTGTGGTAGAAACACAGCATGGTTTAGATTTAGGAAAGGTTATGGAGAAAAAGGAATTGACAGATGAGGATGAAAAAAAATTAGGAGAGATAAAACAAGTTTTGAGAAAAGCTGACAAGCAGGACTTAGATAGTATTATTCAAAATAAAGAAAAGAAAAAAGAAGCAATAAGAGTTTGCAAACAATTAATAAAAAAGCATAAATTACCAATAAAATTGGTTGACGTGCATATCCATCTTGATTTTGGGCGTATAACTTTTGCTTTTATTGCTGATGGCAGAGTTGATTTTAGGGATTTATTAAAAGACTTAAATAGAATATTTAAGACCAATATCCGATTGCAGCAGCTTGGAATTCGGGACGAATCAAAGATGGTGGGTGATGTTGGCTGTTGCGGGCAGCCGGTTTGCTGCAAAACCTTTTTAAAGGAATTGGGAAATGTAACTTCAGAGCTGGCAGATTTGCAGCAGGTCGCTCACCGAGGATCAGAGCGTCTGTCAGGTCTTTGCGGCAGATTGAAATGCTGTCTGGCATATGAAAAGGAATTGTATGAGAGTTTGTCTGAAAAATTTCCTCCAGTTGGATCCAGAGTAAAGACTCGGCAGGGTAAAGGCGATGTGGTTGGCTGGCATGTGTTGCGACGGTCAATAGATGTAAAACTGGACAACAAAGAAAACGGATCAACCTCAGTTGAAGTACCGTTAGACGAAGCTGAATTTGCCACCTTAGAAAAAGCTAAACGTTTAATAGGTAAATAAGTAATAATTTTAGAGTTCTATCGATCTACTTTTTATACCAATCTATCAATCTACTAATCTAACAATATATGAAAGAAAAATTAAAAAAACTTAAAAAGCAAATAAAAACAGAGCTTGAAAAAGTGCCGGATTTAACTGATCTGCAAACTTTAGAAAAAAAATATTTAGGCAGAAAAGAAGGGGAGCTAAATAAGGTTTTAAAATCTTTGAAGGATTTATCAAAAGAGGCGAAAAAAGAAGTTGGCCAGTTGGCTAATGAGATTAAAGTGGATTTAGTTAAATTAATTGAGAATAAGCGTCAGCAACTGGAAATAAAGCAAGTAGAGGGAAAATTAGAAAAGGAATGGATTGATATTTCTTTGCCAGTTGAAAAAGAAAAAGGTAATTTACACCCAATATCCTTGGTTCAGTATGAATTAGAGGATATTTTTAAAAGTTTAAATTTTATGATTTTAGACGGCCCGGAATTAGAATCAGATTATTTTAATTTCCAGGCAGTCAATATACCAGCAGATCATCCGGCTCGTGAAATGCAGGATACTTTTTATATAAAAAATGACAAAGATAAAATGGTTTTGAGAACTCATACTTCTTCTGTTCAGGTCCGGGCAATGCAAAAATACGGCGCGCCGCTCCGGGCAATCATTCCTGGACGAGTTTTTAGATACGAAGCTTTAGATGCTTCTCATGAAAATACATTTGATCAGCTTGAAGGTTTGGTAATTGATAAAGATATTTCCATTGCCAATGTGATAGCGACAATGAAAACGCTGATGAAAGGTATTTTTAAAAAAGACGTTACTATTCGATTGAGGCCTGGTTTCTTTGCTTTTGTTGAACCAGGATTTGAATTAGACATGAAATGCCTGATTTGCAGCGGTTCTGGATGCAGTGTATGCAAGCATACGGGATGGGTTGAAGTTTTGCCATGCGGTTTGGTTCATCCAAATGTTTTGAAAGCTGGCGGGATTGATCCAAATGAATGGAGCGGTTTTGCTTTCGGCTTGGGATTAACTCGGTTAGTGATGATGCGTTATGGAATTGAAGATATCAGACTTTTTAACAGTGCTGACTTACGATTTTTGAAGCAGTTTTGATAAAAGCAAGACGAGTGAGACAGGCAAGACAAGTGCGACGAGTGAAATAATTTTTTCTAGCCTTTGTAATGTCATAACTTCTTTAACTTTTCTAACTATTAAATATGTTTGAAGCATCTCCTCGAATGCCACAACAAAAATCAAAAAGGATGCGTGAATATGATAAATTTTCTAAAGATGTAAAAGACGCATCCTGGCATGAGATTAGTGAAAAAGTATCAGAATCTCCTGACTCTGTCATTTTAGAAAGAAAAAAAGAAATTCTAGAAAATATTAATCCTGAAGAGCTTTTAGCACAAATGCCAAAAAGTTCTTTCAATCAGATCAAAGAATATGTTACTTTTCGCGGTTGTGTATTTGAATCATTGGTTAATGAGGAGATGAATAGGGAAGAAGAAAACAGTGTTTTAGGAAATTTTATATTGAATTGTTTACAAAGACCTCAAATATTAGGGCTTGATCCGAGAAAGATGTTTAAAAATCCAGATCATTTAGGAGTAGTGGTAGATACTGAAAAAAATGTCGCTTTTATAACCGGCATGTATGAGGTGAAAGTGGGAATCTTTTCTAAAAGAGGAAAAAAACAAATTGAAACTTTTTATAAAAATTTAGAAATTATTTCAGAAAGAATAAATCAGGAATTAATACGATTAAAAAAGGAATATAATTTTGATTTTATTCCAGAGGGTGGAGTGGTATTAAAAGCAGATGACCAGATAGATAAATTTTTGGTCATGCCTATGCCCACATCTCAGTTGCAAAATAAAAAATTTGAAGCAAAAAGGAAAAAATTCCTTGCCCAAGGATGGGATTTGAAAAAATCAGTTTTTTCCAAAGCAAATATTGGAAAAGTAACCGCATTTTTAATGAAATATTATAAAGATTATAAAGATGAAATTGATAGATTGAGGAATGATAGCGGGTTACATCAATGATCCTGAATCCTGAATCTTGTATCCTGTATCATGGAGCATGGAGCACATAACCTGGAGCATGTTATCAAAATTAGAAATGAGAAATGTGAGATGCGAGATGTCTGCTCGCCGCTGTCCTGGACGTCATTCCCAACTTGATTGGGAATCTCAAAATTGTTCTATATAACCCAAAGCAGCGGCTGAATTCTAAATTACCAATTACTCGTTACACATTACTCATTACAGTATGACAGAAAAACCACAATCATTAGAAAGTCAATTAAAAATGGCCAGGCCGCGGCGAGGCGAGGTTAAGCGTGTACCACTCACCCCAGAAGAAAAGGAATTTTTAGGCAAGATTATAGATAAGGCAGTGGCAGCGGAAAAGGCAGGGAAATTGCAGCAAGCTTTAGATTTGTATACAGATTACAAAAATGAATTATTGAAAATCAAGGGAAAAAAAGAAAGTGAAAAGACCTTTGAGTTAAAAGAGCAATATGAAGACCAGATAGAAACTTTAAAAAAGAACGGACTGATTGAAAAATTACCAAGCGGAGAACTGGGATTTATAGATATAAATAGCCAACCAAGGAGAATCCCGACTTATGAAGAAATTTTAGAGCGAGTTGAGGCCAAGAAAGAATTTGTTGAAAAAAAGAAAGAACAAGGTTTTACGCAACTGCTTTTAGTGCCGTTTGGTATGAAATTGAGTGATATGGCCGAGAAAGCCAAGGAATTAATATTAAAAAAACATAGACAAGGTAAATTAAAGGGGACAAACGGAGATGAGCTTGAATTGAATGAAGATCAGCCTTTTTGGCTGGCAGAAGAGTATAAAGGGGGAGAAGTGGATATTGGTGAAGATAGCGATTTAGTTTATTTTCCAGAAAAGTATGATCAGGAAAATCACGGCGGAAAAACCAAGAAGGAAATTATAGAAAAGACAGATGGCTGGGACATAATGTTTATAGAAGATTTATCGGATTTGCCAGCAGAAGGCAAGGGAAAAGAAGTTGGCGGAAGAAAGCAATTGGAAGCGAATAAAACGCCGGAGCAGTATTTGGAAAAAATGAAAGAAGACGAGCAATACGCGGGAGAGAGCGGCATGACGCCAGAAGCTGAGCTATCTTATTTCATGTGTTATTTGCAGAAGAATAACAAGGTAATCGATGACTGGGATGGGAGTGGTAGAGCCAATTGGAATTTAGCAGGGTATTTAAAATTCTCGGGCGGCGTTTGTTTTTCGCGTTGGGGTCGGATCAGTAGGCAGTTGAACCTGGATTGTGTCCGTCCGCATGCTCGGAGTTACGAATACGCGGTTCGTGCCTCGGTCAGGATTTACTGATTTTGGCCTTTGATTTTTTCCTTTTTTAACTATTATTTTATAACCATTTAATATTTTAACATCATAACCTCGTAACATTTTTACCTTTTTAACTTCTCTAACTTTAACTTTTCAAAATATGAACATCTCAATTAACTGGCTTAATAAATACGTTAATCTTGAAAAAATTGAGCCAAAGGAAATCGCAAATAAATTAACCATGGCCACTGTGGAAGTGGAAGGCCTTAATTATTTAGCCCAGCAACTGGAAAATATTTTTGTTGGGAAAGTAACAAAACTGTTCCCTCATCCAAATGCTGATAAATTAAAATTAGCTGATGTTGATTTGGGCAAAGAAACTGTCAGAGTGGTTTGCGGTGGATCAAATTTAGAACAGGGTATGCTAATTGCTTTAGCCATCCCAGGCGCAATGGTGCGATGGCATGGTGAAGGTGATCCAGTTAAACTTGAACCAACTAAAATTAGGGGAGAAAAAAGCTTTGGCATGATTTGCGCTGCTGATGAGATCGGCTTGGGTGAAATATTTGATCATAAAAATGGCGATATTTTGAATTTGTCTGACCTAAACCTTGAGGTCGGCCAGAATTTGGCAGAGGCTTTGGGCGTTAACGATTATGTTTTAGACATTGATAATAAGTCTTTAACAAATAGACCTGATCTTTGGTCTCATTATGGCATTGCCAGGGAATTGGGAGCGCTTTATGATAAAAAGCTTGAGGAGATAAAGCCTTTCAAGCTGAAAGAAGAAAAGGCCATTGATTTAAAGCTAAAGGTTAAGGAATCAAAGCTTTGTCCAGCATATTATGGTGTGGCAATAAATAATATAAAAGTTGGTCCTTCACCAAAATGGTTAAAGCAGTCATTGCAATCCATTGGCCAAAAATCAATTAATAATATTGTTGATATTACAAATTATGTATTGTTTGAAATGGGCCAGCCAATACATGCCTTTGACGCAAAAAAATTAAAAAATAATCAGATAACCGTTCGTTTAGCCACTCCTGGAGAGAAATTAATCACACTGGATGGTGAACAAAGGACTTTAGGCGAAGAAATGTTGGTGATTGCAGATTCAAAAGATGCGGTAGCTTTAGCTGGAATTATGGGCGGGCAAAATTCAGAAATTTCTGAAAAAACAGATTCAATTATTATTGAGTCTGCAAATTTTGATCCAGTAAACATTCGAAGAACAGCAACCAAGCTTGGATTAAGATCAGAAGCTTCAATGAGATTTGAAAAGAGTCTTGATCCGACAAATGCGCATTGTGCATTAGAGAGGGTTGTTGAGTTAATAATGAAAACGCAGCCAGAGGCAAAGGTGGCAAGTAATGTTGTACGATTTGAGAAATTTAAATTAAACCAAGGACCAATTGAGCTGCCAAAGGACTTTTTGTTAAAAAGGATCGGCCAGGAAGTAAAAGATAAAACAGTTGAAAGGATTTTACAAAGCCTTGGATTTAAAGTTAAAGATAAGAGACGCGCGTGGGAAGTTCAGGTGCCGTCCTGGAGGGCGACCGGAGACATTTCAATAAAGGAGGATTTGATTGAAGAAGTTTCAAGAATATTAGGATATGACAATATTGCCACTGAGATGCCAGAAGTAAAAAATTTATATTTAGAACCAAATACAGAGAGAAATATTGAGAGGCAAGTTAAAGATTTTTTGATCATGGCAGAGAATTCTATTGAAGTACGGAATTCTTCTTTTGCTAAAAGAGATATTTTAGATAAAATTAATTTAGACCATTCAAATTACTGGCAATTAGAAAATCCATGGGATGAGAATGAAAATCTAATGAGGCAGAATTTATGGCCGTATTTGGCCGTTAATGTAAAAGATAATTTGCGGTTTTTTGAAAAAGTAAATATTTTTGAGATTGGTCGCGTGTTTTTAATAAAAGACAGCAAGTTTGAATTAGAACCAAATAGCAAAAAATATTTGCCTGCTCAGCCATATTTTTTAAGCGGGGCATATATGAAAATGGGTGAACAAGAACCATTTTTTAAAGTAAAACAAATCGTTGAATCATTGTTAACCTATTTGCAGGTAGATTATGCTATAAGTATGCCAAAAGAAAATCAACATTTTCAGCATCCATTCCGAAGCGCAAATATTATGGTAAATGATAAGGAAATCGGATGGATTACAGAGCTACATCCTTTAATTGAAAAAAAATTGGAAATTGAAGAGAAAGTTGGGTTGTGGCAGCTAAACTTTGATGAATTGTCTGAAATAGTTGAACCAAAATATGGATATGAGGCAGTTAATAAATATCCGTCAGTTGTTTACGACTTATCAATTATTGTAGATGAAAAAGCAATGTATAAAGACATTGCCCAAATTATTAAAACAGTTGAACCAAAATTGATAAAAAAAGTTGATTTGCTTGACATATTTAAAAATGGTAAAATTAAAACAGGAAAAAAGAGCATAACTATTAGAATTACATATCAATCTGAGGAAAAAACTTTAGAAAAGGAGGAAGTAGAAAAACTTCAAAAGAAAGTTGTAAAACAGCTTGAAAGTGGTGTTGGGGCTGAACTGAGAGCATAGCTTATTAAAACATTGTTTCATGGTTTCATTGATTCATTGTTTAAGAAAAATAAAAATAAATAAAAATAAAAAATATGCTTGAAACAAGTCAAGATGTTTTATACATTGTGCTTTCATTTTGTTTGCTTTGGCTGACCGCCTTTTTATGTTGGGCGCTTTTTTATTTAGCAAAGCTACTTAAGAATGCAAATGAGACTATAACAGAATTTCGAGAGAGAATGGAAGAGATTATTGAAGCAATAGAGAAAATGAAAGACAAGTTAGAAGCAGGATTTAAAATTGTTGGATTAGTGTCAGATGGCTTAAAATCTGTGGTTAAGCATTTAGGTAAAAAGAGAAAAGATTAATAGGTTACGGATCTACAGATCATTACGGATATTACGGATGCAAAATTTCATCTTGTAATATCTTGCATATAAAATCCTGTATATCTTGTAACTAAAATTCGTAGTCATGGAGTTTGAACCATCAATTGAATTCTCAGCTATTAATGTTGAAGACTTATTAACAAATCCCTTTGTGATTCTGGGATTGTTTGTTATTTTTATAATTTTAGTTTTTATAATCACTATTTTGATTATCAGAGTTTACATGCGCAGACATGGGAAAATGAAAACTGCTTTTAAAAAAGATGTTTTATTAATTACTTTACCAAAATTTAAGAGTGCAGATAAATCCGATGGTCAGTCTATGGGAGTTCAGCAAACTCAGGAAAAAATTGGAGTAGCAGAAGTATTATTTTCTACAATTGGAGGATTAAAGGCGCATAAGGGGTTTGGCGCCTGGCTGTTTGGCAGGGAAGATCACATATCATTTGAAATTGTGGCTGATGAAGGCCAGATTTCGTTTTATGTTGCAGTGCCGGAATATCTTAGAAGTACTCTTGAGCAGCAACTTCAGGCTCAATATCCAGATGCCAATATTGAAGACGTTGAGGACTATAATATTTTTACTCCAAAGAGCGTGATTGCTGGCAAAATGCTAACTTTTAAAAGGCAGAATTTTTTTCCAATAAAAACGTATAAAAAGATTGAAGGTGATCCTCTTAATTCCTTAACCAATGCATTAAGCAAGGTTGGTGATGATGATGGCGCTGTTATTCAGTTCGTGGTCAGATCAGCGAAAAAGGTCTGGCGAAGCCATGGTATTGGAGTGGCCTCAAGAATGATGCAAGGCAAAAAATTCGAAGAAGCACTCAAGGGAAAAAGCGTGCTAAAAGAAATGTTTAAGAAATCTCCAAAATCAGCAGACGGGGCACCAAAGCCTGAAACTCAGCATCAATTGTCTCCAATGGAACAGGAAATTGTAAAGGGGATTGAGGAAAAGGCCAGCAAAGGGGGGATGGATGTTAATATCAGAATTTTGACAGCTTCAGATCAGGCACATAAAAGTGAATTGTATTTAAATGATATTTTAGCCGCCTTTGCCCAGTTTAATATATATGAATATGGCAATAGCCTTGAAGTATCATCAAAAAAAATTGATAAGTTGGCAACAGATTTTATTTATAGAAATTTTGATAATAAAAGAAGCATAGTCTTAAATTCAGAAGAGATGGCTACTGTTTTTCATTTTCCTATTCCTCAAGTAACTGAGACACCAAATATTAGATGGCTCCAATCGAAAAAGGCGCCAGCCCCTCTCAATATTCCAGCTGAAGGAGTTATGCTGGGCCATAATATTTATCGTGGGAAGAAGACTGAAATAAGACTGAAAAGAAATGATCGCCGAAGACACATGTATATTATTGGTATGACCGGTACTGGTAAGTCCTGGTTTGCAGAAGGGGTCGCAATGCAGGATATTGCCAATGGCGAAGGCGCCTGTTTTATTGATCCGCATGGTGATGCTATAGGTCACATTTTAGAAAGAATACCAAAGGAAAGAGCAGAGGATGTGGTTATCTTAGATCCTTCTGATATAGAACGACCAATAGGTTTGAATTTATTGGAATTTAATACTGAAGAAGAAAAAACATTTGCAATTAATGAAATAATGGCTATTTTTGACAAATTATATGATCTAAAAGCAACTGGTGGTCCAATGTTTGAGCAATATTTTAAAAATGCCGCTGCTTTAATAATGTCAGATATTGATTCAGGCTCAACATTGCTTGAAATTTCCAGGGTTTTAGCTGACGAGGATTTTAGAGCTTATAAATTGTCAAAGTGTAAAAGCCAGCTTGTAAAAGATTTTTGGGAAAAGGAAGCGCAAAAGGCTGGCGGCGAAGCATCTTTGGCAAACATGGTTCCTTATATTACCAGTAAAATGGCGCCGTTTATTACAAATGATTATGTCAGGCCAATTATTTCACAACAAAAAAGCACAATTGATTTTTCTGAGATCATGAATAACAAAAAAATTCTGCTGGTTAAACTGGCAAAAGGAAAAATCGGCGAGATAAATGCCAATTTATTAGGAATGATTGTAATTGGAAAATTATTAATGGCAGCATTAGCCAGAGGAGACATGCCTGAAGAAGAAAGAGCTGATTTTTATCTGTATGTAGATGAGTTTCAGAATTTTTTAACTGACAGTATGGAAATTATCTTGTCTGAGGCTAGAAAATATCGTTTATGTTTAACAATAGGCCATCAATATATTGGACAATTGGTTAAGGGTGGCGATACAAAATTTAAAGACGCAATTTTCGGCAATGTGGGTACTAAAGTATCATTTCGAATCGGAGTTGACGATGCAGAAGCTTTAACAAAAGAATTTGCCCCTGTTTTTAATGAGCAGGACTTTATCAACATGCCAAAATATAATGCATATGTTAAACTGTTAATAGATAATGCAAATCCTCCTGGATTTAACATGGCAACTATGCCTTTTGATAAGATTCCAGGACTTCCTCAATCAAATCCAGAACTGTCTAAAGTGATTACCAAGCTGTCCAGATTAAAATATGGACGCGATCCAGAGATTATTGAGGCAGAAGTACTTGCCAGAACTAAAAAAGCGTATTAGAATATAAGTAGGAGAGGTTACGGACCTACGGAATTGAGGTTACGGATTTACGGATTATTACAGATATTACGGATGCGGATGCAAAATTATCATATTTATAAAACAAAAAATACAAAATAAAAATAAAATTATGTTTTGGGGGAAAAAGAAAAAAGAACCTTCTAAGCAAGACTTAGTTAATGTAATAAGTGATTTACAAAAGCAGATTGATCGGCTTAAGCTTGTAATTACAAAAGATTCATCAGCCAGAGGTGAAGGCGAAAGTGTTGGGAAAAAGCTAGAAGAAGTAAAAGACCGGCCAGTACCGGAAAAAAATCAAATGGAAAAAGTGGTGGAAGGAGTATTTGACGGAGAAAATATGATTGGATCTGATGGTAAAGAATATGATGTGCCTGCAAATTACGCATCAAAGTCAAAACTGGTAGAAGGTGACATATTAAAGTTAACAGTTACACCAACTGGCGCATTTATTTTTAAACAGATAAAACCAATCGAAAGAGAAAGAATCGTTGGTGATCTTGAGCTTGATGATCAGTCAAAATTGTATATGGCTGTACATGAAGGGAAAAAATGGCGGCTTTTAACTGCCAGTGTTACGTATTTTAAAGGTGAACCAGGAGATGAAATAGTATTTTTAATTCCAGCTGAGGGCGGATCAAAATGGGCTGCAGTTGAGAATATAATCAAAAAGTAAAAATCAAACAGCAAAAATCAAAAATATTGAGTCCTGATAAATCAGGACGATTTTTTTATAAAAAATTTGATTTAATAAGATATTTTTGCTAAAATATAAGCACTTTTAATGATATTTTATGAAAAAAGTGCTTCATCTGATAACTGGTTTAGAAAAAGGCGGGGGAGCTGAAAATATGCTCTTAAAGACTTTGCCATACTTGAAAAAAACTGAAAATAGGGTGTGTTGTATAAGGGGTCATGGAGAGATCGGTGAGAAATTAGAGCAAAGAGGAGTGCTTGTGCATTATTTGGATGCTAAACGCAAATACAACCCAGGCGTTATTTGGCGCTATAAGGGAGTCATACGAGATTTTAAACCAGATTTGCAGGTCAACTACCTAATTCATGCTGATTTATTTGGTAGATTTTTCGGAAAGACATTTGGCGTGAAAAAAATAGTTGCTTATATTAGAAATAAACATCTTGATCTGCCATTTTTATTAAAAATGGACAAACTAACATCAAATCTTGTTGATTATCATTTAACCAATTCTGTATCAACATTAAATTACTACAGGCAAAATTTAAAAATAAAGCTAGAAAAATCACATTGCATACCAAATGGGATTAACCTGGAGGATTTTCAAATAAATATTGAAACTGAAAAAAAGAGGCGTGAGGTTAATTTAACCCCAAATGATTTTGTAATATCAAATGTTGCCCGGCTTTATTCCAGCAAGAGACAAATTGATATTTTGCAGGCCTTAAAATTATTAAATAACTCCAAAATCAAATTATTATTAATTGGAACAGGAGATCAGGAGGGTTTATTAAAAAATTTTGTTAAAGAAAATAATCTGGATGCTCAAGTTAGGTTTTTAGGATTGAGAAATGATGTTTTAGAAATCCTGCAAGCCACTGATCTTTTTGTGCTGCCATCTATGCATGAAGGGATGAGTAATGCATTACTTGAAGCAATGACAATGAAAAGACCTTGCTTAGTTTCAGATATAGAAGAAAATATTGAATTAATCAAACATAATTTAAATGGAATGAATTTCAGAACTGCTGATTATAAGGATCTTGCTGAAAAAATTAATTTTGCAATTAATAATATTGAGAGAATGAAGGATTTTGGACACAAAGCAAGGGAGACAGTAGAAAAAAATTATAATATAAAAAAAATCATTGCTCAGTTGGATGATTTTTTATATAGTTTTATATGAAATTTTTAATTATCGCCCCCAGATATCATATTAATTTACATGATCGGATAAAAGCTTTGCAAAAAGCCGAGAATACTGTTGATTTAATTGTTCAATATAAAGGGAAATCTGAAAAATATGATTTGATTGAGCCAAAAGTCATTGGCTATTCAAAATTATATTTATTTTTTGAAAAAATTGTTAAAATATTTAAAAAAAAATATTTAAAAAGTTCCTGGCAGCTAAAATTATCTTATCCTCCTTTGAAAAAGTTTAAAAATAAAATTAAGCAGATTAAACCTGATGTAATTATTGTTAAAGGCTTAAAAAGCCTGTTTTCGATCTGTGCTTTAAGATATGCGAAGAAATTTAATATTAAATCAATTATATTTATTCAAAGAGAAAAGTTTAAATGTGAAAATTTAAAAGAAAAAATTATTTGTTGGTTTTTATTCAAGCATTACAGAGTACAAGCAGTTGCTTCGCCAATTTGCACAATGACAGATTTAGATCTTAAAAATTATAAAAAATTTCACTATATTCCATTTGTTTATGATGCAGTTGATTTTGAAAAGTCATATTTTCAGGATGGGAAAATTAATATTTTAAATATTGGCAAATTTGAATCAATTAAAGATCATATAACTTTGCTTAAGGCAGTTGAAAAGTTAAAAAGCTTTTATCAAATTAAAGTTACTTTAGTCGGAGAAAAGGCTGATCCAAATTATGTTTTAAAATTAATGGATTTTGTTAAAGAAAATAAAATGGAAAATATTGTTGAATTTAAATTTCAAGTGCCTCACCCAGAAGTGATTGACCTGTACAGGCAAAATGATTTATTTGTTTTAACCAGCTATCAGGATCCAGCTTCTTTACAGCCGCTTGAAGCAATGGCTAATAAATTGCCGGTTATTTCCAGCGATAAAAATGGCACAAAGTGCTATGTCAAGGAAGGGGAGACAGGCTATATTTTTAAAAGCCAAAACGTTGATGATCTAGTTCAAAAAATTGAAAGCATTATTGATGATAGAGATGATGTGATCCGCATGGGATGGAAAGGATTTGAACAAGCTCTACAAAATTATTCATTGGATAAATTTACCAACAGAATTAAGGAATTATGTTGAAAATTATAGAAAAATTTTTCATTTGGCTACATAATTTTTCATATAAAGCAATTTCAAAAATTGCTATAAAAAGAAATAAAGGCATTCATCCAAAACATGAGATATTAAAATACCACGATTTTTTTGTAAAAAATATAGAATATGAGGATTTGGTATTGGATATTGGATGCGGAAATGGGCTCTTATCCTATAGTCTGGCAGGCAAAGCAAAAAAAGTATTTGGAGTGGATATTGTGAATAAAAATATTGAACAGGCAAAAAAGAACAACAAATTTGAAAATTTACAGTTTATCTGTGCTGATGCAACAAATTATGATTTTTTACAAAAATTTGATAAAATAGTGCTATCAAACGTGCTGGAACATATTGAAAATCGCATTGATTTTTTGCAAAAATTACAAAAATTAGGCGATATTATCTTAATTAGAGTTCCAATGTTAGATAGAGATTGGTTGACTTTGTATAAAAAGAAAAATGGTTTTAAATATCGTTTGGATAAAACCCATTTTATTGAATATTCAATTGATAGTTTAAAAACAGAGCTAAATCAAGCTGGATGGAATTTAGAAAAATATTCAATTCAGTTTGGAGAAATTTGGGGCA